>WGLR01000010.1 GCA_016125475.1 Betaproteobacteria bacterium
GATCAGTCCGCCCGAAAGCGGCATGAACCACCAAGGGAAAGCCAAATGGCCTCGAGAAGTGGGGCTCAGCTGGCGTGCTCCTATCTCGCTCGGGCGGTTCTCGCCAGTTGGCTCCGAGAGTCCACCTTGTTCAGACGTTCCGAAGCGGTGATGTCGATCCGGATGCTGCCGATCGCGTTCGTCTTCAGCCGTTTCCCGCGGCTCGTGCGCGACATCGCGACGAAGCTCGGCAAGGACGTGGAGCTCAAGCTCGTCGGCGAGCAGACGGAACTCGACAAGGGCGTCATCGAGAAGATCTCGGATCCGCTCACGCATCTCGTGCGCAACAGCATGGATCACGGGCTCGAGAGTACGGAGGCCCGCATCGAGGCGGGCAAGCCTGCCCGGGGCACGATCACGCTGAAGGCGTTCCACCAGGGGGGCAACATCGTCATCGAAGTGGTCGACGACGGGCGCGGACTCGATCGCGAGAAGATTCTCGCGAAGGCGCGCTCGCGCGGCATGACGGTGGACGACAGCATGACGGACGGCGAGGTGTACGGCCTCATCTTCGAGGCCGGCTTTTCCACCGCCGACCAGGTCACGGACATCTCCGGACGGGGCGTGGGCATGGACGTGGTGCGCAGGAACATCCTCGCGCTCGGCGGGCGCGTCGAGATCGGGAGCGAGCCCGGGAAGGGCTGCACCGTGTCGATCCGGCTGCCGCTCACGCTCGCGATCCTGGACGGCATTTCGGTGGCCGTGGGCGCTTCGCTCTACATCGTGCCGCTCGGATACATCGTCGAATCGCTGCAGCCCGCGCAGTCCGACATCAAGACGATCGCGGGCACGGGTCTCGTGATGCAGGTGCGGGGCGACTACCTGCCCGTAGTACGCCTGCACGAGGTCATGGGCACCGAACCGAAGGTGCGCGAGTTCCACCGCGGCATCATGGTCATCATCGAGGCCGACGGTGCACGCGTCGCGATGTTCGTCGACGATCTCGTCGGCCAGCACCAGGTCGTGATCAAGAGCCTCGAGAGCAACTACCGGAAGGTGCCCGGCATCTCGGCCGCGACAATCATGGGGGACGGCAAGGTGGCCATGATCCTCGACGTCGCACACCTCGTCCGCCTCGGCAAGGCACGCCGGGACTACATGCAGGCTGCGTGAGTCCGGCGAGGCATGGCGTGATTTCCGATTCCGCTCTTTCAGCGTGGTGCCCATTCGTGGCGTGTCAGCCAACCAGGAGTCAGGCATGTTGAAGCTTTCGATTCGCGGTCGTCTCACGGCGTTTGCAGTACTCGTGGTAGCAGCGGTAGCGGGTTCCGGAGAACTGGGGCTCATGGGGATGTCGAGCACCGAGGAGAATCTGCGCTCCGTCTACCAGGACCGGGTCGTTCCGCTGAAGCAGCTGAAGGTCGTCGCGGACAGCTACGCGGTGAACGTGATCGACGCCGTGAACAAGGCGAACGCGGGAATCCTGGACGCGCAGGAGACCCGGAATGCTCTGAAGTCGGCCACGTCCGGCATCCACACGGAGTGGAAGGCGTACTCGTCCACGCCCATGACGCCGGAGGAGACGAAACTCGCCGGAGAAGTCGCGACGGCGATGGAAGCTGCGGACAGGTCGATCGCGGAGCTCGAGTCCGCGCTCGCCGGCAGGAGCGGATCCCTGAAAGGCCAGCTCGGCGCGTTCGACGGGCCGCTGTATGCCGTGGTGGATCCGGTCGGCGAGAAGGTGAGCGAACTCGTGGACCTGCAGCTTCGCGTGGCGGAGCAGACGTATGCATCGTCGTCGTCCGAATATGGGGCCAAGCGCGTGCAGATGCTGGGGCTCGTGGTCGTGCTGGTCGGCGCGGTGTCGGTGTTCGCGTGGCTGCTGTACCGCGCCGTCGTTCCGCCCATGCTGAGGCTCGCGGGCCAGATGCGCGAGATCACGCGTGGCAGCACGGAGATCGCGATGGATGCGGAGCGGACCGATGAACTCGGTGACGTCGTCACCGCATTCAAGGAGCTCTACGGCAAGATCCAGGGTGACATCGAGATCATGCAGGGACAGGCGAGCGAGAACCTGCGCATCCGGGGAGCCCTCGACGCGACGTCGACGAACGTCATGATGGCGGATCCGGACGGGAACATTCTCTACATGAATGCCGCGGTCACGCGCATGCTGTCGGCGCGCGAGGCCGAACTGCGGCGCGTGCTGCCCGGTTTCTCGGTGGGTCAGGTCGTCGGTTCCAGTTTCGACAGCTTCCACGCCAACCCTGCCCACCAGCGCAATCTCCTCGGCGGCCTGCGCGCGACGCATCGCGCGCAGATCAAGGTCGGCGGCATGCACTTCGCACTGACCGCGAACCCCATCTTCGACGAGGCCGGCAAGCGGCTCGGCACGGTCGTCGAATGGAAGGACCGCACACAGGAAGTGGCCGTGGAAGGCGAACTCGCGACGTCCGTCACGGCGGCGGCCGCCGGGGACTTCTCGAAGCGCATCCCGCTCGAGGGCAAGGAAGGATTCATGCGCCAGATGGCCGAAGGCCTCAACCGCATCCTCGAGGTCTCCGAGTCGGGGCTGGGCGAAGTGGCCCGCGTGTCGCGGGCGGTGGCGGACGGTGATCTGACACAGAGCGTGTCCGGTGAATTCGAAGGACAGTTCGGACGGCTTCAGGACGACACCAACACCTCGACCGCCAAGCTTCGCGAGCTGATTGGGCAGATCCGGGAATCCGTGGACTCGATCACGACGGCGTCGAAGGAGATCGCGGCGGGTAACCAGGACCTGTCTGGACGGACGGAGGAGCAGGCGTCGAGTCTGGAGGAGACTGCGTCGTCGATGGAGGAGCTGACCTCGACGGTGAAGCAGAACGCGGAGAACGCGCGTCAGGCGAACCAGCTGGTGCTGGGTGCGTCGGACGTGGCGCAGAAGGGCGGAGACGTGGTGCGTCAGGTGGTGGAGACGATGGGCGGGATCACGGAGTCGAGCAAGAAGATCGCGGACATCATCTCGGTGATAGACGGGATCGCGTTCCAGACGAACATTCTGGCGCTGAACGCGGCGGTGGAAGCGGCGCGAGCGGGAGAGCAGGGACGAGGATTCGCGGTGGTGGCGACGGAGGTGAGGAACCTTGCGCAGAGGAGTGCTGGGGCGGCGAAGGAGATCAAGGAGCTGATTTCGGACTCGGTGGGTAAGGTGGAGTCGGGGAGCCGGCTGGTGGACGAGGCGGGCCGGACGATGGAAGAGATCGTGAGTTCGGTGCGTCGGGTGACGGACATCATGTCGGAGATCACGGCGGCGTCGGCGGAGCAGAGTTCGGGGATCGAGCAGGTGAATCAGGCGATCACGCAGATGGACGAGGTGACGCAGCAGAACGCGGCGCTGGTGGAGCAGGCGGCGGCGGCGGCGGAGAGTCTGGAGGAACAGGCGCAGAAGCTGTCGGAGGCGGTGTCGGTGTTCAAGGTGGGAGAGCAGGCGGGGAACTGGGACGGGCGGACGGAGCGACGGGGTCCGGACCGAGCAAGGAACGTGAGCCGGCTGTCGAAGCCGGAGGCGGAGGCGAGGCAGTCGATGCCGACGTCCGGGAAGGTGCCGGCGATGCGTTCGCGCGTGGTGGGCGGAGCGGCTGCCGAGGACGAGTGGGAAGAGTTCTGACCCGCGGACACCTGTCCCGATCGGAAAGCCAGGCGAATGCCTGGCTTTTTTTGTTTCTGGTGCCTGGGGGCATGCGACTGCGCTGGCGACGCCGGCGCTTACCGTCGTGTCCGTTCTCCGCGGGGGGGGGGGGCTCAAGGGGGATGGGGATTCCGGCCGGGCAACAGCGATTCCCGCAGGGTCTGAAGAGATTCGGGCTGGAAATACGCAAAAATGCAAAAGATGGAAAAAATGCTAAAGATTTCCTGGTCCCGCGCGTTAAGGAGGATACGAAACTAACGAAACAATAGATTGTGAATACTCATGAATAACTTAAACACAAGTCGCGCCAGGATCGCGGTCGCCTGCTTTGCCTCCTGTTGCTGTGCATCGACAGGCGAGCCAGTCGAGTCAGCGCGTCGAGTTGTCCCCGTAGTGGTGCCTCCCGATCAAGTCGTGAGGGCAGGCTGCGACCAGCGGGGTATCCGGGTTGGATGAGCAAGAACGCCTCGCACTGCGTCAGCTCGCGGACGTATGGTCGCGGCACATGGGTGTGGCCCGTGACCACGCGACCGCGATGATGGCGGAACTCGCGAGCGACTTCCGGATCGTCGTCGGGGCAGTCGACAGTCAGGCCCGCGTCCTGAAGCCGTCGGCCATCCCCCCCGATGTGAAAGCGGTTGTCGCGGAGCACGCCCAGGCGGCCGTCGACGCGATCGATCGACTGCTCGTGTGCCTTCAGTTCCACGATCGCGTGGACCAGATCCTGTCGCATCTCGCAGAGAACATCCGCGCACTTCGCGACGAACTCACCGTGGAATGTGCCGGCCCGGATGACGGCGGGGCCACCAGCGCGCAGCGCCTCCAGGCGCTGCTCCTCGCCATGCAGGCGAGTTACACGACACCGGAAGAACGGGATGCCGTCGAGTCCGATCGTCTCGACAACCTCACCTATTTCTGACGCCCGGGGGGGCACACGCATGGCCAAGACCATTCTCATCGTCGACGACTCGGCATCCCTGCGCCACGTGGTCGAAACTGCACTGCACCGCGCGGGGTACGACGTCGTCCAGGCGGAAAACGGGCAGGACGCGCTGGAGAAGCTCGGGACCGGCGTGAAGCCCCACCTGATCGTCTGCGACGTGAACATGCCCGTGATGGACGGCATCGCCTTCGTGAAGGAGGCGAAGAGCCTGCCGCAGCACCGTTTCACGCCGATCATCATGCTCACGACCGAATCACGCGAGACGCGCAAGCTGCAGGCGCAGACGGCGGGTGCCAAGGCATGGATGCTGAAGCCGTTCAAGCCCGACGTCCTGCTGTCAGCCGTCCAGAAGCTGATCCTGCCCTGAGCCCCGAATCATCCCGGAGGAAGTGACATTGTCGTTCGAATATACCCTTGATGCGGGGCTGAATCGTCTGATCGCGAGCGGCACGCTCACGATCTACGACGTCGGCCAAGCCCGGTCGGCCCTGCTCGATCATCCCGAGGCGACCCTCGATCTTGCCGGCATCGACACCCTCGACGGGTCTGGGCTGCAACTGCTTCTCGTCGCCATCCGCGACCTCGGAACGCGCATCGTCGCCACGAGCGAATCGACGAACGACGTGCTGCGACTCGTCGGCGTCACACTGCAACAGGAGGCGGCGGAATGAGCGACGACCTGACGGCCGCGCTCGCGAGCTACGCAGAGGAGAGCAGGGAACTGCTCGAGGCGATGGAGCGCGCGCTCCTCGAGATGGAAGCCGACGGCCCGGAGCCGGAGCGGGTGAATGCGGTGTTCCGGGCGGCGCACACGATCAAGGGTTCGGGTGGCCTCTTCGGCTTCGACGAAGTCGTCGCCTTCACCCACGAAGTCGAAACGGTACTCGAGGCGGTCCGCCAGGGTGACATCCTCATGGACGGTTCGCTCATCGGGCTGCTGCTCGAATGTCGTGACCACATGACCTGCCTGACCGACGCGTCGGTGGCAGGTACGGGCACCGGGGAACTGGCTACGCGCGGCGATGCGCTCGCGGCCCGGCTCGAGTCCAGACGGTCGATGCCGGATTCCGGCGGCGGTTCGGGAAACTCAGCCGGCGGGGACTCCTGGCACATCTCCCTGCGGGGCGGGCAGGATCTGTTCCGGGACGGAATGGATCCACTGAACGTGTTCCGCTACCTCGGGACGATCGGGGAAATCGTCCGCATCACGACTCTCGTCGATCGGGTGCCGCACCTGAGCGCGATGGACCCCGAGTCGTGCTACCTCGGGTTCGAACTCGATTTCCGCACCGATGCGAGCAAGGCCGAGATCGCGGAAGCGTTCGATTTCATCGCGGCGGAGAGCGAGATCCACCTCCTTCCGCCATGCAGCAAGCTTTCCGATTGGGCGCAGGTCATACGGGCCTTGCCCGAGGCCGACGAGAAGGTCGGGTCCCTCCTCGTCAGTTCGGGAATGCTCACGCGGAACGAACTGGCGAGGGCGCTCGAGTATCGGGCCACCGCGGACGAAAGCGGACCTCTCGGAGAACTGCTCGTCGAACAGCGTGTGGTGCCGCGCGAGGCCGCGGATGCCGCGCTCGGCAGGCGGGCGTCGGCAGCCGCGAGTCGGGGTGACCGGTTCGTCCGCGTCGACGCGGGGAAACTCGAACAGCTCATCACGCTGGTCGGCGAACTGGTCATCTCGCATGCCGTGGTCACGCTCGCTTCGGGACGGTCCGGAGATCGGGATCTCCACGAGGCGGTCGCGACGTCGACACGGTTCGTAGAGGCGGTGAGGGATACCGCCCTCGGCCTGCGCATGGTCCAGATCGGCGAGACGTTCGGCCGGTTCCAGCGTGTCGTGCGTGATCTGTCGCAGGAACTCGGAAAGAAGATCGATCTCGACATCTCCGGTGGGGACACGGAACTCGACAAGAGCATCATCGACCGCATCGCGGAACCGCTCACCCATCTGGTCCGCAACGCGATGGACCACGGCATCGAACCCGTGGCGGAGCGCCTTGCCGCGGGCAAGGCGCCTTCCGGCCGTCTGGCGCTGAACGCCTACCACGAGACGGGCAGCATCGTCATCGAGGTGACGGACGACGGACGAGGCCTGAACCGCGAGCGGATCGTCGCGAAGGCGACCGCGTCCGGCCTCGTCACGGACGCTGCCGACCTGAGTGACGCGGAGGTGTACCAACTCATCTTCGAACCCGGCTTTACTACCGCGGAGCAGGTCTCGAACATCTCCGGTCGTGGTGTCGGCATGGACGTGGTCCGGCGTACGGTCGAGGAACTTCGCGGTTCGGTGGAAATCGAGACCGTGCCCGGACAGGGATCGACCCTGCGCGTCCGGCTTCCCCTTACGCTGGCGATCATCGACGGCTTCCTCATCGAGGCTGCGGACGGCAAGTTCGTACTGCCTCTGGACGTCGTGGAGGAGTGCGTCGAGCTCGACGATACGTCGCCGCAGGACTACGTCTCGCTGCGAGGAGAGGTGCTGCCGTTTCTCAGGCTTCGCGAACTGTTCGGCGGCCCTGAGGAAGGCCCCGGACGCCAGAGTCTCGTGGTTGTGCGGCAGGGGGCCAGCCGCGCCGGGATCGTTGCCGATCGTCTGCTGGGGGAACTGCAGACCGTGATCAAGCCGCTCGGAGAACTCTTCTCGCCGGTCAAGTGGGTCAGCGGCTGCACCGTGCTCGGCACGGGGGACGTCGGTCTCATCCTCGACGTGCACGAACTGATCCGTAGTGCAGGGGGCGGCGCCACGCGCGCGTTGCACGCTGCACACTGAAGTCATACACCCAATGGAGCATCACATGAACTGGTTCGGAAACCTCAAGGTGGGCGTCAAGCTCGTCGGCGCCTTCCTGCTTCTTTCGATCATCACCGGCGCCGTAGGCTGGATCGGCATCGACAGTCTTCGCAGTCTGAATGCTGAAGCGGACAACATGTACGAACTGGACGTACTGGGTCTGTCCCACATCAAGGAAGCAAACGTCCAGCTGCTCAATCAGAGCCGGGCGCTGCGCAACATGCTGCTGGCCAGTACGGCGGCAGACAGGGACCGGTTCAGGAAGAGTGCCGTCGAATACGGCAGGCACATGAAGGACGAACTGGACAAGGCGCGAGGCAAGTTCGCGAGCGAGGAGGGGAAGAGTCTCCTGGCGAAGCTCGATGCCGCGTACGAGGACTTCCTTCCCATGCGGGACAAACTGATCGAGATGGTGGGCGCCGAGGCACTCCAGCAACGGCGGGACTCCGTAGCCTTTGCGTCGTCCGAGCTCCGCGCCAAGGCCGATGTCGTGGATGAGCTGATGACGGCGCTCTCGCGCATAAAGGAGAAGAACGCCGCCGATGCCTCCGAGCTCACGACCAGGATCTATGAGGACGCGTACCGGTTCATGCTCGGTCTCGTCGTGGTAGCCGTAGCCTTCGGCCTTGCGCTCGGATTCCTGATCTCCCGCTCGATCGCCCGGCCTCTCGTTCACGCTGCCGCAGTCGCGAACCGGCTCGCGGAGGGTGATCTCGGTGTCGAGGTCGAGGTGAAAGGACGGGACGAGACCGGTCAGGTCCTGCTCGCCATGCGCAACATGATCGGCAAGCTGTCGGACATCATCGGCGACGTCAGGGCCTCGGCGGACAACCTTTCTTCGGCGAGCGAGCAGGTTTCTGCGACCTCCCAGGCGCTGTCTCAGGCGGCAAGCGAACAGGCGGCCAGCGTCGAGGAAACGTCGGCGTCGATGGAGCAGATGAACGCGTCGATCACGCAGAACACCGAGAACGCCCGCGTGACCGAGAACATGGCGACGCAGGCGGCCGAGGATGCGAAGGAGGGCGGCGAGGCCGTCCAGGCGACCGTGTCGGCAATGCGCGACATCGCGGGCCGCATCAAGATCATCGATGACATCGCCTACCAGACCAACCTGCTCGCTCTCAATGCCGCGATCGAGGCGGCTCGGGCCGGCGAGCACGGCAAGGGCTTTGCCGTGGTTGCTGCGGAGGTGCGAAAACTCGCCGAGCGCAGCCAGAGCGCGGCCCAGGAGATCGGAGAACTCGCCGGGGGCAGTGTCGAGCGGGCCGAACGCGCGGGCAGGCTTCTCGAGGACATGGTGCCTGCCATCGTCAAGACCGCAGACCTCGTGCAGGAGATCGCTGCAGCCAGTTCCGAGCAGGCAGCCGGTGTGTCCCAGGTGAGCACTGCCATGACGCAGGTGAGCCAGGTGACGCAGTCGAATGCATCCAGCAGCGAAGAGCTCGCGGCCACGTCGGAGGAGATGAGCAGCCAGGCACAGCAGCTTCAGCAGGTGATGTCGTTCTTCAAGCTGGCGGGCGGGTCGGATGTCACGCAGCAGTCACCCGTGGCGCGGAAGCGGTCCGCACCGTCTCGCGATGTCGTGCGGGTGTCTGCAGGCGCTAGGGTCAAGGCGGCGTCGGAGGTGGAGAGCCCCGACGAGCAGAACTACGTCAGGTTCTGAGGAGGGCGACATGCCGAAAAGTGAAGACCGGCCAGCCGAACGTGACGTCGCAGGCAGCGATCAGTTCCTCACACTGTCGCTCGGCGGGGAGATGTACGCGATCCACCTGCTGGGTGTGAAGGAGATCATCGAGTACGGCAACGTGACGCGGGTGCCGACGATGCCCGAGTTCATCAGGGGAGTCATCAACCTGCGAGGCCGGGTCGTTCCAGTGGTCGACCTCGCATCGCGGTTCGGGCAGTCGACGTCCCCGGTTTCCAGATTCACCTGCATCGTGATCGTGGAAGTCGCGACCGCAGCGGGAACCCAGGACATGGGCATCGTCGTGGACAGTGTGCGCGCCGTTCTGGCGATTCCCGACGCCGACATCGAACCGCCGCCGGCGTTCGGCGCGCGCATTCGCGTCGACTTCATCCGGGGCATGTGGCGCGCGGACGGGCGGTTCGCGATCATTCTGGACGTCGACCGCGTGTTGTCCGTCGACGAGATCTGCGAGATCACGCACCTCGGTCAGCAGGAGCTGGCGGCATGAACCTCGCCGTCGCCCGGCCCGGACACGCGTCCGGCTCCGGGGGCGCCTGCAACGTCGGCGTTGCGATGCAGCGAAGCGAGTTCGTGGCGATCAGGGCGTTCATCTTCGACGCGTCCGGGATCCTGCTCGGCGACACCAAGAGCGCCCTCGTAACCGGACGCCTCGGGAAGCGGCTGCGCGCGCGAGGCATCTCGAGCTACGCGAGCTATCTCCGGCTTCTCGTCGACGACCCCGAAGAACGGCAGGCCGCGATCGATCTTCTCACGACGAACGAGACGTACTTCTTTCGGGAGCCACGCCACTTCGACTTCCTGCGAGAGCTGGCCGGGAAGGCCGGCGTCGCCCGGCGCCCGTTCAGGGTCTGGAGTGCCGCGAGTTCGAGTGGCGAGGAGGCCTACTCGGCCGCGATGGTTCTCGCAGACGTGTTGGGTGACAAACCCTGGGAGGTCATCGGGACCGACATCTCATCGAGCATGGTCGCTGCAGCGCGGCGGGCCAGGTATCCGCTGGCACGCACACAGAGAATTCCGGATGCCTTCCGCCGGCGCTTCTGTCTTCGTGGTGTCGGGCCAGCGGAAGGCACATTGCTCGTGGACGGTCGGCTCCGTCGCCGCGTGTCGTTTCTGGAGGGAAACCTGAACGGCACACTGCCTGCGATCGGCGAACCCTTCGATCTGATCTTCCTGCGGAACGTGATGATCTACTTTCCGGCGGAGGTCAAGACGACCCTCGTCGCCAGACTGGTGACACATCTTCGCCCGGGCGGTCACCTCCTGATCGGCCATTCCGAAAGTCTCAATGGGGTCTGTGACACGCTCGATCAGGTCGGTCCGTCCATCTTCCGCAAGTCATGAACGGCTTCGACGACCGGCTGGAGATCTATCTGAGTCCCGGGGAACTGCATGTCGGGAGCGCCGGCACCCGCGTCCGATCACTGCTGGGCGACGGGGTCGTGATCATTCTCTGGCATGGCGGCAAGTCTCTCGGCGGGATCGCTCACGCGAGTGCCCTGCGCGCCTCCTCGACGACGCGTGGAGGAGGTGCGGTCTGCGTGGACGACGCTCTGTCGAGCCTGCGGTCCGAGCTGGGCGTGCACGGCACGAACGCCCACGGGTTCGTCGCAAAGGTCTTCGCGTTCGACGGCGCTGGTGGGCGGGAACTGCTCCGGGCCGTGCGGGACATGCTGGTCGCGGCGGGAATTCCGGTGCAGGCGGCGGAGTCCGGTCGCGGCAACCTCCTGTTCGACCTGGACAGCGGTGATGTCTGGCTGGAGAGAAGAGGGCCGTCGCCCGTGCGTGCCGGCCGGGCACCCAGTGAAGTGCTGGAGGTGTATCTGCACCCCGGCGAGTGGTATTTCGGCGACGCCGGCACGCGGATCAAGACGCTGCTCGGATCCTGTGTTGCCTTCACGCTCTGGCATCCTGCCCGTCTGACTGGGGGGATGTGTCACTACATGCTGCCGACTCGAGGCACGCCGCGCGGCGTCCAGGCCATGGACGGTCGCTACGGGGATGAGGCGCTCGCCCTTCTCGTGGAGCAGATCGTCGCGACAGGCAGCCGTCCATCGGATTTCGTCGCGAAGATGTTCGGCGGCGGGGCGATGTTCGAGACCGGCGACAACGGCGTCGCCGCGGACAACGTCGCTGCCGCGAGATCCCTCCTGGCCCTGCACGGATTCGATGCCGGTGGCGACTGTCTCGGCGGTGCGGGTCATCGCAACGTCGTATTCGACGTCTGGAGTGGGGAGACCTGGTTGCGTCGCGGCGGACTCCAGGGCAGGCGAGCCGCGTAACGGTTCCGCAGGTACGGCGCCGGTGGAGTGATGATCCGATTCCAGGCTGCTTGGCGTTTCCCGCACCCGTCGCAGGGGGATCCGCCCATGCGAGCCCGCCTTTCCCCGGGCCGGAGTGCATCGCCGCGGCTGTGACGCGACATCAAGTTCCTTCCATCGACGTCGTTAACAGGAGCGAGATTCGAGGATGCGGACGCTCAGGGCGAGCATCTCCCGTCCAGCAGAGCAATTCCGGATTGCGACGTTCACGGAAACCACGATGATGAAGATGGAAACTCACGAAGACATGGAGAAGGCCAGCGGGGCAACACACGGAGCGGGCGAGTTCCTGACCTTTCGCCTCGGTGTCGAGGAATACGGGATCGAGATCCTCAAGGTGCAGGAGATCCGCGGCTACGATGCGGTGACGACCATCGCCAACGCGCCGGAGTTCATCAAGGGCGTGATCAATCTGCGCGGCGTGATCGTGCCCATCGTCGACCTCAGGATCAAGTTCGGTCTGGGGCAGGCGGAGTACAACCAGTTCACGGTCGTCATCGTCCTGAACGTCGGGGGGCGTGTCGTCGGAGTGGTCGTGGACAGCGTGTCGGACGTGATCACCCTCGAGCCCGGGCAGATCAAGCCCGCACCGGAGTTCTCGTCGAGCTTCGACACCCGCTACCTGACCGGCATCGGTTCCGTGGACGACCGTATGCTGATCCTCGTGGACATCGAGTGTCTCATGCTCTCGGCCGACATGGCGCTCGTCGACGAGGCCGCGGCGTAAGACCGCCGAGGGGTGTGGCGCCGGCCTTGCTGAGGCCGGCGAGCCACGCGGAACGCGAGGACGATGCGCGCGGTCGCGGGCGGGCTGTTCCCGGCCTGGCTCACGTATTCCCCGGGTCGGTTATCGCCGCGTGCCGACAGAATCGATGAGAAACGAGATGCAGTCAGTACCCAACAATGCCAAGAATGCAGTGACGTCCAGGCCGGATCGGGCCCTCGTCGCGAAGGGCGGGGCGACCCCGGCCGCCAGTGGTTCGGAGCGGGAGTTCGAGTACCGCCCGGAGGATTTCGACACGATCGCGAAGCTCATCTACAAACGGGCCGGAATCCAGTTGTCCGCCGTCAAGGCCGACATGGTGTACAGCCGTCTCGCGCGGCGGCTGCGTGCCCTCGGACACACGCGGTTCTCGCAGTATCTCGCGGCGCTGCAGCGCGATGCCGAGAGCCCCGAGTGGGAGGCGTTCACCAATGCGCTGACCACGAACCTGACCTCCTTCTTCCGCGAGGCGCATCACTTCCCGATCCTGTCCGAGCATCTGCTGCGACACCGGGGGCGCGATCTCTCGATCTGGTGCTGCGCCGCCTCGACCGGCGAGGAACCGTACTCGATCGCGATGACCTGCGTGGAGACTTTCGGCCGCTTCGACGTGCCGGTACGCATCGTCGCGTCGGACCTCGACACGAACGTGCTCGAGAAGGCGCGCGAGGGTGTCTATCCGGAGGAGCGTCTGGACAAGATGGACGCGGAGAGGCGCCAGCGCTTCTTCATGCGCGGGAAGGGGCGCCAGGCCGGCTTCGTGAGGGTGCGTCCCGAACTCACGAGACTGATCGAGTTCCGGCAGGTGAACCTGCTGTCGGCACCGCTGCCGCTGCAAGGCCCCTACGACGTGATCTTCTGCCGCAACGTGCTCATCTATTTCGACAAGGCCACCCAGGCGGACGTCGTGCGACGGCTCGCCCACCTGCTCCGCCCGGACGGACTCCTGTTCGTCGGTCACTCGGAAAGTCTCTTCCACGTTTCGGATGTCCTGCGTCTCCTCGGCAAGACCGTGTACGAGCCGGTGAAGGCAGGAGGGCGGCGTGTCGCATAGCGTGGAGGTCGAGTCGCTCGCGACGAACCATTACTTCGACCGGCAGTTCGGCATCGGTGCCGTCAAGGTCCTGCCCGGCGAGTACTTCGTGAGCAGGAAGGAGATCCTGATGGTGACGACACTGGGTTCGTGCATCGCGGCGTGCATTCGCGACCGCGTGCACGGGATCGGCGGCATCAATCACTTCATGCTTCCCGAGACGGGGTCGGATTCCGTCGCCCCCGCGTCGGCGCCGGCCCGCTACGGGTCGTACGCGATGGAACTGCTCATCAACGAACTGATCAAGAACGGCGCCCGCCGGTCCAATCTGGAAGCGAAGATCTTCGGCGGGGGCAACGTGATCGAGAACATGACCGTGACGAAGGTGGGGGCCAGAAACGCCACCTTCGCGCTGAAGTATCTCGAAACGGAGGGAATTCCTGTCGTCGCGAAGGACGTGCTCGGGAGCTTTCCGCGCAAGGTGTACTTCTTTTCGGACACCGGCCGCACGCTGATCAAGAAGCTTCGCGGGATGCGCAACGACACGCTCATCGTGCGGGAGACCGATTACGCGAAACGCATCAGCCGCGTCAAGGAAGTCAGCGGCGAAGTGGAGCTGTTCTGATGACGGATCCCCGGCAGTCGTCCGGCGGCGGCGCGCGCCGGGTCCGGGTCGTCGTGGTCGACGACTCCGCGCTCGTGCGGGCGCTGATGAAGGAAATTCTCGAACAGGCCGGCGACATCGATGTGGTCGGGCAGGCCTCCGATCCCATCGTCGCGCGGGAGGTGATTCGCTCGACGAGCCCGGACGTCGTCACGCTGGACGTGGAGATGCCGCGCATGGACGGGCTGGAGTTCCTCTCGAGGCTCATGCGACTGAAGC
This sequence comes from Betaproteobacteria bacterium, assembly GCA_016125475.1. Classification (GTDB taxonomy): domain Bacteria; phylum Pseudomonadota; class Gammaproteobacteria; order Burkholderiales. The sequence goes on from WGLR01000010.1 coordinate 14,092, forward strand.
CGACACCCGTCGTCATGGTGTCCTCCCTCACCCAGCGTGGCAGCGAGGTCGCGCTGAAGGCTCTCGAACTCGGGGCAGTGGACTTCGTCGCGAAGCCGCGGATAGGCATTCAGGAGGGGCTGACCGACGCGTCCCGCGAACTCGTTGCCAAGGTGCGTGCGGCGGCAGGCGCGAAGGTCGCGCGCCGCGTCGCGAGCGCGACGGGCACGCAGAATGCCGACGTCGTGCTCCCCTCCGCGATCTCGCGGGTCGCCGCGACCGAGAAACTCATTATCATGGGCGCGAGCACGGGCGGCACCGAGGCGCTCAAGGAGGTGCTGCGGCGCATGCCCGCGGACTGCCCCGGCATCCTTATCACGCAACACATGCCGGAGACGTTCACGAAGTCGTTTGCGCAGCGGCTGGATTCGCTCTGCAGGATTCGGGTGGTCGAGGCTCAGGGCGGTGAACGCGTGCTTCCCGGGCATGCGTTCCTCGCGCCCGGACACTCGCACCTGCTGCTCCGGCGGAGCGGGGCGAACTACGTCACGGAGCTGTCGGATGCCCCGCCCGTCAATCGGCACAGGCCGTCGGTGGACGTGCTCTTCCGGTCGGCGGCGAACGTCGCGGGCCGCAATGCCATCGGCGTGATCCTGACGGGCATGGGCAAGGATGGGGCCGCGGGCATGCTGGAGATGCGCTCGGCCGGCGCGCACACCTTCGCGCAGGACGAGGCGACCTGTGTCGTGTTCGGCATGCCGCGGGAGGCGATCGCAGTCGGAGCGGTGGACGAGGTCGTGCCGATCCAGGACATGACGGCCCGGATACTGGCGGCCCTGGGTTCGGACCGCGCCATTCGCGTGTGACGGCGCGTCACGGCGAGGAATCAGGTTCTTTCAAGGAGTACGCGATGCAGACACAGGTACAGAAGTCCGGAAACAAGGCGACGATCAGGCTCGCCGGCCGCTTCGACTTCAACGCACACCGGCATTTCCGTGACGCCTACGAGTCGCAGCTGTCGAGCGCCGACGTCAAGGAGTTCGAGATCGACTTCGGTCAGGTGGACTACGTGGACAGCTCGGCACTGGGCATGTTGCTGATGCTGAAGGAGAAGGCCCAGGCGTCGTCGAAGGCCGTGGCGCTCGTGAATTGCCGGGGCACCGTCAAGCAGGTCCTCGACATCGCCAATTTCGGCAAGCTGTTCCAGATGCGCTGACACTCACCGACCGGCCCCGGGTCGACGGGGTTCGCCGGACGGGATTCCGTGACCGGACCGTTCAGGCCCGGCAGCACCTCGGTGTTGCCGGGCCTTTTTGCATCCGCGCGCCGGCGGGCGCTGCGGATGTCGCGTGGATCAGGCGCGACGGCGATGCCCCCGCCGCAGGGCGACCCCCATGATGCCGAGGCCCGCCATGAGCGATTCCCACGTGCCGGGCTCGGGGACGGCGGCCACCGTGGTGGGGAGTCCGAACGCGCCGCTCGGACTCACGAGGGTGTAGCCGGACGGCGCCGACAGGGACAGCGTGCCGGTGTGCATGCCATCGATGGTGCCCGATGCGGCCTGGTCCTGGTGCAGCACGTCGATGTTCCCGGTGAGCGTGGCGGTCACCATGAACGGGGTACCGGGCGCCACGTCGAGACCGACCGAAAGCGTGCCCGCGACGGCACCGGGAGTGTTCTCGTCCACCACGTAGTTTCCGTTTCCGAATGCGTACGGTGTCGATCCGGGCGTGAGCGTGAGGAAGTCCAGATGGGAGGCGACGGCCGCTCCGGCGTCGAGCGGATCGAGGGTGGCCCGAAGGTCACCGGTGAATGTGCCCTGCGTGTTGTTCACGAGCGCGAAGGTGCCGTCGAAGGCGAACGACATCGTGACGTGGACCAGGCCCGACGCCGTGCCCTGGGCCGGAGCCGGGAACAGCGCGAGATCGCCGGACGAAAAGGCGGCCGAGGCAGAAACGGAGGACTGGCCCTGCGGTACGCCGGGCGTCGGGCCCAGATCGATGGCGGTCAGCACGCGATCGATCCCGGTGAGATCGTTCGCCGACGCATAGGCGGTGACCTGACCGTTCAGGCTCGACGCGTCGATCGTGCCGGGATCCAGCGTGCTGGGCCCGGTACCGTTCCCCGTGACGATGTCGCTCTGATAGAGCGCGGGGTCGTTGTTGCCAGAACTGACGTAGACGAATGTTCCGGCAAATGCGGTCTGCGCGAGCAGAAGCGCGGGCACGAACGCCAGTGCGCCCTGCGTGCGCGCGATGGATCGGGCGGAATGCGACATGGTGATCTCCTGTGTCGTTAGAGCGCGTCCGGGTCGCATCGAGCCGGCGCGCAGCCGACTCTAGCGAAGGCGGCGTACAGGAGACTTACGAGTTACGAAGAACGTGCCGCGTGCGCCGTTCGTGGTGTCCCGTCGTCGTGGCGGTTCCGTGCTTCAGACGCGGAAGCGGCCGATCGCCTGCGTCAGCGCGGACGAGGCTTCGCCGAGATCCCGCGAGACGGCCACCGCGGCCGTCATTGCCTCGCTCGTCGACTCGGCCATGCGCGCGATCTGCTCGACTTCCGCCGCGACCGTATTGCTCGCGGCCTTCTGTTCACGAAGGGCGTCGGAAATCGCGGCGAACTCGGCGGACAGGCGATCGGTGCTCGAGCGGATGTCGCGCGTCGACTGGCTCGCACGCTCGGTCGCGGTGAGCACGCCACGCGCCCGTTCGGAGGTGCGCTGCATGTTCTCGCTCACCTTGTTCACGCCGTCCTGAATGGCGCTGATGACGCCTGCGATCTCCTGCGTCGATTCGCTCGTGCGCTCGGCTAGGATGCGGACCTCGTCCGCGACGACCGAGAAGCCCCGACCCTGCTCGCCTGCGCGTGCAGCCTCGATGGCCGCGTTGAGCGCGAGCATGTTCGTCTGACTGGCAACCTCGCCGATCATGGCCACGATCCGCGAGATGGACTCGGAGCGCTTGCCGAGTTCCTGGACGAGGGCGACAGCCTCGTCGACGCTGTCCGTGTTCTGCGTGACCGCGCCGCTCGTATCCTCGACGACCTGCTGTACCTCACGCGAGAGGGCGTCGGCCTCGCTGGCGATGCCGCGGGACGTTTCCGCGTTGTCGGACATCGAGGCGATGCTCGTGGTGAGTTCTTCGGTCGACGCAGCGATGGCTGCGGACGCTTCGCTCTGCGAAGCCGCGCTCGCGCGGACCTCGTCGGTCGTGCGGGAGAGGGTCGCGATGGCGCCGGTCACTCGTTCTCCCTGAGCCTTCAGGTCGGTGACGAGACCTTGCCACTGGACACGCACGGACTCGAGGCGTCGGGCGATCTCGCCGATCTCGTCCTGCCGGTCGACGTGTATGGGCCTGCTCAGGTCGCCGCCCGCGATCCGTTCCATGTCGGTGCAGATCTTTCCGATGTCCCGCGACATGCTGCGGCTCATCAGAAGTGTCAGGAAGATGCCCGTTCCCATCGAGCCCGCGAAGGCGAGCAGCAGGATGAGCCAGGCGTGGTCGAGCTTCGTCGTGGCATCCGACTCCGCCCGGGCATTCTCGGCGCTCGCCTGCGCGACCACCTTGTCGATGGCACTACGATGCGCCTCGTAGATCCGCGTCAGTTTCCGGAACGCGTCCGCGGCGGCCGGCGTGCCCAGTGCCGGGACGAACTCGCTTTCCGCGACCTTGTAGAACTCCGCCCCGCGGATCATGCTGTCATCGAGGAAGTCGTGGCGGATCTCGGCCGACAGCGGTTGCGTCTTCCAGTACTTCCAGCGGTCCGAGAACTCGTCGTGAAGCTTGCCGAGACGGGCGACGAGCCGGCTGCGTGCCGCGGAATCCTGAGCATTCAGCAACTCCATCGTGACGAGATACGACTCGATGATGTAGTTCGGCGGCGGGAGGATGTCCGCCACGAGATCCTTGCCACGGACGATGGACGAATAGACGGGGCCGCCCACCTTGACCTCCGACAGCGTGAATGCCGTACGGACTCCGAATGTGACGAAGCCGAGGGCAAGGGCGCCCACGAGCGCGAGGAACTGGGTACGGACGCGAACGCGTGCGAGCTGGCGGGAAATGGTCTCGAACATCGATTGACTCCGGATAGACATCTTCGGAAGCCTCGCGGACGCACACGCGAGCGTCGCGCAGGCAGGGTTTCAGGTCATTTCGGCACGGAGGCTCACGCCTTAAGGGGAAATCCTCGGAGGGAAGGTCGGCCGCCGCTGCACCCGCGGGCCGTTGCCGCGGGAGGCCCCCACCGGCGCGCGAGCCACAGGTCGCAAAAGCGAGGCGAGCATCTTGGAAGGCGTCCCACATTTCTGTACACTCCGAAGGCTTCAGGCGCGTAGCTCAGCTGGTTAGAGCACCACCTTGACATGGTGGGGGTCGTTGGTTCGAGTCCAATCGCGCCTACCAACGTGAGAACGGGAGTCAGGCAGCGATGACGCTGCCTGACTCCCGTCGTTTTCTGCCCCGCGGGGCTCCTCAAGAATCGATGCCGATCGTTCGACTGCCCGACGGGGCTACACGGGAATTCCAGGCGCCTGTGACGGTGGCGGATGTCGCGGCAGCCATCGGGCCGGGCCTCGCCAAGGCCGCGCTCGCCGGAAGGGTGGGCGGGCGCCTTGTCGACCTCTCGCACGTGATCGACGCCGACAGCGATGTCGCGATCGTGACCGCGAAGGATGCGGAGGGCCTCGAGGTGCTGAGGCACTCGACCGCCCACCTTCTGGCGTACGCCGTGAAGGAACTGTTTCCCGACGCGCAGGTCACCATCGGGCCCGTGATCGAGAACGGCTTCTACTACGACTTCTCCTACAAGCGTCCCTTCACGCCGGAAGACCTGAAGGCCATCGAGACCAGGATGGCCGAACTCGCTGCGCGGGATTTTCCCGTCACGCGGGAAGAGCTTCCCCGGGACGAGGCGGTTGCGTTCTTCAAGTCCATCGGCGAGGTGTACAAGGCCGAGATCATCTCGTCCATCCCGTCGAACGAGCCCATCTCGCTGTACAGGGAAGGCGACTTCGTCGACCTGTGTCGCGGCCCCCACGTGCCGTCGACGGGGAAGCTGAAGACCTTCAAGCTCATGAAGGTGGCCGGGGCCTACTGGCGTGGCGACTCGAACAACGAGATGCTCCAGCGCATCTACGGCACGGCCTGGGCTTCCAGGGCAGACCAGGATGCGTATCTGCACATGCTGGAAGAGGCCGAGAAGCGGGACCACCGGCGGCTCGGCCGGCAACTGGACCTGTTCCACGTGCAGGACGAGGCGCCCGGAATGGTGTTCTGGCACCCGCACGGCTGGACGGTCTGGCAGCAGGTCGAGCAGTACATGCGCCGCACGCTCTCGGCAAACGGCTACCGGGAAGTGCGCACACCTCAGGTCATGGATCGCGCGCTCTGGGAAAAGTCCGGGCACTGGGAAAACTATCGCGAGCACATGTTCACGACGGCGTCCGAGAATCGCGACTACGCCGTGAAGCCGATGAACTGTCCGGGCCACGTGCAGATCTTCAACCAGGGGCTGAAGAGCTACCGGGATCTCCCGCTGCGCCTCGCCGAGTTCGGTGCGTGTCATCGCAACGAGCCGTCGGGCGCCCTGCACGGGATCATGCGCGTGCGTGCGTTCACGCAGGACGACGCGCACATCTTCTGTCGGGAAGACCAGGTGCAGGCAGAGGCCCTCCGGTTCATCGAACTGCTGCAGAAGATCTACGAGGATTTCGGCTTTCGCGAGATCCTGGTCAAGCTGTCGACCCGCCCGGAGAAGCGGATAGGGGCCGACGAGGCATGGGATCGTGCCGAGCAGGCGCTCAGCGCGGCGCTCGATGCCAAGGGGCTCGCGTGGGAACTCAATCCGGGCGAGGGCGCGTTCTACGGCCCGAAGATCGAATTCTCCCTGAAGGACTCGCTCGGCCGTGTCTGGCAGTGCGGGACCCTGCAGCTCGACTTCTCGCTGCCGGGCCGTCTCGGGGCCGAGTACGTCGACGAGGACAACACGCGCAAGGTTCCCGTGATGCTCCACCGCGCCATTCTCGGGTCGCTCGAGCGGTTCATCGGCATCCTGATCGAGCACTACGCCGGCGCGCTGCCGCTGTGGCTGTGCCCGGTGCAGGCAGTGGTGCTCAACATCTCGGAAGGGCAGCTCGGCTACGCGTCCGAGGTGACTGCGCGCTTGCGGTCGGCCGGGTTCCGGGTGGATTCCGACTTGAGGAATGAGACCATAAACCTTAAGATTCGGGAACATAGCTTGAGGAAGCTGCCCTACCAGGTCATAGTCGGCGAAAAGGAAGCCGTGGCCGGTAAGGTGGCTGTTCGTGCACGAGGCGGCGAAAACCTCGGCCAGATGAGTCTCGAAGAGTTCGAGGCCAGGCTCGGGGCCGAATTGCCGGCCGGTGCTTAACCTGAAAAGGAGGTCACCCCCATCCTTCAAGACCGAGAGTTGAGGATCAACGGCGAGATCAGTGTGCCGGAGGTCCGTTTGGTTGGTGCAGACGGAGAGCCGATTGGTGTCGTGAGTCTCTCCGAAGCGAATCGGATGGCCGAAGAGGCCGAGCTGGACCTGGTCGAGATCGCGCCGCTCGCAAAACCGCCTGTCTGCCGGATCATGGATTACGGCAAATTCAAGTACAGCGAGTCGAAGAAGCGGCACGAAGCGAAGCTCAAGCAGAAGCAGATTCAGGTCAAGGAAGTCAAGTTTCGTCCCGGAACGGACGAGGGCGACTACCAGATCAAGCTGCGCAATCTGATCCGCTTCCTTCAGGAGGGGGACAAGACCAAGGTGACGCTGAGGTTTCGCGGTCGCGAGATGGCTCACCAGGAATTCGGGATCCAGCTGCTCGAACGCGTGAAGCAGGATCTCGAAGCCTACGGGACCGTCGAGCAGTTCCCGAAGCTCGAGGGTCGCCAGATGGTGATGATGATCGGTCCCAAGAAGAAGTGATGGGTGGCGAGGCGCCGCATTGACGGTGCCACGCGCCACAGGGGTCTGCCACGAGCGGACCGTCGCAGTCGGGTTTGACGGGGTGCGTGCGCCGGGCAGGTGCGCGCGCCATAACAAGCGTTCGAACGGCCAGCAAAGTGCCCGCGAAGTGCAGGCCGCCGCCGGACGCAGCAAACTATGGAGTCGGACATGCCGAAGATGAAGACCAAGCGCAGCGCGCACAAGCGCTTTCGCGCCCAGGGCAGTGGCGGTATCAAGCGTGGCAAGGCGTTTCTCCGCCACATCCTCACGAAGAAGTCCACGAAGCGCAAGCGCAACCTGCGCGGCACGACTCAGGTGCACGAGGCCGATCAGCGCGCGGTTCGCGCGATGATGCCGTACGCGTAAGGGGGATGACGAGATGCCACGAGTCAAGCGAGGTGTAACGGCGCGCGCGCGCCACAAGAAGATCATCGCCAAGGCGAAGGGTTTTCGCGGTCGCCGGGGGAATGTCTTCCGGATCGCCAAGCAGGCGGTCATGCGGGCCGGTCAGTATGCGTATCGTGACCGGCGCAATCGGAAGCGCGTGTTCCGTCGTCTCTGGATCGCGCGGATCAACGCCGCTTCCCGCGAGCTGGGCATGAACTACAGCGTGTTCATGAACGGCCTGAAGAAGGCGGCCATCGAGGTCGACCGGAAGGTCCTGGCGGATCTCGCCGTGTTCGACAAGGCCGCTTTTGCCCAGATCGTGTCCCAGGCAAAGGCGAGTCTCGGCCGATAGCGTCACGAACGTCATCGAAAAAGGGAGGCGCCCTCGCGCCTCCTTTTTTTTGCTTCACGGGGAAAACATGGAAGATCTCGAGCGCGTGGTTGCCGACGCCGAAGCCGCGTTCGGCGCAATCACCGATCCTGTCGAACTCGAACACGTGAAGGCCCGCTTCCTCGGCAAGGCCGGTGTGCTGTCGGAGGCATCGAAGGGTCTCGGCCGGATGGCGCCCGAGCAACGCAAGGAGGCAGGCCAGCGCATCAACGCGGCGAAGGGCCGTGTCGAGGCCGCTCTGGCCGCCCGGCGCGAGGCGCTCGCGCACGAGGCGCTGGAGGCGCGCCTGCGCGAAGAGGCCGTCGACGTCACGCTGCCAGGGCGGAAGCGGGGCCTCGGCAGCATCCATCCCGTGATCCGTACCTGGCAGCGGGTCGAAGAGATCTTCGGGTCGATCGGCTTCGACGTGGCCGACGGTCCCGAGATCGAGACCGACTGGTTCAACTTCACGGCCCTGAATCAGCCCGAGAACCATCCCGCGCGCTCCATGCACGATACCTTCTATGTCGAAGGTGGCTATCTGCTGCGCACGCACACGAGCCCGATGCAGGTGCGCTATGCACGCATGCACGAGCCACCACTCAAGGTCATCGCGCCGGGCAGGACGTATCGCGTGGACTCCGACGCCACGCACTCCCCGATGTTCCATCAAGTCGAAGGGCTCTGGATCGGCGAGGACATCAGTTTCGCCGACCTCAAGGGCGTCTACACCGACTTCCTCCGGCAGTTCTTCGAGACCGACGACCTGGTCGTGCGTTTTCGACCCTCGTTCTTCCCGTTCACCGAACCCTCGGCCGAGATCGACATGGCCTTCGAGTCCGGGCCACTGAAGGGCCGCTGGCTCGAGATATCCGGTTCCGGGCAGGTGCATCCGGCCGTGATCCGCAACTTCGGGCTCGACCCGGAGCGCTACATCGGTTTCGCGTTCGGTTCGGGGCTCGAGCGCCTCACCATGCTGCGCTACGGAGTGGATGACCTGAGACTGTTCTTCGAAGGCGACCTGCGCTTCCTGCGCCAGTTCGCGTGAGGTAACGCACATGCAATTTTCGGAACGCTGGCTGCGCAGCATGGTGGACCCGACGCTGTCCACCGGGGAACTCACGCACCTTCTCACGATGTCGGGACTCGAGGTCGAGACGTGCGAGCCCGTGGCGCCCCCGTTCGAGGGCGTTGTGGTGGGGGAAGTGCTGGAGACGGCGCCACATCCGAACGCCGACCGCCTGAAGGTGTGCCGGGTCGCGTGCGGCGAGGGCAGGGAAGTCTCCGTCGTGTGCGGCGCACCCAACGTCGTCGCCGGCATGAAGGCCCCGCTCGCGCTCGTGGGTGCCGGACTCCCCGGTGAGGGCGGTGAGGTGTTCCGGATCCAGCGTGCCACGATGCGCGGCGTCGCGAGCGAGGGCATGCTGTGCTCGGCGAGCGAACTCGGCATCTCGGACGACCACTCGGGCCTGCTCGCGCTTCCGGCGGATGCCCCCACGGGCGTCGGCATCCGCGAGGTTCTCGACCTCGACGATCACCTGATCACGATCAAGCTCACCCCGAACCGGGCCGACTGCCTGTCGGTGCTGGGCGTCGCACGCGAAGTGTCCGCGCTGACCGGGGCCGCCCTCGAGTTCCGCGATCCCCCGCCCGTGGCCGCGACGACGGATGACACGATTCCCGTGCGGATCGGTTCGCCGGACGGTTGTGGTCGCTTCACCGGTCGGGTGATCCGCAACGTGAACGCCGCTGCGCCGACGCCGGAATGGATGCGGAGACGACTCGAACGTGCGGGACAGCGGTCGATATCGGCGCTCGTCGACGTCACGAACTACGTGATGCTCGAGATGGGGCGCCCCCTGCACGTGTACGACACGAGCAAGCTGCAGGGCGGGATCGACGTGCGCTTCGGACGCGCCGGCGAAGACGTCGAACTGCTCAACGGACAGACCGTGGAACTCGCTCCGGACGTGCTGGCCATCACCGATGATCGCGGGCCCATCGGGCTCGCGGGCATCATGGGTGGCGAATCGACGAAGGCCGACCTCGACACGCGGGACTGCTTTCTCGAAGCGGCGTTCTTCTTCCCGGACGCGATCGCGGGGCGTGCACGTCGGTACAACTTCGGCAGCGACGCGTCGCACCGGTTCGAGCGCGGCGTGGACTTCGACAACAACGTCGCAGGAATCGAACGTGCGACACGGCTCATCCTCGACATCTGCGGTGGGGAGCCCGGGCCGGTCGTGGACACGGTGGCCGCGCTGCCGGCGCGCGAGCCTGTCTCGATGCGGGTATCGCGGGCCCGCAAGGTCATCGGCGTACAGGTTCCGGTCGACGAGATGGCGGACATCTTCGGACGCCTGGGGCTCACGCATCGGCGCTTTTCCGAGTCGGGAGACACGCGCTTCGAGGTGACGCCGCCGTCCCATCGGTTCGACATCGCGATCGAGGAGGATCTGATCGAGGAAGTCGCGCGTGTCTACGGCTTCGAGCGCATTCCCGCACACCCTCCCGTCGCCCCCGCGGTGATGCGCTCGCCGGCGGAGGCGCGTCGTTCCCTGCACGACCTGCGTAACCGCCTCGCCGATCTCGGTTACCACGAGGTGATCAACTTCAGCTTCGTCGACGTCCAGTGGGAGTCGGACTTCGCCGGCGTCACCGATCCGATCCGCGTGCTGAATCCGATCTCGAGCCAGATGTCGGTCATGCGCACGACGCTCGCCGCCGGGCTCGTGGAAACCGTGCGCTACAACGTGAACCGGAAGCACGGACGCGTGCGGGTCTTCGAGGTGGGGCGGGTGTTCCTGCGGGATCCGCAGGCGGTGGCGGACGACCTATCGATCGCCGGCGTGCGACAGCCCGTGCGTGTCGCGGGGGCCGTGCTCGGGACTGCGTCCGAGGAACAGTGGGGAGAACCGAAACGGCCCGTGGACTTCTTCGACGTGAAGGGCGACATCGAGTCGCTGCTCGCGCCCCGGACGGCCGCGTTCGAGCGCGTCGAGCACCCTGCGTTGCACCCCGGGCGTGCGGCGCGCATCGTCGTCGACGGGGCGGAGGTCGGGTGGTTCGGCGAGCTTCATCCGCGCTGGCAGCGAAAATACGAACTGCCGGAACCCCTGATGCTCTTCGAGATCGATGCCGACGCGCTGCTTTCGGTTCCGGTGCCGAAGTACGAGAAGGTCTCCCGGCTGCCCGGTCTGCGGCGCGATCTCGCGGTACTCGTGGACGATTCGATACCTGTCGGATCGCTGCTCGAACGACTGCGCAAAGACCTCCCCGGAATTGTGGAGAGTGTCGAGGTTTTTGACGTATATCGCGGAAAAGGCGTGGAAAACGGGAAACGCAGTCTTGCGTTCCGGGTACATATGCAAGATACTCGTCGGACTCTCACGGATGCCGAAGCCGACGAAGTAATGGTGCTCGCCACCAGCCTGCTGGAGCGAGAGTTCGGTGCACAGCTTAGGAAGTGATGGTGCCTTATGACCCTGACGAAGGCGGAACTCGCGGATCTCCTGTTCGAGAAGGTAGGTCTCAACAAGCGGGAAGCCAAGGATATGGTCGAGACCTTTTTCGAGGAAGTGCGCGTGGCGCTCGAGAATGGAGAGGGCGTCAAGCTCTCGGGCTTCGGCAATTTCCAGCTGCGTGACAAACCTCAGCGTCCAGGGCGCAACCCCAAGACCGGCGAAGAGATTCCCATCACGGCGCGTCGCGTCGTGACCTTTCACGCGAGCCAGAAGCTGAAAGCCATGGTGGAACAGCACTACCATGGAACAGCCGAGTAACGACGGCTCGAGCCTGCCGCCCATCCCGGCGAAGCGCTACTTCACGATCGGTGAAGTGAGCGAGCTGTGCGGTGTCAAGCCGCACGTGCTTCGGTACTGGGAGCAGGAGTTCACGCAACTGAAGCCCGTCAAGCGACGCGGCAACCGTCGCTACTATCAGCACCACGAGGTCCTCCTCATCCGGCGCATCCGTGAACTCCTTTACGAGGAAGGCTTCACGATCAGCGGTGCGCGGCACAGGCTGTCGCAGGGTGTCGCGGAAATCGGAAAGGCCGATGCGGCGGTTGTGCAGAAGGACGAGTCCCGGCAGGACGACATGATGGCGACGGTACGGGATGAATTGCGCGCCGTCATCGGCCTGCTCGCCTCGTGAGGGGAATGGATTTCCCGAGGCCTCCGTGCGATCTTAGTCGTTGCTGGCAGTGGGGGCGCTCCGTATAATCCGCCGCTTCGGGGCGTAGCGCAGCCTGGTAGCGTACCTGCATGGGGTGCAGGTGGTCGGAGGTTCAAATCCTCTCGCCCCGACCAGAAAACCAAGGAAAAGCCGGTTAGGAGACACTAACCGGCTTTTTTCGTTTGATGTTCGGGGGGGAATACCAAGGGGGACAGATCTGCCCGGAGGGCAGAGGAGGAGATCCGATGACACAGAGGCATGTCGCCGTGACGGCGGCTATCGTGGCAGCGACGGGATGTTTGCTGGGTAGTGGTCAGGCGCGCGCGGACGGCTGCGACGACGCGATGCGTGCGTTCCAGCAGAAGCAGTTTCAGGGGCTCGCCGAACCGATGACGGCGTGTGCGCAGACGGGCAACGTGCTCGCCGAGTACTACCTCGGTTTCATGTACGACTCGGGATCGGGTGTCGCCCGGGATTACAAGGCCGCGGCCCGCTGGTACGAAAAGGCTGCGGAACGTGGCGATGCCGGTGCGCAGAGCAACCTCGGCACCCTCTATCTTCTCGGCAATGGCGTCCCCCGAAACTCCAAGACGGCCGCGGTCTGGTACGAAAAGGCCGCGGAACAGGGCAATGCGAATGCGCAGTACAACCTCGGTGTCCTGTACGCCCGTGGCGACGGCGTCTTCTGGAACTACAGGACTGCGGCGCACTGGTACGAGATGGCGGCAGAGCAGGGTTATGCCCCCGCCCAGAACAACCTCGGGTTGCTGTATTTCAATGGCCAGGGTGTCGCGCAGGACTTCAGGACGGCGAAAGACTGGTACCAGAAGGCCGCCGAGCAGGGCAACGCGGATGCCCAGTACAACCTCGGTGTCATGTACACGAAGGGCCGCGGCATTCCCCAGGATTACAACGCGGCCGTGAGCTGGTTCGAGAAGGCCGCCGAGCAGGGGGACGCCGATGCGCAGTACTACCTCGGACGGATGTATGCCAAGGGACAGGGCGTGCTGCAGGACTACGTGATGGCGCACATGTGGTTCAACATTTCCGCGAGCACCGGCAACAGCCAGGCGGCAGTACAGCGCGATGTCGTTGCGAGAATGCTGACTCCGGCGCGAATCGCGGAAGCGCAGGAACGCGCCCGGAAGTGTGCGGACAGCGGCTTCAAGAACTGTAATCCCTGAGAAGGAACCGCCCGGGCGGGTCGCGTGATTTCCGCGAAGGCGGAATCGGTCCGACCGGGCATCTCCGGCGACCGAGGTGACCTGCCCGGTCCGCAGGCGGCTCCTCTGCGCCACCCACACGTGGGCTGCCCTTCGGTGCGGGGGGCACGTCTCCGGTGATCCCCGGCACGCCGGCGAGGCCGGCCCGGTCGATGACTTTCCGAATCGCGCGTTTCGCTCACGCGTTCCCCGGCGCGACCCGTCGAAAGCGGTGTCGAATCGCCGCGCGCGTTCGTCCGGCCACGCTTGCGGCGGACCCGCGCGGATAGCGCGCCGGTATAATGGCTGACGGACTTCACAACCGACCGGCTAGGTGTTGATTGGACAGCGTTGCACGACCTGAGCGGGGCTCGTACGGTCGGAGGAGCGAACCCTCTCGGCCCGAGTGTTTCGCGCATGACCCGCATGGTGTCTCGGCACCAGTCGCAGAAGTTCTGCCATCCGTGAGAACGGCATCGCCGATCTCACGGGCAGGACGTGCAGCGTATCGCGCGGGTCGTGCGCACGACCGGGCGTACGGAAACTTCCTCCATGCGAATTCTCCTCAGTAACGACGACGGGTACTTCGCGCCGGGCCTTCAGGTCCTGGCCGAGAGCCTCGCCGCGCTCGGTACCGTCACGGTCGTGGCGCCGGAGCGCGATCGCTCCGGGGCGAGCAATTCCCTGACGCTCGATCGCCCGCTCACGGTGCGGCGTTCCCATCTCGGATACGTCTACGTCAACGGCACGCCAACCGACTGCGTGCACCTCGCCGTCACGGGTCTGCTCGACGAGATGCCCGACTTCGTGGTGTCCGGCATCAATCACGGTACGAACATGGGGGACGACACGATCTATTCGGGTACGGTCGCAGCCGCCACGGAGGGGTTCCTGCTCGGCATTCCGGCCATCGCGGTGTCGCTCGCGAGCCGCCACGGTGGCAACTATCCGGCGGCGGGGCGCGTGACGCACGATCTCCTGAAGCGGATCATGGACCGACCTCCCGACGGCCCTTTCCTGCTGAACGTGAACGTTCCGGATCTGGCGTTCGAGGACATCGCAGGTATCGAGGTCACGAGGCTCGGCAAGCGTCACAAGGCCGAGGGAGTCGTCCGGACACAGAATCCACGCGGCGATACCGTGTACTGGGTCGGTGCCGCGGGAAGCGCTGCCGACGCGGGACCGGGCACCGACTTTCACGCGGTCGCTCAAGGCCGTGTGTCGGTAACGCCGCTGCAGATGGATCTCACGCATTTCGGCCAGCTCGACGAGCTGCGCGCGTGGTTCGGGAGCTGAAGGGAGAACGCGGGGTGGACGCGAGGCACGTCGGCATCGGCATGACTTCCCAGCGCACGAGGCTGCGCATGGTCGAACGGCTCCGTGACCAGGGCATTCGCGACGAAACCGTCCTCGCCGTCATGGCGGAGGTCCCGCGTCACATCTTCATCGACGAAGCTCTGGCGAGTCGTGCCTACGACGACGTGGCATTGCCGATCGGGTTCGGACAGACCATCTCGGCACCTTTCACGGTGGCACGGATGGCCGAACTCGCCCGAAACGGACGGCATCTCGGACGCGTGCTGGACATCGGGACGGGCTGCGGATATCAGGCCGCCGTCCTCGGGCGGCTCGCGCGTGAGGTCTACTCGGTCGAGCGGATCGCGTCACTGCTGGGAAGGGCCCGACGAAGCCTTCGCGAGCTGCGCATGACGAACGTGAAGCTGAAGCACGCGGACGGACACCTCGGGCTGGAAGCCATGGCACCGTTCGACGCCATCGTGATGGCCGCCGCGGCACCTGGCGTGCCGGAGGCCCTCACGGAGCAGCTGGACGTCGGCGGGCGTCTGGTCCTGCCACTCGGTTCCCGCGACCAGAACCTCGTCGTGATCGATCGCACGGACCGCGGGCTGATCGAAACCGTCCTCGAGTACGTGAACTTCGTCCCGCTGCTGGGTGGCACCCGCGTGTGACGAAAGTTGCAGCACTGCTGTGCCTCGCGTGTCTGGTCGCGGTCTTGGAGACCGGATGCACGCTGATGGGGGAACAACCCATCTCGGCACGTTCCGCACCGGGCTCGGCTTCGGACGTGTCGCAGGCCCGGCCCAGCGCGGCAGTGGCCCGCGCGATGCGGCGGTCCGGTGACCAACGGCCGGACTTCTACACGGTTCGCTCCGGTGACACCCTGTTCGGCATCGCGCTGGATTACGGTTTCGACTACCGGGAACTCAGCGCCTGGAACGACCTCGACGATCCATCGCGCATCTACCCCGGACAGCGCCTGCGTCTCGTTCCGCCTGCCGCGTCTCCGGAGGGCTCGGCGGTCGTGAAGCCGCGCACTGCGACGCCGCTGCCCAGCGCGGTACCCATCGACAAGCGTGCAGAACCCGCCGCGAGCGTTCCGGTCTTCACGGAGCCTCAGGCCGTGACCCTGCCTTATTCCGCCGCCGCAGTGGCCCGGCTGGCCACGCCGTCAGTGCAGACACCGCCGCCGTCCGCGCGATCGAAGCCCGCCGTCGCGACAGCGCCCGCTGGCGCGCCGGCCCGGTCCGACACGGCTGCCTCGGACGACGACGCCGTACGCTGGATCTGGCCCGCCCGCGGGCCACTGCTCTACAGGTTCGGCGATTCGGGCCGTCTGAAAGGCATCGGCATCGGCGGAAAGATCGGCGATCCGGTCGTCGCGGCCGCCGCGGGCAAGGTGGTCTACAGCGGCAGCGGACTGCGCGGCTACGGCCGGCTCGTCATCCTCAAGCACAACGAGACCTACTTTTCCGTCTATGCGCACAACAGCCGGTTGCTCGTGAAGGAAGGGGACTTCGTGAAGCAGGGTCAGGAGATTGCCGAGATGGGCGATTCCGACGCACAGCTCGTGGGCCTGCATTTCGAACTGCGGAAATTCGGCAAGCCGGTGGATCCGCTGGAGCGCCTGCCCGCGCTCTGACGTCCGTGCGGCAGTGGAAACGGGCCTTTCGCGGACGACTTCACTTTCTTCGCGGGTGCGAGCCCCTCGCGACGGCGTCGAGCGTCGCGGAGCTCACCGCGTGTCGAGGCGCACGGCGCGAATGGCCTCGCGCAGGGAAGCCGCCGCACGCGCGGGTGGATCGGCCTCGTACCGGATGCGGACGTAGAGCGTGCCCACTGCCTCGACCTGTTCCCGAAGTTCCGGCGGGAGTTCGCGTGAGGCGCGCGCGACGTAGTCCCGCGGACCTTCGCCGGGACGACGCGGCAGGCCACGCCGCGCGAGCTTGCGGGAGAAGGCATCCCAGAGAGCGACGACCGGGTCCCGGGGCCTCCGTCTCTGACGACGCATGGTGAGGTACGTGAGAACGGAAACGGTCACGACCGTTCCGATCGCGAGCATGAGCACGATGCTCTGCGTGTTGACGCGTCGGCCGGTCAGCCGAGCCATCATCGCGAGCTGGCGTTCCTGCGTGTATCCGAGGACCCACTGGTTCCAGCCGTACGTGAAGCTGTCGACGGCAAAGCGCATCTGCCGGATCCACTCGTTGTCGGTGCGGGCCAGCAGGGGCAGCGGGTCGCCCGCCGGCACGGCGGCGTCCATGCCGGCCTCGATTCGCTGTGGCGACACGGCTGCGGTCGGATCCACGCGCACCCATCCCGCGTCGGGCAGCCACACCTCCGCCCATGCATGCGCGTCCGACTGGCGCACGATCATGTAGTTGCCCACCGGATTCATCACGCCACCCTGGTAGCCCGTGACGACACGTGCGGGGACGCCGGCCGCGCGCATCAGGAACACGAAACTCGAGGCGAAGTGTTCGCAGAAGCCGCGGCGGGTCTCGAACAGGAACTGGTCGACACTGTTCATGCCGAGTTCCGGAGGCACGAGCGTGTAGAAGAATGGCTGCTGTCGAAACATGTTCAGCGCCCGCTGCACGATCTCGCGCGGCGTGCCCGCCGTTTCGCGCCAGCTCCGGGCAAGGGCACGTGCCCTGGGATCGAACCCGTCCGGAAGGGCGAGGCCGCGGGACAGCGTCGCCGGGGACGCGTTCCTCCCGATCTGATAGTCGAGTTGCGATCTCATGTGGTAACGCGTGCGTTCGCGAATGGGGCGCAGCGAGATCAGTTCGAAATCGGTCGTCACGATCCCGTTGCGGGGGACCTGCGCGGGGAGGTCCAGGCCGAACAGCCAGCGGGTGTGGTGTGGCTCCAGCGTCACGGTGTAGCCGATCGGATTTCCCGACGTGATCACGTCGCGCCGGAAGTCGACCTCGGCCTCGCCAGTACGCCACGTGCGTCCGTCGAAGTCCCACATGACCGGGCCGCGCCAGTAGAGCAGGGAAGGAGGCGGAGGCTCGGAATCGAACTCCACCCGGAATGCCACGGCGTCCGAGAGACTCAGGCTCGCGAGCGTGCCGGGAGCCATCGTGTCCGACAGACCCGACACGCCCGATCCCGACCGTTGCGGGAGCGCCCAGAGCGGTCCGGGAATCCGCGGGAACAGTATGAACAGCACGGCCATCACGGGGATGGACTGCCCGAGCAGGACGGCCGAGTGGCGGAGAAGCGCGACCACACTGCGCGGGCCGGCCTGGCGCTGCATCCCGATGAGGTACGCGGTGATGAGCCAGACGCACGCGAACAGGTACAGTCCCATCGGGACGGTCTGGGAATACAGGAAGTTCGTGATCACGCCGAAGTAGCCCAGGAACACGACGACATACGCATCGCGCGTGCTGCGCAGTTCCATGAGCTTGAGGCAGAGCATGAGAATGAGCAGTGCCACGGCGGCGTCCCGCCCGAACAGCATTCCATACGAGAGCCACGTGCCGGCGGCCGCGGCCACGGCCAGCGCGGCGAGGATCCATGTGGCGGGGAGTCCGTAGCCTCGCCATGCGAAGCCGGCCCTCAGAAGCATCGCGCAGGCGACGATCAGCGTGATCCAGAGTGGTACGTGCATCGCGTGTGGCGCGAGGACTGCTGCGAGGCAGCCGACGAGGCCCAGCACGCGCGACGTCGTGAGCGCCTCGGCTTCGAGGACGGGCTTGCTGATCCGGCTCATGGTGCGTACAGGGCGAGTGCCGTCAGACACTGCTCGAGGTGACCACGCCCGAAGTCCGGTGCGATCTCGCGTCCGGGAATCCGCAGGCCGTACGGGCGCCCCGACGCATCCGCGGCAAGCACCCAGTTGGTGAGTCTGGAGATCCGACGTTCGACATCGAAGTCGGGCGGGCAGGCGACCCAGTCCAGCCAGATCTCCGCTGCACCGCGTCCCCCGGAGAACTCCTTCACCACCGGAATCTCGCGATGCGCCGACGACTTCCAGGCGATGCGCTTCATCGAGTCTCCGCGCCGGTAGTCGCGCAGTCCTGCAAAGTCGTCGTCGCCGCTCGCGCTGGCCGTCCCGTCGCCCTCGCGCGGGGCGGCCGAGGGGAGCGGGGGCTGCCCCGGTTCCGGTCGGGGATAGACGAGTACCCGCAGGTCGAAGCGGACGAATGCCCAGGCGCGGAACAGACCGACCGGAAAACTCGTGGAGACCTCGATGCGACCGGGGTCGAGCCAGCCCCTGCGTTCGGCGGGTAATTCCACGTGAGCCTCGGATTCGTCGTTCGGCGCGACGTTGGCGTACTGGAACGTGCCATGACCCCGCCGCAGGCCGACTGCGTGACGCGGGAAGTCACTCGGATTGCGGAGAAACAGGGAGAAACGCGCGCGACCGCCTGCGAACGCCCGGTCCCGGCGGCCGGGGCGCACCTCGATGCCGGTCAGGTTGCGCCACGCGTGGAGCATCGTCGTCACACCCAGCCCCGCCAGCAGGAAGGTGAGCAGGTAGCCGAGGCTCAGGCTGTAGTTGATCGACCCGAGCAGCATGAGCATCAGGGTCACGCAGAAGAAGGCCCCGAGCCTGGAAGGGAGGATGTAGACCTTCCGTTGCGACAGCACGACGGGATTGTTGTCGACGGCAGGTCGTGTCCGACGTCCGCGCGCGAGCGGGAACCGCATCCCGAGCACGGGGCCGGCGAGCTTCATGAAGCGGGACACGCGGCGCTGACCGGACGCGGTGTTCAGGGAATCGCGACCGTCGCGAGCACGCGCGCGGCGGCTTCGTCCCCCGTGGTCGCACCGTTCGCGGCGGACGCGATCAGCCGGTGTCCGGCGACGCTCGGGAACACCGCCTGCACGTCTTCCGGCAGGACGGCGCTGCGTCCGTCCATGTGTGCCCAGGCGCGCGACGCATTGAGGAGGGCAAGGCCCGCGCGCGGACTCAGGCCTGCCGCGAACTCGGCGGACCGCCGCGTGTGCGCGAGGATGGCCTGCACATAGTCGAGCAGGGCCGGGGCCACGTGCGTGGCCCGCACCCGTGCCTGGATCGCCTGCAGCGTCCTGGCGTCGAGCGCCGGCTCAAGGGCCGCGATCATCGCGCGTCGCTCCTCGCCCGCGAGCAGGGCACGTTCGGCCGCGGCGTCGGGATAGCCGAGTCGGATCCGCATGAGGAACCGGTCCAGCTGGGACTCGGGCAACGGGAAGGTCCCGACCTGGTGCGACGGATTCTGTGTCGCGATCACGAAGAACGGCTCGGGCAGATGTCGCGTGGATCCCTCGACGGTGACCTGGTGCTCTTCCATGGCTTCGAGGAGGGCGCTCTGGGCCTTCGGTGTCGCTCGATTGATCTCGTCGGCCAGGACCACCTGCGAGAACACAGGACCCGGATGAAACTCGAACCCGCCTGTCTCGCGATTGAATACGGATGTGCCCAGGATGTCCGAGGGCAGCAGGTCCGCGGTGAACTGGACGCGCTGGAAGTCGAGACCCAGCACGCGCGCGAGCGCGTGGGCGAGCGTGGTCTTGCCGACGCCCGGCAGATCCTCGATCAGGAGGTGGCCACGCGCGAGCACACAGGCAAGTGTCAGGCGGAGCTGATCCTGCTTGCCGAGCAGGATGGCACCGATCGCTTCGAGTACCGACTGGATTTCGCGCGTCATGAGGGTCTTTTTCGATTGCGGGAGCCACTTCTTGAGGATTCCGTGCACGTGCCCGCGAATCCTGGGACCGGTTTCATCCGCCGGAGTTGCCGGCCTGGAGCGGCAGGACGACCCGGCGCATCGAGGAATCCTCGGGGTCGAAGTGGATTTCGAATCCGAGCGTGGTCATCAGGCGCAGCATCTTCGTGTTCTGGCCCAGCACGTAGCCGAACATCGTCTGCAGACCGCGCATTCTCGCGGCCTCGATCAGGCACGTCATGAGGCGTCTGCCGATGCCCCGCGTCTGCCAGGCGTCCGCCACGACGACCGCGAACTCGCAGGTCTCGTCGTCGGCAACCATGACGTAGCGTGCCACACCGATCTGCGTGGGCCCGGAATCGCCGGTAACGAGTGCGACCAGGGCGAGTTCGCGGTCGTAGTCGATCTGCGTGAATCGCACGAGCATGCTCTCCGACAGTTCGTGCAGGGAGTTCGCGAACCGGAAATACCTGCTTTCGTCCGAGAGACGGCGCACGAACGCCTGCTCCATTTCCGCGTCTTCCGGCCGAATGGGCCGGACGGTGACGTCGGTACCATCCGCCAGGACGAGCGAGCACGAGAGTCCGGCGGGATACGGACAGATCGCCATGTGCGGATAACGGTCCGACACGGGCGCGGCCGGCCCGGGTGAGATGACCATCCTCGCGTCCGCAACGACAGCGCCGGTCGCGTCGACGATCACCGGATTGATGTCGAGGGCTTCGATGTCGGGCAGCTCGCAGCACATCTCGGACACGCGGAGCAGGACGCCCTCGACGGCCGGGACGTGTGCCGCAGGCCAGCCGCGCCATTCCCCGAGCGTGGTCGCCACCCTTGTCCGCGCGATCAGCGACCGCGCGAGATACTCGTTGAGGGGCGGCAGCGCAGCGGCCTGGTCCGCATAGATCTCCACGTTTCGACCGCCCGCGCCGAGTGTGATCACGGGGCCGAACACCGCGTCCCGGAGCACGCCGATCATGAGTTCGCGCCCGGTGTCCGAACGGAGCATGGGTTCGACCGCGACACCGTCGACGTGCACGGGAAGGGGAGCCCTGGCGGCGTTGCGGAGGATCCGCTCGTACGCTGCGCGGACACCCTCGGCGGCGTGCACGTTCAGTTCGACGCCCCCGATGTCGGACTTGTGCGTGACGTCCCGCGAATGAATCTTCAGGGCGACCGGGAACCCGATGCGCGTCGCCGCGGAGACCGCCTCGTCGGCGCTCCCCGCGACAGTCACCGGTGCGGTCGGGATCAGGAACGCGGCGAGGATCGCCTTGGTCTCCGATTCGAAGAGCACGTGACGGCCGGCCGCGCGCGCCGCCTCGATGATGGCTCGTGCGGTCCGGGTGTCCGGCGGGGCCTGAACGCCGGTCAGGGGGCCCGGCACCTGCATGAGGAGGCGCTGGTTCTCGTAGAACTCCGCGATCGTCGCAAAGGCCTCGACCGCGGGTTCGGGGGAGCGGAAGGTCGGGATCCGGGCGTCCTGGAGCACACGGAGGGGCTCACGCATGGTCGCGTCACCCATGAAGCAGGCGATGATCGGTTTCGAGCCTCGCGAGGATGCCTCGCGGAGGTCCTGCGCGATCTGCAGCGGGTCACTCATCGTCTGCGGCGTGACCACTGTCACGAGGCCGTCGACCCCCGCATCTTTCTGGCAGAGGGCGATCGCTGCACGGAAGTGCTCCGGGCGAGCGTCTTCCATGAGATCCACGGGGTTCGCGCGCGACCAGTGATGGGGGAGGGCGCGATCGAGTTCGGCGATCGTCTCCGGGGCGAGCGGATGGACCGAGAGGCCTACGTCCGACGCGCGGTCGACGGCCATGACGCCCGGTCCGCCCCCGTTCGTCACGACGGCCAGATTGCGACCGACCGGGCGATAGCGGGACGACAGATACTTCGCGGCCGAGAAGAGCTGCAGGAATCCCGAGACGCGCACGGCGCCGCAGCGTCGCAGCGCCGCGTCGAAGGCGGCATCCGGACCGGTGAGGACCCCGGTGTGCGTGGTGGCGGCTCTGGCTCCGGCGGGGCCGCGGCCCGCCTTGAGTACCACGACCGGTTTGATCCTCGCGGCGGCGCGCAGCGCGCTCAGGAAGCGCCGGGCATCGTTCACGCCCTCGAGGTACAGCACGATGCTGTCGGTCCGCATGTCCTCGGTGAGATAGCCCAGCGCTTCGGCGAATCCGACGTCGAGCTGGTTGCCGAGGGACAGCACCGTGGAGAAGCCGATGGCGTCCGCGAGCGCCCAGTCCAGGACGGCGCTCGCGAAACCTCCGGACTGGGAGAGCAGGGCCACCGATCCGGCACGGATGCCGGCCTGACTGAAGGATGCATTCAGGCCCACCGACGGACGCATCAGGCCGAGCGAATTCGGCCCGAGGATCCGCAGGCCCGCCTCGCGAGCCTGCACGCGTACGTGGTCGAGGGCGTCACGTCCCCCGCTGTCCGGACGGGTCGCGTGCGCCGTGAGAATGGCCAGCCCTCCGCTGCGGCTTTCGATCGCGTCCGCGACGATGGCCGGCAGGGTCTCGGGTCGCGTCGCCACGAGCACGAGGTCCGGCGCGTCCGGCAGATCGGTGAGGCGCGGGTACGCCCGGACGCCCCCGACGCTTTCGTGCCGCGGATTGATCACGTGAACGGATCCGCGGTAGCCGCCCGCGATCACGTTGCGCAGGACCGCATAGCCCACCGTGCCGGGACGGTCGTTTGCGCCGACGATCGCGACGGAAGCGGGTTCGATCAGGCGGGACAGGGGGTGACGATACTGGAACGACATGACGCGCGCATGGTTTCCGGGACGACGGAAGGGGTAGCCCCCACCTTAACATTCTAAAGTCGGCATGCGTGCATCCGTAAATCTGCCTTGCCCGTCGTCGAAGCCGCGTCGGCCGCGGTCTGTCGACCGCAATCTGTTCGGGAGGTATCCATTGGCGAATCTTGACTGTGTGGCGGTCGTCCGGGATCGACGGACGACGAGCGTGATCGTTCCGTTCTCCGGCTTCCTGGGCGGACTTTCCCTGGTCGCGATCGCAGCCGCCGCGCTTGCCGGCCCGGCTACCGAGGCGGGGCTGTCGGGAGCGCTCGTCGCGGGCGCGGGTATCACCGTGGCCGCCCTGACCGCCGGAGCGCTCGTGTGGTTCCGGCTGCGGGTGGTCGACCCCGTTCGCAGGCTCGAGGCGTTCGTCCACGATCTCGCGCAACCCCGGGCCGATCTCGCGACGGCCGGGCCCGTGTTCGGTGGCTCGTGTCTGGCACGCGTCGGCGAGGATCTGGGTGCCTTCGTCGCGCGGATCCGGGACATGGTGAGCGACACGCGGCAGATGAGCGTCGGTATCTCGATCGGTGCGTGCCGCATGGCGCGGTCAATGAACTCCAGCTCCGAAAGCGCGCGCCGCCAGGGACACCTCACCGAAGTCATCTTCGACTCCAGCAACCAGGTCGGGACGGCGATGTCGACGGTGAGCGAGCACGCGCGGTCCATCGCGGGCTCGACGAGCACCAACCTCGAGGCGGCACGATCGTCGTACCACGAGCTGCTCGATGTCGTGCAGTGCATTCACGGCATCGGCGAGCGCCTCTCGGTGTTCAACGGGACGGTGCAGGAACTCGCGAACACGTCCCGGTCGATCCGCGAAATCGGCATGCTCATCAACGACATCTCGGACCAGACGAACCTGCTCGCACTCAACGCGGCGATCGAGGCCGCACGTGCAGGCGAGGTCGGGCGGGGGTTTGCGGTCGTCGCCGACGAAGTCCGGAAGCTCGCCGAAAAGGTCAAGTCCGCGACCGGCGTCATCGCCGATTCGACGTCCAACATGATCTCCCTCGTGGAGAACACGCTCGTCGAGACCGGAAAGATCAACGACGACGCGCAGCAGACCCGTCAGGTCGTGCAGAAGTCCTCTCGGAACTTCGAGGCGATGGTGACCGACTTCGGCACCATGACCGTGAAGCTCGAGGAAATCGCGGGGGCGATCGGCGACCTGGATCGCACCAACGACGAGGTCCACCGCAACGTTCGGGACATCCACGGCCTGTCGGGCGAGGTCGCCTCGCAGATGGACGATTCGCTCAAGCATTCGCGCGAACTGCGTGACGCGACCGAGCGCGTGCAGGGCCTCGTGGCGCGCTTCCGGATGGGGGCGAGTTCGTTCGACCGCGTGTTCGACATCACGCTGACGTACCGGAACAGGATCCAGGCGTGGCTCGCGCAGCAGCACGGCCACGGCGTCGACGTCTTCGACACGAACTACCGGGTGATTCCGGACACGGATCCGCCCCGGTTCCACACGAGCTACGACCAGCAGATCGAGGCCGGGCTGCGCGAACTGCTCGACGGCATCCTCGGCGAGATGGAGGGGCTGCGCTACAGCTTCTGCGTGGACGCGAACGGATATACGCCCTCGCACAACACGAAGTTCTCGCGGCCCCTCACCGGGAACAAGGCGCAGGATCTTCTGCACAGCCGCGTGAAACGCAAGTTCGAGGACGATACCGGCCTGCGCGCGGCGAGGAGCCAGGCGGATTCCCTGTTGCAGAGCTACATGCGCGACACGGGGGAACTCCTGGACGATCTGTCGATGCCGATCCGCATCAACGGGCGCCACTGGGGAGCCCTGCGCGTGGGCTTCGACCCGGCACTGCTCCTGAATTCCTGAGACTCCCTTCCGGATGGCGTCGGCCCACTGCCGGCGCTAACATGGGCTTCCCCGACGCCACCGCCGCGCGATGCCCACTGCCTTCATCCGCCACGACGAATGCGCCCGTCACGACATGGGCGAGCACCACCCCGAGTGTCCCGCACGCCTGGGGGCCGTCGAGGACCAGCTGATCGCTTCGGGACTGCTGCAGGCGCTGGACGTCCACGATGCGCCGGTCGCGCAGCGCGAGCATCTCGTGCGGGTGCACGACCCGGCGTACGTCGACGCGCTCTTCGCGGCCTCCCCGGAGCGGGGATGGGTCCATCTCGACCCCGATACTGCGATGAACCCCTTCACGCTCCAGGCCGCGCTGCGTGCAGCCGGAGGGGGTGTGCTCGCGACGGATCTCGTCCTGCGCGGAGACGCGGAGAATGCCTTCTGCAACGTGCGTCCGCCGGGCCACCACGCAGAACGGCACCGCGCGATGGGGTTCTGCTTCTTCAACAACGTCGCCGTGGCCGCGGCCCACGCGCTCGAGCATCACGGGCTCGAGCGCGTGGCGATCGTCGACTTCGACGTTCATCACGGCAACGGGACGGAGGACATCTTCCGGGACGACCCGCGCGTGATGATGGTGTCCACGTTCCAGCATCCGTTCTACCCCTACAGCGGGGCGGAGGGACGCTCGGATCGCATGGTCAACGTGCCGCTCGCGGCCTACAGCGGGAGCCGCGAATTCCGGGAAGCCGTGGACACCGCCTGGATGCCGGCGCTCGAACGGTTCGCTCCCCGGATGTTCTTCGTGTCCGCGGGATTCGACGCCCACCGGGAGGACGACATGGCGTCGCTCGCACTGGTCGAGGCGGACTACGCGTGGGTGACGAAGCGGATCACGGACCTGGCGGAGCGGATCGCGGGCGGACGTGTCGTGTCCCTGCTCGAGGGAGGCTACGCCCTGCATGCGCTCGGCCGCAGCGTGACTGCCCATCTGCGGGTGCTGGCCGGCCTCTGATCGCGGACGGTGCCGGTGGCTCCCGACGGAAGTCCGCGGGCGGGAGGGATCGCGCGCCCCGTCAGAGGATCAGCGCGGCTGCGACCTTGCGTCCTTCGGCGAGCAGGATGTTGTAGGTGCGGCAGGCCGCGGCGGTGTTCATGATCTCCACGCCGATTCGCGCGGCAGAGAGGTGTGCGTACACGCGAGGATGCACGAGCCGGTGGCTGGGGCCCGTGCCGAGCAGGACGATCTCCAGCGGCAGGTCCGCGAACAGGTTCAGGCTCTCGGGCGTGAGACGTTCGGGGGAGTCGACGTCCCACGACTCGACCGGCCTGTCGGGGAACACGATCAGACTCGATCGGTAAGGCTGGCCATTGACGGCCACGTAGTCCTCGCCGTACCCCGAGACCGCGTTCTGGCCCTCGAAGCGGTCCATGTGAAGTTTCAATGCCCGGCCTCCGGTTTGCGGAACATTCCGCCGCCCACTAACATTGCGGTTCGTTCAGCCCGATGCCGGGCTTTCAGTCTGTGGAGTTCCAGGATCATGCACGAGTTCCCGAGGATCAAGCGCCTCCCCCCGTACGTCTTCAACATCACGGGCGAGCTCAAGGCGGCGGCGCGACGGCGGGGCGAGGACATCGTGGATTTTGGCATGGGCAATCCGGATCAGCCCACCCCCCGGCACATCGTGGACAAGCTGGTCGAGTCCGCGCAGCGTACCGACACGCACCGTTACTCCGTTTCCAAGGGGATCCCGCGCCTGCGCCGCGCGATCACGAACTGGTACAAGTCACGTTTCGACGTCGACCTCGACCCCGACAGCGAGGCGATCGTCACGATCGGATCGAAGGAGGGCATTGCCCACCTCGCGCTCGCGACGCTCGACCGTGGCGACATCGTGCTCGTCCCCAATCCCAGCTATCCGATCCACATCTACGGTCCGGTCATCGCGGGGGCGGACATCCGGCACGTGCCGCTCGTGCCCGGCGTCGATTTCTTCGAGGAACTGGAAAGGGCCATCCGGGATTCCTATCCCAAGCCCAAGATGCTCATCCTGAACTTCCCCGCGAATCCGACGGCCCAGTGCGTGGAGCTTCCGTTCTTCGAACGCATCATCGCTCTCGCACGGGAGCACGACATCTTCGTGGTGCACGACCTGGCCTATGCCGACATCGTGTTCGACGGGTGGAAGTGCCCGTCGATCCTCCAGGTGCCCGGTGCGAAGGACGTGGCCGTCGAGTTCTTCACGCTCTCGAAGAGCTACAACATGGCCGGATGGCGCGTGGGCTTCATGGTGGGCAACCGGGAGCTCGTGTCGGCGCTCGGCCGCATGAAGAGCTACCACGACTACGGGACCTTCACGCCGATCCAGATCGCCTCCATCGTCGCCCTCGAGGGGCCGCAGGACTGCGTCCGCGAGGTCCAGGGCATGTACCAGCGCCGGCGCGACGTGCTCGCGACCGGGCTCCACGCGCTCGACTGGATGGTGGAGATCCCGAAGGCGACGATGTACATCTGGGCCCAGCTGCCGGAGCCCTATCGGGCAATGGGGTCGCTCGAATTCTCCAAGAAGCTGCTCGCCGACGCCAAGGTGGCCGTGTCGCCCGGCGTGGGTTTCGGCGAATACGGTGACGATCACGTCCGTTTCTCGCTGATCGAGAACGAGGCCCGGATCCGCCAGGCCGTGCGGGGCATCCGCGACATGTTCCGGCGTGACGGCCTGCTCACGGCGGCCCAGTTCGCGCGCGTGGGCTGATCCCCGTGTACGGGGCTGCCCCGACGGGGGCGACACTGGCAGGCGCAGGCGGCGTGGCGGTCGGGGAGTTCATGCCGTGACACCCGAGGTGATCCGGGTCTCGGCGGCCGACGGGCGCCTGCTCGAACCCGCGTGGCTGGCGGCGGCGGAGGCCGTGCACCGCCAGCTTCGGCCGGGTCTCGAATCCGACTACGCCGGCCAGATGGCGGGCGTGTTCGCCGACGGCGGCGAGATGGTCGTCGCCCTCGTGGCCGGCCAGGTGGCAGGGGTCGCGGTGTTCCGTCTGTTTCGCAACACGCACGTGGGCCGCCGCTTCTACGTGGACGATCTCGTGACGGACGACGACCAGCGTTCCCGGGGCGTCGGGCACGCCCTGATCGCCTGGCTCGAACGCGAGGCGGCGTCGCGTGGTTGTGCGGGCGTGGAACTCGAGTCCGGCACACAGCGCACGCGCGCGCACCGCTTCTACTTTCGGGAGGGGTTCGCCATCCCCAGTTTCAGCTTCAGGAAGACGATTGGATGAAACCGATTCAGGTTGGACTGCTCGGCATCGGTACCGTCGGTGGCGGCACCTACAACGTCCTGCGACGTAACCAGAGCGAGATACTCCGGCGCGCGGGGCGCGGTATCGAGATCACCACGGTAGCCGACAGGGACCTCGAGAGGGCACGGCGCATCGTCGGGCCGGACGTGAAGGTCACGGACGATGCCTTCGCGGTCGTGCGCGACCCTGCGATCGACATCGTGGTCGAGCTCATCGGCGGCTACACGGTCGCGAAGGATCTCATTCTCGAGGCCATCGCGAACGGCAAGCACGTGGTCACGGCGAACAAGGCCCTGCTCGCGAAATTCGGCAACGAGATCTTCGCCAAGGCTCAGGCGAAGGGCGTGATGGTCGCCTTCGAGGCCGCGGTCGCGGGCGGCATTCCCATCATCAAGGCGCTGCGCGAGGGGCTCACGGCGAACCGCATCGAGTGGATCGCCGGGATCATCAACGGCACGAGCAACTTCATCCTCTCCGAGATGCGCGACAAGGGGCTGCCTTTCGACGTCGTGCTGAAGGAGGCGCAGCGGCTCGGCTATGCGGAGGCCGATCCCACGTTCGACATCGAGGGCGTCGATGCCGCGCACAAGCTCACGATCATGGCCGCCATCGGGTTCGGCGTGCCGATGCAGTTCGAGCGGGCCTATACGGAGGGGATCTCGCGGCTCACGCGCGAGGACATCCGCTACGCCGAGGAACTCGGCTACCGGATCAAGCTCCTGGGCATCACGCGCCGGACCGCGAAGGGCATCGAACTGCGTGTGCACCCGACACTGATCCCCGCCCGGCGGCTCATTGCGAACGTCGAAGGGGTCATGAATGCCGTGCTGGTCAAGGCCGACGCCGTCGGGCCCACGCTCTACTATGGTGCCGGGGCGGGCGCCGAACCGACCGGTTCCGCGGTCGTGGCGGATCTCGTGGACGTCACGCGCATGCACACCGCGGATCCGGAGCATCGCGTGCCGCATCTCGCGTTTCAGCCTGACCAGCTGTCCGACACGCCTATCCTGCCCATGGACGACGTCGAGACGGCCTACTACCTGCGCCTGCGGGTTCAGGACCGGCCGGGTGTCCTCGCGGACATCACGCGGATCCTCGCGGATCACGCGATCTCGATCGACGCGATGGTGCAGAAGGAGCCTGCGGAGGGGCAGGAACAGGTCGACATCGTGATGCTCACTCACCTCACCGTGGAACGTCAGGTGAACGCGGCGATCGCGAACATCGAGGCGCTGGAGAGCGTGACGGGCAAGGTGACGCGAATCCGGCTGGAGGAACTCGGCAAGTACTAGTCCCGGGCGCGTCCCGTCATCGCCCTGCGGGCTGCACGTTCGTGCGGGGCCGGGCGGGGCGACGGGGCGCTGCGTCGCCGGAAACTCGCTCCGACCAACATCGAGGTTGATCGCATGAAGTACGTCTCCACCCGCGGCGGCATGGTGCCGACGCCGTTCACAGAGATCCTGCTCGAGGGGCTCGCACCCGATGGCGGTCTGTCCATTCCGGATGTCTATCCGGTGGTCGATGCGCACACGCTCGGGCAATGGCGTTCGCTCGACTACCGCGCGCTCGCATTCGAGATCTTCCGCCTGTTTGCCCCCGATATCCCGTCCGCGGACCTGCGGGACATCGTGGATCGCACCTATACCGCGCGTGCATTCGGCTCCGACGCGATCACGCCGGTGACCGCGCTCGAGCCGGGACTGCACGTGCTGCACCTGTCGAACGGCCCGACGCTCGCGTTCAAGGACGTCGCGATGCAGTTGCTGGGCAATCTCTTCGAGTACGTGCTGGCCCGCAGGCACGAGGAGCTCAACATTCTCGGGGCCACCTCCGGCGACACCGGTTCCGCGGCCGAGTACGCGATGCGCGGCAAGCACGGGATACGCGTGTTCATGCTCTCGCCGCGCGGCAAGATGAGCCGCTTCCAGACCGCGCAGATGTACTCGCTGCAGGACGAGAACATCTTCAACGTCGCGGTGCAGGGCGTTTTCGATGACTGCCAGGATATGGTGAAGGCGGTCTCGAACGATCTGGAGTTCAAGGCGCGCTACCGCATCGGCACGGTGAACTCGATCAACTGGGCCCGGCTCATGGCCCAGGTGGTCTACTACTTCAAGGCGTATTTCGCCGTGACGCAGCACGATGGCGAGCAGGTGAGCTTCTCGGTGCCGTCGGGCAATTTCGGGAACGTCTGTGCCGGGCACGTGGCGCGCATGATGGGGCTGCCGATCCGCAGGCTGGTGGTGGCCACCAACGAGAACGACGTCCTCGACGAGTTCTTCCGGACAGGGCGCTATCGTGTGCGTGGGGCCGCGGACGTCGTTCAGACCACGAGCCCGTCCATGGACATCTCGAAGGCCTCGAACTTCGAGCGTTTCGTGTTCGACCTCGTCGGCCGTGATCCCGAGGTCGTCGCGGGTCTCTGGCGCGAGCTCGACCGCAGCGGGGAGTTCGACCTGACGAGTACGCCGCATTTCGCCCGGATCCCCGAATTCGGCTTCGTCTCGGGCAGCAGTTCGCATGCCGACCGGGTCGCGACGATTCGCGAGATCCACGCGAAGTACGGGATCGTCGTCGATACGCACACGGCCGACGGCCTGAAGGCGGCAAACGCGCACAGGGAGCCCGGCATTCCGATGGTATGCCTCGAGACCGCACAGCCCGCGAAATTCGCGGACACGATCCGCGAGGCTCTCGGAAGACTTCCGGAACTGCCCCCCGGCTTCGGAGATCTCGAGTCCCGCCCCCTTCGTTACGACGTCATGGAACCGTCCGTGGACGCGATCAAGGCCTACATCGCGCAGCGCTGCGCGCACTGATCGACGGTCCCGGTCGTCACGCGCCCGCTCTGTCGGCCGTGACGGCGGCGAGCCACCTCGCGTGTCGTTTCGCGAGTTCGCGGCACAGGTCGGGAAGGGCGGCGGAAAGGTTCCGCTGCTCGGCGATGTCGCGGTCGAGATCGTAGAGGTGTTCGTCGCCGCTCTCGAACAGGTATTTCCACGGGCCGTGCCGAACGGCGTGCCGGTCGCGATCGGACCAGAAGAGCGTGCGCGTCGGCGGCGCGGGGACCTCGAGGAGCCGGACGACATCGCATCCATCACGATTCGCGTGCGGAGTTCCCGCCGCGCCCGCGGCGGTCAGCAGCGTTTCCGTGAGATCCATCGAACAGATCACCTCGTCGCGCGTACCCTGAAGTGATGCGTGTGCGGGCCAGCGCAGGATCGTCGGTACGCGGATGCCTCCCTCGCGCAGACTGCCCTTGCCGCCGGAGAGCGGGGTCTGCCGTGCGGGGCCGTCGCCGCCGTTGTCGGACGTGAACGCGACGAGGGTGTCGCGCGGGTGTCGACGGCGCGAGAGCGCGTCCAGCACCGCACCCACACCGGCGTCGAGCTCGCGCAGGGTGGCCGCATAGCTGCGTTCCGTGTCCCGTGGGTCGACGCCCGCGACGATCCACGGCCAGTGCGGTGCGGTATAGCTCAGGTTCAGGAAGAAGGGCCGGTCGGTGTGGCTCAGGACATACTCGACCGCCGTGTCCGTGAAGAGTCGCGTGAGGTAGCCGTGCCGGGTGACGGGATCGGCGTCGAGGAAGAGATCCGGGTTGTCGGCCTGGTCGAGGTGGGACAGGGGGTCGACCACGCCGCTGTGCGTGCCGAAGAACCTGTCGAAGCCGCTTCGCAACGGCCCGAACCGTGGCGGGTAGCCCAGGTGCCACTTGCCGATGAGTGCGGTGTCGTACCCGACGTCGCGCAGACTCGAGGCGAGCGTCGGGACGGCCGGATCGAGGCCGGTGCGGAGGGTGTATTCGGACCGCGACGGCAGCGGACCGTCGGCACCCACCGGGAAACGCTGCGGATAGCACCCGGTCAGCAGGGCGCATCGTGTGGGCGTGCACCACGGCGATGCGGCGTAGGCGCTCGTGAAGCGCACACCTTCCTCCGCGAGTCGGTCGATGTTCGGCGTGCGGAAGTCGGTTCTTCCGAAGCACGAAAGGTCGCCGAAGGCGAGGTCGTCCGCCACGATCAGGACGATGTCGGGTCGTCCGTCGGCGCAGCGTGCCGCGGACGGTTCACGCGCTGCCGCCGCGATGGCGGGGGCACAGGCGTACTGAAGGAAGCGGCGTCGGTGCATGGTCCGATTCTGCAACGCACGGGGAAGCCCCGCCAGCGCTCGCCCGACATCGGCACGGCCTGCGTGCCGGCGCGATCGAGGCTGCCGAATGCAGGCTAGAATTCCGGCCGATGCCGACCATTGAAGACGTCTTCGCCCCGAACGGAACACTCGCGCGCGTGGTTCCCGGGTTCGCGGTCCGCCCCCAGCAGGTGGAGATGGCGCTGGCCATTCGCGACGCGATCGACGCCCGCGAGGTGCTCGTGAGCGAGGCGGGAACCGGGACCGGCAAGACGTTCGCCTATCTCGTACCCGCGCTCCTGTCCGGGGGAAAGGTGATCATCTCGACCGGGACCAAGACCCTCCAGGACCAGCTTTTCACGCGGGACCTGCCGCTCGTGCGCGATGCGCTCGGTGTCCCGACCACCATCGCGCTGCTGAAGGGGCGGGCCAATTACGTCTGTCACCACCATCTGGAGCGCGCACTGAAGGATGGACGATTCGAGTCCCGGGAGGACGTCGCCCACCTTCAGCGGATCGAGCGGCACGCGCGAACGAGTGCCGACGGAGACAGGGGAGGCTTCGCGGACGTTCCCGAGGACGCGGGCGTCTGGGCGCACGTCACGTCGACCCGTGACAATTGCCTCGGCACGGAATGCCCGAGCTACAAGGACTGCTTCGTGATGAAGGCGCGGAAGCAGGCGCTGGAGGCGGACGTGGTGATCGTGAATCACCACCTCTTCTTCGCCGACGTCATGCTGCGGGACGAAGGCGTGGGGGAGCTCCTTCCCAGCTGCAACACGGTGATTCTCGACGAGGCTCACCAGTTGCCCGCGACCGCGAGCACGTTCTTCGGTGAGAGGTTCTCCACCGCTCAGGTGCTGGAACTCGCACGCGACACGAAGCTCGAGGCGGCAGCGGGTGCAGCGGATTTCCCCGAACTCGGCGAAGCGACTCGTGCCGCGGAAAAATCCGCGCGCGACCTTCGTCTCTGTTTTCCCGGCGACGCCGGGCGGTTCCCCGCGCGGCAGGCGCTCGCGAACGCGGCGGTCGTGTCGGCGCTGGACGTCCTGCAGCTGGCGCTGCAGCGCCTCGCGGACCTGCTCGAATTCCAGGCCGAACGCAGCGAAGGCCTCCAACGGTGTTCGGAGCGCGCGAAGGAACTCGTGGGACTGCTCGAACGCTGGCACGGCGATCCGGACCCGGATGCGGTGCAGTGGGTCGAGGTGTACAGCTCCTCGCTCCAGCTCCACTCGACGCCGCTGTCGGTCGGCCCGATCTTCCGCAAGCACGTGCTCGCGCAGCCGAAGGCCTGGGTCCTCACGTCCGCCACCCTCTCGGTGCGGGGTGACTTCTCGCACTACCTGTCCGAACTCGGTCTCGGAGACGTACGTACGGCGTGCTGGGAGAGTCCGTTCGATTTCCAGAACCAGTCCCTGCTGTACGTACCCGAGGGGCTTCCCGATCCGAACAGCGAGGGTTACACACGTGCCGTGGTGCAGGCAGCGCTGCCGCTCATCGAAGCGAGTGGCGGCCGGGCTTTCTGTCTCTTCACGAGCCTGCGCGCCATGCGAATCGCACAGGAATGCCTCGGAGAACTGCTCGCGCGCAGGGGGTTGCCGTTTCCCGTGCTCGTGCAGGGCGATGGCGCCAAGACGGAACTCCTCGAGCGATTCCGCAGCCTCGGCAATGCCGTGCTGCTGGGGAGCCACTCGTTCTGGGAGGGCGTGGACGTCCGCGGGCCTGCACTCTCGCTCGTCGTGATCGACCGTCTGCCGTTCGCGCCGCCCGACGACCCTGTCCTGCAGGCCCGTATCGAGCGCGTTCGCGCGGGGGGCGGCAATCCGTTCATGGAGTACCAGCTCCCCCAGGCGGTGATCACGCTGAAACAGGGCGTGGGAAGGCTCATCCGGGACGACCGGGACTGGGGCGTGCTGACCATCTGCGATCCGCGGCTGGTCGGAAAGCCGTACGGCCGGCGCATCTGGCAGAGTCTTCCGCCGATGAAGCGTACACGCGTGCTCGACGAAGCCGTGTCGTTCTTCGAGAAGCGCTCCGTGGCAGCGTGACGCCGGTCAGTCCGCGAGCAGCCTGTACCCGGCATAGGCCATGCCGAGCCAGACGCCGAGGACCGCGACGAGACCCGCAAGGCTTCGCGGTCTCGGTCTTTTCTCCGACACCCAGCGGTCGGCCCGCATGCGACAGTCGGCCAGCACGTCCGGCGGGATCATCGCGAGGCAGAGCCAGATGCCCAGCGGCAGCAGGACCGCCTCGTCGAGATACCCGAGCACCGGGATGAAATCGGGGATCAGGTCGACCGGGCTCAGCGCGTAGGCGACGACGCAGACCGCGAGCAGTCTTGCGACCAGCGGCATGGCCGGATGGCGCGTCGCGAACCAGAGCGCGATCACGTCCCGCCGCAGGCGCCTGCCCCAGGCAACAAGCCTCTGGACGAGCCCCATCAGGGCGCCAGCACCTCGGCGTGGAGGTCGTGTGTGTCCGACGCGGTCACGCGCGCACGCACGAAGGCCCCGACCTGCAGGTCGGTCCCGCCACGAAGGTGCACGACACCGTCGATCTCCGGAGCTTCGGCTGCGCTGCGTCCCACGGCTCCCGCGCGGTCTGACGCATCCACCAGAACCGTCACTTCCGTGCCGACGCGCCCGGCGAGCCGTGATCGCGAGATTTCCGCCTGTTTCTCCATGAACCGACGCCGACGCTCTTCCCTGACGGGCTCGGGGACGGCGCCAGGCAGCTCGTTGGCCTCGGCGCCTTCCACCGGCGAGTAGGCAAAGCACCCGACGCGATCGAGCTGCGCCTCGTCGAGGAAGGCGAGGAGTTCCTCGAACTCGTTCTCCGTCTCGCCCGGGAAGCCGACGATGAACGTCGACCGGATCGTGATGTCCGGGCAGATGTCCCGCCATGCACGGATCCGCGCGAGCGTGTTCTCTGCGCTGGCGGGGCGTCGCATGGCCTTGAGGATACGCGGGCTCGCGTGCTGGAACGGGATGTCGAGGTAGGGCAGCACCTTCCTCTCGGCCATGAGCGGCACCACTTCGTCGACGTGAGGGTAGGGATAGACGTAGTGCAGGCGCACCCACGCACCGAACTCGGACAGCGCGCGCACCATTTCGGTCATCCGGGTCCTGACGGGGCGCCCCTGAAAGAATCCGGTCCGGTACTTCACGTCCACGCCATAGGCACTCGTGTCCTGCGAGACGACCAGAAGTTCGCGGACGCCGGCACGCACGAGATTCTCGGCCTCCTGCAGCACTTCCCCGACGGGCCGGCTCGCAAGGTCGCCGCGCATCGACGGGATGATGCAGAACGTGCAGCGATGATTGCAGCCTTCGGAGATCTTCAGGTAGGCGTAGTGCCGGGGCGTGAGCTTGATTCCCTGAGGTGGGACGAGGTCGAGAAAGGGATCGTGCGGCTTCGGCAGATGCTCGTGAATCGCCGCCATGACTTCGTCGGTGGCGTGCGGTCCGGTGACCGCGAGCACATTGGGGAACTGCTCGCGTACGACATCACCGCGCGCCCCGAGACACCCGGTCACGATGACCTTGCCGTTCTCGTCCAGCGCCTCGCCGATGGCGTCGAGGGATTCCTCGACGGCCGAGTCGATGAATCCGCAGGTGTTGACCACGACGAGCTGGGCACCGTCGTAGGTCGGGGCAATCTCGTAACCTTCGGCGCGGAGGGCGGTGAGGATGCGTTCCGAATCGACGAGTGCCTT
The DNA here is from genome assembly GCA_016125475.1 of Betaproteobacteria bacterium. Taxonomy (GTDB): domain Bacteria; phylum Pseudomonadota; class Gammaproteobacteria; order Burkholderiales. The sequence continues at coordinate 49,893 of WGLR01000010.1, forward strand.
GGGGCACCCGAGAGAGACGAATCCCACTCTCGGGGATGCGCCGGGAGATCGGCGCCGGGACCGGTTCATCGGCAGGTTCCGTCAGGTCGTCTTCTTGTTGTCGTCATCGGTACCGGACGGCGCTTCGTCCACGCCCGGTACCGGGCCGGTGCCGAACGCCTGGAAGGGGAATGCCGAGAACATGCTGCGCGCCTGACGCTGAAGCTGCTGCTGCATCTCGACGAAGGTGTTCGCGCTCTGTTCCAGGTAGCTGCTCATGAGGCCCTGGACCGCCGGTCCCTGCATCTTCACGAACTGGGACCACGCGTCGGAACCGAGCGAGGGGTTGTCGCCGAGCTTCGCCATCGCCTGCTCCTGGAGCCTGCGCTGGATCTCGAGGAACGTCTGGATGTTCTTCTCCAGGTAGTTGCCCATCATGCCCTGCATGGCGTGCCCGTAGAACCGGATGATCTGCGAGAGCATGTCACTCGAGAACATGGGGGCGCCCGCGGTTTCTTCCTCGAGGATGATCTGCAGAAGGATGCTGCGCGTGAGGTCTTCCCCGGTCTTGGCGTCGATCACCTTGAAGGCGACCTGTTCGAGAACGAGCGTCTTGACGTCGGCGAGCGTGATGTAGCTGCTGGTCGCCGTGTCGTACAGCCGGCGGTTCGGGTACTTCTTGATCAGTCGAAGCTCTTCTGCCATTGGAACCTCTCGTTATGGTCGGTGCCCACTGCATGTGCGTCCTTCGAGACGACGCACGGCGCCCTGGCTCGAGTGCCGAAATGCTCTGGAACTCAAGAATTTAGCGGAACCCTGGTGCGGCGCGCAAAAAAATGTTGACGCATTTGGTGAACGGTGTTTATTATTTGCCTTGTGCGATGCAGCAATGCTTTGTCACTGGCGCGATGGTAACCAAATATGACGTCCTTGGTTCAAGCGTTTAGCGTTAAAGTTTGGCTCCGACGGCGCCTAGTGCAGTGAACAAAAAAAGGGCGCGTGGCGCGTTGGCGCTCTACGGTGGTGCAGCGGCGATGCAGCAGGTCGACGCCGTCATCGTGGTGGCGCGGCGAAAGTCGGCAGGAATGCCTCTGGCATGACTCTGGCTTGAGAATTTGTCGCAAGTCAGGCAGCGGATCGTTTCTCTGATCCGGGACTGACCAGGATTTCGGCGCCAGGCGAATGTGTACTGGCGAAGGCATGTCGCAGAACCCGACGGGTCTGCGGATGCGCGATGACGGCTCCTCCCCCTTTATCGCAAGATAAAGGTTCACCCCGGTGGCATCCACCGGGGTTTTTTTTTGCCGCCGGCGGCGGAATAAATGTCCCTTCGTGTCCCACCGGATTGCCGCCAGACAGGGTGCGCGCTCCGGAACGGCGCGCGCACCACGTCGTGCCTCACTGCATGTGCTGGCCGCCGTTGATCGAGATGTTGGCGCCGGTCAGAAACGCCGCTTCGTCCGACGCCAGATAGATGATGAGCCCCGCGACCTCCTCGGGCTTGCCCAGGCGGCCGACCGGGATCTGGGGGAGGATCTTGGAATCGAGAATGTCCTTGGGAATGGCCGTCACCATCTTGGTGCCGATGTAGCCGGGAGAGATCGTGTTCACGGTCACCCCCTTCTTGGCGACCTCCAGCGCGAGCGCCTTGGTGAAGCCGTGCATGCCGGCCTTTGCCGCCGAATAGTTGGTCTGCCCGAAAGCACCCTTCTGGCCGTTGACGGACGAGATGTTGATGACTCGCCCCCATCCACGGTCGACCATGCCGTCCATCACCTGCTTCGTCATGTTGAACACGCTGTCCAGGTTCGTGCTGATGACGACGGTCCAGTCCTCCTTCGACATCTTCTTGAAGGTCATGTCGCGCGTGATGCCGGCGTTGTTCACGAGCACATCCACCGCGCCCACTTCGGCTTCGACCTGCTTGACCGCCGCGGCGCAGGAATCGAAGTCCGCCACGTCGCAACCGATCGCGTGAAAATCGTATCCGCGCTCCTTCATCGCGGCGAGCCACGCGGCCGAGCCCTTGTTCGATGGCGAGTGGGTCGCCACGACCGTATACCCCTGATCGGCCATGCCGGTGCAGATCGATTCACCGAGGCCGCCCATTCCTCCGGTCACCAGGACCACGCGCTTCGCCATTTGACATCTCCTTCGTAGTTTTCGTGCCGGTTGGTTCCGGCGCTTTCGTTACTCACGCAGGCATGCCCGCGTCATGCCTGCGATGATTCCCCGACGTAGCGGCCCGGAGCGGGCTCGATCATCGCCGACCGTACGCGGCCGTGCCAGTCGCCGGCCGGCTGCCAGCGCCCCGAGACGGCGTGCAGCCACGATGCCCAGTCCTGCCACCAGCTTCCCTTCACGTATCGCGCCTCATCAAACCACTCTTCCGGCGTGGGCGCAACGTCCCCATCCACCCGATAGCCTCTTGCGTGCGCGGCGCCCGGCGGATTGACGACCCCTGCGATGTGCCCGCTGTCGGTGAGCACGAAGCGGCGTGGTCCGCCCAGGAGACGGGCGCTCGCGTAGACCGACTGCCAGGGCACGATGTGATCCTTGACGGCGCCGAGGAGATAGGCGGGCACACGAATGGTGCCGAGATCGACCGGCCGGTCGTCGACAGTGAAGGCGCCCGGTTCCGCGAGGCGGTTCTCCAGGTACATCCCGCGGAGATACTGCGCGAACAGGGGGCCGGGGACATCCACGCTGTCGTTGTTCCAGTGGAGCAGATCGAGCGCGGGTGGCGTTTCGCCGAGCAGGTAGTTGTGTTCCACGAAATGCCACAGCAACTCCCGCGCGCGGAGGCTCGAGAAGGCAGCGGCGAGATGCGTCCCGCGCATGCGTCCGCCCTTGCCGGCCTCTTCTTCGAACCGGCGCGCCCGCGCGTCGTCGATGTACACGCCGATCTCGCCGGGGTCCTCGAAGTCGAGCAGGGTCGTGAGGAGCGAGAGGGATCCGAGCGCGCGCGCGCCATGCGGAAGAACCGCAGCCGCGGTCGCCGCGAGGGTTCCGCCCACGCAGTATCCCAGCAGGTTGAAGCGCCGGGACGCCGTCGCCTGCATGCAGACGCGCGCGGGTTCCAGTACGCCGTGCCGCACGTAATCTGCCCATGTGCTCCCGGCGGTCTCGTCACACGCGTTGCGCCACGACACCAGAAATACCTGGAAGCCCTGGTCCAGCATGAACCGCACGAACGACGTGTCCGGACGCAGGTCGAGCACGTAGTACCTGTTGATGAAGGGCGGGATGACGAGCAGCGGGCGGTGACGGACGCGTTCGGTACGTGGTGCGTAATGAATCAGCTGGGCGATCGGTGATTCGTGGATCACGGCGCCCTCGGTCACGGCGAGACCGGAGCCCGGCCGGATTCCGGTGTCGTCACTCATCGTGACGCGGCCGTGCGCGACGTCGCGTGCCAGGTTTGCGAGGCCCTGCCGTACGGATTCTCCCCGGGACTCGATTGCGCGCTGGATCGCCCCGGGATTTGTCGCGAAGAAGTTTCGCGGGTCCGTCCCCTCGACCCACTGCCGCAGGGCGAACGCGGCCCTGCGTTCGCTCTTGCGGGTCGGCTCCATGAGGGCGGTCAGTCCGCGGGCCCAGTCGCGCCACAGTTCGTGCTGCCCCCGCACGAGCCGGAACCAGGGGAGGTCGGGAAGGTGCGGCGTCGGCTGGTTCGTGTGCGCAACGCCCGATGAAGGGTCCGCGTCGCGGTCTTCCTGTTCGAGCAGGCTCCTCCAGAGCGTGAGCTGCCCTGCGAACAGGTTTTCCTGGAGCCGTTGCAGCGCTTCGGGCTGCTCGCGCAGAAGCCGGCCAAGCAGTTCGAAGTATCCGCTTGCGTCCGGGCCGGGAGCCAGCGCCCAGTCGCGCAGGGCGGACGCGAGCGCGTCCGGTGAGAGGGCATCGGCATCGCCGAACCAGTCGGGCGCAGTGGATTCCGGAGAATCCGATTCCGCGTCGGAACGGGAACTCATGGACGGGATGCCCGCATTCGCATTGGCGTCATGATCGTGCTGTCTCTCCTCCGGGACTCACCTCGCGTGCCACGGACCCTCGATCGGGGTACGCTCCGGACTCCCGAGGATTGTCGGCACGGCCGGGCAGGCCGGTCAACCAGCATGTATATCGTCGCGATCGCGTGGTTGTACGTCACCTTCCTGATGGCGCTGGCGGAACGCTCCGCAGTGGCTGGCGTGATGACGTTCGTGTTCTACGGCGTCGCGCCTCTCGTGCTTCTGCTCTGGCTGTTCGGCATCCCGCGGCGGCGGAAGGACGCGCGCGCGGGCCCCGGCGGCGTTTCCCGCGACGGTGGTCCGGCCCATGGTACGGGTGGCGGCGATCGTGGTTCGGAGTGACCGCTTCAGGCGGTCAGCCAGACCAGTGCGGCCATGCGCCCCGTCACACCGTCTCGCCTGTGCGAGTAGAACGTCTCCTGCTCCGTGAACGTGCAGCGGTCTCCCCCTGCGACGCTCGTCACCCCCAGGCGTGCGAGTCGCAGGCGGGCAAGTGCATAGAGGTCGGCACGCCAGTGGTCCGCGCCGTCCGGCGCGAATGCGGTTTCGGCCGAGGGATCACCGGCGACGAACGCGTCGCGAACGTCCCGTCCCACCTGATACGCGCCAGGGCCGATGGCGGGTCCCAGCCAGGCGACGACCGGTTCTCGCTGCGGGGCGATCGCCGTGACGGTGTTCTCCAGCACACCCGCCGCGAGGCCGCGCCAGCCGGCGTGCGAGGCGGCAATGGCGGTGCCGTCCGAGCGCGCGAACAGGACGGGAAGGCAATCCGCCGTCTGGATCACGCACACCACGCCCGGCCGCGTCGTGAAACTCGCGTCGGCCTCGACCACTCCGCGTGTGTCCGCGGCGTCGACCACGCGTGTGCCGTGAATCTGTGTCAGCCACCGGGGCGCTCCGGGGAGGAGACGGGCGAGATCGTCACGATTGCGGGCAACGCGCTCCGGATCGTCGCCGACGGCAACGCCGAGATTGAGGCTGTCGTAAGGGCCTGTGCTGTTGCCGCCCTGCCGGGTCGTCATGACCGCGCGAACGTTCGCCGGAGCCGCCCATACAGGCTGCAGGAGATCGGACCACGCGATCATCCGGCCGTCCTTCGGAGTGATTCGAGCATGAGCGTGAGGTCCGCAGGCATCGCGGCTTCCCATTCCATCGTCTCGCGGGTGTGTGGGTGCACGAGCCGCAGGGCATGCGCGTGCAGGGCCTGGCGACCGAGGCGGTCGGCCGAATCCCGCAGCGCGGGAGCAAGGTTGCGCGGACCGTAGGCAGGGTCGCCGAGCAACGGGTGTCCGATGTGGGCGAGGTGCACGCGAATCTGGTGCGTGCGACCGGTGGCGAGCCGGCATTCCAGCAGGGTCCAGCCCGTGCCGCGCTCGAGGACGGCATAGCGCGTGAGAGCTTCCCGTCCGCGCGTCGTGACCGCCATCCGCGTTCGCTGTACCGGGTGCCGGCCGACCGGTGCGTCGACGGTGCCCTCGCCTGCGACATTCCCGCTCGCGACCGCGCGGTAGACCCGGCTCACGGTCCGGTCGTGAAGTTGCCGGACCAGCGAGGTCTGCGCCTCCGCCGTCTTGGCGACCACCATGAGCCCCGTCGTGTCCTTGTCGAGGCGGTGGACGATCCCCGCGCGGGGCAAGGCGCGGGTGTCGGGTGCATGGGCGAGAAGTGCATTGAGGAGCGTTCCGCTCGGATTGCCGGCGCCCGGATGAACCACGAGGCCCGCAGGCTTGTCGATGACGAGCAGATGGTCGTCCTCGTACACGACGGAAAGGGGAATGGACTCGGGCACGTCCTGCGATTCGGCGGACGCGACGTCGCGATCCACGGTGACTGCCTCGCCGCCACCCATGCGCTGTTTCGCCGTGGCAGGCCGGCCCTCCACGCGGACGAGACCCGCGTCGATCCACTGACGACACCGGGCGCGCGACACCTCGGGGAACACCTGCGCCAGACACTGGTCGAGGCGCATGCCGCCACATGACGGGGGCACGACGATTTCGTGCCCGACAGAGGCGGGTGACGATCTATAATCGGCGATCTTTCCGATGATTTCTCCCATGCTGCGAATTCTAGCCGTGATCGCCGTGGCGCTGACGCTATCCGCCTGTGGTGCGGCTTCGCCGACCAAGGACGCCACCAGGAACTGGAGTGTCGAACGCCTGTACAAGGAAGCCAAGTCCGAGCTGAACGACGGCAACTACAAGCGGGCGGTCAGCTATTACGAAAAGCTGTCCGCGCGCTACCCGTACGGCCCCTATGCCCGCCAGGCCCAGCTCGAGATGGCGTACGCGTACTTCAAGGACAACGAGCCTGCTTCCGCCATCGCGACCTGCGACCGGTACATCAAGCTGTATCCGAATGGCGAGAACGTCGATTACGCGTATTACCTGAAGGGGCTGGTGTCGTTCCACGAGGACCAGGGGCTGCTCGCCAGGCTGTCGGACCAGAATCCGACCGAGCGGGATCCCCAGTCGATGCGCGACTCGTTCGATGCCTTCCAGGAACTCGTCTCGCGATTTCCCGAAAGCCGCTATACCCCCGATGCGCTCAAGCGGATGCGCTACCTCGTGAACGCGCTGGCTTCGTCCGAGGTGAACGTCGCGAAGTACTACCTCCGTCGCAGGGCGTACGTGGCGGCAGTGAACCGCGCGCAGTACGCGATCAAGAACTATCCGCAGGCACCCGCCCTCAAGGGTGCCTTCGAGGTGCTCGTGTCGGCCTACCAGGCAATGGGCCTCACGGACCTCAAGAACGATGCGGAACGGCTTCTCGAACTGAACTTTCCGAGCAAGGCGGCCCCGGCCGACAAGCAGAAATCGGCCGACAAGGCCGCGGCGGCCTCGCAGTCCTGATCGTCACGCGGGCGCAGGCCGCTCGCGTGGAAAGTCTGCTCCGAGGAGAGGGGTGCCCCTGAAAGAGGCAGTGGTGCGGGGCCGCTATTCGGCGGCGAGCACGACCCGGTTGCGTCCCGCGCGCTTCGCGGCGTAGAGCGCCCGGTCCGCCGCCAGCACGAGATCTCTTGCCGAGCGGCGTCCGTTCATCGCCGCCACACCCGCACTGAATGTCACCGTGAGCGAGGTGTCGTCCACCTCGTGCTCGAGCCGGCTGAAGTCCGCGCAGAGCTTCGCGACCACGGCCAGGGCAGACGGGCCGTCCGTGTCCGTCAGGATCACCGCGAACTCCTCGCCCCCATAGCGCCCCACGATGTCGCTCTTCCGGAGCTGCTGCCGCAGAAAGCGCGCGAGGTCCTTCAGGATGCGATCGCCCACGGGGTGTCCGAACTGGTCGTTGACCGTCTTGAAGTGGTCGATGTCGATCATGGCGAACGCCAGCGGATGGGACTGTCGGATCGCGCGAAGCGCTTCGATCTCGAGATACTGCTGGAGTCGCGAGTGGTTGAGCAGCCCGGTGAGACTGTCCTGCTGCATCAGCGCGGACAGGGTCCGGTAACGTTCGACGCGCGCGATGACTGTCGCGATGAGCTGGGACGCCTGCAGCGGGAGAGGCAGCAGCGCGTCGCCGCCGACGTTCATCAGGCCGATCTGCCGGTCGAGGTTCCAGTGTTCCGACAGGAAGACCACCGGCAGGCTCACGTACGACGGGATCTGGTGCACCACCTGCGCGACTTCGTCGCCGCCGCAGTCGGGAAGCTTCAGGGCGATGAGGAGAAGTTCGGGGTTGAAGTCGCCCAGACTGGCGACGAGGTCGGAAGGGTCCCGGACGATCGCGACTTCCATGCCTACTTCATGCAGGATCGCGCGGCACAGGTCGGCACGATTGATGTCGGCGTCCACGATCATCACGCGATACGGTTCCGGCGTCTCGCGGGAGGCGAGCGCGTCGAGCTTGTCGACGAGTTCCCCGACGCGGACGGGCTTCAGAAAATACGCGACCGCGCCAGCCCGCACGCTGTCGAGGCGGGCCTGGACATCCGGGTGCGACGAGAGGAACAGCAGCGGCACGCGCGAGATCGCGCTGCTGCCGAGCGCAGCGATCGACTGGGCGACCTGATAGCCTCCTCCCGCGAGGTCCACGTCGACGAGGATCGCATAAGGCTGCTGGCGTGAGAGCGCTTCGATCAGTGCGCTGCTCGAGTCCACCAGGTGGGTGTCGTAGCCGAAGCGGCCCAGCTGGCTCGCGAGATTTTCCGCGGTCTCGGCATCGGCTTCGAGCAGATACAGGACCCGCCGCTCGTGGTCGAGGCGTTCCGTGGGGGCATGCTTCCGGGGATCGTGCGTATCGGAAGCCGCGACCGGCTCCGGATCATGCGCATTGCCCGCGGTGGCGGGCGGCGGATTCTCGGGGTCATGGTCGAGCGGGGGTGAAGGGCTGGATTCCTGCACCACCCTGAGGACCGGTGCTGCCTCCGGGGCGGGCGGCAGGGGAGTGGGTTCAGCCGGTGTCGGGCCTTCCATCTGCGGACCGAGGGCGCTGGCGGCCGCGCGAAGGTTCTGCAGAAGCTCCTCCACGCGGGCGGCATCCACGCTTTCGAGGCCGCCCCCCGACGCAAGTCCCGTCGACAGGACGTGCGAGAGCCGGCGCGCCGGCGAAGACAGTTCTGGAAGCCCGAGCATGCTCGAGGCGACGTCGAGCCCGTGCGCCAGACGCTGGACCTGGACGAGACCGTCCCGCGCGCCACCCGCGTGCAGCACGATGTTCCAGAGTTCCTCGATTTCGGCGAGCTTGCGCGGGAGTTCCTGGGCGTGTCTGTCCGACAGCTCCCGCAGTGCTTTCCGAAAGACTTCCAGCGCGTTCATCGAACGAAGTCCGGCTGTACCTGAAAAGGGAATTATTCTAGCGGTTCCGATTTTCGAAACCTCCCAAAGTAATAGTTTCGCTAGCAAAAAAGACACCTTGGAGGTCGGTAGGGTGATTCCACGACGCGCCGGGGCGCGTCCGCGCGCGTCGGCATCCGCGCCGTGCGCGGGTGCTCCGCGCGCGTGTCGGCGGCCGAAGCCGAGGGCCCCGGTCGCTACCTCCAGGGGTGGGGATGGTCAGAGCGAGGCGGTGAACCCGGCCCGCTCGACGGCGCTCAGGAGTGCGTCGACCGTCGTGCGATCGGGGTCGAACCGGACGACCGCCCGTCCCGCTTCGAGCGAGACGTCCGCGTCGCTAACGCCCTGAATCTGCTTGAGAACGCGTGTCACGCTCGCCACGCATCCCCCGCAAGTCATGCCGCCGACGTTCAGCTGTGTGGTTGTTTCCATCTGTCTCAGACCTCGAAAGAGTGGGTGATCCGGTCAGTCCGATCGCGACGGTCGCCAGCGCCGGAGGGTCAGGGCGTTCGTCACGACGCAGACGGAGCTGAGCGCCATGGCAGCCCCCGCGACCACGGGGCTGAACAGGCCGAACACCGCCAGAGGGATGCCCAGAACGTTGTAGACGAAAGCCAGAAAGAGATTCTGCCGGATCTTCCGCATGGTCGCTCGGGACAGCTCGATGGCCATCGCGGCGGCCCGCAGGTCGTCGCGACCGAGCGTGATGTCAGACGTTTCGACAGCGATGTCGGTACCGGAGCCCAGTGCAATGCTGACATCGGATGCGGCCAGCGCCGGGGCATCGTTCACCCCGTCTCCAGCCATGCCGACGACGCGACCTTCCTCCCGCAGCCGGCGGATTGTGGCGGCCTTGTCCTCGGGCTGGAGTTCGCCCATTGCGCCGGTGATCCCGAGTTCCGCGGCGACGCTGGCCACGGCGGCGACATTGTCGCCGGACAGCAGGCGTGGCTCGATCCCGAGTTCCCCGAGCCAGGCCATGGTCGCCCGGGCGGACTCGCGCAGTGTGTCGCGGATCTCGAGATAGCCGGCCACTTCCTGCTCCCGGGCGACGACGACGGTCGTGGCGCCACGGCCAGACATGTCCGCGATCACGGCCGGGTCCGGCGTGATGCCGCGATCGCGCACGAACCTCGGCGACCCGATCATGACCGGCAGCCCGTCCGACACGCCTTCCACCCCCGCCCCGGTGACGACCCGCACTTCCCTCACGGCGGGTTCGGGCACGGATCGATCCGAGGCCGCCGTCAGGATCGCGTTCGCCACCGGGTGGTGTGCGCCGCGCTCGAGCGCCGCCGCGATTCCGAGGACGGTCGATTCGTCGAAGTGTCCGGCAACCACGATGCCGGTCACCGATGGCTGCCCGACCGTCACGGTGCCGGTCTTGTCGAACGCGAGCACCCGGACCTTCTCGGCCACTTCCAGTGCGGTTGCATTCCGGATCAGGATGCCCAGCTGGGCACCGCGCCCCGTCCCGACCATCACGGCAGCGGGCGTGGCGAGACCGAGCGCGCACGGACACGCGACGACGAGCACGGCCACCGCGTTGACCATCGCGGTCGTCAGATCGCCCGCCACCGCCCACCAGCCCAGGAACGTGAGGAGAGCGACCAGTGCGACGACCGGCACGAATACCGCGGACACGCGGTCGGCCAGCCGCTGGATCGGGGCCTTCGACCCCTGCGCTTCTTCGACGAGCCGGGCAATCCGGGCCAGCCGCGTGGCCTGGCCGACACCCGTGGCGCGGACGAGCAGCGTGCCGTCCTCGTTGCGCGTGGCCGCGAACACCTTGTCTCCCGCACCCTTCGGCACCGGGAGGCTTTCGCCCGTCAGCATGGATTCCGTAACCGAGGACGCCCCCTCGACCACGGTGCCGTCGACGGGGACGAATTCGTGGTCGCGCACGACGACGAGGTCATCCGGCGCGATGAGGTCGATGGCGACGTCGCGAATTCCGTCCGGGCCTTTGACGCGTGCGGTTCTCGGCTGCAGCTGGAGGAGCTGCTCGACCGCTCCGGAGGCGCGACGACGTGCGCGATGTTCGAGCAGCTTGCCGAGGCGAACGAGCACGATGACCATCGCCGAAGCCTCGAAGTACACGTGGAAGTGCTGGGCTCCCGTCAGCCAGACCACCGCGCTGTAGACGTAGGCCATCGACGTCCCGAGCACCACGAGCACGTCCATGTTCGCGCCGCCTCCCCGCAGGGAATTCCAGGCTCCCGAGTAGAAGCGTCGCCCGATCCAGAACTGCACCGGGGTCGCGAGGAGCCACTGGAGTGTTCGCGGCAGCCACTCGTGCGGTCCGCCCGCGGCCATGACGAGCATCTGCACGAGGAACGGCGCCGCCAGGAAGGCACCCAGCGCGAACTCGGCAAAGTCACGTCGCTCTTCCACGCGGGCCTGCTCGCGCTTCTGCTCGCGCGACGCCTCGGTGAGTTCGAACGCGTCGAAGCCCGCCTCGCGGATGCGTTCGATCACGCTCCCGACGCCGGTCTTGCCGGGGGACCACGCGACCGACGCGGTCTCGGCGGCGAGGTTCACGGTGGCGTGTGCGCCGTCCATACCGTTCACGACCTTCTCGATCCGGCTCGCGCACGCAGCGCACGTCATGCCCCGGATGCCCAGGGTCGTCTGCTGTTCCGGTACGCCGTAACCGGCCGATTCGATCGCCCCCGCCAGCTGCGCGACGGGTGTTCTCGACGGGTCGAAGCCGATGTCGGCGCGCTCGGTCGCGAGACTCACGCTCGCCTCGACGCCCGGCAACTGGTTCAGTACGCGTTCGACCCGGCTCGCGCACGCGGCGCAGGTCATCCCGGACACGGGCAATTCGATCCGGCGGGAGGCGGGTTGGTCCATGGTCAGCCGTACCCCGGGCGCGTGCCGCTGCGGCAAGGGCCCTGCGGGGCAGTCATGAGTCGATCGGGCACGAGAGTCATGGGGGCGGTCGTTCTCTTTTTCAATCAGCGGGTTGACGACGTGCAGCCGGAAAGTCCGGGGAGCGGGCGCTAAACCCTGGCGGTTGCGTGCCGTTACCTTCGTGAATCATGAGCAGCTACGTGAACAGCCCGGAGTCACGTGGGCGCGAAGTCCACCCGCCGCGACTCGGCCGGGTGGTCGCGATCACGCTGGGTATCTGCGCGCTCGTGGGCGTCGGGTTCTATGCGGTCGTCAGGGTACTCCCGCGGCCGTCGTCGGCGCTCCCCGAGACTTTCGTCAGGCTCGACGCGCACCGGCTGCCGGGCGCGCCGGTCGTGCGGATGCTCGACCGGATGGGGGTGAGACAGGACACCCGGGCCGTCGTCGTCCACTTTCGCGATCCTTCCTGTCGGTGCACCGCGGCGGCCGATGCGCTCTTCCTCGCGCTGGCACGCCGACAGTTCGGCACCGACGTGCTCTTCGCGTTCACGAGCGCCCCCGGAACGGGCGAGGCACCCGTCAGGGGACTCGAGCGCCTGCACCGAGTCCCACCGGATCTTGCCGATGCGTGGTGGGACACGCTGAGCGCCGCGCCGGCCATCGCGGTGTTCGACTCGGACGGACATCCCGCGTTCCTCGGATCCTACTCGAGTGGACCGGAATGCAGCGCCGCGCGCGGCGGGCCGGTAGAAGCCGCACTGGCGGTCATCGACGGAGATCACCCGGACGGTGTGAATCCGGACCGCATCCCTGCCGGGCCGGTAGCGGGCTGCGTCTGCCGACGCAGGCCACGTCCGCACGGGCAGTCCGACGCCGGGCGTCCGCCTGCCGCGGCGCGCTGACGCGCGCCCCTCGATCACGATTACTTCGCGAGTTCCGGAAGGTCCCGGAACAGTTCCAGGGCCTCGGGATTCGCCAGGGCTTCCTTGTTCTTCACGGGACGACCGTGCACGACGTCGCGCACCGCGAGTTCGACGATCTTGCCGCTCTTGGTGCGCGGAATGTCCGCGACCGCGACGATGCGATCCGGCACGTGGCGCGGCGTGGTGTTGCTGCGGATCTGCTCCTTGATGCGCTTGACGAGGGAATCGTCCAGTGAAGCGCCGTCGCGCAGGCGCACGAACAGCACGACGCGCACGTCGTTGTTCCAGTCCTGCCCGATCACGAGGCTCTCGACCACCTCGTCCAGTCTCTCCACCTGCCGGTAGATCTCGGCGGTGCCGATGCGCACGCCGCCGGGATTGAGCACAGCATCGGAGCGCCCGTAGATCACGCACGTGCCATGGTCCGTGATCTCCATGTAGTCACCGTGGCACCAGACGTTCGGGAACCGCTCGAAGTAGGCCGCGCGGTACTTCGCGCCGTCGGTGTCGTTCCAGAAGCAGACGGGCATGCACGGGAACGGGGCGGTACAGACGAGTTCTCCCTTCTCGCCGATCACGGGCTGCCCGTTCTCGTCGTAGACCTCCACCTTCATCCCGAGGCCCCGGCACTGGATCTCGCCGCGCCAGACCGGCACCCACGGGCTGCCCAGCACGAAACACGACACGATGTCGGTGCCGCCCGAGATGGACGAGAGCAGGAGGTCCTGTTTCACGTTCGTGTAGACGTAGTCGTAACCTTCCGCGACGAGAGGACTCCCGGTGGATGTCATCGTCGTGAGCGCGGAGAGGTCGTGCGTGTCGGCCGGGCGCAGCTTGAGCTTGTTGATCGCGTCGATGTACTTCGCGGACGTGCCGAACACGGTCATGCGTTCCTGCTGCGCATAGTCCCAGAGCACGTTCGCCCCCGGATAGAACGGCGATCCGTCGTAGAGCAGCAACGTGGCGCCGCTGCCGAGGCCGGACGCGAGCCAGTTCCACATCATCCAGCCGCAGGTCGTGAAGTAGAAGAGCCGGTCGCCGGGCTTGATGTCCGTCTGCAGCTGATGTTCCTTCAGATGCTGCAGCAGCGTCCCCCCCTGGCCGTGGACGATGCATTTCGGCACGCCCGTGGTGCCGGAGGAGTAGAGGATGAACAGCGGATGATCGAAGGGCAGGCGTTCGAACGCGATGTCGTCGGGCGCGAACGGCGCCAGGAAGTCCGCGAGCGTCACGGCGCGCAGAATGGCCGAGACGTCGAAGGTCTCGCGCAGGTACGGTATCACCGCGACCTGGCGCACGGACGGCAGCGCCGCTGCGATGTCCGCCAGTTTCGGCAGCACGTCGATCTGCTTTCCGCCGTACCAGTAGCCGTCGACGCTGAGGAGGATCGTGGGCTCGATCTGGCCGAACCTGTCCAGCACCCCCTGCACCCCGAAGTCCGGCGAACACGACGACCAGATGGCGCCGAGGCTCGACGTCGCGAGCATCCCGATGATCGCCTCCGGCATGTTGGAAACGATGGCCGCGACACGGTCACCCGGTTTCACGCCGGCCGCGCGCATGGCCTGCGCGAGTCGGGAGACGGTGTCGTAGACCTCGCGGAAGCTGAGCCGACGCTGGACCTTGTTCTCGCCGCGGAACACCATGGCCTCGTCGTCGTCGCGGCGACGCAGCATGTTCTCGGCGTAGTTGAGGCGGGCATCGGGAAACCACCGCGCGCCGGGCATCCGGTCGCCGTCCACGAGCACGCGCTCGCCACGCGTTTCCGCCACGACGCCGCAGAAGTCCCACAGCGCGCACCAGAAGCGCTCGGGCTCGCGCACGGACCAGTCGTAGAGGGCGGCATAGTCCGTGAAACGGTTTCCCGTCTGACGGGCGACGAGATCGCAGAATGCGGCGAGGTTGGCCCGTGCCTTGCGCTCGGGCGAGGGGGTCCAGATCGGATCAGTCACGAATTCACTCCGGAAGCGTCACTCTGGGCCGCCGTCCGACGGCCGAAACGGCGATGTTATCGCACCGCAGCACGGTGTCGACATGCAGACCGGACGGTGCGGGGGATCACGCGGCGGTGCCTCCGCACGGATCAGCGGCGCAGCAGCTGGAGGAATTCCTTGCGGAGCTCGGCATTCTTCAGGAAGGCGCCGCGCATCACGCTGCTCGTCATCTGGGATTCGTCCTTCACGCCACGCCACTGCATGCAGAAGTGGTCCGCCTCGAGCACGAGGGCCAGACCGTCGGGCTTCAGGCGGTTTTCCAGGAGGTCCGCGAGCTGCATGGCCGCTTCTTCCTGGATCTGGGGCCGGGTCATGATCCACTCGGCGAGCCGGGAGTACTTCGACAGGCCGATCAGATTCGAGTGCTCGCTCGGCAGCACGCCGATCCAGAGCTTGCCGACGATCGGGACCATGTGATGCGAGCAGGCGCTGCGCACGGTGATGGGGCCGACGATCATCAGCTCGTTCACGCGCTCGATGTTCGGGAATTCCGCGACACGCGGAATCGGGTGGTACCGACCCTGGAACACCTCGCGCACGAACATGCGGGCCACGCGCCGCGCCGTTCCGCGCGTGTTGTGATCGCTGTCGGTGTCGATGACGAGCGCGTGCAGGAGAGACTGCACCGCACCTGCCACCTCGTCTTCGAGGGCGTCGAGTTCCTCCGGGCCTTCGATGAACTCCGCGAGGTTGTCGTTCGCGTGGAAACGCCTGCCGGCGGCCTGGACGCGGCGGCGGATGCGCTCCGATGCGCTCCCGTCCTCGCGGGGATCGTCACCGGTCTTGCCTGGACTGCTCACGTTCTGGATGCTCCGGGCTCGCCCCGGCTCGGGACGGCGCCATGTTTCAGGAAGGGCAAGACTATAGGCCGACCGGAGGATTTGCGCCAATGCTCGCGGCGGACTTGCGGCCCGGATCGCGCGCGGATAGGGTCGGGCCTTCCCGTCAGCGGCCTTCTCGTCGCGACGTCGAGAGCGGATGCCACGCCCCACCGATGAGCGCACAGTTCGACACCTACGTCGGCATCGACTACTCGGGCGCCGAGACGCCCGAACGGCCCCTCGCGGGCCTCCAGGTCTATGCGGCGAGCCCGCCGGACGGTCCGGAACGCCTGGCGCCTCCGTCCGCGCGCCGTCACTGGTCACGGCACGTTCTCGCTCTCTGGCTGCGCGACGAGATCAATTCCGCGCGCACGGTGCTCGTGGGCATCGATCACGGCTTCTCCTTTCCCGAGGACTATTTCACGCGCCACGGGCTCGACTCGTGGCCTGCCTTTCTGGAGGACTTCGCGCGGCACTGGCCGACCGACGAGCCCGGTCGTCGTGTCGATCACCTGCGGGCAGGGGCGACGCGCACGGGTACAGCCAGCGAGCTGCGACTGTGCGAGAGATGGACATCCTCGGCGAAGAGCGTGTTCCAGTTCGACATGCAGGGTTCGGTCGCGAAATCCACCCACGCGGGCCTGCCCTGGCTCCGGTGGCTGCGCGAGTCGTGCGGAGACCGGCTGTTCTTCTGGCCGTTCGACGGCTGGCTGCCGCCCCCCGGCATGTCGGTCATCGCGGAAGTCTATCCGTCGCTGTTCCGGAACCGCTATCCGCGCGAGGGACGTTCGGTGGACGAGCAGGACGCCTACGCGGTCGCGAGGTGGCTTTCCGAGATCGTCGCGCGCGACGCCGCGGAGCGCTACTTCAATCCGCCCCTCACCCTCGCGGAGCGCCGGCTCGCCGCGCTCGAGGGCTGGATTCTCGGGGTGAACTGATTCGGGGGCGGTGGGGCCGCGCCCGGCACGAGGCGCCATGCAACCTCATCCCGGTGAAACGATATGCTGATATCGTTGTCACTCGAAACGCGTCGTCACCATGCCGGCGTTTCGAATCACTGATATCAAGGAGATGGATCATGAAAGCAAGCGTCCTGACCGCGGCACTCACGGCCGCCGCCATCTGTGCAGCACCTGCCTTCGCTCAGGAGAAGAAGACCGTCCTCTCGCTGGATACCGCCAAGAAGATGGCGGCCGCGTGCGTGAAGCTCGCGACCGAGCAGGGGTGGAAGATGAACATCGCGATTCTCGACGACGGTGGCAACCTGAAGTACTTCGAGCGCATGGACGGTGCGTACCGGGGGAGCATCGAGATCGCGCAGCTCAAGGCCAACACCTCCACCATGTTCCCGATGTCCACCAAGCAGGTGGGCGACATCACCCAGCGCGTGCCGGGCATCGTCTACGTCCCGGGTGTCGTGACGTTCGAAGGCGGTCTGCCCATCATGACGGGCGCCGGGGAGCACATCGGCGCCATCGGCGTGAGCGGTGCGAGGTCCGAACAGGACGGCATGTGTGCGCAGGCCGGCGTCGACGCCGTGAAGGATCTGCTGAAGTAACGCCTGTCCGTACCGGTGCTTTCCCGGGCGTCCGGCGACGCCCCGGGAAGCGCCTCCGTGCGATCCCGTCGGGATCAGTGCCCGCCGAACTCGACGACGGAATGGACCGGAAGACCGATCGCGTCCAGCCTTTTCCTGCCCGCCAGTTCCGGAAGTTCCACGACGAAGGCGGCTTCCACCACATCCGCGCCGACCGAACGCATCAGCACTGCCGAGGCCTCGGCCGTTCCGCCGGTCGCGATCAGATCGTCCACGAGCAGCACCCGCTCGCCGGATCGCAGGGCATCGAGATGCATTTCGACACGGTCGGTGCCATATTCGAGTGCGTAGTCCTGGCCGACCGTGGAACCCGGCAGCTTGCCACGCTTGCGGATCGGGACGAATCCGGCGCCCAGTGCGATGGCGAGAGGCGCCGCGAACACGAAGCCCCGGGACTCGATGCCTGCAACCGTGTCGATCCCGTGCGCACGGTAGCGCTCGACCAGAAGTCCGACGACGTGCCCGAATCCTGCGGGATCCTTGAGCAGCGTCGTGATGTCGCGAAACAGGATGCCGGGGCGCGGATAGTCCGGAATCGTGCGGATCAGGGCGGCGATGTCCATCGTCTCAGGACCCCTTGAGGCGCGGGTAGTCGTAGGGCAGGGGCGGAAACTTCACGCCGTCCGGGATCGAATTCTCGATCGCCTCGAAACGGTCGTCGCTCGAGGGATGCGTCGACAGGAACTCGGGTACGCCCGGTCCGTCGCGCGAGAGCTTCCGGAAGAACGTCGCCATGCCGTGCGGGTCGATCTGGTTCGTGATGAGCCGCCTCACACCGAGCCGGTCCGCTTCCCACTCCTGCTGACGGGAGAACCGGAGCGAGCCCAGCTGCGTCGCCCATTGCGCCGCGAGCGATCCGCCCGTGTTCCCGAGCAGCAGCGACAGCGCGACGTGCCAGCCTGCCTGGTGCACGAGACCGCGCAGTCCGTGCCGGCGTTCGACGTGCTGGATCTCGTGCGCGAGCACGCCGGCGACTTCCTCTGCGGAATCCGCCTGCGCGAGCAGCCCCGTGTTGAACACGACGAACCCGCCGGGCATCGCGAACGCGTTCACGCTCGGGTCCAGCGCGACATGGAACTCGTAGGGATACTCCGAACCTCGTGTGAGGCGTGCACCGAGTTCACGGATCATCGGCAGCGCGGGATGGTCGTCGGCGAGATGCAGCGACGCCCGCTGCTGCGCGAACGCCTGACGTCCGAGGCTGATCTCCGTCTGTACGGGGATGCGGGCAACGGCCCAGTCGACGATGTGATCCGAGTACGTGACGAACGTCGCGATCAGCAGGACGGGAAGCACCGCGACCAGTGCGATGACCCAGTTCGCGACGCGGCGCGTGGACCGCTGGGCGCCGCTCTGCTTCTCGCGGGCTCCGGTCGGCAGGTGTGCGAGCAACGCGCGCTGCGCCGAGGGATCCTCCACCGACAGCGTGTAGTCGCCCTGTGGCGTGGACCACTCGATCAGCAGTTGCGTGTCGTTGAAGCCGCCGCGCCGCCATCTGAGCGCGGCCCAGCCGGGGACACGGATCACGCCGATGTCGGCCGACGGTTCGAGGCCGGCTGCAGAAGCGGCGAGCGTGATGGCCTGCCCGGTACGCGAGATGCCGGGCCCGTAGACACGGGCCGCGATGGCTGCCACGGATTCGCTCACTCGTCGTCGCCGAACAGCCCGCCGATCGCGGCGCCGCCCAGCATGCCACCGAGCACCGAGCCTTCGCCCTGGGATCCCCCGCGCTGCGGCGCGGCGGCAAAGATCCGGCTCGCGAGTCGCGACAGGGGCAGGGTCTGGAGCCACACCGTGCCGGGCCCGCGCATGGTCGCGAAGAACAGGCCTTCTCCGCCGAACAGCGCGGTCTTGATCTTGCCCACGTACTCGATGTCGTAGTCCACCGTCGCCTGCATGCCGACGAGGCACCCGGTGTCCACCCGGATGAGTTCTCCGGGCGCGAGGTCGCGCTTCACGAGCGTGCCGCCGGCGTGTACGAACGCGAGGCCGTCGCCTTCCAGCTTCTCCATGATGAACCCTTCGCCACCGAAGAAGCCCGTGCCCAGTCGTCGCTGGAACGCGATGCCGATGGAGACGCCCCGCGCCGCGCACAGGAACGCGTCCTTCTGGCAGATGAACTGCCCGCCGAGCGAGGGCAGGTCGATCGGAACGATCGATCCGGGGTAGGGCGCCGCGAACGCGACGCGCCGCTTCGACGCGGACTGGTTCGCGTAGATGGTCATGAAGAGCGATTCGCCGGTGAGCAGGCGTTTGCCTGCCCCGAGCAGCTTGCCGAAGAGGCCGCCCTGCTGGGAACCGTCCCCGAAGACGGTGTCCAGCGAGATCCCGTCCTCCATGTAGAACATGCTGCCGGCTTCGCCGACCGCGGCCTCGCCCGGGTCGAGTTCGACCTCGACGAACTGCATGTCCCTGCCGAAGATCTGATAGTCGATGACGTCTGCTGCCATGAGTGTGTTCGTCCAGTCTGGGAAGATGTGCGCGCAGCCGGCGGCGATCGGCCGCCCGCCGCTGCGAGATCCCCGATTATCGCAAACGCGCGCGGCGCGTCTGCCTGCGTGGAAGGACCGGCGACCGAAGCGGCTGCATCGGCTGTCGGCGCGGCTGACATCGGTGGCCTGCCACGTTTCTCCCGCCGCACGGCCGGGCGACGAAGCGCCCGCGCACGGAACGGTCGGGTAGCCTCCGGTGCTCCCGCTGCGCGAGTGCCGGGACCCGACGTAGCACCCACCGCGCCCGGTCCGGCAGACGCGGGAATCCGGCCTTGTGTCCGGGCAAATCCCGGCAGGAAAATTGCAGAAACGCGCGGCGAATGCCGGTTTCCACGCTCCCTGCTCGTCACGCGTCTCGAACGGGAAGACGAAGAAGAACATGGATACGAATGGATGTCGCAATACCTTGCCCGGCGGGAGACCCGGGCCGCTGACCGTGCCAGATCGGAACGGAAGGCCGTCGCGCTGGACCGCGGCGTTGTTGTCGGTCGTCCTGATCGGCGGGTGCGGTCTCGTCGGTCCGAAGGCACCGCCACCGGTCGGGCCGCATCCGCTCGGTGACACGTACGGGCAGTTCTACGACCTCGCGAAGTACGAGGCGTGCGTCAAGGTCGAACGGCGAAACACCTATTGCAATCGATTCCGGCTGAGGCGAGTGGAAAATCCGGAACTCTGGCCCTATCCGGACGTGCCGCCGATGAAATGGCCGGATCCGCCTGCCCGGAGCGTCTACAGGGAAGGAATGACGCCGGTCGAGTACTGGCGCGCGCTCTGCCGCGCCGAGGCGGGTGAGTTCATCTATCGCGCGGTCGACGACGTCGACGGCCTCTACCAGATCCGGCCGCGTCGTCACGAGAGCGAATACGCGATGGTGGATCGCTACGTGGTCGAGGATCCATACGGGCACACGATCGGGGAGGAAGCTCCCGATCTGCCGTTCAACTACATCGCGCCCAAGTACATGTGGCCGAAAGATCTGCCACGGTATTCGTTCATTGAAAGTGCGCCGTCGGACGGAGCATCCGTGGTGATCTCGCCGGCCCGCGACGAATCGCTCAGCCAGCCCCCCGGTGCAGGAGAACGCTATCAGCGCTTCGTCGGCTTCGACCAGAAGGACTACGGCAGCATGCGGATGACGTGGGTGAAGTCCTTGCGCGCCAGATTCGGGTTCACCTGGCGAGGCATTCGTCGGGCACATGATCGGGAAATGGGCATCGCTGGAGGGGAACTCGCGGTCGTCGACCTCGATACGAACGAGATACTTGGGCTGCGAAGGGGCTTCATCCTTGGAGTGCCCCTTTCCAGCGGCGGTGTCAGCTGGGCAACCGGCAATGCCTGCCCTGACTACATGAGCATCGACGGGCCGGGAAAGCGGCTTAAGCGGAACAAGTACCACAACTTCGGCCTCTGGTTTCTGGTCAAGGTGGCCCGTCCGTCCGGCAGGACGTACGAGGAATGAGTGGCAGCGTTCCATTCTCCGCCTGGGCCGAACTCCTGGATCTGCTATGGAGGCAGGTCGCCGCGGACGCGTACCTGGTATCCGGAGACGGAGAACTGGCGGCGAACATTCAAGCGGCGTTGCGCGCCGGAAACAACAATCTGAGTCCGGTCGTACGGGTCGACGGTCAGGACCAAGCCAATCAGTTGCTCGGAGCGCTTCCCGGCGTGAATCCGGATACGCCGCTGCTGCCAGGGGCCTCCCGATTTCCTCGTCTGGTCGCGGAACAGTTCTTCGGCGGAAGCGGATGTACGCTTGTCGCCCAACTCCCCAACGATCCATCCGGGCTCTCCGTGACCGTCCTCCGCTCGAACATCGACCCGGGCGAGTACACCGTCGCGTTCCGGAGCAGCGAGTTTCCGGAGCAGAGCTTCGGCGGCGATCGGTCGCGGGACATCTTCGGCGCGGACCTGGAGATCCTCGAGGACGGGTTCGCGTGGGGGCAACTTGCTGCCGCGGACGGGTGGTTCGGCGAGATGCTGCAGACGGGCGGGCTGCTCGCCGACGCGACGTCGATTCACCTCACCGGCTATTCCCTGGGCGGGCACATCGCGACGGTCCTCACCGAACTGCATCCCGAGGCAGTCGCGTCCACATGGGTTTTCAACGCATCCGGACGCGGGGCCGTTGCGTCCGGTCATTCGATCGCACAGCTGCTCGGCGCGTACGAAGCACTTCTCGACGATCCGGACGCGGAGATCCCCGGGATCACGTTCGCGCGCCCGAACGACCCGATCAGCGAGGCCCTGCACGCCGCGGCAGTGCGCGAGGCGGCGGACCCGAGTCTCGCCGCGGAGCATTCGGTCTACCTGAGTGCGCGCCATCAGTGGGCCAGGCGGGTCATCGGACCCTACGCCGACGGTGCGCTGTTCACGTCGCTGGCAGGGGGCGGCGCGATCGACCCCGTGGCCGATCAGAAGATCACTTACGTCTACGGTCTCGCGACCCACCACGACGACACGATGGTGTCCCTCTCGGGCGTCATCCCGACGAACCGGATTCGGGTGTTCATCGAGGATCAGCCGCTCTTCGCCGGCCCGTTTCCCGCACTGTTCGCGACGGACGACGAGGTCTTCAACCGGGACTTCATGCGAACCCACAGCATCACGCTCATCGCGGATTCCCTTGCGCTGATGACGGCGTTCCAGGCCGTGGATCCTTCGCTGTCGCAGGACCAGATCGATGCAATATTCGCGGCCGCCTCCAACCGGGTGGCGACGACGTCTCGCGACATCGGCGAAGCTGCCTACGAATATGATTCGCTGGAAAACGCACTCGACACCCTTCGCGCGGTGCTTCTGCCAAGCGGTTTGACGGAGGGCAGTGAAGAGACGCCAATCGACGCGACGGCCGGGGGCTTCGCAAATCTCGACAACCGCAACGTCTTCTACGAGCGGATCGACGAACTGAAGACCTACGTGGCCTCGCAGGCGGGTTTCGGGGCCTCGATCGTCCCGCTCGCGACGATCGAGTGGGTGGGCGACACGGGGCCGACCGGCACCCTGACCGATTTCAACGTGGCCTACGTGATCGGGCACGCGAAGCCGCTCGCCGGGATCGTGAGCAATGCGCGGGAGGATTCACGCCTCGGCGAGGCCTACCGTGCGGCACTCGAGGGTCTGGACCCCTTCGTCGTGACGACCGCCTTGCCTCTCGCTGACAGCGCACATCTCGCGCGCGACGCGTTCTCGGACCGGTACCTGAAGGACCGTGCGACGCTTCTCGTGCAGCTGCTCGAGCGCAACATCGACAACGCGGCTTCGAGCCTGATCCGCAGTACCGTCCCGGGCATCATGCAAGACCTCGAAACGGGGTTCGTCGTGACGATCGGGCAGAGCTACCAGGACCAGCGTGGCACGGGCACGCCGTATGTCGTGCGTTTCGGGCGCGACGACAATGCCGGCCCGGAACTGATCGACGGTGGCGCCAGCGAAGACCGTCTCTATGGTCGCGGTGGCAACGACGTGCTGCACGGCTTCGCGCTGCGCGATCACCTCGAGGGCAACGCGGGCGACGACGAGCTCTGGGGCGGTGACGGTGCCGACACGCTTCTCGGCGGCGATGGCAACGACGCGCTGTGGGGTGAGGCAGGTGCCGACGATCTCGACGGCGGTGGCGGCGACGACACGCTGGACGGCGGGAGCGGCAACGACACCCTGCGCGGCGGTGCAGGGGCGGACCTCCTGGCGGGCGGCGAGGGCTTCGACACCTACGTCGTCGGTCGTGGCCACGACATCCTCGCGGTCGACCCGGACGGCGGCGTGATCCGCCTCGAGGACGGACGGCTCCTCACGGGCAGTTTCGCGATTTTCGGCGACCGGCACGCGTGGACCGCCGACACCGCGATCACGGCCACACTCGTCGGCGACGACCTCGCCATTGCGCTGACGGCGGCAGACTCCGTGATCCTGCGCGGGTTCCGCAACGGCGACTTCGGCATCTCGCTCGTGAATGCGCCGGCCAGCCACGGACTCGCGACGAGCTTCGAGGGAGACCGGGTCCCGGCAGACGGCGTGGACGGTGTCCTGCTCGACCAGTGGGGGAACCCGGTACTCGGGCCCGACCCGCTTCCCGGTGCGGAGGACATGTTCGTCGGGTCCCCGTACAACGACCAGATCCTGACCTATCTCGGGAACGATCGCGTGATCGACTACTGGGGTGGCGACGACACGGTGGATCTGGGCGACGGGGACGACGTCGCGCTCGAGGGCGAAGGAGACGACACGGTCTACGGACAGGCGGGCCGCGACGTGCTTTCCGGCGGGAATGGCGACGACCGGCTCTACGCGGGCTACTACACCACCCTGGACGCGGCCATCCGTCGAGGCATCCCCGACACGCTGCTCGGTGGGGGCGACAGCGACTGGCTCGCGGGTGGTCCGGGCAACGACTGGATGTTCGGAGAGGAGGGCGACGACTTCCTCGCGGGTGGCCTGGGTGACGACACGTTCGTGGGGGGTACGGGTCGGGACCTCCTGCTCGGCGACGCGGACATCACCGGCACGCCGTGGCCCGCGGACCTCCCTC
Source organism: Betaproteobacteria bacterium (assembly GCA_016125475.1). Taxonomy (GTDB): domain Bacteria; phylum Pseudomonadota; class Gammaproteobacteria; order Burkholderiales. The sequence goes on from WGLR01000010.1 coordinate 73,865, forward strand.
CCGACGTGTACCGCTTCTGGACCTGGTCGACTTCGGTCGATCATCCCTTCGACGTGGTGCTGGCTCATGCAGATGGCGGTCAGCACGACAACGCGGCGGCGGTGTACGCACCGGACGCGGGCAACGACGTCATGTATGCCGGCGGGGCGGGGGATTTCGTCGCCGGCGGGGGTGGTGACGACGTCGTGTACGCGGGAGGGGGCGATGACATCGTGGCCGGCAACGACGGCGACGACACGCTGTTCGGAGAGGGCGGCGACGATCTGATCACGGGCGACAGCGGCGCCGCCGTGGTGGGTGCCGGCTACGTGGTGCAGTACGGGAACGACGTGCTCGACGGCGGTGAGGGCGACGACTGGCTCCAGGGCGAGGGCGGGGACGACTGGATTCTGGGCGGTGACGGCAACGACGTGCTGCTCGGCGATGGCACTCACGTCGCGCTGGGGGAGCAGGGCGCCGACCAGCTGTTCGGCGGGACGGGGGACGACACGCTCGACGGCGGCGGCGGGGACGACTGGCTGGATGGTGGACAGGGACGGGACACGCTGTCCGGCGGCATCGGCAACGACTCGCTGTTCGGCGGCGACGGCGACGACGTGCTCGACGGCGGTGACGGCGATGACCTGCTCGAGGGTGGCGCGGGGCGGGACGTGCTGCGCGGTGGTGCAGGTGACGACATCTACATCATCGACGGGGACGACACGATCAGCGATGACGGCGGGCGGAATGTCGTCCGGTTCGCGGGCGGCGCGAGCCGGGACCAGATCGCGATGTCCGTCGTGCAGAGCGGCGGTGCGGTCTTCGTGACGGTGTCGGACCCGAACGGGCCGCTCGTGACGCTGTCGGCCCAGTCACTGTTTGTTACCGCGCTACCCGTCAGCGGGACGGCCGCCGCCAGCGGTCCGTCCGGGAGCGGTCCCGCGCTGCCGGCACCATCCCTGCCGGCGGCCTCGTTCGTGTTCGAGTTCGCGGGAGACGAGCGCTGGACGAGCGGGGAGCTGTTCGGTGACCTGCTGGTCGATCCGCTGACGATCGACGGCGACGAACTCGACGAGGTTCTCGAAGGCTACGCCGGAGACGACGTCATCCGGGGCAATGGGGGCGACGACACGCTGCATGGGCACGCCGGCAACGATCACCTCGAGGGCGGACGCGGCGACGACATCCTTCAGGGGGGCGCCGGGGACGACTTCCTGGCCGGCGGGCCGGGCGAGGACGTGTACGTGTTCGGACCCGGAGACGGCCATGACGTCGCGCAGGTCGACTGGCGTGACATCCTGCGGGTCCAGGGAGACGTCCGGGCCGACGAACTGGAACTGCGTCGTGACGTGGACGGCGGTCTCGTGGTGAGCCTGCCGCGATCCGGAGACCGGATCCTTCTCCGGGATGTATTCGACCCGGCAGGCGTGAAGCTGCAGCGCATCGAGCTTGCGGACGGCGGGCTGGTGTCCAGCGATGACCTCGCCGGATTGCCCGTCGCGCCGGTAGAGGGAACCCCGGGGGACGACGTCCTGGTCGGGTCTTCGCTCGCGGACGAACTCCGCGGGCGGGGCGGCGCCGATGTGCTCGACGGCGGCCAGGGTGACGACGTCCTGATCGGCGGCCCCGGCGACGACACGTACGTGCTCGCCATCGACATGGGACGGGACGTGATCGTCGAGGAGGCCGGAGAGGGCGGCACGCTGCGCCTCACCGGCGTGCTCGCCGCAGAGGCCCTGATTCCGACGGCGGCGACGAACGCCGTGGTGCTTCGCGTGGCCGGGACACAGGGGGCGGACGAGCAGTCCGTGACCCTGGCGGGGTTCTCCGGTGAAGCCGGGCTCTGGTGGGTCGAGTCCACGGACGGACGGCGCCGGGATCTCGCCGACGTGATCGAGGCGGCCCGCACGCGTGCTGCCGAGTCTCCGGATGCGGTGCTCGCCGACGAGTACCGGTGGAGACTGCTCGCAGCCCATGCCGACGTCGCGGCGCGCGAGCGCCTGCAGCCCGATGGAGGTTCGGGGTACGTATCGGTGCCGTTCGCGACGGCAGGCGTCGAGACGAGAGTGCTCGCGTACCACGATGCGTACGACGCGCGCGGAGATCTCGTCGGTTCCGACGTCGTCGAGATCCAGCCCTGGCTCGGTCCCGAACCCGCGGTCCTCCAGCGTCGATGGCGCGAAGTCGTGTTCGAGCCGGTGTCCTCCGACGCACCCTTCATTTCGGTGGGTACGGTCGTGGAGACGCAGACCACCTGGGACGACGAGGCCGCGATGTTGCGTAACGTCGGCCAGGCGCGAAGGGGGGAAGTCACGTATCAGGGATGGCGAATCACTGGCGACGCCGAATCGCTGCCGGACGGTGCCCGCGTGTTCGAGACCTCCTACGAGATCGTGTACGAGCGCGACGTCCAGCTCACGGAGACGGAGGGCGACGGCAAGCCCCGGCACAACACGCTCGTGCTGACGAGCATCGACGAACTGGATGCCGGGGCTTCCGGGAACGTGATCGAGTTCTCGGCACGCGCGATCATCCGGGCCGGTGGCGGCGACGATGTCGTGCGCCCGGCCGCGGGGATCGTCAACTTCGCGGGATTCGGGAATGGCGCGGTCGGTGTCTGTGTGGACGGTGGTGCGGGCGACGACCTCGTCGCGGGCAGTGCCTACGACGACACGCTGCTCGGCGGAGAAGGCGTGGACCGGATCGAGGCCGGGTACGGCGCCGACGTTCTGGCCGGAGGGCCCGGTGCGGACGTCCTCGACGGTGGCGAGGGAGCGGACCGGTATTTCGTGCATGCGACCGACGACGGTGTCGACGTCGTTCTGGACGTGAGCGCCGATCTGGTCGCCACCGACGCACCGCCCGAGGCCCTGCTCGATCTCTGGGTGCAGCAGACGCTCGGCGCGCCGCAGGCGCCGAGACGCGACTACACGCGGGACGATCCACTGCTTGCAATGGCGGGGCTCGTCGAACAGGACGTGCTGTACCTGCCCGATGGTGTCGGCATCGACGACGTCTCGCTGTCGTTCGGAACGGCCACGTCCGAAGAACTCGGCATGACGGCTGATCAGGCCGCGGTCCTCACGAACGGTGAGAGCCTCTACTACGACGCGACGCACCGCTGGCAGACGCTCGATCTCGCGTGGGGTGACGACAATGGTGTCCGCCTCTACATGGGGGACTGGACGCGGGAAGCCGGCGAGAGCGATCCCGCCGGTGACTTCGTGTTCCCGAGACACCTGCTCGGGGGTTACGGTGGCGGCGTCGAGCAGGTCGTGTTCGGCGACGGTGCCGGATGGTCCATATCGGCACTGCGACGTCGTGTACAGGACCAGATGCCCGGCCTCGTGTTCGAGCCCGGGATCGGGGAGACGGAGTTCGATCCCGCCGCATCCGGACGAACGCTGCGCGTGGCTGACAGTGTGCAGCCGTGGGACATCGACGCGACCGCGGAAGGCCGTGATCTCCGGCTCTCGCACGTCAACGGCGTGGATGTCGTGCTGCTGCGGAACTGGTTCGGCGAGCGTGCCTCGCTACCCCTTGACGCGATCGTGTTCGCGGATTCCGGCGAGTGGAATCCACAGGAGGTCGGCGCGTGGGCGCTGCGGCGCGCGTCGTCGCCGGAGGACGATCTGCTCGTCGGTCAGTGGACGAGCGGAAACCAGATTGCGGCCGGTGAAGGTGATGACGTCGTTCTCGGCGGCGAGAAGAGCGACTGGCTGGATGGGGGGGCGGGTCTCGACTGGATCGTGGGTGCGGGGGGCGACGACACGATCTTCGACACGGGGCGCGCGGCCGTGCTCGATGGGGGCGACGGACACGACGCATTGTCCTTCACCGGCGAGGCACTGATCGCGGACACCGGGGCGGGAAACGACTACGTGCGTGCCGAAGGTGCGCACGTCGTGCTGCGCATCCGTCCCGGCACCGGGGCCGACCGCCTCGCGGCCGGCGCGCGGTCGGTCACGGTCACGGTCGGACCGGACGTTTCCCTGGACGCGCTGCGGCTGGAACTGAGTGGCGAGGACGTGGTCCTGCACGTGTCCGAAACGGATTCGGTCCGCATCGCGAGAGGTGTCACCATGCCCACGGGGGCGCTGCGGCTTCAGGCGATCTCGAACCAGGTGAGGGTGTTCGACCTGACGGCGGCCGTCGCGGATCTCGTCTGGGCATCGGCCGTCACGCCGGACCTGCGCGTGGCGGAACTCGGGGCGACGCTCGGGCAGTATCTGGTCGCCGAGTGGGCCGACCGCGCGTACGGTGGCGATCTCGCCGTCCGGGACCTCGGGGCGTTGGCGGACGGCAACGTCGGGGACATGCGAAGCGCTCTCGCCGCCATTGCGTCCGACGGCGAACCCCAGCTTCTGGCGAGACCGCTTTCCGCCAATACGCCTCCGATCGCCCGGCCGGTGGATCCCGTCACGGCACTCGAAGGCGATCCGTTCGAATGGCGATTGCCGGCCGACGTCTTCCGGGACACCGATCCCGGTGATCACATCACGATCCGCGCCGAAGACTCTCTGGGCACGAGCCTCGCCCGCTGGCTCGCCTTCGACGCTGCTGCCGGTGTCTTCCACGGTACGCCGGAGACTGCGGACGTCGGGACGAGCGTCATCCGGCTCATCGGTACGGACGACGCGGGCGAAATGGCGGAAACGGACGTGCGGATCGACATCCTGCCCTCGCCGGGGCGCTCGATCGACGGAACGGCCGTGGCCGACAGGCTGACGGGTACGGGCGGGGCCGACCGGATTTCCGGCGGGCCGGGTGATGACGTCCTCGCGGGGGGTGACGGTGACGACACCTACGTCTACGGTGCCGGCGACGGCCGCGACGTGATCATCGATTTCCGCGGAGAGAACGTGCTGCGCCTCGGCAACGGGATCGACCGCGATCGCGTCGCCGTGCACCTCTACGGGAGTGGCGACGACACGTTCGCACGGCTGGAAATCGTGGGAGACTCGGGCGAACCGCTCGCGGGGCAGGGCGTCGACATGGTCGGCGACGACAGCGGGAATCTTCCGATCTCGGTCATCGAATTTGCCGACGGATCGTCCGTTCCGCTGGCGGATCTGCTCGCACCGCGTGCGACCTTCTCGACGTCCGACCATGCGGGCATTCAGCAGGGAACACCGGGCGACGACCGGATCAAGGCCGTCGCCGGCACACCGGCCGTGTTCGCGGGGCCCGGCAACGACAGCGTCTATGCACCGGATGCCACCCTCATCGCGTTCGGCAATGCCGGCGACGACCGGCTCGACGGTTCCGGCGCGCAGGACTACCTCTCGGGCGGAAGCGGCAACGACGTCCTGTCCGGGCATGCCGGCGACGACATCCTGCGCGGTGGCGGCGGCAGCAACGTGCTGCTCGGAGGGGACGGCGACGACTGGCTCTTTTCGGACTCGGCGGGCGATTTCGTCGCGGGTGGCCGAGGTGACGACACGATCACGCTGGGGGCTGGTCGTCACGTGGTGGCCGTGAACGTCGGGGACGGACACGACACGATCCGCGTCCGGGGGACGGGCAGTGCAGCGCTGTCCCTCGGGGCGGACCTGCTGGCGGCTCCTCTCGCCCTCTCGCGCTCCGGCGACGCGCTCGACGTGGCGGCAGGCGGTCAGGTGACGGTCACGCTCGCGGAGTGGTTTGCCCCGGTACCCGCTCGTCCCGTCGATCTCCTCCAGATCGTCACGGGCCCGGCCGGATCGGCCGACGGTTCGGTTTCACTTTACGATCTCCGTGCGCTCGTCGACGCACTGACGCGAAACGGCAGCTTGCTCGCCGACGAGACCGTCGAGCCGACCTTCGATTCCCTGGCCGCGTCCCGCATCGAACTGTCGGACGGCGAACTGGTGGGAGGAGACCTGGCACTGACGTCGGCAACGACCGGCGCGGATCTCACGGGGGTGAACCTGTTGCGGGCGCTGGACGTGGTGACCAGTGATGCGTTCGGCGTCCTGCCCCAGATCCGGCATGGCGAGCCGTGGTTGCGCGGCCCCGGTCCTGCGATCGCGACGTTCTAGCCGAACGCCTGTCCGGCCTCCTTCCCGTCGGACTGCGCCGGGTCCATCCGTAATCACGATGGCATGCCTTCGGCGTGTCACGGACGACGAAAACCGCTTTGTTCGAGACGGACTTAACTGGTAGTCTCGATTGGTGAGATGCCCTGCGGGAAAGTGAAAATAGTGAAATCCGCGAGGTGCGGGGCTGGTCAGGGTAGAGGGGGCAGAGGTTGAGTCGACGAGACACGATCGCGGAGCACTACCGCGAGGACATCGATCAGTGGAAGGGGGAAAGTGGGGAGGTCGTGGTTGGGGTGAGGATCAATTCCCGCGGGGAGTCCTGCAGTTATTGCCAGGCCCTGCTCGGGGAGCACTCGCTCGAACACGCACCGGAGTTTCCGCCGCGCGAGTGCGAGGACGAATACGGCTGTTCGAGCTGGTGGGAACCCGTGTTGTCGGACGAGGTCGTGGGTTCCGGAGACGACTGACCGGTCAGTCAGTTATGGTCGGTGTCACGGACGCCCGTCCGGGCGCCCGCATCGATCCCGAATCCCATCCCGCATGCCGTCACGAAAAGACGACGGGCCGCGCTAGGGCGGCCCGCTTGCGTGACGCTGGATTCGAACCATTCATATGCTTCGTTCACGACGACATTGCGGTACTAACCGGGAGATTTGACTCCCATCCGTTCAGACGACGATTCCTTGCAATCTGACCCCATACCAAGAGACACGTCACACGGGTTCAATTGTAGGACGCATGACGTGCGGGTCAAGGGTTTTCTTCGGGCTGTGGCACGGCCATTCTCCACGGTGCCGGGTCTCGTCACGGCCGGTTGAGGGAGAGATCCGCCGGGCACCCGCCGGGTACCACGACGGTGCGGTTCGGAGACGCGCCGACCGCGAGGTTCTCGCCGATCAGCCAGAGCACGCCGGTGTGCGCCGGGTACGGGAAGCGCGGCGTGAACACGATCCCGGTGGGGAATCCCTCGATGTGATTGCGCTGGATGCGTGCCATCGCGCCGATGTGCCCGTATGCGCGGATGCCGTCGATGGACAGCTTGTCGGCACCTTCGAGCCGCCGGAGCTTCACGCGGTTGGCCTCGATCGCGAGACTCGCGCAGTTGCCCACGAAGATGCCGTGGCGTTCGTCCGCCGTGGCTTCGATCGGCAGGATCACCTCCACGGTGTTCCCCGTGATCTGGACGGTCCCGGCGGAATCCACGCGTCCGGCCGCGGCGTCGTTGGGACCGACACGGTGGCTCACGCCGACGTGGATGCCCTGCAGGGCATCCTCGATCGTGTTGTCGCGCACGCGCACTTCCTCGGCGACGCGTCCGGCCACGACGATTCCCTGGAAGACCGTCGACCGGTTCTCGTTCACGAGCAGTTCGAACCACTGCCGGAAGTCCGTCGTGCGCGCCTGCGGATTCACGATCATGTCGTCGACGGCCTTGACGAAGTGTCGCAGCAGCGCCTGCCCGGTCGTGACCTCTCCGGCGGGGTGGCTTTCCGCGTACTTCGCCCACGCGGCCTTGAGCGCGGGGGGCGTCCGGAAGTGCAGAACCTGTCTGCCGACGGTGACGCGCACGTTCGTGATGCCGCCCGAGGGTACCGTGGTACCGAATGCGGCGTTCGCGATCAGCGCGGCGCGGATGCGTGCGCGGTAATACCTGGTGGCGACGAGCCGGTCGAAGCGCAGCGCGTCGGGGCGAGGCGCCGCGTGGATGCGGTTTCCGAGCACCTGCACGTTCGTGCCGTCGAGTACGAGCACGCCGATCTGGCGGTGTCCGGTTTCGAGGTCGCAGTTCGTGATGCGCACCGATGGCTGATCGAGCGAGGACTCCGACGGTCGGACGTCGTGCCGTGCCGTGATGCAGCTCGCCGCCCGTCGCGCGCCGCCGACGCAGCGCGCCGAAACGCCGGACACGTCGACGTGCGCGCAGCCCACGAAATGCAGGGCGCCGTTGATCTGGTTGCCCGTCGCCAGCGCGCCGCTTTCCGCGTGCAGGTCGCGAACGGTGGCTTCCGTGCATCGCAGGAAGCGCACGGCCGACTCGCTCGTGGCCGCGACGATGCGCGTGCCGCTGCCGGCGCCCACGACCTTGATGTTGCCCTTGTCCGCGATCGTGAGCGGCGTCTTCAGGGCGTACGTGCCTGCCTTGAAGCAGATGGCTGCGTCGGCACCGGCCGGAATCGCGTCGACGATCGCCTGCAGGTCCGAGGCGGGCGAGACGACGTACGTGCACCCGCCGCCGTGGTTCCTGCACAGCGTGTCCAGCGCGTCCTGGACCGTGAGCGCGCCTGCGAAGTCGGGACCGCAGGCCGAGGGTTCGTAGCAGATGTCCTCGGCGCAGAGGTGGGTGAGCCACGGAAAGCGTTCGCGGCAGTCGTCGACGCGCGTGATGACGTTGCCGGGGCCGACGCGCACGAGCGCGAGCCTGGCGAAGCGGTGCGGGATCCCGACGGGCGACTGTGGAACCGGCGCCGTGTTCGGAATCTCGTACGGCGGCCACTCGATCTCGCCGGTGATCGTGCGGCCGGGTATGAGCCAGTAGTCACCGGCCCGGTAGGTGCCGGCGCCGAAGGTCACCTCGATGCCGTCCTCGAGCGCGATCCAGGAGGACGCCGTTGCGACGCCCGAGGCGGTCGCGCCGGCCGACTGGTCCCAGCGACGTAGCCGCAGGTTCGCGTGCCCTGCGTAGGCTGCCGCCGAACTCTTGAGCGTGATCTCGCGCCGTGCCGCGTCCACGTGGTCGATCTGGACCAGCGGGTGGGCGCCGCGTTCGAGGTCGGCGATGTCGTCGACGATCTCGACCCACTGTTCGGCCGCGAACCCGAGGACGTCGTCCCTGCCCACATCGGCGACTGACAGGACGGTCCCGTTGATCGCCGTGATCGACGTCTCGACCGTCGCGTTGTCGCGCGACCACTTGAAGCGTGCGGTGCCCAGCGGTCCGTCCTCGTGGATCTCGACGCGATAGAGCTGGTTCTCGAGGCGACGGTAGCCGGCCGTGGGTGGCAGCAGGCACGGGTCGGACGAGGGGGGCGGCGTCACGGTGTGGGCATTCAGCGTGCCCGTGGGAGGCGCGGTGAGCGTCTTCCACTCGGGAACCGGTGTCTCGCAGTCGACTGGATTGCCCGCGAGTCGTGCGAGCCGCACCTGCCAGACGACGCGCGTGCGCGTGGTCGTGTCCGCGCTGCCCAGTGCGACTTCCTGGATCAGCGGATCGAGGCGCGCGTTCACCTCCCGTTCCCAGACGTCGAGATAGGCGAGGTAGGTGCCCGGCGACAGCTGCAGCACCCGGCCGGTGCCCGCGGGCTGCGAGAACTCCGGGAGCGGATGGTCGGGCTGGGCCAGATAGGTGACGCCGGGGCCGGACTCGAGTTCGCACAGAAGTCCGCCGGTGTAGAAGCGTCCGGCCGAGATCGTGAGATCGCGTCCGTCGGGGGTCCGGTCGAGCAGGAAGCCGCCTCCTTCCTTCGGCGCACCGGAGGGGCCGATCACGTCCTCGGCCGTGGTACGTGCGCGGTACTCGTGGATGGCCTGCTGTTCGTTCCAGTCCGCGTCGAGCTGCACGCGCCCCTGCTGCATCAGCACGCCGCTGTAGTGCCGGGCCGAATCGAATGTCTGGCGGCTGTAGTCTCCTGGCATGGTGTTCTCCCACCCGGTCAGTTTTCGCGCATCACACCGGCCTCGAGGCCGAAGCGCAGGAATTCGTCGAGCCTCGCCCCGAGCGACGCGAGCCGCTGCGGGGTGTAGAGGTCGTGAAAGGCGCCCATCTCCGCGCCGTCGTCCGCGCCTTCGCGGATCTCGCGCGCGGTCCGCCGGGACACCTGCCCGTACGCGGCGTCCCCGAACCGAGACGACGTGAAGTCCGGCTGCACACGTCCTGCGTCGGAAGCGGCTGCGGGCTGACATCGGTACGGGCGCGGCACGACCGAGCCGGGCGGCACGTAGCTGAAGCGCACGCATCCTTGGGCGAGCTGCACGCACCGGACGGGTGCGGGCCACGTCGCATCGCCGCGCGCGGAGAAGATCGTGTTCGAGGCGAGCGCGATCTCCTTCACGTGCACGCGCCCGATCACGGTCGAGTTCCGCGATTCGAGGGTTCCGCCTGCCGCGAGCCCGTCGAGAGCCGTCACGGCAGCCAGTTCCGGAGCGGTCGCATCCACGATGGATCCGTCGAGTGCGAGCGTGCATTCCCCGGCAAAGCGGATCGGGCCGGTGATGGCATCGGTCACGGTCGCGCGGAGCGACGGCACGTCCGCGTCGATCCTCGGGGCCGCGGGCCGTGCGGGGACGGTAGCGATCGCCGGTGTCGGGCCGGGCACGAGCGTGCAGTGGCGGATCACGAGACTAGCGAGCTCGTTGTCGCCGCCCGTGGCGTCGACGCGGGGAGCCTGCACCGTCCCGCCGGCCACGAAGATTCCGTCCATCGTGAAGGCCGAACTGGTGCCTCCCGTCACGACGAGATTTCCGGCCAGGACGAGGACGGGGCGGCGACGGTCCCGGGCGCGCAGCGCGATCGTCTTGCCCGCGGGCACACGGACGTTCAGCGGGCCGGTGACGTAGTACGCGCTGTCGGTGAGCTCCACGACGCCGCCGGTGGCGGACAGGCCGTCGACCGCCGTCTGCAGCGAATCCCCGGGAGAGACCTGCGTCACGGGCGCGAGCGAGAGGTCGAAGCCCGCGAGCCTCGTGTATTCGCCCCCGCCCATCTCGCGGCCGAAGGCACGCATGCAGCTGACCGCCACGCTCGCGGGTGCGGGCGCATCGCCCGGGAACGCGATGCGGCCGAGTTCGGGGTCGATCGCGATCACCACCGACGGGCTGTGCGCCCACCCGGTGACTGTTCCCCCGCTGTCGGTCACGTCCGAGAGATCGCACACACGCACGAGATCCCGCACGCTGCCGACGGGATGGCCGTTCGAGTCGACCGCCGGCGCGACGTCCGTGCCGTTCGCGTGCAGCAGCACGCTCGCGGGTTCCCCGGCGTGGTCGAGGCCGTACAGGGATTCCAGGTCCCGGTGAAGACGCCTTCTCGTGATCGGCAGGGGAACGTTCGCGGGCCCGGCCAGATGCGTGACGGCCGGTTCCGTGACGGGTCGCGTCACGAGTGGAACCGGGCGCCCGAGGGGGTCGAACGTGTAGCGGAAGTCGTCGACGCGAAACGCCTGCGCGCGGGTCACGGACTGCGCAGGCAGCGTCCAGAGAAAGAGGCCCACGTTCGGAATGTTGTAGCGTCCGCGGCGCGCGGCGATGCGGCGCACGTCGGCCGTATGCGCGAAAGTGTCGAAGGGCGTGCCGAGGCTCTCGAGCGTGGTCGCGTCGCGCAGGCTCGCGACCGCGCCGCGGTCGGGACGCAGGTGATTCATGTACTGCGTGGTCGCGAGAAGCCGGAAAAACTCCACGGCCGCGGCGTCCCAGTCGGTCACGTCGTGCGCGAGCTGCTCGAGCATCGCGGCCGTGCCCTTGCGACGGCGCAGCCGAAGCGTGTCGGCGACTTCGTTCCGGCGGCTCGTGCGGGCGCCCGGCCGTGCGTCGACGCCTCGCGCGCCCACGAGATCCCCGATGTACGGGACGACCCACTCCGCGCAGGTCTCGATGAACTGGTCGTCGTAGAGCTGCGCCACGTCGTCCTGCAGTACCTGCGCCTGCTCGGCGAGGATGCGTACGAGCGCCCGCAGCGCACCGTCCGAGTCGCGCGTGCGATAGACCTGCGGCAGGAGCCGGTAGAGGCTGTCGGCGTCGAAGCTCATGCGAGGACTCCGAGTGTGAGCGGCACGTCGTCGAGGAGCAGGAGTTCCGCGGCGGTGGGTGTCTTCGTGCCGGGAATCGGTGCGGCGGCCGGCAGGTGCCCGTGCACGACGCCGGGTGTCTCCTCCGGGATCGTCGCCCCGTCTTCGAGCGCGACGATGTAAAGCTCGTCGAGCACGCACGCCGTCACGCCGTCGACGTTCTGGATGGTCGCGACCACGCCGGACGCGTGCACCGGCTGGCCGAAGGCTCGCCGCTCGAATGAGTAGTGCTCCCGCAGCGCGGTCCCGACCCGGCCGAGCACCGCGTCGCGCTCCAGATCGCCGCGCGTCGCGACGCGGGCCGAGAACCGGAACACCCGCGGCACGTGCGACCTGACCTCGAGGGGCACGCCCGGGTCGCCGGCGTCCCGCATCGCGCCGAGCAGGTTGGTCACGATGGTTCCGTTCTCGTCGAGCGTCGTGCCGTCTTCGCCGGCCACGGTCACGAACACGCCGTCCTGCATGCCGGTGCGCGTGCGCACGGCCCGGGCCTTCGCGACACCGGTGAACGCACGCGCGAAATCCTCGAAGTCCTGCAGGGACACGATGCGGCCGAGCGTGAGCACGCCGAGCGGGGCGTTGTCGCGGGCGCGGTCCAGGGTTTCGGGGTCCGCACCACCCTCCGCCTTCACCGGATTGCTCGCGGCCCGGATGCCGAGCGGGCGCGTGAGCAACTGCGAGAGCTGTTTCGCACGCACGCGGCCGCCGGAGCCGATGCCCTTGCGATAGCGCGCGGTGACGTTGCCCTGGCCGGTGGGCAGGCGTGCGCCGTTCTCGCCGTCACCGAAGACGACGCTGGTGCGACCGTCGTCGTCGCGCGCGGTCACGTACACGCGCTCGACGGGGCCGCGGCCGAACAGCGTGTCCGCTTCGGTCCACGCCACGTCGTTCACGCGGACCTCGAGCGTGCTCCGCGTACCGGTACCCGTGGCGGACGACACGTACGTGAGCGGGGATTGCGCGAGCGTGAACCGCTGGAACGGCACCGAGGCGTCACCGCCGCCGAGCGTCTCGCCGCCCGCTCCGAACGTCTGCACCGTTTCGCCGTGCGTCGCGCGCGCGACGTTCGCGTTGATGCTCACGGTCGCGCGCACGTATGCGTGCGCGAGCGCCTTCGCGAGCCGGACCTTCGTGAAGCTCTCGAGGTGTTCGGCATCGCTCAGGTCGTGTTCGACCTCCGCGATCTCCGCGATCTCGCAGGCCGTCACGCCGCGCTGGTCCTCGAGTTCGCCGCAGACGACGATGTGGCGGCCCGCATCGAGGCCGTCGACGAGACCCTCGAGCGCGATCTCGTCGCCGGACACCGCATTCGTGAGCGGCAGGCGGGCGAGGTCGAGCGTTTCGCTCTCGCCGAGCACGGTCGTGGTGCGGATGCCGAACATGCCGAGGCCGCCCGCCGTGTTCAGACGGAGCCGGGTCACCTTCGCGCTCAGCGTGAAGTCCGAGCGGCTCGTCTCGACGTGCCCGTCGATCCGGTACGTGCGTGCGGTGTCACCGTCCTCGAGCACGACCCAGCTGCCTTCGGAGAGCGAGGCGTGAACCGCGTCGAGCGTGATGGTGCGGGACCCCGCGGGTTCGCCCGGATAGGCGCTCAGCGTCCTGTCGACCCAGGTCGTCGACCGTCCGGCGTACGCGCCGGGCTCGAACACGAACTTCGGGCTGCTCGATGCTCCCGTCGAACCGTCCGGCGCGTATTCCCCGATTCGCTGGGAGGCGGGCAGGGCATCGTAGGCGGGTGCGTTGTGCCCGAAGATCGCGGCGCGCGAGCGCAGCGCGAAGACCGTCGAGGGCGGCGGACGCACGGCCGCGAGATTGTCGAAGAGATCGAGCATGGCGAAGCGTCGCGTGCGTGCGAACGCCCGCAGATCCCGGGCCCGCACCGTCGTGCCGATGAACTTCGCCGCGGTCGTGCCGGGCGAGCGCCAGGTGTAGGTGAGCGTATCCGGGGCCGGGCCCGCGTCGAGCGCTGCCGAGAGCTTCACGCGGGTACGGTTCGCACGCTCCTCGAGCGTCACTTGCGTGACGCGGCGCAGTTTCAGGTCACCCCCTGCGTCGGGGGACAGCAGGACCGGGTCACCCTTGCGGAGGCCGGTCGCGAGGCCCGCGAACAGCAGTTCGTCCGTGGAGGCCGTCACGGGCTGGCGTGTCGTGAGGCGGGCCCGGATCGCGTTCCACTCGGGCCGTGCCTCGATCCGCTCGACGGTCTCGAAGACCTGCGCCGTTTCGCCGGGGCCGGGAACGCTCTGGACCTTGAGGCCGACGTCCACGATCGTGGAGGCGGGCACGCCGGACAGCACCGCATTCTGCCGGAGCGGATCGGGATCGTCCTCGGTCGGAGCAACGCGGCGCGTGGTACCGGGCGGATCCTCGGCCGTGAATGCGAGCCAGGCCGTCGCGGCGACACCCGGGCCAGGGCGATAGCCGATCAGGGCGGCGAGTTCCAGCACGCTCAGGCGCTCCGTCGCGGTTGCGAGGTACGACTCGTTCGCGATGCGCTCCTGGTAGAACGTCAGCACGTCGCCGACGGCTGCCCACGCGTCCAGGAGTCCGATCGTGAAGTCGCCGTCGTCCCGCGTCGTGAGGCGCGCGAGGGCGGGTTCGCCCGCGAGCGTGAGCCGCGCCAGGAGCGTGCGCCGGAACGCGGCGTGGTCGCCGGAGCGACAGGCGATGGCAGACAGTCCGGCGCGGTTGTCGATGACGAGGGGTGTGGCGACCGCGAGACCCGTCCCGCACCCGCACGCCTCGGGAAGCGGTACCGGACCGCAACGTGTGGCACTCATCGTCCACCTCGCATCGTGAGCGTGAGGCTGCCCCGGTCGGGGAAGTTCGGATCGTTGTCCAGTCGCGGGATCTCGAGCCGGCCGAACCGGAGCCAACCGGCGGCCGACCCGTCGGTGGCGGGTTGTCCCTGACGGCGGAAGGCCGTGACGGACACGGAATCGACCCCGTCGGTCGCGAGCGCGGCAGCCTCGATCGGCGAGAGATACACGGTCGCGCCGAAGCTGAAACGGTCCGGGTGGAACACCCCCGGTGTGCCGTCGGGAAGCGTCCGGCTGCTCAGGACCCGCCGCAGGGCTGCTCCCACGTCTGCGCGATAGTGGTCGGTACGCACGCACACCTCCATCGCGATCTCGAGCGGCACGTAATGGGGCGAATCGACCTCGAGGTCCTGTCCGGCGAGGCGATACGGTTCGAGCGCGCCGAGCAGGCCGTCCGCGAACGCCTCGTCGACATCTGCCGCGCCGAAGCGGTCCACGGTCAGGAACATCGTCCGCCAGCTTCCGGTCCAGCGCGGCGTCGCCCCCGCACGCTGCACGTCGGGCGAGACGATGCGCGCGCGGGCCTCGTAGTCGGCGGGTGTGACGCAGCGTTCCTGGATCCGGAACGCGCTCGGCGCACGGCGACGCACGGATTCGATGGATTCCGGCTCCGCACCGCCACGGGCCGGCAGCGGATTCCAGATTCGCGCGACGGGCGGCGCGCCGGTCGTGAGCGCCGGTTCCGTGCTCGCGAGGTGGCGCAGTGCGGACTCCCCGACGTTGCCCTGCGTGCCGTTTCCGCTCCGGTATGTCGCGAGCAGGCGGACGCCGGTGGCCGGTCGCTGTCCGAACACGTCGTCGCCGAAGCGCACGTGCCCGCGTCCGTCGTGCTCGACCTCGAGCACGAAGTCGCGATCGGTCGACGCACTGGACAGGAGGTCGCGTCGGGCGTGCCAGGTCAGGGAGGTGCCGTCTTCGCGGAGCGTCGCACACGCAACCGCGTCCGCCGGGCGCTGGGCAAGATAGTCCCGCGCGGCGGCAGGGGGCGCGGCCTCGTCGAACGCGCAGGCCTGCGTGATCGGCGATGCGGACAGTCGTGGGCGGAATCGCGGGGCCTGACTCGCAGGGTGCGTCGTCGTGCACGGCGCCGGAGTCTCCCGGCGCACGCGCGCGAGCACGGGGTCCGGAGTCGGCACGACGGGCAGGGCTTCCTCCGGGCGCGTGAGTCCGTGGTCCGCGGCGACGATGTTCCCGTACGCGACGGAGACATCCTCGATCCGTGTCGTGCCGGCGAGACTGGACAGCGTGAGGGCGACCGGCAGCGCATCGGCGGGATGCCACGCGATTTCCGTGACAGGGACGGGATTGCCGTGCGGGGGATGCGCGAAGGCGCCGCCGACCGGATCGTCCGTGAGCGCCACGCGCGTGAGCTTCACGGCGTGCCGGCGCGTGGTGTCGGCATCGGCCGTGCGGCCCGTCGTCGGACTCCTCGCCTCCGCGAGCACGAGCACGTCGCCGGGGCGCAGGTCGGGCAGGTGGCCGCGCAGCGTGGCCGCCGTCGCGCCGGCCGCGAGGCAGCACTGCTCCGACCCCCACGTGTAGAAGTGCATCGTGTTGTGGGGCTCGAACAGGGTGACGTCGTGCAGGAGCTCGAAGACCTCCGGCGACGCCGCGAGCGCCGCGCGGTGGGCGACGGAGTCCAGCGCGAACACGATTTCGTCGCGGCCGGTGCGCGTGAGGACCTGCGTGGGTCGTCCGAGATGGACGCGGTGCACGGTGAGCCCGTTCACGCCCGGCGCGGCGACGAGCTGCACGAACGTGCGGGCGTTGCAGCCGTCGTGCATCGCGTAGTCGACGAGCCGTGCGTGCCGTCGCGCGGAAGTCCGCAGCCGCGAGGTGCCCAGATAGGCCTCGGTCGCGACGGCGTCCTGCTCGTAGGCGATGCGGTCCGCCACGTACGCGAGCAGTTCCGTGAGCACGATGCCCACGTCCGCCGCGCTGCGTTCCTGCCATCCCGGCGTCGTGAGCGCGAGGCGGTCGAGAAGGAGCTGCCGGAACGTCGCGTAGTCGCGCGCGAGATAGTTGAGTTCCGGCGGTGTCGCGGAGGGCTCGGGGCACGTCGTGCCGTCCGCGCAGTCGAAGTCGCCCGCGCACGCGCCCTTGAACGTGAAGTCGATCGACGAGAGGAGCCGGTCGAAGCCGGCGGGCGGGCGCGTGTCGTCGAGCGCGTCGACGAGGCGCAGCGTGTAGAACGAGAAATCGCCCGGTGCCGCGACCCGGACCCGCAGCATGCGCGGCTGCACCGACGCAGACGTGCCGGGCGCCGAACCCGGCGGGACGAGTGACGGCGCGACGTCGACCGCGACGATGCGGATGTTGCGGATGCGCTCGCCGCCGTCGATGCGGACATTGGCCGCCGTGAGCGTACCGGGCGAGAGGTCGTGCACGCACGTCACGAGCAGCGTCGTCTGTCGCAGCTCGATCGGATCCGCCGGGTCGTCCAGGACCTCCAGGAAGTCGATGCCGTTCCAGTCGGGGCGTGCCTCGACCGCGTTCCGGCGTCGCGGGTCACAGCAGAAGCAGTTCGTCACGGTGCGCCTCCCGGAACCTCGAAGGTCCGGCTGAAGGCCTCGCCCGTCCGGCGCAGCGCGTAGCTCACGGTGACGAGCAGCGTGGCGTCCTGCCGGTCGACCGTCACGTCACCGACCTGGATCAGTTCGCCGAGCCACTCCGTGAGCGACGCCTGCACGAGGAACTGGGTCGCGGTGGCGAGTTCCGTGGACAGCGGCTCGAAGACCAGGTGCCCGAGGCCGCACCCGAAGGTGGGACGGTTCACGCGTTCGCCGGGGGCCGTGAAGAGCACCTGCTCGATCAGGTCGCGCACGTGGCGCTCCGTCGCGACCTCCGAAGTCCGTCCACGGCCGTCGAACGCATAGGGAAACGCAATGTCCATGGTCCGCTTCCTCAGGTGGCGGTCACGCGGGTCTGCGTGACGGTGACGAGGAGAGGCGTTCCGGTCGGCGTGCAGAGCGCCTGGGAGTCGAGGAGCACGAGTGGCTGACCGTTCGAGAGCACACGCGTGCTCCCGGTCAGGAACTGTGCGGTCACGCACGGACCGTTCGCGGCGGGCGGAGGCGGCAGCGCACAGCCCGCGATCGTGTAGAGCGTCGGCTGGGTCACGGTGGGCATGCCGTTCACGAGCACGCGCGAGTTGGGCACCGTGGGCAGGGCCTGGCCGCCGTGCGCGCAGAGCACGGTGGCCCCGGCGTGGACGAGGAATCCGGGCATCGTCGTCTCCTCACACCACCGTCAGCGCGCCGTTGTTGATCGTGACGGTCGGACCCACGAGGGTGACCGACGCTCCGCGCCCGTTCTGGATGTAGATGCCGGTGTCGTTCACGATCAGGCTCGCGCCCGTAGTGCTCTTCAGCATGATTCCGCCCGTGGGGCCGGGCAGGTCGCTTATCACGAGGGAATTCTGCAGTCCGGTCTGGAGCACGACGCTCGGGCTCGCGGGGTTGCCGGCGAGTGCGAGCGACGGGATCTCGGCGGTCGATCCGAACCACGCACCGCTCCAGATCGGATGGTCGGGATCCCCCTGCTCGAATTCGACCCACACGCCGGCGCCGATCTGGGGCAGGCAGTACATGCCCGACTGGCGGCCCGTGAACGGGAAGCAGGGCAGGGCCCACGACGAGGGCAGCAGGCCCGCGACGTCGGGGACCTGGACCTGCAGGCGGCCCGTCTGCATCGGGTCCACGTTGTTGAGGACCATGCCGCGGTACTTGCCGAAGTACTTGGGACTTTCGCTCATGGCGGAACTCTCGGAGTGAGCGAGACGATGCCGTTCCGCGTGAGCCGGAAGCTCTGGCGGCATTCGCCCCTGCGGAGGGAAGTGGTGACGGAATCCACGAAGTAGAGGCCGTCGAACGCCATGCCCGCGCCACGCACCCCGACGAGGCGTCGCGGTCGCAGGAGCCGGCCGTACCGGGACACGTCGAGGCCGCCGTTGGCGGACACGGCGTCCTCGGAGCGCGCGGCCGCGGCGACCCCCGCGGATATCGCCGCCATCGGCGACTGCTTCGCGGTGTCGCGCAGCACGGTCATGCGCGTGACCGGCGTGCCGATCGCGCCGAGCGGCGGCTGCAGCGGGTTCAGCTTCGGAATCGGGACGGGAATCGGAATGCGCGTGAGCGGGTTCTGGATGAACACGACGGGCAGCACGCCCTTCGACGCATCGAAGCTGAAGTCGAGCCCCGTCACGTTCGTAAGGTGGTCCATGTCGACGTTGAGCGCAGGCTGCGGTGGCCCGACCTTCACCTCCGGGCCCCAGTACGCGAGATTCGTCCCGGGCGCGGGCCCGGGTTCGACGTAGAACACGTATCCCGCGAGACGTGCGAGTTCCCGCACGTAGGCGAGGTCCGTTCCCTGGTGGGTCGGAATGCGGTCGGTCGGGATCGGCGTCTCGGAGAAGATCGAGGGCACGACCATCGGCACGAGTCCGAACGCCGCGTACTTGGCGACGATCAGCGCGACACGCGCCTCGGGGCTCATCGCCGGATATGGCAGACCCCCGAAGTCCTGGAGATCCATCACGCGCGTAAGGTCGTCGCCCGTGACCGTGAGTGTCGACTGTCCGGGCTGGGTCCCCTGCGTGACCTCGGTGTGCGTCATCACGCCGTCCATGAGCACTTCGGGCGTGCCGTTCAGCGTGACGACCAGCATCACGCGCAGCAGCGGCGTCTCGCCTCCCGCGAGCAGGAAGATCGTCTGCAGCGGCGAACGGTTCGAGAGCGAGAAGCGGAGCTGGAACCCGCTCGCACGTCCGGCGGCGTTCGTGACCTCGACGCTCTCGAGCGCGTCGACCACCGGCCGCGGTGCGGGCACCGGCACGACGGGACCGAGAAGGAGCGTGAGGTGGATGCCGCGCAGCATGTCAGCCCCCCGGCACGCCTGGTGGCAGTGCGATCCGCAGGCGGGTGCCGATTTCCTCCACGAGGTCGTCGGGACGTACGGCGTCGTTGCCGTCGCAGACGCGCCAGAACAGTTCCGCATTGCCGTAGTACGTGTACGCGATGCGGTCCAGGCGGTCTCCCTGCGTGACCGTGTGTTCGGCGATCACGCCGAGCCGGCCCGCCTCGGGCGCGAAGCGGCGTCGCACGTACGTGACGGTCCGTCCGTCCGCGAAGGTGTACTGCGCCGTCGGCACGGTGTGGTAACGGCTCTCCGGCGCGAAGGCAGGGGCCTTGCCGGCGAGCTGTGCGAGGGTGCGTGCGGGGTCGCTGCTCACGGGATCGCTCCGAGTCCGAGGGCGGTGAGGGCGCCGGTCGTCATGCCTGCGAGGCGCTCCTTCTGCTGGTGATACGCCATGAAGAGGCCCGCGCCCTTGTGCCCGAACGGCAGGTCGGCCACGGTCAGCACGCGCATGGACAGGCTCACGCGTGCGCGGATCGGGTTCAGGTTCGGGTCGAAGGCTTCCTCGGTCACCGAGAGTTCGGTGATGCGCACCGGCAGCACCCGGTTGCGGCTCCAGACGAACAGCGTGAGGTCGGACTCCATCGGCACGATTTCGAGCGTGCCGAGCGCCGCCTGGCTGATCGTCGCCTGCAGCGCGGCGTTCGTCGGATACACGAGGGTCTCGAGCACGGCGATCTGCGGGTAGAGTCCGACGTCGGTCGCGGGCGCACTGCCTTCGGCAAGGGCATCCGCGGCGTCCAGTTCGACGTCGCAGCGGATCGTCTCCGCGGGCGGGCCCGAGAGGCGCAGCGCCTCGCTCCGGTCGCCGCCTTCGCGCGCGGCGGCAATCTGGAAGGAACGGTTCAGCGTGTCCGGGTTGTACTGCAGCGGAATCACGCGGCGTACGGCGCCGCTCGCGGGATCCACCTGCACGATGCCGCCCTTCACGAGGCGGGGAGATCCGGGAAAGCCGCTCACGGTGCCTGGCCCTCCCTCAGAAGCGCACCGTCGCAGAGCCGCCGAGGAACGGCACGGCGCCACGCTCGCGTTCGTGGCCCGGCTCCTGTTCTCCGAGCGGTCCCTGCACGCCGAGTTCGAACGACGCGAACGGCACTTCGCGACACGGTGCCCGCACGCGCTCGACCGTCTGGTGAACGTTCACGATGCCGGAGACCACGTCGGCGAGACGCCGGAGGCGGGCCATGTCCGGGTCCTCCCCGGGGCCGGGCGCCGGCGGGTTCTGCGCGGCACGTATTGCGTCGCGGAGACGCTCGCCGGCGGACGTGAGCTGCGACCGGGCCGTCGCCTCGTCGGTGGCGCGGCAGACCGTCCGGGTCGTTTCGACGACCACGCCGGCCGATCCGCGTCGATCCGTGGCGCTCGCGCGGGCGCGAATGATGACGCGCACGTGGCGGGCCGCATTGATGCGCATCGTGAGCGTGAATTCGCCCGACGTCGTCGCTTCGAACCGGATCTCGAGATTGCGCGCCCCCCGGAACGGGATCGGCAGGGTCAGCGAAACGGAAGACGGCAGGTCGATCTCCGTCCGCACGGGACCGAGGCTGAAGCGCACCGTCGTGGACGGCAGGGACAGTCCTCCGGAGGATGCACCACCGGCCGGGGCCGGATGGGTCGGCGCGGCAGTCGGTCCGGGGGTCGGGCCGGAGCCCGCGGCGCCCGCGAGGGAGGCGTAGTCGGGCACGAGACACGGGTTCAGGGCCGTCGCGGCGGACGAGCCCGGCCGGCACGCACGGTACGCGCGGCGCACCCGCTCGACCGCCACGATGTCGCGATGCGCGAAGTGGAGGCGGCACAGGGCCGGCAGGTCGCACATGAGCTCCGCGCGGCTCGCGAGGCTGGCCGGCGAAAGACCGCTCGTGTCGCCGTCCTGGCGCTGGATCACCGGTGCATGGGCGCCGACGGGCGGCGCGACCTGACCCCGTACCGCAGTGCGAGCGGCACGATCCGCCGCGGCCTCGGCATCGCCGGCTGCCGGGGCCCCTTCCGCAGGGCCGGCCTGCTGGACGACGTGCGCGAGTTCGTGTGCGAGCAGGTGCCTGCCTTCGGCGGTGCCGGGCGCGTACCGGTCCTTCGCGAAGACGACGTGCTGCCCGAGCGTCCACGCGTGCGCTCGCTCGACGTCCGCGGACGTGTTCGCATCGGGGCCTGCATGGACACGCACGTTCGAGAAGTCGTGTCCGAACCGTGATTCCATGAACGTGCGCGTGGCGGGGTCGAGACGGGTGCCGGGGGTTTCCAGGACGCGTTCCGCGAGCGCCGGATCGCGGGCTCCCGCCGGCGCGGCCGTGCGCGAATCGAGCGCGTAGCGCTGGATCCCGAGCCGGCGACGACGGCAGCTCTCGCACTCGGTCGCGAGGAGTCCCGGACTGCCGCACCGGCAGGGCTTGCTCACGGGTGTGAGGGTCCCGGATGACTTCGCGGCACGCGAGTCGACGGTTCGCGCGGGTGTGCTCATGGATGCTCTCCCCGATGGGTGGCGGGCACGCTGAACGGGCGTCTCATCGCCAGACCTTCCCGTGAAGCGAGCGTGCGAGGGCGATGCCGGCCGCCCGTCCGGCGGGCACGGCGGGTGTCGCGGGCACGATGGTCTCGATCGACCGCACACGCGTGGCGACGGGCTCGTGCCGGGTGGACCCGCCCGTCGCGATCAGACGGCCGAGTTCGGCTTCGAGCGCGGCCGCGAGCTGTGCCGCGTCGAGGTCATGTCCGGCCTCGATCACGAGCCGCTCGATGTGGATCGCGATGCGCGGGGTCACGTCCATCCCGCGACCTCCGCGTCCGTGACGGGTCGCCGGAGCTTGACGGCTTCCGTGCGCGCCGCCCGCAGCAGGTGGTGCATCCGGACGGGTTCGCCCGCGTCCGCAGCGAGAAAGGCGGCGCCGAGCGCGATGTTGCGGATGTTGCCGCCGGGCACGTTGAGCCGCGCGAGCTTCGCGCTGTCGAGCGCGTCGGTCGGTACCGCCGGCGGAAACGCGCGCTGCCAGATCTCCGCGCGGTGCGCGAGGTCCGGAAACGGGAACGCGATCGCGAAGCGGATACGCCGCAGGAACGCCGGGTCGAGCGCGGCTCGGGAGTTCGTCGTGAGGATCGCGAGCCCGCGATAGCTCTCCATGCGCTGCAGCAGGTAGCTCACCTCGATGTTCGCGTAGCGGTCGTGGCTGTCCTTCACCTCGGAACGCCGGCCGAACAGTGCGTCGGCCTCGTCGAAGAGCAGGATCGCACCGCCGGTCTCCGCGGCGTCGAACACCCTGCGCAGGTTCTTCTCGGTCTCGCCGATGTACTTGCTCACGACCTGCGACAGGTCGATGCGGAACAGGTCGAGGCCCAGCGCGCTCGCGAGCACCTCGGCCGCCATGGTCTTGCCCGTCCCGCTCGGACCGGAGAACAGCGCACTGATCCCGAGACCGCGATCGCTCTGGCTTGCGAAGCCCCACGCGTCGTAGACGGTCGCGCGGTGGCGGACCTGCGCGGCGATCTCGCGCAGCGTGTGCATCTCCGCCTCGGGCAGGACGATGTCGTCCCAGGTCGCGCGCGGGTCGATCCGCTGGGCGAGTGCATCCATGTCCGTGCGGGCCTCCGTGCGGCACGCCGTCCAGAATGCCGTCCGGAGGGGGGCGTCCGGGTCGTTGCCACCCGCGGACTTCCGCGTGCGGCGGCGCGGGGCCACTGCGGCCAGTCGCGTGCCGATCGCGCGCATGGTCTCGGGCGGGACGAGGAAATGGGTCGTCACCGCGTCGAGTTCGCCGTCCAGGCGGGGCGCGAGCCTGCCGAGCGCGCGTGCCCAGAGCGCGCGCCGCTCGGCAAACGGGACCTGCGCGAGCGCGACGTGTGCGGGCGGCTCGCCGCCGATCCGGACCGGGTGCCGGGAGACGACGACGAACGGGGCGTCCAGCGTCCCGAGGAACTCGGCGGCGTGCGGGGGCAGGGCTTCGTCCCCGGCGTCGACGCACAGCACCATCGGGGCGAGCCGCGCCTCGCGTTCCCAGAGCCGTGCGAACGCGGTGCATTCGGCCGATGTCCGGGGCAGGTGCGACACGGGCAGTCCGACCGCCTGCATCCGTGCGTCCTGCGCGGCCGTGGCGACCACCGCTGCCCACGAGACGCCCTGGGCAGGTACGAGGTGCACGGCGAAGCGGGCGCCGGGTGAGGCGCGGCGGGCGAGATCGCGTGCGAGCGCGTCCGCGACCGATGCGTGCGACGGGGGCAGAGGGTCGCCCGCGGAAAGCGGCGAGACGAGCGCCGCGACGCGCTCGTCCAGGTAGGACACGCCCGTCAGGAAGTGGAGAACCCGTTCGTCGAGCGCGATGCGGGCGGAGGTGACGGCGTCGACGGGCGAGAGGTCCAGGATCCGCGAGCGCCGCAGGGGGGCCGCCGGTGAGAGCGCACTCCAGTGGGCGGTGCCGAAGAGGGCGAGCGCGAGGCCGAACGTCGGATACGCGCGCGTTTCCCCGCCCTGCGCGGCTGCGCACAGGAGGGGCCAGTGCCCGTCGAGTTCCATGCCCGCGCAGAGAAGCGCGACGTCACGCTCGAACGCGCTCAGACCGAAGGCCGCGCAGAGGTGGTCGAGTGCCGCGGTCGCCGGCAGGCGGCCGTTCGCATCGTCGACGGCCTGCCGGTCACGCTCGTCGGCGTCGTCGTCCGGCTTCTCGCCCGCGAGGCGCAGGAGCGCCGTACGAATCACCGCGAGTCGCGCCATCAGGTAGCGCTGGTTCGCGGTCACCCACCGTTCGTCGCGGTTCGTCATGGCAGCGTCACCGTGGGACCGGTGTAGCGGTTGTAGTCGGGGCTCGCGACGCTGGTCTCCACCGCGAGCGGGCTCGCCACACCGTCCACCTGGACCCTGATCAGGTAGGTCCCGGCCGTGACGCCCGAGACCGGCACGACCACGTCCTCGACCGGGGCCGGCAGGTTGGGCGGGGGATTCTGCAGATCGATCCGCGGGGGCAGCGCGAACGTGTAGCCGCGCGCCGTGTCCGCGGAGGACGCGGAGAACTCGTTCATCGCGAGCATCACGCGCTGCGTCGCACCGATGGCCGGTCGCACGGTGAGGTGCAGCTCGGCCGAACGCGGGCCGGTGCTGGTCCCCTGAACGTTCGCGGCCGACTGCGCGTCGATCCGCGGAGCGATCAGGAACGGCATCGCGTTCGACTCCACGCCGCGGTGGCTCGCAGGCGGCGTTCCCATCGCACGCCGGTGCACGACCTGGACCCCGTGCAGTCCGGCGGGTGTGCCGGCCGGGACGGCGACCGTCACGCGCTGCGCCGTGACGTCGGCCGGCAGTGGCGTGACGCCCGTGCCGTCGATCGACACGACGACGTTGTCGGCCGCGAGCTGCCGGCCGCGCAGCACGAGACGCTGTCCGTCGAGCACCGGCACGCCGGCCCGTGGCTCGTCGGCCGGACCGGCCTGCGCGAGCACCTCCTCGATCGTGGGCAGGTGCAGCGGCACGACGTACAGGTTGCGCTGCTTCACCGGCAGGGCGGATCGCGTGGACTGACGGCTCTCGATGAGCACGACCGACGCCTCGTAGGCCGCGGACAGGCGGAACTTGCTCTGGAACCCGGTCCAGAGCCGGGAAATCTCCTCGGCCCCCACCGTGGCGGGCTGGATCCGGATCTGTTCGACCTGCTCGGCCAGTTCCGCCGAAAACAGCGCGCGCAGGTTCTGCGGCAGCCCCGACCCGCCGGCCACCGGTGACGGCGGTGCGAGGGACCGGCGGATCGCGTCGCGCGCGAGCACCGGCGTCTCGTGCAGGAGCTGCATGCCGAACCCGAGCAGGATCTCGGCGTGCAGCTCCTCGGCGCCGTAGGCCATGAGGAGGTAGTGCAGATCGAGCGCGAGCGGCGGGTTCGCGAGGCGGTGGCCCTCCCGGTCTCGCGCGGGCAGACCCGTGTTGCGCCAGCCCGCGTTCGGCGTGACCTGATACAGGAACAGGTTCAGCAGGCTCGTCTGGTTGCCGCCCTCGATGTCGATGCGGTCCGGGGGCAGCGCGCTCACGGTCACGTTGCCGACGGAGGCCGACAGGTCGTGATCGACGAGGCCGTTGTTGAGGAGATCCTTCAGCACGGCGGTGACGGCGGCGATGCCGAGTGCGGTGCTCACGAATCACCTCCCCGATCGCGCCGTCGCAGGTAGTCCTGCAGACCCAGACGCGGAGCCGGTTTCGGTGGAGCCGGCGACGGCTGGCGTGCAGCAGACATCCGCACCTCGACGTGCCCGATCGTGATCGTGATCGGCGGCGGGGCGGGTGCCGTCATGCCGGTCGGCGCGGTGGTTTCGCGGGCTCCCGCCGGTGTCGCGAGGTGCGCCCGGTCACCGCGATCGTGGGTGAGCGGTACGGCATCGGGGCGTGATTCGTCCGCGACGGGGGCGGCCGTGCGTGCCCGACCGGATGTCCGGAGCGGGATCACGCTTGCGCGGCCCGGCGCGGCCGTGGCGTCGGCCAGCGGGGCATCGGGGTGCGGACCACGCGTTCCCGTCGCCGTCGGTGCATCGCGCACCGACCGGGACTCGCGGGCGGCTGGCCTCGTTTCCGTCTGCGTCGAGGCGTCCGGACGCCCATCGGTGGTCGTCGCGGGCACGAAGGCGGCGGACCGTGGCGCTGCCGTCGCCGCGCTTCCGTCCGGACCCGTCCTGTCCGGCGCGGCGTCCGCGGGCGGGCGAACCGCCCCGGGGGCAGTGGACTCGCGCCGGGACATGTCGGGAACGGAGAATCGTGGACGGTCGTCCCGAACAGCCGGTTCCTCGCCGGACGCGACCGGCTCGAATCGCGCGCGCGGACGCGGACGAAGCGTCTGGTCCGGGGAGAGCGATCGTTGCAGGAGCCGGGAGAGAAAATCGGTCACGGTGGCCGTCCGCTCAGTCGTGCGCGAGGTAGTACTGCCTGCGCGAAGGCGGGAGCGCGAGAATCTGGTCCTCCGACCACCCGTAGCGGGATGCGAGGAGGTGGACGGCATCCATCAGCTCGCGGGCGTGTCCGCGAAGCCCGGCCGCGACGTACGCCGCGATGTCGAAGGGCACGGACCACGCGTGCGCGCAATCGCTGCACTGCAGCGCGACCTCGACGTCCGCGTCCGGCTGGGTCGCGGCGAGCCGGGCGATCGCGGCGGCGGCGACCGCAGCGGGAATGCGGTCGGGCGTCTGCGCTTCGCCGGCGAGCAGGGCTTCCTCGACGAGCCTCTCGAAGAGCGCGCGGTGCGCGGCAGCCGGGTCCCCGATCATGGCCACCGCGAGCAGATCCCGGCTGGCCGGGGCGCGCAGCGTGACGCGCCAGGCTCCGTGCGAGGTCTCGACACGCCCGTGACGCCGCGCGTCGGCTTGCGGCAGGTCGTCGAGCCGGAAATCCACGTCCAGCGACGTGCGGCACGCCGGGCACTCGCTCACGCACCGGACCACCGGGCCGAACATGACGTGCTGCAGCGCCAAGAGCTGCCGGTCGCGCTCGGCGACGGGCAGGGTCGCGACCAGCGCCTCGTCCGCGTGCGATGCGGCGGCCGCGATCGCGACGGCCGCGCGGCAGGGGTCGACCGACCCCACGCGGTCGACGACCTCCAGCACCGTGCGCGCGTCGAGGGCGTGCATTACGCCGCGGGCTCCGTGAAGGTGGGCTCGGACGGTTCGGTCACCTCGTAGTCGCGTTCCCAGCCCTCGTTCTCGAGCTTGAGCGTCTGGATCGCGACCGCGTTCGCGTTCGCGTCGAGATCCGGCAGGGCCTGGTACTCCGACACCCAGCACCGGTAGATGCGGTAGGAGATCGCGAGCTGGCCGGCCTCGTTGTACATCTCGATGATGACGTCCTTGCGGAAGTCCTTGAGCGAGACCTCTGCGCCGAGGCCCGAGCCGAAGTTCCACACCTTGTTCGCCCACTTCTCGAACTCCGGGTCGTGCGTGACGCCCCGCTCGAGCGTGATCGCCTCGTACTTGGTGCGTCCGGGCGACTTGCGCGACGTGCTCGGGTCGCCTCCCTCGCGGTGCTCCACCACCTCGGTGGTGCGCTTGAGCGCGCTCACCTTGGACACACCCGCCACGTAGCGGCCGTCCCACTTCACGCGGAACTTGAAGTTCTTGTACGGATCGAACCGTCCCACATTCACACTGAACTGGGCCATCGCGCGTCTCCTATGCCTGGTTCTGTCCAGCGAGCTGCTGGATCCGGATCACCACGAATTCCGCGGGCTTGAGCGGCGCGAAGCCGACGAGGATGTTCACGACCCCGCGATTGCGATCGTCCTGCGTGGTCGTTTCCGCGTCGCACTTCACGAGATACGCCTCGCGCGGGGTGGACCCCTGGAACGCCCCCTGGCGGAAGAGGTTCTGCATGAACGCGCCGACGTTCAGGCGGATCTGCGCCCAGAGGGGTTCGTCGTTGGGTTCGAACACGACCCACTGCGTGCCGCGGAACAGGCTCTCCTCGATGTAGAGCGCGAGTCGCCGGACCGGCACGTACTTCCACTGGTCCGCGAGCCGGTCCGCGCCGCGCATCGTGCGTGCGCCCCACACGACGCGCCCCACGCCGTCGAAGGACCGCAGGCAGTTGATGCCGAGCGGGTTCAGCTCGCCGTTCTCGGCGTCGGTGAGGCGCACGGAGAAGTCGGCCGCGCCGAGCAGGGTCGCCTCGATGCCTGCCGGTGCCTTCCAGACGCCGCGGTTCGCATCGGTTCTCGCGACGACGCCGGCGACTGCCCCACACGGGGCAAACGTCGCGGGCCGATTTCCCCGGAGCGGGTCGAGCGCGACGATCCGGGGAAAGTAGAGCATCGCGTTCTCGTCGCGCGCGAGGCCGAAACCGGAACCGTCGACGCCGTTGGTCGAATCCTGGGGCGCGTCCTTGTCGTTCCAGCCCGCGGGCGGATCCACGACGAGCATGGCTCGGCGGGTCCTGCAGTACGCGAGCGCCGAGGTCCACGTCGCGCCGGAAGGATCCTGCGGATCGGCGGACAGGGGATCGTAGTGGTACGGCGGGATGCACAGCAGATTGAACAGGTCGGCGTCGTCGAGCGCGTGGATGCCGGCCTTCGGCGTCGCGGAGATCACCTGGGTATCCCCCACGTTCGCGCCGTCCCCGCCGGATACGGCGCTCGCGGAGACCGGGCCCGTGGTGGCATCGGGTCGCGAAGCAGGCGCGGTGCCCTGGACATCGACGAGATTCGATTCGTCGCGAAGCACCCGGGCGACGTGACGCGGGCTCGTGGTGGACGTCGAGAGATTGCGGTGGAACTCTTCCGCGCCCGTTCCGGTATCGACCACCTTGAGGTTGTACAGCGCGGTGTCCGTCGGGTCGGCCGTCTGGTAGTCGACTTCCGCGGTCAGCCTGCGGCCCCATTCGCCCGGATCGGCGGCCTCGAGCGTGAGCGTGCCGGCGCCGGCGGGCAGCGCGAGCGTCGCGCGCGTCGCACCGTTGTGGACGCGCACGATGAGGGCGTCGCGGCCGCCGTTCAGGAAATACTGCTGCACCGCGTACGACAGCGGGCTGTTTTCCCAGAGGCCTCCGAAGCGCTGCGCGAAGTCGGCGAAGCCGTGGATCATCGTGGCGGTGTCCGCGGGTCCGCGACGCGTGCGTCCGACGAACGCGGTGATCGAGGTACCCACGCCCGTGATCGTGCGCACGGCGCTCGGCAACTCCTCGATGTACACGCCCGGATAGGTGAGGGTGACAGGCATGGCAGCGTCTCCTTGGGGTTGCGTTCAGGGCGTCGCGTCGCGTGCGACGAGGATCTCGATCGACGCCTTCTTCGTCGCGTCTCCCGCGGTGTGCGTGTTCCGGAGCTTCAGCTGCGTGGGGTCGACGCCGCCGAAGAGCACGAACGCGCCGCCGAGGAAGAACTGGGGCTCGGTGAGTGCGATCTCGTCCGAGTCCGTCGTGCCGTCGCTCGCAACGAGGGTGAGTTCGGGGCCGTAGAGACTCGACTTGATCAGCATGAGGCGCATCTGCGCAGCCGGGCCCGGCTGCAGGTCGACGGTCACGGCGGACGCGCCTGCACCGCCGGGATCCACCGTGACGTCGACTTTCTCGTAGGCCTCGACCGTCGCGGAACGGGTCACGCTCACCTGTGGGCCGCCGGAGACCTGGACGCTCATTCCGTATGTGACGCTCGCCATGTGGGCAATCTCCTCGATGGATGCTGTGCGCGGTCTCCCCCCTCAGGGGAGACCCCCGTAGATCTCCGTTCCGTCCGAGAGCACGCGGCGACGCAGTCGCCGTTCCCGGGCGAGGCGTTCCACGCAGATCAGCACGGCTTCGGGCGTGGCGTCCGCGAGTCGCGCCGGCAGCCACCAGGTCCGGATTCCCTCGACCGTGTCTGCCGCCTGCGGATGGACACGCACGTAGCCGAGAATCGATTCCGCGAGTGCATCGAGGCCGTTCGGGTCGTCTTCCGGCATTTCCCAACGTCTCCGTCGGAGAACGAACGTCCCTCGTGCAATGACCATGCCGTGTGGATGCCTTTGCTAACGCCATGATCTTCAGCGCAAATGTTCACGGGCATCGGGGAGGCGGGTCATCCCTGACCCGGCGCCGGCCCCCCGGGCCTGCATGCAACCTCCGGATTTGGCGAAGTCTTTCCTTCGGCGGATCGGGCAGGCCGGGGTGGGGCGGAAACGACCCACCTGCAGGCACGGTGGAGACCGGGCGGGAGACGGGTCGGAACGGGAACGGAGGCCGCGCGACGGCGCGTCAGGGGCGGAACGAGTCGCGGTCGATGCCGTGCTTCTTGAGGAGCTTGCCCAGGGAGCGCCGCTCCTTGCCTGCGATGCGCGCCGCGACGCTCACGTTGCCCTCGGTACGGGACAGGAGTTCCGCGAGATAGCGCCGCTCGAACTCGTCGATCGCGCGGGCCTTGGCGCGGTTGAAGTCGGTTTCGCACGTGGCACCGGGGCCGGTGACGGGACTTGTCCGGGGCGGCGCCACGCCGGCGGGGGCGCGGATGCTGAGAGTCGGCCCGTCCGCGAGCAGTCCCTCGCGCAGGACGAGATTTTCGAGTTCGCGCACGTTTCCCGGCCAGGGGTAGCGACGGAACCAGTCCAGGGTCCCGGGATCGATGCGTTCCACGACCGTGCCGAAACGTGCGTTCGCACGCCCGAGGAAATGCCGGGCGAGCAGGGCGACGTCCTCGGGGCGCGCCCGCAGGGGCGGCAGTTCGAGATAGATCAGCTTGATCCGGTAGAGGAGATCCGCGCGGAATCCTCCGTCCTCCACGAGACGGGCCAGGTCACGATTGGAGGCCGTGACGATGCGCACGTCCGCGGCGCGGGTGCGGTGGGAGCCGAGCGGCCGATATTCCTGATCCTGCAGGAACCTGAGCAGCGACACCTGTCCCTTCGGGGAGAGCGCGTCCACCTCGTCGAGGAAGAGCGTGCCTCCGTGCGCAAGCGCGACGAGGCCGGTCTGGTCGTTCTTCGCGTCGGTGAAGGCACCCTTCGCGTGACCGAAGAGTTCGTTCTCGATCAGCGCGTCGGGCATGGCGCCGCAGTTGACCGGCACGAAGGGGCGATCCCGTCGCGCGCTCCGATAGTGGACCGCGCGCGCGGCGAGTTCCTTGCCCGTGCCGGTCTCGCCCTCGATCAGAACGGGGGCGTCGCACGATGCGATCCTCGTGATGAGCTGGTCTGCGGCACGGAATGCCGGCGAACGCCCGAGCATCGGGGTGGTTCTCCCCATGACAGTGTGGACCGTCTTCCCGTGCACGAGTCGCCGGCCGGCGACACCCGGCAGCGATCCCCTGCACGCCCGCGTCACGATGCTCCCCCGCGCAGCGACGCGCAATATGACGAAAGCTAGCCCATCGAAGTTCCCGGGTGCTTGCCCAATGTCAAGGTATCGATGCATCCGGCATGAACCGGTGCACGGAGCGACCCCGGATCACCGGTTTCCGGGGTCAGCCCTGCTGCGCCTTCCTGCGCTCGACGAGGGGTTGCGTGGCGTCGACCGGCATGCGGCCGCGATCGGGATCGATCTCGGCGAGGGGCGGCACCTCGCGCATGCTGCCGAGGCTGCGAATGGCGAGTTCCTGATAGGTCCGGGTGCCCTCGGACTTCCACGCGATCTCGTCGTCGGTGAGTTCGCGCAGCACGCGTGCAGGCACACCGGCCACGAGCGAGCGCGGCGGGATGATCATGCCTGCCTTCACGAACGCGGAGGCCGCGACGATGGACGATTCGCCCACGACGGCATTGTCCATGACGACCGCGTTCATGCCGACGAGCGCGTTGCGGCCGATCCGGCAGCCGTGCACGACCGCGCCGTGACCGATGTGGCCGTCGGGTTCGATGATCGTGTCCGTGCCCGGGAACCCGTGCATCACGCAGCCGTCCTGGACGTTCGCACCTTCCTCGACGATGAGACGCCCGAAGTCGCCACGCAGGCTCGCGGTCGGCGCGATGTAGCAGCGCGGGCCGATGATCACGTCGCCGATGAGTACGGCGGTGGGATGGACATAGGAGGTGGCGTGCACCACGGGACGGATACCGTCGAGTTCGTAACAGGGCATGGGACGAGAAAGGGTGCCGGGCTGCGGATGGGGCGATTGTAGGCCGGCAGACCGGGGTCCCGCACGTCGTGCCGACACGATCCGCGGCTGCCCGAGCGGCGGCACCCCGCAGCTTGTCTTTCGGGGGGCGTTCTTTTAGGCTCGCCCGGCCCGTGCTGCCGCGGCAGGCGGGTTTGCCGAGGAGGACGCGGGTGAGTGGCGGTTTCGAATTCATCGGCTTCACCGTCGAGCAGGGTGTCGCGACGATCACCCTGAACCGGCCGGGGAAGCTCAACAGTTTCAACGAGGCGATGCACGGCGAGCTGCGTCAGGCGCTCGCGCGGGTCCGGGATTCTGCCCAGGTGAAGGTGCTGATCCTGACTGGCGCGGGACGCGCGTTCTGCGCCGGACAGGACCTCGGGGAGCGCCGTGTGCCGCCGGGCGGCACGCCGGTCGATCTGGGCGATTCCATCGAGCGCAACTACACGCCGCTCGTGCTCGGGCTGCGTGCGCTGCCCAAGCCGGTGATCGGCGCCGTGAATGGTGTCGCGGCGGGTGCGGGTGCGAATGTCGCGCTCGCGTGCGACGTCGTCGTCGCCGCGCGTTCGGCGAGTTTCGTTCAGCCTTTCGCGCGGCTCGGGCTGGTCCCAGACTGCGGGGGCACGCATTTCCTGGTCAGGCGCCTCGGGACGCAGCGTGCGCTCGGGCTGTCGTTATTCGGGGACAGCCTGTCGGCGGAACTCGCGGAGCAGTGGGGCCTGATCTGGAAGTGCGTCGACGACGACGCGCTCTCGGACACCGTGCGGCAGATGGCCCGGCAGCTCGCGGCAGGCCCCGCGCTCGGATACGCCCACACGAAGGCCGCCGTCTACGCCGCGGAACAGAACGCGCTCGCCGCACAGCTCGAACTCGAGCGCGACTATCAGCGGCAGCTCGGCTTTTCCCACGACTATCGCGAGGGCGTCGCGGCGTTCCTGGAACGCCGCCCCCCCAATTTCACCGGAGCATGATGCATGAGTGATGCACTTCCGGCGTCCGCTGCGGTGGGCGTCGTGGGCGCGGGTGCCATGGGCAGCGGCATCGCGCAGGTCGCGGCCGCGGCGGGTCACCCCGTCCGGCTGTTCGACGCTCGGGCCGACTCGGTCGAGCGTGCGCGCGCCGCGATCGGCAAGGATCTCGCGGGCCAGGTCGCGAAGGGCCGTCTGCAGCAGGAAGATGCCGACGCGACGCTCGACCGCATCCGCGGGGTGTCCTCGCTCGCGGAGATGGACGGGTGCGGTCTCGTGATCGAGGCAATCGTCGAGGACCGGGTCGCGAAGCGGACGCTGTTCGCCGAACTCGAGCCCTTGGTGGGCGAGCAGTGCATCATCGCGTCGAACACGTCGTCCATCTCCATCACCGACCTCGCGGCGGGCCTCGCGGCACCGGGACGCGTCGTCGGCATGCACTTCTTCAATCCGGTGCCACGCATGGCACTCGTCGAGGTGATCGACGGCCTGCGCACGGACCTGGACATCGCCGCGACCCTGATGGCGACGGCGCGCGCGTGGGGCAAGACGCCCGTGCGTGCGCGTTCCACGCCCGGCTTCATCGTGAACCGCGTCGCGCGTCCGTTCTACGGCGAAGCCATGCGCACGCTCACGGAACAGGCCGCGGCGCCCGAGGTGCTTGACGCGCTGATCCGGGACTGCGGCGGGTTCCCGATGGGGCCGTGCACGCTCATGGATTTCATCGGTCTCGACGTGAATCTCGCCGTGTCGGGCTCGACGTTCGAGGCACTCGGATGGGACCGCCGATACGCCCCCTCCCTGATCCAGCAGGAGCTCGTGCGCGCGGGTCGCTACGGCCGCAAGACCGGTGGCGGCTTCTACGGCTACGGCGAGCACGACACCCGGCCGGAGGCTGCATCGGAGCCACCGTGCGAACCGCCCCGGAGCGTCATCGCGCCCGTCGATGCCGGACACCTGGAGCCGCTTGTCGGGCGCATGGCAGCGGCCGGCCTGAACGTGCGGCGCGTGATGCACCTCGAACCGATGCTGCACGTCGGCTCGGCGCGTCTCGCACTGAGCGACGGTCGTACGGCGACACAGCGCGGTGCGCAGGAAGGCACGCCGAACTTCGTGACGCTCGATCTCGCGCTCGACTTCGCACGCACGTCGCGTCTCGGCGTGGCGCGCGCGGACCAGTGCGGCGAGTCGGAGTACCGCGAAGTGGTGGGCGCACTGCAGACCGCGGGATGCGCCGTCACGCGTGTCGACGACATCGCCGGCATGGTCGTCATGCGGACCGTCGCGATGCTCGTCAACGAGGCGGCCGACGTCGTGACACAGGGCATCGCGACCGCCGCCGACATCGACACCGCGATGGCGCTCGGGACGCGCTATCCGGTCGGCCCGCTCGCGTGGTGCGACCGCCTCTCGGCCGCGTTCGTCTCGCACGTGCTCGACAACCTGCGTGCGCACTACGGCGAGGATCGATACCGGGTGTCCCCGGCCCTCCAGCGGCGCCGCTGGAGCGGTGCGCGGTTCCATGAGTGACAGCGGGGCAGCCGGCGCACGGGAGGCCGCGGAGGCCGTCGGGCGCGCCATGCTCGAGAAGGACGCGGCGATGCAGGGGCTCCGGATCACGCTGGGCGAAATGGCACCCGGCTACGCGCGCCTGTCCATGCAGGTCACGCCCGCGATGCTGAACGGCGTGCAGATCTGTCACGGCGGCCTCATCACGACACTCGCCGATTCCGCGTTCGCGCTCGCGTGCAACAGCCACGGGGACGTGGTGCTCGCGGCGGGCATCACGGTGGACTTCCTCGCGCCGGCCCGCGCGGGCGACGTGCTCACGGCAGAGGCGCGCGAACTGTCGAGATCGCGCCGCACGGGCCTGTACGACGTGCAGGTGCGAAACGGCGACGGCACGCTCGTTGCCGTGCTGCGCGGACGTTCCCACCGCACCGGGGAACGGCACCTCCCGACCGGCTGACATCGTCCACGCGCGGCGAGCGTACCCGGCGCGCACTTGCCACGGGCCCGTGCGGCGTGCTCAACTCGCGCGAGGGTCGCGAGGACCCGCTCCGGGACGCGATGCACGACGCGACGCGGGGCCGCGTGCGAGGGGCACGCGTGGTCGCGACGAGTCACTGGCGTGGGCGGGCCGGGCGGGCGCCCGTGCTGCCGCCCCATGGGGGTCATCGATGAAACTGGCAACACTCCGGTCCGGCGGACGGGACGGCACGCTCGTGGTCGTCAGCCGGGATCTCTCGCGCGCCGCGACGGTACCCGGGATCGCGAACACGCTGCAGGCCGCGCTCGACGACTGGCGGGCGCTCGAACCGGCACTGCGGACGGCCGCCGAGCGACTCGAGGCCGGCACCGCGCCCGGGACGTTCGCGTTCGATCCTGCAGCCTGCGCGGCACCGCTGCCGCGCGCGTATCAGTGGGTCGACGGCTCCGCCTACGTGAACCACGTCGAACTCGTGCGTCGGGCACGCAACGCCGAGGTGCCGCCGTCGTTCTGGACGGACCCGCTCATGTACCAGGGCGGCGGGGACGCGATGCTCGGCCCCTGCGACGACATCCGCGTCGAGACCGAGGCGTGGGGCATCGACTTCGAGGGGGAGGTTGCCGTCGTGACCGACGACGTGCCCATGGGACTTCCTGCCGAAGTGGCGATGGACCACATCAGGCTGCTCATGCTCGTGAATGACGTGAGCCTGCGCAATCTGATTCCCGGCGAGCTCGCGAAAGGCTTCGGTTTCTTCCAGAGCAAGCCGGCCTCCTCGTTTTCCCCGGTCGCGGTGACGCCGGACGAGCTCGGGAACTCCTGGGACGGGTGCAAGGTGCGCCTGCCGCTACGGGTCACGCTGAACGACGTCGTGTTCGGCGCCCCCGACGCGGGGACCGACATGACGTTCGACTTCCCGCAGCTCATCGCGCACGCCGCGAAGACCCGGACGCTCGGTGCGGGCACGATCGTGGGCTCCGGCACGGTCTCGAACGTCGACCGCAGCCGGGGGTCCGCCTGCATCGCGGAGAAGCGGTCGCTCGAGCAGATCGCGGACGGCCGGCCGTCGACCCCCTTCATGCGCTTCGGGGATCGCGTGCGCATCGAGATGTTCGACGTAC
This sequence comes from Betaproteobacteria bacterium, assembly GCA_016125475.1. Taxonomy (GTDB): domain Bacteria; phylum Pseudomonadota; class Gammaproteobacteria; order Burkholderiales. The sequence continues at coordinate 109,962 of WGLR01000010.1, forward strand.
GCGGTGCGTCCATCTTCGGTGCGATCGACCAGAAGGTCGTGGCGTATCACCCGCCGCGCTGACCATGCCTCTTTCGCGCAGCCCGTCCGCACGCTTTCGCGCGCCGTGTCCGGAGTGCCGGTCATGACGAACGGAGAGGGCTCGACCGTTCGCGACGCGGTGCGGTCGCTCATGCGTGCGCACGGCATGACGACGGTCTTCGGCAATCCCGGTTCGACGGAACTCCGATTCTTTCGTGACTGGCCGCAGGACTTTCGCTACGTGCTGGGCCTGCAGGAGTCCTGCGTCGTCGCGATGGCGGACGGCTACGCCCAGGCGACCGGGCGTGCGGCGTTCGTGAACCTGCACTCGGCCGCAGGCGTCGGACACGCCCTCGGCAGCGTCTTCACGGCCTGCCGCAATCACGCGCCGCTCGTGATCACGGCGGGGCAGCAGTCACGCGCGATGTTCCCGACCGATCCCTACCTCTTCGCGCAGGACGCGGCGCAGTTTCCGAAACCGTACGTGAAGTGGAGCACGGAGCCTGCGCGCGCGGAGGACGTGCCGGCGGCGATCTCGCGCGCCTACCACGTCGCGATGCAGCGCCCGCGGGGCCCGGTCTTCGTGTCGATCCCGGAGGACGACTGGGACGCCACGTGCGAGCCCGTCGGGATACGCCACGTCGCGGACGAGATCGAACCGTCCGCCGCGGCGCTCGACGAACTCGCACATGCCCTCGCGCATGCGGAGGCTCCCGCCCTCGTCGTGGGCGCATCCGTCGATCAGGATGGTGCGTGGGAACTCGTGGTCGCTCTCGCGGAACGTCTCGGGGCCGTGGTCTGGGCGAGTCCCATGGTGGGGCGGTGCGGTTTCCCGGAGGACCACCGGCTCTTCGCGGGTCATCTGCCGCCGCTGAGGCAGCCCCTCGCCGACAGGCTCGCCGCGCACGATGTCGTATTCGTGATCGGGGCGCCCGTGTTCACGTATCACGTCCACACGGGCGGCCGGTTCGTGGCACCGCACGTGCGGCTGTTCCTGATGACCGACGACCCGGACGAGGCCGCGCGTGCAGCGGTCGGGACGGCGCTGGCGGGAAGCGTGCGCGCCGGCGTGGCAGGGCTTCTCGCGCGCCTCGGTGACGGAGAGCCCGCGCGCCAGGCCGGGCGTGGCGCCGTGCCGCCCCCGGTGGCCTCGGCAGGCCTCACCGGCGAGTACGTGATGGCGGCCGTCGCGCGGCTCATGCCCGGGGACGCGATCGTCGTCGAAGAGGCACCGACGCATCGCAATGCGCTCTGGGATCACCTCCCGATACGTCGGCCCGGGGGATTCTTCGCGGGCGCGAGCGGCGGACTCGGCTGGGCGATCGCGGCCGCGCCGGGCGTCGCGCTCGGCGCGCCCGGGCGCACCATCGTCTGCATCGTCGGTGACGGTTCGGCCCTGTTCGGCATCCAGTCGCTCTGGACCGCGGCGCAGTGGCGCCTGCCGATCACGTTCGTGGTGCTGAACAATCGCGGCTACGCGGCGCTCAGGAGCTTCGGACGGATGCTGGGCATAGCCGGTGCGCCCGGCCACGACCTTTCGGGTCTGGACTTCTCCGCGCTGTCGCGCGGCTTCGGGTGTGACGCGGTGCGGGTCGATCGGCCGGATGCCTTCGATACCGCGCTGTCGCGTGGCATCGCATCGCGTGCGCCGAACGTGATCGACGTCGCGCTGGCCGCCGACGCAGCGGATCTCTACTGATCCCTTTCGCCGCCCGCGGACGTACCGGTACCGTCGGCCGGGGCCTGCGCGGAAGATCGGCGGGGCGGGCCGACGAGTCCCCCTGCCGGGTCGAATTCGATCGCGCGCTTCACGCTCACGAACGACGGCAGCATGGTCGTGAGCATCGCGTAGACCAGCAGCGCACCGAACAGGAGATCCGACAGCGCGTAGCGTTCGCGCAGGATCGTCGCGAGCACGAGCGTGAAGATCAGGGTCGGCATGAGCGTGACCGACACACGGAGGCTCGTCGCGTGACTGTCCGCGAAGAGGATCCTGCGCTGCAGCCAGACGATCGCGATCCGGACCGGCACGAAGATCGCCGAGAGGATCACGCCGAGCAGGAGAGGCTGCCAGCTCAGGGCGCCTGCCGGCACGTGCGCGCCGCGACTGAAGAAGTAGAAGGGCACGAAGAACGACGCGAACAGCCGGATCGCGTGCAGGTTCGTGTCCGAGGCGAGTGTCGGCATGCGCAGGTGGAGCCGGTTCGCGACGAATCCCACCGTGAAGGCCCCCACCAGGTAGTAGACGCCCAGCTGCTTCGTCACGAACGCCGCGATGAGGCCGACCATCACGAGCAGCGAGAATTCGGATCCGGGGGCGTGCGGCAGGACCGAGCGCCCCAGCATGATGAACACGAACGGCAGCACGAGGATCAGGAGCGCGAAGGCGCTCGTCGTGATCGCGAATGCCTCGAGGGAGGTCGACTGCAGCACGAGGAACATTAGGATCAGCGCGAGCAGTTCCCCCGAGATGGCCTTGCTCTTCACGGAGAACTGCTCCCTCTCGTCGAGTCCCAGTCTGGACAGCGTGTCGAGGATGAAGCCCGTGGAGGGCGTCAACAGCGCGAGTGCGAGCAACGTGGCGGGCTGCCAGCCGAAACCGAACAGATGCATGCCTGCATAGGCCACGCCCGCGAGCAGCGCGGCCTGTATCAGGAGGTGCCCGATCAGCGGGCGGCGATCGCGGTTCAGCGCCGTGATGTCGACCTCGAGGCCCGCGAACAGGAAAAGCGAGGAGATGCCGAGCGTGGAAAGCAGCTTGAGCGTCACGTCATCCGGCACGCCGTCGATCGTGCGGGCGACGACGATGCCGAACACGAAGCAGGTGATCGGCGCGGGAATCCTGAAGCGCTGCAGGGCCTTGGGCGCCACCAGCAGACCGAGCGCGAGCAGCAGGTACACGAACTCGGAGTTGATGACGTCGGCGATGATGGATGGCATTCGTTCTTCTTCTAGTCGAGAGACGGCGGGACGTGCGCGGGACGACGACGGGGCACGGGATCAGTCCGGGCGGTCGTCCGGGTTCGCACCGGCGCCGCGCTCGAGGTGGTCCTCGAGTTCGCCGATGTACGCGGCGAGCGTGTTGCCGGTCTGCTCGAGCGCCGCGCGGTGGCGTTCCTCGATCTGCTCGAGCCGTGTGAGGACCTTGCTCTCGACGGCCGTGGCCTGCGCGCGCATCGCGGACAGTTCCGCCGCGAGATATTCGCGCAGATCGGTGAAGCGCGACGCCTCGGCCTTGTCGGCGAGCGTGCGCTGCTCCTTCAGTTCGCGGGTGTGCCGCCGGCTTTCCACGAGGACCGTCGACTGCATGTACACGACGAAGACGAGGAACACGATGACGAGCACGCCCATCAGCGCGAGCATCACGAGGCCCAGGGGCGCGTGGATCGTCGTGAACACGAGCGACAGTGGCGTCGGCGCGAGGAACGCGTCGAGGTTCACGATCGCGAAGGTGGCGATCAGGGCAAGGATCAGGAACAGGAAGAGGGTTCTGGCTCTCATGGTTTTCTCCGTGACGTGCCCGGCGCGCGCCTGTTCCCCGGTGTGCGGGGGGCGGTACCCGCAGATTCGCCTGCGGGCACGACGGGACTCGTGACTGGTCTGTGCATCGTGGAAAACGAACGGTCGGCCCGGACGGATGCCGCGAGGGTGACGAGCGACCCAGCGATCCCGTGGCGACCTGCCGAGCCCCGATTATCCGCGATTCGCGAAGAAGCGCGTGCCGAGGTCCGGCTCGCGCTATGCTCCCGGGCTTTCCCGGGTGCGAGGCGCAGGTGAGTGGAATGTCATCCGGCGGGGGGGCGAGGGCGCCCGTCGGCGTGTTCGATTCGGGGGTCGGGGGGCTCAGTGTCTGGCGCGAGATCGTCGCGCGGCTGCCGCACGAGTCGACCCTCTATTTCGCGGATCAGGCGCACGTGCCCTACGGGTCGCGTCCGCAGGAGGAGGTCCGGGCGTTCAGCGAGGCGATCGTGGCGTACCTGCTGGACCAGGGCAGCAAGGCGATCGTCGTCGCGTGCAACACGGCGTCGGCCGCCGCCCTGAAGTCGCTGCGGGACAGGTACCCCGGCGTTCCGATCCTCGGGATGGAGCCGGCAGTCAAGCCCGCCGTGGCGCTCACGCGCACGGGCGTCATCGGCGTGATGGCGACACCGGCCACGTTCCAGGGGCGGCTCTACCAGGCGACGACGGGACGCCATGCCACGCACGTCACGGTCGTGAACCAGGTCTGTACGGGGCTCGCCGACCTCGTGGAGACCGGCGAACTGACGGGTCCCGACATCGACGCGAGACTGCGCGGATACGTCGCACCGATGCTGGACGCCGGTGCGGACGTCATCGTTCTCGGCTGCACCCACTATCCGTTCGTGATCGAGGCGCTGCGCCGGATCGCGGGCCCTGGCGTCGCGGTGGTGGACCCCGCTCCGGCGATCGCGCGCCATCTCGCCAACGTGCTCGCCCACCACGGCCTGGCGGCGGGCGACGGCACCGCCGGACACCGGTTCCTCACGACCGGTGATGCGCGGCGCTTCGGGCTGGTCGCCTCCCGGCTGCTCGGCACGAACGTTCTTGCGCGTCCGTGCACGTGGCTCGAGGATGCAGGCGCGTATCGCGTGACGGGTGCAGACGCATGAGCGGCGGGTGCCGTGCGTTCAGAGATCCAGCGCGTGCCCGGTGAGCCGGTACTTGGCTTCGAGGTAGTGGCGGTTCGCGTGTGTCGGGAACGTGCCCGCGGAGACCCGCTCCACCACTTCGATGCCGTGGGCGGTGAGCTGCGCCACCTTGTCGGGGTTGTTCGTCATGAGCCGCACGCGGCGCACACCGAGGGCCGCGAGCATCTGCGCGCCACAGGCGTAGTCGCGCGCGTCGGCCGGTAGATCCAGTGCCCGGTTGGCCGCGAAGGTGTCCGCCCCCGCGTCCTGGAGGCGATAGGCGTCGAGCTTCGCGACGAGGCCGATGCCGCGTCCTTCCTGTCGCAGATAGAGAAGGAATCCTCCGGCCGCGTGCAGCACGTCCAGGGCGTGGCGGAGCTGATCGCCGCAATCGCAACGTCGTGACGCGAACACGTCCCCGGTGATGCACTCGGAATGCATCCGCACGATTGGCGGGTCGCGGGGCTCCACGCCCTCGAAGCGCACCGCGAAGTGCTCGGCGCCGTCCGGCAGGCCGTCGAAGGTCACGAAGCGGGCGCGCGCGTCGTCGCGGACCGGAATGCACACCTCGTTGCGCACCGACACGGTTCGTCCCGCGTGACCGGGCCCCCGGCGGCGCCCACGCGCGGCACGGCGCGCGGGGTGGACGTTCATCGGATACGGGTCAGGGTCGGGCGAATGCGGGTTCATCGGTCTGTCTCCCGTGTGGTGATGGTGGATGCCCGGGCCTGTGCAGGCGGATCCGGGTGCGACGCACGTGTTCGTCGGCGATGCGTTCGGCCTCTTCGCGCGAGGATGCGCATGCGATCACGTAGCCGATCCGGTCGGCATTCTCGTACGGCGGTCGGACGGCTTCGCCGGGCATCCGGAGAATTTCGGTGCAGCGGATGGCCGGGTTCCCGGAAGGGGGGATTCTCACGTCCGCGAGCGTTCCAGCCTGGTCCGCGACGATCCAGCGCGTCACGCCGACCATCGGAGCCGGGGCCCGTGTCGGCGGGCGCCACCGGCCGAGGTGCAGCGCAATGAGGTCCGCGTGCACGGAGCGCCCGAGCGTCGCGCTCACGAGCCTCGGTATCTTCGCACCGACGAGCCGGGGATTGATCTCGATGAGCCGCGGGCCGTCGCGGGTGAGCGCGATCTCGGTGTGGGCGGCACCCCAGTCGAACCCTGCCGCGTCGAGCACCGCGAACAGGTATGCGCGCAGGGCGTCGAACTGCGGGCCGTCGGGCGAGAAGCATCCGCCGCGGATCGCGAACGACGGCGGATCGAAGAAGAGCTTCTCGTGGACGCCGAGCAGCGTGTGCGAGCCGGCCGCGGTGAACGTGTCGCAGCCCACGATGCTTCCCTCGAGGCATCGTTCCACGATCATGCGTCCGCTCGCGCGCGCGCCGAGTCCGTAGTCGGCGAAGCAGGGAAGCAGTTCGTCGAGCGGCGAGAGCGGCGGTTCGAGATCCTCCGGATGCCGCAGCATGACGATGTTCTGGGATCCGTATCCGTCCGCGGGCTTGATGAGGACGGGCAGGCCGATTTCCGCGACGGCGCGACGCAGGTCGTCGTTCGAGGCGCACGCCCGGAACTCCGGTTGCGGAATCCCGCGCTCGACGAGTCGCGCGCGCACCCTGGCCTTGTCTCGCAGCAGCGTGGCGGCATCCGGATCGAGGTGACGAAGACCGAGCCGTCGGGCGAGGCGTGCGGCCTCCGGCATGCGCGTGTCGATGAGGCACAGCACGGCGTCGACGGGCCGCGCGCAGTGGAGCGCCAGCACGCGCCGCTCGACGTCGTCGTAATCGAACGGCGCCACCTCGATCCGTTCGCGAGCGCTCCGGAGGACGGCATCCACGTCGGGCCGGGCGCGGTAGTGACCGAGATCGGCACTCAGGAAGGTGACGTCGTGGCCGTCGGCGATGGCGGCCTGAAGAAGATCGGTGTCGTTGCCACCGGGCAGTTCGACGACGAGCAGATGGGCCATGGCGGGTGCCGGTCCTTGCCGGGGGTTCAGAGTGTCTCGGCGAGACGGAATCCCATCGCGTACGTCGCCGAGCGAGGATTGTGTCCGTGACGCCGCCTGACGCGGGCGAGGTCGCGGAATCGCGCGAAGCTCCCTCCGCGTGCAATCCGGTAGCTGCCGTGCATCTGCGCGAGGTGGTCGTCGACCGGATGGCCGCCCGGATACGGGGCATACTCGTCCGCGCAGTATTCCTCGACGTTGCCCGCCGTGTCCGCGAGCCCGAACGGCGACTCGCCGCCTGCGTATGCCCCGACGGCAGACGTCCGGAACAGACCGGTCTCGGCGGTGTTCGCGCGATCGGGGTCGAACGTGTCGCCCCACGGGAATTCGCGTCCGTCCGGACCGGCCGCGGCCCACTCCCACTCTGCCTCGCCGGGCAGGCGGAATCCGCGCCCCGTGCGGGTGGCGAGCCACCTGGCATAGGCGTCGGCCGAAGCCGGGTCGACGGTGTAGACGGGGTGGTTCGCGCGCTCGAACGGAAACCGCCGGTACGTCCAGCTCGAAGGAATCCCGGCGTGACCGGTGTCGAGCAGGAATGCGCGGTACTCCGCATTGGTGACCGGAAACCGCGCGATCCGGAACGGCTCGAGCGTCACGGTGTGGCGCGGACACTCCTTCTCGATCCACGTCCGGTCGAGCCCGAGTCCGTCGAAGCGACTCATCGTTTCCGCGAGGTCGGAGAACGGCAGTCCGATCTCGACGACGCCTCCCGGCACGGTGATCATCGCGGGTTCCAGCACCCGGACGCGCGGGTCCCCCGCGAGCGCCAGGGCGTCGCCGGCCGCGATCCGCAGCGGCAACGGCGCGTGGGGTGACTCGAGGATACCGATCAGAGCGTCGACGGAGTGCCCCCGAATGGCTGCCAGATGCGAGGCCGCCTGCTCGTCGAGCCGGAACGAGACGAAGTGGTCCGGGAGCCCGAGGCGTTCCCGATCGTCGACCGTCCCGCACAGCGGGCCGGCGAAGGCGGGCCAGTGACGGGCGGGTTCGCGAACGGAAGCGCTCATGCCGGTACTCCCGATCTGCAGTCACGGACTTCGCCGGAGAAACGATCGGCGGCAGCCACGACGGCTTCCGTCGCGCCCGCGATCTCGATGTCCAGCAGCGGGTCGTCCACCGGACCGTCGCCCGTGAGGATCTCGTGCGCGTACGGAACGCTCACGGTGTCCGCGAGCACCTGGCAGCCGACGTAACGGAACAACGCCTGTGCGACCGGCAGGACGAGTGCGCCGCCTGCGTGGCCGGTGGTTGCGCTGGCGAGCAGTGCCGGGCGCCCCTGGAACGCATTGGCGGCGCCGGGGACGACGTGCGGCAGCCGGGAGATCCAGTCGACGAGATTCTTGAGATAGGGAGTAGGCTGGCCGTTGTATTCCGGACACGCCACGACGAGCGCGTCGGCGCGCGCGACGCGCTGGTGCAGCGCCAGGACGCGACGCAGGATGGCGGGCTCCCGCTCGCGGTCCTGATCGAACAGGGGCAGGTCCACGGCGCTCATGAAGTCCATCCGGCACCGTCCTGCGAGGTACCACGCGAAGTGTCCGAGCAGGCGCGCGTTCAGCGAGTCACGTCGCTGGCTTCCCGGAATCATCAGGACGGCGCTCACGCCGCCACCGGATAGACGTGACCGTCGTAGGACGCTGCGAGGAAGCGGTTGCCCGCCTCGTCCCAGGTGATCGATGAAATGCCCGAGGTCGTGGGACGGCGCAGGCTCGTCCAGACGCGTCGCGAGAGATCGAACAGCGCGAGCGTCCCGCCGTAGCTTCCGGTCAGGACCGACGTTCGTCGCGCGTCGACGGCCATGCATTTCACGGAGTTCGGGTGGCTGCTCGCATGGACCTCGTCCGAGTCCCCGCCCCAGATCCGGAGCGTCCGGTCGCGACCGACGCTCGCGAAACGTCCGGCGCCGAGCGCGCAGCCCGCGTTCGCGATGCGCTCGTGCGCGCGCGGCCGCCGCTTCACGACGGACCAGTCTCCGACACGGTGCCAGGCGATCTCGGTGGACGCGCACACCGAGAACAGCAGTCCGTCGCCGCTGCACAGGCCTTTCACCGCGCTGTCGAAGGCACGGATCGTCGCGACCGGTTCGAGACCACCGTCCGCAAGCACGCCGAACACGAGGATCTCGCCGGTATAGGTGCCGATCGCGACGTGCCAGCGGCCGTCGACGAGGAACGACGTGCCGCAGTTCAGCGGGGAGTGGTGCGTGTGCAGGACGGTGCCGCCGTGCGCGTCGAACACGTGGCCGGCCTGCCCGCCCGTGTAGACCTCGTGGCCGGCCGCGACGAGAAAGTTGCAGAGGCTTCCCATGGCGCTCGCGGGTTCCCCGTCGATCGCGACGACACCCGCGTCGCCGACGGTGTAGGTCCTCCCGCCGACGCCGAGTACCGCGTTGATCGCCGGGCCCGCGCACACGCCGGAGAGGTCCCACTCGCCGCATCGGGGATCGTAGGCGGCGTAGGTCCTCCCGAAGGTTCCGGTCACGACGCGTCCGTCGTCGGTCACGCTCGCGGCACGCGCCCAGACGCCGTCCGGGAGAGACGACCGGGACACCTCCTCGAGCCGGTCGGGTGCGGCGAGCCGCCACACCGCGAGGGAACGGTCGTAGCTCAGCGACACGATCGTGCGGCGGCGCGAGTCCAGCACGATCTTCTTCACGCCAGCCTCGTGTGCCTGGACGAAGCGTGGCCCCGAACTGCCGATCACGCCGATGCGTCCGCGATCGTCGCCCGTGAACACGGTGCCGTCCGGAGCCAGTTCGACGGTGTCCGTGCGCACGCCGAGCGCGATCGTGTGTTCCGGCGAACCGTCGTCGGCGTTCCAGCACCGGACCGTCCCGTCGACGCCCGAGGACACCAGACGTCGACCGTCCCGGGACCAGGCGAGGGACAGCACGTTGCCCGTGTGTCCGTGCATCACGTGCAGACCGCGGCCGTCGGGGTCGAAGACGCGCACGGCACGATCGAGCGCGCACGTCGCGATCCGGCGGCCGTCCGGCGAGAACACGGCCATGTCCACGTCGTCCTCGTGCCCGCCGAGCACGGCACGCAGACGCAGGTCCGGGACTGACCAGATGCGCGCCGAACAGTCGCTGCTCGCGCTCGCGAGCCAGCGGCCGTCGGCACTGAAGCGACAGTCGTTGACGAGATGATCGTGGCAGGAACGGGCGACCGACGTGCGCGTCCGGTCGTCCCAGAGAATGATCCTGTTGTCGTACCCTGCCGTGGCGACGAGCGCGCCATGCGCAGCGATACCGGCGATCGGGCCTTCGTGTTGCATGGCGCAGCTCTCCCTGATGTGTGAGAGCGGCCGTCAGGCCGTCGTGTTGATGCGGGTGCCGAGCATCGAGGTGCTCGACGGCGGGCGTGCAGGGGCGTGATGTGGCTCGCGACTGTCCTGCAGGGACTGCAGTGCCTGCTGCGCACCGGCGAGATCTCCGGACTGGAGCGCCTTGCCGATCTGCGCGAGGGGGCTGTTCGCGGATGCGCCTCGCGCACCGGACGCGAGGCTCGCGTAGGCCTTCTGTGCGCCACCCAGGTCTCCGGACTGCACCGCCGAGACGAGGCTCTTGAAGTTCTGCTGCCGCTGCTGCCAGTTCGAGACCGCTGCGGCTTGACCCGCACCGGCTGCCGACGAGGCGGGTATTCGCATTCCCATGGCATTTTCCTTGTTCGTGTTTCACGCGCGGTGGGGCACGATTCCGCACCCCTTTTCAGGACCGGGACACCTGGCACCGGGGCCTTGCATCCGCGCCCTGTAACGGAAGCACGTTCGGCGAATTGAGGCGCTTTACACGTTTTTCGTGGAAAAATTTCCTAGTCTTTCTGGATGCTTACGGAATTCTGTGCATGAAAGCCTGCAGACAGGCTGCGGCCGAAAATTCGCTTTCCTGGCGGGTGTCGAGGCCCGGTGTCCGGTTTTGCCGGAGACTTCGTCAGGGGGGCGCGTCTTGCCGTTATTGCGGGTGGCGACCGGCCTGTGGGGCGAGAGGTGAAGCGGGTGGGGTGTCGTGTCGTGCGGCGGGGGTGGAGCCCGTCCGGGTGGTGGGTGCCGGGGCGGCCGGCCCGGCCGCGTGGGCGTCCGGGCGGCACGCCTTCGCGGCGGTCTCAGGCGGAGGGCGAGTTCCCGCAGAGACGGGCCCGCGCGTCGTTGTACTCGGTGACGAGCTTCGCGACGACGTCACGGGCAGGCAGGACCGCATCGATGTTGCCGACACCCTGGCCGGCTCCCCAGATGTCCTTCCAGGCCTTCGTCGGGCGGTTGCTGCCGAAGTTCATGGACGTCTTGTCGGCCGTGGGCAGGTCGTCAGGGTCGAGACCTGCCGCCGCGACACTCTTCTTCAGGTAGTTGCCGTGCACGCCCGTGAAGAGCGGCGTGTAGACGATGTCCGCCGCGGTACTGTCGACGATCATCTGCTTGTAGCCTTCGACGGCGACCGCTTCGCTGGTCGCGATGAAGCGCGTGCCGATGTACGCGAAGTCCGCACCCACTGCTTCGGCCGCGAGGACGCCGGCCCCGTCGGTGATCGCTCCGGACAGCGCGATGGGTCCGTCGAAGAATCTGCGCACCTCCCGCACGAGTGCGAACGGGCTCAGCGTGCCCGCATGGCCGCCGGCACCCGCGCAGACGAGGATGAGCCCGTCGACACCGGCCTCCAGTGCCTTGCGCGCGTGACGGATGCTGATCACGTCGTGGAACACCACACCGCCGTACGCGTGCACGGTCTTCACGACCTCGTCGGGGGCGCGGAGGCTCGTGATGATGATGGGTACCTTGTGACGCGCGCACGTGTCGAGATCGCGTTCGAGGCGGTCGTTGCTCGAGTGGATGATCTGGTTGACGGCGTACGGGGCGACGGGCTGGCCGGGATGGTTCGCGCGGTGCGCTGCCAGGGCGCTCTCGATGCGGGACAGCCATTCGTCGAGCAGTTCGGGCGGGCGCGCATTGAGGGCCGGAAAGGATCCGATGATGCCGCTGGTGCACTGCGCAACGACGAGGTCGGGCTGCGAGACGATGAACATGGGCGCAGCGATGACGGGCAGCGACATGCCGTTCTTCAGCTGTTTGGCGAGGGACAAGATGATCTCCGCTGACGACACAAACCCTCGATGGTAGTGCCGAACGCGGGTCGCTCCAACGGGTGGATGCCGCATCGCCGTATCCCCGCCCGTGGCGCCGGCGCGAGGATCGGGCGCAGAATGCACCCACGGGCCCGGCGGTGACGTATCGATCCGGGACCCCCGACCGGCCCGCGCGGGGCGGTCGGCGACAACGACATGGAAGGACGAGAACTCGATCATCACGGAGGAGTTCGCCATGAAACAGGTACTGCTGTGCACGACAACCCTGTTGCTGTCCATGGCCGCAACGGTCGTCGCGGCCCACGACCTCAGCGTCCGGGAGTGTCAGGAAGGGCGCGATTTCATCCGCAACGCGGCCCTGTCCCGGGACCAGGGCCTGTCGCGCGAGGAATTCATCGGGCGCATGCACGAGGACATCGAGCGGATCCAGGTATTCCCGCCGGATCTGCGGTGGTTCGTGCAGGACGCCGAGGACGAGCAGCTGCTCGTCACGGCGGCCGAGAGGGTGTTCGATTCACCGACCGAACCCGAGCAGCACGGAGACGACTTCCTGCGCGCCTGCTTCGCGCGGATCGAGCACTTCAGCGGCCGCTGACGACAGGCTCCGGGCAGCGGGTCCCGCGTCCGCGCGGCACCGCGCGCGTGCCTCGTGCCTCTATACTCGGGTCGTCCCCGCGGTCGCCGGGGGCCTGCCGCGCGCGAGCGTCCCGCCGACGCCCCGACACGAGTGTGAACGGGAGCGCGCATCGAGCGTTGTGCATGCGGAAGACGAATGCAGGGGGAGGAGAAATCGATGATGTCGAGAATCGGCGCGGCGCTGGTCGTGCTGCTCTGGTCGTTCGCGGCGCATGCCGGGGAGATCACGCTCAAGGTGGCGCATTTCCTGCCACCCACGTCCACGGCTCACGCAAAGTTCCTCGTGCCCTGGTGCGACAGGTTGCACCGGGACTCGGGCGGACGTCTGAAGTGCCAGATCTTCCCGGCCATGCAGCTGGGCGGCGCAGCACCGCAGCTCTACGACCAGGCGCGAGACGGCGTGGCGGACATCATCTGGACGGTCGGTGGCTACACGCCGGGACGCTTCACGAAGACGGAAGTGTTCGAACTTCCGTTCATGATGACCACGCCGGAGGCCACGGCGCACGCCATGTGGGACTTCGCGCAGACCTACGCGCAGGACGAGTTCCGCGGCGTGAAGCTGCTCGCGCTGCATCCGCACGGTCCGGGCGTGTTCCACCTGAACAGCCACCCGATCCGTACCCTCGCAGACTTCCGTGGCCTGAAGCTGCGTGCGCCGACCCGGCTCACCAACAGGATGCTCGCGGCCTTCGGTGCGGTTCCCGTCGGCATGCCGATGACGCAGGTGCCGGAATCCCTCTCGAAGGGCGTGATCGACGGAGCACTCATGCCGTGGGAGGTCGTGCCGGCCGTGAAGGTGCAGGAACTCACGAAGTACCACAGCGAGACCGACCCGTCCGAGCGGGGCGTGTACACGACGGTGCTGATGCTCGTGATGAACCGGGCGCGGTACGAGAGCCTGCCGGCAGACCTGCGGAAGGTGATCGACGACGATTCCGGCGTCGGCCTGTCGGAGCACGCTGCGCGCGTGTTCCGGGATGCCGATGCGCCAGCGCGGGCCCTCGTGCCGAAGGACTCGATCAACGTCGTCCCCGCCGCGGAACTCGCGAAATGGAAGCAGGCCGCCCGCTCGGTCGAGAAGAGCTGGATCCGTGACGTGGGGCGGCGCGGCGCCGACGGCGAGGCACTGCTCGCGGCCGCGCGAAGGCTCATCGACCAGTACACGGATACGAAGTAGCGCCCGCCGCGAGGGTACGGAGACACGGTGCATGCGGGACGTCGGGGATGCGTTCGATGGCACGGCTCAGGCGGGGCTCTGGCAGCGTGACGGCGTGGGGCGTGCCCTGCACGCCCTCAGTGCGTGGACCGCGCTCACCGGCGGCCTCGTGCTCGTCGCGATGATCGCGCTCTCGATCGTGAGCGTGCTCGGCCGGTGGCTCGCGGATTCACCCGTGCAGGGCGATTTCGAGCTCGTGCAGCTCGGCTGTGCGGCGTGTGTCGCGTGTTTTCTGCCGCTGTGTCAGCTCGAGAAGGGCCACGTCGCGGTCGATTTCTTCACGATGCGGGCTGGTCCGCGCGTGCGCGCGTGGCTGGACGCCGCGGGTGCGACGCTGCTCGGACTCTGTGCGGCCGTGCTCGCGTGGCGACTGGCCGTCGGGGCGTGGGACGTCTGGTCCTACGGTGACACCACGATGATCCTCGACGTCCCGAAGTGGTACGCGTACGCGCCCATGGTCGTGGCGTTCGCGCTGCTCGCGCTCACGGGCTGGTACGGTGCGTGGGCCGAGTGGCGCAACCGGGGGCGTGGGTGACGGGGACGGAAGTCGGCGGGATCGCGCTGGCCGGCATGCTCGTGCTGCTCGTGCTGCGCGTGCCGATCGCGGTGGCGATGATGCTGGCCGGCGGTTCGGGATACGTCGTCCTGTCCGGCGTCGACCCGCTGCTGAGCTACCTCAAGTCGGCCGCGTTCGCGCGTTATTCGAACTACGACCTCTCGGTCGTGCCCATGTTCCTGCTCATGGGCAACCTGGCTTCGCGGGGCGGCCTGTCCGCGTCGATGTTCCGCGCCGCGAACGCCCTGATCGGTCACTTCCGCGGGGGCATCGCGATGGCGGCCGTCGTCGCGAGCGCCGGGTTCGGCGCGATCTGCGGCTCCTCGCTCGCGACCGCGGCGACGATGGGGGAGGTCGCGCTGCCGGAACTGCGGAAGTCTCGCTACGATCCGGGGCTCGCGGCCGGAGCGCTCGCGGCCGGTGGCACGCTCGGCATCCTGATTCCGCCGTCGATCGTGCTCGCGATCTACGCGATCCTCACCGAGCAGAACATCGCGAAGCTCTTCACGGCCGCGTTCGTCCCCGGCGTGATCGCGACGCTCGGATACATGGCGGTCATCGGCATCCTCGTGAGGGTGAATCCGCGTCTCGGACCTGCCGGGGAGCGGATGTCCTGGACGCGCCGTCTGCACGCGCTCGCGGATGTCTGGCCCGTCGTGCTGATCTTCGTCGTCATGCTGGGCGGCATGTACGGCGGCGTGTTCAGCGCGACCGAGGGCGCCGCTATCGGAACGGGGGCGACGCTCGTGCTCGCGTTCGTGCGCGGCATGCGGTGGGCCGGCCTTCGTGCGAGCATTCTCGGCGCGGCACGCGCGACCGGCATGATCTTCCTGATCCTGCTCGGGGCGGACGTGCTGAACGCGTTCCTCGCGTTGTCGCAGTTGCCGGTGGAACTCGCGACGTGGGTCCAGGGGAGCGGTCTCGCGCCGCTCGCGATCGTGACGGCGGTCGTGGTGCTGTACGTGATCCTCGGGTGCGTCATGGACAGCCTGTCGATGATCCTGCTCACCATTCCGATCTTCTTCCCGATGATCATGGGGCTCGACCTGTGGGGCCTCGGGCCCGCGGAGAAGGCGATCTGGTTCGGCGTGCTCTCGCTCATGGTGGTGGAGATCGGGCTGATCACGCCGCCGGTCGGCATGAACGTCTATATCATCAGCAGCATCTCCCGGGACGTGCCGATGGGAGTCGCGTTCCGTGGGGTCGCGCCGTTTCTGGTGTCCGATCTGGTGCGCGTGGTGCTGCTGATCGCATTTCCGGCCCTGAGTCTGGCGCTGGTCCGGCTCATGGGATGAAACGAACCCGGCGGGCTGGTGTGCCCGTCGCGAACGATCTCGGGAGGTAGGCATGCCGAACCGCAGTCCGCTCCGTCGCGTGGTGCCGGGAACGCACCCGCCGATGCTGTATCCGGACTACCGGAGCACGCCCCTGCGCGCCCCCGCGATGGAGCCCGTCGGCGTCGCGCAGGGACCCGGCGAGATCTCCGTCGTCCCGCCTCCGAGGGAACTCGTCGTGCCGCTGGATGCGGACCTCACGCGGCAGTCCACCGGTGCGCCGCTCGGGGAACGCATCATCGTGACCGGGTGTGTCCGGGACGAGGACGGCGAGCCCGTGCGGGACTCGCTCGTGGAGATCTGGCAGTGCAATGCGGCCGGCCGCTATGCGCACCCGGCCGATCAGCACGACGCCCCGCTGGACCCGAATTTCGTGGGGCGTGGCAAGGCACTCACCGACGACCGGGGGGAATACCGTTTCCTCACGATCCGGCCGGGCGCCTATCCGTGGCGCAACCACCCGAATGCATGGCGACCCGCGCACATCCACTTCTCGCTCTTCGGCAACGCGTACGCGCAGCGACTGGTCACGCAGATGTATTTCCCCGGGGATCCGCTGCTCGCGTTCGACCCCATCTTCCTGAGCGTTCCGGAGGCGGCGCGGCCACGGCTCGTATCCGCCTTCGATCCGGACGTGACACAGCCCGAGGTCGCGCTCGGGTTCCGTTTCGACATCGTGCTGCGCGGACGCGGTGCCACGCCGACCGGCATCTGATCCGGGGAGGGACATGCGGATGACACGACTCACGCCGTCGCAGACCATCGGGCCCTTCTTCCTGGAGGGTTTGCGCTGGGCGACCGACTCCGCGCCGCGGGATTTCGGCCTGCCGGTCGTGCGCGTCACGGGCAAGGTCCTCGACGGGAACGGCGAGCCCGTGCCCGACGCCCTGATCGAGGTCTGGCAGCCCGGGTTCGTCGCGCACGCGTATCCGGGCGCGCGGCTGCCCGGGTTCCAGAGGGTGGATACGCGTCGGGGCGGACGCTTCGAATTCTGGGTGGAGGAACCTCGCGGCACGACGACGGTTGCGCACGTGACGATCTTCGCGCGCGGTCTGCTGAACGGGCTGTTCACGCGTGTCCATGTGCCCCACGGGGACGACGTCGCGGACGTGGCCGTGCCGTCCGCGGTGCCGGTCGAGCGACGGGACACGCTCGTCGCGCGCCGGTGCGCGAGCCACGCGCGAACGTTCGAATGGGACATTCGCCTGACCGGACCGGGCGAGACCGTGTTCTTCGACCTGTGACCGGGTTCCGGGATGGGAATCGACTTTTTAGGGGGCGCTCGTGCGAAGGAAGCGCACAAGAAAGCAGTGGTACGAATACCACCGAGATCAGGCCCAACTCCAAGGGCGGTCGAAAGTTGAATCGGAGCACCGTGAAGAAATTCAGTGTCTTCGGGGCGTTCGAGACGATGCACGGGAGGCGTACTTTCGGGCACTAAAAGCGGAGCCCCTCTCATCCAAGCTTCGAGGGTTCTTTGATTTTTCTTCTGAGTATCGCTCAGCGACCTTGCTGCCATTAAGAGAAGACCTCGATGTTGCTAACCGTGCTTTGCGGGATGCACTCGACCGGTTGCGAGCCTTACAAAACCAAGCTGAAAAAGCGGCATTGGAAGAATATGAGGCTGCTCGTGCGCAGCGACAGGTCGAGCGCTTCGAGCGTGAGGAGCGCGCTGCAAGGAGGAGGTATGAAATGCGCCTCCGTTATCTCGAGGAATCGCCTGCCCTACGAAGCGCTTCTCGCTCCCTAAAAGAGCACCTGATCCGCGATCTCTCTGAGGATGGTGAATCAATCACATGCTTTTACTGTGAACAGAGAATTCCGATTGGGGAATCTCACTTGGAGCATAAGCGCCCTTTATCGAGGGGCGGCACTAATGCGCGGGGTAACCTGGCGTTATCTTGCGCTACGTGTAATCTTCGGAAAGGTCGTAAGACACATGAAGAATTTTTGCGCCAGTTTGGAGGGCGACCTCTGACCAGTCAATGAACCTGACACTCGACCGCTACCTGTGTTCGATGCCGTTTCGGTCAATCGCCGTCAATTTCGGGTTTTTGCGATGATGAGCGGCAACGGCAACCTGCTGGACCGCGCGCTGAGGGATGCTCCAGGCGTGGCGGAGTTCTCGGACGATTCCCTGATCGCGGCGATGCTGCGCGTCGAGGTCGCGCTCGCACGCGCGCAGGCCGAACTCGCGATCATTCCCGCGTCGGCCGCGGACGACATCGATCACTGTGCGTCGTCGCTCGCGGTCGACGCGGACGAACTGGTCCGCGAAGGCGCGCAGGCAGGCACCGTGGTCGTGCCGCTCGTGCGCGCGCTGACCCGGGCGGTGCACGCACGCAACGCGGAGGCCGCGCGCCACGTGCACTTCGGCGCGACGAGCCAGGACCTGCTCGACACCGCGCTCGCGATCTGCACGCAGCGCGCCGTCGTGCGCCTGGAGGCCGAACTCGCGAGCGTCCAGGGCAACGCCGTGGCGCTCGCACGGCGATTCCAGTCGACGCGGGCCCTCGCGCGCACGCTGCTCAGGCCGGCGGGCGTGACGAGTCTGGGTTTCCGGTTCGCGCAGTGGGCCGTCGTCCTGGCCCGCGGACGCACACGCATCTGGCACGAGGCGAAGCGCGGGCTGGCGGTGTCGCTGGGCGGGGCGTTCGGAACCCTCGCGGCGTTCGGGGAGAGCGGCGCAGCCCTGAGGTCCGACCTGGCCGCCAGGCTCGGACTCTGCGATCCGGGGATGTCCTGGCACGCGTGGCGTCAGGACTGGGTGGCGCTCGCGACCGAGGTCGCGCTCGTCGTGGGGAGTCTCGGGAAGATCGGCGTCGACGTGTCGCTCCTGAGCCAGTCGGAGGTCGGCGAACTGTCCGAACCCGGCGGCGACGGCCGGGGGGTGTCCTCGGCGATGCCCCACAAGCGCAATCCGGTGCTGTCGATGCGACTGCGCGCAGGGGCACGTGCGGTGCCCGGCCTGGTCTCGACCCTGCTCGCGTGCATGCCTCAGGAACAGGAGCGGGGGCTGGGCGACTGGCAACTCGAGGCAGCGACGTGGCCGCGCGTGTTCGAGTGGGCGCTCGCGAGCACGGCGGCGGCGTCGACGCTCCTGGGAGGGCTGGAGGTGCACGAGGACCGCTGCCGCGACAACATCGACGCGACCCGCGGGACGGTCTTCGCCGAGCCGCTCGCTCACGTGCTCGCCGGCGTGCTCGGCAGGCCGGACGCGCAGGCACTCGTGAGCCGGCTCTGCGACGACGTGGTGACGAGCGGGGTCCCGCTGCAGGAAGCCGTCCGGACGGCGATACGGACGGATGCCCGACTGCAGAGACTGGACGTGGCCACGGTCGACGCCTGTTTCGACGTGGAGGCCGCCACGGCCGGGGCGGGCCGGCAGGTCGAGGCGATGCTGCGGCAGATCGAGCACGGGGAGTGACGGGCGGGCGACAGGCGACAAGCAATAGGCAATAGGCGATAGGCCATAGGCGACAGGCGAGGGGTTGGGCGTTCCCGTGCTCCCTTCGCGTCAGCAGGAAGAATCAGTAGGAAGTGTTGCACTCCCCCACCCTGACCCTCCCCCGCACGCGGGGGAGGGAACCACTCGTCCAAGGCCCATCGCCTATAGCCCATCGCCTATAGCCTATAGCCCCTCGCCCCTCGCCCCTCGCCTATCGCCTATCGCCTATCCCGGTGTGATCCGGTGGCATCCGCGGTACCGAACCCGTAGAATCCGTCCTTTGACTGCGCGCGCCGGTGCTCCGGCAGGCCGTGCGGCGGGGCCGCCCCGTGGCGCCGTCATCCCTGTTTCCCGCGATCTCCATGACCGATATCACCCGAGATGTCCTCGCAGAGCGAGTGGCCCAGCGACGCACGTTCGCGATCATTTCCCACCCCGACGCGGGCAAGACCACGCTCACCGAGAAGCTTCTGCTGTTCGCGGGTGCGATCCAGATCGCGGGCAGCGTCAAGGCGCGCAAGGCTTCACGGCACGCGACGTCCGACTGGATGGAGATCGAGAAGCAGCGGGGCATCTCGGTGGCGAGTTCGGTCATGCAGATGGAGTATCGCGACAAGGTCATCAACCTGCTCGACACGCCGGGCCACCAGGACTTCTCCGAGGACACGTACCGGGTGCTCACGGCGGTCGACGCGGCGCTCATGGTGATCGACGCCGCGAACGGCGTGGAGGCGCAGACGCTCCGTCTGCTGGAGGTCTGTCGGTCCCGGGGCACTCCGATCATCACGTTCATCAACAAGCTGGACCGGGAAGTGCGTCCGCCCATCGAGCTCATCGACGAGATCGAGCGCACGCTCGGCATGTCCGCCGTGCCGTTCTCGTGGCCCATCGGCATGGGCAAGCGGTTCCACGGGGTCTACGACCTGCACGAGGACCGGATCCGTGTCTTCCGGGCAGGGGAGGACCGCGTCGGTGAGGACGTCGAAGTCGTTAACGGGCTCGACGATCCCTCGCTCGATGCGCGCTTCGCCCCCGAAATCGGCCAGGCCCGTGACGACATCGCGCTGATTCGCGAGGTCACGCCGCCCTTCGACCGGGACGCATTCCTGGCCGGGCACCAGACCCCGGTGTTCTTCGGTTCCGCCATCAACAACTTCGGCGTCCGCGAGGTGCTCGATGCCGTCGTGGACATCGCACCCGCGCCGCAGGCGCGCGTCGCGCTGCAGGGACCCGTCGAACCCTCGGGCGAGAGCTTCTCCGGCGTCGTCTTCAAGATCCAGGCGAACATGGACCCCGCCCACCGCGACCGGGTGGTGTTCGTGCGCGTGTGTTCGGGCCGCTTCGAGCGCGGCATGCGTCTGCGCCTGCAACGCACCGGCAAGGAGTTCCGGCCCAACACGGTGGTGTCCTTCCTGTCGCAGCGCCGCGAGCTTCTCGAGGAGGCCTTCGCGGGCGACATCATCGGCATTCCCACGCACGGGGGGCTCCAGCTCGGGGACACGCTGACAGAGCGCAACGAGCCGCTGCAGTTCACGGGTCTGCCGTTCTTCGCGCCCGAGATCTTCCGCGGCATCGAGGTGGTCAATCCGCTGAAGACCAAGCAGCTCCGCACGGGGCTCGTGCAGCTGGGCGAGGAAGGCGCCATTCAGGTCTTCCGCCCGTTGCGAGGGAGCATCCTGCTGCTCGGCGCCGTCGGGGTGCTCCAGTTCGACGTCGCGGCTCACCGGCTCAAGCACGAGTACGGCGTGGAAGCCCGGATCCTGCCGTGCCCCTACACGTGCGCGCGCTGGGTGTCCGCGGACGACCCTGCGGAACTCGAGCGATTCGTGGAAGGCAATCTCGCACGCGTGGCGCAGGATGCGGCCGATGCCTACGCGGTCCTCACCGGCACGCAGTACGAGATGAAGGTGATCCAGGACATGTGGCCGAAGATCCGCTTTCACGCGCAGCGCGAGCACGCCGGCCTGCAGCTCGAGGCTGCCTGACACTTCTCCACGGTTGCGCGTCGCGGGTTCCGTGACGCCGCGCCCGGTGGTGCGCCCGACATCCGAGTCACCCGAACGAACGCCAGAACATGTGGTTCCGAAACCTTCAGCTCTATCGCATCGATACCGGAGTTTCCCTCGACGCAGAGGACATCCAGAAGCGCATGCTGCGTTTCGCGTTTCAACCGTGCACGAGCCTGATGCCGGAGTCACACGGGTGGATCCCGCCACGTGGTGACGAACGTCTGCTCTACACGCTCAACCGTCAGTGGCTCGTGGCGCTCGGGGTGGAGCAGAAGCTGTTACCCGCGTCCGTCGTGAAACAGGAAGTGCAGCGGCTGGCGACGGAACAGGAGGCCCGCACGGGTCTCAAGCCGAGCCGCAAGCGCCTGCGCGACATGAAGGACGAGGTGACCGACACGCTTCTCGCGCGCGCGTTCAGCCGGTACCGCAGCACGTTCTGCTGGATGGATCCGGAGAGCCGCTGGCTGGTCGTGGACGCCGCCACGCCCAAGAAGGCGGACGAACTGAACGAGTGGCTGCGGAAGTCCGTCGACGAGATCACGTTCGCGCCGATTGCGACGCGGATAACGCCGACCTCGGGGATGACGCAGTGGCTGATGACGCACGAGCCTCCGCCGGGGATGACCATCGACCGGGAGTGCGTCCTGCAGTCCACCCAGGACGAGAAGGCCACCGTGCGGTACACGAACCATCCGCTGCTCGACACGCAGGAAATCCGGAATCACATCACGGCCGGCAAGGCTCCGATCCGCCTCGCGCTCACCTGGCAGGACAGGATCTCGTTCGCGCTCACCGACAAGTTCGAGATCAAGAAGCTGCAGTTTCTCGATCTCGTGCGGGAAGAGGGCGGCGGGGAAGGCGAGTCGGACGAGGAGCAGTTCGAAGGCGACTTCGCGATGATGACCGGAATGCTGCTGCACTTCCTCGGCGATCTCGTCGAGGCCCTCGGCGGCGAGGCCGCGGACTGAGGACGGCTGCGCCGTCCCCGTCCGGCATGCGGCCCGTCAGGTCTTGAGGGCCTTGTAGCGGAAACGCCTGGGCTTCGCCCCTTCCTCTCCGAGGCGCGAGCGCTTGTCGGCCTCGTACTCCTGGTAGTTCCCGTTGAAGAACGTCCACTGAGAGTCTCCCTCGGCCGCGAGGATGTGCGTCGCGATGCGGTCGAGGAACCAGCGGTCGTGGGAGATCACGAGCACGCTGCCCGCGAATTCCAGCAGGGCGTCCTCGAGCGCACGCAGCGTCTCGACATCCAGGTCGTTCGACGGTTCGTCGAGGAGCAGCACGTTGCCGCCGGCCAGGAGCGTCTTCGCGAGATGCAGGCGACCGCGTTCACCGCCGGAGAGCTGGCCCACGTGCTTCTGCTGGTCGGCGCCCTTGAAGTTGAACCGACCGATATAGGCGCGTGAAGGCATCTCGAACTTGCCCACGGTGATGATGTCGCGGCCGCCGGAGATCTCTTCCCAGACGGTCTTGGTGCCGTCCAGCGCATCGCGGGACTGGTCGACGAACGCGAGCTGCGCGGTGTGTCCGATCACGATCTCGCCGCTGTCGGGCTGCTCGCGCCCCATGATCATCCGGAACAGCGTCGACTTGCCGGCGCCGTTCGGCCCGATGATCCCGACGATGGCACCGGGCGGGATCGAGAAGCTGAGGTCGTCGATCAGCAGGCGGTCGCCGTAGCCCTTGGTCACGTTGCGGAACTCGATCACCTGGTCGCCGAGCCGCTCGGCCACCGGGATGAAGATTTCCTGCGTCTCGTTGCGCTTCTGGTATTCGTAGGACGAGAGTTCGTCGAACCTCGCGAGGCGCGCCTTGCTCTTCGCCTGCCGGCCTTTCGGATTCTGGCGCACCCACGCCAGTTCCTGCTTCATCGCCTTGATGCGGGCGGCTTCGGAGCGGGCTTCCTGCTCCAGGCGTGCCTCCTTCTGCTCCAGCCAGGAACTGTAGTTGCCTTTCCACGGAATGCCTTGTCCGCGGTCGAGTTCGAGGATCCACTCGCACGCGTTGTCGAGGAAGTAGCGGTCGTGGGTGACGCCCACGACGGTTCCGGGGAAGCGCTGGAGGAACTGTTCGAGCCAGTCGACGCTTTCCGCGTCGAGGTGGTTCGTCGGTTCGTCGAGCAGCAGCATGTCGGGCCTGGAGAGCAGGAGTCTGCACAGCGCGACGCGGCGCTTCTCGCCGCCGGACAGGGTGCCGATCTTCGCGTCCCACGGGGGCAGACGCAGTGCGTCGGCCGCGATCTCGAGCTGCGTCTCGGTGTCGGTGCCCGCGGCCGCGAGCACGGCTTCGTATTTCGCCTGTTCCTGGGCAAGTGCGTCGAAGTCCGCGTCGGGCTCCGCATAGGCGGCGTAGATCTCGTCGAGGCGCTGCTTCGCCTCCATCACCTCGCCGAGGCCCTGCTCGACCGCCTGCCGGACGGTCTGCTCGGCGTCGAGCTGCGGTTCCTGGGGAAGGTAGCCGATCTTGATGCCGGGCATCGGTACTGCCTCGCCCTCGATGTCCGTGTCGACGCCTGCCATGATGCGCAGGAGCGTCGACTTGCCCGCACCGTTGAGGCCCAGCACGCCGATCTTCGCGCCCGGGAAGAAGGACAGCGAGATGTCCTTGAGGATCTGTCGTTTGGGTGGGACGATCTTTCCCACCCGGTTCATCGTGTAGACGTATTGAGCCATGGACTGCCGTTGAGAGAGGGAAGTGGAGTCAAAGGGCCGAAGCTTACCTGACTCGTGCGTCGAGGGGACGACGCGCCTTCCCGACACAGTCCTTCGTGCCTGTCGCGCGGCGGTGTCGTGGTGATGGTCCGGGGGGCGCGTGACCGAACGCCCGTCGGGCACGGCTCAGGAAACGCGCGCGCCCTCGTACACGAATGCGTTGATGTTCACGTTCACGCGCGGTGCGTTCGTCCGCGGCGTGTTGCCTGCGTGCAGCAGATCCCCGTTGAACACCACGAGCCGCCCCTTGCGCGGGCTGATTCGCTGCCTGATCGTGAGCGGTCCCTTGTCGCCCATCTTCTGGTCGAAGATGATCGTGTCGCCCGTGGCATCGTTCACGTAATAGATTGCGGTCAGCAGCGGTTCCTTCCGTTCGGAGAAGTCCACGTGCGGCATGCCGTGCGCGTTGGGATCGTCCAGCTGCGTGTACACCGAAAGGTTCATCTTGATCCGGATGAGCTGCTTCAGGGTGTGCGGTATCGCCGTCACGACGGGCAGAAGCGAAGCGAAGGCGGGCGAGGCCCCCTGCGACATGTCGAAGACCGAGTGCGTGAACTGCTGGGCATCCACCGCGTTCGGCGTGACCGGAAAGGCCGGTGCCTGTCCGTCCGCGTAGGTGGCGCGTGTCTGGCGGTACCAGTTGATCTTGTCGCCGAGTGCGATGTTCCGGATGTTGTCCTGCACGTTCGTGGGCACGGCATGGTCGATGACCAGGATGTCCTGGATTGGCACGAATGTTCCCCTTCCCGATTTTCTTGTATCTCGGGGCGTCGGCGACGACACGCGCCGCTGCCCGACGACGACGACCTGTCCGGCGTGCAGGCAAAGCCTGGCCACCAGTTCGCTGCGACCGGACGGGTATCCGGTGAACGGGCAGCCGCTGCCTGCCGCGTGCGCTCCGTCTGCCGCGATTCTGTAACAACCTTTTCACGAATTCAACGACGTGGCGGGCGCTCGCGTGAAATCAGGCGGGCGCCGATGTCGCCTGCGGACATGCTGCGCTGCGGCAGGACGGGGCAGGTGATGCGTCGCCCGTGAGGGGGAGGGTCAGTCGTGACGGGACGGCACGCCGGGATGATCGTCCGGGCAGGAGGTGTGCTGCGACACCGCGATGCGAACGGCTTCGGCGCGTGCTGCCAGCGACACTTCGGAGGCCGTGATGCCGAGGGGGCCCCCGACCTGCCGGACGACCCGGTCTCCGGCGAGGCCGTGGATCCGTACGCCGGCCAGCAGGGCGTCGCGCGGTGAGGCACCCTGGCCGAGGAGTGCGCCGACGATGCCGGATAGCACGTCCCCCATGCCCGCGGCCGCCATCCCGGGGTTGCCGGACGTATTGACGTACCACGTGCCGTCGGGACCGGCACACACGCTGCCCGCGCCCTTGAGCACCACCCACGCGTTCGTCGCCCCGGCCATGCGCAGCGCGGCGGCGATGCGGTCGGCCTGGATCGATGCGACAGTCGTGTTGAGCAGCCGCGCCGCTTCGGCGGGATGCGGTGTCAGGATCGTGGGCGCGCTGCGGACGCGCACGCGCGCCGCGCGTGTGGGCTCCGTGGCAACGAGATTCAGGCCGTCGGCGTCGAGCACGAGCGGCACGTCGCGTTCGACCGCGAGGTCGAGCATCGCGGCCGCGTGGTGCGACTGCCCGAGCCCCGGTCCGACGACGAGGGTAGTGGCGCCTTCGAGATTGGCGGCGTCGTGGCCGGACCGGATCATGAGCTCCGGCTGCCGCCCGTCCACCTGCCCGCCTTCCGGTGCGAGCATGCCCACGTAGACACGTCCGGCGCCGAGGTGGAGGGCTGCCCGGCCCGCGAGCAGCGCGGCACCGGTCATCCCGGGGGCGCCGCCCACGATCGCCACGCTGCCGTAATGGCCCTTGTGGGAATTGTGCGGACGCGGGGGCAGGGCGGCGCGGACGAAGCGGTCGTCGACCACGAATCCCGCGGGCGGCAGCACCGTCGCGGCATCGATGCCGATGGGGGCCACGTGAACCGTGCCCGCGTGATCCGGACCGTCCAGCGTCAGCAGGCCGGGCTTGAGTGCGAGGAAGGTGACCGTGTGCCTGGCCCGGACGGCCGTTCCGAGCACGCGGCCCGAGTCGGCGTGCAGTCCGCTCGGGATGTCGAGCGCGAGGATCGGCGTGCCGGAAGCGTTCATCCTCGTGACCAGTTCCGCGTAGGGACCTGTGAGATCACGCTCGAGGCCGATGCCGAAGAGTCCGTCCACGAGGAGATCTCCCGCGAGGTCTTCGGGCCAGTGTGCGAGGGTGGAACCGTCGACGTCGCGCCAGCGGTCGTACGCGGCACGCGCATCGGCCGGGAGCTTCGACGGCTCGCCCGTGAACACCACCGTGACCTCGCGGCCCCACTGTTCGAGGTGTGTCGCCGCGACGAACGCGTCGCCGCCGTTGTTGCCCGGACCCGCGAAGACCAGGACGCGCCGGCGGTCGTGGAGCAGGGCACGCGCGAGTTCTGCGGCCGCAAGCCCGGCGCGTGCCATGAGGGGCTGCGGCGGCTTCTGCGCGAACGCCGCCGCCTCGATGCGGCGGATGTCGTCGGTACGGTATATCAGCGACGAGGGATCGGTCATGGCGGTCGACTGGCTGGTGGAGTGCGCGCCGCCCGGCGTGTCCGGAACGCGCGCGCACGACTCCGGGAGTGTCGCATCAAACGTCTCGCGGAGGTACCTGCGTCGTTTCCGGAACGGAGGGAAGCCGACCTCGAGGGCTATAATTCCGTTTTGAGAACTGTCCGCGCATCCATGCCGCACGTCCTGCAGCTTCCCGGGCGCAACGCCCTGTCCGACTTCCGTGTCCGGAAACTTCTCGCCACCCTCCAGAACCTCGATCCGGCCGTGACCGAAGTCTCGGCCGAGTACCGGCACGTCGTCGAACTCGACGGGGAACTCGACGACGAAGGGCGACGACGCCTCGAGCGCATCCTCACCTACGGCCCGGCCTCGCGAGCGCGTCGTCTCGAGGGCGAGATCTTCTTCGTGGTCCCGAGGCTCGGCACGATCTCTCCGTGGTCCTCCAAGGCGACCGACATCGCGCACAGCTGCGGCCTGTCCCCGGTGCGGCGCATCGAGCGCGGAATCGTCTACACCGTCGCGCGCAAGGGGCGCGGGCGATGTCCGAGGGAGCATCTCGGTGCGCGCCTCCACGACAGGATGACGGAGACGGTCCTCGATACGCCGGACGCGGCGGCGCATCTCTTCCAGCACGTGCCGCCGGCGCCGCTGGAACTGGTGGATGTCGTGTCCGGAGGCCGGGGCGCGCTCGAGACCGCGAACAGGACGATGGGGCTCGCGCTCTCGGACGACGAGATCGACTACCTCGTGACGGCGTTCAGGGAAGCGGGCCGCAATCCGACCGACGTGGAACTCATGATGTTTGCGCAGGCGAACTCCGAGCACTGCCGGCACAAGATCTTCAATGCGTCGTGGGTGATCGATGGCGAGCCGCAGCGCCACTCGCTGTTCGGCATGATCCGTCATACGCACGAACGGCAGCCGGAACACACCGTGGTCGCCTACTCGGACAACGCCGCCGTGATGGCCGGCGGGGCCGCGCCGCGGTTCCTGCCGGACACCGCGGGCATCTACCGGCGCTACGACGAGCCGACACACATCCTCATGAAGGTCGAGACGCACAACCACCCGACGGCGATCTCCCCCTTTCCGGGGGCAGCGACCGGCTCCGGCGGCGAGATCCGTGACGAGGGCGCGACCGGGCGGGGCGCGAAGCCGAAGGCCGGACTGACCGGCTTCACGACGTCGCACCTGCGCATTCCCGGACTCGCGCGTCCCTGGGAGGCGTTCTCTCCCGGACGGCCCGCGCGCATCGCGTCGGCACTCGACATCATGATCGAGGGGCCCGTGGGCGGGGCGTCCTTCAACAACGAGTTCGGCCGGCCGAACCTGACGGGTTACTTCCGGACGTTCGAACAGCGCGTGGGCGATCGCGTGCACGGCTATCACAAGCCCATCATGATCGCGGGCGGACTCGGGTCGATCCGTGCGGACCAGGTGGAGAAGCGGCAGTTCCCGGCCGGTACGGCGCTCGTCCAGCTGGGTGGTCCGGGCATGCTGATCGGGCTCGGGGGCGGCGCCGCGTCGAGCATGGCCACCGGCGCGAACACCGAGGCGCTGGACTTCGATTCCGTGCAGCGAGGCAACGCGGAGGTCCAGCGGCGCGCGCAGGAAGTCATCGACCGCTGCTGGTCGCTCGGAACCGGGAACCCGATCCTGTCCATTCACGATGTCGGCGCAGGGGGACTCTCGAACGCGCTGCCGGAACTCGTGCACGGCGCCGGATGCGGGGCGCGGCTGAACCTCCGGGCGATACCGTCCGAGGAAAGCGGGATGTCACCGATGCAGATCTGGTGCAACGAAGCGCAGGAGCGTTACGTCCTCGCCGTGGATCATGCCCGTCTTCCCCGGTTCGAGGAGATCTGCGCGCGGGAGCGCTGTCCTTACGCGGTCCTGGGTGACGCGACCGATGACGGACGCCTCGTCGTAGACGATCCCGCGTTCGGCAACCGGCCGGTCGACATGGACCTCGGCGTGCTGCTCGGCAAGCCGCCGCGCATGCAGCGGAACGTCACGCGCGTGCGCAGGCGCCACCGGCCGTTCGACACTTCGGGGATCGACGTCGCGGACGCGGTGCTGCGCGTGCTCAGGTTTCCGGCCGTTGCCTCCAAGGCGTTCCTGATCACGATCGGTGATCGCACCGTGGGAGGCCTCACCGCGCGGGACCAGATGGTGGGGCGCTGGCAGGTGCCGGTGGCGGATGTCGCGGTGACGGCAGCGGGGTTCGACACGAACGTGGGCGAGGCGATGGCGATGGGGGAGCGTTCGCCCGTCGCCGTGCTCGACGCGCCCGCTTCCGGGCGGATGGCCGTGGGGGAAGCCCTCACGAATCTCGCCGCCGCGTACGTCGGCGACATCGCGTCCGTGAAGCTCTCCGCCAACTGGATGGCAGCGGCCGGCGAGCCTGGCCAGGACGCCGCACTCTACGACACCGTGCGGGCCGTGGGCCTCGAGCTCTGCCCGGCACTGGGCATCAGCATTCCGGTGGGCAAGGACAGCCTCTCGATGCGCACCACGTGGCAGGACGGCGACCACGCCCGTCACGTGACCGCGCCGGTCTCGCTCGTCGTCTCGGCCTTCGCGCGTGTCGAGGACGTGCGCGCGACCCGCACGCCCGAACTCGATCTCGCGCACCCGCGGACCCGTCTGCTCTGCGTGGATCTCGGCGCGGGGCGGAACCGCCTCGGCGGCTCCACGCTCGCGCAGGCTTACGACGCCGTCGGCGACCGTACCCCGGACGTCGACGATCCGGCGCTGCTCCGCGGCTTCTTCGAAGCGGTGCAGGTCCTCCACCGGCGCGGCCGCATCCTCGCGTACCACGACCGTTCCGACGGCGGTCTCGTCGTCGCACTCGTGGAGATGATGTTCGCGACGCACGTGGGTCTCTCCGTCGACGTGAGCGAACTCGCACACCGGGGCGGCGTCGTCGGAGCACTCTTCTCGGAGGAACTCGGAGCGGTGCTGCAGGTACGTCAGGCCGACCTCGCGGAAGTGATGCACGTCTTCGGCGACGCAGGTCTCGCGCACCACGTGCACGACCTGGGTACCATCGCCCGGGACGGATGGCTGCGTGTGCACGCGGAAGACCGCGAAGTGTTCGCGATGTCCGGCGCCGAACTGCTTGCCGTCTGGTCGGAAACCAGCCACGCCGTGCAGCGTCTTCGTGACAACCCGGTCAGTGCCGACGAGGAGCACGCGGCGATCGCCGACGTCGCGGACCCCGGCCTTCACGTGCACCTCGGGTTCGACCCGGCGGCCACGAGGGTCCCGGCGGTCCTCGGCCGGCGACCGCGCATCGCGATCCTGCGTGAACAGGGCGTGAACGGACAGGTCGAGATGGCCGCCGCATTCGATCGGGCAGGCTTCGAGGCGGTGGACGTCCACATGAGCGACCTGCTCGCAGGCCGTGCCGATCTGGACGGGTTCCGGGGCATCGCGGCGTGCGGAGGGTTCTCCTACGGCGACGTGCTCGGAGCGGGGGAAGGCTGGGCGAAGTCCATACTCTTCAACGCGCGCGCCCGTGAGGCCTTCACGCGGTTCTTCCTGCGCGAGGACACGTTCGCGCTGGGCGTGTGCAACGGCTGCCAGATGATGAGCAACCTGCACGAGCTGATTCCGGGCAGCGACGTCTGGCCGCACTTCGTGCGCAACGTCTCGGAGCAGTTCGAGGCGCGCTTCGTGATGGTCGAGATCCCGGACAGTCCGTCACTGTTCTTCCGCGGCATGGCCGGTACGCGCCTGCCGGTCGTCGTCTCCCACGGCGAGGGGCGTGCGGAGTTCGCGTCACCGCGTGCGCTGCGTGAGGCGCGACGCCTCGCGACCCTGCGATACGTGACGCATCGCGGAGACGTTGCCACGAGCTATCCCGCGAATCCGAACGGCTCGCCGGAGGGTCTGACCGGATTCACGACGCCGGACGGACGCTTCACGATCCTGATGCCGCATCCCGAACGTGTGTTCCGGACGGTGCAGATGTCGTGGCACCCGGCGGGCTGGGGCGAGGATTCGCCGTGGATGCAGATGTTCCGCAATGCGCGCGCGTGGGTGGACCAGGGATGATCGTTCGCTTCCGGCCGGCCGTGAAATGAAAAAAGGGCAGCCGAGGCTGCCCTTTATTGTGGAGACGCGATCAGCGACGCGCGCTCACTCCTCGATCTTGGCCTGCTTGCGGAGGCTCTCGATGAGTTCGTCACGCTGCTTGGCGAGGTACTGCTTGCTCACCTGATCCTTGACCTGTTCGAAGGTCGGGAACTGCGGTGTGCGAACGTCGTCGATGTGGATGATGTGCCAGCCGTAGGGGGTCTTCACGGGACCGGAGGTCTCGCCCTTCTTCAGCGAGCGCATGGCTTCCGCGAACGGCTTCACCATGTTGGCGCCGTCGGTCCAGTCGAGTTCGCCGCCTTTCTGGTTCGTGCCCGTGTCGATGGACTTCTTCTTGGCGAGGTCCGCGAACTTCGCACCCTTCTTGAGCTGCGCGAGAATGTCCTTGGCTTCCTTCTCGGTCTTCACGAGGATGTGGCGTGCCTTGTATTCCTTCGAGTCGGGATCGTACTGGGCCTTCTTCACGCGCTCGTACTCGGCCTTCAGATCGGCTTCCGTGGGTTCGTGCGTGTTGAGGTAATTCTCGAGGAAACCCTGGACGAGGAGCTGCTGCCGCGCGAGGTCCAGCTGGGCCTGGAATTCGGGGGACTTGTCCAGCCCTTCCTTCAGGGCCTTCTGCGCGATCACCTCGCGGGTGATCAGCACGTCACGCACCTGCTTGCGGAACTCCGGGGTGTCCTTCTGACCCTGCTGGGTCTGCATCTTGACCACGAAATCCATCCGCGCCTGCGGGATGGGAACGCCGTTCACCACGGCGACGGGCTTCGAGGATTCGTCGGCTCCCGAAACACCCGCGAGCAAGAGACCGCAGAGACCGAGGGCGGCGACGCCGGACAGCTTGATGAAACGCATGAAAAATTCCTTCCCGAGATAGTGGTGAACGACGGAGCTTTGCTCCCGGACCCGGAAACGCTTTCCGTCCGCGAACTCAACTCTTGCTGGTGTGTTGCGCGACCTCGTCTGGTGTCTGGGCGACGATGGCAAGCGCATGAACGCGGTGCGGCATCAAATCGCGGACCGCATCATACACCAGGCGGTGCCGAGCCAGCCTCGGCAGTCCCGCGAAGCACTCGGACACGGCAATCACCTGAAAGTGCCCGCCGCCGGACTCCATCGCACCCGCGTGTCCGGCGTGGTCCGCACTGTCGTCGAACACCTCGAGGCTCTCGGCGTCGAGGAATGCGAGGCGGCCGCGGATTTCTTCGGCAAGACTCATCCGGAAGGGCCTTCAGTCCGGCACGATCTGCCGGAAAGGGTGTACGGCAACCGTCGCGAAGACACCCTCCCGCACGTACGGGTCGTCCCGGACCCACGCCCGGGCGGCTTCGAGCGATTCGAACTCGGCGACGATGAGGCTGCCCGTGGAGCCGGCGGGTCCGGGGTCGGCCGCGTCGATGGCGGGAAACGGCCCCGCGGTCACGACCCGACCATCCTCCGCGAGCCGGCGGAGGCGCTCGAGGTGTTCCGCGCGTGCGCTCGTGCGACGCGACAGGCTGTCCGGGACGTCCTCACCGACAATCGCGTAGAGCATGCCTGCTCACTTCCCCTCTTCGGGCTGCTCGGCGTAGCGCGAGAGGACGAGCCCCTGGGCGAGCGCGAACAGCAGCATGAGTCCCATGCCTCCGATGAGTTTGAACTTCACCCAGGTGTCTTCCGTGAAGTTGAACGCGACATAGAGATTGAGCACCCCCATGAACACGAAGAACCCGGCCCAGCTCAGGTTGAGGTTGCGCCACACGGATTCGGG
Organism: Betaproteobacteria bacterium; assembly: GCA_016125475.1. Taxonomy (GTDB): domain Bacteria; phylum Pseudomonadota; class Gammaproteobacteria; order Burkholderiales. The sequence continues at coordinate 142,064 of WGLR01000010.1, forward strand.
CAGGACGATCTGGTCCTGGGCCGCGGAGCGGATGAGGTTCCGGCCGAAGAAGAGCTGGGAGCCGAGCAGGACGACCGCGAACGCCCAGTAGAGCAGTGTGGGCTTCCACTTGATGAACGTGGGGTCCCGCAGGGCGAGCGTGAGCCCCCCCATCACCACGATGATGCTCAGGCTGATCCAGAGCATCTTGTCGACCTTCTTGCCGCGCAGGAGGAGCCAGAGGACCTGCCCGAACGTCGCGACGATCGCGGCCGCCGTGGCGAGGAGGATCGGAGCCTGGGCGGGCGGGAAGTCCGTGCCGAGCCCCAGATCCCCGAGCACCGCGGAGGTCAGGGCGGAGGCGGTGTCGGGCATGTGGCCTGCGCCGTAGTAGGCGACGAAGAAGACCAGCACCGGGATCAGGTCGAACAGGAATTTCATGAACGGGGACGGGGTGTCGGGGCAATGAAGACTCGGGATTATGGCGGGGGCGGGGGCGGTGTGTCCACGAACCCGCCGGCGATCGACCGGTTGGACGCGACTCCCCGGCTCAGGTTCAACTCGGCGACGGCACGGGTCGCGTCGTGACACGGGCAACCCGCCGGCAGGGCGGGCTTGTCCGGCGGGGCCACTCGTGAGGCATCATCCGGCTTCCGGCCCGTCGATGTGCAAGGGGCGAGTGTGCCCTCGTCCGGGCGTGACCGGGCGACGACGGGCGACAAGAGGAACCGGATACGGGCGCGCCGCCGCCCGCGAGCAAAAGGAGAAACGAGATGGCGATGGTGAAGCTGGTGGAGTACGAGGACGCGAGTCCCGAGGTGAAGGCGGTCTACGACGACATCATGGCAACCCGCAATACCAAGTGGATCAACAACATCTGGAAGGCGCTCGCGTCCCATCCGCCCACCCTTGCACGCATATGGTCCCAGGTGAAGGAAGTGATGGGGCCCGGCGGGCGGCTGGATCCGCTCACGAAGGAGCTGATCTACGTCGCGGTGAGCATGACCAACAACTGTGAGTACTGCATCCGTTCCCACTCGGCGGCCGCGCGCAAGAAGGGCATGGACGACGAGATCCTCGGGGAGCTCGTCGCGATCGTCTCTCTCGCGAACCAGACCAACCGGCTCGCGATCGGCTACCAGGTGGAGGTGGACGACTTCTTCATGCGGCAGCCCGAATAGGGCTCGATCCGCGCGACCCGAGTGCCAGGCCGGGAAGTCGCCGCGCACTGCGGAAGGCTTCCCCGTCGGGCCGTGTGTCGGCCGACACGCGTGCCGAATCGTCAGGAGAACAGATGTCCAGTGAAACCCATCCGGGAATGTCCGGGCGCGAAGCTGCCGCGCTGGACGCATTGCTGAGTGCGCGATACAGCTGCCGGGCCTACCGCCCGGAGCGCGTTTCCCGCGAACTGGTCGAGCGCGCCCTGCGCATGGCGCAGCAGACGCCCTCGTGGTGCAACACGCAGCCCTGGCGCGTGCACGTCGCCTCGGGAGCGTCGCGGGACGCGCTGATCCGGCGCCTCCACGACACGGCGAGTGCGGAAACGCCCATTCGTCCGGATTTCCCGTTTCCGGAAGCCTACGAGGGGGTGTTCAGGGACCGTCGCAAGGTGTGTGGCGTCCAGCTCTATCAGTCGCTCGGAATCGGCCGCGAGGACAGGCAGCGCGCCCGGGAACAGTCCCTCGAGAACTTCCGTGCGTTCGGGGCGCCACACATGGCGATCGTCACGACGGAGGGGGCGCTCGGGCCCTACGGGCTCCTCGACTGCGGCCTGTACCTCATGAGCGTGATGCTCGCGTTCCGCGCTCTGGGCGTCGACTGCATCGCTCAGGCGGCGCTCGCGTCCTACCCGGACCTCGTGCGCGCCCACTTCGGACTTCCCGAAACGAGGCGCGTCGTCTGCGGCCTGTCGTTCGGTTACGCGGAACCGGAGGCCGCGATCAACGGGTACAGGACGGAGCGTGCGGGCATCGACGAGGTGATCGAATGGTCGGAGTGAGGCTGCCCGTGCCGCTGGCTCCTGCATGCGATTCGCGATCCGGACGGGCGGGCGGCGGAAGGTACCCCCGGAGACTACCCGCCCGAGAACTGCAGTGCTAATCTGACCACAGTGCGTCCAACGCTCTGTTGCGACGCGACAAAACAATACGAGTCTTCGGCGACGACGTCATTCGAGCGGGGGGATCATGCGCGCAGAGCACCGGATGGTCGAGGGACGGCGAGCGTTCATGAGGCGGTCTGGCGCCGTTGCGGGCCTCGGGATGGCGGGCGCGGCAGCCTGTCTTTCCGGGGGCGGGCACGCCCGCGCGCAGGCCCCGGCCGTGCTCACGCGTGAGCAGGTCCGTACCCTTGTCCTGGTGTGCCGCGACATCTATCCGCACGATCAGATCGCGGACGCGATCTACGAGCAGGTCGTGGGTGACTTCGATGCGCGTGCGGCGGGTGACAGCGAACTCGCGCGAGTCTTCGCGGAAGGTCTGCGCGACCTCGACGTCGCAGCCCGCAGTGTCGCCGGACGGCGTTACGTGGACGTCGTGGCAGATCGCACGCGCAGCCTCGTCCTCGAGCGGTTGCAGTCCGGCGACTTCTTCCAGGTCGTTCGCGGCGGTCTCGTGAGAGGGCTGTACGGGAACCCTGCCGTCTGGAAGGCACTCGGCTACGAAGGGCCGTCGGCACGATTCGGCGGCTATCTCACGCGCGGATTCGACGACATCGACTGGCTCTGAAGGGCCTTCCGTGTCCGTGTCGCGCGTGTGAGGCGCCCCGACCCGCGCTCGGAACGAACCAACGATCCGGAGGAGAACAATGGCGGCGAGGTACGCGTTCGACGACGATCACGTGGTGGTGGTCGTCGGGTCGGGGGCAGGGGGCGGAACGGTCGCGGCCGACCTCGCGCTGAAGGGCGTGGAAGTGGTGCTGCTCGAAGCGGGCCGGAGATTCGACATCGACGACTTCGAGAACGACGAGTGGGCGAGCTTCGAGAAGATTTCGTGGCTCGACGCGCGCACGACGTCGGGCTCGTGGCAGATCGCGCGGGATTTTCCGGGCCTTCCGGCGTGGATCGTCAAGGGCGTCGGCGGTTCCACGCTCCACTGGGCGGGCGCCACTCTGAGACTCCAGCCACACGAGTTCAAGGCTCGTACCGTGTACGGCGGGATTGCGGGGACCAGCCTGCTCGACTGGCCCATCTCGCTCGAGGAACTCGCGCCCTACTACGACCGGGCGGAGTTCCGGATGGGAACGACGGGTACGAACGGCATTCCGCGGCTCCCGGGCAACAACAACTACAAGGTGTTCGCGGCGGGCGCCGCGAGGGTCGGATACCGCCGCGTCCACACCGGCAACATGTCCATCAACTCGCGTCCGCGGGACGGCAGGGCCTCGTGCCGGCAGATCGGCTTCTGCTTCCAGGGCTGCAAGTCCGGAGCGAAGTGGTCGACGTTCAACGAGGCCATTCCCCGCGGTGAAGCCTCGGGGAAGCTGGAGGTCAGGGCCGAAAGCCAGGTGCTCAGGATCCTGCACGACGACAGCGGGAAGGCGACCGGGGTCGAATACGTCGATCACGGCGGCAACATCCGGTTCCAGAAGGCGCGGGTCGCCTGCGTCGCGGGCAACTCGATCGAATCTCCGCGTCTGCTTCTCAATTCGGCATCGGGCCGATTCCCCGACGGTCTCGCGAATTCCTCGGGACAGGTCGGCCGAAACTACATGCGGCACACGACCGGGGCCGTATTCGGCGTGTTCGACCGGCCGGTCCACATGTATCGGGGCGCGACGATGGCGGGCATCATCGAGGACGAGTCACGTCTCGACACGAAGAGGGGATTCGCGGGCGGCTACGAACTCGAAACGCTCTCGCTCGGGCTGCCGTTCCTGGCCGCGTTCCTGGGCCCCGGGCAGTGGGGCCGCGATTTCACGTGGGTGCTCGACCGCTACGCGAACATGGCCGGCCTGTGGATCGTCGGCGAGGACATGCCGCGAGAGTCCAATCGCGTCACGCTGAATCCCGACGTGAAGGACCGGTACGGACTGCCCGTCGCGAACGTGCACGTCGACGACCACCCGAACGACATCGCGATGCGCGCGCACGCCCATGACCGAGGGACCGCGATCTACGACGCCGTCGGGGCACTCGCGACACTTCGAACGCCACCGTTCCCCTCCACGCACAACCTCGGCACGAACCGCATGAGCGAGAAGCCGCGCGACGGCGTCGTGAACCGCTGGGGTCAGACGCACGACATCCCCAATCTCTTCGTATCCGACGGCAGCCAGTTCACGACCGGCGGCGCCGAGAATCCCACCCTGACCATCGTCGCGCTCGCCATGCGTCAGGCGGACTACATCGCGCGCGAACTCTCGGCGGGCAATCTCTGACCGGTGTGCGGCAGCCGGACTTCGATGCGACGAGACTGCCGCTGACGGCTCCCGCGCACCGCGCCCGAGGCCGATGCAATACCCGACCCCTCCTTTCGTCGTGCGTGCAGACAGGGCGTCGGTGCGCGGAGTCTTACTGGTCGCTTGCAAAACCGCTTTCCCCGCTTGCTGCAGACTTACATTTCCGGCAATACGGTCGTGGCTTGACTTGCGTCAACTGAACGAGCTGGTGCGACCGTAGTCTGGAACAAAACACGCAAACCAAGGCGTCGGCGATGCCGCGAGACCATGCCAACCGGAAAACGGAGGATCTGGATCATGTGGACCTCGTGCGTGCGCGCGCGGATGTTGACGGCCGTGGCCGCAGTGGCGGTCGTCGCAGGAAGCGCATTCTCGACGAATGCCCTGGCAGTACCCAGTTTCGGAAGACAGACAGGCATGGCGTGCGAGGCCTGTCACACGGTGTTCCCGGAACTCACGCCGTTCGGACGACGCTTCAAGCTGAATGGTTACGTGATTGACAACATGCCGGTCGTGCAGGCGACCGACGAGCACGACAACAAGCAACTCACGCTGAATCAGATCCCGCCGTTGTCGGTGATGGTGCAGGCTTCCTACACGAAGATGAAGAAGTCGATACCCGACGACACGGCCGGGCTCGTGTCACCCGGCAACGCCCAGAATGGCGCAGCCGCACTGCCACAGCAGGCCAGCCTCTTCTACGCGGGGCGCATCGCGCCGAATCTCGGCGGATTCATCCAGCTCACGTATTCGAACGACAGCGACGGCGTGGGCATGGACAACCTCGACCTGCGTTTTGCGAAACACTTCAATCTCCTGGGTTCGGACACGACGTTCGGGCTGTCTCTCAACAACAATCCAACGGTACAGGATGTCTGGAACACGACACCCGCCTGGCAGTCTCCGTTCGACCAGCAATCGAATGCGGCGGTCGCCCCCGGAGCGAGCGCGATCGTGGACGGCGCGCTCGGCGGGCAGGTCGCGGGTCTGTCGGCGTATCTCTGGTGGAACGACTCGGTGTACGCCGAACTCGGTGGCTACCGGAGTGCGCGGGCCGGATCGAACGCCAGTCTGTTTCCCAAGGCGCAGGACGGATCGACGATCGACGGGCTGGCACCCTACTGGCGCCTTGCGTACGAGCACCTCTGGGACAGGCACTCGCTCTCGGTCGGTACGTTCGGCATGGAGACCAAGCTCGAGCCCGGCGGGACACTGCCGCTCAACGGCGTGACGGACCGTTACCGCGACGTCGGCGTCGACAGCCAGTACCAGTACATCGGGGACGACAACATCGTGTCCGCTCAGGCGACGTACATCAACGAGAGGCAGACGCTCGGGGCCACCTTCGGCGTGCTCGGTGGCGCTTCCAATCTCGAGAACACCCTCAAGACCTGGCGTCTAGGAGGAAGCTACTTCTACCAGCGGGAATGGGGCGGGTCGCTCGGATATTTCTCGACCAAGGGGACCGCCGATTCCGGGTTGTACGCCCCCGGCGCGGTGACCGGCTACGGCATGAACGTTCCCGACAGCCGCGGCTGGCGCGCAGAACTCGATTTCATTCCCTGGGAGAACACGAAGTTCGCGCTGCAGTACGTGGTCTACAACAAGTTCAACGGTACGAGCACGAACTACGACGGCTCGGGGCGCAACGCCAAGGACAACAATACCCTCTACCTGCTGGGATGGATCAACTTCTGACAGACCCCGGCCAATGACTCTGGAGAACGATCGATGAAAACCTTCATTGCGGCCACCGTCGGAGCGGCCCTCTGCATGGGCATCACGGCATCGAGTGTCGCTGCCAATCATGCCGAAGATCTCGCGACGCACACGTGCTCGCTGTGTCACGGACCGAAGGGGGAGAGCACCAGCCCCGCATTCCCGCGTCTGGCAGGACAGAACGCCGCCTACATCGAGGCACAGCTCAAGGCATTCAGGGAGCACACGCGGGGCGACCCGCCGGCGCAGGCGTTCATGTGGGGCATGACGGCCCTGCTGGACGACCAGACCATCCATGATCTTGCGCAGTACTACGCTGCCCAGAAGCCGGTGCCCGGGACGGCCGGGGACCCCGCGCTCATGGCAGAGGGCAAGCAGATCTTCGAGCACGGCATTCCGGACAAGAAGATCATGGCCTGTGTGACGTGCCACCTCCCGGACGCGCAGGGCAACGAGACGATTCCTCGCCTCGCGGGGCAGCACGCGGACTACATCGTCAAGCAGCTCGCGTACTTCAAGAGCGAGATCCGGAGGGACAACCCGACCATGCACGCGGCCATCGGGGGGAACATGACCCTCGACGAGATGCGTGCGATCGCGGCGTATGTCGAGTCCAAGTAGGGCTTTCGCACGGGCAGCCGTCGCTGCCTCGGTGCTGCTCATCGCCGGGTCGGTCGCGCACGCGGCCGACCCGGCAGTGACCGAACTGCGTCAGCAGGTGGACGAACTCACGCGTCGAGTGGACATGCTCCAGCAGCGTGTCGATGCGCTCGCGAGCGGGGCAGGCAAGGGCACCGCGGCGTGCGGATCCGCTGCAGGCTGCGGCCCGGCCGGCTCGGGTGTCGATCTCATCGGGCTGCGCCGCGCGTGGCGCCGGGTGGAGCCGGGAAAGTCGGAGAGCGACGTGAAGTCGGCACTCGGCGCGCCGAGCAGGGAACTGCGGATCAACGGCAAGCGCGTGTGGTACTACGTCTATCCGGACGTCGGTGCAGGATCGGTCTTCTTCAACGACGACGGGCATGTGTCGAGCGCGAGATCTCCCTCGCTCGGCTGGGACAACTGAGCGCACACGCGTCACGCCGGGACGCCGCGAGAGAGGTCGGCCGCCGTCGGGAGGGGAATCGGACCGTGCACGTCGCCCGGGGATGCCGGTGCGGTTCCGGTGTGTGCGCCCGTTTGCGCGCGAGGAAACACGGCATCGAAGGCGGCACCGGCGCCCGGCACGTTCCGCGCGGTGATCGTCCCGCCGTGCAGGCGCATGATCTCCCGCGTGATCGACAGTCCGAGACCGGTACCTCCGGCGCCGGTCTTGGTGCGCGAACTCTGTCTGAATTTCTCGAAAACGGCTTCGAGTTCCGGTTCCGGGATGCCGACGCCGTCGTCGCTCACGCTCATCCTCAGTGCGGACACCGTGGAATGCCCGTCGGGGGCGACGAACGTGTCATCCGCGAGCGTGACGCGGATCGTGCCACCGTCGTACGAGAACTTGACGGCATTCGAGAGGAGATTCGTGAGAACCTGGTCGACCATCGACGCGTCGGCCGGGACCACGCACGACGATGTCGAGAGCAGGATCTCGAAACGCAGGCGCTTCGCGAGGAAAAGGACTTCCAGACTGCGGCCGATGTCTTCCGCCCGCGCGCGGAGGTCGACCGCACTCACTTCGACGGTCGTGCGTCCCGTCTGGAGTTTCGCGAGCGAGAGGAGATCGTCCACGAACTTTCCGAGTCTTTGCGCGCTCTCCTGGATGTTGTGCAGATAGCGTGCGAGCTTCGGAGACTGCCCGGCGTCCACCTGACGCAGTGCGAGGTCGGTGAATCCCCGGATCGCGTGGAGAGGCGTGCGCATCTCGTGTGACGCGTTCGCGAGGATCTCGTCCTTGGCGTGGTTCGCAGCCTCGGCCTGATCCCGGGCGAGGGCGAGCTCCCGGGTTCTCTCCTGCACCTTGTGCGTGAGTTCCGTCGTGTCCGTGATCAGCGTGAAGACCCCTCTCACGCGCTCATCGGCCACGTCGGGAATGTAGGTCACCCGGGCGTGTCGTCGTCGTCCGGCCGAATCCTTGTCGTCGCGCTCGAACACGCACACCTCGCCCCCGAGGGCTCTCTCCATGTAAGGAAGGCTCTGTGCAAAGGCCGGACGGCTCAGTACATCGCGAAGGTCCCGTCCGTCCACGTTGCCATCGGTGATCCCGAACCACGCCAGCATGGCCTGGTTCGCGAACTCGAAGCGAAGGTCGGCCCCCCAGTAGGAGATCATCGCGGGCACGTTGCCGATGATGGCCTGGAGGCGCTTTTCACTCTCCAGTGTGCGCTGCTGTGCGGCGCGCAGGGCGGACACGTCCCGGGTGAAGCACAGCACGTGCGACGAGCCGTCCAGTTCCAGCGAGGTGGCGCGTGTCTCCACCGGGATCGTGGAGCCGTCCGCACGCCGGACGCTTCGCGTGAAGCTCACTGGCAGGCCGGACTCCACCGTGTTCGTGATCTCGCGCGCGTCATCGAGTGTCAGCCCCTCGAACACGTCCATCACCGTCGAGCGCAGCAGCTCTTCGCGGGAATAGCCCCAGCTCCTGCACGCGGCCGGGTTTACCTCGGTGAAGCGCCCCGTGGCATCCCGCACGAAGATCGCGTCAGGCGCGTTCTCGACGATCGCACGCAGGCGCGCCTCGCTCTGCAGGCGGCCGATGTCCGCGTTCCGGAGTTCCGTGATGTCGAGGAAGGTGGTCACGACACCCGTGATGGTCCCCGTATCCGTGGCGAACACGGGCTTCGCGTTGACGACGATCCAGACCTGTTCACCGCGCGGCAGGTGAACGCCCATGACGCAATCCCGGACCGGCGAGCCCGTACGCAGCACCACCATGGCCGGATGCTCTTCGCCCGGAAACGGGCTTCCGTCCTCGCGCATGCATCGCCAGTGAGGATCCATGGAGTCCCGGCCCATCAGCTGGTCCTCGGTCAGGCCGAGGATCTGCGAGGCCCGTTCGTTGGCCGCCACGATCCTGCCGGACGTGTCCTGTTTCACCACCCCCTCGACCATGCTGGAAAGGATGCCGCGGAGCTCCGCCTCGCTGCGGGCGAGTTCGGAGATGAAGCCCTGCTGTGTGCGGTAGTTCCAGACGATCATGAGGATGGTCACGACGGCGGCGACCGTCACGCCGAAGGCGACGACGCCCTGGCGTTCGCGGACTTCGCTCGCGACACGCTGCCGGGTCACGTGCCATTGATCGATCAGCATGTGCACGTCCGCATGGATCGCGTCGGTCAGTTGCCGGCCAGTGCCGTTTCTCACCAGATGGAGCACTTCCGCGGTACGCCCGTCGCGGCGCAGGGCGATGGTCTCGTCGGCGAACTTAACGCGGCGATCCTTCGCGGTCGTGACGCGTCTCAGGACGCGCGTCGTCTCCGGATCGTGAGCGAGCTCGGCACCCAGGTCCGTGATGTGCTCATCGAGAACCCGGATCGCGCGCGCGTACGGGGCGAGAAATGCCGCGTCCCCCGTGAGCAGGTAGCTGCGCTGGCCCGCGTCGAGGTCGGAGATGTCGTCCGACAGCGCCGTGAGTGCGGCAATCGTCTTGCTGGCGTGATCGAGCTGATGAACCGCTCCGGTCAGCAGGCTGATCTGCGCGGCGACGAACGCGATCGTCGCGACCAGGATCGCGATCTGTATCGCCACGACGTGCCGCGAGTGACGGAGGAGCCGGCCGACGCTGCCGGAATTGGGTTTACCCACGAAGCGTGACGCTGGAACGGAGGACCATTGGGTTCACAACGGCGGTGCGCGGTCGAACTTGAGCGGTCCGTGCGTGCCCGGGGTGCAGCGCGGATGGCGGAGCACGACCCGGCACGCGCCGTCTTGTCCGGCGCCTGGCGAGGGGCGTCGATCGGACGGGCACGCGAGTCACGTGCACCGGAGGGGCAGGTCTCGTCCAGCGAGGCGGGAGTGCCTCGCGAGAGATGCCCCGTGGCATCCGGCGGTTGCCGGACCCCACGGGACCTGGTAGGGGCGGTCAGGAAACCTGGATGCGCTTCGTCGCCGGGCCGGTGCGTTTCGGCAGCCGAAGCTCCAGTACGCCGTCATTGAACTTCGCGGTCGTCGCCCCTTCGTCCACGGACTGGGCGAGCGTGAAGCTGCGCGACACGGAACCGTAGTAACGCTCCGAGTGGATCACGCGCTCCTTTTCCTTCTGTTCCTTCTCCGACTTCACTTCTCCGGTGATGGTCACGACGTTGCCGTCCACCGTCACGTTGATGTCATCCTTCCTGACGCCGGGCATCTCGGCGTGCACCGTGTACGACTGGTCGTCTTCCTTGACTTCGAGCTTGATCGACGGCGCTTCCTTCATGGCACGGGCAGGCCAGTTCCGGATGCCCTTGAAGAGGTCGTCGAGATCGGTGAACGGGTCGTAGAGCCGAATGTTTGCCATCTGTCTGCTCCTTGCGTGAAACGATTGCGAATGGCGATCAGGTCCGCCGGGATGCGCGAAGCTCGGCCTCCGCGGCGAACCAGTCCTCCTCGGGCGAACCGCCCAGAAAGCCCCGGCGCTCGGCGCGGAAGTAGGCCGCCTCGGCCACCATCCGGTTCCACGACTCGGGGGCGACCGGTGCGGAGGTGCTGCGCCGGGCGCGTCGAGGCTTCTTCGGCGCCACGTCGGGGGACGGTGCCTGCGTCCGAGTGCCCGAAGGCGTGCGGTCGGAATGACGATCGTGCTGGACAGACCGTGGCATGTGATCAGCCTCCTCCGGGAAGCAGGACCATGGGAGAACCCGATGCGTGCGAATGCTAGGCAGCCGGGCGGGCGCAGTGTTTGACCGAAGTCAACACTCGGGACGCGTGGCACGCCTGCACACGCCACGCGTCGGCGAGGCCTTCCGCACGGGCGTGCATTCCAGAAAAAAAGCCCGGCCGAGTGGCCGGGCTTCATGACGTTGCGGTGAGACCGGATCAGGCGGCGCTCAGGAGTTCCCTCAGCACGTAGGGAAGAATGCCGCCATGGCGGTAGTAGTCCACCTCGATCGGGGTGTCGATCCGCAGCGTGAGCGTGACCTTCTTCCGGGTCCCGTCCTTGCGTCGGATGACCAGGGTCGCGTCCTGCTGCGGGCGCAGGTCGCCGCCGAGATCGATGTCGTACTCTTCCTCTCCCGTAATGCCGAGCGACGTGATGGAATCGGAGCCCTTGAACTGCAGCGGGAGCACGCCCATTCCGACCAGGTTCGAGCGATGGATGCGCTCGAAACTGCGTGCGATCACCGCCTTGACCCCGAGCAGCTGCGTGCCCTTCGCCGCCCAGTCGCGAGAGGAACCGGTGCCGTACTCCTCGCCGCCGAACACGACGGTGGGGGTGCCCGCGTCGATGTACTTCATCGCGGCGTCATAGATCGACATCTCGACCCCGGACGGCTGATGGATGGTCACGCCGCCCTCGACACGGGATCCGTCGGGCAGCGGGGGAATCATGAGGTTCTTGATGCGAACGTTCGCGAACGTGCCGCGCATCATGACCTCGTGGTTCCCGCGGCGGGACCCGTAGCTGTTGAAGTCCGCCTTCGCGACGCCGTTGGCGACGAGCCACTTGCCGGCGGGCGACGTCTCCTTGATCGACCCGGCCGGGGAAATGTGATCGGTCGTGATGGAATCACCGAACACCCCCAGCGCACGCGCCCCCCGGATGGAACTCGCACCTTCGCCGGCGGCCATCGCGAAGCCGTCGAAAAACGGCGGTTTCGCGATGTAGCTGGACGCCGGCCAGTCGTACACCTGCCCCGTCACACCCTCGACCTGCTTCCAGAGATCGCCCGGATTCTCCCTGACCTGCGCGTAGTTCTTCTTGAAGGCGGCCGGGCTCATCGCGTACTTCATGAGCGCGTAGATCTCTTCGCTGGTCGGCCAGATGTCGCCCAGGTAGACGTCCTTGCCGCCCTTGCCGGTGCCGACGGGCTCGGTCATGAGGTCCTTCGTGATCGTGCCCGCGATCGCGTAGGCGACGACGAGCGGGGGAGACGCCAGGAAGTTCGCCTTGAGGTTGGGGTGGATCCGCGCCTCGAAGTTGCGGTTGCCCGAGAGCACGGCTGCACAGACGAGGTCGTTCGAGGTGATCGCGTCGTTGATCTCGGGAGCGAGGTCGCCCGCGTTGCCGATGCAGGTCGTGCAGCCGTAGGCCGCGACGCTGAACCCGAGCTGCTCCAGGTACGGAAGCAGCCCCGCGCGCTGCAGGTACTCGGTGACGATCCGCGAACCCGGTGCGAGCGAGGTCTTGATGTGCGGCCGCACGGTGAGACCGGCCTTCACCGCCTTCTTCGCGAGCAGGCCGGCCGCGAGCAGGACGCCCGGGTTGGAGGTGTTCGTGCACGAGGTGATCGCCGCGATCAGCACGTCGCCGTTGCGCAGCTCGATGCCGCTCCCCGTCGTGAACACTTCCTCGAGCTTCTGCGCAGGCTGGTTGAAGCCGTTCTCGGCGGTGGGCTTGCTGAAGAGGTTCGTGAACTGGGACTTGACGTTCCCGATCTCGATGCGGTCCTGCGGCCGCTTCGGACCGGCGAGGGAGGGCGCCACGCTCGAGAGGTCGAGCTCGACGACCTTCGTGTAGTCGATCTGGCCGGCGCGCGGGATGCCGAACATCTTCTGCGCCTTGAAGTAGGCCTCGAACGCGTCGATCTCGGCTTTCGTGCGGCCCGTGCCACGGAAGTACTCGACGGTCTTGGCATCGACAGGGAAGAAGCCCATCGTCGCGCCGTACTCCGGTGCCATGTTGCCGATGGTCGCGCGATCGGGAAGGGCGAGGCTTTCGGTGCCTTCGCCGAAGAACTCGACGAACTTGCCCACGACCTTCTCCCGGCGGAGCATTTCGGTGATCGTGAGCACGAGGTCGGTGGCCGTGACGCCTTCGCGCAGCCGGCCCTTGAGCTCGACACCGACCACGTCGGGCGTGAGGAAGTAAACGGGCTGGCCCAGCATGCCGGCTTCGGCCTCGATGCCGCCGACACCCCAGCCCACGACTCCGATGCCGTTGATCATCGTCGTGTGGCTGTCGGTACCCACGAGGGTGTCGGGGTAGTAGATGCCATCCTTGCGGTGCACGCCGCGCGCGAGGTACTCGAGGTTCACCTGGTGCACGATGCCGAAGCCGGGCGGGACGACACCGAAGGTGTCGAACGCCTGCATGCCCCATTTCATGAACTGGTAACGCTCGCGGTTGCGCTGGAACTCGAGCTTCATGTTGAGATCGAGCGAGTCCTTGCCCCGGTAGTGATCGATCATGACCGAGTGGTCGACGACGAGATCGACGGGCACGAGCGGCTCGATGGTCTTGGGGTCCTTGCCCATGTCCGCCGTGACGTTGCGCATCGCGGCGAGGTCCGCGAGCAGCGGGACGCCGGTGAAGTCCTGAAGCACGACGCGCGCGACGACGAACGGAATCTCCTCGGTGCGTTCGGCGTTCGGCCTCCAGGCCGCGAGCCGGCGCACGTGCTCCTCGGTGACTTTCTTGCCGTCACAGTTCCGGAGCACGGATTCGAGAACGATCCGGATGGACACCGGCAGGCGCGAGATCTTGCCGAGACCGGCCTTCTCGAGCGCGGGCAGCGAGTAGAACTTGCCCTTCTTGCTGCCGACCGCGAACTCTTGCAGCGACTTGAACAGGTTGTGGCTCATGTCAGGCTCCGATGTGGGAACGCGATCAAATCACGAACAGGTCGACGAACTCGTGCACCGGCGTGGCCGCGAGTTTCTTCGCGTCCATGCAGAGGTCCAGGATCGCGGCCTGCTGCTTGGACGGAAACCGGCGCGCGAGGTTGGTCCGGAACTTCTCGACGAGGACGGGCATGCCTTCCTTGCGGCGGCGCTTGTGGCCGATGGGGTACTCGCACACCACTTCCTTGAGTTTCTTGCCGTCGTTGAATTCGACGGTCAGCGCGTTCGCGATCGAGCGCTTCTCGGGGTCGTGGTAGTCCTTCGTGAACTGCTTGTCCTCGACGCAGACGATCTTGTCGCGAAGCTTGTCGATGCGCGGATCGGACGCGATGTCGTCCTCGTAGTCGCCGGCGGTCAGGCGCCCGAACAGGAGCGGCACGGCGACCATGTACTGGATGCAGTGGTCGCGGTCGGCCGGATTGTTCAGCGGCCCCTTCTTGTCGATGATGCGGATGCAGGCCTCGTGCGTGCGGATCGTGATCTTCTTGATGTCCTGCGCGCTCTTGCCGAGCTTCGCGAGCTGCGCGTGGATCTGCATGGCGCACTCGACCGCGGTCTGCGAGTGGAACTCGGCGGGGAAGGAGATCTTGAACAGCACGTTCTCCATCACGTAGCTGCCGTAGGGGCGCTGGAACTTGAAGGGGTTGCCCTTGAACAGCACGTCGTAGAAACCCCAGGTCTTCGCGCTGAGGACGGAGGGATAGCCCATCTCGCCCGTCTTCGCGATCAGCGCGAGGCGCACGGCGCGGGAGGTCGCGTCACCTGCTGCCCAGCTCTTGCGGGAGCCGGTGTTCGGGGCGTGGCGATAGGTCCGGAGGGACTGGCCATCGACCCACGCGAGCGACACGGCGTTGATGATCTCGTCGCGCGAGAGGCCGAGCATCTGGGCGACCACCGCCGTCGACGCGACCTTCACGAGGACGACGTGATCGAGCCCGACCTTGTTGAAACTGTTCTCGAGCGCGATGCACCCCTGGATCTCGTGCGCCTTGATCATGGCGGTGAGGACGTCCTGCATCGTGAGCGGCTTGCGCCCCGCCGCGATCGCATTGCGCGAGAGCCAGTCCGCCGTCGCGAGGATGCCACCGAGGTTGTCGGAGGGGTGACCCCACTCGGCCGCGAGCCACGTGTCGTTGAAGTCGAGCCACCGGATCATCGCGCCGATGTTGAAGGCGGCCTGCACCGGGTCGAGCTGGAACTGGGTGCCGGGAACCTTCGCACCGTTGGGGACGACCGTGCCCGGCACGACGGGTCCGAGGAGCTTCGTGCAGGCGGGATACTCGAGCGCTTCCAGGCCGCAGCCGAGCGTGTCCATCAGGCAGTAACGGGCGGTTTCGTAGGCTTCCTTGCCGGTGACCTTGAACTTCGTCACGTAGTCGACGATGTCGACGAGGACCTTGTCGGGTTTCGGGCGAACGTTGGAAATGTGAGCAGACATTGTCTTGATTCCGGATGTGCGTTAGCGGGTTGGATAGGGATTCGTGGCAGGTGGTGCGGGGTGTCTCGCGGCACGGCCGGCGACGTCGGAAACGAAAGCGGCCCGTGCCGCGGGGGCGGGGCTCCTTCGGGAAGGAGCGGGTGCCCGGGCGGGACGAGCCGCGGTGACCGTCGTGCGCATCGCCGACGTGGGTTTCCGGCGTCTTACTTGCGGCGCTCGAGAGAAACCCACTTCTGGTTCTCGGGGCCGGTGTAGTTCGCGCTCGGGCGGATGATCTTTCCGTCCTGACGCTGCTCGATCACGTGCGCACACCAGCCGGAGGTGCGCGAGATCACGAACAGCGGCGTGAACATCGCGGTCGGGACGCCCATCATGTGATAGCTGACCGCGCTGAACCAGTCGAGGTTCGGGAACATCTTCTTCTCCCGCCACATCACCGCCTCGAGACGATCGGCGATGTCGAAGAGCCGGGTGTCCTTCGCTTCCTTCGACAGGCGCTGGGCGACGCTCTTGATGACCTTGTTGCGGGGATCGCCGATCGTGTAGACGGGATGACCGAAGCCGATCACGATCTCCTTGTTCTGGACACGGCGCACGATGTCGCTCTCGGCTTCGTCGGGCGTTGCGTAGCGGCCCTGGATGTCGAACGCGACCTCGTTCGCGCCGCCGTGCTTGGGCCCCCGCAGCGCACCGATCGCACCCGCGATCGACGAGTACATGTCGGACCCCGTTCCCGCGATCACGCGTGCCGTGAAGGTGGACGCGTTGAACTCGTGCTCGGCGTAGAGGTTGAGGGAGGTCTGCATCGCGCGCTCCCAGGTCGCGCTCGGCGTCCTGCCGTGGAGCAGGTGCAGGAAGTGTCCGGCGATGGACTCGTCGTCCGTCTCGACCTCGATGCGGCGTCCGTTGTGACTCCAGTGGTACCAGTAGAGCAGCATCGACCCGAAGCTCGCCATGAGGCGGTCGGCGATGTCGCGCGCGCCGGGCACGTTGTGGTCGTCCTTCTCGGGGATCATCGTGCCGAGGACGGAGCAGCCCGTGCGCATCACGTCCATGGGGTGCGCCGTCGACGGAATCCACTCCAGGGCGGCCTTCAGCGCGGCAGGCAGGCCGCGCAGCGCCTGGAGCTTCTTCTTGTACGCGTTCAGCTCGGCGATCGTGGGCAGGTGGCCGTGCACGAGCAGGTGCGCGATCTCCTCGAACGTCGCCTCGTCGGCGAAGTCGAGAATGTCGTAGCCACGGTAGTGCAGGTCGTTGCCCGTGCGGCCGACCGTGCACAGGGCCGTGTTGCCTGCGGCGACGCCGGAGAGCGCGACGGACTTCTTGGGTTTCGGGCCGGTGGGGGTCTGCGCGTCTGTCATCCTGTTTCCTCCTGAGGCGACCTCGCCGCACGCGCGCTGCGCGTACGAGTCGGCCGGCAAGGTTTCGTCGGTGTGCGAGGGGCTCGTGGCCCCCGCTGGCATCAATCGGACCCCGGCGCGTCAGTCACGCGCCGGCGGACCGTACTTCTGGGCTCGACGCGCGACTGCGTCGCTGCCGAGATCCTGCAACCTGTCCGGAACGAGGCCCTCAGCCGGTCTTGCGCTTGGCGAACAGCTCGTCGAGCTTCTGCTCGAAGCTGTGATAGCCGAGGTAGTCGTAGAGTTCGGCTCGCGTCTGCATCGTGTCCACCACGTTCTTCTGCGTGCCGTCCGCGCGGATGTGCTGATAGACATTGAGGGCTGCCTTGTTCATGGCGCGGAACGCCGAGAGCGGATAGAGCACCATGCCTACGTTCACGGACCGCAGTTCATCCACCGTGAACAGTGGCGTGGCGCCGAATTCGGTGATGTTGGCGAGAACGGGCACCTTCACGGCGTCCGCGAACTGCCGGTACATCGCGAGTTCCGTCATGGCTTCGGGAAAGATCGCGTCGGCACCGGCCTCGACGCACGCGCACGCGCGGTCGATCGCGGCCTGCAGGCCCTCGACGGCGAGCGCGTCGGTGCGCGCCATGATCACGAAGTCGGAATCCGTACGGGCGTCGGCCGCGGCCTTCACGCGATCCACCATCTCCTCGGTCGAGACGAGCTCCTTGCCCGGGCGATGGCCGCACCGCTTCGCGCCGACCTGATCCTCGATGTGCATCGCACCGGCGCCGAACTTCACGAGGGACCGGGTGGTCCTCGCGATGCTGAAGGCACTCGTGCCGAATCCGGTGTCCACGTCCACGAGCAGCGGCGTGTCACACACGTCCGTGATGCGCCGGATGTCCGTCAGGACGTCGTCGAGATTGCTGATGCCCAGGTCGGGCAACCCCAGCGAGCCGGCCGCGACGCCGCCGCCGGACAGGTAGATCGCACGGTACCCGGAGCGCTGCGCGAGGTGCGCGTGGTAGGCGTTGATCGTGCCGACGATCTGGAGAGGGGACTCTTCCTTCAGGGCCTGGCGGAACCGGGCCCCGGCTGAGGACTTCTGCGTCATTGCGAGCACTCCATGATTGGGGACGGGCGGACCGCTCGGGGCGGCCGGCGCCCGGCCGGACGCGAGGGTCGGGCGCACGCTCCCGTGCACGCCCGAGGCCTCTCGGGTTTCGTTGCGAAACGGCCTTCCGGTGCGGAAGACGGCACGCGTGGATCAGCCGAGCAGGTGCGCGACGGCGGCGCGCTCCTCCTCGAGTTCCTTGAGCGTGGCATCCATCTTCTGGCGGCTGAACTCGTCGATCTCGAGTCCCTTGACCATCTCGTAGCGGCCGCCCGAACACGTCACCGGGAAACCGTAGAGGACGTCCTCCGGAATGCCGTAGGACCCGTCGGACGGGATGCCCATCGTGACCCACTTGCCGCCGGTGCCCAGCATCCAGTCGCGCATGTGGTCGATCGCCGCATTGGCCGCCGAGGCGGCCGACGACAGGCCGCGTGCCTCGATGATCGCGGCACCGCGCTTGCCGACCGTCGGGATGAACGTGTCCCGGTACCACGCTTCGTCGCTGACCGCAGCCGGCGCCGGCTGGCCGGCGATCGTCGCGAACCGGTAGTCGGGATACATCGTGGGAGAGTGGTTGCCCCACACGATGAGCTTCTCGATCGCGTCGACGGGCTTGCCGGTCTTCGTCGCGAGCTGGGAGAGCGCGCGGTTGTGGTCGAGCCGGAGCATCGCCGTGAAGTTGCCCTTCGGCAGGTCCGGTGCGCTCTTCATCGCGATGTAGGCGTTGGTGTTGGCAGGGTTGCCGACCACGAGCACGCGCACGTCGCGGCTCGCCACGGCATTGAGGGCCTTGCCCTGCGCCGTGAAGATCTGGGCGTTCGCCGACAGGAGGTCCTTGCGCTCCATCCCGGGGCCGCGCGGGCGGGCACCCACGAGCAGCGCGTGGTCGATGTCCTTGAACGCGGTCATCGGGTCACTGTGCGCGGACATGCCCGCGAGCAGGGGGAACGCGCAGTCGTCGAGTTCCATCATCACGCCCTTGAGCGCCTTCTGGGCCTTCTCGTCCGGGATCTCGAGCAGTTGCAGGATGACGGGCTGGTCCTTGCCGAGCATCTCGCCACTCGCGATGCGGAAGAGCAGGCTGTAACCGATCTGACCGGCGGCACCGGTAACTGCTACTCGGACGGGGGCTTTCATAGGCACGAACTCCTCGGGACGATGGAAATTGACCGAACTTTTTCCGGTGAACGACCCTCACAGCGAGGGCGGGTGGTGCGTTGCCGCAAGTCAGGACTGGACGAAACCGACTCGTCGAACGCGCGGATGATAAGGACGGCCGCTGCGCTGTGTCAATGCGAGTCTTGTATATGACTACTGATACAGTTTTGCGGTGGACCCGTACGGCAGGTTGTGCTAAAAATCCCGACCAGTCATGAAGCCCGACGCCCCTTTTCCCGCCTACCAGCCGCTGTATCGGCAGATCAAGCTGCTGATCACGGAAGGCCTCGAATCCGGCCAGTGGAAGCCGGGGGAGTCCATCCCGAGCGAACTGGAACTCGCGAAACGTTTCAACGTGAGTCAGGGGACGGTGCGCAAGGCCGTCAACGAACTCGCCCAGGAGAACGTGCTCGTGCGCCGTCAGGGGCGCGGGACGTTCGTCGCCTCCCACGCGCACGAGCGTGCGCAGCTCGCGTTTCTCCGGATCACGCCGGACGCCGGTCCCGTCGCGACGATAGAGGCCGAACTCGTCGAGTGTCGTCGCGTCCGCGCGGATGCGGCTGCCGCCCGCAACCTCGACCTCGAGACCGGCTCACCGCTCGTGCGGGTGCGCCGGGTGCTGTCCGTGAATGCGAAGCGCGTGATCTACGAAGAGGCCAAGGTGCCTGCGGAGCTCTTTCCCGGGCTCGACGCCGAGACGCTGAACGCGCACGGCTGCATGCTCTACACCATCTACGAGTCAGAGTTCCACGTGCGCATAGTCGAGGCCGAGGAGCGGCTGAAGGCCGTGGCCGCCGACGCCGACACGGCGCACCCCCTGGGCCTCCGCGAAGGGGCGCCGCTACTGATGATGGAGCGCGTCGCCTATACTTACGGCCGCCGTCCGGTCGAGCTCCGTCGCAGCTTCTGCAACTGCGCCGAGCATCACTACGCCAACATCATCAACTGACGTTTCCCGAGCCTCCAATAAACAAGTCGCCACGATGACCTCCGCGAACACACGACCTCGTCCCAAGCACCTCAACCTCTTCCAGATCCGGCTGCCCATTCCGGGAATCATCTCGATCATGCACCGGATCAGCGGTTTCGGCCTGTTCATCATGCTGCCGGTGCTGCTGTACCTGCTGCAGCAGAGTCTCGGGTCATCCGAGTCCCATGCCGGCCTGGTCGAGGTGCTGGGCAATCCCCTCGTCAAGCTCGTTCTGCTCGCGGTGCTCTGGGCGTTCCTGCACCACTTCTGCGCGGGCATCCGCTACCTCGTGCTCGACATGCACATCGGCACCTCGCTCCAGAGCGCGCGGACGTCGAGCTTCGTCGTGCTCGGCGTGAGCCTGGCGCTCACCGTGATTCTCGGAGGCTGGCTATGGTGAAGCGTATCCCGGTAGGTGCGCATTACGGGTTGCGGGACTGGCTCGTTCAGCGCGTGACGGCCGTCGTCATGGCGGTGTACGCGGTCGTGCTGTTCCTGGTGCTGCTCACGCAGCGACCGTCCGGCTTCGAGGCGTGGAAGGCGCTCTTCGCCTGCCAGTGGATGCGTCTCGCGACCCTGCTGTTCCTGCTGTCCCTCTTCTGGCATGCGTGGGTGGGCATGCGCGACATCCTCATGGATTACGTTCACGCCACCGGTGCGCGTCTCGTGTTGCAGGTCGGGGTGATCCTGCTCCTCGTCGCCTACGGGCTTTGGTCCATTCAGATTCTCTGGAGCATCAACTAGATGGCACTTCCCACCCGAAAATTCGACGCCGTCGTCGTGGGCGCCGGCGGCGCCGGGCTCCGGGCCGCCCTGCAACTGTCCGAGGCCGGCCTGAAGGTCGGTGTCCTCTCCAAGGTCTTTCCCACCCGTTCGCACACCGTGGCCGCACAGGGCGGCATCGGCGCGTCGCTCGGCAACATGGGCGACGACTCCTGGCTCTGGCACATGTACGACACCGTCAAGGGGTCGGACTACCTGGGCGACCAGGACGCAATCGAATTCATGTGCCGCATGGCCCCCGAGGTCGTCTACGAGCTCGAACACTTCGGGATGCCGTTCGACCGGAACAACGACGGCACGGTCTACCAGCGGCCGTTCGGCGGACACTCGCAGAACTTCGGGGAGCGTCCCGTGCAGCGCTCCTGCTGCGCGGCGGACCGCACGGGCCACGCGATGCTCCACACCCTCTACCAGCGGAACGTCCGCGCGAACACGGTGTTCTTCGTCGAGTGGATGGCGCTCGATCTCGTCCGTGACGCCTCCGGGCAGGTGCTCGGCGTCACCGCGATGGAAATGGAGACGGGCGAGGTCTGGATGTTCCATGCGCGGGCGACCCTGTTCGCGACCGGCGGCGCGGGCCGCATCTTCGCCGCGTCCACGAACGCCTTCATCAATACCGGCGACGGCCTCGGCATGGCCGCGCGTGCGGGCATCCCGCTCGAGGACATGGAGTTCTGGCAGTTTCACCCGACCGGCGTGGCAGGCGCGGGCGTGCTGATCACCGAAGGGGTGCGGGGCGAGGGGGGCTACCTGCTCAACAAGGACGGTGAGCGCTTCATGGAGCGCTACGCGCCGACGATGAAGGATCTCGCGAGCCGGGACGTCGTCTCGCGCGCGATGGCCACGGAGATCAAGGAAGGCCGTGGCTGCGGGAAGGATGCGGACTACATCCTGCTCAAGCTCGATCACCTGGGCGTCGACGTCATCGAGAAGCGGCTGCCCGGAATCCGGGAGATCGCCAAGAAGTTCGCGAACGTCGACCCGGTCCGCGACCCCATCCCCGTGGTACCCACGTGCCACTACCAGATGGGCGGCATCCCGACCAATTACCACGGCGAGGTCGTGGTGCCGGCGGGTGACGACCCGGCGGTCGTCGTCCCGGGTTTCTACGCGGCGGGGGAGTGCGCGTGCGCGTCGGTGCACGGCGCGAACCGCCTCGGCACGAATTCGCTCACCGACCTGCTCGTGTTCGGGAAGGCGTCCGGCAACCGCGTGATCGAGTTCCTCCGCGAGAACCCCGGCCACAAGGACCTGCCGGCGGACGCGGCGGAGAGAACCCTGGCCAGACTCGCACGGCTGGACGGCCAGACCGGCGGCGAGAGTGTTCACGAGGTCGGCGCGGCGATGCGCCGCACGATGCAGGCCCATTGCGGCGTGTTCCGGTTCCCGGACATGCTCACCGAAGGGGTCGAACAGATCCGGGCCGTGAGCGAGCGCGTGAAGCGCACCGAGATCAAGGACAAGAGCCGCACGTTCAACACTGCCCGCGTGGAGGCGCTCGAACTCGAGAACCTCATCGAGGTCGCGCGCGCGACGATGGTGTCGGCGGAGGCGCGCCAGGAGAGCCGCGGCGCGCACGACCGTGCCGATCACCACCAGCGGGACGACGTGAACTGGCTCAAGCATACGCTCTGGTACCGCGACGACGACCGGCTCGACTACAAGCCGGTGAAGATGAAACCGCTCACGGCGGAAACGTTCGAACCCAAGGTCCGCAGCTACTGATCGCGTCCCGGCCCGGACCCGGAACGGAGCAGGGCGATGCCCGCCCCACCGGGCGCGAGGACGCTGCGAGGATAAGAGGAAGCGATGAAATTCAGGATTTACCGGTACGACCCCGAGAAGGATTCCAGTCCCTACATGAAGGACTACGACGTCGCCCTGGAGCCCAGTGACCGCATGCTCCTGGACGCGCTCGTGCGGATCAAGTCCCAGGACGACAGCCTCTCCCTGCGGCGGTCGTGCCGCGAAGGGGTGTGCGGGTCGGACGCGATGAACATCAACGGCAAGAACGGGCTCGCGTGCATCACGAAGCTCGCGGACCTCAGGGAGCCCGTCGAACTGCGTCCGCTGCCCGGGCTGCCCGTTATCCGGGACCTCATCGTGGACATGTCGCAGTTCTTCAAGCAGTACCACTCGATCCGGCCCTATCTGCGGAACGAGGAACCGCCGCCCGAGAGGGAACGCCTGCAGTCGCCGGCGGAGCGCGAGGAACTGGACGGCCTCTACGAGTGCATTCTCTGCGCCTGCTGCTCGACCGCGTGCCCGTCGTTCTGGTGGAATCCCGACAAGTTCGTGGGGCCGGCCGGACTCCTGGCTGCCTACCGCTTCATCGCCGACAGTCGCGATCAGGCCACGAACGACCGCCTCGACGACCTCGAGGATCCCTACCGGCTGTTCCGGTGCCATTCGATCATGAACTGCGTGGACGTCTGCCCCAAGGGACTCAACCCCACGCACGCCATCGGCAAGATCAAGGAAGTCATGGTCAAGAGGATGGTCTGATGTCCGCGGGACACCGATGAGCGACGTCGACAGGGTTCGCTGGCGGTGCCGCCGGGGTCTGCTGGAACTGGACCTCATCCTGACCCGCTTCATGGAATCGCGCTACGGGGCCCTCGCGCCCCGGGAGCGCGATATTTTTTTAGGCCTGCTGGAACTTGCCGATAACGAACTCTGGGACTTGATCGCCGGACGGATGGATCTGCCGGAGGCGGATCGCCAGGCGATGGTCGACCAGCTCCGGGCGGTATGACAAGCGGGGGATGATGCGGAGCAGCATTTTCGGCGGATTCCCCCTACAATGAAAGACTTCGAAAGACGGAGAAGTTGATGAGCAGCGAATCCAAAGCGACCGTGAGCTTCACGGACGGCACCCCGACCGTCGAACTGCCGATCCTGAAGGGAGTAACCGGCCCGGACGTGATCGACATCCGTAAACTCTATGGCCAGACCGGGAAGTTCACGTACGACCCGGGATTCCTCTCCACGGCCTCGTGCAGTTCCGCCATTACCTTCATCGATGGTGACAAGGGCGAACTGCTCTACCGCGGCTACCCCATCGAACAGCTCGCGCGCAACTGCGACTTCCTGGAAGTCTGCTACCTGATCCTCTACGGCGAACTGCCCACCGAGGCGCAGAAGGCCGATTTCGACCGGCGTGTCACGCGCCACACGATGGTGCACGAGCAGATGCACTTCTTCGTCCGCGGTTTCCGGCGCGACGCCCATCCGATGGCCGTGCTGACGGGCCTTGCCGGGGCGGTGTCCGCGTTCTACCCGGACTCGATGAACCTCAACGATCCGCACCAGCGCGAGATCTCGGCCATCCGGCTCATCGCGAAGATGCCCACGCTCGTGTCGATGGCCCACAAGTACACGAAGGGCGAGCCGTACATCTATCCGCAGAACAACCTGTCCTACACGGCCAACTTCATGCGGATGATGTTCGCGACCCCCTGCGAGGACTACGAGGTCAACGACGTGCTCGTGCGGGCACTCGACCGCATCCTGATCCTTCACGCTGACCACGAGCAGAACGCCTCGACGTCGACGGTGCGGCTGTGCGCGTCCTCCGGCACGAACCCGTTCGCCGCGATCGCGGCCGGTGTCGCGTGCCTCTGGGGGCCCGCGCACGGGGGCGCGAACGAGGCCGCCCTCAACATGCTCTACGACCTGCAGGATCAGGGCGGCGTCGCGAAGATCGGCGAGTTCATCGACAAGGTGAAGGACAAGAACTCCAGCGTCCGCCTCATGGGCTTCGGTCACCGCGTGTACAAGAACTACGACCCGCGCGCGAAGCTCATGCGGGAAACCTGCCACGAGGTCCTGAACGAACTCGGTCTGCACGACGATCCCCTCTTCAAGCTCGCGATGGCGCTCGAGAAGATCGCGCTCGAGGACGACTACTTCGTGTCCCGCAAGCTGTATCCGAACGTCGACTTCTATTCGGGCATCGTCCAGAAGGCCATCGGCATTCCGGTCACGCTGTTCACCGCGATCTTCGCGCTCGCGCGGACGGTGGGCTGGATCGCCCAGCTGAACGAGATGATCACGGATCCCGAGTACAAGATCGGCCGTCCGCGGCAGCTGTACACGGGAGCGGGTGTGCGGGACTTCGTGCCGATGGCAGGGCGCGGATGATTCGGGGATCGGCGGAGGACGCGTGGCCGATGCGGGTGTGCCGGTGCAGTGCGCCTGGGGAGAATGAGTGATGATGAAGGATCTGTTGGCGAATTCGTATCTGTTCGGTGGCAATGCCGCCTACATCGACGAACTCTACGAGGCGTACCTGCAGGATCAGGAAACGGTCTCGCCCGAGTGGAAGCGCTATTTCGACCAGATCCAGGCCCTGCCCGGACAGCGTGATGTCCCCCACGAACCCGTTCGCGACCTGATCGCCCGTATCGCACGGGAGCGCGGGTCGGGCGGTCGCTCGAATCTCGCGCCGGCCGAACTGGCCGAACTCGGCCGCAAGCAGGCGGCCGTGTTCCAGCTGATCAGTGCCTATCGCTTCCTCGGTGTCCGGCACGCGTCGCTGGACCCGCTCAAGCGACTCGAGCGCCCACACGTCCCGGAACTCGATCCCGAGCACCACGGCCTCACCGAGGCCGAGCTGGACCGCGTGTTCGACACCGGCACCCTCGTCGGACCGCAGCAGGCGCCGCTGCGCGAGATCCTGCAGGCGTTGCGGGAAACGTACTGCGGCACGATCGGCCTCGAGTACATGCACATCACGGACACGGCGCAGAAGAAGTGGCTGCAGCAGCGATTCGAGGGTACGCGCTCCCGTCCGAGCTTCTCGCCCGACACCAAGCTGCACATTCTCGAGCGACTGACGGCGGCCGAGGTGCTCGAGAAGTATCTGCACACGCGGTACGTCGGCCAGAAGCGCTTCTCGCTCGAAGGCGGGGATTCCCTGATCCCGATGCTCGACTCGCTCCTGCAGCGGGCCGGTCAGCACGGTGTCCAGGAACTCGTGATCGGCATGGCCCATCGTGGCCGGCTCAACGTGCTCGTGAACATCCTGGGCAAGGTGCCCCAGGATCTCTTCCTCGAGTTCGAGGGCAAGAAGGCAGGAGATCTGCCTGCCGGGGACGTGAAATACCACCAGGGTTTCTCGGGTGACGTGATGACGCCGGGCGGGCCGATGCACTTGACGCTGGCCTTCAATCCCTCGCACCTGGAGATCGTGAACCCGGTCGTGGAGGGCTCGGTCCGGGCGAGGCAGCACCGCAGACGTGACCGCGAGGGGCACCAGGTCCTGCCCGTGCTGATCCACGGCGACGCGGCGTTCGCGGGCCAGGGCGTCGTGATGGAGACCATGAACCTGTCGCAGACCCGGGGCTACGGCACCGGCGGCACGGTGCACATCATCATCAACAACCAGATCGGATTCACGACGTCCGATCCGCGCGACACGCGCTCGACGATCTACTGCACGGACGTGGCCAAGATGGTCGAGGCGCCCGTGATCCACGTGAACGGTGACGACCCGGAGGCGGTCATATTCGCAACCAAGGTCGCAATGGACTACCGCACGGAGTTCCAGCGCGACATCGTCGTCGACCTCGTGTGCTTCAGAAGGCTCGGTCACAACGAGCAGGACGAGCCCATGGTCACGCAACCGCTCATGTACAAGATCATCACCGAACATCCGGGCACGCGACGGCTCTACGCCGAGAAGCTCCTGGCGGAAGGCACCCTGAAGGAGGGGGATGCCGAGCGCTTCGTGAGCGAGTACCGGAGCGCCCTGGACGCCGGTCACAACACGAACAAGAGCATCATCTACAACTACCGTCCACCGTTCGCCGTCGACTGGTCGCCGTACACGGGCGCCAAGTGGACGGACCCGGTCCAGACCGGTCTGCCCCTGGAAGAGCTGGGGGCGCTTGCCGAACGGCTCACGACGGTGCCGCCGCACTTCAAGCTGCATCCGCGCGTCGAGAAGGTCATCGCGGATCGTCGCCAGATGGGGCTCGGCAAGCTGCCGCTCGACTGGGGGATGGCCGAGAACCTCGCTTACGCCGCCCTGCTCAAGCAGGGTCACGGTGTGCGGATCTCCGGTCAGGACAGTGGCCGCGGCACGTTTTTCCACCGCCACGCGGTGCTGCACGACCAGAACCGCGAGCGCTGGGACGCGGGCACCTACATCCCGCTGCAGAACATCACCGAGAACCAGCCCGACTTCCTCGTGATCGATTCGACGCTCTCGGAGGAGGCCGTGCTCGGATTCGAGTACGGATACGCCACGGCGTCGCCGAGCGAGCTCGTCCTCTGGGAGGCGCAGTTCGGAGACTTCGCGAACGGCGCGCAGGTGGTCATCGACCAGTTCATCGCGTCCGGCGAAGTGAAGTGGGGCCGGCTCTGCGGGCTCGTGCTGATGCTTCCGCACGGCTACGAGGGCCAGGGACCCGAGCACTCGTCCGCGCGGCTCGAACGCTTCCTGCAGCTGTGCGCCGACTACAACATGCAGGTCGTCGTGCCGTCCACGCCGGCCCAGATGTTCCATCTGCTCAGGAGGCAGATGCTGCGGCCTTACCGCCGTCCGCTCGTGATCATGAGCCCGAAGAGCATGCTCCGGCACAAGGAGTCCGTGTCGTCGCTCGAGGAACTCGCGAACGGTCGCTTCCAGCCCGTCATCCCGGAAGCCGAGGCGCTCGATCCCGCGGAGGTCAGGCAGGTGAATTTCTGCAGCGGCAAGATCTATTACGACCTGATCGCCGCGCGTCGGGAACGGAAGATCCGCGACATCGCCATCGTCCGTCTCGAGCAGCTCTACCCGTTCCCGCACGACGATTTCACCGCCGAGATCCAGCGATACCCGAACGCGACCGATATCGTGTGGTGTCAGGAAGAACCCGGCAATCAGGGCGCGTGGCACCGGATCCAGCATTACCTCCACCGCCACATGCGTCCCGAGCAGAAACTCCGCTACGCGCTGCGTCCCTCGAGCGCGTCACCCGCGGGGGGGTATCTCGCGTTACACAACCAGAGGCAGAAGGCAGTTATTGATGCGGCGTTGAAGCTGGGTGGCTGACGGCGGGCCCACGACCAGAGATCCGCCAGTGATGAAGAGGTGAACGAGCTATGCTCATTGAAGTGAAGGTGCCCGCGCTTTCCGAGTCGGTGGCGGAAGCGACGTTGCTGAAATGGCACAAGCGCGAAGGGGACTTCGTGCAGCGCGACGAGAATCTCATCGACATCGAGACGGACAAGGTGGTGCTGGAACTGCCGGCACCCGAGGGTGGCGTGATCGCGAAGATCACCAAGGACGACGGCAGCACGGTCGTCGCCGACGAAATCATCGCGACCATCGACACCGAGGCGAAGGCGCAGCCCAGGGTGGCCGTCGCGGGAAGTTCCGATGGCGGAACCGCCAGAAAGCCGGCGACGCCACCGCCTGCGCCTGCCGCGCCGGCCAGACCGCCATCGGGCGAGGTGATCGCGATGCCCGCGGCGAAGAAGCTCGCGGCGGACCACAACCTCGACGTTGCCGGCATCTCCGGCTCGGGTCGCGGCGGACGGGTCACGAAGGACGACGTTGCCCAGGCGATCGCCGGGAAGCCTGCCGCCAAGGCCCCTTCGCGACCCGAGAGCGTGCCGATGCCCACCCCGGTGGACGTCGAGGCGCTGCTCGGCGACCGGCCGGAGAAGCGCGTGCCGATGTCCCGGCTGCGCCAGCGCATCGCCGAGCGTCTCGTCCAGTCCCAGCACACCGCAGCGATCCTCACGACGTTCAACGAAGTGAACATGCAGGCTGTGATCGATCTGCGCGCGCGCTTCAAGGACCGGTTCGAGAAGGAACACGGCGTGAAGCTCGGCTTCATGTCGTTCTTCGTGAAGGCCTGTGTCGCGGCACTGAAGAAATACCCGGTCCTGAACGCTTCCGTCGATGGCAGCGACATCATCTATCACGGCTACTTCGACGTCGGCATCGCGGTGGGCAGTCCCCGCGGTCTCGTGGTCCCGATCGTGCGCAATGCGGATCAGCTCTCGCTCGCCGACATCGAGAAGCAGATCGCCGACTACGGCAAGCGCGCCCAGGAGGGCAAGCTCACGATCGAGGAAATGACGGGCGGCACGTTCTCCATCTCCAATGGCGGGGTGTTCGGGTCCATGCTCTCGACGCCGATCATCAATCCCCCCCAGAGCGCGATCCTCGGCGTGCACGCGACCAAGGACCGACCGGTCGTGGAGAACGGCCAGATCGTGATCCGGCCCATGAACTACCTCGCGATGTCCTACGACCACCGCATCATCGACGGTCGCGAAGCAGTGCTCGGTCTGGTCGCGATCAAGGAGGCGCTGGAGGATCCGACGCGGCTGCTGCTCGACGTCTGAGTTCCGCGTCGCATGCGGGGGCGAACTGACGCCTCCGCGCACGCCCGCGAGGCGTCCGGACCGGGCGCACCGCGTCCCGGCCGACTGCCCGGGGCGCCTATACTTTGCAGCGCGCCGGACGACTGATCCGGCCCGACAGAATTCGTACGGAATGCGTACGTCGGGGCACGGGGCAACGAAGCGCCCGGTGACCGCCGGCACGGCGAGGCATCATGAAACATCGTGAGTCGACGTACGCATCCCCGGTGACCGACCAGAGGAACAAGATGGCAAGAACCTTCGACGTCGTCGTGATCGGCGCAGGCCCCGGCGGGTACATCGCCGCGATCCGGGCCGCACAACTCGGCCTGTCGACCCTGTGCATCGACGCATGGAAGAACGCTGCAGGCAAACCGAGCCTCGGCGGGACGTGCCTGAACGTCGGGTGCATCCCGTCGAAGGCGCTGCTCGAATCGTCGGAGAACTACGAGCGCGTCGTGCACAAGTTCGCGGACCACGGCATCGGCGTGTCGGGCATCACGCTCGACGTGGCCAAGATGCAGGCCCGCAAGGACAAGATCGTCGACACGTTCACGACCGGGATCGCGCTGCTGTTCAAGAAGAACAAGGTCGAGTCGATGCACGGGTTCGGCCGTTTCGCCGGAACCGTCGAGGATCGCTACGTGATCGAGGTGGCGGGCGAAGGGGCCGTGGAAACCGTGGAAGCGCGGAACGTCATCGTCGCGACGGGTTCCCTCCCGCGCGGTCTGCCCGGGGTCGAGGTCGACAACGAACTGGTGTGCGACAACATCGGCGCACTGGGTTTCGGCGAGGTGCCCAAGCGGCTGGGCGTGATCGGGGCGGGTGTCATCGGTGTCGAGATGGGCAGCGTCTGGCGGCGCCTGGGCGCCGAGGTCACGATTCTCGAGGCATTGCCGAGCTTCCTGGGGGCGGCGGACGAGCAGGTCGCGAAGGAAGCCTACCGGCAGTTCACGGGGCCGCTGGGGCTCAGGATCTACACGGGGGCGAAGGTGGCATCGGTCACCCGGGGCAAGGCTTCCGTGACCGTGGAGTACGAGGATCGTGAGGGTACGCGGCACGTGACCGAGTTCGATCGTCTCGTGGTCGCGATCGGCCGCATCCCGAACACGGGAGACCTCAACGCCGAGTCCGTCGGTCTCAGGCTCGACGACCGCGGCTACGTCGAGGTCGACAGCTCCTGCCGGACGAACCTCGCGAACGTGTTCGCGATCGGGGACGTCGTGCGCGGCCCGATGCTCGCGCACAAGTCGTCGGAGGAGGGGGTGGCGGTCGCGGAGATGATCGCCGGGCAGGCGGGTCACGTGAACCTCGCGACGATACCGTGGGTCATCTACACCTCACCCGAGATCGCCTGGGTCGGGCGGACGGAGCAGGAACTCAAGGCGGAGGGCGTCGCGTACCGGGCCGGGCAGTTCCCGTTCATTGCATCCGGGCGGGCCCGCGCGCTCGGCGAGACGGCCGGCTTCGTGAAGATGCTCGCCGACGCCTCCACGGATCAGATCCTGGGCGTGCACATCATCGGGCCGTTCGCTTCCGAACTCATCTCCGAAGCGGTCGTCGCGATGGAATTCGGTGCGAGCAGCGAGGACATCGCGCGGATCGTCCACGCCCACCCGTCGCTCTCGGAAGCCATGCACGAGGCGGCGCTCGGCGTCGACAAGCGCGCACTCAACATCTGAGAGGAAGGTGTTCGCGGCGGACCCCGGAGGCGACGTGCCGACCCGTGCTGCCGCTGCGTCGGCGGAAGCCGGTCCCGACTCGCTCGAGGCGGCGTTCGAGCGGCACGCGCTCGACTCGGGCTTCTCGCTGGACGACGCGCAACGCCGGGCCGTCCGGCACTTCGCCCGCCTCCACCACGAACTGGTCGCCACACCACGCAGGGGGATGCTGCGGCGCTGGTTCCAGCCGGAACACGTCGTGCGGGGACTCTACCTGTGGGGAGGCGTGGGCCGCGGGAAGAGCTTCCTGATGGACACCTTCTTCGCGGCTGCGCGGGTCGAACCCAGGCGTCGCGTGCATTTCCACCGATTCATGCAGGAAATCCACGGCAGTCTCCGTGAACTCCAGGGACGCGTCGAACCCATGCAGGAGGTCGCCGCACGCGTGGCCTCCGGGGCGCGGCTCCTCTGTCTGGACGAGTTCCAGGTGACGGACATCGGGGACGCGATGCTCATGCGCAAGCTGCTCGAGGGTCTGATCGGGCAGGGCGTATCGATCGTGACCACCTCGAACACGCGTCCGGACCAGCTCTACCTGCACGGCCTGCAGCGTGCCCAGTTCCTGCCGGCCATCGCGCTCATCGAGTCCAGGTTCGACGTCGTCCACATGGACGACGGTACCGACTACCGGCAGGTCGCGCTCGAGAAGGCCGGTACCTACCGGGTGCCGGCAGGCGACGAGGCGGACGCGGACATGGCCCGCATGTTCCAGCAGATCGCGGCGGAGCCCGGCGTCCCCGATACGCTCTCCATAGAAGGGCGACCTGTACCGGTGCGGCGTCATGCCGGCGGTGTCGCGTGGTTCGGGTTCGAGGCCCTCTGCGACGGGCCCCGCGCTCAGGCGGACTACATCGAACTGGCGCGTCGCTATCACACGGTGTTCGTGTCGGGCGTGCCCGTGTTCGCGCCTTCCGGGGAATCGGACCGCATGCGCCGCTTCACGTGGATGGTCGACGAGTTCTACGACCGGCGCGTTAAGCTGATCATGTCTGCCGCCGCAGACCCGCTCGGGCTATATTCGCGGATCCAGACGACCGCCGAACAGGATCGCACGGCGAGCCGCCTGATCGAGATGCAGACGCACCGCTATCTCGGTGAACCCCATCTCGGCTGACGCGCAGGGGCGCAGCCGCGGGGCCACCGGTCGTCGACGGGCGCGTGCGTGACGGTTTCACGCCATTGAACGCAACGAGGAGATCGACCATGGACGCATTCCAGGCACTTAGGATTTTCAACGAGGACGGAAAGGTCACGAGCCGGTTCGTCGAGATGACGGTCGACGAACTCGATCCGGGTGAGGTCGTGATCCGCGCGGACTACTCGAGCATCAACTACAAGGATGCGCTCGCGGCCACCGGGGCCGGCAAGATCATCCGGCGGTTCCCCTGCAACGGTGGCGTCGACGTGGCGGGCGTGGTCGAGTCCTCGACGGACCCCGCCTTCAAGCCTGGCCAGGCAGTGCTCTGCACGAGCTACGACCTCGGCGTCGCGCACGACGGCGGCTATGCGGGGGTCGTGCGCGTGCCGTCCTCGTGGGTCGTGCCGGTGCCTGCCGGGATGACGACGGCGGACGCGATGGCGCTCGGGACGGCGGGCTTCACGGCCGGACTCGCGGTCGTGCGCATGGAGGCCAACGGCCTCACGCCTGCGAGTGGTCCCGTGATTGTCTCGGGCGCGACCGGCGGGGTGGGTTCCATTGCCGTCGACATCCTCGCCGGGCTCGGATACGAGGTGACCGCGCTGACCGGCAAGGAGGCCGAGACCGACTATCTGAAGGGACTCGGTGCGTCCAGCGTCATGCTCCGCTCGTCGCTAGATCTCACGAAGATCCGGCCGCTCGACAAGGCCGTGTGGGCCGGTGCCGTGGACAACCTCGGCGGCGACGTGCTGTCGTGGATGGCCAGCACGATGAAGGTGGGCGGTGCGATCGCGTCGATCGGACTCGCGGCCAGCTTCTCGTTCAACACGACCGTGATGCCGTTCATCCTGCGTGGCGTCACGCTGTGCGGCGTGGACTCCGTGAACTGCGCGATGCCCGCACGGCAGGAGGTCTGGCGGCGTCTCGCGAGCGACATGAAGCCCCGGCACCTCGCGGCCATGACGCGGTCGATCGCGTTCGCGGAACTGCCGGGCGCGTTCGACGCGTTCCTGAAGGGGCAGGTGAGGGGCCGGACCGTCGTGAAGATCGGCTGACCGGAACCCGGCAGTCGCGCGGCGCGGACATCAGGGATCAGGAGGAGAAGGCTCATGGGTGCGGTCTACCGGGAATTTCATCGGCGTTCCATCGAGGACCGGGATGCGTTCTGGCGGGAGGAGGCGGCCGGCATCGACTGGCACCGGCCCTTCGACGCGGTGCTCGACTATTCGCGACCGCCGTTCGCGAAGTGGTTCGTGGGCGGGCAGACCAATCTCTGCCACAACGCGATCGACCGGCACCTTCCGGAACGTGCCGACCAGAAGGCGCTCGTGTTCGTCTCGACCGAGACGGACACGGAACACACCTACACTTTCGCGGAACTGCACGCCGAGGTGACGCGCTGCGCGGCATCCATGCAGTCGCTGGGTGTGCGCAAGGGCGATCGCGTGCTCATCTACATGCCGATGATTCCCGAGGCGGCCTTCGCGATCCTCGCCTGTGCGCGCATCGGTGCGATCCACTCCGTCGTGTTCGGCGGGTTCGCCTCCCACAGCCTCGCCACGCGCATCGACGATGCAGCGCCGACGCTGATCGTGTCCGCCGACGCCGGCATGCGGGCCGGGAAGGTGGTGCGCTACAAGCCGCTCCTCGACGAGGCGATCCGCCTCGCCACCCACAAGCCTGCCGCGGTGCTCATGGTCGAGCGCGGGCTGGATCCGGATCACGACGTGGTCGCCGGGCGCGATCACGACTGGGAGACGCTGCGCGCGCGGCACCTGGACGCACAGGTCCCCGTGGTGTGGCTCGAGTCCGGCGAGCCGTCGTACATCCTCTACACGTCGGGCACGACGGGCAAGCCGAAGGGTGTGCAGCGCGACGTCGGTGGCTACGCCGTCGCGCTCGCGTCGTCCATGAAGCGCATCTACTGCGGCCGCGCCGGCGAGGCCATGTTCACGACCTCCGACATAGGCTGGGTCGTCGGGCACTCGTACATCATCTACGGCCCCCTGATCGCGGGAATGACCACGATCTTCTACGAGGGTGTGCCGATCCGGCCCGACGCCGGCATCTGGTGGCGCATCGTGCAGGATCACAAGGTCACCGTGATGTTCTCGGCGCCCACCGCGATCCGCGTGCTCAAGAAGCAGGATCCGGAATATCTGCGTCGCTATGACCTGTCGTCGCTGCGGCATCTGTTCCTGGCCGGGGAGCCGCTCGACGAGCCCACGCACCGGTGGATCAGCGAGGCGCTCGGCAAGCCGGTCATCGATCACTACTGGCAGACCGAAACCGGCTGGCCGATGCTGACCAGCGTACCCGGTGTCGAGGCCACGCCGATCAAGTTCGGAAGCCCGTCCTTTCCCGCCTACGGCTACGACCTGCGACTGTTTCACGAGGACGGAACCGAGGCCGCCGCGAACGAGAAGGCCGTCGTCGGCGTCGTGCCGCCGCTGCCGCCCGGATGTCTCTCGACGGTCTGGGGCGACGACGACCGATTCGTGCGGACCTACTTCTCGATGTTCAGGGACCGCCTGGTGTATTCGTCGTTCGACTGGGGCATCCGTGACGACGAGGGGTACTACTTCATCCTCGGCCGCACGGACGACGTGATCAACGTCGCGGGCCACAGGCTCGGGACGCGGGAAATCGAGGAGGCCGTTCAGAGTCATCCCGCGATCGCGGAGGTCGCGGTCGTCGGCGTGGCCGACACGCTGAAGGGGCAGATGCCGCCCGCATTCGCGGTGCCGAAGGATCCGGCACGTGTCGCGGACGCGGACGCCCGCGCGTCGCTGGAGAAGGAGGTGCTCGGCACGGTGGATGCGCAGCTCGGCGCGATCGCGCGGCCTGCGCGCGTGCACTTCGTGTCGCTGCTGCCGAAGACCCGGAGCGGAAAACTGCTGCGCCGGAGCATCCAGGCCCTGGCCGAGGGGCGTGATCCCGGGGACCTCACGACGCTCGAGGACGCGGGCGCCCTCGAGCAGATCCGTCAGGCCGTCGAAGGGCGCTGACGAGAAGACGGCGCGTCGGGTCGGGCGTGACAGGTCGTCACGCCCCGGCCGTCATGCGCGGCGCATTCCCCCGACGATATTCGGCGAGACCCGGCTTACTCGGGCCGCTCGCGGCGGGCGCGCGGGTCGTCTTCGGGGTGCACGAACTTGATCGCGGACGGCCCCGTGCCGCGCTCCTCGATGATGACGGCGGTTCTCGCCCAGCAGAAGTAGGGCTTGCCGGCTTCCATCGTGTACGTGCTGCCGGCCTTGTACTCGTCCATCGATCGCCAGTTGTAGCTCTCGCCCGGCGCGATCCAGTAGATCCCCTTGATGACCTTGATCTCGCGCGTGTCGGGGTACGTGTGCGGCTGGAGCTTCATGGCCGACGGCATGCGATAGCGCACGACGAACGGTCCGGGCTTGGACGGATCCCCCGAAACGATGGCCATTTCGATCGGCCGGGGGAGGCCGGCGACGAAGTGCCAGTCCAGGTCCTTGTTCTCGTCTGCGGACGCCGCCATCGGCAACGCAGTCATCGCGGCCAGTGCAAGGGCCGCCACACCAGAGGTTCGGATCATCTTGAAACAACTCCTCCTTGGACAAATTGAAATGTCGAAGCTCGAAAGGTTGCGCTGCGACGCGAAAGGAATATCGCCTTGCGGCGACGGTCACGCGATTATTGCACAGAGCAAAACGCCGTCGCCCAAGGCCTTCAGGTCGTGTCCGGCACCGAAAGTTCCCGTGCGTGCGGCATGTCGCGCGGGTGCGCGCCGGTGGCCGATCCTAGCGGGCGTAGCGCGGGTCGTCCTCGTGGTGCACGTACGCCATGCCGGTGGGGCCGTTGCCCTGTTCCTGCACGATCACGTCGGTCACCGCGTAGCTGTAGTGCGGGGCGCCGGCTTCCGTGACGTAGAAGCTGCCTTCCGGGTACTCCGTCGCGTCCGCGATCGAGAAGGTCTCCCCGACCGCGGAGCGATACGTGCCGTGCAGCACGGTGACCCAGCGTTCGTCGGGGTGTATGTGGGGCGGCAGCTTCGTGCCGGCGCGCATGCGTGCACGGAACACGTACGGCCCGGGCTGCGACGGATTGCCGAACACCCTGGCGAGTTCGATCGCTTTCGGCACGCCCGGCACGTTGACCCACTTGAGATCCGAGGGAAACACGTTCGTCATCGGGCGGAAGTCGCTGTGCGCGACGGGACTCGTCAGGGTCGTGAGGACCAGCATGCAGCCCGCAGGCAACAGTCGGGAAGGTGTTGGCATGGTGCAGTCTCCGCTCCGTTCCGGTGGCTCGAGTATAGCGGTCGCCACGGTCCGGGCGGGCACCGTGCGCGCCGCTCCGACGCGCGGACCCATGCGTCGACGGCAGCGTGACCCGCCGGCCGGGCACGAGCCGACTCGGGGTATTCTCCCTGCGCCAGGTGGCGTGCCGTCGACCCGAAGCGAACCGGGGCCGGACGGCCGCTCCCGGGGCACGGATGCCCGGCACGGGTCCGTACCGAGAGAAATGGTTCGTCGCCAGAGGACACAATGTTCTGGATCTCCAAGATCGTCGGGGCGCTCGTGCTCCCGCCCAACGGGCCGATCGTCGTCGCGCTCGCGGGCCTGCTGCTCACACGAAGCCGGCCGCGCCTCGGGGCGCGTCTCGCGCTGCTCGGCGTGGGGAGCCTCGTGGTGCTGTCGGTGCCGATCGTCGCGGGGTGGCTTTCCGTGACCGTGGCCGACGGGCATCCGCTCCCGCCCGATGCGCCGGTGAACGCCGATGCGATCGTCGTGCTGGGCTGCGGCGTGCGCAACGACGCACCCGAGTACGGTGGCGATACGCTGTCGTCGATGAGCCTCGAACGCGCGCGGTACGCGGCCTATCTCGCGAGGCGTCATCATCTTCCCGTCGCGGTGGCGGGCGGCACCGTTTTTCGTGGTCGTCCCGAGGCAGACGTGATCGCGGATGCGATCGAGCAGGAGTACGGCATTCCGGTCCGCTGGCGGGAACGCGCGTCCCGCAACACGCACGAGAACGCTACCGGGCTGCGGGACCTGCTGCAGAAGGACGGGGTCAGGCGGATCGTCGTCGTCACGCACGGAATCGACGCGCGCCGTGCGCGACGGGAACTCGACGCGGTCGGGTTCGCGGTTACGCTCGCGCCGACCGTGATGCCGACCGCGAACGTCGATTCCGTCTGGGACTTCGTGCCGTCGATCGCGGGACTGCGCGGCAGCTATCTCGCGCTGTACGAGATGCTCGGCAACCTCAAGACCTCGGTTCAATCGTGGCTCTGAGCGGAGGGACGGCATGACGCCCGGCGATCCCGGCGCCGCGACGACGAACCCGCCGGGGTCGTCAGACGGATCACGCGACACGCTCGACGTGCTCGTGATCGGCGGCGGCATCAACGGCACGGGCATCGCGCGGGATCTCGCGGGGCGGGGGTGGCGCGTCCTGCTCGTCGAAAAGGACGATCTCGCGGCGCACACCTCCTCGGCTTCGACGAAGCTGCTGCACGGTGGCCTCCGCTATCTGGAACACCGTGAATTCGCGCTCGTGCGCAAGGCGTTGCACGAGCGCGACGTGCTCCTGCATGCGGCACCGCACGTGAGCCGGCCGCTCCGGTTCCTGCTGCCGCTCGACGCCGGCACCCGACCGGCGTGGCTCGTGCGTGCCGGGCTCCTTCTCTACGATCTGCTGGCGAGCGGCAGCGATCTGCCCCGCACGGAATCGGTCGACCTGAGCCGCCACCCGGCGGGTGCCGTGCTGCGGGACGCCCGCGGCCGTGCCTTCGCGTACTCCGACGGGTGGACCGACGATGCGCGCCTCGTCGTGCTGAACGCGATCGATGCACGGGCGCGGGGCGCGCTCGTCCGGACCAGGACCGAATGTGTGCGGCTGGCGCGGGGCGGCACGTCGTGGTCGGCGACGCTGCGAACGCGCGACGGCAGGATGGAAGAGGTTCGTGCCCGCGCCGTCGTGAATGCGGCCGGCCCCTGGGCGGAAACCCTGCTGCGGGGCCGGGTCGCGTCGTATCGCGGCGAGTCCCCCGGGGCGCGTCGCCTGCGGCTCGTGAAGGGCAGCCACATCGTCGTGCCGCGACAGTTCGATCACGACCTCGCGTACGTGTTCCAGAGCCCGGATCGCCGGATCGTCTTCGCGATTCCGTACGAGCGTGATTTCACGCTCGTCGGGACGACCGACGTCGACGTCGACGGTGATCCGGGTGCGGTGGCGGTGTCCGACGACGAGATCCGGTATCTGTGCGAACAGGCGAACCGCTATTTCCGCCGGGCCCTGCGTCCTGCCGATGTGGTCTGGAGTTTCTGCGGCGTGCGCCCGCTGCTGGACGATGCGTCCGCATCGGCGGCATCGGTGAGCCGCGACTACGTGATCGAGACCAGCAGCGATGCAGCACCGCTGCTTACCGTGTGGGGTGGAAAGCTCACGACGTATCGCGCGCTCGCGGAGGAATCCGCGGAGGCCGTCGGGCGCATGCTCGGGCGTGACGGCACGCGCTGGACGCACCGGGCGTTCCTGCCGGGCGGGAACCTCGTCGACTGGGTGTCCGGTGCGAGAGAGGGTCACGGCCTGTTCGACGCCTTTCTCGCGGAAGCCGCGCGCCGCTACCCGTGGCTGCACCACGACCTGCTTCACCGACTGGCGCGCCGCCACGGTACCCGCATCGAGACGCTTCTCGCCGGCGCCCGGCAGGGTGCCGATCTCGGGATGGAGCTCGCGCCCGGCCTGTTCGAACGGGAACTCGTACACTTCCGGAACGAGGAGTGGGCGTGCTCCGCGGACGACGTGCTGTGGCGCCGCACGAAGACAGGCCTGCGCGTCGGAGAACCGGAGCGGACACGCCTCGGGCGGTGGATGGAAGACCGCGACGCCGCGGCGACACGCGGGACCGGCGGTGATGGTCCGCAGGATGCACGGGACCGGACTCCGCCTCGCGGGGCGGGCGGCGCGGGGCATGGCGCCGCGCGTGGAGTGCCCCGGGAGTGACGGCTCCCGGGTGCGATCGTGAAACGTCGGGAGTCCGCGCTCCCGACCCGGACAGGGAGAGCACGCACGTGCACGTCGACGGTCATCTCGGTTTCATCGGCACCGGTGTCATGGGCGAGCCCATGTGTCGCAACCTCGCGCTGAAGGGCGGCGTGGACGTCGTCGCCTTCGATCGCGACGAGGCACCGCTCGCGCGCCTCGCCACGCACGGAATCCGTGTGGCGGCGTCGGTGGCAGAAGTCGCTGCGGGTGCATCCGTCGTCTTCGTGTCGCTGCCGTCGGGAGAGGCCGTCGAGGCGCTCTGCGCCGGCGACGACGGGCTGTTCGCGGCGTCCTCGCGCGGGCAGGTCATCGTGGATCTCGGCACGTCGCCGGTGTCCCTGACCCGGGCGCTCGCGGAGCGCTTCGCGGACAGGGGGGTGACCTGGGTCGACGCACCGGTCGCGCGTACGCGCGCCGCCGCGGAGGCCGGTCGCCTGTCGGTGATGGTCGGTGCCGACGCCGCAACCTTCGCACGTCTCGAACCGATGCTCGCGACCTTCGCGACCGACGTCACGCTCTGCGGGCCGACGGGTTGTGGCCAGGTCGTGAAGATCCTCAACAACATGGTCCTGTTCGAGACGGTGGTCGCCCTGTCCGAGGCCTGTGCGATCGGGGAGCACGCGGGTGTGCCGCGCGACAGGCTGCTCGACACCCTCGCGAAGGGGTCGGCCGACAGTTTCGCGCTGCGCAACCACGGACAGAAGGCCATCGTGCCCGACACGTTCCCGGAGCGCGCGTTCTCGGTGCGCTACGCGCGCAAGGACCTCGGCTACGCGCGGCAGCTCGCGGAGGAAGCGCACGTCGACGCGCGGGGCGCCGGTCTCGTGGACGAGTGGTTCGAACGCGCGATCCGCGCCGGACTCGGAGACCAGTATTTCCCGGTGATCAGCCGCCTTCTGAAGGGCAGCTGAGGAGGGCGGTCAGGCGGGGACGGGGCCGCGTGTCACGCCGAGCGATTCGGCGACGCGCAGGACCTCGCGCTGCTCGTCGGGCGTGAGACGGTTCACGGGCGGAATGGTCGCCCCGCAGTCCACGCCGAGCCGGGCGGAGAGCACGGTCTTGCAGACGTGCGCGGGGGCACCGTACATCCAGACGAGATCGACGAACGCACGGACCCCGTCCTGGAGGGCCTGCGCGCGCGCGACGTCCCCGGCTTCCCACGCGCGGTAGAGCGCCGCGTAGTGCCACGGCGCGAGCGCGAGCGGCGCGTCGATGGTACCCACTGCGCCCATCGTGAGAGCCGGCAGCGGGAAGGCGCCGTTGCCGGAAAAGCAGGTGAGCCCCATGTCCGCGAACACGCGGATGTCCGCGAAGTTCGGCGCGGAGTGCTTGAGGCCGGCGAGCGTGGGTATCGCCCGCACGAACTTCTCCATCAGTGCAGGAACCGTCTCGACCTGGGTGAGCTGGGGCAGGTTGTAGACGAAGAAGGGCAGGTCGCCCGCCGCATCCGCCACGGCGCGGTAGTGTTCGATGCGCGCGCGTTCGCTGCTCGGGAAGAAGAACGGCGGCACGCAGCAGACGGCGTCGCATCCTGCCTCCCGGGCGGTGCGGGCCGCGCGGACTGCGGCTGCCGTGCTGATGGCGCCCACGTGCATGATGACCTTCGCGCGTCCCCTGCAGACCTCGGCGGAGATTCGCGCGACGGCATCCCGTGCGCTCTCGTCGAGTATCGGACCCTCGCCGGTGCTGCCGGCCATCCAGAAGCCGTGGGCGCCGTGGGCGATGTTGTCCTCGAGCAGGGCCCGCAGCGCGGCTTCGTGGACCTGGCCACCGGCGGTGACGGGAGTGGGCGGAGCCGGAAACACGCCTCGGAAATCGGATGCCATGGGTGAACGCGTCCTGGTAGGTCGATCGGGGCCTCATGCTACCGGCCCGTCGGCGGCCGGGCAAACGCGTGCGGCGCGCGTCAGCTTCCGCGGCGCCTGCGCCCCGGGTCGTGCGACGACGCCTCCGGCGCGCGGGAAGACGCGCGCGGCGCGCCGGCGGCGGGCAGCACGAACGTGACGCACGTGCCCCCTCGCGCGAGGTTCTCGGCCCAGATGTGCCCACCGTGGAAGGAGACGATCTCGCGGCAGATCGAGAGCCCCAGCCCGGTGCCGCCGGTACCGTCCGTCGTGCTGCTGCTCTGCACGAACTTGTCGAACACCGATTCGAGTTCGTCGTCGGGGATACCCGGGCCCTGGTCGCTCACGGAAACGCGCACGGCGGTACCGGCGGGCACGCCGGCATCGCCGTCCGGCGGTGCGTCGCACGTGACGCGGACGCTCGCGCCCGCAGGCGTGAACTTGACGGCGTTGGAGACGAGATTCCTCACCACCTGTCCGATGCGGGTGACATCGCACGCCGCGATGCAGGGATTCGCCGCCGGCTCGAGCAGCAGCCCGACGCCCCTGTCACGCGCCAGGACGGAGAATTCGGACACGACTTCCGCGGTGATCGCTGCGACGTCGTGGGGGGCGATGTCGTAGGTCATCCGGTCGGCTTCCATCTTCGCGAGGTCCAGCAGGTCGTTGAGCAGTGCCAGCAGGCGGTGGCCGCTCTGCTGGATCCGCTCGAAGTACTGCGCGATGCGTGGCAGCGCGGCGTCCTCGGGCGCCTCCGCCTTCTGGCGACCGAGCTGGGCGAACGAGAGAATCGCGTGCATGGGGGTACGGAGTTCGTGCGAGATGTTCGCGAGGAACTGGCTCTTGGCGACATTGGCCGCCTCGGCGGCTTCCTTCGCCACGCGGAGGTCGCGCGTGCGCTCGTCGACGAGTTCCTGCAGGTGATCGCGGTGCTCCCGCACGAGCGCCTCCTTCGCGGCCAGTGTCACGAGCAGGGCCTCGCGGCGCCTGAATTCGCGGGTGAGGCGGACGGTCAGCCAGACGACGGCCGCACAGAACACGAGCGTGACCGCTGCGTACCGCAGCGCATGGCTGTACCAGGCACTCAGCGTGTCTTCCGTGCTGAGTCCGACGAACACCAGCAGGGGCGTGTTCGCCACGACCCGCGCAACGCCGAAGCGTGAGATGTCGTCCAGCGAACTCGTGATCTCGCCGGCCGCTTCGCCATTCTTCCGGATGCTCTCCAGCATCGGCCCGGTGGACGCGATCCGGCGGCCGATCGCGCCTTCCAGCGGCGGAACGCGCACGATGAGATCCCCGTCCACGTGCCGCAGATTGATCAGCCCGTGTGGTCCGACCTGCAGGCCCTGATAGGCGTCCGCGAGCTTGTCGGGTTCCAGGACCGCGACGACCACGCCCTCGAAGGTGCCGTCCGGCCCGGTGAGCCGCCGACTCATGACCATGTCCCAGCGGCCGGTGATGCGGCCCTTCATCATGG
Organism: Betaproteobacteria bacterium; assembly: GCA_016125475.1. Lineage (GTDB taxonomy): Bacteria > Pseudomonadota > Gammaproteobacteria > Burkholderiales. Next base: position 184,228 of record WGLR01000010.1, read on the forward strand.
CGCTGATGAAGAGGCCCGCGTCGTGGGTCTTCTGGATGCGGAAGTACTCGCGATCCGGGAACGACAGCGGGCGGGCCGGCCATTCCTCGGAGTGATAGCGCATCACCCCCTCCGCATCGAGGATGTAGAGGGAACGGACCGTCGCGTTGGACCGCGCCTTCGTACACAGCAGGTCATGGAGCGCTCTGCCCTGCAGACGGACAGGGCCTGGAACCACGGACCAGACCGTGACGATGCCGTCCAGTGTCGCGCCGATCGCGCTGACGTTCTGTGCGGTCTGCGCTTCCAGCACCCGCACGAGGTTGCGGGCCGTGACCTGCGCGGCGTCGAGATACGCGTTCCGGCTGTTCCAGAGCGTCGTCGCCACCAGCGTCACGAGGCCCGCGATCGCGACGAGCGCCGCGGCGGGAATCAGTGCGGCGAGACGGCCGGACGGGCGGTCATCACTGGCGACTGCAGGCGGGCGAGATGTGGCGGGCGAGGTGCGAACGCGGGATTCGGGCATGAACAAGCACGGTTACGGCTGGCGCTCGGAATCCTTGATGGTACCGGGTTTGAATGCATGCCGTCGCCGGAGCGGGACAGTGCCGCCTCCGCGGGATCGTGCGGGGTAAACTCGGCGCCGAAGAACCATCGATTCCCGCGAAATCCCCATGAACCTCTCCACTGACATCCGCGATGGTGAAACCATTCGCGACCTTTTCGACGCGGCCGTTCGGGATCACGCGGACCGGCCGTTCCTCGCCGTGCCGGCCAATCCCCGCCGGGCGTACGCGCCGGCGGGGCGGGAGATTTCGTACGGCGAGGCCGGGCGTCAGGTCCAGCGCCTGCGCGATGCTTACCGTCGGGCGGGATACGGGGTCGGTCACCGGGTGGCGCTGCTGCTCGAGAATCGTCCGGAACACGTCCTGCACAAGCTCGCACTCAACGCGATCGGCGTCTGCTGCGTACCCGTGAATCCCGATTATCGGGCCGGCGAGACCGCCTATCTGCTCGATCACAGCCGACCGGACCTCGTCCTGACCATCGGGAGCCGGCGTGCGCAGGTCGCCGAGGCCCTCGCGGAAGCGCGCCACCGACCAGCCGTGCTGACCGAGGAGGAAGCCGGTACCGGCCTGCCTCCGCCGCTGCATGCGGCGCGTCACGCGGACCCTTCCCCCGATACCCCCGCGAGCATCCTCTACACGTCCGGCACCACCGGCCGGCCGAAGGGGTGCATCCTCTCGCACGGCTACGAGGTCGCGTCGGGCGCATGGTACGCGGCCATCGGGGGCATGGCGGCGATCCGTCCGGGCGAGGACCGCATCTACAACCCGCTCCCGCTGTATCACGTGAATTCCTCGGTCGTTTCGCTCTTCTGCGCGATCGCGACCGGCAACTGCCAGATCCAGACGGACCGGTTTCATCCCGAGCGCTGGTGGCCCGAGGTCGGCCAGACGCGGGCGACGGTCGTCCACCACCTCGGCGTGATCGTGTCGATGCTGCTCGCGCGACCTGCGACGCCTGAAGACCACGACCACTGCGTGCGTTTCGGCCTGGGCGCGGGCGTCGAGCCTCAGATGCACGCGGCGTTCGAGGCTCGATTCGGCTTTCCACTGATCGAGATCTGGGGCATGACGGAAACGGTGCGCCTGCTCGCTGACAGCACCGAGAACCGTCAGGTGGGCACCCGGGCGATCGGATGCGGGGTCCCGGGCATCGACGTGCGCGTGGTCGACGACGCCGACCGCGATGTCGCGGACGGCTCTCCCGGGGAAATGCTCGTGCGGCACTCCGCTGCCACGCCGCGTCGCGGCAGTTTCTCCGGGTACCTGGACGACGACGAAGCCACGGAAACGGCGTGGCGGGGCGGGTGGTTCCATACCGGTGACACGGTCTGGCGGGGGGCGGACGGCGTGTTGCACTTCGTCGACAGGAAGAAGAACATCATCCGGCGCTCGGGCGAGAACATCGCTGCAGCGGAGATCGAGGCGCTGCTCCTGAGTCATCCGGACGTCCTGCAGGCGGCAGTACTCGCCGTCAGGGACGAGACGCGCGAGGAGGAGGTGCTCGCCTGCGTGGTCCTCAAGAGCGGCACCACCGACGAACGCAGCGCCCGGGACCTCTTCGCGTACTGCAACGAGCGCGTGGCCTACTACAAGGCACCGGGGTGGATTCACATCCTCCCGGCGCTGCCGACCACCGGAACACAGAAGATCCAGAAGCACACGATCTACCCGAACGGGACGGATCCCCGCGAGGCACCGGGGATCTTCGACCTGCGGGCGCTGAAGCGGCGAGGGCGCGGAAATGGCTGAACGAATCCTGATGAGCGTGGACGACGCGGGGGTCGCCGAGGTTCGTCTCAACCGGCCGGAGAAGCGCAACGCGCTCGATGCCGCGATGATCGACGGCCTCGTGGCGGCGGGTGAGCGGCTGTGCGGCATGTCGAACGTGCGGGCAGTCGTTCTCAGCGGCGCGGGTGAGGCTTTCTGTGCGGGTCTCGATCTGTCCTTGTTCTCCGCGATGGCGGACGGGCGTGGGGCCGGCGTCGGGCAGGATGGCGCCCGGCTCGCCACCCGAACGCACGGCGTCGCCAATGCGCCGCAGCGGGCGGTGCTCGTCTGGCGCGACGTGCCCGTTCCGGTGATCGCCGCGATTCACGGCGCCGCGCTCGGCGGCGGGCTGCAGGTCGCCCTCGGTGCCGACGTGCGTTACGTCTCCCCTGACGCGCGGCTGGCAGTGATGGAGATCAAGTGGGGACTGGTGCCGGACATGGCGGGCACCGTGCTCATGCGCGAACTGGCACGTGCGGACGTGGCACGCGAACTCGCGTTTTCCGGACGCGTGTTTTCGGGTGAGGAGGCCGTCGGATTCGGCCTGGCGACACACGTCTGCGCGACACCCCTGGACGCCGCCCGCCGGTGCGCATCCGAGATCGCGGCGCTGAGTCCGGACGCGGTTCGAGCGGCCAAGCGTCTCCTGAACCAGGCCACACAGGCCACGCTCCGGGAACAGCTGCTCGCGGAATCCGTCGAGCAGGACCGTCTCGTCGGTTCGCCGAACCAGACCGAGGCCGTGGCGGCGAATCTCGCCAGACGCCCGCCCCGCTTCACGGATCCCGCCTGAACGACCTGCGATTCCGGCCCCGTGTCTTGATCTGGCGCAAATGCGAATCGCCGATGTCCGCCTATATATAGAAAAATGAAGGCGGGGTGCGCGCCACGGCTGATCGCGGACTGGCCGGAAGCGCGTCTCGTCCCCTGCCGGCCGTGGCGTGCGGTCGCGTGACCCTTTCCCGAGCGGCGGCGCCTGCGCGGCGTGAAGCAGCCCCGAGGGTGAGGGGGCGTCGACCGCAGGGACGACCTCGACACCGTTGTGAGGGGGGCATGACCACGCACGATGCGAATATGCGCCGAACGCAGGCCATTCCGGCGGAAGATCCCGACCACGACGACGCAGACGCTGCGGGTCCCTGCATCGTCGCGGTGAGTGCCGCCCCCACGCAGACCGGCGAGCTGAATGCGCTGTTCCGGGAGATTCCCGCCGACAGCGGTCTCGCGTTCGTGATCGTCCCGGGACCCGACGAGTCGCCGCGCGCCTACGACTCGCTCGCCGGCCCGGGCCTCACGCCGCCAGTACCGGCGCGCAGTGGTACCCGGATCGAGGCAGGGCAGACCTATCTGCTCCCTCCGGGCGGGTCCTTTACCTTGCGGGGAGGACTGGTCAGGCCGGCCCGACGGGCTCGGCCGTCCGGTCCCGACGCTTCCTTCTCCGAGTTCTGCGCGGCACTCGCGGCGGATCAGGGTGAGCGCGCGGTCTGCGTGACGCTGAGACCCGATCACGAGCTGACGCAGGGCGCGCGTGCCGCGATCGCCGCGGGTGGCATCGTGCTCGTCCCCAGGCCTTCTCCCGGTCGAGGCCGCGATCGCGGCTGGTCGATCGGGGAAGTGGCGGTCCCTCTCGCCGAAATTCCCCGCGTGCTCGTACGGTACGCACGCCATCCGTACGTCCTGCGGGCGAGGGCGCAGGCCGAGGAGACGCCGCGCGAACGCGACGATCTCGACCGGGTGCTGGTACTGATCCGGGACCGGGTGGGCCTCGGGCTGGAGGGGTATCGCCGTGCACTGCTCGGCCGGCGCATCGCACGGCGCATGAGTCTGCTCGGTCTCGCAGGCGCGAGCGCCTACCGTGAGAGACTCGAACGCGATGCGGCGGAAGTCGACGCACTCGTGCGGGACATGCTGATCGGCGTGACGGGGTTCTTCCGGGATCCGGAGGCCTGGCGGAAGCTGGGCGCGGACGTCATCGAACCGCTGGTCGCGAGGCGGGGTGACGGGGATCCGATCCGCATCTGGGTGGCGGCGTGCGCGACCGGGGAGGAGGTCTACACCGTCGTGATGCTGCTGCTCGACGCGCTCGACCGGGCAGGGAAGTCCTGTCCACTCCGCGTGTTCGCGACGGATTACGACGCCGATGCGCTCGAGGTCGCGCGCGCGGGCGAATACCCCGCGGAATCGGTCGCGAGGATCGATCCGGGGCTCCGGCAGCGATACCTCCACGCGCTTCCGGACGGGGCGTGGTTCCGTGTGGACCCCCGGCTGCGCGAGGCCGTGACGTTCGGGACACACCTCGTCGGACGCGACTTTCCCTATGCGCGCATGGATCTCGTGACCTGCCGGAACGTGCTCATCTACTACGGGGCCGATGCCCAGCGTTCGATGGTGTCCGACCTGCGCTACGCGCTGCGGCCGGGGGGCACGCTGATGCTGGGTGCGTCGGAGAGCCTGCCGCGGGATGACCGGTCGTTTCGAGCGCTCTCGCGGAAGTGGCGCCTGTACCGGCTCGACGGCGATCCCGACGGTATCCGCGGCGAGCGGGCCCTCGGAGCCGGCCGCGAGCGCCTGCGGAATCGGCGACCGGTGTGGACGCCTTCCCCGGGTGCGGTCGGCGACGTGGTGCGACGCGTACTCTCCGAACGGTTCGCGCCGGCCGCCGTGCTCGTGAACGCGCAGAACGAAGTGCTCTACTACTCCGGTGCGACCGAACCGTTCTTCGTTCAGCCCCAGGGAACGCCCACGCGCAACCTGTTCCGGATGCTGGTCGACGCGCTGCACGCACCGGTCGCCGAAGGCCTGAGACGGGCTCGCGACGAAGGGGACGCGGTGAGGATCGCCACCCAGCCGGACGACACGGCAGACGCGGAGGTGGGCATTTCCGTGCAGCCCGTGGCTGTTCCGGGCGAAGTCGGTCCGGCGTTCCTCGTCGTCTTCGAGTCCCGGCCGCAGGAGCCCGGTGCTGCCGGCGACGCACGCACGACGGTCGTGCCCGGGCGCGGGTCCGCGGGGCCGGGGGACATGCTGTCGACCATCGAACGACTCAGGACGGCGAACGCGGAAATCGTCGCGTCGCACGACGAGATCGATGCGGTGAACCAGGAGCTCCAGTCGCTCAACGAGGAACTCGAGAGCGTCCGCGAGGAACTCGTGTCGGTGAACGGCGAGCTCGTTCGCGCGAATGGCCGCCTGCGCGAGGAGCTCGCGCGGAGCGGCGCACGAAATGACGTGCTGCAGCGCGTGATCGAGACTGCCGGCGTCGCCGCCGTCGAACTGGACGCGGATCTGAACATCCGGTCGTGGTCGTGCAAGGCCGGCGCCTCCGCCGTGCTTCCGGTCCGCGATGCGGACATCGGACGACCCGTTCAGGATCTGCTCGGCGGACCGGGTGCAGCGGGGCTCGTCGAGGGCGCCCGCGCCGTCCTGGCCGACCACGTCGCGAGGCACCGCGACGTGGTGTCCGACGACGGTCGATGCTTTCTCAGGCGCATCGCACCCTGCGACGGCGAATCGGGGACGGGGGTCATGGTGACCTTCGCGGACATCACCCCGAGTCGCCGTGCGGCGGACGCGGCCCTCGAGGCCAAGCAGTCGCAGGCCGACCTGCTGGAGGCGCGCGTCATGGACAGGACGCGGCAGCTGCGCGTCCTCGCGGCGGCGCTTGCGCAGACCGAGGAACGGGAACGTCGGGAACTCGCGCTGAACCTTCACGACGACCTCGTCCAGCTGCTCTCGCTCGCCGCGATACGCCTCTCCGGCTTGCGCGACGACGCGACCGGCACGTTGCGCGAGGGCATCGAGCAGGTGGCCGAAGTGATCGGTCAGGCCAATCGCAGCGCACGCTCGCTCGCCTCGCAACTCAGCCCGACGGTCCTGTACGAGGTCGGCCTGACCGCCGCGGTTCACTGGCTCGCGGACGAGATGCGGCGGCAGTACGGGCTGCACGTCGAGGTCCACGACGACGGTGCCGAACCGTTGCTGTCCCACGTCGCCGCGGCGACCGTGTTCCGTGCCGTGCGCGAACTGCTCATCAACGTCTCGAAACATGCGGGGGTGCAGGGCGCGGACGTGGACGTGACGACGCGGGACGGTCTGCTCTCGATCTCCGTACGCGATGGCGGCCGCGGTTTCGATCCCGACGGCGCCCGTGGCGAACACAGCCTCGGGCTCGCGAGCGTGCGCGAGCGCATCGCGCTCGTTGACGGTACCTTCCGGGTCGAGAGCAGCAACGGCAACGGTACGCACGCACGGATCGTCGTGCCGGCCCGCGCGAGACAGGAGGCAAGCCGATGAAGATCCGCGTGATCCTTGCCGACGATCACCGGATCATCCTCGCGGCACTGTCTTCCCTGCTCGCGCGCACCGCGGACATCGAGGTGATCGGGGAGGCCACGAGCGGCGCCGAACTGCTCGAGATGCTGACACGCATGCAGCCCGACATCGTCGTGACGGACATCGCCATGCCCGGCATGACCGGTCTCGAGGCCGCCCGCAGGATTGCCGAAATCGATCCCGATCTTCCCGTGCTGGCGCTGTCCGGCCACACCGACAAGCACTTCGTGCTCGGCATGTTCAACGCAGGGGTCCGGGGCTATCTCGTGAAGAGTGCCGCCGGCGACGAGCTCCCGCGCGCGATCCGTGCCGTGGCAGCGGGCGACACCTATCTGTCCGGCGAGGTGGCCGGCGCGCTCGCGGAAGGGGTGCGGGCGGGCCACACGGCGGAGCGTGCCGGCCCGAGGCTCGGTCCGCGGGAACTCCAGGTCCTCACGCTGCTCGCCGCGGGCAAGAGCTCGAAGCTCATTGCGATGGAACTGCAGATCTCGCCTGCGACCGTCGAGGTCCACCGGCGAAACATCATGCGGAAGCTCGATCTCCACAGCGTTGCCGAGCTCACCAAGTACGCCGTGCGCGAGGGCCTCACGGACCCGTGATCCCGGGCCCCGTCGGCGGGCCGCGCCGCGGTGGCCCGCCTACCGCGCAATGCGCCACGACACCCGGTCGACCGTTCCCCGCCCGCCACACTGCGGCGACACCCCTGGCCCGCGCCGACTACCGGTAAACCGGTAGTCCCGTTACCTGAATCCGAGAATTGTCCCGTCCGTCGCCCGGCCGCAAATTCCCCGACGGGGAGGTGTCGTTGCGTATCCGGCGTGATGGTGACTCCTGCGACCGATACAGAGGGCTTCCAGGCCCCGCATTGCCAGGAGATGCGCGATGGAACGACAGCTTCATTGTGATACGTGCGTGGAACGGGCGGACGAAGGGATCCGCCATTCGGGGCTCGTGGACGGCCTCACCGATCAGGAGGCCGCCGGGGTGATGCACACGGTGATCCGGCGCCGCTTCGACAAGGGGCACGCCCTCTTCCGGGCGGGTGATCGGCTCCGGTACCTCTACGTACTGTCGTCGGGACGCGTGAAGACCAGCACGCGGACACTCGACGGCCGCGAGCGCGTCATGGGGCTGTGCGCGACCGGCGCGGTGATCGGCCTCGAAGCACTCGGAGGCGAGGTGACGACCGTCGAGGCGAGCATGCTCGTGGACGGGGAAGTCCTGCTGCTGCCGCTCGCCGCCCTCGAGACACTGGCGGGACAGAATGCGCGGCTGCAGCGGAACCTGCACCGTCTTGTGAGCCGCACGATCGTGCACGATTACGAGGTGATGCGCCTGCTCGCGCGGTCCGATGTGGGAGAGCGGGTCGCCGCATTCCTGCTGTCTCTGGCGGACCATCGCGTGCACGATGGCTCCGGAGGCGGTTCCGTGGTCGTCCGCCTTCCTGCCACGCGCGGCGACATCGCGAGCCTGCTGGGCATGCGTTCGGAGACCTTCAGCCGGGTGCTGTCCGACCTGCGCGACAGTGGGGTCGTCCGTGCGAGAAGGGGGGACGAGGGCATCGAACTCGTCAGTTGCGCGAGTCTCGCGAGACTCTGCGGCACGCGGGTCCCGCGCGGCGCCATCGTCCGCGAGGGCATGCATTCCGGCTGAGCACGAGCCGTTCGTACCCGCATGCGGACCGGACCGGCGCTGCGCGCGCGAATGTGAGACCATCGCGGCGTTGGTGGTTGGCCGCGCGCAGGTCGATGCAGTCGCTGCGAGCCGGCCGCCCCGGGGCGGCGTCGGTCTGTGGTTCACCCGCGACCGCGTGCCGGGCCACCATCCGATCGGATGCAAGCCAATGACTTCCTGCATTCAAGCTCGCGGCCGGGTCGTCCGGCGGCGGGAGACGGTGTCGGACGTCGCTCCGCGCAGGTGGACGGATGGTCCGGCGCGCCGTTTCCTGCGCCAACTGCTGGGCGCACTCCTCGTGCTGCCTGCCCTTCTGGCGGGCGGGCAGGTGGCCGCGGCGGACGTGCCGGTCATGATCCTGCGTCTCGACGGGGCGATCGGGCCGGCCACGGCGGACTACGTGGTGCGCGGCATCGCGCGGGCGAACGCCCGGGGAGCCCCGCTCGTCGTGCTCGAAATGGACACGCCGGGCGGGCTGGACCGATCCATGCGCCAGATCGTGAAGGCGATACTCGGTTCGGACGTGCCCGTCGCGACGTACGTTTCGCCATCCGGCGCGCGAGCGGCCAGTGCTGGCACCTACATTCTCTACGCAAGCCACGTGGCGGCGATGGCGCCGGGCACCAATCTCGGTGCCGCGACGCCGGTACCTGTTTTCGGCGGCGGCGACGGGCCCGACGATGGCCCGGCCGATCGCGGTGACACGAAGGACGGACGCCCGGACGGGCAGGCGGGCAGGGAGTCCCGCAGGAGCACGATGACGGCCAAGGCGGTCAGCGACGCGACCGCCTACATCCGCAGCCTCGCGGCGCTGCGGCACCGCAACGCGGACTGGGCCGAAAAGGCGGTGCGCGAGGCCGCCAGCCTCCCGGCAGAGGACGCACTCAGGCTCGACGTCGTCGACGTGATCGCGGTGGACGTCGGCGACCTGCTCGAGCGGATCGACGGCCGCACGGTGGACGTGCACGGGCGTGAGGTCGTTCTCCGGACTAAGGGGCTGACCACGCGCTTCCACGAAGCGGACTGGCGCACGCGCGTCCTCGCGACGATCACCGATCCGAGCTTCGCGCTCGTGCTGCTCCTGCTCGGCGCTTACGGCCTGTTCTTCGAGTTCTCCGCACCGGGCTTCGGCATACCCGGTGTCGTGGGCACCATCGCGCTGCTGCTGGGCCTCTACAGCCTGCACATGCTGCCCGTGAACTACGCGGGTCTCGCGCTCGTGATCGTGGGGATACTGCTCATGATCGGCGAGGTGCTGGTGGCCGGCTTCGGCGTGCTCGGGATCGGCGGCGCGATCGCCCTGGGCTTCGGCGCGCTGTTCCTGTTCGACACGGACGTGCCGGGCATGACGATTTCGCCGGTGCTCATCGTCTCGCTCGTGCTCGCGAGCGGGCTGCTGTTCTCGGTGGTCGGGGGAATGATCTTCAAGGCCCGACGGCGACCCGTCGTGACAGGGCGGGAGGTTCTCGTCGGCAGCCACGGGACGGTGCTGGACGCAAGTGGCAGGAGGGGGTCGGCGCGCGTGCGTGGGGAAATCTGGGGCATCGAGAGCACGACGCCGCTGGCTGCCGGTGACGAGGTCCGGGTCGAGGCCGTGGAAGGCCTGCGCCTGCACGTCACGCCGACGCACGCATCCAAGGAGGATGAATCGCAATGACGTTCGATTTCTGGTATCTCGTCTGGCCCGTGCTGATCATCGGCTTCCTCGTCGTCTCGCTGCGCGTGCTGCGGGAGTACGAGCGGGGCGTCGTCTTCACGCTCGGCCGTTTCTGGAAGGTGAAGGGGCCGGGTCTCCTGATCATCGTTCCGGGCATCCAGCAGATGGTGACGGTGGATCTGCGCACGGTGGTGCTCGATGTACCCACGCAGGACGTGATCTCGCGCGACAACGTGTCGGTGAAGGTGAATGCGGTCGTGTATTTCCGGGTGATCGACCCGCAGCGCGCGATCATCGACGTGCAGGAGTATCTCGCGGCGACGAGCCAGCTCGCGCAGACGACGCTGCGTGCGGTGCTCGGCAAGCACGAGCTCGACGAGATGCTCGCCGAAAGGGAGAAGCTCAACGCGGACATCCAGCAGGTCCTCGACGTGCAGACGGACGCGTGGGGGATCAAGGTCTCGAACGTCGAGATCAAGCACGTGGACCTCGACGAGTCGATGGTGCGCGCGATCGCCCGTCAGGCCGAGGCGGAGCGCGAACGGCGGGCCAAAGTCATCAATGCCGAGGGCGAGCTCCAGGCGTCGGAGAAGCTCGTACTGGCCGCGCAGACACTCGCGCGCGACCCTGGTGCGATGCAGCTGCGCTATCTCGAGGCGCTCGCCACGATCGCCTCCGACAAGTCCTCCACCATCGTGTTCCCGCTGCCGATCGACCTGATCCGCGAGTGGTCGAAGCCGCGCGGCTGAGCGGCGCGCGGTGCAACACGACACGCAGGTTCCCGCACCGGACGCCGCACCGGCACGACCGGATCGCCCGCCGCACGCCGCCCCGTCACGGGCCGCTGATGCCCCGGGGACGCCCCGGCTGAAGCGGGCGCTGTCCCTGCCCGTGATCGCGTTCTACGGCATGGGCACGATCGTCGGCGCGGGCATCTACGTGCTGATCGGCGAGGTGGTCGGAGCCGCCGGCATGCTCGCCCCGGTCGCCTTCCTCGTGGCCGCCACGGTCGCGATGCTGAGCGCGTTCTCCTACGCGGAGCTCTCGTCGCGATTCCCGTTCAGCGCGGGCGAAGCCGTCTACGTCGATCGCGGCCTCGGGTGGCGACCTCTGTCGGTCCTCGTGGGCCTGCTCATCGTATCGAGCGGCATCGTCTCCTCGGCGGCGATCGCGCGCGGATTCGTGGGCTACCTGCACGTCTTCGTGCCCGTCCCGTCCTGGGCCGCGATCTGCGTGCTCGTCGTCGGACTCGGGGTGCTGGCCGCCTGGGGCATCGCCGAGTCGGCGGCGATCGCGGTCGTCTCGACGATCGTCGAGGTAGGCGGTCTTCTCCTGGTCATCTGGGTGTCGCGCAACAGTCTCGGCACGTTGCCCGCGCGGATCGGCGAACTCGTTCCGACGCTCGACGCGGGCGCGTGGAGCGGCATCTTCCTCGGGGCGTTTCTCGCGTTCTACGCATTCATCGGCTTCGAGGACATGGTGAACGTCGCGGAGGAAGTGCAGTCGCCCGAGCGGAACATGCCGCGCGCGATACTGGTCGCGACAGGCGCCACGGTGGCGCTCTACCTGATCCTGTCGCTGGTCGCCGTGCTCGCGCTGCCCGCGCGCGAACTCGCGGGACACGAGGCGCCGCTCGCGCTGCTCTACACGCACGCGACCGGGCGCGCACCGACGGCCATCAGCGTCGTCGGGCTCTTCGCGGTCGTGAACGGGGCGCTGATCCAGATGATCATGGGGGCGCGCACGCTGTACGGGATGAGCCGGCAGGGATGGCTGCCCGGCTTCCTGGGCGTCGTGAACGCGCGCACGCGAACACCGCTTCGGACCACCGCGCTGGTGTCGGTGGCCGTTCTCTGCTTCGCGCTCGCGATTCCGCTCGTGTCGCTCGCGCGACTCACGAGCCTCGTGGTGCTCGTGGTGTTCACGCTCATCAATCTCTCGCTGATCCGCGTGAAGCAGCGTGGGCCGGCCCCGCCCGAGGGCGTCTGGCAGTGCCCCGTATGGGTCCCCGTGATCGCGCTCCTGAGTTCGGTGGCGCTGATCGTGGCGCAGGTCGTCGGGCTCGCCGTACGGTAGACGCACACGCGCGGACGGGTGCCACTCGCCGTGACCCGGCTTGCGGCGAAGCCCCGTCCCGTCGAGGCGGGCGCCGACGTCCCCGTACGATCAGTCGCCCTGATGCAGCAGGAACAGGCCGAATCCGTCGTCGCTTCCGGCGAAGCGTGTTTCGCTTCGCCAGCCGCCTGCGTATGCCATTTGCGCGAACTCCTGAACGGAGTACTTGTACGAGTTTTCCGTGTGGATGGACTCGCCCGAAGCGAACCGGAACGAGCGGCCCAGCACGCGCGGGTGCTGCTCGGCCCGGCTCACGAGGTGCATCTCCATGCGTCCGCGTTCCGCGTTGAAGCGGGCCTCGTGGTGGAAGGCCTCCACGTCGAACGTGCCTTCCAGCTCCCGGTTGATGCGCCGGAGCAGGTTCAGGTTGAACTCTGCCGTCACACCGCGTGCGTCGTCGTAGGCCGGCACCAGGACCTTCTCGTCGCGTGTCGAGTCGACGCCGACGATGAGCCAGCTGTGCGGGCCGAGCATGTCCGCGAACTGTCGCAGCAGACGCGTCGCGACCTCCGGCGTGAAATTGCCGATCGTGGAGCCGGGGAAGAATCCCACGCACGGGCCTTCGGACGGGAGGACCTCCGTGACGGCGCGGAGCTGCCGTGGCTGCGTGAAGTCCGCGGCGACCGGGTGACACGGGAGATCCGGAAGATGCTTCCGCAGCTGCTCGATGGATTCGTGCAGGAACTCGTCCGAGATGTCGATCGGAACGTACGCCCGCAGCTGCTGCATCCGGGACAGCAGGAGCGGCGTCTTCCGGCTGGATCCGCTGCCGATCTCGACGACCGTCGCGCCCGGACCGATGCGTGTCGCGATGTCGGCGGCGTGGTTCTCGAGGAGACCGATCTCGGTGCGGGTCGGGTAGTACTCCTCGAGATGGGTGATCTCCTCGAAGAGTTCCGAGCCGCGGAAGTCGTAGAGCCAGAGGCTCGGTACGGACTTGAAAGGGCGCGCGAGCCCGTCGAGGACGTCGGTCACGAACCGGGGGTCGGGCACCACGGGCTGTTCTTTCATGGCGAGTGAAGGCATCAGCGGTCCTCCGCGAGTCGCAGTCCCGTGAACTGCCAGCGTTGATGGGGATAGAAGAAGTTGCGGTAGGTGCCGCGAACGTGACCCTCCGGCGTCGCGCACGATCCGCCACGGAGCACGTACTGGCCATTCATGAACTTGCCGTTGTACTCGCCCACGGCGCCCGGTGCGGGCCGGAATCCCGGATACGCCACGTACGGGCTCGCGGTCCACTCCCACACGTCACCGAAGAGCTGCTGCAGCGGAGACTGGGCGTCTTCGTGACACGCGCGGGGCCGGTAGTGGCCGGAGTCCGCGAAGTTTCCCGTCACCGGCTGGCCGCCGGCAGCGTGCTCCCATTCGAACTCGGTCGGGAGCCGCTTGCCCGCCCAGCGCGCGTAAGCGTCGGCCTCGAAGAAGGAGACATGAGACACGGGCGCGTCCTGCTCGAGGGGGATCTCGCCCGCGAGCGTCATCTGCCACCACATGCCGTCCCGGAAGTTCCAGTACAGGGGGGACTCCCACTGCATTTCCTGAACGGCGGCCCATCCGTCCGACAGCCACCACTGTGGCGACCGGTATCCGTCCGCCTCCATGAACCGGAGCCACTCGCCCTGCGTGACCGGGCGCGACGCGAGAGCGAACGGCCGCAGGAGAATCTCGTGTCGCGGGGTCTCGCAGTCGAAATGAAAGGAAGTCCCGTCGTGGCCGACACGTACCCGTCCGCCGTCGAATTCGACCCAGTTCCAGGGACGCTCTTCGTGACTGCGCGCACTGCGGAGCGTGGCGGCACGGTACGCGGGCTTCAGCGGGTTCTGCGCGAACAGGTGGAGGATGTCCGTGAGGAACAGTTCCTGGTGCTGCTGTTCGTGCTGGACACCGAGTTCGATGAGCGCGGCGACGTCCGCCGGAAGCTCTCGGGGCAGGTCCTCGTAGAGCGCGCGCTCGACGTGCCGGCGATACGCGCGAATCTCCTCGAGCGTCGGCCGCGTGAGCATGCCGCGACGTGGCCGCGGCTGGCGCGGACCCACGGCCTCGTAGTACGAATTGAACAGGTACTGGAATCTCGGATGGAACACGGAGTAGCCGGGTACGTTCGGTCCGAGCACGAACTGCTCGAAGAACCAGGTGGTGTGGGCGAGATGCCACTTGGCCGGGCTTGCGTCCTCCATCGACTGCACGGTGGCATCGGCGTCGCTGAGTCCTTCGACGAGGTGGGCGGTACGCTCACGGCAGTCCGCGAGACCAGCGGCCCAGAGGGGCAGGTCGGGGTGTGCATTTGAGCAAATGGAATTCATGTCACGCCTTTGTCCTTGTTTGAGGTTCGTTCAGCGGATCTCGCGCCCGGGCGGCGTGGGCCGTGTGCGCCGGCCGGCGCGGCGGATCCGGTCCTCCGGGGCCTAGTTTTATCACAGGTGGATGAAGGGTGTCCCGCAGCGGGCCGGCCGCCGCACCCGGCCGGGCGGCCGATCGCCCTCCGGCCAGAGGGATTTCCGGACTGACGAGGGTTCGTGTCGTACGTCACGGAACGGGTCGAAGCCGCATCACGTCGCGCCGACGCGTGCCGCGATCGCGCTCGCGAGCTCGGTGGTCGACGCGGACCCGCCGAGGTCGCCCGTACGCACACGGTCGACGTTCAGCGTGGCGTCGATCGCCTCGCGCAGACGCCTGCCGAGATCTTCGCGTCCGACGTGGTCGAGCATGAGACCGGCCGCGAGCATCAGGGCGACCGGATTGGCGATCCCCTTGCCCGCGATGTCCGGTGCCGATCCGTGGACGGCTTCGAATATCGCGGCCTGGGTGCCGATGTTCGCGCCCGGGGCCATGCCGAGCCCGCCGACGAGGCCTGCGATCTCGTCGGACAGGATGTCGCCGAACAGGTTCGTCGTCACGATCACGTCGAACTGCCAGGGGTTCATCACGAGTTTCATCGCGCACGCGTCCACGATGATCTCCTCCATCGCGATGCGGTCCCGGTAGGTGGTGGCGTGGAGCTCTCGCGCGGTCTCGAGAAAGATTCCGGTGAGGGCCTTCATGATGTTGGCCTTGTGCACGACGGTGACCTTGCGACGTCCGGTGCGCAGCGCGTATTCGAACGCGAATTCGAGGATCCGTCGCGAGCCCTGCCGCGTGTTGACACCCGTCGCGATCGCGACCGCGTGCGGGTCGTCGTCGATCGCGATGTAGTGCTCGTAGCCGGTGTAGAGGCCCTCGTTGTTCTCGCGGATGAGCACGAGGTCGATGTCCTCGAAGCGCCCGCCCGGCACCAGCGTTCGCGCGGGCCTCACGTTCGCATAGAGCTTGAACGCCTCGCGCAGCCTGACGTTAGACGACCGGTAACCGCCTCCGCTGGGCGTTTCGAGCGGACCCTTGAGTGCGAGACGCGTCTGGCGGATGCTGTCCAGCGTGGCGGCGGGAAGCGGGTCTCCGGTCGCCTTGACTCCGGCGAGGCCGGCGACGGCCGGGTGCCACGCGAACGGCGCCCCCAGGGCATCCAGGACGGCGATCGTCGCGTCCATGATCTCGGGGCCGATGCCGTCGCCGGGGATCAGCGTGGCCGGAATGCGCGAAGGGGCGGCGGTCGTCATGAGTCGGGCTCCTGCAGTAAGGGGACGGGTCTCACCCGTCGTGTTCGTCGTGCACGGGAGGAAAGCGGTCCTCCGGGATGCACGACTCGCGCCAACACGGCGGTTCGGGGCGCGCGGGATGCCCTTATCATCCTGGCTTCCGCACCACCCGTCGCTGCCCCACGAAAATGAAGATAGACCGGATCGAGACGAGCCTCCACAGAATTCCTCTGCCCGTACCGGTCGAGGCCGCGAGCCACGGCGTGATGCGGGCCTTCGACATGGTCGCCGTGCAGCTCACGGACAGCGACAGTGGAACCGGCTGCGGCTACACGGTTCTCAATGCCGGGCACGGCGCCGGCGCTGCCGCCGTGATAGACAACGCCTTCGCCGCCGGGGTTCTCGGCGAGGATCCCCGCAGGATCGAGTGGCTCTGGAACCGGCTCTGGCGTTCGCACCACTATTCGGGACGCGGTGGTCTCGTGAGCTTCGCGATCGCGGCGGTGGACACGGCGCTCTGGGACTTGCGGGGGAGGCGGCTCGGAGAACCCCTCTGGCGACTCCTCGGGGGATACCGGCCCGAAGTGCGTGCCTACGCAGGCAACATCGACCTCAACTTCCCGATGGCGAAACTCCTCGACGGGGTGCGGGCGAGCCTCGCGGCCGGATACCGGTCGATCAAGATGCGTCTCGGCCGGCCCGGCCTGCACGAGGACGTCGAGCGGGTCCGGGCCGTGCGGGAACTCGTCGGCCGGGACATCGAACTGATGGCCGACGCGAACGAGGCCTGGCGCGTCGATCAGGCGATGCGTGCGTTCCGGGCGCTGGGCGAATTCGGGCTCGTCTGGATCGAGGAACCGATCCGCCCCGACGACTTCGCCGGGTATGCCCACCTGCGTGCGCACGGCGGGGTTCCGATTGCAGCGGGCGAGAATCTCCACACGGTGGCGGAGTTCACGGCGCTCATCGCGGCCGGCGGCGTGGACTTTCCGGAGCCCGATCTCACGACCTGCGGCGGGATCACGCCGTGGATGAAGATCGCGCGCCTCGCCGAAGCGCACGGTCTGCCCGTGACCTCGCACGGCGCACACGACCTTCACGTGCACCTTCTTGCAGCGTGCCCGAATGCTGCCTATCTCGAGGTGCACGGTTTCGGGCTGGGCGACTACATGGCCAGCCCGCTCGTGATCCGCGACGGCATGGCGGTCGCGCCGGACCGGCCAGGTCACGGCATCGAGTTCGACTGGGAACGGCTCGCCGCGCACCGCGTGGCCGGTTCGGTGACGACGGGCTGACCGTGGGGGGCCGGGTGCGGAGGACGGCGCCGGTGCGCGGTGCGCACCCTACCGGGGGCGCCGATCGGACCGCGTGGTCAAAGGAACGCGGCCTGCGAGCGACGTAAGGCGGGCACGGCCCACGCGGGCGAGGCCACCGGTGCGCGGTGCGCACCCTACCGGAGGCACCGATCGGACCGCGTGGCCCAAGGGACGCGGCCTGCGAGCGACGTAGGGCGGGCACGACCCACGCGGGCAAGGCCACCGGTGCGCGGTGCGCACCCTACCGGGGGCACCGATCGGACCGCGTGGTCAAAGGAACGCGGCCTGCGAGCGACGTAGGGCGGGCACGGCCCGCGCGGGCGGGGCCAAACGGTGCCCGGTGCGCACCGGGGAAACGGTGCGCGTGGTCAAACGAACGAGGCCCGCGGGCGACGCAGGGCGGGCACGGCCCACGCGGGCGGGGCCGAATGGTGCGCGGTGCGCAGCCTGCGGGTGGTGTGGCGAGCTCGATCGCGACGGGGGCGACGTGGCGGTACCTTACAACGGATCCCAGCTGAAGACGTCCTGCGACCGGTCGAGCGGATAGAAATGCGCCCGCAGCGACGGGATCGCGTGTTCCGCGATGGCCTCCGCCGTCCAGCCGTCGGAACGGTGCACGGACCGCACCGGGCGGTTCTGGCTGAACAGGAAGATCTCGTTCGCGCGCACGCCGAAGATCTGGCCGCTCACGCCGTCGGCTGCGTCGGACGCGAGATAGACCGCAAGCGGCGCGATCTTCGCCGTCTCCATCCGCTTGAGGCGTTCGACGCGCGCCTTCTGCTCGTCGGTGTCGGTCGGGATCGAGCCGATCATGCGGCTCCACGCGAACGGGGCGATGCAGTTGGACCGCACACCGTACCGCGACATGTCGAGCGCGATCGACTTGGACAGGCCGACGATGCCCAGCTTCGCGGCGGCATAGTTGGCCTGCCCGAAGTTGCCCACGAGGCCGGACGTGGACGTCATGTGGACGTAGCTGCCGCGGTTCGCGCTCCGGAAATGCGGCGCGGCGGCCCGCGCGACGTAGAACGACCCGTTCAGGTGCACGTCGATCACGGCCCGCCACTCTTCCACGCTCATGTTGAAGAAGAACCGGTCGCGCAGGATGCCTGCGTTGTTCACGACGCAGTCGATGCGGCCGAACGCATCCATCGCTGTCTCCACGATCCGGTTCGCGGCGCTCCAGTCGGCCACCGAATCGGTGCTGGCGACGGCGGTTCCCCCGGCGGCTCGAATCTCCGACACCACCCGCTCGGCCGGGCCGGGGTCGTGTCCGTCTCCCGAGACGGACGCCCCCACGTCGTTCACAACCACCCGCGCGCCGTGCGAGGCCATCGCGAGCGCGAAGTCCCGGCCGATGCCGCCGCCGGCACCGGTCACGATCACAACCCTGTCCTCGAGCATCGCATTCATCGCATCGTTCCTCCTGCATTCCCGGGCCAGTCTGACACATCCGGGCAGCGTTGCGGGCCGGTTGCATTGCTATATAGTCGGGATGTGACATCGATCAATCACGAGGCGTCATGAGCATCAGGGGCAGGGCATACATCGTCGGTGCTTTCGAGCATCCGACCCGCAAGGCACCGGAGCACTCGGTCGCACAGCTGCACGCGGAGTGCGCGCGCGGCGCACTGCTCGACGCGGGCCTCGATCGCCGGGACGTCGACGGCTACTTCTGCGCGGGGGATGCCCCCGGCCTCGGGCCGCTGTCGATGGTGGACTATCTCGGTCTCAGGGTGCGCCATGTCGATTCGACGGACACGGGCGGATCGTCGTATCTCGTGCACGTTGCGCACGCGGCACAGGCGATCGCGGCGGGGCACTGCAACGTCGCGCTCGTCACGCTCGCGGGGCGTCCCCGTTCCGAAGGCTCTGCGGGCACGCAGCCGCGCAACTACGGCGCCGGTGCGCCCGATGCCGCGTTCGAACTGCCCTACGGCATCGCGACGGTGAACGGCTACGGCATGGTCGCGATGCGCCACATGCACGAGTTCGGCACGACGAGCGAGCAGCTCGCGTGGATCAAGGTGGCCGCGTCGCACCACGCGCAGCACAATCCGCACGCGATGCTGCGGGATGTCGTGACCGTCGAGGACGTGGTGGCCTCGCCGCTCATCGCGGATCCGCTGCACCGCCTCGACTGCTGCGTGGTGAGTGACGGCGGCGGGGCGGTCATCGTCGCGCGGCCGGAAATCGCGCGGTCCCTCGGGCGTCCGCGTGTGCGCATACTGGGCTCGGGGGAAGCTCCCAAGGGGCAGGACGGCGGGCGCGTCGACCTCACCGTGAGCGGCGCAGCCTGGTCCGGGCCGGCCGCATTCGAGGAGGCGGGCGTGAAGCCCGCGGACATCCAGTACGCGTCGATCTACGACAGCTTCACGATCACCGTGCTCATGCAGATCGAGGATCTCGGTTTCTGCGCGAAGGGCGAGGGCGGCCGCTTCGTCGCGGACGGCAACCTGATCTCGGGCGTCGGGCGGCTACCGTTCAACACCGACGGCGGGGGGCTCTGCAACAACCATCCCGCGAATCGTGGCGGCATGACCAAGATCATCGAGGCCGTCCGCCAGCTGCGCGGCGAGGCGCACCCCGCGGTCCAGGTTCCGGGGTGCACGCTTGCGCTCGCACAGGGTACCGGCGGGCAGCTCGGCTCGCGGCACGGGAGTGCCACGCTGATTCTCGAACGCGAATAGGAATCCGAACGATGACCGAACAACCCGCCGTGCGCGAGATTCCCGAGCCGCCGGTCAATCCGGAGAACCGCCCCTATTTCGAGGCCTGCGCACAGGGGCGGCTCCTGATCGGCCGGTGCAACGACTGCGGGCAGCACCACTTCTATCCGAGAGTGATCTGCCCGTCCTGTTTCTCGAACCGTACGGAATGGATCCCCTCGGAAGGCACGGGGACGATCTACACCTACAGCACGATGCACCGCGGCACGCCGGTGCCGTACACGGTCGCGTACGTCACGCTCGACGAGGGCGTCACGATGCTCACGAATCTCGTCGACTGCGATCCGGCGCGTCTCGCGATCGGTCAGCGTGTGCGGGTCGTGTTCGCGAAGACCGTCGCGGGCACTTCGGTGCCGATGTTCACGCCTGCCTGACGCGCTGCGCGTCGGTCACGCGGCGGTGAATCCGCCGTCGACGACGATCTCCGCGCCGGTCACGTAGGACGCCTCGTCGGACGCCAGGAACAGGGCGGCGTAGGCGGCCTCGTCCGCGCGACCGGCGCGTCCGAGCGGTATCGCGGCGATCGTCTGTTCGCGCACGGCCGGATCGGCAGACGTGACGGACGAGCGCATCGGGGGCATGAGGCCCGGATGCACCGAGTTCACCCGGATGCCGTCCCGGCCGTACTGCACCGCGGCCGATTTCGAGAGAATGTGGATGCCGGCCTTCGCGGCGTTGTAGCCCATGTGCACGAAGGGCTGACCGATGAGGCCCGAGATCGACGAGAAGTTCACGATCGATCCGCCGCCCGTGCGCTGCATCTCGGTGACTGCATACTTCACGCCCAGGAACGTGCCGCGCGCGTTGACGGCCATCATCCTGTCGAAATGCGCCACGTCGAGACGATCCGGCACCGCGCCGCTTATGCCCGCGTTGTTCACGAGCACGTCGAGGCGTCCGTGGCGCCCCACGACAATGCCGATCGCGGATGCCCAGTCGTCCTCGCGCGAGACGTCGAGGTGGAGGTATTCGGCGTGACCGCCGTCCGCGCGGATGGCGGCTGCCACGGCCTCGCCCTCTTCGTCCAGCACGTCCGCGACGAACACGTGCGCGCCCTCGCGCGCGAAGAGGCGTGCCATCGCTTCGCCCATGCCGTGCGCAGCACCCGTGATGATCGTGACCTTGTCCGCAAGTCGCATGTCTCCCTTCCTCCGTCTGTACGTCTTCGTGTGTGTACCCCGGCGCGCCCGTGCGCGCGTGGCGCAGGGAGAATAGCGCAGCCCCGGTCAGGCGTCGCGCGCGCGGCGCCGCGCGAAATCGACGAACCAGTCGAGCGCGCCGGGATTGGCCATGGAATCCCGATTGACGGCCCGGTCGACCGGCTGCCCGAGCAGGATCTTCTTGATCGGGACTTCCAGCTTCTTGCCGGAGATCGTGCGCGGTACATCCGGAATCGCGATCACCTCGTTGGGGACATGTCGCGCGGAGAGCCGCGTCCGGATCGCCGCGAGCAGTGCGTCGCGGAGTTCCGACGACACGCCGGCGGCCGGATCGCGGAGCACGACGAACAGGGCCATGAAGGACTCCCGTCCGAGGTACTCGAGGTCGATCACGAGTGAATCCGTGACCTCGGAAAACTCCTCCACGACCCGGTACAGTTCCGCCGTGCCCATGCGGATCCCGTGACGGTTGATCGTCGAGTCGGACCGGCCGTAGATGACCGCGGTAACGGACTCCGGGCGCCGGATCAGCCTGAGCCAGTCGCCGTGGCGCCACACGCCCGGGTACACGTCGAAATAGCTCTCGTGGTAGCGGCGCCCGTCGGTGTCGCCCCAGAAGTACAGCGGCATGGATGGCAGCGGCAGCGTGCAGACGAGTTCTCCGACCTGGTCGTAGACCGGTCGGCCTTCGTCGTCGAATGCATAGGTGGCCGTGCCGAGCGGGCGGCACTGCATCTCGCCGGCACGTACGGGGAGGACCGGGCACGCGCCCACGAACGCCGCGGCCGGGTCGGTTCCGCCGGAGATGGACGCGAGCAGCAGGTCCGGGCCGACGTGCTCGTACACCCACCGGTATCCCTCCTCGGTGAGCGGCGAGCCGGTGTTCCCGAGCGCGCGCAGCGCCGAGAGATCGAACAGTCCGCGCGGGCTGAGCCCTGCCTTCATGCACAGGCCCAGGAACGCGGGGCTCGTGCCGAAGAACGTGGCGCCGTGGCGTTCCGCGAAGCGCCAGAGCGTCGACAGGTCCGGATGGCCGGGATTGCCGTCGAACTGCAGGATCGTGCACCCCGTCGCGAGCGTCGAGACGAGAAGGTTCCACATGATCCAGCTCGTCGAGGAGAACCAGAAGAAGCGGTCGTCCCGGCCGACGTCGAGGTGCAGCGCGATGCCCTTGAAGTTCTCGAGCACGATTCCGCCGTGACCGTGCACGATCGGCTTCGGCATGCCCGTGGTGCCGGACGAGTAGACGATCCAGAGCGGGTGGTCGAACGGCACGGGCGTGAACTGCGGCGCGGCGGGTCGCGCGAGCACCTCGTCGATGCGGACGACGCTGACGCCGGGCCGGGCTGCGGTCGCGTCGAAGGTCGCCTCCGGATCCAGGTACGGGACGAACACGACGGCCTCGAGCGACGGCAGTCCCGCGACGAGTTCGGCGACGATCTCCCGCCGGTCGATACGCTTGCCGCCGTATCGGTAACCGTCCACCGCGAAGAGCATGCGTGGCGAGATCTGGCGGAAGCGGTCGAGGACGCTGACGACCCCCATGTCCGGCGAGCAGCTGGACCAGACACCCCCGACGCTCGCGGTCGCGAGCAGTGCGACGACACTCTCGGGAATGTTCGGCATGTAGGATGCGACGCGGTCGCCGGGCTGGATGCCGAACGCGGCGAGGCAGTGCGTGACGGCACCCACCTGCCGGGCGAGGCCCGCCCACGTGACGGTGACGGGTGCGCGCGTTTCGGACTCGCAGACGATCGCGAGGCGGCGCTCGGCGTCCGGTTCGAACGCGGCGGCGAGCGAGTGCTCGGCGTAGTTGAGCGTCGCACCCGCGAACCACTTCGCACCGGGCATCGTGCGCCGGTCGAGCACGCAGTCGTACGGGGTGTGCGCGCGGATCGGGAAATACTCCCACAGCGTCGACCAGAACGACTCGAGTTCGTCGACCGACCACTGCCACATGGACTCGTAGTCCGTGAAGCGGAGTCCGTACCGCCGCTCGAGCCACGATCGGTAATGGGTGAACCGGGAGCGTGCGATGCGGTCTGCCGACGGGCACCAGATGGGGGTCGGATCGGTCATTGGGGGATCGTGTGGTGTGCGCAGGGCGTTTCGGAACAGGGCGAATGGTAAGGAAGAACCGGCCGGTTCGCACGGCTGCGAGGGCCGTCGTGCGCCGGCACGAGCACGGAAGCGCCGAACGGTGCCAGAATCGCCCCTTCACGACCTACGTTTCAGGGAACCGACTGCATTGAACAGACCGGCAGCCAGATCGGGCGGGCTCGTCTACTCGACGGAGCACGGCAGGACCTGTCCGCAGTGCCGACGACCCGTCGCCCAGTGCGTGTGCACGAAGCGGAGCGCGCCGGCCGGTGACGGCAACGTGCGCGTATCGCGCCAGTCGAAGGGGCGCGGGGGCAAGACGGTCTCGCTCGTGAGCGGTGTGCCGCTCGCGGGGGAGGCGCTTGCGACGCTCGGCGCGGACCTGCGGCGCGCGTGCGGGTCCGGGGGCACGGTGAAGGACGGGGTGATCGAGATACAGGGGGACCACTGCGAGCGGCTCCTCCAGGAACTGGAGAAGCGAGGGTGGAAGGCAAGGCGCGCGGGCGGATGAAGCCCGGCAAGGCACCGGAGACGCGCGGGCGCGAGCCCGCGGCCTCGGCAGGAACTTCCGACAACGACGGCCGCGTGCGGGTGTCGAAGCTCCTGTCCGAGCGGGGGCTCTGTTCGCGGCGGGAGGCGGATACCTTCATCGAGCGTGGCTGGGTCTTCGTCGACGGTCAGCCTGTCACCGAACTCGGGACGCGCGCCCGGCCGGATCAGGAGATCACGCTCAGCCGGGCCGCGCGCGAGCAGCAGGGCACGCAGGTGACGATCCTGCTGCACAAGCCCGTCGGCTTCGTCTCCGGGCAGGCGGAAGGCGGGTACCGGCCAGCAGTAGCCCTCGTCGAGTCCCGCTCTCGTTTCGAGGGTGACCGCACGCCGATCCGCTTCAGTCCCGCTCACCTGCGGGGGCTAGCGCCGGCAGGGCGCCTCGACATCGACTCGACGGGACTGCTCGTGCTCACGCAGGACGGACGCGTCGCGCGTCGCCTGATCGGCGAGGACTCCACGATCGAGAAGGAATATCTCGTGCGCGTGGAGGGCTCGCTCACGCCGGACGCGCTCGCACGGCTGAACCACGGGCTGAGTCTGGACGGGCAGCCGCTCAAGCCCGCGCAGGTCCGGTGGCAGAATGCGGAACAGCTCAATTTCGTGCTGCAGGAAGGCAGGAAGCGCCAGATCCGCAGGATGTGCGAGCTCGTCGGGCTGAAGGTGCTCGGGCTCAAGCGTGTGCGCATCGGCGGCGTCCGGCTCGGGAACCTGCCGCCCGGACGCTGGCGCTATCTCGCGCCCGGGGAGCGCTTCTGAGGCTCCCGGGGGGAACGGTGCCGCACCCGTTGCGCAACAGAATCAGAATCGACGAGGGAGACACAGCCATGCAGAGCAGGAGACTGGACACCGGGAAGCGGGCATTTCTGGCCGGGGCGACGATGGCCTTTCTGGGGGTCGTGGCGCCGGTCACCGCGGCGGAAGAACCGCAGAAGGCCGTCGAGGGGCAGTATTGCGAGACCTGGGCGCGCAACGGCGCGATGGGCGCGAAGGTGCAGCGTCAGGGCGCGGGACGCGAGATCGAGTACATCACCGAGAACCAGCTCCGCTACCTGCTCAAGCACAAGGCGGAGAGCGAGAAGCTCTACCTGCTGAAGCGGGAGTACACGCCGGAGGAACGCCGCTTCCTGGAGGAGTCGATGCTCCATGGCTACGATCGCATGGACAAGTGGTCGGCTGCGCATCCGGGCACGGAGCCCGACTACGAGACCTGGGTGGCGGAGGACGTCGCGGATTGCCTGAAGAACCTGCCGCCTTCCGTGCGGGATCTCATGCGCGAGAAGTGACCGCACCCGACCCTCGCGGGTACGGACGGCGTCCGTGAACACCGGATTCCCTCCCACCCGCGACGAGGCGCTCGCGCGGCTCGCCGCGATCGATCCTGCCCGCTATGCACGCACGCGGAACGCCCTCGACGGTGCGGTGACACGTCTCTCGCCGTATCTCACGCACGGGATTCTCACGGTTCCGGAGGTGGCGAGGGCCCTTCTCGCGCGCGGCGTCCCGCCCGGGCACAGGCTCCTGTTCGAGCTTGCCTGGCGCGAGTACTGGCACCACGTCTGGAGAGAGTGCGGCGACGGGATCTTTCACGCGGTGCGGCCGGAAAACGAGCCCCCCTGTGTGCATCGCGAAGTTCCGCCCGACGTCCGCGAGGCCCGCACGGGTGTGCCCGTGATCGACGCCGCAGTGCGTGCGCTGTACGAGGACGGCTACGTGCACAACCACGCACGCATGTGGCTCGCGTCGTACCTCGTCCATCTCAGGAAGGTCGACTGGCGCGCCGGCGCGCGCTGGTTCCAGGCGCATCTGCTCGACGGCGACCTCGCCTCGAACACCCTTTCCTGGCAGTGGGTGGCCGGCACCTTCACGGGCCGGCGCTACCTGTTCAACGACGAGAACGTCCGGCGTTACGCACCGGACCTGTCGCGGGCCGGCACGGCGATCGATCGCTCCTACGAGGAACTGGACCGGATCGCCGACGGAGCGGTGCCGGTCGGTCCGGAGCCGGGGGCACCGGCGGCGGGCGTCGAGGAACCCGGGACATGCCCCACGATTCCCGTCGTGTCCACGCCCGTGCCTCCGGTGCGGGAGCTTCGGGTCGCCCTCATACACCCGTGGATGCTCGGCGACCGTCCGGACTGTGACGTCGCCGTCGGCGTGATCCACGTTCCCCACCACGCCGCACATCCCTGGTCCCGCAGACGATGGTCGTTCGTGCTCGAGCGGATGCGGGCCGTGACCGACGCGATCCACGCGGGCGATCTCCGGGACCTGGCCGGAATCCTCGCGTCCGCCCGGTCGCGAGAGTCGATCGGGACGCAGTGTCCCGGCTACGCCGAGGCGCTCGGGAGCGTGTGCGATGTGGTCGTGCCGGCACCGCGGGCATTCACCGAACCGGCGCGCCCGTGCCGTTCATTCAGCCGGTACTGGCAGCAGGTGTCACTGGCGCCGTGATGCCGCGTTCGGTGTCCGGGACGGGAAGATCAGGCGTCGCAGACCGGGCCGAGCTGGGCGCGCAGGATCGCGACGTTCGTGACGAGTCCGGGCAGCAGCCACTGGAACAGCCGGGCCACCGATGTCACGTCTCCCCGGTCTGCATCGGCGGCGGCAGCTTCACGAAGCACCGCGGCATCGAGTGAAGAAGGGTCAGGGAGCTCGCGCGTGACGATGATCGTGGCCCTGTCGTGCACGGACCTGCAGACGGGTTCATAGCGTTCCGAGGCCACACAGGGCTTCAGCCCTGCCCATGCCTGCGCGAAATAGGACGGCCAGCGCGCGAACGCGCGATAGTCCGTGTTGACGAAAGGCAGGCCCAGCGTGGCCTTGATGTCCGCAAAGACTGCACGCGTCGGCGCGTCGGCATGGTGTGCCTCCATGAGCACGAGCGGTGCAGGCGAGGGTGTCGCGTCGCGGTGCCGCGATGCCGCGGGTCCGGGCGGATGACCGGACAACCGGCCGCCCTCCAGCAGCACCCTCACGAGTGTCGCGATCAGCAGGTACGGAAAGTTGCCGCGCGAGAAGATCTCGACGACGTTCCGGATCGCGTCGATCTCCCGCCCGGCGTATCCCGTGCGCGCCAGTGCAGGCAGCAGCGAAGGCACCTGGAAGGCGTCCACCTGCTGCTCGGTGAAGATGCGCAGGCTGCCGCACGCCGCCACGAAGGACTCGCTCTCGACGATCGGGCGCAGGCCGCGCCAGAGTTCCCGGAAGAAGTTCGGGTAGTGCGCGAGCGCCATGGTCACCACGCCCATCCAGGGAACATCCAGCGCGTGCTTCATTTCCTCGTACCAGGTGTGCAGCTGACCGCTCGCGAGGTATTCGGGCACGGGGTGAATCGCCGGGAGACGATCGGGGCGCAGACGGACGAGGTCACTCATCGGATAGCGGTTCCCGTGCGGAAGGTGGAGAAGGCGGCCGCCGTGACGGTATCGCTGCGGACCACGGCATCCGTTCCGAATCCGTAACGCATCGGTTATGTCCCCTCCAATAGCATTTTCGGCGGGTCGGAACGGCCGGCGAATGCCCGGGCCCTGCGACCTGTCGATCGAACGGCCCTGTCAGGGATCGGTTGACGGTCCCGGCGAGCCCGGTGCCGCGACAGAGCGGGTCGACTGCCCTTATACGAACGAACTTCAACCGGAGACACGAACATGCGTTTTCAGATGGAAAAGGTAGTCGTCACCGCGCTGGGTGCCGCAGCGGCATCGCTCGCGCTGGCCGGATCCGCCCAGGCGGCGGCCCCGGTGCAGAGCACGGACATCGGCCTGGACACGGCCGTCGAAGGTTCCGCACCGTCGGGTGCGTCCCAGCCGTGGGTGAACGTCCGGCTCATCGATCTGGGCTTCACGGCCGGTTCCGCCTTCGACGGTGTCAGGAACACCGTCGAGCTTCAGATCACGACGACGCAGAACCTCGAACCGCCGCCCTTCACGGCGGACCAGCTGGCCGGCTTCGGTCTTTCGGACTATCCCACGGTCGGTCAGGTTCAGGGACTCGGCAACCTGTCGAGCGGCGAGTTCGTGCGGTCGGTGTACCTGAACGTGAACGAGGCGGCCGTGCCCGGGTTCGACTATTCGAAACTCTCGCTCGTATGGTCCGATCCGCTCGGCTTTCCCTATCCGGGCGTCGAACCGGCCAGCGTCGGCATCGGCAAGGACGCCTTCAGTGCGGGCAGCGCAGGGACGTTCGACATCAGGATCAGCTTCGCGGATGGTGCGCTCGGGCCCGACGGCACGATTTCGTCGAAGCTGGTGTTCATCTATGGTGGTCCGCTCGGTTCCGACAGCAACATCGACCTTGACCTGTTCCAGGCCGGTTCGATCGGCGGTGCGGTGAGCTATCTTTCGGCCGCGTACGTCGGAGGCACTCCGCTCTCCGGGAGCGCGGTGATCGCTGCCGTCCCCGAGCCGGGCACCTACGCGCTGTTCGGACTCGGCTTGTTCGGACTCGGCTTCGCCGCACGCCGGCGCCGGTAGGCACCGAAACACGCGGACGGTCCGGGACCTGGCCCCCGGACCGTTTGCCTCATCCACCGCAGGCGATGATGCGGTCGGCCACTTCGGAGATGTCGGCACCCACGATGTCGGGCGCTTCCCAGAGCGGATCGAGCACCATGCCGGGTCGGGTCACGAAAGCGGCGCGGGCACCGGCACGCATCGCGCCCGCGACGTCCCACGAGTGCGCCGCGACGAGGCGCATGTCACCGATCGGCACGCCGAGCGTGCGCGCGCCGTATTCGTAGACCTTCGAGGCGGGTTTCAGGCTTTCCACGGCGTCCACGGACATGATCCGCTCGAAGTACTCCGAAAGCCCGGCGTTCGCGATCTGGGCTTCGGCGACCTGCGGCGGGGAATTCGTGAGCGTCGCGAGGCGGAATCCCGCGTCGCGCAGTTTCGCGAGGCCCGGTGCGACATCCGGGTGGGCGGGGAGCGTCCGCATGCCGCCGACGATGGCCTCGCGGTCGCTGTCGGCGAGCGTCACCCCGTGCCGGGCCGCCACCATCGCGAGCGCGCTGCGGCCGACCTTTCCGAAGTCCGAGTAGGGACCGATCACGACGCCGAGCAGCGCGGACTGGAGAACCTGGCCGAACCACTCCCTGAGCACGGCGGGGTTGCCGAACAGTCGTTCGAAATGAGGTTCCAGGGCACGCAGGTCGAGAAGCGTCTCGTTCACGTCGAACACGATCACGCGGGGCATGGGGATGTACCTCCTGTCATTTTTCGTGGTGGTGGTGAGGGGTGGCAGTCACGCGCGGAGTCCGTCCAGCGCCGCGATCGCCGCTGCAGGTTCGAGGCGCGTGCGGTAGTCGAGTTCCGCGTGGGCGAGGGCGATCCTGCCGTCGCGTGCGATCACGAACGTCGCCGCGACCGGCAGGATCCAGTCGTCAGTCCCGTTGTAGTCGGGCAGGGCGAGGTTGCGCGCCCGATACACGTCGCGCAGATAGTCGGGCAGGGTGAACGCGAGCCCGTAGCGCATCGCGACCCCGGAGCCGACGTCGCTCAGGACATCGAACCCGAGCTCGTTGTTCGTGGACGTGTCGAGGGACGAATCCGGCGTCTGGGGCGAAACGGCGAGCAGGGATGCCCCGCGCGCCGAGATCGCCCCGAGTTCGCGCTGGTAGGCACGGAGTTCGAGGTTGCAGTAGGGACACCAGCCTCCCCGATAGAAGACGAGGATCACGGGCCCGGAGGCGAGCCTCGTCGAGAGCTGCACGTCGTTGCCGTGTGCGTCGGGCAGCACGAAGTCCGGTGCCGGATCGCCTGCGCGCGGCACATCGTCGCCGGTGCCGTGCCTGCGGAGATCGGCGATCAGGCGGTCGATGAGCGGTGCGAGCGCGGGGGCATTCCTGAGCGACGCGGCCCTCTGGGCTTCCAGTTCTTCGGCGAGTGTCATGAGGATGGGTTCCTGCAGTCGGGGGAGAGACCCGCGCCTGCGGGGCGCGGACGTGCCACAAGATTAGGGCACAGTATGATCCGGGGGAACGGGCCGTTCGGGCATGACGGTCATTCGCGGGGAGAATGGACGCAGGATGGATCTGATCGAGACCATGCACCTCTTCGTTCGCGTGGTCGACACGGGCAGTTTTACGGCCGTGGCACGCGAGCGCGGGGTCACGCAGCCCACGGTGAGCAAGGCGATCGCGGAGCTCGAACGGCGTGCGGGTGTGGCGCTGATCCAGCGAAGTTCGCGCGGTGCTCGCGTGACGGAGGCCGGCCGGCGCTACCTCGAGCGCGTTCGCGGCGCGCTCGGCGACATCGACGACGCGTTCGCTGCCGCACGCGCGTCCCGCACGACGCTCACGGGCACGCTGCGGGTCAGCGCACCGATGACGTTCGGGCAGAAGTTCCTCGTGGCGCACGCCGTGGCCTTTCTGGCGCAACATCCGGCGGTGGGCCTCGATCTCACGCTCGACGACCGGTACGTCGACCTCGTCACGGAGGGCATGGACGTCGCCGTTCGCATCGGCCGGGTGAACGACCCGCGCTGGGTCGCGCGCGTGGTGGGCGGCAGTCCCCGTGTCGTCGTGGGAGCCCCGGGATACCTCGCGGTCCGCGGACGGCCGCGCGTACCCGAAGACCTGGGCCTCCACAACTGCGGGGTCTACACCTATCTCGCGACGGGAGACCTCTGGGAATTCGCCGGACCGGAGGGCGAGCGCAGCGTGCGCGTTTGCGGGTCCTTCCGTGCGAACAACTCCGAGGCACTGCGGCAGTTCGTGCTCGCGGGTGCGGGCCTGGCCCTGCTTCCGTCGTGGCTCGTCGCGCAGGACGTGGCGGCGGGCCGGCTCGGGACCGTGCTCGACGACGCCATGCCGGCCCCGGCCGAAATCAGCGTGATCTACCCCGCGAGCCAGCGCACGACCATGCGCGTGCGTGCGTACGTCGACGATCTCGCGACCCACATCGGGCGGGTCGCGGCGACGGACGTCGGCGTCACGGCCGTTGCACCCGATCGAGCAGGTCATGCTTCGTCATGAACGATTCGAGAAGGGCGTCCAGCGCGGGTCGCTCGACCGGGTCGAAGTCGTAGCGCACGCGCACGACGGGCAGGGACAGGTCGAGCGCAGCCGCCAGGTCGATCGGGGTTCCCGCCACCACGATCTCCGCACGCGAGCGTTCGATCGTCGCGCGCAATGCAGTGCGCTGCGCCTCCCCGTAGCCGACCGCGGGCAGCACCGGCCCGATGTGGGGGTACGCGCGGTAGACGGCCAGGATCTCCTCGGGTGCACTCTCGCGCGGATCGACTATCTCCGCGGCGTGGCCCGTTGTCGCTGCCGCGAATCCGGCGCCCGTGGGCAATCCGCCGTGCGTGAGCGTGGGCCCGTCCTCGACCACGAGCACGCGGCGGCCCGCCAGCGACGCGCCGTCCGGGAGCCGCACGATCGACCGCCCCTGCAGGATCGTGAGATCGGGGCGGATCGCCCGCACGCGCGCACGCACCTCCACCAGTGCTTCGGGGCCCGCCGCATCCACCTTGTTCACGACCATCACGTCGGCGAGGCGGACGTTCGTCTCGCCCGGATGATGCGTGTCGATCTGGGCGGGACGCAGTGCGTCGGCCAGCACGATGTGGAGATCGGGCCGCAGGAACGGGAAGTCGTTGTTGCCACCGTCCCAGAGCAGCACGTCCGCTTCCTGCCCGGCGCGCTGCACGATCGCCGCGTAGTCGACTCCGGCGTACACGACGTGACCCAGCGCCAGGTGGGGCTCGTATTCCTCCCGTTCCTCGACGGTGCAGGCGGCTGCGGCGAGGTCGGCGACGTCGGCGAACCGCTGGACGCGCTGACGTGCGAGATCCCCGTACGGCATCGGATGGCGGAGCACGGCGACACGCACACCCTTCTCGCGGAAGCGCTCCGACAGCCACCGGGCCACCTGCGACTTGCCGCACCCCGTGCGCACCGCCGAGACGGCCACTACCGGCCGCGTGCAGTCGAGCGCGGTGCGGTCGGGGCCGAGCAGCGTGAAATCCGCGCCGGTCGCGAGTGCGCGGGACGCCCGGTGCATCACGTGTTCGTGGGTGACGTCGCTGTACGCGAACACGACCTCGTCGACGGAGCGCGCGTGACAGAGGGCTTCGAGTTCCGCCTCGGGCAGGATCGGGATGCCGTCCGGATAACGGGGGCCGGCGAGTTCGGGCGGGTACCGCCGGGCGTCGATGCCCGGGATCTGGGTGGCGGTGAACGCGACGACTTCCACTTCCGGGTCATCGCGATACACGACGTTGAAATTGTGGAAATCCCGCCCTGCGGCTCCGAGTATCACGACGCGTCTGGACATGCCGCCACCGTGGAAGTGTGTGCACGGTGCGAGCATACTTCACAGCATGGATGCCGGGCAGGTACAGTCCGGAAGCGCGACTCGCGCGGGGTGCGGCCCCGTGAACCGCGGTCGGGCCATTCGATGGAGAGTCGACATGCCGGACAGCGGCCAGGTCGTCACCGTGCGGCCGGAGGGGGACGCGCTCAGTCCCTTCGAACTCAAGGATCGCCTCATGGACCTCGCGACGCACGCCGCGAGGGAGCGCGGGCGGCCGCTGCTCGACGCCGGGCGGGGCAACCCCGACTGGCTGGAGCTTTCCGGCCGGGAGGCGTTCTTCGCACTCGGACGCGTCGGGTGCGAGATCGTCGCGGAGCACTCACGCCGGCACGGCGGACTGTCGGCGCTGCGTGCGCTGGCCGACGACGACGCGATCCTCGCGGCGTTCCTCGCTCCTCGGGCGCGCGATGCACGATGCGAGTCGCACCTGCTCCCGGACGCGCTCGACTGGCTCGAGGCCGCGCACGGACTGTCGCGTGCCACGGTCATCGGCGAACTCGTCCGCGCGGCGCTCGGGGGGCAATACCCCGAGCCGGTCGGCGTGCTCCCCTGCGTCGAGGCCATCTGCCGGCTGCATCTCGCCTGTGTCTATGGCTGGAGCGATGCCATCGCGCCGACGATGTCGCTGTTCGCGACAGAGGGTGCGAGTGCCGCGATCTGCTACGTGATGGACGCGCTCGTCGCGAACGGCCTGCTACGCGCACGTGACCGCGTCGCCGTCGCGATCCCGATCTTCAGTCCGTATCTCGACATCCTGGGTCGCACGGACCCCGGCCTGGAGATCGTGCCGCTCGTCATGCATCCGGAGGACGCGTGGCGTCCGCGCCCCGCCGAACTGGCGCGGCTTCGCGACCCGGCCGTGCGGCTGCTCGTGGTCGTGAACCCGGGCAATCCGACCTCGGCCGCGTGGCCCGACGACGCGGTGGAGGAGGTCGCGCGAATCGTGCGCACGGAGCGCAGCGATCTCCTGGTGCTGAGCGACGACGTGTACGGTCCGCTCGTGCCGGGCTATGCCGCGTTCGCGGCCCGGTTGCCGCAGAACACGATCGGCGTGTACTCCTTCTCGAAGTTCTTCGGGGCGACGGGCTGGCGACTGGGGCTCGTGAGCCTCGCGTCCGACCACGTGGCCGATCGCCTGCTGCGCGAGCAGCCTGCCGGCGCGCGCGCGCAGGCAGCCGGCCGATACCGGGGGCTGTCCGGGGAGCCCGAGGCCCTGTCCTTCATGGAACGCCTCGTCGCCGAGAGCCGACGCACCGCGTTCCATCACACGGCAGGCCTGTCGACACCCCAGCAGGCGCAGATGGCAGCGTTCGCGCTCGCCGCACTGCTCGACGAGAAGCACGGGACCTACCGCACCCGCGTGCGGTCCACCCGCGCGTCGCGTCGCCGCGCGCTGTGGGCCGGGCTGGAGCTGGACGCGCCCGTGAACGCGGGCGGCACCGACTACTACGAGACGCTCGATCTCGCCGCACTCGTCGCGCAGTGGCACGGCATCGCGACTGCCGAGCGGTTCGCGCACACGTGCCCGACGCTGGACATCGTCCTCTCGCTCGCACGCGAACAGGCGGTCGTGGTGCTGCCCGCGGCGGGGTTCGGGGCGTCCCGCACCAGCGTGCGCGTCTCGCTCGCGAACCTGCCCGAGGCGGAGCTCGCGGCGCTCGGGCGGGCCGTCCGGGCGGTCTGCGCCCGGGCCGTCGCGCTGTCGGAGCTGTCCGCGTGACACGGTCGATCTATCCGCCACTCGTCGAGGCGCTGCGCGAGCCCACGCGCTATCCCCATGCCGTGGACCGCGTGAAGGTGATGGAGACCCACATCTCGTACGTCCTGCTCGCGGGGGACTTTGCGTACAAGATCAAGAAGCCCGTGAACCTCGGCTTCCTCGACTTCCGGAGCCTCGATCGCCGGCGCCACTACTGCGACGAGGAACTGCGGATCAACCGGCGCACGGCCCCCGACCTCTACCTGGACGTGATCCCCATCACCGGCACCCCCGGCGCGCCTCACCTCGGAGGCACGGGCGAGCCGATCGAGTTCGCGGTGAAGATGCGCCGCTTCTCGCAGTCCTGCCTGCTCGACGTCGTGACGCGCCACGGCGGGCTGGACCGCGAGATGGTCACGAGCCTCGCACGGCGCGTCGCGGGCCTCCACGCGTCCGT
Source organism: Betaproteobacteria bacterium (assembly GCA_016125475.1). Lineage (GTDB taxonomy): Bacteria > Pseudomonadota > Gammaproteobacteria > Burkholderiales. The sequence goes on from WGLR01000010.1 coordinate 218,221, forward strand.
GGCAGTCGCGCCGGCCGACAGTGCCTGGGCGCGTCCGGAGACCGTGAAGGCACAGGCGGAGGCCAATCTCACGGAAATCGTCCGGCGCGTCGTGGACGACCAGCTCTCCGCGCGCGTGGCATTCCTCCAGGCGTGGACGTCCCGGGAGTTCGCGCGGGTGTCGCGGCACATGGAGGAACGACGGCGCGGCGGCTTCGTGCGCGAGTGCCACGGTGATCTGCATCTCGGCAACGTCGCGTGGCTGGACGACCAGCCCGTACCGTTCGACGGCATCGAGTTCAACGACGAGCTTCGCTGGATCGACGTCATGAGCGAGATCGCATTCCTCGTCATGGATCTGCTGGACCACGACGTGCCGGCACTCGCGTGGGACTGCCTGAACGCGTACCTCGAGGCTACCGGTGACTACGGGGGCGTGGACGTGCTCCGCTTCTATCTCGTCTACCGCGCGCTGGTCCGGGCGAAGGTCGCGGCGATACGCGCGGGGCAGATCGGCAATCCGCGGCAGGACGGAGACCCCGTCGCGCATCACGTGCGGCTCGCGGACAGGATCGCGCGCAGCACCGCCTGCGGCGTGATGATCATGCACGGCGTGTCCGGCTCCGGCAAGACGACCATCGCGGGTACCCTCGTCGAGACGCTGGGAGCCGTGCGCGTGCGCTCCGATGTCGAGCGCAAGCGCATGCACGGACTCGATGCGAACGTGGGCAGCGGGTCCGCAATCGCGGGCGGGATCTACGATCCGGAGCAGACTGTCCGCGTCTACGAACGGCTGGCCACGCTGGCCCGGTCGGTCGTCGCGGCGCGCTGGCCCGTGATCGTCGACGCGACTTTCCTGCGGAGGGACGAGCGGACGCTGCTTCGCGAGGTCGCGCGCAAGGCGGCGGTGCCGTTCAGGATAGTTGCGTGCAAGGCGCCGGTGGAAGTCCTGGAAGACCGCGTGCGGTCGCGGGCCAACGACGCGTCGGAAGCCACGGTGGAGGTCCTGCACCGTCAGATGGCGCAGCGGGAGCCGCTGGAGCCCGGAGAGCGCGCGCTCGTCGTGCCGGTCGACTCGGCCGACCTCGGGGCAGCCATCGCCGCGCTGCAGGCGGCGCTCTCGCCGGGCAAGGTGTGACCGTGCCGGCCGTCGACCATGAACCGTGCCCCGCTGCCGGGCGGGACGGAGACGTTCGACGGCCCGCACCGGGTGCTCAGGGACGCCGGGCGGGCCTCGTCCAGACGGGCCGTGTCGTTCGTCCGGAGTCCACGACCACGAGGTAGCGTCCGGGCCAGGGCGTGCGGATGCGGTCCGCGCGAAGCACGGGGAGCCGGGCACCGGCGTCGGCCGCCCGGTCGTACTCGGCGTCGAGAATGCCGTAGCGGTCGATGAAGACGTCGAGACTGGCGGGAATGCGGATGCAGCCCTTCGAGCACGCGCTGCCGAGTCGCTGCTCGAGATGTTCCGGGTCGGTCGCGTGCATCTGGAGCCGCATCTCGCCGAGGTGGTGGTCGCCCCAGCCCCGGACCGCCTTCACCCAGCCGAAGTCGAAGACGCGCATGCCCTTTTCGCCGTACCCCCGTATGCCCTGTTCGTTGTAGGTGCCCTCGGCCCGGAAGTCCGGATTGGCTGGGATGTGGTCGTACACGCCGACCGGGGTCTCGAAATATTCGAAGCGGCCGGGGAGTCCCGTGGAACACGGCGTCGCCCCCACGAGTGCGAGCCGGCCGTCTCCGGACTGCCAGAAGATCATCACGACCTGCACCTGCCGGGAGCGATCGACGAGCACGAAGAACTGGGACGGGAGCGGCCAGAGTCCGTTCGCACGCAGTGCCTCGAAGAGCGCCGCCCCGTAGGCCTCCTGAACGTCACGCGGAATCGCGAGCCGGCGGTCCACCTGGCTCACGAATACCTCCGAGAGGGGGGCCGTCAAGGCGTCTTCCGCACGCGGGGCACCGACGCGACCGGCGAGCACACCGACGCAACACGCGGCACCGATCAGGCGCAGCCAGCGCGAACGCCGGAGTGACGAACGGCGTGGCGCGGCGATGCGGATCAGCGCACGAGCACGAGTGTGCATCTCGGCATCGTCAGCGGTGGTCTGTGGGGCGGACCCGACAGCGTTTCCACCGGTGCGACGAGGACGTCCTGTCCGTGAAGCGGTATGGCCGTGCCGGGCTGCGACCAGTCGGGGCCTGCCACGGGCAGGACGCGCAGGGGGGCTGCGAGCCCCGCAACGTGGTTGCGCACCCATGCGTCGAAAGCACCGGACGGTGGCGTCAGCCCCGCCGGATGCAGGACCGTCATCCGGCAGGCGCGGGCCCTCGCGATCGCAAGCGCGGTGTCCAGTGTTCGCAGCGCCGATGCGCCGGCTGCGTCCAGCCAGACCGCGAGTTCGAGAGGCCGGCGCGATGCCGGGGGCCGCACGGTCGCGGGAGGCCTCTGCGCGGCCACGAGGACGAGATCCGCCGCGGGGGCACGTCGCGCGACTTCCTCGCCGAGCCGCCCCCGGGAAACCTCGAAGGACCACCGGACACGCAATTCGGTCGCGAGTCGGCGCGCGTGTTCCTCGGCACGGGAAGCCTGCACGCGCATCGTGCGTTCGACGCTGGCCGTACCGATGTCCCGCGCAATGCCGGTGACCAGTCCGACCTCGCGCGTGAACGGGAGCGCCGCGACGCCCAGGAGATCGGCGTCCTCCACGTACAGCACCGACATCTCGAGCGCGGACGCGTGCATGAGTGCGTCGAGGATCGCGCGCAGCCCGCCGTCCGTTCCCGCGGACGCGAGCGCGAGCAGCAGGCGGCGGGCGTGCGACGGAGGCGGGAGGGCTTGCATGGGCGTCAGTCTCCGGGCTTCGGGGGTTTCGGCGGCTTCGGCTTCGGAGGTTTCGGCGGCTTCGGTGCCTCCGGCGATGCCGGCGCAGCGTCGCGTACCCGTCTCACCTTGACCTGCATGTTCGCGAAGGCCTGGCGCATCACCGAAAGCTCGACGAGACGTGCTCCAACCGCGAAATTGACCGACCCCTCGGGGAAGTTCCCGGCATCGTCGGCTCGGCCCGCGACCATGCCGGTGAAGATCTCGAGCGCCTCGTCGACGTGGGTGACCGCGTGGAGGCGGAACCGTCCGTCCCGCACGGCGTCGACGACGTCGGCCCGGAGCATGAGGTGCGCCACGTTCGTGGCCGGAATCACGACGCCGTGGCTGCCGTCGAGGCCCCGCGCGGCGCACACGTCGAAGAAGCCCTCGATCTTCTCGTTCACGCCGCCGATCGGCTGCACGATGCCGTGCTGGTTCACGGAGCCCGTCACCGCGAGGGACTGTGCGAGCGGGGCGCCCGCGAGGGACGAGATCAGCACGAGCAGTTCGGCGAGCGAGGCGCTGTCGCCCTCGACCTCGCCGTAGGTCTGCTCGAACGCGAGCGTCGCTGCGAGCGACTGCGGCCGGTCCGACGAGTAGCGCGACGCAAGGAAGGCCGCGAGCGTGATGACGCCCTTCGAATGAATGGGTCCGCCGAGCTGCACCTCGCGGTGGATGTCCACCACCTCGCCGTCACCGAGGCGCGTGGTGGCCGTGATGCGCGTCGGGTGCCCGAAGCTCGAGCGTCCGACCATGCTCACCGACAGGCCGTTGATCTGACCGATGACCGCGCCACTCGTGTCGATGAGGATCTCGCCGCGCACGATCGCTTCGAGGACCCGGCGTCGCACCCGGTCGCTCCGGCGGTCGCGGGCGTCGAGCGCCCCCTGCACGTGCGTCGCCGTCACGCGCCCGCCGTGCTCGCGTCGCGCGAGCAGTTCCGCCTCGCGGAGCAGGTCGCTCAGCTCCTCGAGCTGTGTCGACAGTCGCTCGCTGTCGTCCGCGCTGCGGGCTGCCTGCTCGATCACGCGGGCGACCGCGCCACGGTCGAACGGGCACAGGCCCGCCTGCCGCACGAGTGTCGCGACGAGGCGGGCGTAGAGCGCCTCGTGCTCCGGCGACCGCTCCACGCGGTCCTCGAAGTCCGCGGAAACCTTGAACAGCTCCTCGAACTCGGGATCGTACGCGAGCAGCAGGTGGTAGATGAGACGTTCACCCACGAGCACGACCTTCACGTCGAGCGGGATCGGCTCCGGGTCGAGGGCGACGGTGGTCACGAGGCCGATGCTCTGTCCCATGGTCTCGGGCCGGAGCTGGCCGGACGAGAGTGCGCGCTTGAGTGCGTCCCACGCGAACGGCTGGCCGAGCAGCTTGTACGCGTCGATCACGAGGTAGCCGCCGTTCGCGCGGTGGAGGCTGCCTGCCTGGATCAGCGCGAAATCCGTCACGAGCGTGCCGAGGCGGGCCATGTTCTCGATGCGCCCGATGAGGTTCGGGAACGTGGGGTAGTCTTCCGTGACCACGGGGGCGCCGGTGGCACCGGGTTCTCCCCCCACGAGCACGTTCACCTCGTAGCGACGGAACGCGGTCGTCTCGTCGAAGGCGACCATGAGCGGGTTGCCGTCCGCGTCGGGCGTACGGCGGAACTGCTCGCTGTTCCCGAGCACGTCCGCCTGGACTGCGTCCAGATAGCGCAGCACTTCCGGCGCACCCGCGAACTTCGCCTTGAGCTCCTCGGTGAGCGCGCCGACGACGCTCAGCGTCATCTCGCGCGTGAGGTCCTTGATCGCGTTGCGCTTCTGCTTCTGGATCTGCTGGGCCTGGCGCACGGTCTTCTGCAGCTTGTCCTGCAGCTCCCCGAGATGGCCCTGGATCTTCTCGCGCTCGGCCTCGGGGAGGGCCTCGTACTGCTCGGGAGAGATGACCTGCTCGTCGCGCATCGGCGCGAACGAGAATCCGGCCGGCGTGTGGATCAGTGCGATGTTTTCCCGCGAAGCTTCCGCACCGAGCGCGACGAACAGCTGCTCCTGCTGGTTCGTGAAATCCGCGTCGATCTGCTCGGCGCGCGAGCGGAATTCCTCGCTCTCGAGCAGCGCCGGGATCGACGCGCGCAGCTCGTCCACGAACTGGCGCATGCCGTCGCGCAGCCGCGTGCCCTCGCCGGGAGCGAGACGCAGCGCGCGCGGCCGGTTCGGTGCGTCGAAATTGTTCACGTAGCACCAGTCGTCCGGAGGGCGGTCGTTGCGCGCACGCTCCCGCAGGAACTCCTCGACGAGGCTGCGCTTGCCGACACCCGCGGGGCCGAGCATGAACACGTTGTAGCCGCGTGCGCGTATCTCGACCGCGAGCGAGAGTGCATCCCGCGCGCGGGCCTGGCCGATCAGGGAGGGGAGGTCCGGCAGGTCGTCGGTGGTCTCGAAGTCCAGACCCGCGAGCGTCGCCGCCCGGTAGAGCGATTCGGCCGGCAGGGCGGGCGGGCCCGGCGGGGCGGAGGAAGGGGGTTCGTCGGTCCTGGTCATCGTCCTACTCTAGCGGTGCCCGATGGAACGTGGTTGTGCCAGATCAAATGCCGGCCGGCTCTGGCGCCGTGCACGCGTGGTCCGGCCCGCCGGTTCTGCGGCGAGTGGATCGCGTTCGTTGATCACGGTCAAGTCCCGGAAGCACGCACGGGGGCATCCTGCTTCATGCATCACCGTGGACTGTGAACACGGACGGCAGGAGGAGAAGCCTGTGGCGGCATGGATCCGCAAGCCCGACGAATTCGAGGTGGCGCCCAACCTTCGCGATTACGCGTCGGCCCGCGCGGCGTTCTCGTGGGAGCGCGCGCGTGCATCGCTGTCGGGGCTGCCCGAGGGGCGTGGTCTGAACATCGCCCACGAGGCGGTGGACCGGCATCTCGGCGGCCCACGCGCGGATCACTGCGCGATCCGCTGGCTGGGGCGCGAGGGGGAAGTCAGGGCCTTCACGTACCGCGAACTCGCCGCGGCGACGAACCGGTTCGCGAACGTGCTCGCCGCGCTCGGCGTGGCGGCGGGCGAGCGCATGTTCGTGCTGTCGGGCCGCATCCCGGAACTCTACGTCGGCGTGATCGGTGCGCTGAAGCACCGCTGCGTCGTGTCGCCGCTCTTTTCCGCGTTCGGCCCCGAGCCGATCGCCACGCGCATGGAGATCGGGGAAGGCAGCGTCCTGCTCACGACCACGACGCTGTACGCGCGGAAGATCGCCGCGCTGCGGCCGCGCCTGCCGACGCTGCGTCACGTCCTGGTCGTGCGCGACGACCCCGCGGACACGATTCCGGACGGTGCCCTCGATCTCGTCGCGCTGCTCGCGGAGGCCGCGCCGGCGTACGAGATCGCGCCGACCTCGCCGGAGGAACTCGCGCTGCTGCACTTCACGAGCGGCACGACGGGCAGGCCGAAGGGTGCGATGCACGTGCACGAGGCCGTGGTCGCGCATCACGCGACGGCCGGCAGCGCACTCGACCTGCACACCGACGACGTCTTCTGGTGCACGGCGGATCCCGGGTGGGTGACGGGGATGTCCTACGGGATCATCGCTCCGCTCACCCACGGCATCACGCTGATCGTGGACGAGGCGGATTTCGACGCGGAGCGCTGGTACGGGATTCTCGAGCGCGAGCGCGTGAGCGTCTGGTACACCGCGCCCACCGCGGTGCGCATGATGATGAAGGGCGGGTCCGGTGCCGCGAAGGCGCGCAGGTTTTCCGCGCTGCGCTTCATCGCGAGCGTGGGCGAACCGCTCAATCCGCAGGCGGTGTGGTGGGGCATGGAAGCCTTCGGCCTGCCGATCCACGACAACTGGTGGCAGTCGGAGACGGGCGGGATCATGGTCGCGAACTTCGCCGCGATGGACATCCGGCCCGGATCGATGGGGCGTCCGCTGCCCGGCATCGACGCCGCGGTCGTGGCGCGACGGGAGGACGGCGGCGTCACGGAGATCACGGAGCCGGACCGGGAAGGCGAACTCGCGCTGAGACGCGGCTGGCCGTCGATGTTCCGCGGCTATCTCCACGAGGACGAACGCTACCGGAAGTGCTTCGTGGGCGACTGGTACCTGACGGGCGATCTCGTGCGGTGCGACGCGGACGGCTATTTCTGGTTCGTCGGACGTGCCGACGACGTGATCAAGTCTTCCGGGCACCTGATCGGCCCGTTCGAGGTCGAGTCCGCCTTTCTGGGTCATCCGGCGGTCGCGGAAGCCGGCGTGATCGGCAAGCCGGATCCCGTGGCCGGCGAGCTCGTGAAGGCGTTCGTTGCCCTCAAGCCCGGATTCGAGGGCACGGACGCGTTGCGCCGCGAACTGCTCGCGTTCGTGCGAAGGCAGCTCGGCACGGCCGTCTCGCCGAAGGAGATCGCGTTCGTGGCGCACCTTCCGAAGACACGCAGCGGCAAGATCATGCGGCGCCTGCTCAAGGCCCGCGAGCTGGGTCTGCCGGAAGGGGACACGTCGACGCTGGAGACGCCATCGTGAAGCCGGACCGCGAAACGGTGCGCGGTCACCTGCACGCGATGCTGCGCATTCGCCGCTTCGAGGAGAAGTGCGCGGAACTCTACGGTGCGGGCCTGATCCGCGGGTTCCTGCACCTGTACATCGGGGAAGAGGCCGTGGCCGCCGGCGTCGTCCCGCGGATCGCTCCCGGGGACGCGATCCTCGCGACGTACCGCGAGCACGGCCACGCGCTGCTGCGTGGAATCCCCGCGCGCCAGATCATGGCGGAGATGTACGGCAAGCAGGAAGGGTGCAGTCACGGACGGGGCGGATCGATGCACCTGTTCGACGTGTCGCGGCGCTTCTACGGCGGCAACGCGATCGTTGCGGGGGCGCTGCCGATGGCCGTGGGCTTCGGCCTCGGCGACCGGATGCGCGGCACGGGTGCGGTCACGGCCTGCTTCTTCGGCGAGGGCGCGGTCGCGGAGGGAGAGTTCCACGAGGCGGCCAATCTTGCGTCGCTCTGGAAACTGCCCGTGCTTTTCTGCTGCGAGAACAACCTGTACGCGATGGGCACCGCACTCGACCGTTCCGAGGCGGACACGGACCTCTGCGAGAAGGCGCGTTCCTACCGCATGGAGGCCCGCAGCGTGGACGGGATGGACGTGTTCGCGGTGGCGGAAGCGGCCCGGGCCGCCCTGGAATACGTGCGCTCCGGGGCCGGGCCCCTGTTCCTCGAGCTGAAGACCTACCGGTTCCGCGCGCACTCCATGTTCGATCCGGAACTGTACCGGTCGCGCGAGGAAGTCGAGGCCTGGCGCGAGCGCTGTCCGATCGAGAGCCTGAAGCGGACCGCCTCCGCGGCGGGCCTCCTCACGGACGAGGACGTCGCGTCGATCGAACGGGCGATCGCGACGGAGATCGACGATGCGGTCGCGTTCGCCGAGGCCGGGACCTGGGAACCCGTGGACACGCTCGCCCGCGACGTCTACGCGCGTGCATCGGGAGGTTCGTCGTGACGGACACGGTGAGGATGACCTACCGCGAAGCCCTGCGACAGGGCCTGCTGGCCGCGCTGCGACGCGACCCGACTGTTTTTCTGATGGGCGAGGACGTGGGGCGTTACGGCGGGACCTACGCCGTGAGCAAGGGGTTTCTCGAGGAATTCGGCGAGGACCGGATCCGCGACGCGCCGCTCTCGGAATCCGGGTTCGTGGGGGCCGGCATCGGGGCCGCCCTGAACGGGCTCAAACCCGTGGTCGAGGTCATGACGGTCAACTTCAGCCTGCTCGCGCTCGACCAGATCGTGAACAACGCGGCGACCCTGCGGCACATGTCCGGCGGGCAGATCAACGTCCCGGTCGTGATCCGCATGACCACGGGCGGCGGACGCCAGCTCGCCGCGCAGCACTCGCACAGCCTGGAGGGGTGGTACGCGCACGTGCCGGGGCTGCGCATCGTCGCGCCGGCGACCCACGCCGACGCCTACGGAATGATCCTCGCGGCCCTCGACGACCCCGATCCCGTGATCATCTTCGAGCACGCGATGCTGCTCAACGTGGAGGGCGAACTTGCCGCCGAGCCGGGACCCGTCGATCTCGACCGCGCGGCCGTGCGGCGCGGTGGCAGCCACGCGACGGTCGTCACGTACGGCGGTTCCGTCCCGAAGGCACTGGAGGCAGCGGGGGAACTCGCGAAGGAAGGCATCGAGGCCGAGGTCGTCGACCTGCGGTCGCTGCGGCCGCTCGACGACGCGACCGTCATGGCGTCGGTGCGAAAGACACACCGGGTCGTGATCGTGGACGAAGGCTGGAAGAGCGGCAGCCTGTCGGCCGAGATCATGGCGCGCATCGTGGAACAGGCGTTTTTCGATCTCGACGCGCCGATGATCCGCGTATGCAGCGAGGAAGTCCCGGTGCCGTATGCGCGGCACCTGGAGGAGGCCGCGCTGCCGCAGGTGGCGGATGTCGTGGCCGCGGTCCGGCAGGTGGTGGCCTGAGATGATCGAATTCACGATGCCGTCCCTCGGTGCGGACATGGAGGAAGGCACGTTCGTGGAATGGCACGTCAAGCCCGGTGACACGGTCGCGCGCGGCGACGTCGTCTGCGTGGTCGAGACCCAGAAGGGGGCCGTGGACGTCGAGATCTGGGAGGCGGGGACCGTCGTCGAACTCGTCGCGCAGCCGGGTCAGAAGATTCCCGTCGGGGGTGTGATGGCCTACCTTTCGGCGCCAGGTGAGAAAGTCCAGGCGCCACCCGTGGGCGTTCACGTGCGCGAGGAATCGGGCGGAAGAGAACCGGCGCCTCGGCCCCCGAGCGATGCCGGGGCCTCGGCGGTGGCGATTTCGGCGGGAGCGGCACAGCGAACCACGCGGGCCCGCGTGTCGCCGGCCGCGCGCAAGCGCGCGAGCGAACTAAGTGTCGACCTGGCGGGACTGACCGGCACGGGTCCGCAGGGCGCCGTCACACTCGCGGACGTCGAGAACGCCACAGCGCGACAGGCATCGCGTGCACCGGAGAAGAAAGCGTCGTCCGCCGACGCGATGCGCGCGGCAATTGCGGCGGCGATGGCGAAGTCCAAGCGCGAGATCCCCCACTACTACCTCGGGGCCGAGATCCGCGTGGACCGTGCGATGGAATGGCTGACGAAACGGAACGAACCCCGGCCGGTCACCGAACGCGTCCTCTTCGCCGCGCTGCAGTTGAAGGCCGTCGCGGCCGCACTGTGCGAGTCCCCCAGGCTGAACGGCCACTTCGTCGACGGAACGTTCCGGCCATCGGGTGCGATCCATCTCGGCGTGGCCATCTCGATGCGCGGCGGCGGCCTCGTCGCGCCGGCGATTCACGACACCGGTACGCTTCCGCTCGACGACCTCATGCGACACCTGCGCGATCTCGTGCAGCGCGCACGGCAGGGTCAGCTGCGGAGCTCCGAGCTCACCGATGCCACGATCACCGTGACGAGTCTCGGTGATCTCGGCGTGTCGACGGTGTACGGGGTGATCTACCCGCCGCAGGTGGCGCTCGTCGGTTTCGGACGCCCGCTGGAGCGCCCGTGGGTCGAGGACGGTCGTGTCGTCGTCGCGCGCACGATCCAGGCAACCCTCTCGGCCGACCATCGCGTGACCGACGGCATGACCGGCGCGGGGTTCCTCGCCGCACTCGACCGTCAGTTCCAGGAACCGGAGTCCCTCGCATGACGCTCACCCCCGATCAGTTACGTCAGGCACTCGTCGAGAGCATTCTCGACGTCGCTCCCGAAGCCGACATGGGAACCGTCCGTCCGGACCGTCCGCTCCGCGCCCAGCTCGACATCGACTCGTTCGACTTCCTCCGCGTACTGGAGGGTCTTCATGCGCGCACCGGCATCGACGTGCCGGAGGCGGATTACGGGAAGATGGAGACGCTGGAGTCCTCACTGGCCTATCTGGCCACCAGACTCGCAGGCAGCTGAGGGATCCGCAGACGCGCCGTGTTCAGTCGGCGACGTCGGAGCCCGCGAGCGCCCCGACGAGCTGAAGCAGTTCCGCCTGGCGGTGCGTGTCGGTCTTCTGGAACACCGCCGAGAGCTGGGCATGGGCCGTGTTGACGCTGATCCCGAGTTCGCTCGCGGCAGTCTTCAGCGGACGACCCGAAGCCAGTTCCTCGACGAGACGTGCCTCGGCGCGTGTGAGCCCGAAGACCATGGTCAGGGTGGACACGCCGGTCGCGAACGACGCCGGTGCATCCGCGATGAAGACGATCGCTGCAGCGCGACCGTGCCCGGTCCGGAAGGATCGATCGCCCCGGAGCGGGATCGCCGTGACGCGATAGGGCAGGCGGCTGTCGCGCCTCGTGACGACCGCCGTGCAGGCGTGCGCGCGGTTGCCGGCAATGAGCGGGTGGATGGCTTCGTCCACAATGCGCGACAGGGTCGCGGTCTCGCCGGGGCGCATCGCGACGAGCGTGCCGGCGGCCACGGCGATTCCGTCCGAGCGTTGCACGATGTGCTCGGCGGCACGATTCAGGAAGAGGGGGTGTGCGTCTTCGTCGACGAGGACGACTCCCGTGCTCAGGTGATCGAGGACTTCCACCGCCGTATCGGCGCGCTGACGCAGGTCCGCGATGTGCCAGTGCAGCTGGACCGCGCGCCGCACGTGCGGGACCACGGCACTCAGAAAGTCGACGGACGCCTGATCGAACGGCTCCGCGCCGGGCGGGCGGTAGACCGAGAGACTCGTCCGCGGAAGGTCGCCCTGCTCGCCGGTCGCGACGAAACAGGCGACGAGACGCTCGAAGCCGTTCTGCTTCAGGAAGTCGTTGTAATACTCGGAGTCGAAAAAGGTCCGGTCGTCCACCATCTGCTCACCCGTGAGAACGGTGCACGGCGGAAGCTTCTGGGCTGCGATTCCCTGCGTCCAGACATCCACCTCGTGGTAGTAGGCCGCATAGGGCGCCATCTCCTGGTGGCCGAATCCGTGGGGGACCCAGAGGTTCGTGAGCGCACGTTCGCTGGGTGACACGAGTTGCCCGCTGGCGCCGCGCGCGCCATCGACGATGCGCCTGATGACGCCAGGCCAGAGTTCCGGGTCCAGTGGCGCGGCATAGATGTCGTTCACGAGACCGAGGAGGGCAGTCTCCGACGTGGGTGTCGTCGCTGCAGCACGTTTCGCCATGGATGTCCCTCCCTCCGAGCGATGGCCGGACGGTCCCCGCAGCGAGGCGCACGCGGGGAGCGCCGCGAGGCCGGACCGCCGCAGCGGCGCCCGGCTCGTGACGGTGGCAAAGCGTAGCGCCGCCCGCCGTTCCCGACATCGTCCACATGGATGAGTCCGTGCGTCCGGAGGGAAGGTGCGCGACGGTGCCGCGCGGGTCAGGTGCGCACGTTCGACGCGTCGTCCAGGAGCCTCGACGACAGCAGGATGATCTCGATCTCCTGGGTGATTTCCTCCTGGCGCAGCCGCTTCTGGCGGCGGTCGAGTTCGTCCAGCTTCTCGTCCAGCTTCCGTATCGCGCTGTCCATGTGATCGAGGCGCTGGTGATTCTCGGCGAGCAGCGAGTCGAGGAGGGCCGTCTGGAGCAGCGCTTCGAGGAGCTGGCGCGTGACGGCCGTGACGAGCACGTCGCACGGCAGCAGCGTGTCGACCGCGCGTCGCGCGGAGGAAGACGGGGTGTCCGGCTCGAAGGGCAGCAGCCTGTGGATGCGCGGACCCTCGCCGTCGAGGTACACGAGACGCAACCCGGCAGGGGGCGCGTGGAGCGCGCCGGCGAAGAGGTGCGCGAGCGTGTCGACCAGCTCGTCGAGGACCGTGGCCACGTCCTCCGCGACACTCGCCCCGCCGATCACGCGTGTCTCGACGCCCGCCAGGGGTGGCTCGGGCCAGGATCCCACGAGCACGAGGGAGGGCGGTACCGCGCTCGCGGCGGCCAGCGTGCGCACGGACTCCGCCACACGTGCCTGGAAGTCGCCGCAGAATCCGCGCTCCGCGCCGATCGCGATCAGTACCTCGGTCTCGGGCGTACGCAGGGCCGGCCGGCCTGGACGCGATGCGAGCAGATCCTGCAGACTCGCGCGCATCACCGACGACGCCGCGCGCTGCGCCGCGATGTAGCCTTCGATCCGGCGCACCTCCACGAGCGCGAGGTTCTTCATCGCGTCGAGAATCCCGCTGATGTCGCGCAGCGAGGACATCCTGTTCACGAGCGCGCGGCGGTGGCCCAAGGGCTCAGCCCTCCAGCCAGTTCCGCACGCTGCGGGCCCAGCGCTCGCGGCCGGAGGTCACCGTGAGCGACGAACTCTCGGCGCCCTGGCGCAGCCGCGCGAGCGCGTCGCGCAGGGCGTCGCCTTCCATGCCGTTCAGGAGCCCGTCGTTGAAGGCCACGAGCCAGGCCATGTGCGCAGCGGGGCGCTGCGGGTCGAGCTGCTCCTGTTTCAGGACCTCGCGCAGGAGACGCCCGCGGCGGATGCGTTCCTCGACCGACGCCTCCAGCTTCGCGCCGAAACGCGTGAAGACCTCGAGTTCGAGGAACTGGAGGTAGTCGAGCTTGAGGCGTCCCGCCTCCTTCTTGATGGCTTCTTCCTGTGCCTTGCCGCCGATCCGGGACACGGAGCGGGAGATGTCGATGGCGGGCAGGACGCCGCGCGCGAACAGACGCGTGTCCAGGTAGATCTGGCCATCCGTGATCGAGATGAGGTTGGTCGGGATGTAGGCGGCGATCTCCCCCTGCTCGGTCTCGACGATCGGCAGCGCCGTCATGCTGCCGCCACCGGCGGCCGCGTTGAGTCTCGTGGAGCGTTCGAGCAGCCTGGCGTGCAGGTAGAAGATGTCTCCCGGGTAGGCTTCCCGCCCGGGCGGGCGCTGCAGCAGGAGCGAGAGTTCACGATATGCGCGGGCGTGGGTCGTGAGGTCGTCGTAGACGACGAGCGTGTCGCCGCCTGCCTGCATCCACTGTTCCGCCACCGCGCAGCCGGCGAACGGCGCGAGATACTTCATGCCCGGTGGCGCCGTGGCCTCGGCCACGACCACGCACGTGTAGGCGAGGGCGCCGCGGTCGCGGAGCGTCGCGATCGTGCGCGCCACGGACGAGCGCTTCTGACCGATCATCACGTACACGCAGCGCACGTTGCGCCCAGCCTGGTTCAGCACCGCGTCGAGCGCGAGCGCGCTCTTGCCGGTGCCGTTGTCCCCGATCAGGAGCTGGCGCTGACCCTTGCCGATCGGCACCATCGTGTCGATCACCTTGTTGCCGGTGTAGAGCGGTTCGTCGACGAAGTCGCGCCGCGTGATCGGCGGCGAGAGGGCGTCGAGAGGATGCCGGCCCGGGATCTCGGGCGCGGCGCGACCGTCGAGGGCCGCGCCCAGGGGGTCGATCACGCGCCCGATGAGATCGTCGCTCACGCCGATGCCCAGCCCGTGCCCGGGCAGCGTGGCCTCGACGCCTGCCATGAGCCCGGGTGCGTCACGGAGGATGATCGCACCCAGGCGGTCGCGCGCGAGGTGGAACACGACGGCCTCCGATCCGTTCGCGAACGCCACGACCTCGTCCATCTGCGCGGACGGCAGGCCGTCGATCCAGACCACGCCGTCACCGATCGAGGAGACGACGCCGCGTTCACTCACACGCAGACCGAAGCGGTAGGACGCGAGGCGCTCGCGTTCGCGCGCGAGCAGCGACTGGGGGGGCCGTGCGCCGTCAGCCGGCACGGGTGAGTCCGAGGCGGAAGTACGCGAGCTCGTCCTGGAGACTCGCGGCGAGCAGCCAGGGGCCGATCGCGATGCGGACGCCGCCGAGGAGGCGGGGCTGGACCTGCTCGTCACAGGGCAGATCCCGCCCCAGCGCCGAACGCAGGCCCGCGACGAGACGGTCGCGCTGTTCGCCGGTGAGCGGTCGCGGGGTGGTGAGCACGATGCGGGCGTCGGTGTGCGTGGCGGCCTCGCGCAGCTTCCCGGATTCCTCCGCCGACAGCGTCGCGAGATCCTCCAGCGCGACGGTGACCAGACGCTCGTCGAGCTCCGGACCGGACAGACGTTCCAGCAGCCGCGCCGCGAATCCGGCAGCCGCCTCGAGGGCGTCGCGCTCCGCGGCGTGGCACATCTCGGCCTCCCGGCGACTATGCAGCGACGCGTTCCTTTCCTGTTCCGCCGCGGCCGCCGCGTCGATCTGGGCGATGCGGCGTTCCCGTTCGGCGGCGAGTTCCTCCGCGAGGTGCGCGTGCGCGTCGGCACTCTCCGTGGCCCAGTTCGCGAGCTTCGTCTCGTACTCCGCGCGCAGATCGCGGGCGCGTGCCTCGGCGTCCCGGGCTTCACCGAGCGCGGCATCGATCGCTGCACGCCGGCGCGCGATGACGGCGAGCACGGGTCGGTAGAGAAAGCGTTTCAGCAGCCAGACCAGGACCAGGAAGTTCACGATCTGGAGCACGAACGTGGTCATGTCGACCTGCATGGCGCGCGCGCTCCTACTTGACGAGATACTCGAGCAGCGGATTCCGGAACAGCACGATCAGCACGACGACGAGCACGTAGATCGCGAGGGATTCGATCATCGCGAGACCGATGAAGAGCAGGCGGGAGATGGATTTCTCCGCCTCGGGCTGCCTTGCGAGTGCGTCGAGGGCCTGGCTGATGGCCTGGCCCATCGCCCGGGCCGGAAAGAACACCCCGAGGGCCATCGCGATGAGCGCGGCGACCGTCGACGCGATAACGACCCAGGTCATGTCTGTCATGCATTTTCTCCTTCAGGATTGCGACGTGCGGCACGCGAGTGGATGCCGCCTGCGATGTAGACCAGCGTGAGCATGCCGAAGATGTAGGCCTGCACCAGACCCTCCACGATGTGCAGCATGAGGATCGGGACGGGAACGAGGAAGCCGGCGACCAGGAGGATCAGCATGGCGGCCATCTCGAGGCTCATCACGTTGCCGAACAGGCGCACGGCGAGCGCAACGGTGCGGGAGATCTCGCTCACGATGTGGAACGGCAGCATGATCGGGTTCGGCGCGAGATAGTGGGCGAGGTACGCGCGCAGCCCGTCGGAACGGATGCCGTACCAGTGCACGGACAGGAACACGATGATCGCGAGCGCGACCGTCGTGGCGAGGTCGGCGGTCGGCGAGGACAGGGTCGGCAGGATGCCGAGAAGGTTCGCGATGGCGATGAAGATCCAGAGCGTTCCGACGAACGGCAGCAGCAGGCGCGCGTGGTCCGGCAGGAACTGTGCGATCGCGTCCTCGATCGCACCGACCACGCCCTCGAGAACGGTCTGCACCGCGCCGGGTTCGAGGACGAGCCTGCGCGTGGCGAGCCACGACGTCGCCGTGAGGACGGCCATCAGTGCCCAGGTGACGATGACGGTGCGGGTGATCCCGAATCCCGCGATCGAGAAGACGGCGTGGAGCGTTTCCATCAGTCGTGATCCTGGAGGAAGCGGTAGACGTTGACCGCACCCACGACGACGCCCAGCACGATGAGGCTCACGGTCCAGCGCACGGAATACCCCGCGTGCATGCCGTCGAGCCAGCGGCCGATGTACGCACCCGCCACGACGGGCAGCACGAGCAGCCCTGCCAGCGTGCCGATGTAGATCGTCTGCGCGAGCATGCCGCCGCGGTCCCGCTCGTGGCGGTCCAGGCGGTCCGCGCGTCGTTCCACCTCGTCGCGCAGTTCGTCGTCGGGCTGCGGCGTCATCGGCGTTCGAGATTCCAGAGTCGTTCGAACATCGCGCGTTCGAGTTGCCGGAGATTGGACCGGAGACGCGTGCGGTGGCTTTCTTCCGCCGCGGCCTGGCGCTCGAGCGCCTCGCTCAGTGCGCGGTAGTCGTCGCCCAGCAGGAAGCGCCGCGTGGCGATGTCGAGGTCACGGCCGTCGAAGCGGAGCGTGGCCGCGGAGATTGCCACGTACCGCCACGGCGCATCCGGCGTCCGGAAACGGGCCAGTCCGGGCTCCAGGACGGTCACGAGCGGCTCGCGTCCGGGCAGGATGCCGAACTGTCCCGAGGCATCCTCGCCAATGAAACTCGCGACGTTCTCGACGACGGTCTGCGCGATACCTGCCTGGACACGCATGCGGAACGTGTTCACGCGCGGGCCTCGTCCATGCTGCCCCGCATGTAGCACGCTTCCTCGGGGAGGTCGTCGAACCTGCCGGTGAGAAATGCGTCGCAGTCGGTGAGGGTGGTCTCCAGCGGCACGGTGGCCCCGGCGATGCCCGTGTGCTGGCTGACGACGAAGAAGGGCTGCGTGAGATAGCGCTGCAGCCGGCGCGCGCGGTTCACCACCTTCTGGTCCGCGGCCGAGAGGGACTCCACGCCGAGCATCGCGATGATGTCCTCGAGTTCACGATAGCGCGCGAGGTGCTCGCGCACGCCTTCGGCCGTATGGTAATGACGGTCGCCCAGGAAGTGGCGGTCCATGAGCTTGCTGGAGGACTGCAGCGGGTCCACGGCAGGGTAGATGCCCTGGGCGGCCTGCGTTCGCGACAGCACGACCATCGTGTCGAGGTGGGCGAAGATCGCACTCACCGCGGGGTCCGTCATGTCGTCGGCCGGAACGTACACGGCCTGGACGGACGTGATGCTGCCCGTTCGCGTGCTCGAGATGCGTTCCTGCAGCTCCGCGACCTCGGAGATGAGGGTGGGCTGATAGCCGACGGTCGCCGGCATGCGCCCGAGGAGCCCCGAGATCTCGCTGCCGGCCTGCACGAACCGGAAGACGTTGTCGACGAGCAGCAGCACGTCCTTGCCGAGCGTGTCGCGCAGGTATTCGGCGTACGTGAGCCCCGTGAGTCCCACGCGGAACCGCACGCCCGGCGATTCGTCCATCTGTCCGAAGACCATGACGGTGCGCGGCAGCACCCCGGCGTCGCGCATGTCGTGCCAGAGCTCGTGTCCCTCGCGGATGCGCTCGCCGATGCCCGCGAACACCGACACGCCCTGGTGCAGCTGGATCACCGCGTGCATGAACTCCGTGATCAGCACGGTCTTGCCGACACCGGCACCGCCGAAGAGCCCGGTCTTGCCCCCGCGCACGAACGGGCACAGGAGATCGACGACCTTGATGCCGGTCGCGAGCACGGACTCGGACGGACTCGCCTCGGACAGGGGGCCCGGTGCCGCGACGATGGGTCGCAACAGGGTGGACGGGAGCGGCGGGCCGTCGTCCAGCGGGCGTCCGAACACGTCGAGCAGGCGCCCGAGGCATTCCGGACCGACGGGCACCGTGAGCGGACCGCCGGAATCGTGCACGGGGAGGCCGCGGCGCAGGCCCGCAGTCGCGTGCAGCGCTATGGCACGCACGCGCCGCGGATCGAGTTCGCGGAAGACCTCGAGCACGTAGGGCTCGCCGTTGCCGGGGCACAGCAGGGCCTGGTGCAGCGGCGGCAGTCTGTCGCAGACGATGTCCACGACCGGTCCGTGCACTTCCTCGATGATGCCGATCTTCTGCTGCATGCCCCTCTCGACGCGTGAACCGGTCCGGCGTTTCCGGCCCGGGGGGAAGTCTAGTGCGACCAGGGGTGCGGGATCTTGATCCCGGACAATCGGGAGGGTAATCCAATCGGCGGCACCGCCGGCTAACACGGCGCCGGCATGCGATATGCTGCGGCCGATGTTCCGCCGGGTGCGCGCGACGCGTGGCGTGCCCGCTCCAGACGAGGAAGGAAACCGACATGAGCACACAGCAGCTGATCTACGAGAGCGCGGTACCCGTTTCTCACGCACGCCACGGCACGTGGTCCGTGGAGGTCGGAGGAGACTACGGCTTCGCGACAGCGGTCAAC
Source organism: Betaproteobacteria bacterium (assembly GCA_016125475.1). Classification (GTDB taxonomy): domain Bacteria; phylum Pseudomonadota; class Gammaproteobacteria; order Burkholderiales. The sequence goes on from WGLR01000010.1 coordinate 236,761, forward strand.
TCGATGCCGCTGATGGCCGTGGAATTCCCACCGGCTTCGGCGGAATACGCGATCGTCTTCGCGGGCAACCAGGACGCCGTGATGCCGGCGGTCATCCTCGGCGTGCGGGCCGCCGAGAACCTGTTCGTGACGGACGGAACGCACTGGGGTGCCCGGTACGTCCCGGCCTTTGCGCGACGCTATCCGTTCATCTTCGCGAGTGCCGCGGACGGGCAGACCTTCACGCTCTGCATCGACGAGGCCTTTCCGGGCTTCAACCAGACGGGAAAGGGGGCGGCGCTGTTCGAGGCGGACGGCAAGCCGAGCGCCTACACCCAGAACGTGCTCCGGTTCCTGCAGGAATACCAGGCGCAGTTCCAGCGCACGCAGCAGTTCTGCCGCAAGCTGCGGGAGCACGACCTGCTCGAGCCCATGCAGGCACAGATCACGACGGCGGGCGGAGAGAAACTCTCGCTCAGCGGGTTCATGACGGTGAGCCGGGACAGGCTCAAGGCCCTGTCCGCCGACGTCCTCGCGGAGATGGCGCGCACGGACGAGCTCGAGCTCGTGTACCTGCATCTCGCGTCGATGCGCAACTTCCAGTCGATGGTGGACCGCCTCGGCGCCACCGCGCCACCCGCGAAGGAAACCGGGGCCGAGGTGGCTGCGGAGGCGCCTGCCACCGAGACGCGGCACTAGAGCCGCGCGACGCGAGCGGACACGCCGGACCGCGCGACGATTCCCGCGGCACCGGCCCGGCCTCGCGACACCCCGGAGAACCACAGGAATGCCAGACACCATGGAACCGCTCCTCACCAGTCGGGAAGGCCCGATCGTCCGTCTCACCTTCAACCGCCCGGATTCGCTGAACGCGCTCGACGTGCCGCTCGCGAACGCGTTCGCCGAAACCTGCCTGAACCTCTCGCGTGATCCGGAGGTCCGGGTGGTGGTGCTGAACGGGGCCGGCAGGGCGTTCGTGGCGGGCGGTGACATCGCGGTGATGCGCGAGGCGCCGGTCGACAACGCACGGGCGCTGATCGACCTCATGCACCAGGGGCTTTCGCTGCTTGCCAGGATGCACGCATCCGTGATCGCGTCCGTGCACGGCGTCGTCGCCGGGGGCGGGCTCGGGGTGGCGCTGGCGGCGGATCTCGCGATCGCGGCGGAGGGCACCCGGTTCAACATGGCCTACGCGAACATCGGCACGAGCTGCGACTGTTCGAACTCATGGGCCCTGCCGCGCATCGTGGGCGTGCGCAAGGCGCTCGAGATCGCGTTGCTGAGCGAAACTTTCGACGCCGCCGAGGCGCTGCGTCTCGGGCTGGTCAACCGCGTCGTGCCGGCCGACCGGCTCGAGCGGGAGACGGACGCGCTCGCGCGCAGGCTTGCCGCCGGTCCCCCGCTCGCGCTCGGCAACCTCAAACGCCTGATGCGGGAGTCGTTCGACGCGACGCTCGAGGCGCAGCTGCAGAGCGAACGCGATGCGTTCCTGCAGTGTGCGGCCTCGAGCGACTTCCGCGAGGGCGTGTCGGCGTTCGTCGAGAAACGGCGTCCGGTCTTCCGGGGCGAGTGAACCCGCTCAGGCGCGCCCGTAGCGGCCGAGCACGACATCCAGGGACGCGCCGTCGTCGATCTCCCCGCGGATCCGCGATTCCCGTTCGGTGATGCGCTCGGCTTCGGCCAGCACGAACTCGAGGTGCTGCGCAGGCACGACGACGACGCCGTCGAGGTCGCCGAGGAGAAAGTCGCCGGGATTCACGGGGACGGTCCTTGCCGTCGCGCCCGGCATGACGACCGGCACCTGGGCACCCGTGACCTTCCAGCGCGTGATCGACTGGACCGGGGAGCGGTAGCGCGTGTACACGGGTATCCCGTGCTTCACGATCCACGCGGCGTCGCGGACGCCCCCGCTCACGACGATGCCCGTGCAGCCGCGCACCTTCATCCCGAGCGCGAGGAGTTCTCCGAAACACGCCATGCCCTCGGCGTCGCCGGCCCAGACCGAGACGACACCCGGGCTCATTCCCTCGATCGCCTGCATCTTGTCGGGATCGCCGGGGCCGTCGTACGGCATGCGCTGTCCGCGCACCGTGTACGCGAAACCCGCGAGTTTCGGCTGGCCCGGCGAGAGCGGGACGAGGTCCGTGGCAAGGGCCTGGTCGCGACAGCCGACCTGCTCGAGCACGTCCGACACCGTTGTCGTGTCCACGGCGAGGAAGCGCTGCCGCAGGGCGTCGAGTTCGTGAGTCATGTATGTCCTTTTCCCGAGGGCCTCGTCGCGGGCGGGTCGCCGCGGATCACGCGGCCGGAAGCGCCTGTCCGGGCAACCGCAGACCCGGGCGCGCCCAGTCCACCTCGATGAGGCGTCCGAAGCCCGAGAGCGTCACGTACATGCGACGCAGATCGCTGCCGCCGAACGCGACGTTCGTGCAGTAGGGCTCGGAGGTCCTGTGGAACTCCAGCCACTCGCCGTCCGGGCTCACGACACTCACGCCGCCGCTGATCAGCGTGGCGACACAGACGTTGCCACCGGCCTCCACCTTGAGGGAATCGAACCGCTGGTAGCCGGGAAGTCCGACGAGGCAGCGACCGCCGTTCGGAGACGGAAACGGATCCTTCTGCACGGTTCCTTCGCCCGTGATGCGGAACGCCCACAGACGTGCCGACTCGGTCTCCGCGACGTAGAGCGTGCTGCCGTCGGGGGAGAGGCCGATTCCATTCGGGGTGATCATCGGGAAGACGGCCTCGCGGATGAGGCTGCCGTCCGTGCGCGCGTAGTAGACGGCTCCGCGGTCCATGAGCCGGTCGTAGACCTTGCCGAGATCCGTGAACCAGAATCCGCCGTGCCCGTCGAGCACGATGTCGTTGGGCCCCTTCAGCGGAACGCCGTCGCACTCGGTGTAGAGGTCCTCCACGCGGCCGGATTCGGGGTCGACACGCTGGATGCGCCCGCCGATGTATCTTTCCGCACGACGGTGGGGGCGCAGGAGTCCGTCGGTTTCACGCGTGAAGTCGAAGCCCCCGTTGTTGCAGACGTAGAACTTGCCGTCGGGACCGATCGCGGCGCCGTTCGGTCCGCCGCCGAGGTCTGCCACGACGGAGACGCGACCGTCGGGGTGTACCCGGGACAGAGTGCCGCGGGCAATCTCCACGAGCACCACGGATCCGTCCGCCATGGCCACGGGACCTTCGGGAAACAGCAGGCCGCTCGCGATCTCGCGTCCGCTCAGTTCCAGCATCTTCGTCACGTCCGACTCTCCTTTCGTTCTGTCTGGGACATCTCCCGAATGCGTGAGCGGTCGCGCGGCGCGGCGGCGATCCGGTGCAGGACGACCCGGGCGCCCGAATATCGCGCAATTCCCGGGTGACCGCCATCCCCGGTTTCACGACGCACGCTATGCTTGCGGCGTGATCAACGTCCCATCCTGACCAGAGGATCCATGGCCCGCATCCTTCCGCACGGCTGGCGGGAAGTCCCGGCGACGGGCGCCGCCCGGCGCGTGATCGAGACGCTGGCACGACTGGAGGCTGCACTGCCGGACGACTGCACCGTCTACCACGGCGTGCACTGGACGCGCCTCGACGGCGAGCGCTCCGTGGCCGGCGAGATCGATTTCGTCGTGGTGTCCCCCGAGGGGGCCGTCGTGCTCATCGAACAGAAGACAGGCTTCCTGCGCGAAACCCCCGAGGGGCTCGTGAAGGCGCACGGGACCCGTCAGGAGCGTGTCGCGCTCGGGCTCTCGCGAAGCGCGCGTGCCCTGACCGAGCGCTTCACGACGAGCTCGGGCGAGGCTGCCTTCGCGCCCGAATGGCTGCTGTACTGCCCCGACTTCACGGTGCGCGAGCCAGCGATCGCCGGCCTCGACCCGCGGCGCATCGTGGACGCGACGCGACGCGAGGACCTTCCGGGGGTGGTGCTCGGCGCGCTGTCCGCGGCCGGGCCGTCGCGCGCGCCCGTCGCGAGAATCCACCGGTTCTTTCGCGACGTGCTCGAACTCGCACCGGAAATCGGTGTCATGGCGGACAACGTGGCGGACCTGTACACGCGACTGTCGGGCGGACTCGCGACCTGGGGCCGCAGACTCGCCTTCGATCCGTTCCGGCTCCACGTGATCGGGACGGCCGGCTCGGGCAAGACGCAGCTCGCGCTCGCGGTCTGCCGCGACGCGGTCGACGCCGGCCGCCAGCCGCTCTACGTCTGTTACAACAGACCGCTTGCCGACCACATGGCGAGGGTCGTTCCCGGGGGAACGGAAGTCGCGACCTATCATCAGCTGTGCGAGCGCGCCATGCGGGCGGCGGGGGAGGCACCGGATTTCACTTCGCCCGACGTGTTCCGGATCCTGGAACGCCGGCTGTCCGAGGCAACGCCCGGTCTCCTGCCGGGCTTCGACGATCTCATCGTGGACGAGGGGCAGGATTTCCGTCCCGAGTGGCGTGACGCCCTCATGAGGCTGCTTCCGGCGCATGCGCGGATCTGGTGGCTCGAGGACCCGCTGCAGAATCTCTACGAACGTCCGCCCGCCGATCTGGTCGGATGGGTGGTGCTCAGGGCAGAAACCAACTATCGCAGCCCCCGGGACGTGACCGATTTCCTGTCGGCGAGTCTGGGCGGGCAGGCGGTGGCACCGGCCGGCAGCCCGGTGGACGGCGGAGGGGTCGAAACCATTACCTACGAGACGGAAGCGGAACTCGAGGACGCGACCAAGCGCGCGATCACGATGGCGATCGGGCTCGGGTTCCGGCGCTCGATGATCGGGGTCGTGACCTTTCGCGGGCGGGAGGGGTCCGTGCTCGCCTCGCGCAGCCACCTCGGTCCGCACGCGATGCGTGCCTTCACGGGTCGCTACGACCTTCTCGGAATGCCCGAATACACGACGGGAGAGATCCTTCTCGACTCCGTGTACCGCTTCAAGGGCCGCTCCGCGCCGTGCATCGTCTTCACCGAAATCGACTTCGAGACGCTCGACGAGCGGACGCGGCGGAAACTCTTCGTGGGCGCGACGCGCGCGACGATGAAGCTCCTGCTCGTGACCTCCCGGCGCTCGGCGCGGCAACTCGGGATCGCCGACGGCTGATGGCAAGTCGTACCGATTCCGCCGCGAGCCGGAGTAAACTCCGTTTACTTTATAAACCGACGCAACCTGACGTGGAAACTCCCGAGGGGACAAGAACATGAACGTGACCTCCTTCCCGTGCCCCGGTCTCGGCCGGGTGACTGCCGGATCCGTGCTCGTCGTCGCTGCCCTGCTCGGCGGGTGCAAGCAGAAGGACGAGGGACAGGCGGCGGCGCACCAGGGCCCGCCCCCGCAGGTGAACGTCGTGACGGTCACGCCGAAGGATCTGCCCCTCACGTTCGAGTACGTCGGACAGACGGCAGGCGTGCGCGAGGTGGAGGTCCGGCCACGCGTCGGCGGGATACTGCTGCACTGGAACTACACGGAAGGCACGCGCGTGAAGGCCGGTCAGAGCCTGTTCACGATCGACCCCGCACCGTTCCGCGCGAACGTGGCGCGTCTGGAGGCGTCACTCGCCGGTGCCCGAGCGCGGCACGACCAGACGACACGCGAAGCCGCGCGGATCAAGCCGCTCCTCGAACAGGGGATGGTGACGCGCAAGTCCTACGACGACGCTACCGCGGCCGACGAGATCGCCGCCGCCGACGAGCAGGCCGCGCGTGCCGCGCTCGACGAAGCCCGCCTCGAACTCGGCTACACGAACGTGGCGGCGCCGATCGCCGGCGTCACGGGTCTCGCGGCCAAGTCCGAGGGCAGTCTCGTCGAGGCACAGCAGACGCTGCTCACCACGATCACGCAGATCGATCCGATCCACGTGATCTTCAACATTCCCGAGCCCGAACACATGCGCATCAAGCGCGAGGCGGCGCAGGGGATCATCCGGCTGCCCCCCGACGGGCGCTTCGACGCGGAGGTCACGCTGGCCGATGGCAGCGTCTATCCGCGCACGGGCAAGGTGGACTTCACGAACGTGCGCGTGGACCCGTCGACGAGCAGCATCGAGGCGCGCGCGGTGATGCCCAATCCGGACCTCGTCCTGCGGCCCGGGCAGTTCGCGCGCGTGAAACTTTCGGGGGCCGTCCGGCCCGACACGATCACCGTGCCGCAGCGTGCCGTGCTGGAGGGGCCCGGAAGCAAGATCGTGCTCACCGTGAACGCGAAGGGGGTGGTGGAACCGCGTCCGGTGGAGGTCGGCGAATGGGGCCCCGGAGACGAGTGGATCATCACGAAGGGCCTGCACGCGGGTGACCGCGTGATCACGGACGGCATGATCAAGGCCCGGCCCGGATCGCCGGTGACGATCACGCAGACGCCGGCGGTGGGCGGGGCCCCGAAAGGGGACGGCCCGGCCGGCGGGGATTCCCAAGCGCCCTCCGGCCAGCACTGAGCGGGGGGAATCGTGAATCTCTCGCGCTTCTTCATTGACCGCCCGATCTTCGCCGTCGTCCTGTCCTCGTTTCTCGTCCTCGCGGGTCTCGCCGCGATGCGAACGCTGCCGATCGCGCAGTATCCGGAGATCGCCCCACCGGTCGTGACCGTCCGCGCGTACTACCCCGGCGCGTCCGCCAAGACGGTCGAGCAGACGGTTGCCGCACCGCTCGAGAACCAGCTCACCGGCGTCGAGGACATGATCTACATGTCCTCGATCTCGGGCTCGAACGGCCAGCTCGAGATCCAGGTGACCTTCGACATCGGTTCGGACGCCGACCGCGCGGCCCTCAACGTGAACAACCGCGGCAAGGAGGCCGAGGCGAGGCTGCCCGAGGAAGTGCGCCGTCAGGGCGTCACGGTCGAGAAGGGGTCGTCGTCGTTCCTGTTCGTGTACGCGCTCTATTCACCCGACAACCGCTACGACGATCTCTACACGAGCAACTACGCGACGCTGAACATCCTCGACAACCTCAAGCGCGTGCCGGGCACGACCAACGTGCAGATATTCGGCGCGAAGGACTATGCGATGCGGGTCTGGCTGCGGCCGGACCGGCTCACGCAGCTCAAGCTCACGCCGGGTGACGTGGCGCGGGCGCTCGCGGAGCAGAACGCGCAGTTCGCGGCGGGCAAGATCGGACAGAACCCCACCGGGGGCCCGCAGGAAATGGTCTACACGATCACGACCCAGGGCCGCTTCTCCGACGTGAAGCAGTTCGAGAACATCCTCGTTCGCTCGACGCCGGGTGGCGCCGCCATCCGCCTCAAGGATGTCGCGCGCGTCGAACTCGGGTCCAAGGACTACGACTTCATAGGCCGCGTGAACGGGAAGCCCGCGACGCTGATCGGGGTCTTCCTCCAGCCGGGCGCGAACGCGCTGGATGTCGCGGACCAGTGCAATGCCGTGATGCAGCGGCTCGCCAAGCGTTTTCCGGAAGGACTCAAGTACTCGACCGTGTACGACACGACGCGCTTCGTGAAGGTGTCGATCCGCGAGGTCGTGAAGACGCTCGGCGAGGCGATGCTCCTCGTGTTCCTCGTCGTGTTCCTGTTCCTTCAGAACTGGCGGGCGACGCTCATACCGTTCGCCGCGGTGCCGGTCTCGCTCATCGGGACCTTCGGGGGGCTGTTCCTGCTCGGGTACTCCATCAACACGCTCACGCTGTTCGGGATGGTGCTGTCCATCGGCATCGTCGTGGACGACGCGATCGTCGTGCTCGAGAACGTCGAGCGGATCATGCGCGAGGACCGCCTGAGCGCCCGCGAGGCCGCGATACGGGCCATGTCCGAGGTGACGGGGCCGATCGTCGCCATCGTGCTCGTGCTCTGTGCCGTATTCGTGCCGGTGGCCTTCCTGGGGGGGCTGGCCGGCGAGCTCTACCGTCAGTTCGCGGTCACGATCGCGATCGCGGTCGTGATATCGGGCTTCGTCGCGCTCACGCTCACGCCCTCGCTCTGCGTGTTCCTGCTCAAGCAGCACCACCGGGAGCCCGGCGGATTCTTCCGGCTGTTCAACCGGTGGTTCGGACGCGTGACCCTGCACTACACCCACGGTGTCGGCTGGATCATCCGGCGTAGCGCGATCGGGTTGCTGCTGTTCGCGGGAATGGTCGCGGTCGCGCTGAGTCTCTGGCGCATCACGCCGACCAGCCTCGTGCCGAGCGAGGACACCGGTTACTACATCGGGGCCGTGTTCCTGCCGGACGGAGCGACCCTCCAGCGCACGGATGCTGTCGTGCAGGAGGTCACCAAGGCCATGCTCTCGAACCCCGCGAACGAGTGGGCTGTCGCCTTCACCGGAATGGACTTCCTGGGTGGCGGCTTCCGCAACAGCGCGGCGACCATCTTCGCGTCACAGAAGCACTGGGACGAGCGTCCGGGCGTCTACACGGACCAGCTCGTCGGCGAGCTCTATGCGAAGACGGCGCACATCAACGAGGGACTCGTGCTCGCGTTCCCGCCGCCGCCGATTCTCGGGCTCGGCAATTCGGACAGCTTCGAGTTCTACATCCAGAACCGCGGCGACGGCGGGTCCGATCGGCTGAACGAGGTCCTGCAGAAGTTCCTCGCGCGTGCGAACAAGGATCCCATGCTCGGCCGCGTGCAGACCCTCTGGCGGCCGAACGTCCCGCAGCTCTACGTGGACGTGGACCGTGACAAGGCGAAGTCGCTCGGCGTGTCGCTCGATTCGCTCTACACGTCGCTCGCGGCCACGCTGGGCACGTACTACGTGAACGACTTCAACAAGTTCGGTCGCACGTGGCAGGTTCTGGTCTCGGCCGAGCCCAGGTTCCGCAAGCGGCCCGACGACATCGGGGACATGTACGTTCGCTCCGACGCCGGTGCGATGGTGCCGCTGCGTTCGCTCGCAACGGTCAGGTTCTCCTCCGGGCCGGACTCGCTCACGCGCTTCAACAATCTGCCGGCCGTGAAGATTCTGGGGCAGGCAGCCCCGGGCGTGTCTTCGGGACAGGCCATCCAGGTCGTGGAGCGGATCGCGAAAGAGGTGCTGCCGCCCGACTTCACCTACGACTGGGGCGGGGCGTCGTACCAGGAAAAGCGCTCGACGGGGACGTCCGCGATCGCGCTCGGCATGGCCGTGATCATGGTGTTCCTGATCCTCGCGGCGCAGTACGAACGCTGGTCGCTGCCGCTCTCGGTCCTGCTGGCGCTTCCGTTCGGAACGTTCGGTGCGCTCGCAGCGGTGTACCTGCGCGGACTCACGAACGACGTGTACTTCCAGATCGGCCTCGTCACGCTGCTCGGGCTGGCGGCCAAGAACGCGATCCTGATCGTCGAATACGCGCTGCTGAAGCACCAGGAAGGGCTTTCGGCGTCGGCAGCGGCGCTCGAGGCCGCGCGGCTCAGGTTCCGTCCGATCCTCATGACGTCGATGGCGTTCATTCTCGGTGTGCTGCCGCTCGCACTTTCCGTGGGAGCGGGTGCCGGTGCGCGCCGTTCGGTCGGGACCGGCGTGATGGGCGGCATGCTCGCCGCGACGTTCCTCGCAATCTTCTTCATCCCGATGTTCTTCCGGCTCATGACCGACCGGAAGCTTCGCGAGAAGCGCTCGACCGACGAACTGCGCAAGGAGATAGACCACCACCACCAGCTGATCGCGGAGGGCGGGCACCTGCCGCGTCACGGCGGAACGGCCCCGCACGAGGGCGAGGCCGGTCAGGGTGACCGTCAGTCGTAGGCGGCCAGTTCCTTGCCGCGGGTCTCGGGCAGCAGTGCGACCATGAGGATGACGGTACCGAATGCGGTGCCGGCGACGACGGCGATCGCCTGGCCGAGGCCGATCGTCTCGCTGAGGCGTCCGACCAGGAACGGCGTGAAGGCGGAAAGGCCGCGTCCCACGTTGTAGATGAATCCCTGGCCCGAGCCGCGCACGCGGCTCGGGAGCAGTTCGGTCAGGTAGGCGCCGACGCCGCTGAAGTTGCCCGATATGAAGAAGCCGAGCGGAAACCCGAGCACGAGCATCATCGCGTCGTCGAGCGGGAGCTGCGTGTACGCGACGGCGATCACGGAGGAGCACACCGCGAACAGGAAGAACGTGTTGCGGCGTCCGATGCGGTCGGCGAGATAGGCGGCGGTCACGAAGCCCACGAACGATCCGACGATGATCACCGTCGTGTAGACACCGGTATTCAGCACGGAGAGGTGGCGCACCGTCTTGAGATACGTGGGCAGCCAGAACGTGACGGCGTAGTAGCCGATCATCATGCCCAGCGTCATGAGGCTCGACAGAACCGTGGTGCGCAGCAGTTGCGGCCCGAAGATCTCGAGGAAGTGTCCGCCGCGTTCCTGCACGTGCGAGCGCGTCTTCAGGAACACTTCCGGCTCCTTTACGTTGCGCCGCACATAGAAGATGAGCAGGGCGGGCAGCAGCCCCATCCAGAACAGCGCACGCCAGGCCCAGTCCTCGGGCAGGATCATGAACAGCACGGTGAACGCGAGGGCCGCGACACCCCAGCCGATCGCCCATCCGCTCTGCACGGTGCCGACGGCCTTGCCACGATGCTGCGCGCGGACCATCTCGCCGACGAGCACGGACCCCACCGCCCACTCGCCGCCGAAGCCCAGTCCCTGCAGCGCACGCGTGACGAGGAGCTGGTCGGGGGACGTCGTGAATCCGCACAGGAACGTGAAGAGCGCGAACCATCCGATCGAGACCTGGAGCATGCGGACACGGCCATACCGGTCGGACAGGATGCCGGCGAGCCAGCCACCGACGGCGGACAGTATGAGCGTCACGGTGCCGATGAACCCGGCCTCGCCCCGGGACATTCCCCACGCGACGATCAGCGTGGGGATGACGAAGGTGTAGACCATGAAGTCGAACGCGTCGACGGCCCAGCCGCCGAACGCGGCCAGGATCGTGTGGCGTTCCTCGCTGCGCAGTTCCGTGAACCAGTCGAACATTTTTCCTCCCCCTCGTTCGCGTGAAGTCCGTGGTGATGTTGCTGCGTTGCAATAGGACTCTTCCGGTCCTCTGACGCAGTCACGGCCGCCCCGTTTCCGACTGCGCGCCGAAGGCTAACACGAACCTTCCGGGCAACGTGCCGCCCGTCTCTCCCGACGGTGGCTGGTCCGGGCGGTGGCGCGCATGCCACGTGGTTGCAGGCACCTTCTCCCCCGCAGTGCAGCGTTGACACGATTTTTCGATTCTGCAATCGTGACTCGCGCCATCGCTGCATCACGTCGTGCGTCGTGCCGGAGATGGCGGGAGTTGTTCGCGAAAACAACCGATCAATGGGAGGTGTGTCATGGCTTCAGTCCGGCGCAGTCTGCTGGGTGGAGTCGCGGTCGTCGCGCTCGCGACGGTGGCGTCTTCGGCAATGGCCCAGGCAGGCAACGAGTGGCCGACGTACGGTGGTGACAAGTCCAACACGCGGTTCAGCACGCTCGATCAGATCAACACGGGCAACGTGAAGGATCTGAAGGTGGTGTGGATGCATTCGCTGGGATCGAACGACAGTCAGGAGTCGACGCCGATCATCGTCGGCGACACGATGTACGTGACGAGTTCGACGGGGCCGAAGTACGTGTTCGCGCTCAACGCGCGCACGGGCGAGAAGATCTGGACCTACCAGCCGGAGCTGCCCGGCGACTACATGTCGACGGTGTGCTGCGGTCTCGACAACCGCGGCGTGGCGGTCGCGAACGGGATGGTGTTCTTCGGGCGCCTGGACGCGAAACTCGAGGCACTCGACGCGAAGACGGGCAAGCACCTGTGGACGAAGACGGTGGCCGATTACCGCAAGGGCTATGCGATCACCTCGGCCCCGCTGATCGTGAAGGACATGGTCATCACGGGCATGGCCGGCGGCGAATACGGCGTCCGGGGTTTCGTGTCCGCCTACAAGCAGTCGACGGGCGAACTCGTCTGGAAGACGTACACGATCCCGGGAGAAGGGGAGCCCGAGAACGACACGTGGAAAGGCGATTCGTGGAAGACCGGCGGGGGATCGACGTGGGGCGTCGGAGCCTATGACGCGGGACGGAACCTGGTCTACTGGTCGACGAGCAACGCAGGGCCGTGGGGTGCGAGCACGCGCGGGAACGACTCGAGCGACATAGGCCCCTATTCCAACAAGTGGACGTCCTCGCAGCTCGCGTTCGATGCCGACACGGGCAAGATCGTGTGGGGCTACCAGTACACGCCGCACGACACCTGGGACTACGACGGCATCAACGAGGCAGTCCTGACCGAGCTCTCGCTGGGCGGGCAGAAGGTCCCGGTCATGATGCACGCCGACCGCAACGGGTTCTTCTACGTGCTCAATCGCGAGACGGGCAAGCTGCTGGCGGCCGACCCGTTCGTGACCGTCAACTGGGCGTCGCACGTCGATCTGCAGACGGGGCGGCCGGTCGAGGCACCGAACAACGAGAAGCGTCCGCAGCTGGGCAAGTGGGCGCGCAACGTGTGTCCGAACCTCATCGGCGGCAAGAACTGGTCGCCGATGTCGTACAGCCCGCAGACGGGACTCGTGTATCTGCCCGCCTTCAACATGTGCATGGACATCAAGAACCGCGAGGAAGAATACTCGCCCGGCAAGTTCTATCTGGCTTCCGAGTTCGACCTGGGCATGGCGGGTGCGAGCGGCTCGAATCTGGCCGAGTTCATCGCCTGGGACCCGGTTGCGATGAAGAAGGCGTGGAGCATTCCCGAGGACTACATGTGGGCGAGCGGCGCGATGACCACGGCCGGCGGTCTCGTGTTCTACGGGAACCTCGAAGGCAAGTTCAAGGCCGTCAACGCGAAGACGGGTGAGGTGCTCTGGCAGTTCAACGTGGGCACGGGCATCACCCAGAGCGCCGTGAGCTACTCGATCGACGGGAAGCAGTACATCGCGGTCACCGCCGGCCGTCTGAAGGGACCGCCGTCGTTCTTCGGGAAACTCGGGCAGAAGATGATGGCAGTGAGCCCGGAAGGGGGCGTTCTCGTGGTGTTCGCGCTGTAGCGGACGGAGAAACGCCAGGCAGTCTGGTGGAGACGGGCGGCGGGATCTCGGATCCCGTCGCCCGTTTCGTGCAACGGGTCGGTGTCGGGGACGGGAGAACTGCGCGCCGGGCGTGCAACCGTGAAGACGGCCGCGACGAGGAGTGGATTGCGTGAAGCCGAACAACAAGGTGTGGAAGCAGATGGGCGTGCTGGTGCTGGCGTTCGCGACGCTGGCACCCGCGTGGGGTGGCGAGGACGAGAGCGGGCCGGTCAACCCGTATTCCGGTGACAAGGCGGTGGCGAAGGAAGGTGCGGAACTGTTCAACCAGTACTGTTCGCACTGTCACGGGCCGTGGGCGGAGCAGGGCGAGCGCGTGAGGGATCTCAGGCGTCTCAGGATCCGTTATGGCGACTATGCGACGGAGACCTTCTGGACGACGGTGCACAAGGGGCGCATGGAGAAGGGAATGCCGGTCTGGGGCGGCGTCCTGAGCGACGACGTGCTCTGGCGCATCTACACGTTCCTCGAAACGGTCCAGACCGAGGAATGAACGGGCCGTTCGGCGGCCGTCACGTCGCGCGGCGAGGCCGCGCCGGATTTCCGGGGTCGTGCGGACGACCACGGATCAGGAGTCGGGTCGGTGATGAATTCCATCGTGAGGCACGCGGTCGTGATTGCCGCGCTGATGCTGTCCGTCGGACCGTGGTCGCGGGGTGCCCACGCGCACGGCGTGACGCTGAACGTCTATCACTGCATGGGGGAGCGCTCCGCCTTCCACACGCAATTCATGGTTCCGTGGGTGGCCAGGCTCGAGGAGGCCTCGGGCGCGCGGCTGCGCATCCACCTGCACGCGGCGGAACCCGGTGACTCCGGATGCGGGGATCTCCTGGGCAGGCTGGGCAGCGGTGATGCCGACATCGTGTGGACGGCCGTGACACCGTCCGCGCAGCGTTTCGCGGCGCTCGGTGTGCTGGAACTGCCGTTCATGGTACGGACGGCCCAGGGCGGCAGCGGGGCGGCGACGGACTTCGTGCGCCTGAACGACCTTGCCGAGCGTTATTTCGAAGGTGCACACCTGCTCGCCGTGAGTGTGCGCGACGGTCTGCAGCTCCACTTTCCGCAGGGGGCGGTCGCGTCGCCCGAAGAGCTTGCGGGGCGGCGGATCGGAACATCGTCGGCGGCTGGCGCCGATCTGCTCGCCGCGCTCGGCGCGACACCGCTGGAAGCGTCCGGGGCGGCGCTCTCGGCTGCGATCCGGAACGGAGCGGTCGACGGCGTGCTGCTGCCGTGGGAACTCGAGACGGTCATCGACGGGGAAGGCACCATGCGTGCGCACACCGAGATCCGTGCACCGCAGCCTGGGTTCGGAACCTCCGTGTTCGTGCTCGCGATGAGCCGCGCGAGCTACCGGGCGCTCGCGGACGATCTCCGGGCAGTGGTCAATGCCGGAAGCGGCGTGGAGACGGCGGGCTGGATCGGACGGGTGTTCGACGATGCCGCGGCGTCAGCCCGAAGCCGGGCGGAGTCCCGGGGCGATGCGTTCCAGGTCATCGGGCGCGACACGCTGGGGGCCTGGCGCAAGGCGGCGCGGGGCGTCGCCGCGAGCCGCGCCCGGAAGCTCGGGCAGCCGGCCGGCCGTTGGGAGGCGTGGGTCGACAGCGCGCGCGAACAGCTGTCGGATCACGATCCCGGCAGGTGATGCGCGGACCTCGCGTGTCCGGCAGCTAGCACGCCGTCGCCATGCGGCCCCGTCTGCCGTCGTGCACGCACGGTCTAGCGCTGCGGGACGTTCGGTCGCCAGAACACGCGCTCGCCGGCCTCGATGCGTGCGTCGAGATAGTGCGCGGGCGCCATGTCGTAGGCGTAGTCGTTGAGTCGCCCGAGCAGTTCGCGCACGCGGTCCGGATAGTTCGAGGCCTCGTTCACCGCTTCGCCCGGGTCGTTGTCGATGTCGAAGAGTTCCACGCGTGTCGGAAGCGCGGCCCGGACGATCAGTTTCCACTGTCCGACGCGAATGGCACCCTGGAAGTCCTCGACGTCGAGCAGCAGCTCCTTGCGTGGCGTGCGACCGTGCCCGGCGAGCACGGCGCCCACATCCACGCCGTCGAGTGGCGGATCCGTCGCGAGCGTCGCGCCCGCCGTGGCAGCGATCGTCGTGAAGAGGTCCGTGACGTGGAGCGGAGCGGTCACGACGGTGCCGGGCGGGATGTGTCCGGGCCACCGTGCAAGTGCAACCGTGCGCAGCCCCCCCTCGTAGAGGCTCCCCTTGCCCTCGCGAAATGCGCCGTTGTCTGCAGCCGGCCTCGGGACGTCGCCATCCCCCGTCGCGAATCGCATCGGTATCGCGCCGCCGTTGTCGCTCTGGAACACGAAGAGGGTGTCCGCGAGCATCCCCTGCCTGTCGAGCGATGCCACGATCCGTCCCACCGCCTCGTCGAGCTGCGTGACTGCCGCCGCATAGCTGCGGCGGGTATCGTCCGCGATGTCCGCGTACGAATCGAACAGGGGGCGCGGCACGCGCAGGTACTGCGAGGGCGTGTTGAACGCGACCATCAGGAAGAGGGGGCGGGTGCCGTCGTGTCTTCCGATCAGGGCCTCCGCCTCGCGCGCGACGAGTTCCGTCACGTTTCCCGCGTCCCGGGCCGGCCTGTCGTTGCGCCACCAGTCGCGCCTGCCCTTGCCCGCGACGATGCCGTCGGGATTGCCGGCGAGGGATCCGTAGAAGACGTCGAAGCCGCGATGCGTGGGCCGGAACTCCGGGCGGGCGTGCCCGAGCAGCCAGTTGCCAAGAAACGCCGTGCGGTACCCGGCGTCGTGCAGGACGTCGGCGAGGGTGCGTTCCGCGACGGGAAGGCCGTAGTCGCTGCCTGCCGTGATGGAAAGCGTCTGAAGGCCGTAGCGCATCGGATAGCGGCCCGTCAGCAGTGCGGCGCGGGTCTGACTCGAGAATGCCTGCGAGTAGAACGCGTTCATGACGGCGCCTTCCCGTGCGAGCCGGTCGAGGGCCGGCGTGCGCAGCCCGCTCCCGTGGAACCCCACGTCGTGCCACCCGAGATCGTCCGCGAGCACGTAGACGATGTCCGGCGGGGCGGCCGCAGTCACGTCCTCGACCGGGGCACAGACGAGACCGGCCACGCAGGCGAGGCTTCGTATCAGGATGGAGGCGCGGAATACGTGGGGCATGTCGGAGGCTCCCGGACGTCGGGTCGTCGATGCCGAATGATAAGGACACACGGCCGGAATCACGAACCCGCACGGTGCGTCTCGCCGGTGGGAGACCGGACATGACCGCGCCGGAAGACCTGATCGCCTGGCTGCGGTGTGCCGCAAGCCGGAACCGCCGGACGAGACTCCTCCGGGCATCGGTTTGGACGCTCGCGCTGGCCGCGAGTGTCCACGCCTTCGCGACACTGGCGTACCGCACAGTCGGGAACGGGGCCGTGCCGACGGCGCTCACGGCACTCGTCGTGGTGGTGGCGACGGTGGCGGCGGTGGCCCTGCTCGTGCGTGCGGCGCTCCCGCCCCGACTGTCGGACGTGGCGGCGCACGTGGATGTCCGTACCGGAGGCCGCGACGAGCTGCTGAGCGCCCTCTGGTTTGCACAGCGTCCGGAGCGCGATGCGATGAGTACGCTGCACGTCGCGCGTGCGTGCGACGCGGCGACCCGGCTCGCGGTTCCGCACTTGTTCGCATACACGATTCCGCGGGCGGCCGTCGCGACCGCCGTCGTCGCCGTGCTCGCAGCCACGGGCATCCGGAACTGGCCGGAGCGTCCGTCACCGAACCCCGTTGGGGTCGACGCCAGTCAGGGGCGGGCGCTGCCGGCGGGCGGATCCAGGCCGGACGGCGGCGCGCGACGGGAAGCCGGAACGGCGACTGCCCGGAACGCGACCCACGAGCGCGAAGACCCGCTCGTGGCTGCACGGGATGCCGGCGGGGCCGAATCATCCGGTACACAGGAGTCCGGAAGCAGCGGGTCCGAGCGCAGGCAGCTCGGCGACGGTGTACGGATGCCGGAAACCGGCGAAAGTCGGGCGACAGGTGCGGCCGTCCCGGGTACGCGCGCGCAGCAGCCCGACCAGATGAACGACACGCTCGCCGCGGAAATCCTCGCACGTGTCCGGAAGCTGCTGGCGCGGGAAGAGGGCGATGGGGGCGGGCCTCCGGCTGCGCGGAACGAAGCCGCGGGTACGACGGGCGCGCTGGGTGCCGACCTGCGGGCCGAGGAGGCAGGCGCCCAGGACTCGGCCCGCCGCGAACCGGGGACCCGTGAGGACGCGCTCAATACCTCGCTGCGCGCGTTGTCGAGACGAAGCACGGCAGGCGTGGATCGTGTGCACGGTGCGGCGGACACCGCCGAGGGTGCCGGTCGCGCGGGTTTCTCGGGTGGCGCGATGGGGCGCCGGATCGATGTGGCACAGGCGGGTGGCGGCAACGGCGACGCGCCGCCCGGGAAGACGGAGGCCGATCCGAACGAAGGCTCCATCCTCGGAAAGCGGACCGAGCGTCTCGCCGTGCAGCTGCGGCTTGCCGGCACGGCACGGCGTGACGACGATCACGGTGACGCGCCTCGGGATGCCGGCTCTTCTCCCGAGGAGTCGTTCTACGAAGCCACGCGAGGCGGGAGCGCGGCGGTCGCGTTTTCCGAGGCAGGTCCGGCCGCCGGTGGCGGACCTGACGCCGCGCTCCGGCGCGACGAGACACCGCGCGCGTTTCGCGATGCCGTCTCCCGATACACGCTCGCGCGTCACCGCCGCGAGCGTCAGGGCGACGGAGCGGAGCGCTGACCCGTGAACGTGCCCCTGTCGGCCGGCGCGATCGCTGCACTCCTCGCGAGCGGAACCGCGACGATCGTCGTGCTGCTGCACCTGCTGCCGTTGCGCCACGCCCGCAGGATCACCGGGTCGACACTCATCTGGGAGGCCGCGTCGCGTGCCCGTCGAGCGCTGTCCGGTCGCTGGCGCTGGTGGCTGGCAGTCCTTTCGAGCCTCGTCATCGCGTCGACGCTCGCGTTCCTCACGGCGTACACGGACGAGGACGGTCACGGCTTCGTGCCCCGGAAGGTGGTCCTCGTCGTCGACGATTCACCGTCCATGGCGGCGCGAACCCGGGACGGGAGCACGCGCTGGCGGCGCGCGGTCGCCATCGCGAGGACCATCGTGGCGGACGCCGGCGGTGAAGTGATGATCGTCGACACGATGGGGCAGGTAGCAGGCAGCAGCTTTCTCGCCGGTCGTGACGCGCTCGCGCAGCTCGACCGGCTCGACGTGGTTGCGGCGGGAGATCCGTACGTGCCGGATTTTCCCGAAGGGCCGGACGTGGACGTGCACGTGGTGAGCGACGGTGTCGCGGCATTCCGCATACCCCGGCAGGCGATCGTGCATCCGGTGTTCGAGCGTGCGGACAACGTGGCCGTCGCGAGCGTCGTCGCGCGCGTGGTGCCCGGCGATCCGCTGCGCGTCGACGCGCTCGTGCAGGTCGTGAACGGTTCCCTCGCGCGGAAGTCCGTGCGCATCGCGCTGCGCGGCGATGGCGGTGCGACGGCGGCAGACACGATCGCGATGGAACCGGGCGAAACAGTCGATGCGGTGTTCGACGTCTCGACCTTCCCGTCGGGCGTGCTCGCGGCCGCAGCGTTCACGCCCGGTGACGCCGTGCCGTCGGACGACATCGCGTTCACGCGCGTGCCCGTTCACGGCGCGAGGCGCGTCGTCCTCGTCACGCGGGGAAACGCCGCCCTCGCCGACGCGCTCGCGTCACTGCCCGCGGTGAGGCTCGTCACGGTCGGACCGGGCAGTGTGGCCGGCGCGGGGCGCGCCGACGTGCTGGTGTTCGACGGGGTGGCACCGACGGCCCCGCCGGACGTGCCCGCACTGATCATCGGCGCGTCCGGCGCCGGCTGGCTGCCCGCACCGGACGGCCACTTCGATGCGCTCGATCTGCGCGACGCCGGAAGCCACTCTCCCCGGGCGAAGGAAGTTCCGTGGGGAGACGCGCGCGTGCGACACGGTTCGGCGTGGAGTCCGCGCATCCGGGGCGTGCGCCCGTGGCTGACCGTGGGAGACCAGGCCATCGTCGTGAGCGGTGATGCCACGGCACGCTGGATGGCGACAGGATTCGCGCTCGGCGAGTCCGATCTTGCGCTGCAGCCGGCGCTGCCCGTGTTCCTGGGCGCGGCGCTCGCCGAACTCTCGGAGGGACCACCGGTCCGCAGCGCGGCCGTCGGGACGGTTCGCGTAGAGCTTCCGGAAGCGAAGGTTCGTGACGGCGCGGGCGCGCTCGTGCCGAGTCGCCCGGTTCCGGGCGGCACCATATTCCTCGCGACGAAGCCGGATGTCTACACGGTACGGGGCAGGGGTGCCACGGTGATCGTCGCGGCCGGCATGGCCGATTCCGAGCGCGCGAACATCAACCGCTCGCGTTTCGCCGCGCAGACCGACGGTGGCGCGCGTATGCGGGAGACAGGGTGGCAGCAGAAGGCCCCGCTCGGGACCATCGCGCTGCTGGCAGTGGTCGTGTTCCTTCTTCTCGACTGGGCGGGCCACGTGCGCCGCGTCTTCCGCTGAGGCCGGCGGTGGGCTTCGTTCACCCCTCGCTGCTGTGGCTGCTCCTCCTCGCGCCGCTGCCCGGCATCCTGGCGTGGGCTGGCCGGCGCCGCCACGGGGCGACACGGCTCGCGGGTGCCGCGGTCATGCGGACCATGGTCCTGATCCTCGTCATCGTGGCGGCGGCCGGGCCCCAGACGAAGACCAGAACCCGCGAAGTGTCGGTCGTGTACGTGGTCGACGTCTCGCGCAGCGTCGCGACGTCGTTCCTGCAACAGTCGCTCGCTTGGATCGGCGACCTCCGGGAGCGGTACCACGCGGCCCACGCGCGATACGTGGTCTTCGCCGCGACGGCCGAACGCGTCGAGCGTGTCGAGGACATCGGGTCCGTGGTCGTGTCGGAGGAAGCGCGCGACCGCGGCAACACGAAGGTTCTGGGACAGGGCGAGACGGACATCGAGAGGGCCCTGCGTGCCGCGCTGGGGGCGTTCGCGCCGGGCGCCGTGCGCCGGCTGGTCCTGATCACGGACGGGAACCAGACGCGGGGCGACTACTGGCGGGTGCTTCCGGCCCTCCGCGCGTCGGGCGTGCGGGTATTCAGCTTTCCTGCCGTGACCGCGGTGACGAGCGACGCGTGGATCGAGCGGATCACGCCTGCAGGGATGCCACGGCAGCAGACGCCGCTGCCCGTTCGGGTGAATGTTCAGGCGACGCAGGCGATGACTGCACGTGTGCGCCTCGCCGCCGGTGATCGCGTGCTCGCGGACACGGCAGTGCGACTCGTGCCGGGGGCGAATCCGGTGGATTTCGAGATCGCTCTTCCGCGTCGAGGTCCCGCGGTGCTCGCGGCGACGGTGCATGCGGAAGGTGATCAGTTCCGCGGGAACGATCGCGCCATGACGGGTGTCACCGTGGCGCCCAGACCGAGCGTCCTCTACGTCGAGGGCATGCCGGAAAGTGCATACCATCTTGCCGACGCGCTCCGGGCGCACCACGTCGACGTGACGGTCGTGACGCCGCGCCGTTTCGAGGCGGAGTTCCTCGCATCCGACCGCCACGACGTCGTCGTCCTGAGCGACGTGAAGGGGGAGGCCATCGGGCCCCGCACGGCCGATGCTCTCGAGGCCTTCGTGCGGGAGCGGGGGCGGGGCCTGGTCTTCGCGGCGGGCGAGAACACTCATGGACGCGACGGCTTCGCCGGCAGTGTCGTCGAGCGCCTGCTGCCCGTGACGTTCGAGGCAAGGCGCAAGCGTCGCGATCTGGATCTCGTCCTTCTCATCGATCGTTCACACAGCATGCGCGGGCGGAAGCTCGAACTCGCGAAGACGGCCGCACTGTCCACGCTGGATCTTCTGGACAGGCACCACCGGCTCGCGGTCGTCGGGTTCGACGCGAAGACCCACACCGTCGTTCCGCTCGAACAGGTCGGATCGAAGCGACGCGCGGAGGACCGGATCTCCGGCATGACGGCCAGCGGGCAGACGAACCTCTACCCCGCGCTGCTCGAAGCGAGCCGCCTGCTCGCGAACTCGCGAGCCGCGATGCGGCACGTGATCCTCCTGTCGGACGGCGTCACGGCACCGCCGCCACCGACCGACCCCCGCGTCGCGGACGTCGCGGCGATCCAGGCCGAGATCCAGAAGGGACGCGAGGAGGCAATGCGCAGCGCGGGCATGCCCGTTCCCTCTCCGGAGAAGCGGGAGCCGCTCCCGCCACCCGGCGCACTCGAGACGCTCGTTCACGACCTGGCGCGCACGGGGGTCACGGTATCGACGGTCGCGATCGGGGACCGCCCGAATCTCCCGTTGATGGCGGACATCGCGGTGATCGGCAAGGGTCGCTCGTACGTCGCGAAGGCCGATGCGGATCTCCCGGGCCTGTTCGTGCGGGAAACACGCCGTCTGCTCGGAGACGCGATCGTGGAGGAACCCTTTCATGCCAGGGTCGCGAGGCGTACGGCCGCGCTCGCCGGCATCGACTTCGCGCACGCACCGCCGCTGCTGGGCTTCGTCGCGACCCGTGCGAAGCGTTTCGCCGAGGTCGAGCTGGACGCGCCGAAACGTCAGCCGCTGCTCGCGTCCACGCACTACGGCCTGGGCAAGTCCGTCGCGTTCCTGTCGGACGTGAAGAACCGCTGGGCGGTGCAGTGGCTCGGGTGGGCGGGATACGGTCGGCTGTGGGCCCAGGTCATCCGGCACGCTCTGCCGGACGGGGGCGACAGCGCGGTCGTGTTCGACGTCGCGCGCGAAGGCTCGACTGCGCGGGTGGAACTCCAGGCTTACGACCGCGATCACGGTTTCGGGGAGGGACTGCGGCCGCAGGTACATGTGACGAGCCCCGAGGGGGTGAGCACCGTTCTGCCGATGCGTCCGGTCGCGCCCGGGCGGTACGTGGCAAGCGCGGACATCGAGGCCGGCCTCGAAGGGTCCTATCGATTCGAACTGCTCGCGAAGGGGGGGCTCACGAGCCGGGATGCCGCCGAGGCGGGGGTGCGGGTGCTGCCGTACGCCTGGCCGGACGAACTGCGCGGACTCCCCGCCGACGTGCAGGGCTTGCGCGCGCTCGCCGAGGAGACGGGGGGCGCCTTCGTGCCCGCTCCCGACACCATCTTCGCGCCGCCGGCAGACGGACCGCTCGTGCCCCGATCGTGGTGGCGGGAGTGTGCCGGTCTGGCGCTCGCGCTTTTTCTTTGCGACATCCTGTGGCGTCGGCTACCGTGGGGCGCTGGAGGATCCGCGGGCCGCGTGCCGCGCGCCCGGTGGTGGCGCGGCGCGTACCGGACCCGGACGACGACCCATGAGGAGAACCGGAATGAATAGACCACTGCGCGCGCTCGCCTTCGATACCGGCGGCACGATCCTCGACTGGCACACGGGCTTCCGCGAGGCCTTCGAGGCCGCGGGCGCCCGACACGGCTGCGAGCGGGACTGGGCGGGCATCACGAACGAGTACCGGCGCCGCACGCTCGGTGCGATGCTGAATTACGGCAAGGACGCGCCGGCGACGCGCAACTTCGACGACGTGCATCGCGACGTGCTGGACGAACTGCTGCAGGAGCAGGGTCTCGAGGCGTTCACCCCGGACGACCGTCGTGCCATCGCGTGGGACGCCCTGCACGGGCTGCGTTGCTGGTCCGATTTTCCCGACGTGCTGCCGATACTGCGGCGGGACTACGTCTGCGTGTCGTTCACGCTGCTCAGCTTCAGGATCATCATCGACACCGCACGCGCGAACGGGCTGTCGTGGGATGCGGTGATCTCGTGCGAAGCCATCGGCAAGTACAAGGTCCTGCCGGAATCGTATCTCACGTGCGCGCGGTTCCTTCAGTTCGACCCGGGCGAGATCTGCATGGTGGCGTGCCACAACTTCGACCTCGACGCCGCGAAGGCCTGCGGGTTCCGCACGGCGTTCGTGCACCGTCCGGCGGAGTGGGGGCACGAGCCTCCGCCGAGCCCCGTGCCGAGCGCGCACCACGACATCGTGGCCGAGGACTTCCCGGCGCTCGCACGCCGGCTCGCGGAATGAAAACGGGCCCGGAGCGCAGGCTCCGGGCCCGAACGGCATTACTCTATTTCACCCATCGTCGCGCCGGGGAAGAAGGGCAGCGAGCGCACGCGAATGCCGGTGAGCCGGAAATACGCGTTCGCGAGAGCCGGGGCCAGGGTCGGCACGCCGAGTTCGCCGACACCACCGATGATCTGCGTGCGATCCGTCTGGGACGGTCCGGGCTTGAGCGCGACGTCGACCTGCGGCATCTCGTTCAGACGGATCATGCGGCTGCGGTTGAAGTTCCTGGCCTGCGCGGCACCGTTCGAGAAAGTCTGCCGGCCGTAGAGCGCCGCGTTGAGTCCGTGCACGACGCCACCGGTGATCTGGGCCTCGACCGACTGGGGATTGACGTGCAGGTAGCTGTCGATCGTGACGGAGACCCGACGCACGCTGAACGACGTGCTGGTACCGGAGATCTCCACCACCTGGGCGACGATGCTGTCGAAGGCGGCGCCGATCGCGATTCCGCGCGCCGTACCTGCTGGCACGGGCGAGTTCCAGTTGCCGAGTGTCGCGGCAGCGTCGAGGATCGTGATCCAGCGTGGATCCGTGAGGAGGGCTCGGCGATACTGATACGGATCGAAGCCTGCAGCCGCCGCGAGCTCGTCCATCATGGACTCGACGCAGAACGTGTTGATCGAGGCGCCGACCGACCGCCAGAAGCCCACGGGGATCGGCGACGGGTGCGTCACGTACTCCGTGAGTCGGGATCCGAAATCGTAAGGCAGTTCGTCCGAAGCCTCGTAACCCTGGCTGTCCCCGCGTGCACCGAGCGGGATGCCGCGCTGGCCCAGGATGGACGGGGAGATGTTGCGGTACTTCCAGCCCACGATGCGACCGGCGGAGTCGAGGCCTGCGCGTGCATGCACGAGCGCCATCGGTCGATACTGGTCGCGCGTGAAGTCTTCCTCGCGCGGCCAGGTGAGCTTGACGGGCCGCTGTATGGCCATGCCGATCTGGATGGCCTGGCTCACGAAATCGGTTTCAGCCTTGCGCCCGAGCCCGCCGCCGAGGAAGGTGGTGTGGACGGTGATCTGGCTCGGTGCGAGACCGGTGAGGGCCACTGCGAGGCTGAGCACGTTCCGGGCGGACTGCGTGGGGGCGTAGATGTCGCACTTCTCGCCGGCCACGTAGTCGACCGTGCAGTTCAGGACCTCCATGCACGCGTGTGCCACGTACGGGAGCGTATAGGTCGCGTCGACGACCTTCGCCGCGCCGGCGATCTGCGCGTTCGCGTCCACGGCCGAAGCCTCGACGGTGTAGAGCGTGCCGGGTGGGTTCGCGCCGCCCGCCTGATAGGGCACGGCGTTCGTGACGAGGTTCTGGGCATCGGCCAGGAACTGCGCATCGTTGAGCTGAGCGGCGTTCGCAGGGAGGGTCCAGCTGACGCCCAGGCGCCGTGCGGCCTGCCAGGTGTCCCAGGTGTTCGGACCGACGACCGCGACCGCGTTGAAGGCGTCGGTCTTCTCGGTGCCGCGCCCCGTCCCCGCAGCGACCTTGAGCGGTACCACCGCGAGCATGCCCGACGGTACGGAAGGCGTACCGAGGAGCGTCCCCCCGAAGTTGGGGCAGTGGCGGACGACGGCGTAGACCATGTTCGGCAGGCGCACGTCGAGCCCGTACACCGCACTGCCGTCGACCTTCTGCGGAATGTCCGGTCGGGTCACCGACCTGCCGATGATCTTCAGGAAGCGGTCGGGCACGAGCGGAGGCGAGGCCGGCGGTGTCAGCAGGGCGGCGTCCGCGGCGACCTGACCGTAGGTCAGCTGTGAACCACTCGGCTGGTGGATGATCACGCCGTCGGTGATGCCGTAGTGCGAACGATCGTGATCGCCGAAGCGGTTCATTCCGGCCTCGAGGAGCATCTCCCGCGCCGCGGCGGCCGCATCGCGGAACGCCCAGAAATTGCGCCGGATGATGCTGCTGCCCACGGTGTTGAGCGAAGCGCCGACCGGCGCCGGGTTCGAGAGGGACGGCTGGCCCTGCTCGGTCCGGATTCTCGCGTAGTCGACGAGCAGGTCTTCGGCCAGGATCTGGGCCAGCCCGAAGAACGAGCCCTGCCCCATCTCCGAGGCGCCGACCGTGAGGGTGATGCTGTTGTCGGTGCCGATGCGGAGCCACGACGTGACGGTCGTGTCGGTGGCGGCGGCCTCCGCGCGCGTGATGCCGAGCGGATCGGTGAGGGTGAAGCCGAGTGCGAGACCGCTCGCGCTCGATACGAGGAATTTTCGACGGGATGCGTTTTCGATCGTGTCCATGAGGGTTTCTCCGTGTTCGTCAGACCGTGCGGGCCGGCGTGGCAGGGTGTCGGGGAGCGGGCAGCGTCGCCATTCAGAGCTTCTGGATGGCCTGTTTGATGCGCTGGTACGTCCCGCAGACACAGAGATTCCTGAGTTCGGACGCGATCTGGTTGCCGTGATGACCGGCGTTCATGGCGGCGGCGACCGTCACGAGCATCCCGGACTGGCAGTAGCCGCACTGCGGGACCTGGTTCTCGATCCAGGCCTGCTGGGCGGGATGGCTGCGATCCGCAGAGAGTCCCTCGATCGTGACGATCCGCTTGCCGACCGCGGACGATACGTCGAAGTCGCAGGAAAGTTCGCGCTGTCCGTTGACCATCACGGAGCAGGCACCACAGACCTCGATTCCGCATCCGTACTTCGTGCCGGTGAGTCCCACGATGTCTCGCAGGACCCATAGCAGGGGCATGTTCCCGTCCTGGACGGTGACCGTGTGGTCGTTGCCGTTGATGTTCAGGGTGTACGTCGGCATGGTTCTCGTACTCCTTCAGGCTGATTGGCGGTTTGAAAGGGGGTTCCGGGCGGCTCGCGCCGCGGGATGGAGGCAGGCCTGCCTCCGACCGGGGGAGAAATTACCACGGCCCGCTCAAAAAGTGTGAAAAATTCCCGCGTCTCTGACTGGCGACACCGATACCGGAGCGCGCTCCGGGGCCATTCGGCCGGCCGCGGCGCGGGAAGTCGGGGAAACGTGAACCGCGTGCCGGGGAGGGGGCGACGCGTGGTACAGCGGGACGTCCCGGACGAGCCGGGACATCCGGTCAGGCGGCGGAAGCCGTGTTCAGGCGCTCGAGGTCCGAGGCATCGAGCTCGAGCGTCACGGATGCGAGGAGCGTCTCGAGCTGTTCGAGGGAGGTTGCGCTCGCGATCGGCGCCGTGACGCCGGGCCGGGAAAGCAGCCAGGCGAGTGCCACGGACGCGGGTCGGGCCGCGTGGCGGGCCGACACCTCGTCCAGGGCACCCAGGATGCGCAGGCCCCTTTCGTTCAGATACTTCTTCGCGCCCTGTCCGCGTGCACTCTTGCCGAGGTCGGCTTCGGAGCGGTACTTGCCTGTCAGGAAACCCGCTGCGAGCGGGAAATACGGGATCACCGAGATGCCGCGGGCGACGCAGAGCGCCGCGCTCGCGCCTTCGAACTCCGCGCGCTCGACGAGGCTATAGTGAGGCTGGAGGCTCACGTAGGCCGGCAGGCCGAGGCGCGCGCTGGTGTCGAGCGACGCCTCGAGGCGGTCCGCCGAGAAGTTGGAGGCGCCGATCGCGCGGACCTTGCCTTCCCGGACCAGGGCATCGTAGGTCCGCAGGGTGTCCTCGATCGGAGTGTCCGGATCGTCGGTGTGGGACTGGTAGAGATCGATGTAGTCGGTCTGGAGACGCCGCAGGGATGCTTCGACCGCACGACGGATGTAGGCGGGCGACAGGCCCTTGGCGTCGGGACCCATCTCGAGCCCGACCTTGGTCGCGACCACGAGCTTGTCCCGGTTGTTGCGCGCCTTCAGCCAGCGCCCGATGATGGTTTCGGATTCGCCGCCGACGTTGCCGGGCTTCCAGCGCGAATACATGTCGGCGGTGTCGATGAAGTTGCCGCCGGCGGCGACGAACGCATCGAGAAGTTCGAACGAGCGTGCCTCGTCCACGGTCCAGCCGAACACGTTCCCGCCGAAGGCGAGGGGCGTGACGTTCAGTCCGGAATTGCCCAGCGGCCGCATTTCCATCTCAGACTTTCCTCGTCGGTTGCAGATGCCGACGGACCATACACGCATGGTGGTGGACAGGCAAAACGTGGAGGCGGAGCGTGCGGAGACCGTGCATTCGTCGCGGGTTCGCGCTTTGCAGACGTGTGAGCAGGGATTACACTCGTCGACCAACGGTCATGTGCCGGCGCGACCCGGTCGCGTTACAAGGAAGAATGGGCAGGCGGAGGAGGCGTTGCAACCAACCGACATCCGGAATCCGAGCTATTTCCACAAGGTAGTGGATTGTCAGTGGGCATGTCCGGCCCACACACCCGTGCCGGAATACATCCGGCTCATCGCGGCGGGGCGCTACACCGATGCCTACATGGTGAACTGGCGCTCCAACGTGTTCCCGGGGATCCTCGGGCGTACCTGTGATCGCCCCTGCGAGCCCGCCTGTCGGCGCGGACGCGTCGAGGAACGCAACACCGAGAAGCCCGAGCCCGTCGCGATCTGTCGTCTGAAACGAGTCGCGTCCGACCTGAAGGACGACGTCCGCGCACTTCTCCCCGGCAGACCCTCCCGCAGCAACGGCCGTCGCATCGCCTGCATCGGTGCCGGGCCGGCGTCGCTCACGGTGGCACGGGACCTCGCGCCACTCGGCTACGAGGTCGTCGTCTACGACGGCGACCCGAAAGCCGGCGGATTCATGCGTACGCAGGTTCCGCGCTTCCGGCTTCCCGAGGAAGTCATCGACGAGGAGGTCGGATACGTTCTGGACATGGGTGTGGAGTTCCGTGGTGGCGAACGGGTGGATTCCCTGAAAGCCGTTCTCGCGGAGGGCTACGACGCCGTGTTCGTGGGCACCGGTGCCCCGCGGGGACGCGACCTCCAGATTCCAGGGCGCTTCGAGGCCGGGGCGCACATCCACATCGGCATCGACTGGCTCGCGTCCGTGTCGTTCGGGCACGTCGACCGGGTCGGACGACGCGTGATCGTGCTCGGCGGCGGCAACACGGCCATGGACTGCTGCCGCTCCGCCAAGCGGCTGGGCGGGGAGGACGTGAAGGTGATCGTGCGTTCCGGGTTCGAGGAGATGAAGGCATCGCCCTGGGAGAAGGAGGACGCGATGCACGAAGGCATCCCGATCCTGAACTACCTGGTGCCCAAGTCGTTCGAGCACGAAGACGGCAGGCTCGTCGCGATGACCTTCGAGAAGGTGAAGGCGGTGTACGACGATACCGGGCGGCGGACCCTCGTGCCGACCGGAGAGCGCGATGCGCGCTTCGAGTGTGACGAGGTGCTGATCGCAGTCGGACAGGAGAACGCGTTTCCGTGGATCGAGCGGGACATCGGCGTCCAGTTCGACCGGTGGGGACTGCCCGTTCTCGACCCCGCGACGATGCAGGCGACGCTCCCCAGCGTGTTCTTCGGGGGCGACGCCGCCTTCGGTCCCAAGAACATCATCTGGGCGGTCGCCCACGGTCACGAGGCCGCGGTCTCGATCCACAAGTTCTGCGAGGGCGAATCGCTCGACGAGCGTCCCGATCCCCTCTCCAGTCTCGTCTCGCAGAAGATGGGCATCCACGAATGGAGCTACGACAACGACATCTCCGGGGACAGGCGATACACCGTTCCCTGGGCGGCGGCGGAAAAGGCTCTCCGCAGCATCAAGGTCGAGGTCGAACTCGGCTTCGATGCGTCGACGGCCTACAAGGAGGCCGAGCGCTGTCTGAACTGCGATGTCCAGACGGTGTT
The DNA here is from genome assembly GCA_016125475.1 of Betaproteobacteria bacterium. Classification (GTDB taxonomy): domain Bacteria; phylum Pseudomonadota; class Gammaproteobacteria; order Burkholderiales. The sequence goes on from WGLR01000010.1 coordinate 265,457, forward strand.
CACGCGGGAGCAGTGCATCGAATGCGACGCCTGCGTGGACATCTGTCCGATGGACTGCATCACGTTCACGGCGGATGGTGACGAAGCGGATCTGCGCGGACGCCTCAATGCGCCCTCCACGCGCCCCGAGCAGGCACTGTACGTTTCCGACGCGCTCAAGACCGGGCGCGTCATGGTGAAGGACGAGGACGTCTGCCTGCACTGCGGCCTGTGCGCGGAGCGCTGTCCGACGGGTGCATGGGACATGCAGAAGTTCCTCTTCGAGATGACGCACGCCGGTCGCAGGGGTTCGCCCGACACGACGGAAAGGAGCGCTGCGTGAGCCCGATATCGGCCGTAAACGACTTCGTCGTCAAGTTCGCCAACGTCAACGGTTCCGGTTCGGCCTCCGCGAACGAACTGTTCGCCAAGTCCATCCTGCGGATGGGCGTGCCCGTGAGTCCGCGCAACATCTTTCCGTCCAACATCCAGGGGCTGCCCACCTGGTACGAGGTGCGTGTGACGGAAGCCGGATGGCTGGGGCGGCGCGGCGGCGTCGACCTCATGGTCGCGATGAATCCGCAGACCTGGGACGCGGACATCCGGGAAATCGAGCCGGGCGGGTATCTCTTCTACGACAGCTCGAAGCCGCTTCCTGCATCCAGGTTCCGCGAGGACGTCCACGTGATCGGCATGCCGCTCACGGAGATCTGCAATGCGACGTACACCGATGCGCGGCAGCGGCAGCTGTTCAAGAACATCATGTACGTGGGGGCACTGTCGGTGCTCCTCGGCATCGACCGCGAGGCGGTCGAGCGGCTGATCGCGGAGCAGTACCGCGGCAAGGAGAAACTCCTGCAACCCAACCTCAACGCGCTCGCGATGGGTTGCGATTATGCGTCGACCGAACTCGATCACCCCATCGGGTTGCGTGTGGCGCGCACCGACAAGGTCGGTGACCGGATCTTCGTCGATGGCAACAGCGCGGCGGCACTCGGCTGTGTCTACGGAGGTGCAACGGTCTGCGCGTGGTATCCCATCACGCCGTCGTCCTCGCTCGCCGAAGCCTTCCAGCGATACTGCGCGAGACTCCGCGTCGACGCCGGGAGCGGGCAGAATCGTTTCGCGATCATCCAGGCCGAGGACGAACTCGCCTCGATCGGGATCTGCGTGGGGGCAGGCTGGAACGGTGCGCGGTCCTTCACCGCGACGTCCGGCCCCGGCATCTCGCTGATGACCGAATTCATCGGGCTCGCGTATTTCGCCGAGATTCCCCTGACCATCATCGACGTGCAGCGCGGCGGACCCTCGACCGGCATGCCCACCCGGACGCAGCAGGCGGACGTGCTCGCGTGCGCGTATGCGTCGCACGGCGACACGAAGCACGTCGTGCTGTTCCCGGAGGACCCCCACGAGTGTTTCGAACACGCCGCCGCGGCGCTCGACCTGGCCGACCGTCTGCAGACGCCCGTGTTCGTGCTCACGGACCTCGACATCGGCATGAACCAGCGCCTCTGCGCGCCGTTCCGCTGGGAAGAGGGGCGCAGGTACGACCGGGGCAAGGTCATGACCCACGAGATGCTCGAGGCCGGCACGCCTTTCGGGCGTTACCAGGACGTCGACGGCGACGGGGTGCCCTACCGCACGTATCCCGGCACACATCCGAGCAAGGGCGGCTATTTCACGCGGGGCACCACGAAGAACCCCAACGCCGTTTATTCGGAGGCGGGTCCCGATTACGTGTACAACGTGCAGCGACTGCTCAGGAAGTTCGAGACGGCGAAGGCTCTCGTGCCGCAGCCGGTCCTGCGATCGTCCGAGCACAAGGCGCGGGTAGGGGTGATTCATTACGGCTCGACCGGCCCGGCGATGGAAGAGGCGGTCGCTGCGCTCGAGGCCGCCGGCATCCACCTGGACACGCTGCGCATTCGTGCCTTCCCCTTCAGTGACGCGGTCTCCGACTTCATCCAGGGGCACGACCAGATCTTCGTCGTCGAGCAGAACCGCGACGGTCAGCTCCGCACGCTGCTCGTGAACGAACTGGGCATCGACCCTGCCCGGCTGATGCCCGTGCTCCATTACGACGGAACGCCGATCACCGCGCGGTTCATCACGGGCGAGATCGCGGAACAGGTGCGCGTCATGCAGATCGGCCCCCGGCGCAAGGACAAGGTGGCCTGAACATGACCTATCTCGCCAAACCCCGACTCCATCACCCGACGCTGCCGGTGAATGCCGTCGGTTTCACGCGCCGGGATTACGAGGGGAAGATCTCGACGCTGTGCGCCGGCTGCGGACACGACTCGATCTCGGCCGCCATCATCCAGGCGTGCTGGGAGATGAACATCGAGCCGCACCGGGTGGCCAAGCTCTCCGGGATCGGCTGTTCGTCGAAGACTCCCGATTATTTCCTCGGGAATTCCCACGGTTTCAACACGGTTCACGGGCGCATGCCTTCCGTGCTGACGGGGGCCAACCTCGCGAACCGGGATCTGCTGTATCTGGGCGTGTCCGGCGACGGCGACTCGGCCTCGATTGGTCTCGGGCAGTTCGCGCACGTGATGCGCCGCGGCGTGAACATGGTCTACATGCTCGAGAACAATGGTGTCTACGGCCTCACGAAAGGGCAGTTTTCGGCCACGGCGGACGAGGGATCCCGGTCGAAGCGGGGTGTCGTGAACACCGATTCGCCGATAGACACCGTGTCGCTCGCCATGATCATGGGGGCGACTTTCGTCGCGCGCGGATTCTCCGGCGACAAGCGGCAGCTGGTTCCGCTCGTCAAGGCTGCGATCCGGCACCGCGGGGCGGCGTTCATCGACGTGATCAGCCCGTGCGTCGCCTTCAACAATCACGGCGGCAGCACGAAAAGCTACGACTACGTCCGGGAGCACAACGACGCCGTCAATCGCATCGACTTCGTGGAATCCCGCGCCGAGATCACGGCGGACTACGAAGTCGGGGCCGTGGTGGACGTGGAGCAGCACGATGGCACCGTCCTGCGGCTCAGGAAGATCGACGAGATGCACGACCCGACGGACAAGGTCGCGGCACTCAACTACATCCAGGAACACCAGGCGAAGGGCGAGGTCGTGACGGGCCTCCTCTACCTCGATCCGGGCGCCGAGGACATGCACGCGCACCTCGGCACCGTCGAAACGCCACTCAATGCGCTCGCCGAGGACGATCTGTGTCCCGGGGTCGCCATGCTCGAGAAGATCAACGCGTCGTTGCGCTAGCCTGCGGCGCGGAGAGGCCGGGCCGGGGAGGGCGGCCACGCCGCAGTTTCCCCGGGCGATGCGACACGAGCCCGCGCTCTCGGCGTGGCGGGCGCGGCGTCGCTGCGAGCCACCGGTGGACGGCCCTGGAACGGCTCGTGCACCGGTTCTCGTTTTCTCAGACCGAACAGTCTGTTATCATCGCCAGTCATTTCGAATATGAGGAATGGGCCGCGGCCCATTTTTGTTTTTTTGCGCCGTGGACGTAGAGACAATCACAACACAGACGGTGGAGATGCTGGGCTACGAACTCGTGGACCTGCAGAGTTCCGGCGGGCGGCGGAGGATGCTGCGCGTGTTCATCGACTCGCCACGCGGGATAACGGTGGACGACTGCGCGACGGTGAGCAACCAGCTGACGCGGGTATATGCGGTGGAGGGGGTGGACTACGAGCGGCTGGAAGTGTCGTCACCGGGGCTGGACCGGCCTCTCAAGCGACTTCCAGACTTCGCTCGCTTCACCGGCGAGCGCGCGCAGATCTCCCTGCGCCTTCCCGTGAACGGGCGCAAGCGGTTTACCGGGGTATTGATGGGTGTGGATGAGGCGCAGGAGACGGTGAGCTTGCAGTGCGAGGGGGTGGACCATACCTTCGCTCTGGCAGACATCGGCAAGGCCCATCTGGCACCTGAAATCTGAATGTGGAGGTATTCGTGAGTCGCGAGATACTGATGCTTGTCGATGCCCTGGCCAGGGAAAAGAACGTCGACAAGGAAACGGTTTTCGGCGCCCTCGAGCTCGCGCTCGCGGCGGCGACGAAGCGGCGCTTCACCAAGGAAGAAGCGGACGTGCGGGTGAGCATCGATCGCATGACGGGCGACTACTTGTCCTTCCGGCGGTGGCAGATCGTGCCCGAAGAGGAATTCGTCGATTCGGGCATTCACATGCTCATCGAGGAGTCTCTGGTCGACAATCCGGACGCGAAGATGGGCGACTTCGTCGAAGAGCCGATCGAGGCGATCGAGTTCGGGCGCATCGGCGCCCAGACCGCCAAGCAGGTGATCCTGCAGAAGATTCGGGACGCCGAGCGCGAACAGATTCTCAACGACTTCCTCGAGCGCAAGGAACACCTCGTCACCGGCACGATCAAGCGCATGGAGCGCGGCAGCGCGATCATCGAATCCGGTAGGCTCGAGGCCGTGCTCCCGCGCGACCAGATGATTCCGAAGGAAAATCTGAGAGTGGGCGACAGGGTGCGGGCCTTTCTGCTCCGGATCGACCGGGGTAACCGCGGTCCGCAGCTCATCCTGTCCCGCGTTGCACCGGAATTCCTCGTGAAGCTGTTCGAGCTCGAGGTGCCGGAGATCGAGGAAGGGCTGCTCGAGATCAAGGCCGCCGCGCGCGATCCCGGTTCGAGGGCGAAGATCGCCGTGAAGTCCAACGATCAGCGTCTCGACCCCATCGGAACGTGCGTCGGGATGCGCGGCTCGCGGGTGCAGGCGGTCACGCAGGAACTCGCGGGAGAGCGTGTCGACATCATCCTCTGGTCGCCCGAGCCCGCGCAGCTCGTCGTGAATGCGCTGATGCCCGCCGAAGTGATGAGCATCGTCGTCGACGAGGACTCCCACAGCATGGACGTCGTGGTGGACGAGGACAATCTCGCCCAGGCGATCGGCCGGAACGGTCAGAACGTGCGGCTCGCGAGCGAACTCACGGGGTGGGAGATCAATCTCATGACCGAGAGCGAGTCGCGCTCGAAGCTCGAGGAGGAGACGACTCGCAGCAAGCAGCTCTTCATGGAAAAGCTCGATGTCGACGAGGACGTCGCCGAGGTGCTGGTCGAGGAAGGCTTCACCTCGCTGGAGCAGGTCGCCTACGTCCCGCTTTCCGAGATGCTCGCCATCGAGTCGTTCGACGAGGAGACCGTGAACGAGCTCCGGAGTCGCGCGCGCGATGCACTGCTCACCCAGGAGATCGCGAGCGAGGAAATCATCGAGGAAGAAGCCCGCGCGCTCATCGAGCTCGAGGGCATGGACGAGGCTACCGCGCGGGAACTTGCCAACAAGGGCGTGCACACTCAGGACGACCTTGCTGATCTTGCCGTGGACGATCTCGTAGAATTGACCGGAATGGACGTGGAGCGTGCGAAGCAGTTGATCATGACGGCTCGCGCGCCCTGGTTCGCTTGACTGTTGCAGGAAACGCTTCATGACCCAGATGACCGTCGAACAATTCGCTGCTGAACTGAAGTTGGAGCCGGCTCGCCTGCTCGAGCAGCTGAAGTCCGCTGGCTTGCAGAAGGCCGGACCCGGCGACGGCGTCAGTGAGCAGGACAAGACACAGCTTCTCGAGTATCTCCAGAAGGTCCATACGGGACAGGAGGTGCGCAAGAAGGCGGTGACGATCACGCGCTTGCAGCGGTCGGAGATCAAGCGTCCGGACGGCTCGGGGCGCGCGCGCACGATCACCGTGGAGGTCCGGAAAAAGCGGACCTTCGTTCCGCGCGGGCAGGGCGCGGAAGCCGCCCAGACGCCGAGCGAGGTGGCGGCTGCCGAGACCGCAACGCCTCCCGTGCCGGTGATCGACGAACAGCAGGCACAGATCCGGGCGGAGGAAGAGCGCCGCAGCAAGGAACTGCGCGAGCTGCAGGCCCGTGAAATCGAGGAAAAGCAGAAGCAGCTGGAACGGCAGCGGGCGGTGGAAACGGCGGCTGTTTCGGAACAGGCTGCCCCCGAGGTGCCGGCGGAAGCCCCCGTCGCGACGAAAGCTCACGCGGAACCGGAAGCTGCATCGCCGGCCGGGGTCCAGGCGGCGACAGCCGCACCGGCACCGCAGACGCCTGCTGCCACCGCGACGCCAGGGGGCGCGGCGCCGGCGCGTCCGGCCGCCAAGCCGCCGGAGAGCGACACCAAGAAGACGGTCAAGAAGAGCGGGAAGGAAGGCGGCGGCTGGAAGGACGACGCGAGCAGGGGGCGCCGCACGCTCAAGACGCGCGGGGATTCTTCCGGTGCGGACGGCTGGCGCACCAAGGGCCACGGCCGCGGCGGGCGGCACGGCGACGCCAATGGGCAGTCGCATCAGTTCTCGGCACCCACGGAACCCGTCGTTCGCGAGATCCTCGTGCCGGAAACGATTACGGTCGCGAGCCTCGCGCAGAAGATGTCCGTGAAGGCGGCGGAGGTCATCAAGACCTTCATGAAGATGGGTTCGATGGTGACGATCAACCAGGTCGTGGATCAGGACACCGCGATGATCGTCGTCGAGGAAATGGGGCACGTCGCGAAGCCCGCCAAGCTCGACGATCCGGAATCGTACCTCAGCGAATCGGGCCAGCCCGAAGAGGCGGTACTCGAACATCGGGCACCGGTCGTCACCGTCATGGGGCACGTGGACCACGGCAAGACGTCCCTGCTCGACTACATCCGTCGGACGCGCGTCGCGAGCGGGGAGGCCGGTGGCATCACGCAGCACATCGGTGCGTACCACGTGGACACGCCGAAGGGCACCGTCACGTTCCTCGACACACCGGGCCACGAGGCCTTCACCGCCATGCGTGCGCGTGGCGCCAAGGTCACGGACATCGTGATTCTGGTCGTCGCCGCCGACGACGGGGTGATGCCGCAGACCGTCGAGGCCGTCCACCATGCAAAGGCTGCGAAGGTTCCGCTGATCGTCGCGGTGAACAAGATCGACAAGCCCGAGGCCAACCCGGAGCGGGTCCGGCAGGAACTGGTCGCCCGCGAAGTGGTGCCGGAGGACTGGGGCGGTGACACGATGTTCGTCGAAGTCTCCGCGAAGACGGGCCAGGGCATCGACGATCTCCTCGACAGCGTGCTGCTGCAGGCGGAAGTTCTCGAGCTCAAGGCGGCGAAGAACACGCCGGCCCGAGGCATCGTCGTCGAAGCGAGGCTCGACAAGGGACGCGGGCCCGTGGCCAGCATTCTCGTGCAGTCCGGTACGCTCCACAGGGGCGACGTCGTGCTCGCGGGGGCAGCGTTCGGCAAGGTGCGCGCGCTCGTCGACGAAGGCGGGCACACCGTCCCGGAGGCCGGTCCGTCCATTCCGGTGGAAATTCTCGGACTCTCGGACGTCCCGATGGCCGGCGAGGAAGTCGTCGTCGTTGCCGACGAACGCAAGGCTCGGGAGATCGCACTGTTCCGCCAGGGCAAGTACCGGGACGTGAAACTGGCGCGTCAGCAGGCCGCGAAACTCGACAACATGTTCGAGCAGATGGCAGCCGGCGAAGTGAAGACACTGTCGCTGATCATCAAGGCGGACGTGCAGGGTTCCTACGAGGCGTTGCAGAACGCACTCGAGAAGCTTTCGACCGACGAGGTGAAGGTCAACATCGTCCACAGCGGGGTGGGGGCCATCACCGAGTCCGACGTGAACCTTGCGCTCGCTTCGAACGCCGTCATCATCGGCTTCAATGCACGGGCCGACGCGACGGCCAAGAAACTCGTGTCGGCGCACGGCATCGACGTCCGGTACTACAACGTGATCTACGAGGCGGTCGACGAGGTCAAGGCCGCCATGTCGGGCATGCTGGCGCCCGAACGGAAGGAGAACATCACGGGGCTCGTCGACATTCGCCAGGTCTTCCGGATCTCGAAGGTCGGAACGGTGGCGGGTTGCTACGTTCTGGAAGGGTACGTCCGGCGCAACTCGCTCGTGCGCGTGCTGCGTGACAACGTGGTCATTCATTCCGGCGAACTGGATTCCCTCAAGCGCTTCAAGGACGACGTGCGCGAAGTGAAGGCCGGCTTCGAGTGCGGTCTGTCCCTGAAGAGCTTCGACGACATCAAGGTCGGTGATCAGGTGGAGACCTACGAGATCGTCGAGGTGGCTCGGTCGCTCTGAGTCAGGGAGTACGTCAACAGTGCCTCACAAGGGCGGGGGATCCCGCGCCACGCGGCTCGGTGACCAGATCCAGCGCGACCTGTCGGAGATCATCCGCCTGGAACTCAAGGATCCGCGAATCGGGTTCGTCACGCTCACGGGCGTGGAACTGAGTCCTGATCTCACCCACGCGAAGGTCTTCTTCACGGTGCTGGGTGACGTCGAAGCGCTCGACGAGACCCGTAGCACGCTGCGCAGGGCAAGCGGCTTCCTGCGATCCCGTCTGGCGCACAGCATGACCACCCGTGTGACACCGGAACTGCACTTCGAGTACGACGAATCGGTTTCCCGGGGCGCGCGAGTCTCCAGACTCATCGACGAGGCCGTACGGGACGACGCAGTTCCGGAATCCGATCCCGATTCCGATTCCCGGTGAACCCGGTGCCGACGAGCGGAAAGCCCCGGCGTTCATGGCGGGACGTGGATGGCGTCGTCGTCGTCGACAAGCCGACCGGCATGAGTTCCAACGGGTGTCTGCAGGGTGTCCGGCGCATTTTTCAGGCACGCAAGGCAGGCCACACCGGCACCCTCGATCCCCTTGCCAGCGGTGTGCTCGTGATCTGCTTCGGCGAAGCCACGAAGTTCTCGTCCTGGGCGCTCGAAAGTCCCAAGCGATATGTCGGGCGGATCCGGCTCGGTGTTCGGACGGCCACGGGCGACGCAGAAGGAGAAGTCGTCGAATCATCGCCGGTTCCGTGCCTGCCGCGGGATCTCGGAGAGGTCGCCCGGCGATTCACGGGGCGCATCGTCCAGCGACCGCCCGTCTACAGCGCGCTCAAGTACCAGGGAAGGCCGCTGTACAGCTACGCGCGTGCCGGGGAGGACGTGCCGATACGCGAGCGCGAGATAACGATCTCTGCACTGTCTCTGGACGTACAGGACCCGGAAACTCTGGCATTCGATGTCCAGTGCAGCAGCGGCACTTATGTTCGAAGCCTCGCGGAGGATGTCGCGGCAGCCTTGGGCACCGTCGGGCACCTCGCATCGCTTCGCCGGACCGCCAGCGGGTCGTTCGACCTCTCCGACTGCGTCTCTCCCGAAATTCTCGAGGCCCTGACGCCCGAGGAACTCGAGGCGCGACCCCGCTCCCCGGACTGCCTGCCTTATCGGCTTCCTCGTCTGACGCTCGCCCCCGACGAGGCGCGCGCGCTGCAGCACGGGCAGGTCGTCCCGTCACGCGGGATGTGTCCGGAGCCCGGGCAGCACCGCGTCTATTCCCCGGAACTCCGGTTTCTCGGGGTCGCCGAGGCCGATGTACAGGGGCAGTTGCGGGTTGTCCGGATGATGTCGGCGCGCGACGCGCCGAGTGCTTCGCTCGAGTCCGCCTAACTCGCTAAATTACTTGGATTCTCACGCCATCGCGGATACAATCCCCGGCTTCACAAAAGGAGAGATGACAGAGATGGCCGTTACGACTGCCGACAAGGCCCAGCTGGTGAGCGACTTCCAGCGGACCAAGGGTGACACGGGGTCTCCCGAAGTCCAGATCGCCCTGCTCACCGCGCGTATCAACGGACTGACCGAACATTTCAAGGCTCACATGAAGGACCACCACTCGCGCCGCGGGTTGCTGAAGATGGTGAGCCATCGCCGCAAGCTGCTCGATTACCTGCGCGGGAAAGACCTCGAAGGCTATCAGAAGCTGATCGAACGCCTCGGTCTTCGCAAGTAAGGCAGGTCGACACGGCCGTTCCGTCCTCGACGGAGTCGGGCCGCAACTTCCCGCCGGTTTCAAGGCACACGCGGCTGGCCACTGGTCAGCCGTTGTCGTTAGGATCTGGTGCCCCGACCGGCCGGACCTCCGCAGAGCATCCCTGAAAAGGTCATCACGTTGAATATCTTTCGGAAAACCATTCAGTACGGGCGTCACACGCTGACGCTCGAAACCGGCGAGATCGCGCGGCAGGCAAGCGGTGCCGTCATGGTCAACCTGGACGACACGGTCGTGCTCGTCACGGCGGTGGGCAAGAAGGACGCGGCACCGGGACAGGACTTCTTCCCGCTGACGGTCGACTACCAGGAGCGCACGTACGCCGCGGGCCGGATCCCCGGAGGCTTCTTCAAGCGGGAAGGCCGGCCTTCCGAGAAGGAGACGCTGACGTCGCGCCTGATCGACCGGCCGATCCGCCCGCTGTTTCCGGAAGGCTTCTACAACGAGGTGCAGGTCGTCGCGACCGTGATGTCCTCGAACCCCGAAGTGGACTCCGACATCCCGGCGATGATCGGTGCGTCGGCCGCGCTGGCACTTTCCGGCATCCCGTTCAATGGCCCGATCGGCGCGGCACGGGTCGGCTACGTCAACGGGGAGTACGTGCTGAATCCCACGGCGACGGAGCTGAAGACCTCCGCCCTGAATCTGGTCGTTGCCGGCACACAGCAGGCCGTCCTGATGGTCGAGTCCGAGGCGGGTGAACTCTCCGAGGACGTGATGCTGGGTGCGGTCGTTTACGGTCACGAGCAGATGCAGGCCGTCATCGACATGATCTACGCCCTCGTCGAGGAAGCCGGCAAGCCCCTCTGGGACTGGGCACCTCCCGCGAAGGACGAAAGCCTGGAGGCACGCGTGAGCAGCCTCGTCGAGGCCGATCTTCGCGACGCGTACGGCATCAAGCAGAAGCAGGCACGGTCGCAGAAGGTCGATGAACTGCGCTCCCGCGTCCTTGCGCAGCTCTGCGAGGCGGCGGAAGGTGCTGCCGACGTCCGCACGGTCAAGAACATCTTCAGCGACATCGAGGCGCGCATCGTGCGCAGCCAGATCCTCGACGGCGAGCCCAGGATCGACGGGCGGGATACGCGCACGGTCCGCCCGATCAGCATCCGCACCGGCATCCTCCCCAGGGCGCACGGATCGGCGCTGTTCACGCGCGGCGAGACCCAGGCACTCGTCGTCGCGACACTCGGCACGGCCCGGGACGAGCAGATCATCGACGCGTTGCAGGGGGAGTACACCGAGCGCTTCATGCTCCACTACAACATGCCCCCGTACGCCACGGGCGAGACGGGACGGGTCGGTTCGCCGAAGCGTCGGGAGATCGGTCACGGCCGTCTCGCGAAGCGTGCGCTGCTGGCCGTGCTTCCCACCCCGGAAGAGTTCGGCTATTCGTTCCGTGTCGTTTCCGAAGTCACGGAATCGAATGGTTCCAGCTCGATGGCCTCGGTGTGCGGGGGCTGTCTCGCCATGATGGACGCCGGCGTTCCGATGAAGTCGCACGTGGCGGGCATCGCGATGGGTCTCATCAAGGAAGGCAATCGCTTCGCGGTGCTGTCCGACATTCTCGGAGACGAGGATCACCTCGGAGACATGGACTTCAAGGTGGCCGGCACGGAGAACGGTGTGACGGCACTGCAGATGGACATCAAGATCCAGGGCATCACCAAGGAGATCATGCACGTGGCCCTGCTGCAGGCGCGCGAGGGACGCATGCACATCCTCGATCACATGAAGCGGGCTCTCGACGCGCCGCGTTCCGAGCTCTCGACGTTCGCGCCCCGCATGATCGTGATGAAGATCAAGCCCGAGAAGATCCGCGACGTGATCGGCAAGGGCGGTGCAGTCATCCGTGCGATCACGGAGGAGACGGGGACCACAATCGACATCCAGGACGACGGTTCCGTCACGATCGCCTGCGTCTCGGCAGAGGGCGGCGAGGCGGCCAAGCGTCGCATCGAGGAGATCACCGCGGAAGTCGAGGTCGGCAGGATCTACGACGGTACGGTGCTCAAGCTGCTCGATTTCGGCGCGATCGTGAGCGTGCTGCCCGGCAAGGACGGCTTGCTGCACATTTCCCAGATCGCGAACGAACGCGTGAACAGCGTGGCGGATTATCTGAAGGAAGGTCAGGCGGTCCGGGTGAAGGTGCTGGAAGCCGACGACAAGGGTCGTCTGCGTCTGTCGATGAAGGCGCTCACCGAGGAAGACCAGGCTCAGCCTCCTCAGTAACGACGGTAGTCAGGCGTTTCGAGACCAAGGCCCGCGTCATCGCGGGCCTTGTCCTTTTCGGCAGGGTGGAACGACAGCTGTCAGCCGTGCCGGAACGGCCGCTGCCGATTCACCGTGTCGCGGCAGAGCCCTGTCGCCTGCACGTCGATCCTCTTCCGGCGCGGATGACCGGAGTGTTCTCCATCAGTGAGCCACCGCGTTTCCGGCCGCCACCACGACCATGTGCGTGAACGGTGGCACGTAGGCCTGGAGCATGACGACGAGGCCCACGAGGCCGGCCAGCACGAGGCTGTGCCAGAAGACGTAGCGGAGGATGTCCCCTTCGTGGCCGTACCAGCGTGTGGCGGTCGAGGCGACCACGATCGACTGTGCGTCGATCATCTTGCCCATCACGCCACCGGAACTGTTGGCGGCGGCCATCAGGACGGGATTCAGGCCGAGTTGCTCGGAGGTGATCCGCTGCAGGCCGCCGAAGAGTACGTTGGAGGCCGTGTCCGACCCGGTCAGGGCGACCCCGAGCCATCCCAGCATCGTGCCGAAGAACGGATACAGTGCACCGGTATAGGCGAACGCCAGGCCCAGTGTGGCGTCCGTTCCCGAGTAGCGCGTGACGAAGCCCAGCGCCAGCATCGCCGCGATCGTGATCAGCGAGTAGCGCACGAGGTGGATGGTGCCCAGGTATTTCCTGAACAGCCCCAGCGGCGAATACCCCATGAACAGACCCGCGACGATGGCGGACAGGAAGATGCCGCTACCGGTCGCGGAGAGCCAGTTCAGGGAGTAGACGGCCTTTTCGTGGACGGGCTTGGCGACGACCGGCGGCACCTTCACGACCATCTCGTTGAGTCCCGGAATCGGAAAGTCCAGCTTCGTGAGTCCGTCCCACGCGTAGGGGACTTTCGTCTCGCTGCGCGTACCGTCGGCCGCGATCACGACCTGCCTGGTGGATCCGTTCAGGGCGTCCTTGACCACCGGGAAGCCCCATGCGAAGACGAATACGGTCAGGATGATCCAGGGAATCCACGCCCGCACGACGAGCGAGGAATCGTGCCGCGTGAAGGTCGTGCGCGAGTCACCTTCCGGGCCCGAGTCCGATTCGTGCCCGCGGAGCTTCGTGGTCCGCCAGATCTCCCGTGGCTGCCAGACCTTGAGAAACAGGTAGAGGCAGAGCATCGAGATCATCGCGGAGCCCACGTCCACGAGCATCGGGCCGTGGTAGTTTGAGATCAGGAACTGCGGCACCGCAAACGACACGGCCGTCACGAGAATCGCGGGAAAGATGCCCTTCACGCCCTTCCAGCCCGAAAATGCCCATATCAGCCAGAACGGAACGAGAAGAGAGAAGAACGGCAGCTGCCGCCCGACCATCGCGGAGAGTGCCAGTTCGTCCAGCCCGGTCACCTTGGCGAGCGTGATCACGGGTGTGCCGAGCGCTCCGTAGGCCACCGGGGCGGTGTTCGCGATGAGGGAGAGACCGGATGCGGCGAGCGGTGAAAACCCGAGGCCGATGAGGATCGCGCCGGTCACGGCTACCGGCGTGCCGAATCCGGCGGCGCCCTCGAAGAAAGCGCCGAACGCGAACGCGATCATCAGGAGCTGAAGCCGGCGGTCCTCCGTGACGTTCGCGATGCTGTCCTGCAGGACCTGGAAGTAACCCTTGTCCTTCGTGAGCTGGTACAGAAAGATGATGTTCAGCACGATCCAGCCGATCGGCAGCAGCCCGAAGAGCGCGCCGAATCCGGCTGTCGTGAGCGCCATCGAGGCAGGCATGTGGAAGACCAGGATGGAGACGAGCAGGGCGCTCGCGAGTCCGGACAGCGCCGCCACGTGCGCCGACAGGCGCAGGAAGGCGAGGCCCCCGAGCAGGACGACGACCGGGATCGCCGCGAAAAGCGTGGACAGCACCGCATTGTTGAGCGGGTCGTACACCTGTTGCCAGGGCATGTGAGATTCCTTTTCTTCTAATGATCGATTGCCGCAGCCGCCGTGGCCGGCAGGGCCCGCGGCGAACGTGCGGATTATAGGGGGCGGCCCGCCCGTCGTGTGCGTGGGAGGCGCCGCCGACGGCCATGCGTCCGGGGCTGGCACAGGCCGGATTCGTCTGCGATCATTCGTGACACTCACGGCGATGCACGTCGTCGAGTTCTGCTCACCTCTGCGTACAGGAACACCGATGACTCAAGACTCCCGGCTGCCGCATGGCGGCAAGATCCTGGTCGACGCGCTGCTCACGCACGGCGTCGACACGGCTTTCTGCGTACCTGGCGAAAGCTACCTGGCCGTGCTGGACGCTCTCTTCGACGTGCGCGAGAGACTGAACCTGCTCGTGTGCCGCCAGGAGGGAGGCGCCTCGTTCATGGCGGAGGCGTACGGAAAACTCACGGGTCGACCGGGCATCTGTTTCGTCACGCGCGGACCCGGCGCGTCGAATGCCACGATCGGCGTGCACACGGCGCAGCAGGATTCGTCACCGATGATCCTGTTCGTCGGACAGGTCGGCGGCGACGTGGCCGAGCGCGAGGCCTTTCAGGAAGTCGACTATCGCCGGATGTTCGGGTCCATGACGAAGTGGGTGGCGCAGATCGACCGTGCGGAGCGCATACCCGAAATGGTCAGCCACGCATTTCACGTCGCCGTGTCCGGGCGGCCGGGTCCCGTCGTGCTGGCGTTGCCCGAGGACATGCTCATGACCCGCGTGCAGGCGCCCGCCACGAAGCGTTATGCACGCGTCGCGGCGAGCCCGGGTTCGCGTGACATGGCAACCGTGCGGGAGATGCTTCAGACGAGCGAACGGCCACTGCTGATCCTCGGCGGCGGAGACTGGAGCGCTGACGCCTGCGCGAACATCCGGCGTTTCGCGGAACGCAACCTGCTGCCGGTGGCGTGCACGTTCCGTCGCCAGGACCTGTTCGACAATCTTCACCCGCAGTATGCGGGCGAAGTCGGGATCGGCATCGCCCCGGGTCTGAAGGCACGTCTCGACGCTGCCGATCTCGTGATCTGCGTGGGCGCCCGGCTGGGCGAGCAGACGAGTGGGGGCTACACGCTCTTCGACGTGCCGAGACTCAAGCAGCGTTTCATCCACGTACACCCCGGTGCGGAGGAACTGGGGCGCGTGTATCAGGCAGACCTGCTCGTGAATTCGGGCATGCCCGAATTCGCGGAGGCTGCGGCCCTGCTCGGGCCTGCGGACTCCGATCCGTGGGCGTCGTGGACGCGCGAGGCGCACGAGGAATACCTCGAGAACGCGCACCCCGTCGAGGTACCGGGCCCCGTGAACCCGAGCGCGATCGTGGCATGGCTCGCCAAGAATCTGCCGCGCGACACGATCGTGACGAACGGCGCGGGAAATTTCTCGGGATGGGCACACCGGTTCTACCCGTACGGTGGATACCGGACGCAACTCGGTCCCACGAATGGCGCCATGGGATACGGCGTGCCGGCGGCCGTAGCCGCCAAGGCGGTTCATCCCGACAGGACCGTGGTCGCGTTCTCGGGCGACGGAGACTACATGATGAACGGCCAGGAACTCGCGACCGCGGTCCAGTACGGACTGCCGATCGTCGTGATCCTCGTGAACAACGGCATGTTCGGAACCATCCGGATGCACCAGGAAAGGGAGTTCCCGGAGCGTACGCACGGCACCATGTTGCAGAACCCCGACTTCGCGGCGCTCGCCCGTGCCTACGGGGCACACGGCGAGACGGTGACGGCCACGGCGGATTTTCCGGGGGCGTTCGAACGCGCCGTCGCCTCCGGGAAGCCCGCGATCATCGAGCTTCAGATCGATCCGGACGTGATCACCACGCGTACGACCCTGAGCTCGATCCGCAACAAGGCCGTGCAGCAGCACCTCGCGAAGGCGGCGAGCGACGCCCTCGGCAGATGACGGCACTTCCGGCGGGCGGCCATCGGGGGCCGCCCGCCGTAGCCGCATCCCCTTATTTCAGAAGCCGACGGCCTGGCCGTCCCGGCGAGGTTCCGAGGCGGCGAGGTATCCGTGCGGCATCCGGTGGATGAGCTGTGCCGCGCCGTAGTCCATCGCCCACCGCGGCGTCACGCGCACGGGGTGTCCCAGCTTTTGCAGCCCCTCGACCGTTTCCCGCGGCATGTTGTGTTCGAGGAGCAGTGACTTGTCCTTGGCGATCTTCCAGCGTGGCGCGTCCGCAGCCGCCTGAGGGTTCTGACGGTAGTCGGCGAGCCGCACCATCATCTGGAGATGCCCCTGCGGCTGCATGTCCGCCCCCATCACCCCGAAACTCATCACCGGCTCGCCGGCGCGCGTCACGAAACCCGGAATGATCGTGTGGAACGGGCGCTTGCCGGGACCGACGAGGTTCGGGTGGCCTGGCTGGAGCGAGAAGGCGGAGCCCCGGTTCTGAAGGCTGATGCCCGTGCGGCCGACCACGACGCCTGATCCGAAGCCGTTGTAGTTCGACTGGATGTACGACACCATCTTCCCGCTTGCGTCTGCCGCGGTGAGATAGACGGTTCCCGACTCCGGTGGCGCGCCGGCGCCGAAATCCTGCGCACGTGATGTGTCGATCCGCTTCGCGCGCCGGGCGAGGTAGGCGGGGTCGAGCAGGGCGCCCGCGTGTGTCTGCATCGTAGACGGGTCCGAGACGTGTGCGTACACGTCCGCGAATGCGAGCTTCATCGCCTCGACCTGGAGGTGAATGCTTTCCGCCGAATCCACATCGGCCGCCGCGACGTCGAAATGCTGGAGGATCCCGAGCGCCACGAGCGCGGCGATGCCCTGGCCGTTCGGCGGGATCTCGTGGAGCGCATAGTCACGATAGTCCTGCGATACAGGCATGACCCAGTCTGCACGGTGTGCGGCGAGATCCGCTTCGGTGAGGGCGCCGCCAGTCTCGCGCGCGTATTCGGCGATGCGTCGTGCGAGCGCGCCGCGATAGAACGACTCGCCTTCCGTGGACGCGATCTCGCGGAGCGTCTCCCCCTGTTCGGGAAAGGTGAACAGCTCGCCGGCCACCGGTGCCCGTCCTCCAGGCAGGAAAGCTTCCGCAAAACCCGGTTCGTCGCGAAACACGTCGGCCTGATTGGCCCACTGCCTGGCGACGGTCGGCGACACCACGAACCCGTGGTCCGCGTAGTCGATCGCCGGTTCGAGCAGCGTTCCGAGCGGCAGGGTGCCGAAGGCTTTCCAGAGGGCGATCCACCCTGACACCACGCCCGGCACCGTGACGCTGTCCCAGCCCTGTCCCGGCATGGTGTCCCGGCCCGCGAAGCGCTCCGGCGTCCAGGCGGCCGGGGCGCGACCGGACGCGTTCAGCCCCTGCAGCCGGTGTCCGTCCCAGACCAGCGCGAAGGCATCGGACCCGATGCCGTTCATCACCGGTTCCACGACAGTCAGAGCGGCGGCGGTCGCGACGATGGCGTCGACTGCATTACCACCTTGCATGAGCATCCGCAGGCCCGCCTGTGCGGCGAGCGGCTGCGTGGTCGCCACGACGTTGCGGGCCAGCACGGGCATGCGTTGAGAGGTGTAGGGAAATTCCCAGGCAAATCCGGACACGGGTTGGGCTCCTTGTGGGCTCGTTCGACGGTCGCGACGACATCACGACACGCTCCGCCGCGACGAGCTCGATCTGAGAAAAGTCGCTGCCGACCGGCTGGCGCGTCGGTCCGACCCTTCGTGGCTGGCGCCGGGAAGGGGCGGACGATCGGAGCCGGCCATCGGTCGGGTGGCGAGTATAACGACGCCGCGATCGGTGGCGCACGCGCGGGAACGGAACGCCGATGCCGAGGGCGTGGCAGGTTCGCTCCGTCCGTGCGGGGCCGGGGCCGGATTTGTTATCATCCGCGGTCCCGTACACCACAGCCTGTCCCGTGTTCCCATCAACCTGCGGTTGCCGTTGTGAGCAGCTCGGCCGCGTGGCTCGGAGCGTCCGGCCCGGTCCGTGAGGTGCTCGGATCAATCGCTTTCATCGGGCCAGACATCAATCCCATGGCGCAACTGTTCGCCATCCATCCAGTCAATCCCCAGCAGCGTCTGATCGACCGCGCAGCCGATCTGGTGCGTGGCGGGGCGGTGATCGCCTATCCGACGGACTCCTGCTACGCACTCGGCTGTCACCTCGGTGACAAGGCGGCGATGGAACGGATCCGCGAGATCCGCATGTTCGACGAGAGTCACCATCTCACGCTGATGTGTGCCGATCTCAGTCAGATCGCGCAATACGCGCTCGTGAACAACGTCCAGTACCGGCTTCTCAAGACGGCCACGCCCGGCAGCTACACCTTCATCCTCAGGGCGACGCGCGAGGTGCCGCGGCGTTTGCAGCACCCGAAGCGCTCGACGATCGGCCTGCGCATTCCGGATCATCCCGTTGCGCGCGAGCTCCTGAATACGCTCGGCGAGCCGATTCTCTCCGCTACGCTGATCCTGCCGGACGATCCGCTCCCGCTGAACGACCCGGAAGAAATCCGGGATCGGCTCGAAAAGCGCATCGATCTCGTGATCGATTCCGGCCCGTGCGGGATCGAGCCCACCACCGTGATCGATCTCACCGGCGATGCGCCTGAACTCGTGAGGCGGGGCCGCGGGGATCCGGGGCTGTTCGGTCTGGACGGAGCGGCGAACGAATGACGCGTTCGCCGTCGTCAGGGCGCCCGTCCGATTTCCACGATTCTTAGTCCATGGAAGAGACCCATGTTTGTTGATCGCGTTCTATCCGGCATGCGCCCCACGGGGGCCCTCCACCTGGGGCACTATCACGGCGTGCTCAAGAACTGGACGAAACTCCAGCACGAATACGAGTGCTTCTTCTTCGTCGCGGACTGGCACGCCCTTACGACCCACTACGACACGCCGGAGGTGATCGAGGAAAACGTCTGGGACATGATCGTGGACTGGCTTGCGGCGGGTGTGGATCCTTCTCAGGCCACCCTGTTCATCCAGTCACAGCTGCCGGAGCACGCGGAGCTGCATCTGCTGCTGTCCATGATCACGCCGCTCGGATGGCTCGAGCGCGTGCCGACCTACAAGGACCAGCAGGAAAAACTCGCGGAGAAGGACCTGTCGACCTACGGGTTCCTCGGGTATCCGCTTCTGCAGAGCGCGGACATCCTGATCTATCGGGCGAACCTTGTGCCCGTCGGCGAGGACCAGGTCCCCCACATCGAGTTCACGCGGGAGATCGCGCGCCGGTTCAACCACATCTACGGACGGGAGCCGGGGTTCGAGGAGAAGGCCGAGGCCGCGATCAAGAAGCTCGGATCGAAGCGGAGCCGCCACTATGTCGAGCTGCGGACCCGTTACCAGGAGCAGGGCGATCACGATGCTCTCGAAGCCGCGCGTGCACTCATCGAGGAAGCCCAGAACCTGTCCATGGGCGACCGGGAGCGGCTCTTCGGGTACATCGAGGGCGGCGGGAAGATGATTCTCTCGGAGCCGCGGGCGCTCCTGACCGAGGCTTCGCGCATGCCGGGGCTCGACGGCCAGAAGATGTCGAAGTCCTACAACAACACCATCTCGCTGCGCGAGGATACGGACAGCGTCGTGAAGAAGATCCGCACCATGCCGACCGATCCGGCGCGCGTACGGCGAACCGATCCCGGCGATCCGGAGAAGTGCCCGGTCTGGCAGCTCCATCAGGTGTACTCGAACGACTCGATGCGCCAGTGGGTGCAGGAAGGTTGTCGCAGCGCGGGAATCGGATGCCTCGAGTGCAAGCAGCCGGTGATCGACGCCGTGCTCGACGAGCAGCGTCCGATGCGCGAACGGGCAGAGGAGTATCTGCGGGACCCGACGCTCGTGAAGAACATCATCGCGGACGGCGCCGAGAAGGCGCGCGCGCTCGCGCAGGATACGATGCGCGACGTGCGGGAAGCGATGGGGCTCAGGTACGGCTGAGGGACGGCCATGCAGGCCCGGGCGGCGCCCGGGTCACGGTGCCAGGAGCGAACTCACCCCTTCGTGCGGTTCCGGAGGAGGCGCTGCTGCTCGACCTTCCACTCCCTTTCCTTTATCGCCTCGCGCTTGTCATGCTGCCTCTTCCCTTTCGCGAGGCCGAGTGCGAGCTTGATCCGCCCGCGGGTAAAATGCAGGTCGAGTGGGACGAGGGTGTAGCCCGCACGTTCGACCTTGCCGATGAGCTGCTGGATTTCCTCCGCTTTCAGCAGCAACTTTCGAGTCCGGACGGGGTCAGGCTGAATGTGCGTGGAAGCGGTCGGGAGGGGGCTCACGTGCGCGCCGATCAGGTAGACCTCCGCGTTCCTGAGCACGACGTAGGCCTCGGTGAGCTGGACGCGTCCCGCACGAATCGATTTGACCTCCCAGCCTTCCAGGGCGAGGCCGGCCTCGAATCTCTCCTCGATGAAGTAGTCATGGAAGGCCTTCTTGTTCTGGGTGATGCTCATCGCGGCTCAAGGGGCGTCGTGGATCGTCGATTCTAGCAGGGGGGCGACGGTGCCCTCCGGGGTGATTCAACAGTTTGGGACCAGGCATGCATGAAATCGACCGTTCGGTTCTCGTGAACTATTCGGCGGAACAGCTCTTCGAGCTGGTCGACCGGGTCGAAGACTATCCGAAGTTCCTGCCCTGGTGCGGTGGCACGGTCGTGCAGGCTCGTGACGACGGGAAGACCCGGGCCGCGATCACGATCGACTTCAAGGGAATCAAGCAGCGGTTCTCGACGGAAAACAGCAAGACCGTTCCGCATCACATCGAGATGCGCCTGATCGAAGGCCCCTTCCGGAAGCTCGACGGCAGCTGGCATTTCCTTCCTCTGGGGGACCACGCCTGCAAGGTGCAGTTCCGCCTGCGCTACGAGTTCGCGAGCAGGCTTCTGGAGAAGCTGGTCGGGCCCGTGTTCGACCACATTGCCGCCACGTTCGTGGACGCGTTCGTGAAACGCGCGGGCGAGGTCTACGAGACGGTGCGATGAAACGGGAAATCCGGGTGGAAGTCGTTCATGCCGAGAGGCACAGGCAGGTGGTCCGCCCGCTCACGCTAGGCGCAGGCGCCACGGTGGCCGACGCGCTCGCGGCGTCCGGGCTGGGCGGGGCCGTTGTCGGGCTCGATGGCGGGCCGCCGGAGACCGGCGTGTGGGGAAGGCGGGTGCCGCCGGATCATCCCCTGGAGGACGGTGACCGCATCGAACTGCTCCGCCCGCTTCTCGTCGACCCGAAGGACGCCCGACGGCGACGCGCCGCGCGCGGAGCGTGACCGCGGGGGTACCCGAACCGGTCCCGCTGCCTACTTGCAGGCATCCTTGACGGCCTGCTGGGCCGCCGCGAGTTCCTTGGCGATCTCGTTGTCGTCGAGGTAGTGGATCTCGCCGTTGGCGTCGTACTTCGCCACGCGCCCGCCTGCCTGAAGGCCTGCGACACGGCTGCGGGCCGTGTCGCACGCCGCCTTCATCTGTTCCGCCCGCTCGCGCTGCTCCTCCTTTTTCTTCTCCTCCTCGAGCTTGTCCAGACGACGCTTGCGGAACTCCATGTCGAGTTCCTGATAACTCTTCCTCTTGCCCGAATCCGGGCTTGCGGCCGGCGCAGGCTGCGCGGGGGCGTGGACGGTGCCCTCGCACTGGATGCCGGGTGGCGCCGTGTCGCTGTAGTGGACCTGGCCGCTGGCGTCCTTCCATCGGCAGATGCCCGCCGTGGCCGTGGCCGTGAAACACAGGAGCGCGCCGAACAGCAGTACTCTCGTTGGGGTCATGGAGTGTCTCCGTGGGTGTTTCGATCGGGGGCGGGGCATTCGCCACCGCCATCCCTGGCGGCGCGTCGCTGCACGATGCCCAGGCGCGAGAGCTCGACTGCACGTCTGCTCGCGCCGATGGACGCCTCGAAGCTGTTCGCTGCGAACGCCGCCTCCGCCGTCGTGAAAGCGTCGTAGGCGGTCGTCCACAGAGCCTGACAGGCGGTGGCGTGAGCAACCGCGCGCTCGGCGGCCGCCAGCGCCGTGCCGGCGTGCGCACGGTCGGGCAGGGCGGCCGCAGCGGCACCACCTGTCACGAGTCCCCACGCAAGGAGCGCCACCACGTTCGCGCGTGCGAACACGAGAATGGTCCGGAAGGTCGGAAGCTTCATCGGAGGAAGAACGGCAGCCTTCGAGGTTCGTTTACGAGTTGCACTGCACTATAATCCGGTCTTTGTGCGGGATCATAAAACATGCGAGTGATCCAGAAGGCTCTGACCTTCGACGACGTGCTGCTGGTGCCGGCACACTCGAGTGTCCTCCCCAGGGACGTGAACCTCCGGACCCGGATCTCCCGGAACATCGAGCTGAACATTCCCATCGTCTCGGCAGCCATGGACACCGTGACCGAGGCACGTCTGGCCATCGCGATCGCGCAGGAAGGCGGGATCGGCATTCTCCACAAGAACTTGACGGCAGCCGCACAGGCCGCCGAGGTTTCGAAGGTGAAACGCTTCGAGAGCGGTGTCGTGAAGGACCCGATCACGATCGCGCCCGACATGACCGTTCGCGACGTGCTCGCGCTGACCAGACAGCATCGCATTTCCGGTCTGCCCGTGGTCGAGGACGGCCGCGTGGTCGGGATCGTCACCAATCGGGACCTCCGGTTCGAGACGAATCTCGATCAGCCCGTCAGGAACATCATGACGCCGCGGGAGCGTCTCGTGACGGTCCCTGAAGGGGCCAGCCTCGAAGAAGCGATGGAACTCCTTCACAGGCACCGCCTGGAGCGGGTGCTCGTCGTGAACGGCGGGCAGGAGCTCAAGGGACTCATCACCGTCAAGGACATCCTGAAGTCGTCCGAGCACCCCAATGCGTGCAAGGACCTCTTCGGCCGGTTGCGCGTCGGGGCTGCGGTCGGTGTCGGCGAAGGCACCGAAGAACGCGTGGGTGCGCTCGTGGATGCCGGCGTGGACGTGATCGTCGTCGACACGGCGCATGGACATTCCCAGTCCGTGCTCGACCGGGTCGCATGGGTCAAGCACCACTACCCGACCGTGGACGTCATCGGTGGCAACATCGCGACGCCGGAGGCGGCGCGGGCGCTCCTCGATGCAGGCGCCGACGGCGTGAAGGTGGGGATCGGTCCGGGATCGATCTGTACGACCCGGATCGTCGCCGGGGTGGGCGTGCCGCAGATCACTGCCATCCAGAACGTGTCGGCGGTGCTGGAAGGCACGGGCGTGCCGATGACTGCGGACGGTGGCGTGCGCTATTCCGGTGATGTCGCGAAGGCCATCGCGGCCGGCGCCGACTGCGTGATGCTGGGCGGGCTGTTCGCCGGCACCGAGGAAGCTCCAGGCGAAATCGAGCTGTATCAGGGCCGGTCCTACAAGTCCTATCGCGGCATGGGATCGCTCGGCGCGATGCAGCAGGGCTCGAGCGACCGGTATTTCCAGGACGCGTCCGAGGGCAGCAACAAGCTGGTGCCGGAAGGCGTCGAGGGGCGCGTTCCGTACAAGGGGCCGGTCACGAACGTCATTCAGCAGCTCGTCGGCGGGCTGCGATCCGCGATGGGCTATCTCGGCTGCCCGACGATCCCGGCGGTTCACGAGCGTGCCCAGTTCGTCCAGATCACCTCGGCGGGCGTGAAGGAATCGCACGTCCACGACGTGCAGATCGTCAAAGAGGCACCGAACTATCACGTGGACTGATGGGCGCGGGGAGAGGCGCCGCCTGTCCCGCCGCCGACCGGCTACTGCAATGCCTGCGCCCCGGTTTCCGACCCACTCTCCCGGCACTTTCCTGCAACCGTGCACTCCAGAATCCTGATCCTAGATTTCGGCGCGCAGTACACGCAACTGATTGCGCGGCGCGTGCGCGAAACCAATGTGTACTGCGAGATTCATCCGTTCGACGTGGACGCCGAGTTCGTCGAGGCGTTTCGCCCCGATGGCGTGATCCTGTCCGGCGGGCCGGCATCGGTGACAGAGGAAGGTTCCCCCCGTGCGCCGGCCTGCGTGTTCGAGCTCGATGTCCCGGTGCTCGGAATCTGCTATGGCATGCAGACTATGGCGGTGCAGCTCGGCGGGACCGTGGAAGCCTCCACGCACAGGGAATTCGGGTATGCGGAGATCCGTGCGCGCGGCCACTCCCGCCTGTTCACGGACATTCAGGACCGCGCGAACGACGAAGGTCACGGTCTGCTCGACGTGTGGATGAGCCACGGTGACAAGGTCGTCGAGCTCCCGGCCGGGTTCAAGGTCATCGCGTCCAATGCGTCCACGCCCGTCGCGGGCATGGCCGACGAGTCCCGTCGATTCTATGGGGTGCAATTCCACCCCGAGGTCACGCACACGGTCCAGGGCAAGCAGATCATCGAGCGGTTCGTGCACGAGATATGCGGCCTCGGCTTCGACTGGACGATGCCCGCCTACGTGGAAGAGGCGGTCGGCCGCGTCCGGTCCGAAGTCGGGCAGGAGCACGTGCTGCTGGGGCTCTCCGGAGGCGTGGATTCTTCCGTCGCTGCCGCACTCATTCACCGCGCGATCGGTGATCAGCTCGTCTGCGTGTTCGTGGACAACGGGCTGCTGCGCCTGAACGAGGCCGCGCAGGTCATGGAGACCTTCGCGACGAATCTGGGCGTCCGCGTGATCCACGTAGATGCCAGCGCGGAGTTTCTCGGGCAGCTCGAGGGCGTGACGGATCCGGAGGCGAAACGCAAGATCATCGGGCGGGTCTTCGTCGAGGTGTTCCAGCGGGAGGCCGAGCGTCTGCCGGGCGTGAAGTGGCTCGCGCAAGGCACGATCTATCCGGACGTGATCGAATCGGCGAGTGCCAAGACGAAGAAGGCGCACACGATCAAGTCGCACCACAACGTGGGTGGGTTGCCCGAAACCCTGCACCTGAAGCTTCTCGAGCCCCTGCGTGAGCTCTTCAAGGACGAGGTGCGTGAACTGGGACTGACGCTCGACCTGCCGCGCGAGATGGTGTTCCGTCACCCGTTCCCGGGCCCGGGCCTCGGCGTGCGGATTCTGGGCGAAGTGAAACGCGAGTACGCCGACCTGCTGCGCCGCGCCGACGCGATCTTCATCGAGGAACTGCGCCGTCACGAGTGGTACGACCGCACCTCGCAGGCGTTCGCGGTGTTCCTCCCGGTGCGCTCCGTCGGGGTGATGGGAGACGGCCGCACGTACGAATACGTCGTCGCACTCCGGGCAGTGCAGACTCAGGACTTCATGACCGCGCACTGGGCAGAGTTGCCGCACTCGCTGCTCGCGATCGTCTCCAACCGCATCATCAACGAGATCCGCGGCATCAATCGGGTCGTCTACGACATCTCGGGGAAGCCGCCGGCGACGATCGAGTGGGAATAGCGGTGGAGCAGAGTCCCCACCGCCGTTGAGGGTGCAACGCAGGAGCTGGCGTCGACCCGGTTTCGGACGCTGCCATCCACGCCCACTGGGCAGGCGAGCACACGATCGGTCTCTACCCGCGGCGGGAGGACTACAGCTGCTGCCGCCCCGGTTGCCGTCGAAAATTCCCGCTCGGGTAGCGGGGCGTATGCCTGGATCTTGTCCGCCAGCCAAGTATCGGCCCGGGATGCCCGTCGATAGGGCACCGCCGTCATCGGTTGCACCTGCGCGCGCGGCAACGGGTGTTCTCGTCCTACGAGCGCCTGTTTCCCAATCAGGGTCAGACAGGCCGGCCCGCCGGGCGAGCCCTTCCGATCAGATCGGCGCCTGCTCCAGGCTCGACACCTCGTTGGTCAAGGTCGTGCGCCGCATGTCCCGTACCTCGTCCGCACGGTAACGGCGGGCGCGATGCATGGTGACCCGGTTATCCCACATCACCAGGTCCCATTGGCGCCAGACGTGCGCGTAGACGAACTGGCGCTGCGTGGCGTGTTCGGTCAGGTCGCGCAGGAATGCACGCGCTTCGGGCACCGGCCAGCCCTCTATGGCGCCGGCGTGGCTCGACAGGTACAGCGAGAGGCGGCCGGTGTTCGGATGCCGCCGCACGAGGCGTTGGCGCACTGGCGCCCACTTTGCGCGCTCGGCGTCCGTGAAGTCGTCAAAGCCCAGGATCCCGCGCGAGAAGATCTGGCTGTGCGCGCAGATCAGATCGTGCGCCTCGGCCTTCGTCGCATCGTCCAGCGCGTCGTACGCAGCGCGCATGTCGGCGAACTCCGTATTGCCGCCCGTCGCCGGAATCCTGCGCGCGGACAGCAGCGAATACTTGGCGGGCACATCCTTGAACGAGCTGTCGGAGTGCCACAGCATGTTGCCCAGGCTGAACAGCCGGCGACGGTCATCGCGTGGCAGCAGCTCGCCGTGCTTGTCCACGTTCGAGATGTCGTTGAGGTCCATGCTCAACCGGCGGTCCTTCTCCGCCATGATGTCCCCGGTAGCCTTTTCGAGCGCTCCGAGCTGGCGGCTGAACGCGAGCTGTTGCTCGTCGTCCAGGTGCTGGTCACGAAACACCAGCACGCCGAAGCGATCCATGCCGGCGTGGATCGCGGCGACTTCGGCATCCGTGAGGCGACGCGTCAGGTCGATGCCCGAAACCTCGCCGGCGAACGTCGGCCTGGCAGGCTCAACGGGTTTGATGGTGTGAGACATGAAGCCTTCCGGTGGACAATTTGGCGAAGCGATTCTCGCGCATTTTGGCGTTGCTCGCTGCCAGGGCTCGTCGAGCCGGTGCGTGGCGAATGAACGCGTCGGGCCGGCGCCCCGCAATGAGATGCGCCGGCATCCATCCGATGCCCGGTGCCACCGGCGGCCGCATGCCGATGGAGCCGGTGAGCACGCCACTACGCCGTCGTCTCTCTACGCCGGTTTCGTGCGCGAGACCCAGGTGCGACAGGCCGCTACAGCACACAACCGTAGTGCGCCGTCGACACCAGCCGGATGTACTTGTCGTGGACGCTGCCCGGGCGAACGCGGCCGGCGTGATCCGGCGCCTTCCAGTCCGCCATGCGCTGCGCAATTACCTCCGGGGGCACGTCCAGGCTCAGCGTGCGTGCGAGCGGATTGATGACGATCGTGTCCCCTTCGTGCACGGCCGCAATCGGGCCGCCGCGGGCAGCCTCGGGTGAGATGTGTCCGATCAGGATGCCGTGCGACACCCCGGAGAACCGGCCGTCGGTGATGAGCGCGACGCTGTCACCCAGGCCCGAGCCCTGCAGCTGAATCGTCAGCATCACCATCTCGGGCATGCCCGGCCCGCCGACCGGACCGACATTGCGCACGACGATCACGTCGCCCGGCACGATGCGGCCCTGCCGGATGGCATCCATCGTGTCAGCCTCGGACTCGAAGACGCGCGCCGGGCCCCGGAACTCGCCCTTCTCGAGGGTCTTGCCAGACAGCTTGAGTACGCAGCTCTCGGGCGCAAGGTTGCCCCGGAGCACGCTGATGTGATTGTTCGGCGGTGCTATCGGCCGGTTGACCGGGAAGACGATGTCCTGCGCGCCCAGTTCTTCGAGCGTCGGCGTCGACTCGAGGTTCTCGGCCAGCGTGCGGCCGGTTACCGTCATCACGTCGCCGTGCAGGAAGCCGTGGCGCAGCAGTTCCTTCATGACGATCGGAACGCCACCCACTGCATGCAGGCTGGTCATCGCATACTTCCCGTGCGGCTGAAGGCCCGTGATCAGCGGCACGCGCTCGCCGATCGCCTGGATCCGGTCGATGTCGATCGGTACCTGCGCTTCGCGCGCAATCGCCAGCAGGTGCAGGTACAGGTTGGTGGAGCCGCCCATCGCATAAACGGTCGTGATCGCATTCTCGAACGCGCGCTCGGTCATGATGTCGCGCGGGCGAATGCCCATCGCCATGAGCCGATAGAGCGCCTCGACCGAAGCTCGCGTCTGCGCACGCACGTCGTCGTGCATGCGGCTCCTGGCGTCGTAGTCGGCGGGATGCGAGGCACCGTGCGGCAGCATCATGCCGATCGACTCGGCCACCGTGCTCATGGTGTTCGCGGTGAACATGGCGCCGCAGGTTCCGCTGCCGGGCATGACGTTCTTCTCGAGCTCGAGATACTGCTCCTTCGTGAGCCGCCCGGATTCGTGCGACGCGCGGCCCTCGGCCCAGTCCATGATCGTGATGTTCGTGCCCTTGCTCGCGTAAGGCTCGAACGACACCTTGCCCGGCGAACTCGTGCCCGGGTACAGCACCAGTCCGAACGCGTTCGTGCGCGCCAGGGGCATGAGCGCCGCGGCGCCGGTCTTGTCGCAGCCCGAGATCACGATCATGGCTTCACCGTGATGGGCGTAGTGGCCGATCTCGAAACAGTCGGCGGCGACGTCGCGTGACACAAGGCTGTAACCCGCGGTCGGCGTCCCCTGCGTGAGCGCGTCGGAAACGGCGGGTGCACCGACGATGAGTCCTTGTCCACCCCGCTCGCCGATCAGTTCGACGAGCAGGTCGGTGATCTCGCGCACGCGGTTGTTGCAGCGGTGCGCGTTCGTGTAAGGGCTCGCGATCGTCACGATGGCATTCATCTTCTCGCCACGGTCGGGGTCGAACCCGGCGGCGCGCAGTTCGACGCGATTGCGCTTCCAGTAGATGGGACTGTCCTCAGCCATGCTCTCTTGTCCTCGTCCGTTGCCTGCTCAACTCGGGTCCGCCGAGTATAAGCCGCACGACGCGCGATTCTGATCGGGTCAGCCCTGGGGTCGGAGTCCGGAGTGCTCCTTGCCGCGGCCAGCGGTGGGTCAGCTTCAGGCGAACATCCCGCGTCGGTTACGGGCGACCGTCAACAGCGTTCTCGAGCGCCTCGTCAGTCGATGGACCTCGATGGACCGCGAACGGCGATGTCTCGCCCGATCGCCGGCAAACCCGCGCCGTTGCGGGTGCCCGATGGATTGACGGCAAGAGCGTCGGCAGGAGTCTTCGGCGCAGTGGCGAGCGCTCTGCGAATCAGCAGGCTGGAAGGCTCGTCGATGATCGAGCGGGAATGAGTCGAAGTCGGTTCGTGCGGATCAATACCGTTTGCGTAGTCGACGTTTCTTCTTTCTCGTCCAGGCGGTACCTGTTCGAAGCGCGCATCAACATTCAGGACCAGCCGACCCCTCTCTCGTCGATAGCCGTATCGATCGGGAACCGGATTCTGGTTCAGCCGGAACAACTACCGTTCGCGGGGAGGCCGCACGGCCTGCCGGTGACGACTGACCGCGCATGCCGACCTCCAGCACAAGGTCTTCAGACAAGGTGACAAGCATCTGAAGGTTGCCGGCCAGGATTGGTCCCTGCGTGACTGTCTCGCCCCACATCCCGGTGGACGACCCGAGCCATCGCCTCGGCGTTACACTTGTCGGGAGCCGGTCATCCAAGAATTTACGGCTCGCCATCAGCCCCGGGTCGGAATTCCGACGACACGGCAGGCGAAGAAATTCGATCGGCGCCAAGAAAAGGAGACCTCACCATGTCATGCAAACGCGTACTGGCCTCGATTCCGGCACTCATCCTGCTGCTCGTCGTCCATCTCGACACTGCGCGGGCCAACAGCATGAAGCCGGGCACCATCGTGCTCAACATTCATGCGACCCTGGCTGGCGAGCTCATCGCAGACAAGCTTTATTCCGGAACAGGGCTTTCTACGGCCATCCCGAAGGTGATTACCGCCGCGTACATCGCCAATCTGATTCTGGCCGGGAATGGCGATCCGTGGCTGAATCTGACCTATGTCCTGGAGAACAGATCCGACACGCCCGGCTATTTTTCCCTGAACCTGGCGCTGGTCACTCAGGACACCGCCGGACCTACCTACAAAGACGCCTTCATGGATCTGATCCTGACCGACAGCAACGGCGATGGGTCGGCATCGTTGAACGGTATCTCCGCGTCCTTCAGCGTGGCGGATGAGCGCCCTGGAGCCCCCGTCACGCCTGTCCAGAGCATCGCCTATTCCGCGCCCTACACGGATTATTCGGATGCAGGAACGTACTCTGTATTCGATGTTGCCGGTCCGGTTGCCGGTCCGGATTCGAGCACCATCCCGGACGGAAGTCCGGGATTCAACGAACTCCGTTTTCTTGCCAGTGGCCACCTCAGCCCGCATGACAGCATCGAACTCCATGCCTTCGGCTGTTATGCAAACGATTTTGCCGATTGTCCGGCGCGATTCGTGATTTCACCCTCCGCGGTACCGCTACCCGCCACAGTCTGGCTCTTCGGGACGGGCCTTGTGGTGCTGGCAGGATTCGCCGGAAAGCGAAACGGTGTGAGCCATCGAGGGCGCGCAGGGTCCGGCTCCTCTCGCGACAGATTGCGCGGTTTCGTGCCCGCCTGCCAGTAGCACGCCCGCACTCGGCCGTCCGCGGAAGTCGAAAGTCCGGTCGTCCACGGTCGCAGGGTCAGGTGTAGTCGGCGTTCGACACTGTCCTGGGGCAGACACGTTCCAGGTGAATCACGTCTGCCGTCGGACGGACGTCAGCGTGCGTGGAGATTGCGGCCGTCCGAATGCCATCCGCTGCGTGCACCAGACATGAGGGCGATCGGCGTTGGTGCTTCGGCGATTCGTGACTGATGCCGGACAGGAGCCAGGATGATCTCGGCCATGATGATGGGATCAACACGCCGGGGAATGTCGTCGGGAATCTTGACAGTGCCGCCATGAAGATTTGTACAAAATATTCATAAACAGACAATTGCCGGCCCGTCTCCGGTTCTTGCTTGGAGGGTGAAGTTGCCTTGCCTATCAAGCAGGAGCCCGCCTTGCAGAACACGCTCACCCGACCGGCATTGTCGCTGCTCTCCCTCGCAATACTTGCCACCCTCCCGGCGCGGGCAGCGCCAGTCGTGTGGAGTGACACCGCGGGCTCGAGTTACTGGGACATCGCGAGCAACTGGGTTCCGGGGCTGCCAGGCCCGGGAGACGACGCGACGATCGATGTGACAGGCACCCGGACCATCACGGTGCGCTCGACCGGCAGTCCCTTCGAACTCAACAGCATCACCATGACGGGCGACGAGACCCTGGCCATCGCCAGCGGCACCCTCACTCTCGACGGCCTCGGCACGGCTGACAACGTCTCGGGCCAGTCTCTTCTGGCGCACCTGCACCAGACCGGCGGCATCCTGGGCGGCTCGGGTGCGGTGATCGTGACCGGAGATGCCACGGTGGCAGGTACCCAGAGCGGTAGCGGGACCACGACGCTGCAGGGAACATCGACCTTCGGTTCGTTCTACCTGGACGGCGGACGCACCGTCACCAACGAAGGCACTGCCACGCTGACCGCTGGCATGAATCTCAATATCGGCAGCGACGCGGGCGCGGGGCGCATCGAGAATGCCCAGGCAGGTGTCCTCGACGTGCGTACCTCCAACCGCGCCATCAGCGCCAGCAGCTTTGCGGGCGATGACGGCTCCGATGCCGCGGTGGACAACGCCGGCATCTTTCGGCGGAGCACCGCGGGCGGTTACACCATCAACGTGCGGTTCATCAACCAGGCCACCGGCCTCATCGACGTTCAGGCCGGCGGCCTGACCTTCAACAACGACAGCGACCTGAGTGGCGCCGTGAGCCTGGCGAGTGGCAGCTATCTCTCCCTGGCAGGCGGGGGCACCCACACGCTCCGCGCGGGAGCCAGTTTCACCGGAGACGGCACCCTCTCGCTTGGCGGGCCGGCCACGGTCCTGGAGGTGGCCAGTCCCGTCACCGTGGACAGCGCCTTCTCCATGTCCGGCGGAACGCTCGAGGGCGCCGATCTGGTCCTCGCGGGGCCGTCGACCCTGAGCATCAACACCTCCTACGGCGTCATGACCGGCCCCGGTACGACGACACTGCGGGGTGACGGTCACATCTACGGCGGTGGCAACAACCCGTTCGGTCTGGACGCCGGTCGGGTGCTGCGCGTCGAAGGCAACACGGTCATCGGCGGCAGCATCAGCGTCAACTACGACACGGTGCCCGGTTCCGGCCGGATCGAGAACGCCGCGGGCGCCGTCATCGACGTCCAGTCCTCGAATCACAGCATCTACGCGCGCAGCTACACCGGCGACGACGGATCGGACGCACGTGTGGACAATGCGGGCACTTTCCGGAAGAGCACGACCGGCAACTACGGTGTGGGGGTCACGTTCAACAACCTGGCCACGGGTACCGTCGACGTCCAGGCCGGCACCTTCACCTTCAGTGGTGGTGGTGACGACAGCGGTGTCGTGAACCTCGCCAGCGGCGCGAGCCTGAGCCTCGCGGGAGGTACGCATACGATCCGCGCCGGCGCCAGCTTCACGGGCGACGGCACGCTGGTCGTGGCCGGAGGCGGTACCGTCGTGCACGTGATGGCTCCGACGGCAATCGACACGAACTTCACCATGTCCGGCGGTACCGTCGAGGGCGCGGATCTGGTCCTGAAGCGCACCACGACGCTCGGC
>WGLR01000018.1 GCA_016125475.1 Betaproteobacteria bacterium
CCGTGTGAGCCGTGGTGCGCCGTGCGCACCCCACGGATGGCGGTAGTCGCGGTGTTCGCAGGGTGGCCACGGGCCACGCGGTGCGAGGGTCCGCGCAAGTTGGGAGGTGCCGTGTGAGCCGTGGTGCGCCGTGCGCACCCTACGGATGGCGGTGATTGCGGTGTTTCGTAGGGTGGCCACGGGCCACGCCGCATGGCAGTCGCCGCGATTTGCTTGACAGTCATCAAACCTGACGCCAGCACGTTGTCCTAGTCTCATTGCGAAAACCGCGGACCGGACCTCATGAATCCTCTTTCCAGCCCGTTGCTCACGGACCTCTACCAGCTCACGATGCTGCAGGCGTACGGCGATGCCGGCATGAACGACGTGGCGGTGTTCGAGGTGTTCGTGCGCAAGCTCCCGCGCGAGCGCAACTTCCTGGTCGCGGCCGGGCTCGAGCAGGTCCTCGAATACATCACGGCGTTTCACTTCTCGGCCGAGGAACTCGCGTGGATCGAGGACAGCGGCCTGTTCCGGCAGGGCTTCACCGACCACCTCGCGAACCTCCGGTTCACGGGCGAGGTGCACGCGATGCCGGAGGGCACGATCTTCTTCCCGAACGAGCCCATCCTCCGCGTGACGGCCCCGATGATGGAAGCCCAGATCCTGGAAACGCGCGTGGTGAACCTGCTGCACCTGCAGACGCTGATCGCGTCGAAGGCGGCCCGCTGCACGCTCGCCGCGGACGGACGCGGCCTCGTGGACTTCGGCCTTCGCCGCGCGCACGGTGCCGAAGCGGGGCTCTATGCCGCGCGCGCGAGCTATCTCGCGGGCTTCACCGGCACGGCCACCACGCTCGCGGGGCCGATGTTCGGCATTCCCGTATTCGGGACGATGGCGCACTCCTTCGTGCAGGCGCATGCGGACGAGGCGGACGCGTTCGAGCACTTTGCCCGGTCCTTCCCGGACAACGCCGTCCTGCTCGTGGACACCTACGACACCGCAGAGGCTGCACGCACCGTCGTCGAGCTCCTGCCCAGGTTCGTCGCGCACGGGATCACGCCGAAGGGCGTCCGGCTCGACAGCGGCGATCTCGACGCCCTCTCCCGCGAGGTGCGCACGATTCTCGACGAAGGCGGCCTGCGCGACACGACGATCTTCGCGAGCGGCAACCTGGACGAAACGCGCATCCGCGAACTCGTGGCGGCTGGTGCGCCCATCGACAGTTTCGGCGTCGGCACGGCACTGGTCACGTCGTCGGACGCGCCGAGTCTCGACATGGTCTACAAGCTCGAGGAATACGCGGGACGACCACGGCGCAAGCGTTCGACAGGGAAGGCGACGTGGCCCGGGCGCAAGCAGGTGTACCGGCAGTACGCGCCCGACGGACGTTTCGAGCGCGATGTCGTCGCCCTGGAAGGCGAGCCGCAGCCGGGCGAGCCCCTCCTGACCCCCGTGCTGCACGGGAAGGACAGGCTGCAGCCGCCTCCGACGCTGTCGCAGATCCGCGAGAGGGCCCAGGCCGGCCTGGCCCGGCTTCCGGATGCCCTGCGACTGGCGGAGCACGCGCGTCGCCCGTATCCCGTCTCGATCAGTCCGGTGCTGCGCCACCTTGCCGAGGAGGTCGACAGCATGACCGGGGCGAAGAGCGGCGTGTGATTCCCGGGGTCAGTGCCCCGCGAGCAGGGAAAACCCGGCCCGCACCGTCCAGAACCACGCCGCCGTGCCGCCGAGGAATCCTGCGGCACACAGCAGCGACGCCAGCGCGTAGCCCTTGAGGCCCGGCGCACGCGCGTCCGCCCGCGGCAGTTCCTCCCGATAGGCATTGGCGATCGGGGCGATCAGGCACGCGTGCACCGCGTGCAGGACGGGAAGCAGCACCAGCAGGGAGCCCCACTGGCCGGTCGCGCCGAGTCGCACGAGCGCGAAGGCGGGCTCCGTGATCGCGACGAGCCCCGCCACGACGAAGATCGGAACGGTCTTCCAGCGGTATCGGTACAGCAGCCATGCCCAGACGCACGCGAGCGCGCCGAGACCGCCGATCCACAGGAGCGCCGTCGCGACGGGATGCTGACCCAGTGCGCCCTGCAGCATCGTCGCGAACGGCATCGCGACCAGCGTCCCCCACACGACCGACACGAGCACGAAATGCGCGGGGCGGCCGCGTCTTCCCCGTCGCGGACGGACGAGCTGCGGCTGCCAGACGAGCACGCCGGTCAGGCCGTACAGCACGAAATGCCAGATGTAGGCAGGGTTCGCGTCCAGCAGGATCACGTACGAGAAAGTCATCCAGGCGCCGTAGAGGAGGACGGCGACGAGCGGAATCGGCGACAGCGCGCGGAGCAGAGGCATGGAGCGGGTTGGCGGTTGTTCGTCCGGGGTCGTCTCAGAGCACGCGCGCTTCGCGCAGCGCGCTCACGGCGGCCTCGTCGAGACCGAGGACCGTTCGCAGGACGTCCTCGGTGTGCTGGCCGAGCATCGGCGGCGCCGACGCGTAGGAGACCGGTGTCTCGGACAGCTTGATCGGGCTGCCGACGAGCGGCACGGTACCGGCGGCGGGATGCGGGAGGTCGATGCGCATGCCGCGATGCTGGACCTGGGGGTCCGCGAACGCCTGCGCGAGATTGTTGATCGGGCCGCAGGGCACCCCGACGGCCTCGAGCGATTCCACCCAGAACTGCATCGGGTGCAGCGCGATCATCTTCTCGATGATCGGGATCAGTTCCTCGCGGTGTTTCACGCGGGCGGGGTTCGTCGTGAACCGCGGATCCTTCGGCAGGTCCGGGCGGCCCATCACGTCGCAGAGCCGCGCGAACTGCCCGTCGTTGCCGACCGCGACGATCACGTAGCCGTCGGCTGCGGCGAAGGTCTGATAGGGCACCACGTTGGGGTGCGCGTTGCCCGAGCGTCCGGGCGGCCGGCCCGACGCGAGATAGTTCATCGCCATGTTCGCGGTCATCGCGACCTGCGTGTCGAGCAGCGCGAGGTCCACGTGCTGCCCGCGCCCGCTCACGTCCCGCTGCGCGAGCGCGGCGAGCACGCCGACGGTCGCGTACATGCCGGTCATGAGGTCCGCCACCGCGACCCCGACCTTCTGCGGGCCGCCGCCGGGGCGGTCGTCGCGTTCCCCGGTGATGCTCATGAGGCCGCCCATGCCCTGGATCATGAAGTCGTAGCCCGGTCGCGAGGCGTACGGCCCCGACTGACCGAACCCCGTGATGGAGCAGTAGACGAGGCGGGGGTTCAGGGCGTGGAGCGACTCGTAGTCGAGCCCGTACTGCTTCAGGCCGCCGACCTTGTAGTTCTCGAGCAGGATGTCCGACTTCCCGGCGAGTGCGCGCACGATTTCCTGGCCCTCGGGCTTCGAGATGTCGACCGTCACCGACTTCTTGCCGCGGTTGGCCGCCATGAAGTAGGCCGCCTCGCCCGTGTCCTCGCCCTGCGGGTCCTTCATCCACGGCGGCCCCCACGTGCGCGTGTCGTCGCCGGCACCCGGTCTTTCCACCTTGATGACCTCGGCGCCGAGGTCGGCCAGTATCTGCCCGCACCACGGGCCGGCGAGGATGCGGGACAGGTCGAGAACGCGTATGTGGGAGAGTGCGGCAGGCATCGTTGTGCAGATCCGTTCGATCGGACTTCGGGCGGGTTCGCGATGGTGGGCGATGGTAACCCGGAACCGTGCGTGCACCGGCCCGAAGCGCGTCGGGGACGCGCAGTAGAATCCGGGCTCCACGGAACGAGCGAGAGGGGGAGGGACGATGAATCCAAGATGGAAGCGGCGGCCGGAGGGCTCGACCTGGGGCGACTTCGGACCGGACGACGAACTCGGGCGGATCAACCTGCTCACGCCCGAGAAGGTGCGTCAGGGTGTGGCCGAGGTGCGCGAGGGCATCAGCTTCTGCCTCTCGCTGCCGCTCGACTATCCCGGCGGGAGCAAGCTCAATCCGCGGCGCGGGCCGCCCACGCTGCGGCCGACGATGCGCGACGGCCTGCAGAACATGAACTTCCCGCTCGGCAACCTGGATGGCGGGCGCAGCACGGACGTGGTCTGCGACGACCAGGTGCTCCTCACGCTGCAGTACTCGACGCAGTGGGACTCGCTCGCGCACGTCGGTTCGCAGTTCGACGCGGACGACGACGGCGTGGCGGAGATCGTCTTCTACAACGGCTTCCGGGCGAACGAGCACATCGTGGGCCCCGTGATCCACCACGCGGATCACGAGGAACCCTGCGGCGAGCACATGGGTGCGCTGAAGCTCTCCATCTCGAACTTCGCGCAGAAGCCGATCCAGGGGCGCGGCGTGATGCTCGACTTCTTCGCGCACTTCGGTGCCGGACGCCGGGCGCTCTCCTGCGACGACGTGCAGCGCGTGATCGACGCGGACCGCGTGGAGATCGAGAAGGGCGACCTGCTCGTCGTGCGCACGGGCTTCTCGGATTTCATCATGGAGATGAACCGCGAACCGGACATGGCGAAGCTCGACTCGGTCGCGATGGGTTTCGACGGCCGCGACGAGCGTCTGCTCCAGTGGATCACGGACAGCGGTATCGCCGCGATCTGCGCGGACAACTACGCGGTCGAGTTCTATCCGCCGCGTGACATCCCGGGGAAGGGGCCGCACCTGCCGCTGCACGAGCACTGCCTGTTCAAGCTCGGCGTGCCGCTCGGCGAGATCTGGTGGCTCAAGGACCTCGGCGAGTGGCTGCGCGCGAACGGCCGCACCCGCTTCCTGCTCACGGCGCCACCGCTGCGCCTGCCCGGTGCGGTCGGGTCGCCCGTCACGCCCGTGGCCACCGTCTGACCGCGGGACTGTGCACGCGAAGCCGCCGGGTGCGTTACCGCCTTACGGGGCCGAGTGCCCCGCCCGGCGCCTTCCGCGCGCCGTCCCGAGACCTTCCTGCAGTCCGGCCCGTCTTCCTGTGCCCCGACCGGCCTGATCCCTTCCGGAGACCCTGAACATGTCCCGCTGGACCGAACGACGCCATCGCTTCCGTGCCCTTCTGTCGGGAGACCGCTGTGTCAACCCGGGCTCGGTGTTCGACCCGCTTTCCGCACGCATCGCGGAGGACCTCGGCTTCGAAGTCGGGATGTTCGCGGGGTCGATCGCGTCGCTCACCGTTCTCGGTGCGCCGGATCTCATCGTGCTCACGCTCACGGAGTTCGCCGAGCAGGCCCACCGGATCTGTCGCGCGACCGAGATGCCGCTGCTCTGCGACGCGGATCACGGCTACGGCAACGCGCTGAACGTGATGCGCACCATCGAGGAACTGGAAACCGCGGGCGTCTCGGCGCTCTCGATCGAGGACACGGATCTCCCGCAGCCCTACGGTCTGCAGGGCAAGCAGCGACTCCTCAGCGTGCAGGAAGGAACCGGCAAGATGCGCGCTGCGCTCGCCGCGCGGCGGGACCCCGGCCTCGTCATCGCGGGGCGCACGAGCGCGCCTGCCATCACCGGCGTCGCGGACGCCATCGTGCGCGCGAAGGCCTACGAGGCGGCAGGGGTCGACGCGGTGTTTCTCGTGGGCGTGAAATCGAAGGCGGACCTCGATGCCATCGCCGCGGAGGTGGACGTCCCGCTCATCCTCGGCAGCGCGGGCAAGGACGTCATGGACCTCGAGTACCTCGCGACGCGCGGCGTGCGCGTGTGCCTGCAGGGACACCAGCCGTTCATGGCGGCCGTGCAGGCGGTGTACGAGACCCTCAAGGCGCTTCGCGAGGGCACGGCGCCCGCCCAGCTTCAGGGCGTGGCCGGCGACGAGCTCATGAAGCGCGTGATGCGCAACGCGGACTACGCGAACTGGACGAAGGACTGGCTCGCGTAGCGTCGTCACCAGGACGGCTCACGGTCCCGGGCCGTCGTCCCCCGCCCCGCTGCAACCCGAAAGTCGCGGCGCTTCCTCCAGCGACATGAGCGTCGCGTTGCCACCGCTCGCGGTCGTGTTCACGGTGAACGTCCGCTCGACCGCGAATCGCGGCAGGTAGTTCGGACCGCCGGCCTTGGGTCCCGTGCCGGACAGACCTTCTCCCCCGAACGGCTGCACGCCGATCACCGCGCCGATCATGTTGCGGTTCACGTAGGTGTTGCCGGCGCGCACGCGGCGATGGATGTACCGCGCGCGGGAATCGATGCGCGTGTGGATGCCGAGCGTGAGTCCGTAGCGCGTGGCGTTGATCGCGTCGAGAACCTGGTCGAGGTCCTTCGCGCGGTAGCGCACCACGTGCAGGACGGGACCGAACACTTCGCGCTCGAGCCACCGGATGTCGGGGATCTCGGCGAGGACGGGTGCGAAGTACGTGCCGTGCACGCAGTCGGCAGGAAGCGCCGGCTCGTGCAGGACACGGGCTTCGTGGCGCAGCCGCTCGACGTGGCGCGCGAGCGTCGTTACGGCATCCGCGTCGATCACGGGGCCGATGTCCGTCCTCACGAGACCGGGGTCGCCGATCACGAGTTCGTCCATCGCGCCCGCGAGCATCTCGAGGATGCGCGGCGCGACGTCCTCCTGCAGGAACAGCACGCGCAGGCACGAGCAGCGCTGCCCCGCGCTGCGGAACGCGGACGTCACGACGTCCGCGACGACCTGCTCCGGCAGGGCCGACGAATCCACGATCATCGCGTTCTGGCCGCCGGTCTCGGCGATGAGCGGCACGATCGGTGCACCGCGATCGGCCAGTGTGCGCGCGATCGCCTCTGCCGTCGTCGTCGACCCCGTGAAGGCGACCCCGTCGACCCTGCCGTCCCCGACGAGGCGGGTGCCCAGCGTCTCGCCGTCACCCGGCAGGAGATGCAGCACGTCGGGAGGGACTCCGGCCTCGTGGAGGATCCGCACGACGCGGGCCGCGACGAGCGGCGTCTGCTCGGCCGGCTTCGCGACGACGGCGTTGCCCGCGGCGAGCGCGGCGGCGATCTGCCCCGTGAATATCGCGACCGGGAAGTTCCAGGGGCTGATGCACGCGAACACGCCGCGACCGTGGAGCGACAGGGTGTTGGTCTCTCCCGTGGGACCGCGCATCGTCTCCGGCGCCGCGAAGAGTGTCCGTGCCTGTTGCGCGTAGTAGCGGCACGCGTCCACGGCTTCCCGGACCTCCGACAGCGAGTCCTCGAGTGTCCTGCCGGCCTCGCGCACGCACAGGCCCACCAGCACGTCGCGTCGCGATTCGAGGAGATCGGCGGCACGATCGAGACAGTCCGCGCGTGCACCGCCCCCCCTCGAGTCCCATTCCCGGCACGCACCCGAGGCCAGCGAGAGTGCCTGGTTGAGGTCCATCTCCGTCGCGGGGCGCACGGTCCCGGTCGTCCGGCGCCTGTCGGCGGGATCGTGAACCGGCACCCCGTCGCCCGCCGACATCCTGCCGCCGATGACCGGGCCCGAGGCGTGCACGGTGGTCCACGCGTCTTCCAGGGACGACGCGAGCGCGGCGAGGTCCGCGGGATCCGACAGGTCCACCCCGCGGGAATTGGCGCGCTCCGGCGCGAAGATCTGCCCTGGGAGCGGAATGCGGGGATGCGGGACCGATTTGAGCGACGCGACGCGGTCGACCGGATCGGCGACGACGGCCGCCGCGGGCATCTCGGCGTGCACGATGCGGTTCACGAACGAGGTGTTCGCGCCATTCTCGAGCAGGCGGCGCACGAGATAGGCGAGCAGGTCCTCGTGCCCGCCCACGGGCGCATAGACGCGGCACGTGACGCGTGATCCGTCGGGCGACTCCCGAAGCGTGTCGTAGAGCGGCTGCCCCATGCCGTGGAGACGCTGGAATTCCAGGGGGCGATGCGGTCCGGCGAGTTCGAGCACGGTCGACACGGTGTGCGCGTTGTGCGTGGCGAACTGCGGATGGATCGCGTCGCCTGCCGCGAGCAGGCGTGCCGCGCACGCGAGGTAGGAGACGTCCGTGTTCTCCTTCCGCGTGAACACCGGGTAGCCGTCGAGCCCCCGTTCCTGCGCGCGCTTGATCTCCGTGTCCCAGTAGGCGCCCTTGACGAGCCGCACCATGAGCCGCCTGCCGGTCGACCGCGCGAGCTGCGCGGCCCAGTCGACGACCGCCGGTGCGCGCTTCTGATAGGCCTGGACGGCCAGACCGAGTCCGTCCCACCCGCGCAGGGCGGGTTCGCGGGCCACCGACGCGATGAGGCGCAGCGAAAGGTCGAGCCGGTCGGCCTCCTCGGCGTCGATGCAGAGGGCGATGCCGCGGGCCTTCGCGGCGCGGGCGAGGGCGGTCACGCTCGCACCGAGTTCGGGCAGCACGCGCTCGTGCTGTCCGGGTTCGAATCGCGGATGCAGCGCGGACAGCTTCACCGAGATCCCGGGCGCGGTCACGGGGTCGGTGCGGCTCTCCGCGCGACCGATGGCCGCGATGGCGCGTTCGTAGCGGCCGAAGTATCGCTCGGCGTCGGCCTGGGTGA
The DNA here is from genome assembly GCA_016125475.1 of Betaproteobacteria bacterium. GTDB lineage: Bacteria > Pseudomonadota > Gammaproteobacteria > Burkholderiales. The sequence goes on from WGLR01000018.1 coordinate 8,382, forward strand.
GCGCGGCCTCCCCGAGCATGTCGAACGAGTACAGGTCTCCGCGCCGCACCGCGGGCGACGCGCGTTCGAGGGCTTCTTCGATCGTCCGGCCCATCACGAACTGGCGTCCGAGGATCCGCATCGCCTGCCTGAGGGCCCTGCGCACGACCGGTTCACCGGCACGACCGACGAACCGTCGCAGCCAGCCGGCGTGGTCGCGCGTGTCGGACTCGGACAGGGACATGATCCGGCCCGTCAGCAGGAGCGCCCAGGTCGACGCGTTCACGAACGCCGAACTGCCTTCGCCGAGGTGCGCGGCCCAGTCCGCGCCCGCGAGCTTGTCGCCGATCAGGCGGGTCGCCGTGTCCGCATCGGGAATCCGCAGCAGGGACTCCGCCAGGCACATGAGCATCACGCCTTCGTGCGTGCCCAGGTCGTATTCCGACAGAAAGGCGTCAAGACCGTCGCGACTCGTGTCCCGCGCGCGGATCGCCTCCACCCAGCGTGCTGCGCGCTCGACGGCCCGCGCGCGTGCCGGCCCCTCGAGCGGGATCGCGGCGAGCAGCCCGAGCACGCACGAGCGCTCGTCGGCGCGATACAGACGGTTGATCGGCGCAAGCTCGGCGTCGAGCGGCGGAACGGTCCCTGCGAACATGGTGCGAGCCCCCACTTCCGGTCGGATTCGGTCGGGCCGGGTCCCCCTTGGTCCCGAGCCCGACGGCTTTGACACCGGAAGTGCGCCGGACGTGCCCGCGGAAAGCGATCAGATCACGCGGGGAACCCGTAGAGCCGGGCCGGGTTGTGGACCAGGATGCGCTCCAGCGCCTCCGGAGTCTCCGCCCAGCGTGCGAGTGCGTCGACGAGCTGACCGTCGTCGGGCATCGCGTTGCCCCCGAGCATGGGGTGGGGCCAGTCGGTGCCCCAGACGCAGCGGTCGGGCGCGGCCGCGATGATCCCGCGCGCAAGCTCCGCGACATCCTCGTAGGGCGGGCCGGCGACCGACGCGCGGTAGCCGCACAGCTTGATCCACGCTCTGCCCGAACCCAGCAGCGCGAGCAGTGCTCGATAGTCGGGATCCGTCGTGCCGCCGGCCGGGGAGACCAGCCCGAGGTGGTCGATCACGATCTCGACGGGAAGGCGCACGAGGCGATCCGAGAGTTCCCGGAGCATCTTCGCGGTCGCCCAGATCTGGATGTGCCAGCCGAGCGGCGCGATGCGGCGCGCGAGCAGGTCCAGGTGCTCGAGGCGCGTGCCGCCGGACAGCGTGTTGAAGCGGATGCCACGGATGCCGGCCTCGTGCATGCGTGCGAGTTCGGCGTCGGTGACGTCTCCGTCGACGACCGCCACGCCGCGCGTGACGTCGGAACCGAGCGGTCCGATCGCGTCGAGCACGCAGCGGTTGTCCATCCCGTACGGGCTCGCCTGCACGATCACCATGCGCTCGATCCCGATCGTGCGCGCCATCGCCTGGTAGGCCGCGATGGAAGCCTCCTCGGGGTCGTAGGCCCGCGCGGGGCTGAGCGGATACCGCGCATGCGGGCCGAAGACGTGGAAGTGGCAGTCCGTCGCGCCGCGCGGCACGACCGTGCGGGGGGCGGAGGAGGGACCGGGTGTCGGGCTGAACGGGCGCTCGCCCGGGGCCGTGTCGGGTGTGTGGGGATCCATCAGCATCGTCCTCGGACAGGGTGACGCGCCGCACGACGGGGTCGTTCGCCGCTTCCGGCAAGTCTAACCGCATCCCCGCCACCGGCACTGCGGCGCGCATACGGGGTTACCATCGGGCCGGGTGGCGACGTGGTCGGCCGGGAATGGGCGCGGTCGTCACGGTGCGGCGTGCGGGGCGCGCCGACGTGGTTCGAGGAAGGGGAGGTACTGGATGGAAGGCAGACGCAAGGCCGTCGTCGTCGGGGGGCTCGGCGTGATCGGGCGCAACCTCGTGAGTCATCTCGAGGCCCGGGGGGACTGGGACATCGTCGCGCTCTCGCGGCGCAGGCCGGATTTCGGGACGCGCGCGGAGTTCGTCTCCGTGGATCTGCTCGACCGCGCGGACTGCGAGGCGAAACTCTCCGGGATCACGGACGCGACGCACGTCTTCTACTGCGCCTATCAGGCGCGGCCGGTGTGGGCCGAACACAACGCCCCCAACACGGCGATGCTCGTGAATTCGGTCGAGGTGATCGCCCGGGCCTCACCGTCCCTGCAGCACGTGCACCTCGTGGAGGGTAACAAGTACTACGGCAGCCATCTCGGGCCGTTCCGGACGCCCGCGCGCGAGGACGATCCGCCGCACATGCTGCCCAACTTCTACTACGATCAGGAGCAGTGGCTGCGCGCATTCCAGAGCGGCCGGTCGTGGACGTGGTCCGCGCTGCGGCCCCACACCGTGTGCGGATTCGCACTGGGCAACCCGATGAATCTCGTCACCGCGATCGCGGTCTACGCGGCGATCTCGAAGGAACTCGGCCTGCCGCTGCGCTTTCCGGGCAAGCCCGGCGCCTATCGCGCGATCTACCAGGTCACGGATGCGGACCTGCTCGCGGAGGCGATGGTCTGGTGCGGGACGTCGCCCGCCGCCGCGAATGAGGTGTTCAACGTCACGAACGGCGACTTCTTCCGCTGGGAGAACCTCTGGCCGGCGTTCGCGGCGTTCTTCGACATCCCGCTCGGGCCCGTCCAGACGATCCGCCTGACCGAGTTCATGGCGGACAAGGGACCGCTCTGGGAGCGGATGGTCGCGAAGTACGGCCTGCGTCCGATCCCCTATGCCGACATCGCGGCATGGCCCTTCGTGGACTACGTGTTCGGCACCGACTGGGACGTGATGACCGATACCCTCAAGATCCGCCTCGCCGGTTTTCCTGGAGCGCTGCGTTCGGACGGGATGTTCCTGCGGCAGTTCCGGCAGTTCCGGGACATGCGCGTCATTCCGTGAGGGGCCCGCAACCCGCGTGCGCGGCTGCACGGGGGGGCGCAGGTACTTCAGCCGGGGCGTCACCGTGCCGATATGCGCCGGTGCGGCCTGCGCGGTTTCCCGGGTCGTCCTCCCCATGACGGACTTCCGGAACGAAACATTGCTGGCCGCAAGCCGAACCCTGAAGGCCGGTTCGCCGAACACGCGTCGCGTCCGGTCGATCGCCGCCTGGACGCTCGCGTACCTCGCGACCGATGCGCTCGTGCTCGCGTTCCAGCCCACGAGCGGGCCGTCCGTCTGGTATCCCCCGATCGCGATCGGCATGGCGATGCTGCTCCGGCACGGCGCCCGTTTCGCGCCCGTCGTCTTCCTTGCCGATCTCGTGATCGCCCACCTGCAGTACGGAGAGGGCTGGATCGTGGCGGTCATCGTCGCGGGCAACACGCTGGTCGAGGTGCTCACGGCGACGGTTCTGTTGCGGCGTGTCCGATTCGACTCGATGCTCCGGCGCGAGACCGATTTCTTCTGGCTCGTGGTCCTGGCGGGCGGCGCCGCGACTCTGGTCGGTGCGAGCCTCGGCAGCCTCCTGCTTCTGCCGTTCTCGGGTGACCCCGGTTTCGACCTGTTCCGTCAGTGGGTCTCGTGGTGGATCGGGGATGCGACCGGCGTCATCGTCTTCCTGCCGGTCCTGCTGCTGCTCACCGACTGGCGCCGGACGTCGTTCGGAGAACTCGTGCCGGGTGGGCGCCGACCGGGTCTGGTGGAGTTCGCGCTGCTCGTCGCGACCGGCGTGACCGTGTGCGCGTTGGTGTTCGTGTCCGCCCGCACCGATCCGTTCCGCCGTCTCGGCTACGAGATGCTCGTCTTCCTGCCCGTGGTCTGGGCAGCGATACGGTTCGGTCCGCGGACGACGGCCGCGGCCGTGGCGTTCACCAACGTGTTCGCCGTCGCCGCGTTCCTGGTCGGATCGGATGTCGCGGCCGCGGACCACGCGGCCACGCTGGTTTCGCTCCAGATGTTCATGGTCGGACTCGCGATCGGCGGCATGCCGCTCGCGATCGCGATCGAAGGACACCGTCGGGTACGTGCGGAACTTCGCGACCACCACGATCGCCTCGCGGAAATGGTCGATACGCGCACCGCCCAGCTCGCCTCGGCCCTCGACGATGCCGAGCACGCGAACGCTGCCAAGAGCGAATTCCTCGCGAACGTGTCCCACGAACTCAGGACACCCATGCACGCGATCCGCAGTTTCGCGAGACTCGGCAGGGAGCGCTCGGGGACGGCGGAGCGGGAGAAGCTCGAGAACTATTTCGCGAAGATCGACGTGAGCAGCAAACGGCTGCTCACCCTGCTGAACGACCTGCTCGACCTCTCGAAACTCGAGGCAGGGAAGATGATTCTCGATATGCACCCCACCGACCCCGGGGCCCTCGCACGCAGCGCGATCGAGGAAGTCGGCCCTCTGGCGGCGCCTCGCGGCATCACTTTCGAAGTCCGTGACGATCCGTCGCGCACACCCGTGCGCGCGGATCACGTGCGCCTGCAGCAGGTGCTCACGAACCTGCTCTCGAACGCGATCAGGTTCAGTCACGACGGCGGCACGATCACGGTGGACATCTGGCGGGCCCCCCCGGGCGACGGACCGGAAGCACTGCCCGCGGTGCGGATCGAGGTTGCGGACACGGGCGTCGGCATCCCCGACGACGAACTGGAAGCCGTCTTCGACAAGTTCGTGCAGTCGTCGAAGACGCGCACGGGTGCAGGTGGCACCGGCCTCGGGCTGCCGATCTGCCGGGAACTGGTGCGCCTGCACGGCGGGACCATCCATGCGACGCACAACGAGCCGGCCGGCGCACGCCTGGTCGTGTCGCTCCCGGCCGCCGATTCATGAGGAGAGCATCCGCACTGGCCTGCGACACGCCGATTCGCGACAATCGGGTGCTCACAACCGCAGGGAGTATCGCGATGGACGTGCAGGCACTCTTCGCCGAGATCGGCAGGTTCGACACCCCCACCATCTGCAATGCGCTCGAGATCGTGCGCGGCGCAAGATTCACGCGGGGCTTCACGCGTCGGCAGCTCGTCGCGGCGTTTCCCGACCGTCCGGCCATCGTGGGCTTCGCGCGCACGGCGATGATCCGCTGTTCGGTCCCGTACGATTCCGCGGAGCGCAAGCGCCGGCAGCTCCAGTACTACGAATACATCGCCGGGCCGGACCGCCCGAGCGTGGCGGTCGTGCAGGACATCGACGGCGAGCCCGGGCTCGGTGCGTTCTGGGGCGAGGTCAACACGACCGTTCACAGGGGCCTCGGGTGTGTCGGTGCCGTCACGAACGGCTCGATGCGCGATCTCGACGCGATGCACCCGGAGTTCCAGTGCATCGCGTCGACGCTGTCGCCCAGTCACGCGTGGGTGCAGGTGGTCGACGTTGGCGTGCCGGTGGACATCCACGGCATGCTCGTGCGCAGCGGCGACATCGTGCACGCAGACCGGCACGGCGCCGTCGTGTTCACGCGCGACGAACTCGGGGGCCTGCCTGCCGCGATCGACCTCATGGCCCGGCGGGAGAAGGAGATTCTCGATGCCGCCCGGTCATCGGACTTCGGTTTCGAGAAGCTCCGGGACGCACTGGCCGCCGCCGAACGCGTCCGGTAGCCGGTGCGCGAGGCCATGACCGCGGATCTGTTCGACGACGTCGATCCGGATCAGCGGTCTCTCGTGCTCGCTCCCGGTGCGACGCTGCTCCGCGGGTTTGCGTCCGACGCGGCCCGGCGCCTGCTCGACGAGGCGGAAGCGGTCGCCGCGGTCGCCCCGTTCCGCCGCATGGAGAAGCCCGGCGGGCTCGCGATGGCCGTGGCGATGACCAATTGCGGAACGTTCGGATGGGTGAGCGATCGTGCCGGCTATCGCTACGTGCGGGAGGACCCGTGCACCGGACGACCCTGGCCGCCGATGCACGCGTGCTTCCTGTCGCTCGCGACCGCGGCCGCGTCGTGCGCCGGCTATCCCGACTTCCGTCCCGACGCGTGCCTGATCAACCGCTATGCGCCCGGCACCCGGCTGTCCCTGCACCAGGACCGCGACGAACGGGACTTCGCTGCACCGATCGTCTCGGTGTCCCTCGGCCTTCCCGCCGTGTTCCTGTTCGGCGGGGAGCGGCGGAGGGACCGTCCGGCACGCGTGCCCCTCCGCCACGGAGACGTCGTCGTCTGGGGTGGTCCTTCGAGACTGCGATTTCACGGTGTCGAACCCGTCGGGTCCGGGAATCACCCGGCGACGGGTGCGTGGCGCGTGAACCTCACGTTCCGCATGGCGCAGTAGCGCCCGGGCGTGCGCCGGGGAGTCGTGGCTTCCGGCTCAGGCGGTCGCGACGGAAGCGACCGGGTCGGTCACGGTCGACGGAGCGCCGCCGGTCCATCGTGCGCACTGTTCCCAGAGCCTCTCCTGCAGGGCGACATCGTTCGCGGTGGCGGACGCCGGCTGCGCGATCCCGTGCTCGTCGAAGTACAGGCCCGTGACGCCCTCGACGCTGTCCGACAGCGCCAGGTGCAGCGTCGTCCGCGCGCCGCGCTCGTTGTCGAAGGTCACCGGCGTGACGAGCGGCTTCACGACCTGCAGCCAGCGCGGGAGCAGGTTGGAGGCGACGACGCCGGGGTGGAGACAGTTCACGGTGACGCCGTCGCCCGCGAGGCGGCGGGCGAGAGCGAACGACCACATGACATTCGCGAGCTTCGACCGGGCGTACGCGCGAAAGCTTCGGTAGGGGGCCGCGACATCGGTGACCCCGGCCAGATCCAGGCGCCCCCTCGCGTGAATGCGGGATGCGACGTTCACGATGCGTGACCCGGGAGCCATCCGGTCGCGCAGCAGTCCGGTGAGCAGGAACGGGCCCAGCTGGTTCGTCGCGAACGTGAGTTCGAATCCGTCGGTGGAGAACCGGCGTCGCGTGCTCACGATGCCGGCGTTGTTGACGAGCAGGGCGATGGGACCGAAGCGTCGCGAGACCTCGGATGCGGCCGTCCGCACGGACGTGAGCGATGCGAGGTCACAGTGCACCACGTGCACGGGCGCGGACGGCACCGCGGTCTGGATGTCGCGCCGCACCTCGCGCGCGGCTTCCATGTTGCGACAGAGCATCACGACGGTCATGCCGGCGCGCGCGAGTTCCCGACTCGTCACGCGCCCGATGCCGTGGGTCGTGCCGGTGATTACCGCCAGTCTGGTCAAACGCACGTCTCCTCGGGGTCGGACCGCCTGTGCGGTTCGTGACGATCCTGACGACGATTTGTGAACGGCGTGTGAATGTCCTGCGGCGCGCCCGCTTCACGCGAGCGGCGGATAGTCCGTGTAGCCGCGCGCGCCGCCGCCGTAGAACGTCGCGCGGTCGTAGGGGGCGAGTTCCGATCCGTGGCGCAGTCGTCCGGGCAGATCGGGGTTCGAGATGAAGCGGCGCCCGAAAGCGATCGCGTCGGCGAATCCGCGCGAGACCGTTTCCTCGGCGCTGTCGCCCGTGAAGTTTCCGGCCGTGACGAGGACGCGTGACCAGAGCGGGCGGAACAGCTCGCAGGCCGAGGGCACGTTCTGATGATCGACTTCCTTCTGGCCGGCACCGCTCGCGCGTGGCTCGATGAGGTGCAGGTACGCGAGGCCCAGGGTGTCGAGTGCCCGGACGAGATGCGCATACAGCGGCATCGGATCGTCCTCGCCGCTGTCGTTCGCGATGCCGAACGGTGACAGCCGGATGCCGACACGTTCCGGGCCCCAGACGCTCGCGACGGCGCGAGCCACCTCGAGAGGCAGTCGGCACCGGTTCTCGACGGAGCCACCGTACTCGTCGTTCCGATGGTTGCTGCGAGTCTGCAGGAACTGCTCGAGCAGGTAGCCGTTCGCCGCGTGTATCTCGACACCGTCGAATCCCGCCTCCTGCGCGTTGCGCGCCGCCTGTTCGTACGCGCCGACCAGACCGGGGATCTCGTCGCGCAGGAGCGCACGGGGTGTCGGGAACGGCTCACGCCCGAACGTGGATGTCAGCGCCATGCCCTCGGCCGCGATCGCCGACGGGGCGACCGGCAGGCCGCCCCCGGGCTGGTGGGACGGGTGCGAGATCCGGCCCACGTGCCACAGTTGCAGGAAGATCTTTCCGCCACCGGCGTGGACCGCTTCCGTCACGCCTCGCCAGCCCGCGATCTGTTCGCGGGAGTGGATGCCGGGTGACGCAGGCACGCCCTGGCCTTCCGGCACGATCTGCGAGGCCTCCGACACGATGAGACCGCCGTTCGTCGTGCGCTGGCGGTAGTACTCGGCGTTCAGCGCGTTCGGCACGTTGCCGGGAACGGTCGCACGCATGCGCGTGAGCGGTGCCATGACGACGCGATGGGCGAGCGTGCAGGGACCGAGTCGCAGGGGGCGGAAGAGGGCAGTGCGGATCATGGGGTGTTCTCTCGATGTTCTCGTTCTGGCGTTGCGGGTCGCGGACGAGAGGCCGCGGCAGCATCGGCACGTACGTGCTGCCTCGAATGCGGCACTGCGCAGACCGGCGACCCGGTTCGGCGGCCGTGGAGGATACCGCAGCCTCGTGTGATCGTGCGCGGCGCCCCGCGCGAGCCTCGGGTCAGCCTCGGGTGCGGCGAATGCGCCAGATAAGCGCGACGAGTCCGACGCCGAGCAGTGCGACACTTCCGGGTTCGGGATAGGGGGGAGGCGTGTAGTTGCCCGCGAGGATGTCCTGCAGGCGCAGCAGGTCCTGCTGGAGCTGCGCGCGGGTCACCGTGGAAAGGTCGTAGTTGGGATCCAGGTATTGCTGGAACGCGTAGTCCACGCCGGCCATCTGCAACTCGAGGATCTCGACGGCCGACAGCGGTGCATCGCCTTCGTTGCCGGCCGGCGGAGCGATGAGCGGCACGACGAGAGGCGTGCGCTCGATCACCGAGGTGGAACCCTCGGTCGTGACCGTGCTCACGTTCACCGTCTGCCAGTTCCCCGACGTGAACAGCCACGAGACCGTTTCGCTCTGTTTCGCGACGTAGGGCAGGCTGGATGTGTTCTCCGTGAACCCCTCGAGTGCCTCGGTGTTCGGGTCCCATGTCACTGCGGCCATGGTCAGGAGATCCGCGAACGTGGGCATGTAGGAGAGCACCGCTTCGTAGGTGTCGCCTTCCACCGGGAACATCGGCACCTCCCCCGACGAGGCAACGAGTTCGTCCGTGATGTACTGGCTGCCCTCCCGGGCGGCGTAGACCACGGTTTCTCCGAAGGCGGGACTCGTCGCGATACCGAACGCGAGAACGGCGGCCACTGCGTGGTGACTGCGGATCATTGGGACCTCCGGACGGAACGTGCGCAACGGCTGCAGCACGGGACCTCACGCTACCGGTGCGCACGAGGCGGCTGTTTGATCATTCGCAAGGGATCGCGCGCGCGTCTCGTCCAGGAGGCGTCCGGGGCATGAGCCGTGTGGTCCGCCCCGTATGACAGGAAGCGAAGACCGTCATCACAAGGAACTACCGGAACGACAGGACACTGTCATTCGGACGTTAAGTCCACCCGCTAGTCTTCCTCCGCCTCCGGAACATTTCGGCCCACGGCGCAGCCGCGGGCGAACGGGCCGCGCCAGCACGAAACGCGCCCCGCCCGGAGCGTGCTCCAGCCGACCCATCTCAAAGGATTGTCCACAATGAAGATTCGCATGACGCACCTGTACGCAGCCTTGGCCGCCGCCTCGCTCGTGCCGATGCACGCACCCCTCGCCCGCGCGGCAGGCATCACCTATCAGCCCTACGTGCAGCCCGGCGACGCCAGTGAAATCGGTGCGCGTGACCTGAAGGTCGTCGCGTGGCAGAGCGAAGGCGGCGTCGTCGACACCTCGGCCTACAGGGTCGAGTTCGGCCGTTCCGCCGGGCACTACGATTCGACGGCCGTGGTCAGGGGGCGTGTCGTGGACGACTACCTGAGCGCGGATCCCGCCCTGCCGGTGCCGCCCGATGCGAGCGGTGCCCACGTCAATTACTACGCGGTCCTGCCCGGTCTGCGGTTCGACACGACCTACTACTATCGGGTCACCGGACCGGGGCTGCCGCAGGAAGGCTTCGAGGCGTCGTTCCGGACCCGCACGCGCAGGGACAGGCTCGCGTTCCAGGTCATGGGCGACGAAGGTTTCTTTCCCGGCGTGCCCGGCACGAACCCGGCGCGGCTCGTGAACTACGAGGCGCGCATCGTCCACGAGATGTTCAACGTGGACAAGCTGAACATCGCAGGCGCGCCGCGCCTGTCGCGCCCGAATCTCGCGCTCAACACCGGAGACAACGTCTACAGCACCGGTGCCGAGGGCAACTACCGGGACTTCTGGATGCCCGTCTGGAACAGCGACACGGATTCGAACGAGACCGGCGCCCCCTACATCCGCCACATCCCCTACTACATCGTCGCGGGCAACCACGACATCGGCAGCACGGGCAACTCGGCCAACCTCCTCGGCGACAGGAACGCCGGGCGATTCAGCGGCGGCACGGGTGGCGGCGACGCGCTGCAGTACTTCAACAACTACTACTTCCCGCTGAACGGGCCGCTCGGTGTCGATCCCCAGAACATCTTCACCGGCGATCTCTCGAGCCCGAGCGGTTTCTACTTCAAGTACGACGGCGTCACGTACGATTCCCCCGCCGCGATCGAGGCGTTCCGCGCGAGCACGGAAGTCGACACGGGCAAGGGTGTCAAGCGCCAGATCGACCGCATGGGCAACTACTCTTTCGACGAGGGCAACACGCACTTCGTGTTTCTCGATGCGAACCCGCACCTGTTCGACGCGCAGCTCGACTACAGCGCGACGTACCTGAGCGCGCCCGAAGCCTTCACCCCGTACCCGGGCATCCTGCGCAAGTGGCTCATCGACGATCTCGACGCCACGCGCCAGCAGTGGAAGGTGGTGGTGTTCCACCAGCCGTCCTTCTCGTCCGGCAACGCGACGATGCGCAACTTCCAGATGCGCCGCATCGCGAAGCTGCTCGAGGACCACGGCGTGAACGTCGTGTTCAACGGCCACGAGCACAACTACCAGCGCACGCATCCGCTGCGCGCACTGCCGAACGTCGCCGAAGCGCCGAACACGGCCACGGCGCCGGCCGTCGCGGTGGACCCGAGCTTCGACGGCGAGCGTCACCAGGTGCCGGACGGCGTGATCTACGTCGTCGAGGGTGCGGGCGGTGACCGTGACTTCGACAACAACCTCGATTCGCCGCGCGGCAGCGGCTCGTCGGCCGACCAGGACGATTCCGCGACGGGCACCTACACGTACGGGCCCGGCCGCACGTATCCGCAGGGGCCCGATTCGTGGCTCGACGCGAATCTCACGAGCGCGCAGATGTCCGACTTCTTCCTGGATGCGGGCAAGGGCCGGAAGATCACGGCACGCTTCAAGGCGAAGGTGTTCTCGTTCGGTCACGTGGTCGTCGATCGCGACAGCCTCACGCTCTACCAGATCTCCGAGCCGCTGCAATCGACTTCGTCGGCGACACCCGCCAATCCCGCGCCATTCGGCACCGACTTCGCCGGTCGCGCACTGAACGACCCGATTCCCGACACGCTGCTGGATGCCCGGACCGGTGAGGTCGTCTCCGATCCGGCGACGGGGACCCCCGCGCTTCTCGACCGGTTCGTCATCGCGAAGCCCGACCTCGGTCGTGACGTGAAGGTGAGCTACTCGGCGATGAAGGGGATGAAATCCGGAAAGGGTGTCACGTACCGCGTCGTCGCCCGCAACGGCAGTGCATACGCGCTGAACGGGACGCAGCTCGTCGTCGATCTTCCGGAGCACGCAACCTATGCCGGACCGACCGGTGACGACGTGACCCTGCACGGCCACACCCTCGTCCTCACGATCGGGCGACTCGCGAACGGCGAGACCCGTACCCTCGACATCCCGGTCACGTTCGGCCGTGGCGAGCGCGGTCGTGACGGGGACGCGCACGGCGAGCGTGGACACGGTCGCGAGCACGGTGACGCACTGTCCGTCGAACTCCGGTCGGCGACGGCCCAGCCCGTCGGTGCGCGCCGGCTCCGCGTGACCTCGCGTCACTGACCCCGTCGCGATCGCGGTCAGGCCCTCCGGACCGAAAGGTCCGGCGGGCCTTTTTTCATCCGAGCGTCCGTCCGCGGGCGGTTCGTTACCGCTGCCGTCCGGGGTCGTGCTAGCGTTGGCGATTCGCCCAACCGTCCGCGGAGTCGTCAAGCCATGCCTCGAACCATCATGCTGTCAGCCGTGCTCCTGCTTCACGCGACCCTCGCACGCGCGGCGTGTACCCCGCAGGAGATGGAGACCCGGCTCGAGCACGCCGGCTGGGTCGAACCGTGCCCGGACAGGTCGTGCACGGCCCTGCGCGGCACTGCGGTGGTGGTCAGTCACTGCGAGGAACCGGCGGGTGTGCGGGTGAAACTCGTCGCGTGGGATCGAAACGACGAGAAGGTGCTCGTCTCGGAGTACTGGCCGTTCGGCAACCGCGACGTGGCGCCCGGCCCCCACGAGTTCTCCATCGACAGCCGGATCGGATACGACGCGACGATCACGCGTTTCACGATCGAGGCTGTCGCGGTGCGGGAGTGGGGAAGATGAACTGCGCCGACCGCCGTGTCCGGTCCATCAGGAGAGGCTTCGGGGCAGAGGCTCCGAGGCCGCGGTTCGACGAGGTTCGTATGCATCCCGTCGCCGTCGGCGACCGGTGTGGTGCGAACGTCGCGACTGGCTAGCAGCCCTCGGCCGCTGCGCGCTTCCTGCGGGCGCGAAGCAGGAATGCGAGTCCGGTCGCACCGAACCCCATGAGAATCGGGGTCCCGGGCTCGGGAACGAGCGCCGCGATTTGAGAGCCACTCAGTGCGCGATCGTAGACGCGCACGTCGTCCAGCAGGCCCTGGTAGCGGATGCCTTCGTTGTTGCCGAACTCGAGACTCGCGGCGGGATTCGGGAGCGGATTCGCGAATGCGCCGCCGCCGATCGGGCTGCCGTTCAGGTAGAACGCGTAGAGCCCTCCCGACGCGGTCAGCGCGAGGTGATTCCATCCGGAGTCAGGCAGCGTGACGGGGTCACTCGCGAGAAACGCAAACCACGGCCCGTTCACGTGCAGTTCGAAGTGATTGCCCGTATAGCCATAGTCGACGAACCACTTGGGAAACTGCCCGCTGCCTTCGTCCTGGCCGAGGAACACGCCGCCGCTCCCGCGACCGGCGTCGTTGAACCAGAAGGAGAGGGTGAAGGCACTGCCGAGGTCGTAGGCCGCATTGTCCGGGATGACCACGGGCGATGTCTGGAGATCGAACGCGTTGCCGGTGACGCCGGGTACATAGGTGCCCGCGAACGTGCCGTCGTTGCCGACTGAAGAACCGTCGTTCGCGTTGCCGCTGGCGGCCCAGTAACCGACCAGTCCGTCCGTCGGTGCGGCAGCCTGGATGTTTCCGGTGCCGGCCAGAAGTACGGCGAGGACCGGCAGGCACGCCAGCGTCGAACGCTTCATGTGATCTCCATGAATTCTCGGATTCTGAGGTCTGGCAAGCTAGCATCGGACCGTCTCGCATGTCAATGCGAGGGTCATGTCGCCTCGAGGGCGCCACGTCCGTGCGTCGATCCCGTGTCCGGGAATTCGGGAACCGGTACCGGAAACGGGCTTCGGGAGCACGACCACCTCGTCGACCTCGCCATCGTACCGATCATGGTCGGCCGCACACCCGCTCCAGAGGGACGTGCGGCCGACCGGGACGTCAGATCAGAACTGCCCGGAAATGCCCACGAGGAATGCGGCGACGCCGCCGCTGTCCTCGTAGGAATTGAGTCTGACCTTCACCGTCGTGGCCATCACCTCCGCACGCAGCATGGCGGCAGGCGTGACGCGATATCCGATGCCGCCTCCCACGACGAGCGCGACCGAATTCTTCTTCTCGCTCACGGATACGCCGAGCGCTGTACCTTCGACCTTGCCCGTCACGTTGGCGAGGCCGAGTTCGCCGAGAAGCACGAGATCCTTCGTGATGTCGAACGTGCCGGTGCCCGAAACGCCATAGGCCTGACCCTTGTAGTCGACGTTCGTGAGGGTGCCCGACACGGGTGCGGCCGTGCGGGCCTTGCCGAGGTCGAGGTAGAAGGCCTGGACGCCGAACTGCGGCGTGAAGTTGTATCCCCCATAGAGCTTGAAGGCGCCCCCGGACTTGTCGCAGGTGCTCGTGCCGGCGCAGTCGAGTGCCCAGCTCGAGGCGCCGCCGCCCACTCCGACGAATGCACCCTGCGCGTGCGCCGGACCCTGAACGGCCCCGAACAGCACCACGGTGGCAAGCCCCAGACCAGATCTCCCGATGCTCATCGATTCTTCTCCCTGTTGGTGACGGTGCGATCGGACTTCCCTCCGTGCGAGGGCGTGGTGCAGACCGCATACCGGCGGAGATGCTGCCTGAAAGACGCGTCGATCTCCGTGAGAAAAATCACAACATCGCGCGGAAGGGGACGACGCGCGGCGGGGGTCGGCGGGCTGCGCACCGGACGGCATCCGTCGTCGACAAGGGCGCGGGCAGCGTCCCTTCGGCGCCCGTTGACCTGAGTCAACACATCGTTCAGGCAGGTGCTGCAGACTCGGCACCGGTATCAACAGTGCGTAACGAAAGGAACAAGATGATTGGACGTGCAGCAGGTCTGGCGATGGTTGCTCTGGCAACGACGGGTGCCGCGGGCACCGTGCAGGCGGACGAAGGGTCGTGGATGGTGCGCGCACGCGTGGTGCGGCTCCAGATGGCGAACAAGTCCGATGCGATTCCGTCGCTCAGTGTTCCCGCCGATGCGATCGAGGTGAACGACAAGACCATTCCCGAACTCGACATTTCGTATTTCTTCACGAAGAACATTGCGGCGGAACTCATCCTGTCCTATCCGCAGAAGCAGGACGTCACGCTGAGCGGCACGAAGATCGGGACGTTCAAGCACCTGCCGCCGACCCTCACGGCGCAGTATCATTTCCTGCCGGACGGCATGGTGCGTCCCTACGTGGGGGCGGGCATCAACTACACACGGATCTCTTCGGTCTCCCTGAACGTTCCGGGCGTCGGTGCGCTGGACCTCGACAGCAGCAGCGTGGGCGGTGCCCTGCAGGTCGGCGTGGACGTGAGGCTCGCGGAAAACCTCTTCCTGAATGTCGACCTGAAGAAGATCTACATCAACTCGGACGTCAAGCTGGCGGCCACCGGCGCAAAGGTGAGCACGGTGAAGCTCGATCCCGTCGCGATCGGCGTCGGCATCGGCTACCGTTTCTGAGGGTCTTCCGGGACCGCTCCATCCCTGCCGGCGCCCCGGAGTACGGGGCGCCGGTTCCGTTTTCGCGGCCCGTTCACGCGGGACTTCCGTGTCGCCGGAAGCCGTCTCCCGGTGAGCGTGTTCCGCGGTGTTCCCGACTGGCGCCGGATGTCCTGCCGCGGCACGCGTCGGCCGGACCGTGACGCCGCCCCTCGAATCGACCGACCGCTTGCGGTAGTCTCGGGACACTTCCGCCGCCATGCGTGGCAGGAACGTTTCGTGAGAATGAGAACGGGGTGGTCGAGTTGAAAGTGCTGGAACAGTTGAGTCGGCAGTGGGAGGGCGATCTCGCCTGGGTCTTCCAGGTGTTCGCGGTCGTGCTGATCACGCTCGTCGCGGGCGCGGTCGTGCGTTTCGTGCTGCGCCGCTTCATGGCGCGCGCCGCTCAGACGAAGAACATCTTCGACGACGTGCTCGCGGAGGCGCTGCTCGGGCCGTCGCGTACCCTCGTCTGGATCGTGGGGCTCGCGTTCGCGACGCAGATCGTCGGCGAACGCACGGACGCTGCCATCCTCCGGGCAGTGGGGTCGGTACGCGACATCGGCATCATCGCGATGGTCATGTGGTTCGCGCTGCGTTTCGTGAAGCTCTACGAGGCTGCGTACATCCGGCACCGGGAAGCCGCGGGCGAGGTCGTGGACAAGACGTTCGTGACGGCCATCGGCAAGCTCCTGCGCGCGGCCGTCGTGATCACGGCCGCGCTCGTCATGCTGCAGACGATGGGCATCAACATCGCGGGCCTGCTGGCGTTCGGCGGTGTCGGCGGGATCGCCGTCGGCCTCGCGGCGCGCGACATCATGGCGAACCTGTTCGGAGGGCTCACCGTCTATCTCGATCGGCCGTTCGCGGTCGGGGACTGGATCCGTTCACCGGACCGGGAAATCGAGGGCACCGTGGAGGACATCGGCTGGCGACGGACCGTGATCCGCACGTTCGACCTGCGGCCGCTCTACGTCCCGAACGCGGCGTTCACGACCATCACGGTCGAGAATCCCTCGCGGATGCTGAACCGTCGCATCAAGGAGACGATCGGTGTCCGCTACGACGACGCCGCGCGCATTCCCGCGATTCTGAACGACGTGCGCAAGTTCCTGCTGGAGTCACCCGACATCGACCAGTCGCGCACGCTCATGGTCAATTTCGACGAGTTCGGCGCGTCGTCGATGAACTTCTTCATCTACGCGTTCACGCGCACCCGCGTGTGGACGGAGTTTCACATGGTCAAGGAACAGGTGATGCTGAGGATCTCGGACATCATCGCGAGCCACGGTGCCGAGATCGCGTTCCCGACGACCACGCTGCACGTTCCCGATGGCGTGCACGTGTCCGGCGATCTCCCGTCCGGGGGAGCGCAGGCACCCGCGAAGGACGGCTGAGGCGCGCCGAGGCGGCCGCGGGCCGGTCCTCAGCGCGGGGCGTCGACCGCCTCGAGCACGCGGCCGAAGAAGCCGTCCGCGTGCGCGGCGTCGATCCAGCGCACGATGACCACCATGCGTCGCTCCGGCTCGATCCACGTGAACGAACTGCCCGCCCCGAACGCGAACCAGCTCGATTCCGGCACGCTCGGAAACACGCGGCGACCGGTGTTCAGCCAGACGAGGTAGCCGTAGAACGGCGCGATCGGGCAGGGCGTGCGCATGCGGGCGATCCACTCCCTGGACAGGACCCGCCGGCCCCCCGCGAGACCGTCGTCGAGCAGCATCTGGCCGACGAGTGCCTGGTCGTGACTGCTGATGGACATGCCGCCGCCCCAGTGGGTACCGCCCGGCACCGACTGCACGCGACGCCCGTTCAGCTCGATCCAGGCGTTGTCGTAGCCTTCCCAGCGCCACGTGTCGCTCGCTCCGACGGGCTGCATGATCGTGTCGCGGAAGACCTCGGGCAGCGGATCGCCGAAGAGGTGCAGGAGCGCGAGCGAGAGCTGGTTGATCCGGACGTCGTTGTATTCCCAGTAAGTGCCCGGTGACCGGAGGGGGCGAGGATCGCCCTTGCGGCCGGTCACCTCGACTTCCTGGAACTGCACGAATCGGTTCCGGTCCACCTGCTCCGGCAGACCGAAGCAGGAGCCCTCCCATTCGCTCGTCTGCTGGAGCATCTGCGCCCACGTGATCGCCGCGTTGCGGCCCTCGTCGAAGCCGATGCCGCGCACGCGTCGTCCGATGGGTTCGTCCACGTCCGGAAGCAGGCCGCGGTCGTGCGCGACACCGGCCAGCAGGGCGAGATACGTCTTGGCGACGCTGAACGTGAGGTCCGCGCGATCGGGGTCGCCCCACGACGCGGCCGTCTCGCCGTGCAGCCTGATGGTTCCCGACACGGGTCCCCGGTCGTGCACGGGGCCGAGCAGACGGTTCCACGGTGGCGGATCGTCGTGGTGGACCCCGAAGGTGCCCGTGGTCTCGTGGGTCCAGGCGGTTTCGTGGTCCGCGGCGAAGCGGACGGCTTGCTGCAGTTTCGCGGTGTTCATGCGCGGGCGGTTCCTGTGTCGGGTGTAGCGAGGTGGCGTGTCGTCAGCACGTCCCGCGGAAGTCGTCGTGACCGCGGACGTAGGCGACGTTCGTCTGCGCCGGATTGCGGTTCACGAGCCGGCGGCCGTAGAGGGGGTGGCGCATGCTCCGGACTTCGTGTTCGACCGTGAACAGCACGCTGCCCGAGTCCGGGTCGACGATGTCGCGGAAGCGCCACTCGTGCGCATCGGTCTCGCGCGTGACCAGTCCGCGCTCGAGCAGCCGGCGGTAGGGGCCCGAGAAGTCCGCGATGTAGATCTGGACGTGGTGCCCGTCGTAGGGCGGAAGATCCGCGCCGGACTCGCGGAAGCGGAACCGCTGATCCCGGCCCACGACGACTTCCGCACAAGCGGTGCCGGCGTGCGCGGTTTCCCGCGACGGGGCCGCCATGATGTCGCGGTAGAAGCGCGCGATTCCGCCCGCGCTGCCCCGCGGCACGTCGAACTCGATGTAGGGCATGCCGAGGTCGATGGCGCCGAATTCCGGGGCCGGTGCGTGGACCCGGAAGCGGTTGCCCCACGGACAGGTGACCTCGAGGGTGTCACCGGTCCGGTCGCACGTGAATGCCGTGCCCGCGAGTTTCGGCCCGAAGCGTCCGACCCGCCGGACCACGTCGTCGAGATCCGGCACGACGAGCCCGATCGTCGCGCGGATGCGCTGCGGGTTGCCCGACGGCAGGTGCATCTGGTTGCGGCCGATGTTCACCCACATGTTCTCGAGGCCCACCATGATGTAGGGGTCACGCGTGAAGCCGAGCGTCGAGATGTAGAAGAGCGTCGCGAGCTGCTGGTCCGGCTGGGTCACGTTCACGTGCTCGAGCAGCACGATGTTGCCCACGTCCTCGCGGGCGCGATCGAAGCGGGGGTCCGGAATGGCGGGCTGACTCATGAGGGGAACCTCGGCCGGGAAACGTCGTAGCTTGCCGGGTTCGGCCCCGGAGGTCCAGACGACGTGACGGGGGCCGTGTCGTCGCGCATCCGCCTCACGACTGGCTCGCGATCCACGCCCCGATCACCGGCCACTGCGTCGCGAGCGTGGCCGATCCCATGAACAGTCCGATGTGGCCGCCCGGCGCGAGCGCCTCCTGGATGCGGTCCTGCGGCGTACCCACCAGACGGCGGGCCGCGAAGACCTGTTCCTTCGGCGTGATGTCGTCCGCGTCGCCCGCGAGCAGGTAGAGCGGACACCGGATGTCGTGCAGGTCCAGCCGGCGCCCGAGGCCGACGAACCTGCCCTTCGCGAGGCGGTTCTCGCGGAAGAGTTCGTTCACGACCTGAAGGTACCAGTGTCCGGGCAGGTCGATGGGATTCTCGTACCAGCTCGCGAACGCCTCGGACTTGCTCACGTACGCCGGGTCGTCGACGTGCTCGTAGAGGCGCAGGTACTTCTCGACGTACTGCTCCTCCGGGTGCATGTTCTTCCACCCTTCGAGCATGAAGCGGCCCCGCATGAGGCCGCCGCCGAGTTCGACGAGTTCGTCGTAGAAGCCCGGTGGCAGGTGCTCGACCGCTTCCCTGAGCGGGCCGTGACCTGCGTGCGTGTCGATCGGGGACCCCGCGAGCACGAGGCTCGCGACCTTTCCGGGGTAGCGGGCCGTGAACATCGCCGACATCCACCCCCCCTGGCACAGGCCGACGAGGTGCACGCGGCCGCCGAGGTCGTCGACGCACACGTTGATCTCGGCGAGATAGTTGTCGACGTCGTAGTCCTTCATCGTGTCGGTCGCGCTCTTCCAGTCCGTCACGAGCACGCGCCGGTGTCCGGCGGCGAGCAGCGTCTGCACGAGGCTCTGGCCGTCGTGGTAGTCGGCGATCGTGGCCGTGTGCCCCGCATAGGGGGCGTCCACGAGGACGGGCACGCCGTCTCCGCCCGGTCCGAATGCGCGCAGACGCAGCGTGTGCAGCTCGACGAGCACCTCGTTGGGGGTCGCGAACCGCGGCGTCGTCCCGAAGCTGATCTTCCCGGCTTCGCTCAGGAACGCGAGGTTCCTCTTGAAGACCGCGAGTTCGGCTTCCTCCATCGCGTGGGCGGCGGCGAGCGGCCAGAAGATCGGGACACTGTGCTCGGGTCGGCGGGACTGTCCGGAAACGTGCTTGCGGGTGGTCACTGGCGTACCTGTCGGTGTGTTGTCGCGAAACGGGGCGCCACGCGTGGCGACGGCGACCGCGGTGCCGCGGCCGGAATGGACGCTGAACGCGCGGGCGGGTTCCTGCGCCGACACCAGGCCTGGGGCATCTCCCTATTCTCCGAGCAGCGCCTCGCGCACGGCGTTCCAGCTCGCGGCGTCGGGTGCGTAGAGCAGCCCGCCCGTGCGTCGCGTCACGCGGTAGGGCGAGCCGTCGAAGAATGCCGAGGTGCCGCCTGCCTCGCGGTGGAGCAGCCATCCCGCGGCGTGATCCCAGGGCATGAGCTTGTTGTAGGCGAGCGCGTGGCAGTCGCCGGCCGCGGCGAGCCGGTACTCGTGCGCGGCACAACGGAACGACACGATGCCGCCGAATCGACGGAGGTTGCGGCTCACGACGCTGCGCAGGGGTTCGGCGAGGTAGGTGGGCCCGGCCACGATCTCCATCTCGCCGACGTCGACCGGGGCGGCCACCGCGAGGGCGTCACGTCGTCCGTCGGCGTGCTCGATCCACGCGCCGCCGTCGCGCACCGCGATGGCCGATGTGCGGGCGACGGGGTCGTGGATCACGCCCAGCACGATCTCGCCGCGGACGACGGCTGCCGCCATCACGCCGAACAGCGGCACGCCCGCGACGAAGTTCCGCGTGCCGTCGATCGGATCGACGAGGAACGCGAGTTCCGCGTGCTCGAGACGTTCGAGCAGTCCGGGGTCGCGTGCCACGGCTTCCTCGCCGACGATCTCGGCACCGCGGAACGCGCGTCCGAGCGCAACCGAGATCCGGCCTTCCGCAGCCTCGTCCGCGTCGGTGACGAGGTCCGAGGCCGAAGCCTTCGTGCGGACGGCACTCTCCGTGAGCGCGTTGAACAGCGGCATGACCTCCTGCCTGGCGGCTTCCGCCAGGATCTCCGCGACCGCGAGGCCGTCGGCATAGGCAAACTCCATGGGTCTACTGTCCTCTCCAGGGTCGACCGGGGCGTGCCCCGGCGGGGATGCGTGGCGACCGCGCCGAGGCCGGGCAGGGCGGTCCGTTCGTGCCTCGGGCCGGTCGCGTGACGGGACGGGCGGTCGTCCGGCAGTGGGTCGAACGGACTGCGGAATCGGCGACGTCGGTCATGTGTCGGAAATGTCCGGTGGGGATACTGGAAGCGGCGCCGTCCGGGCGGGACAGCCATCCGCAGCCGGCCGGGACGGTGCACGGGCGCGGCGGCCCGATGGCCGCAGCACGCACAATAACACCAGCCATTCACGAGACCATGACAACCGGAAACCGTTCGTTCACGCGGGCATGTCTCATGCCCCTTGCCCTCGCGGGCGCCCTCCTGCCCTGCAGCCAGCCGGCCGACGCCGCGGGCTCGCTGTCCTTCTCACGAGTGTGGACCTACGATCACGCGCTCGGCTCCGTCCCGGGGCAGACGTCCGAGATCGCCGCGTTCGACAGCAGTACCGGCACGATCTGGGTCGCCGGCGTGATCGGCCTCGACGTGCTCGACGCGACGACGGGGAGCCTCGTGCAGCACGTCGACACGAGCCCGTTCGGCAACGCCAACAGCGTCGCGATCCACGGCGGACTCGCCGCCGTCGCGATCGAGTCGTCGGTCGACCGTACCCAGCCAGGAACGGTGAAGTTCTACGACACGGCGTCGCGCGCCCTCGCGGCCGGCGTGAATTCGGTGACGGTCGGCGCGCTGCCCGACATGGTCACGTTCACGCCGGGCGGCGAGTGGCTGCTCGTCGCCAACGAGGCAACGCCGACGACCTACGGCGGCTACGACCCCGCCGGTAGCGTGAGCGTGATCGACATGACGACACGCACCGTCAGCGCCACGGCGGGCTTCGGCGGCGTCCCGGTCTCGGGCCCGGACGTGCGCACGGCCGCGACCGTGGGCATGGATTTCGAACCGGAGTACATCGCGGTCAACGCCTCCGGAACCCGCGCGTACGTCACGCTCCAGGAAGCGAACGCGGTCGGGACGCTCGACATCGCGTCGGGGAGCTTCACCGGTGTCGTGGGACTCGGCACGAAGGACTTCATCCAGCCCGGGAACGAGATCGATCCCAGTCACAAGGACGGGACGATCGCGCTCCGGTCCGCCGACGTGCGCGGGCTCTACCAGCCCGACAGCATCGCGGCGTACGAAGCGAACGGGCAGACGTACCTCGTCATGGCGAACGAGGGGGACACGCGCGAGGACGACGGCGACAAGGCGCGCGTGAAGGACGTTCCGGCGCTCGCCGGCACGGCGCCCGCCGATCTGCAGCAGCTCAACGTCTCCACGGTCGACTCCACCTCGGGCACGGATCTCGTGACCTTCGGCGGGCGTTCCTTCTCCATTCGCGACGAGGCCGGCGACATCGTGTTCGACAGCGGGAACCGTCTCGACGCCGAGGCCATCGCGCGCGGCATCTACGACGACGGCCGCAGCGACGACAAGGGTGTGGAGCCCGAGGGCGTCGCGGTGCGCACGATCGACGGCCGCACGTATGCGTTCATCGGTCTCGAGCGCACGCTCACCGGCGCGGTGGCCGTGTACGACATCACGGATCCTGCCTCGGCAACCTTCCTCGACATGCTCGTCACGGACGGAGACGTGGCGCCCGAGGGCCTCGTGACGTTCTCGATGGGCGGGACGCACTATCTCGCGATCGCGAACGAAGTCTCCGGCACGACGACGCTCTACAGCATGGCTCCCGTTCCCGAGCCCGGTACGTGGGCGATGATGGTCGCCGGCCTGGGTCTGCTCGGCGCGGCTGCGCGCCGTCGCCCGCGGAGCGCCTGACCGTCCGGCCCGCTCCTGCGTCGCGACGCCCGCGGCGCAGGGCGGGGGCCGGGAAGTTCCGGGCTACACTCCGAGGTTCGCGCGGGCGCCCGCCCGCGCCCCGCAACGAACCCAGGAGGACTCCATGCTGCTCGATGTGCGCACGTACACCTGCCGTCCCGGCACGATCAAGAAACACCTCGAACTCTACGAACAGAAGGGCAAGGGGCCGCAGACCCGGCACCTCGGGGAGCCGTTCGCCTACCTGGTCACCGAGACGGGCAACGTGAACCAGTACATCCACATCTGGGCCTACGAGGATGCTGCGGACCGTGCGAAGCGCCGCGCCGCGATGATGGCCGACCCCGAGTGGCAGGCGTTCCTCGCCGAGAGCGCGAAGCTCGGTGCGCTCGAGCATCAGGAGAACCGCCTGATGACGCCGGTGTCGTTCTTTCCGATCAAGCGCTGAACGCCACGGACAGACCGACGGGCCGGCGCGCGGACTTCATGTCGCCGCCAGGCGGCGGTACGCCCCCGGCCCGTCTGCCGGAATCGGTTTTCGGGACATCGGTCCGGGCGTGCGCGTGGCGGACGCCCGTGGTTCGAGCACCGACGACGCGTGCGCCCGGCGACACGATGTTCCGCGGATCGCGCGTGTCCGGTCGCGCTCGTTCCACCGCACGAGGCCGTGCACGGACCGCGTCACCTCGTTCGCCGTGATGGCGTCACGTGATCCGGCGTCGCGGCCGGCCGCGCTCCCGATCCGTTCGTACGGCACGAGCGGTCGGCGTCATCGCGTCATCGCCTTCAGGTGCTGCCTGGCTGCGGCGAGGATCTCCGTCGACAGGGCCTCGTCGTCGACGGACCGCGCGAGGGCGAGTGCACCGACCATCGTCCCGAGCGCCGCGATCGCGTCCTGACGGGTGCGGTCCGGCCGCTCCGCCTCGAGCAGTCCGGCGATCCAGTCGATGTAGGTATTCACGAGCTTCGCATACGAACTGCGCAGCGGCGCGGGACCGCGTGCGACGTCGCTGGCGAGCGAGACGAGCGGACACGTCCTGCCGTCCGCGTCTCGATGGGCCTTCGAGAGATAGCCTTCGACCATGGCTTCGAACGGCGGTCCGGCGCTGCGGCGCACGGCTGCGCCCAGCCGGCGCAGTGCCTCGGCCATCGCATATTCCACGGCCTCGGCGACGAGTTCGTCCCGCGACGCGAAATGGCGATAGAAGCCGCCGTGGGTGAGTCCGGCCTCCTTCATGAGGTCGGCGACGCTGATGCCGTCCACACCGGCTTCACGAAACTTCGCCGCGGCGATCTTGACGATGCGTGCGTGGGTCTCCGTCTTGTCGGCCTGGGATGAGCCCACGGCTAGTGTCCTCGTCGGAGCCGGTGGTGCCGTGCCACCGACGTCACCGCGTGCACGAGGCGACGCACTCGCGCACGAATTCCAGGCGGTCCTGCCCGAAGAACATCCGCCCGTCCACGAAGAACGTCGGCGCCCCGAACACGCCCCGGTCGACCGCTTCCTGCGTCGTGGCCGCGAGGGCGCTCTTGATCGCCGGATCCTCGATGAGTGCAGTGTAGGTCGCGGGATCGATACCGGCCGCGCTCAGCGTGGCTGCCACTTCCGCGGGATCCCCGAGGTCGCGCCGGTTGCACCACATCGCGCCGAACACGGCGTCGAGGTAACGACCGAAGTCGTCCGGCCGCCGCAGCTGGAACCCCGTTGCACCGCGCATGAGGCCGAGCGTGTTGATGGGGAAGGCCGGATTCATGTTCAGCGTGACGCCATAGCGGCTTGCCCAGAGCGCGAGGTCGCCGAGCAGCCAGCGTCCCTTCGCGGCCACGGTCACGGGGCTCGCGTTTCCGGTGGCCTTGAACACGCCGCCCAGCAGCATCGGACGCCACCGGATCGTCGCGCCGGTGTCTGCCGCGAGACCGGGCAGCTGCGTGTAGGCCAGATACGACGCCGGGCTGCCCACGTCGAAGAAGAATTCGATTTCCACGGTCATCGCACACCTCACCAATGTTCGATCCAGGGTCGCAGGTCGAGTTCGTGCGTCCAGGCGTTGCGCGGCTGCGTGTGCAGGTGCCAGTAGTTGTCCGCGATCGCGTCCGGATCGAGAATGCCGTCCCGCGGCTTCAGCGCATATCGCTCCGGGAAGTTGTCCGCGATGAACTGCGTGTCGATCGCGCCGTCGACGATCACGTGCGCGACGTGGATTCCACGCGGCCCGAGCTCGCGCGCCATGCTCTGCGCGAGCGCGCGCAGCGCGTGCTTGGCGCCCGCGAACGCGCTGTACCCTGCGCCGCCGCGCACACTCGCGGTGGCGCCGGTGAACAGTATCGTGCCGCGTCCGCGCGACAGCATCGCACGCGAAGCCTCGCGACCCACGAGGAAGCCGGCGAGTGCGCCCATCTCCCAGACCTTCCGGTAGACACGCTCGGTGGTGTCCGCGACATCGAACCGCACGTTCGCCCCGATGTTGAACACCGCGACTTCGATCGGCGCGACGTCGCGCTCGATGCGGGTCACGAGCTGCGACACCTCGTCCTCGCGGCGCGCGTCGGAGCCGAACCCGTGTGCCTCGCCCCCCTCCGCGCGGATGCGCTCGACGAGCGGCTGCACCTTCGCCTCGGTGCGGCGCGTGACACAGGCGATGTATCCCTCGCGCGCGAAACGTCGCGCGATCGCTCCGCCCGTGGAGTCTCCGGCGCCCACGACGAGTGCTGCCCTGCGCGGTGAGTCGGGGTCACCCATGCCATGTCCTCGCTCTCGTGTGCACGTGTCTCCACGTGTTTCCGTGTCCTGCGTGCCGTGCGTGTCTCATTTGACACCGCGACACGTCTCGATCATCCTACATCAGGATGATGAATGACATCCACAATTTTCCGGTCCCGCGGTCGGGCCAGGGATGTGACAATGCAGTTCTCCAGGATCATGGCACCAGTGCGCGAGCGTTCCCTTCACACCTCTTCGAGAACATTCCATGATCGGTAGCCTGTTTCGCGGACCCGATTCGCGCGCTGCGTGGATGGTGACGCTCGCGGCCGCCGGGGTCATGATGGTGACGATGGGCGTGCGGCAGTCGGTGGGACTCTTCGTGTCGCCGATGAACACGACCACCGGGCTCGGCATCACCACGATCAGCTTCGCGCTCGCGGTCGGACAGTTCGCATGGGGCGCGATCCAGCCCGTCGCGGGGGCGTTCGCGGACCGCCACGGACCGGGCAGGGTGCTGTTCTGGGGGGTCGTCGCACTCGCGCTCGGCAGTGCGGTCACCCCGTTCATGGCGTCGGGTTTCGGACTCGTCGTGTCGCTGGGGCTGCTGACGGCCATGGGGTCGGGCGCGGCGAGCTTCTCGGTGCTCCTGGGTGCCGCGTCCCGGCATCTGTCACCGCAGGCCCGGGGGTCGGCCTCCGGCGTGATCAACGCGGGCGGATCGTTCGGACAGTTCGTGTTCGCCCCCGTCGTCCAGAAGCTCATCCAGCTGTTCGGGTGGATGGGTGCGATGTGGTGGCTTGCCGCGCTCACGCTCGGCGCCCTGCCACTGATCCGCAAGGTGTCGCCCCGTCCGGGCGCGGCGCCCGCACACGCTCCTGCGGCAGGGGGTCCCGGCCTGCGCAGCGCGCTCGGCGTCGCGATGACCGACCGCAGCTACCTGCTGCTGCACGCGGGATTCTTCACCTGCGGCTTTCACATCGCATTCCTCGTGACCCATCTGCCGGGAGAGGTGTCGCTCTGCGGACAACCCCCTTCGGTCGCGAGCTGGTCGCTCGGGATCATCGGGCTCGCGAACATCGTCGGCAGTCTTCTCGCGGGAGCCCAGATCGCGCGCCATCGCAGCAAGTACATTCTCTCCACGATGTACAGTTCGCGTGTCGTGCTGATCGCCGTCTATCTCGCCGCGCCGAAGACCGCCTGGACCTTCTATCTGTTCGCGGCCGGGCTGGGTCTCACGTGGCTCGCGACGGTACCGCCGACCGCTGCGATCGTCGGCAAGCTCTTCGGCGTGCGCTATCTCTCGACACTGTTCGGACTCACGCTGCTCTCGCACCAGATCGGCGGTTTCCTCGGTGCGTATCTCGGCGGGCTCGCCCTCGTGCGCACGGGCGACTATCAGTGGATGTGGTACGCGGACATGGCGCTTGCCGCCTTCGCCGCGCTCGTCAATCTTCCCATCCGCGAGGACCGCATCGCGCCGGCTCTCGCGCCGGGTTGAGCGCACGGACCGGCTCCGGCGCCATGGCCAGACTGCCGGGTCGCGACACCGATCACGTGGCGTCCGCGTCATGAACGACGGCGGCAGGTACCCGCACGTTCGGCTCGTGGCGGTCGGCCTGCTCGGCCTGGCGGCGGCCATGGGCATCGGCCGGTTCGCGTTCACGCCGCTGCTGCCCCTCATGCAGGACGCCTTCGGACTCACGATCAGGCAGGGAGGCGTGCTGGCCTCGGCGAACTATCTGGGTTACCTCGCGGGCGCGTGGGTCTGCACCCGGATCGGCTCTTCGCCACGAGTGCTCGCGCGCACCGGACTCGCGATCGTCGCGGTCTCCACGCTCGGCATGGCGGCCACCCGCGCGATGCCGGCGTGGCTCTTCCTGAGGTTCGCCGCGGGTGTCGCGAGCGCGTTCGTGCTGATCGGCGTGTCGTCGTGGGTGCTGCCGCGGCTCGCGGCGCTCGGCCGGCAGCGCGTCACCGGCTGGGTGTTCGCGGGCGTCGGGGTCGGGATCGGCGCCGTGGGGCTCGTCTGTCGCGCGCTCGGCATCCTGGGCGTTCATCCGGACGTCGCGTGGCTCGTGCTGGCCGCCGTGGCCGTGATGGTGGCCGCGGCCGTGTGGCCGGCCCTCGGAACTGCGACGGAAGGCAGGGCGGGGCGCGGGCCGCACGGGGAGGCAGCTTCCCCGGATGGCTGGCGGCTCGTGATCTGTTACGGCGCACTGGGCTTCGGGTACATCGTGCCGGCCACGTTCCTGCCCGCGATCGCGCGGCACATGATTCCCGATCCGGCGCAGTACGGATGGGTCTGGCCCGTGTTCGGCGCCGCAGCCGCGGTGTCCACGGTGGTCGCGTCGACGGTGCTGTGGCGGCACCCGCCGCGGCGGGTCTGGGCCTGGTCGCAGGCGATCCTGGCGGTCGGCGTGCTCGGCCCGGCGCTGTCCGCGGGGGCGCCCATGCTGCTCTTCTCGGCACTCGTCGTGGGCGGGACGTTCATGGTCATCACGATGGCCGGCCTCCAGGAAGCCAGTCGTGTGGCGGGTCAGGGTGCGCAGCGGCTCATCGCGAGGATGACCACCGCATTCGCGCTCGGTCAGCTCGCGGGGCCGCTCCTCACGGCCCTGGCCCCGCGCGGGACGTCCGCGTTCGGCTTCGCCGGCGTGACTGCGTCCATCGTGCTGCTGGCGACCGCCGTCGCGCTCGCGTTCCCGCATTCCGGGGCGCGCCGGACATGACGCTCGCGCTGCTCCTGCTGCTCGGGCTCGCGGCCGGAACGCTCGGCGGCATCATCGGGTTCGGCTCGTCGGCGATGCTGATGCCGGCGCTCGTGCTGATGTATGGTCCCCGGACGGCCGTGCCGATGATGGCGGTGACCGCGCTCATGGCCAACGCCTCGCGGGTGGCGGTCTGGTGGCGCGAGATCGACTGGCGGGCTGCCGCGGTGTATTCCGTCACGGCCGTACCCGCGGCCGCACTGGGGGCGCGGACCCTCGTCACGATTCCGCCGCGCATCGCCGATGGCGTGCTCGGTGCCTGCTTCGTGCTGATGGTGCCCGTGCGCCGGTGGATGGTGGACCGCAGGATGCACGTGCGGCTGCACCACCTCGCGCTCGCGGGAGGGCCGCTCGGGTTCGTGACGGGGATCGTCGTGTCCACCGGTCCGATCAACACGCCGTTCTTCCTTGCCTACGGTCTCGTGAAGGGAGCATTCCTCGGCACCGAGGCGCTCGGTTCGCTCGGCATGTACGTGAGCAAGGCCGTCGCGTTTCGCAGCTTCGGTGCGTTGCCCGACGGGGTCGTGATGCAGGGCCTCGTCGTCGGCTCGTCGCTCATGGCCGGGTCGGTCCTCGCGAAGCGCTTCGTGCTCGGCATGTCGGCGGAGCACTTCTTCCTGGTCATGGAGGGCGTGCTCGTGGTCGCCGGCGTGATGATGATGGTCGCGGCCTTCCTGTAGCCGGGAGCGCTCGCGGTAACATCCGGGCTTCCACGGTTCGCCGACGAGCCGGTCCAGGGCGTCCGGTCGCCCCCGCGGCCGGCGGTGCGACCGGACCCTTCGAGAAGGATTCCTCACCCGATGTCGAGCACGACGCGCGATGACCCGTCCGCCTCAGACCCGGCGCGCCAGTTCCTGAAGCTGTTCTCGGCGGTCATGCTGCCCATGTTCATGGCCGCGGTGGACCAGACGCTGCTCGCGACCGCGACGCCCGTGATGGCGGAGGAACTCGGCAGCCTGCGAGACACGTCCTGGATCGCGGTCGGATATCTGCTGGCCGCGGCCTCGACCACGCCGCTCTACGGACGCATGGGCGACCGGTATGGCCGCGCCAACGTGCTGCGGGTCGCGCTCGGCGTGTTCGCGCTCGGCTCGGTCGCCTGCGCGTCCGCGCAGAGCATGGGCATGCTCGTGCTCGCGCGCGTTCTGCAGGGGATCGGCGGGGGCGGCCTCATGACGCTGTCCCAGGCGCTGATCGGCGAACTCGTGACGCCGCGGGAGCGCGCGCGATACCAGGGATACTTCGCGGCCATGTTCAGCATCGCGAGCATCGGCGGGCCGGTCATCGGCGGTCTGGTGGTCTCGCACGCGAGCTGGCGCTGGCTGTTCCTCGCGAACGTGCCGCTCGCGGCGTTCGCCGTCTGGCGGCTCGGGGTGCTCCCGCGCGGTCATCACCAGGCGGTGCGGCGCGGGCAGGACTACGCGGGCATCGTGCTGTTCTCGGGCGCGATCGTGAGCCTGCTCTTCTGGCTGTCGTCCGCCGGCCACCGTTTCGCGTGGGCGTCGGGCACGAGCGTCGCACTCGGTGCGTCGAGCCTCGTGCTGTTTGGCCTCCTCGTGTGGCACGAACGGCGGCATCCGCATCCGTTCCTGCCGCTCGAGCTGCTGCGGCTGCACGCGGTGAGCTTCTGCGCGCTCACGACGTCGCTGTTCGCGGCCTGCATGTTCGCGATGATCTTCTTCCTGCCCATCTATCTGCAGCTCGGCCACAGCACCACGGCCGCGACGTCCGGGCTCCTGCTGCTGCCGCTGACGGTCGGCATGGTGACGGGGTCGACCGTGAGCGGGCGGATCGTCGCGCGCACCGGGGTGCCGCGCTGGGTCCCCGTGATCGGAATGTCCCTCTCGAGCGTGGGGCTCGCGCTGCTCGGGACGCTCGGCTACGCGCCCGCGATCGTCGCGGGTCTCGGCGTCGTGGTCGGCCTGGGCTTCGGGACAGTGATGCCCATGATGCAGGTGACGGTACAGACCGTCGCGGGGCGCGAGCGGCTCGGCGCCGCGACGTCGATCGTGTCGCTGTCGCGGTCGCTGGGCGCCGCGACGGGAACCGCGATGTTCGGCGCGCTCGTGTTCGCGCTCATGCCCGAGACCGACCTGAGCCGCTTCGCGGAACATGTCCGGGGCGCGTCGGTCGATTCCGTACAACCCGCTTTCCACACCGCGTTCCTCGCGGCTGCCGTGGTTGCCGCGCTCGCGGCACTGGCCGCGAGCCGGGTGCCGCGCGTCGAACTGCGCTGACGCGCCCGGCCACACGCCCAACCGATCTCCAAGGAGGACTGCCCGTGATCGTCGAACAAATCTGGACCGCGAACGCCTACCGGAACTTCAACTACCTGATCGTGTGCCCCGAGAGCGGGGAGGCGCTCGCGATCGACCCGCTGGATCACGAGAAGTGTCTGGCCGCCGCGCGGAAGAACGGCTGGACGATCACGCAGATCCTGAACACGCACGAGCACGGCGATCACACCGGCGGCAATCAGGCGATGATCTCGGCGACCGGCGCGAAGCTGCTCGCACACCACAACGCGAAGGATCGCATTCCCGGCGTGGCCCGCGGTCTCGCGGCGGGCGACGTCATCAAGGTCGGTCGGACCGTGGAGCTCGAGTGTCTCGACACGCCGGGCCACACGATGTGCCACATCTGCCTGCGGTCGCACACCGACACGCCGGCGCTGTTCTGCGGCGACACGCTGTTCAACGCGGGCGCGGGAAACTGCCACAACGGCGGCCATCCCAGCGAGCTCTACCAGACCTTCGCGGACCAGCTCGCGAAGCTGCCGGACACGACGCTCGTGTATCCGGGCCACGACTACATCACGAACAATCTGCTGTTCACGCTGGACCGCGAGCCCGACAATGCCGACGCGAAGGTCCTCTACGAAAAGGTCGAGAACCAGGATCCCGGGCACGCCTATGTCTCGACGCTGGGCATCGAGAAGACCGTGAACACGTTCTTCCGCCTGCACAGCCCCACGGTGATCGCCCGGTTGCGGGAAACGTTCCCGGACCTGCCGGAGAACCCCGATCCGAGGACCGTGTTCCTGAAGCTGCGGGAACTGCGCAACAAGTGGTGACGGCCGCGAGCCGTGGCGTCGGCCTGCCCTGACTTTCCGTTGCGTCATTCCGGGCGGGTCGGTGTAGAGTAGCGATCGAGGGTTCAAATCCTGCCAGGGGTGGCATCACGATGAAGGCGGAACGACTGCGTCCCGCCGTGTCGACGGTGCGTGGCGCATGCCCGCACGACTGTCCCGACACGTGTGCTCTCGACGTAACCGTGGAGAACGGCGTCGCGACACGTATCCGCGGAGGGGACATGCCCTTCACGGCGGGGACGCTCTGCACGAAGGTTGCACGATATCTCGACCGGACGTACTCGCCCGACCGCGTGCTGTATCCGCTGCGGCGGCGCGGCGGCAAGGGGCCGGGACAGGGCACGTTCGAACGCATCGGCTGGGACGAGGCGCTGGACACGATCGCTGCGCGTTTCCGGGAGATCGCTTCCGAGGACGCCCAGGGCATCCTGCCTTACAGCTACGCGGGCACGATGGGGCTCGTGAACTACGCGTCGATGGACCGGCGGTTCTTCCATCGACTCGGGGCGTCGCTGCTCGAGCGGACGATCTGCTCCTCCGCGGGCAAGGTGGGCATCGGTCTCACGCTCGGCGCGTCGGTCGGCATGGATCCGGAGTGCGTTCCGGATGCGGAGATGATCGTGATCTGGGGCTCGAATCCCGTGGTCTCGAACCTCCATTTCTGGTCGCGGTGCCTCGAGGCCAGGCGGCGCGGTGCCCGCCTCGTCGCGATCGATCCGTGGCGCAACGACACCGTGCGCCGGTGCGATCAGTGGATCGCGCCGCGACCCGGCACCGACGCGGCCTTCGCGCTGGCGGTCATGCACGTGATCGTGTCCGAGCGGCTCTACGACGCGGACTACGTCGCGCATCACACGCTCGGGTTTGCCGCCATGCGCAGGCGCCTGGAGGAGTGGCCGCCGGAGCGCGCGGCGGAGATCTGCGGCATCAGCGTGAAGGAGATCGTCGACTTCGCGTGCGACTACGGCACGACGAAGCGCACGGCGATCCGCCTGAACTACGGCCTGCAGCGCCACCACGGTGGCGGCATGGCGGTGCGGACGATCTCGTGCCTGCCCGCGCTCACCGGTGCGTGGCGCGATCCGGCGGGCGGGCTGCTGCTCGGCACGTCCGATTTCTACGATCTCGATCATGCCGCGCTCGAGCGTCCCGACCTCCTGCGCGGCGAGCCCCGGAAGATCAACATGTGCGCGCTCGGCGACGCGCTGCTCGAAGCCGAGCCGCCGGTTCGTGCGCTCTACGTCTACAACTCCAACCCCGCCGCGGTGGCGCCGGACGCGAATCGTGTCGTGGCCGGCCTGTCGCGCCCCGACCTGTTCACGGTCGTGCACGAGATCTTCCTGACCGACACCTGCGACTACGCGGACATCGTCCTGCCCGCGACCACGCAGCTCGAGCACGTTGATCTCCACAAGAGCTACGGGCACCTGTACCTGCTCGCGAACAATCCGGCGATTGCACCCGTCGGAGAGGCGAAGCCGAACGCCGAAGTGTTCCGGCTGCTCGCGCGCCGGATGGGCTTCACCGATCCGTGCTTCGACGACGACGACGACACGCTCGCGCGCCAGGCGATCGGGAAGGGCCGCCGGCACCTGGGCGGGATCGACTGGGATACGCTCAAGGCCGACGGGTGGAAGCGCCTCGACGTACCCTCACGCTGGGCGCCGTTCGCGCAGGGCGGGTTTCCGACGCCGTCCGGCCGCTGCGAGTTCTACAGCAGGACCGCGGAGGAACAGGGGCTCGATCCGCTGCCGGCCTACACACCGCCGCGAGAGTGTCCCGAAACGGACCCTGCGCTCGCCACACGTTTTCCGCTCCAGTTCATTTCACCGCCGGCCCGACACTTCCTCAATTCGAGCTTCGCGAACCTGCCGTTCGCGCGCGAGCTGGAACGCGAGCCCAGGCTCGAGATCCATCCCGAGGATGCGGGCCTTCGTGGCATCCGCGACGGCGAGACGGTACGGATCTTCAACGACCGAGGTGAATGCCGGCTCGTCGCGCACGTCACCGCCGACGTGCGCCCGGGTGTCGTGGTGAGCCCCTCGATTTGGTGGCGCAAGCTTTCGCTGTGCGGGGGGAATGCGAACTCCCTCACGTCCCAGGCGCTCACGGACATGGGCAGGGGGGCGACCTTCTACGACTGTCTGGTCGAAGTCATGCCGGCCCCGGTCACGCCCGTGGACTGAACGTCCGGGCCTGCCGCAACGTATGCGCCTTCACGAGGGCGTCGGGGCGTTCCTCACACCGCCTCCGCGCGAAGGGGCGTGATGGTCGCCGCCGCGTCGAACGCGCCTGCCAGCAGGCGGCCGACCTGCTCCACGTCGGTCAGCGGCCGGACGCATGCGAACGCGGCCTCGGCTTCGGGAAATCGCCGGCGCAGGAGGTGCAGCCACTGCTTGAGGCGGCCCGCCCGGTGCCGCGGCTCGACCCGTTTCTCGAGCATGTGCCAGAAATCGGCGAGGAGCGGCAGAAGAGCGGGCCAGGGCACGAGGGGCTCCGACGTGGTGAGCCAGGGCGCTTCGAGCCGGGCCCGGATGGCCAGCGCGAGCCCCGGGTCCGCGACGATGCCCCGTCCGAGCATGAGGTCGTCGCACCCGGACATCTCGCGACAGCGGATGGCGTCGTCGACGGTCCAGATCTCGCCGTTGGCGATGACCGGAACGCCAGCGGATTCGCGGATGGTGCGAATCCGGTCCCAGTACGCGGGCGGCCGGTAGCCGTCGGCCTTGGTCCGCGCGTGCACCACGATCTCCTCCGCACCACCCGACGCCATCGCGACCGCGCACTCGACCGCGCGCGCACCGTCGGCATTGCCGAGGCGCATCTTCGCGGAGACGGGCATGGCGCGTGGCACGGCCTGCCGCACCGCGACCACGATCCTGTGGATGAGCTCGGGCTCGTCGAGCAGCACCGCGCCGCCACGGTGGCGGTTCACGACCTTCGCGGGACAGCCGAAGTTGAGATCGATGCCGGCCGGCCCGAGTGCCGCGAGCTTCGCCGCGTTCTCGGCCATGCAGACGGGGTCGGAGCCGAGGAGCTGGGCGCGCACCGGCACGCCCGCAGGCGTGCGCGCGCCGGAGTCCAGTTCCGGGATCACGCGCCGGAAGAGCCGGTTCGG
This sequence comes from Betaproteobacteria bacterium, assembly GCA_016125475.1. Classification (GTDB taxonomy): domain Bacteria; phylum Pseudomonadota; class Gammaproteobacteria; order Burkholderiales. Next base: position 42,681 of record WGLR01000018.1, read on the forward strand.
CAGCAGCGTGCCCGTGACGCGGATGAACTCGGACACGCAGCGGTCGACGCCCCCCGCGCGCGTGAGGATGTCGCGCAGCACCCAGTCGAGCAGGCCTTCCATCGGGGCGAGCAGGATCACCGGCGCTCTGTGGGCCCGTTGACCGGGAGCGTCCGCCGCGGCGGGGCAGGGCGGGGTCACGTCTGTCAGGCGACTGCGCGTGGCCTGCCTCAGACGATCTTCTCGCCGAACTTCTTCAGCGCGGCGTCGGAAAGCGTGAGGCCCAGCCCGGGCTGCTCCTTGAGGGTCAGGATGCCGTTCTCGATCTTCGGCGGATCGGCGAAGAGTTCCGCCTGCAGCGGATCGCGCTCCGGATCGGTGAACGATTCGACGATGAGCCCGGCCGGGCTGCCGCCGACGATGTGCGCGTGGATGAAGCAGTCGTGGTGCGGCGCGACCTTCACGTGGTTCAGTTCGCAGAGTGCGGCGAGCTTCCGGCCTTCCGTGAAGCCGCCCATCTTCGTGCAGTCGAACTGCAGGATCTGCACGGCGTGCTCCTCCAGGATCGCGCGGCAGCCGTAGCTCGTGAGTTCGCTCTCCCCGGCGGACAGCGGGATGCGCGTCTTCTGGGCGAGCAGCTTCAGTTCGCGGCGGTCGTCGAACCAGCGGACGGGTTCCTCGAGCCAGCGGGGGGCGAGGTCTTCCAGGAGGCGCGCGCCCTCGATGGCCGTGTCGAGGTCCAACGCGCGATTCACGTCGACCATGAGGTCCCGGTCGGGGCCGATCACGTCGCGTACGACCTCGAGGCGCTTCATGTCTTCCTTCAGCGGCACGCCGCCGGCCTTCGCCTTGAAGCCGCGATGGCCCTGTGCCTTCAGCATCTCGATCTCGTCGCGCAGTTCGGCGAGGTCCTTGCCGTCCCGGTAGTAGGCGCACGTCACGTAGCAGGGCACCTCACCGCGGTAGCCGCCGAACAGGCGGTAGAGCGGCAGGCCGGCGACCTTGCCGATGATGTCCCAGCACGCGATGTCCACGGCCGCGGAAATGCGCACGATGGCCTCGCGAGCCCAGCCCTTCTCGAACGCGAGCCTCTGGTACGTGAGTCCGAAGAGTTTTTCGTAGAGTCGTTCCGGCGCGAGCGGGTCCGCGCCGACGATGAGCTCGCCGATCCCGGTATTGAAGCACTTGATTGCCGCTTCGATGGGTGTGTAGCTCGTCGCGATTCCGATGCCTTCCACCCCTTCGTCGGTCTGCATGCGCACGAGGATCTCGTTCGCCTTGGGCACGACGAAGTGGCTGACCCAGTGGGGGCGTCCCGTGTCCGGGGCGCGGAGGATGTAGACGTCGAGTTTGGTGATCTTCATGATGGGTCCGGGCGATGGGGGATGGGCGATGGGCAGGGTGCGCACGGCGCACGCGGAACGTCGTCTGCGACGACCGCGTGCGCGATGCGCACCCTACGACGCGATGGCTTCGGCGATGGCTTTCCCCATGTCCTCGGTGCTCGCCTTGCCTCCGACGTCCGGAGTCTTCGGGCCGTCGACGAGCACGCGCTCGATCGCGGTCATGATGGCTTCGGCCGCATCCGCGTGGCCGAGGTGTTCGAGCATCATGGCGCCCGACCAGATCTGCGCAACGGGGTTCGCGATGCGCTTGCCGTAGATGTCCGGCGCGGAACCGTGGACCGGCTCGAACAGGGACGGCAGCGAGCGGTCGGGGTTGATGTTGCCGGACGGCGCGATGCCGATCGTGCCGGTCGTCGCGGGCCCCAGGTCCGAGAGGATGTCGCCGAACAGGTTGGACGCCACGATCACGTCGAACCGTTGCGGGTTCAGCACCATCTGGATCGTGAGACCGTCGATGTGGTACTGGTTCGTCGTCACGTCCGGATACTGCTTCTTCATCTCGGCGAATCGCTCGTCCCAGTAGGGCATCGTGATCGAGATGCCGTTCGACTTCGTCGCCGAGGTGAGGGTCTTCCGCGACCGCTTCTGCGCGAGCTCGAACGCGTACTTCATGATGCGGTCGACCCCCTTGCGCGTGAAGATCGACTGCTGGATGGCCATCTCGCGGTCGGTGCCCGCGAACATGCGGCCGCCTACCGAGGAGTACTCGCCCTCGGTGTTCTCGCGCACGACGTAGTAGTCGATGTCGCCGATCTTCCGGCCCGCGAGCGGCGGCGTGATGCCGGGCATCAGGCGCACGGGGCGCAGGTTCACGTACTGGTCGAAGCCGCGGCGGAAGTGGATCAGGGAATCCCACAGCGAGACGTGGTCGGGCACCGTCGCGGGCCAGCCCGTCGCGCCGAAGAAGATGCAGTCGTGCCCGCCGATCTGGTCCCGCCAGTCCGGCGGCATCCACCACCCGTGTTTCGCGTAGTTGTCGCAACTCCAGTCGAACTGGTCGAACGAGAGCGAGATGCCGAACCTGCGGCCGACTGCGTCGAGTACGCGGACACCTTCGGGCATGACTTCCTTGCCGATGCCGTCGCCGGGGATGACTGCGATTCTGTACTTGGCCATGCGAGTTTCCTGGACCGGTATGGGAAAGAGCGGAATTGTACTCGTCGCGACGGCCTGCGATCCGGTGCCGTGCCCGCGCCCGCGTCTTCGGCCCGGCAGCGTTCGTTCCGGATTCCCCGTGCCGCCGTTTACGCAAAAAAATACAACAACGCAAGCCAGACCCCGTCTCGCTCCGTCTTCGGTTGCGGGTCGGCCAGGCTCAGACGGGTTCGTCGCCCTGCAGCTGCTGGAGTTCGTACAGGCGGCGATAGAGTCCGCCCTCGATCCGCATGAGCGCGTCGTGCGGACCGAGTTCCACGATGCGGCCGTGATGCATCACCGCGATCCTGTCCGCGTGGCGGATCGTGGACAGTCGATGCGCGACGGCGACGAGCGTGAGACGCCCGTGCAGGGCGGACAGGCTCCGCTGGATCCGCGCCTCGGTCTCGGAATCCACGTGGGCCGTCGCCTCGTCGAGCAGCAGGATGCGCGGTTCGCCCGCGAGCGCACGCGCGACCGCCACGAGCTGCTTCTGGCCGGTGGAGAGCCGGGCCCCCCCTTCGCCCAGCGGCGTGTCGTAGCCCTGTTCGAGGCGCTCGATGAAGTCGTGTGCGCCCGCGGCGCGCGCCGCAGCCTCGATGGCGGCGAGCCCGAGCGGCCGGCCCATCGCGATGTTCTCGCGCACGCTCGCGGCGATCAGGAAGGGTTCCTGAGGCACGATCCCGACGGCGTCGCGGAACGCCGACTCCTCGAGGGTCTCGAGCGGAAGCCCGTCGATCCGGATCGTCCCGCGCGGTGCGGGGTACAGGCGCAGCAGCAGCGACATGAGCGTGCTCTTGCCGCTCCCCGTGGGACCGACGACGCCGAGGAATTCGCCGGCGCGAAGGTCCAGCGAGACGTCGTGCAGGACCGGGACGTCCGGCACGTAGCCGAAATCGAGGTGCCGGATCGACACGGCGCCGTGCGTCACGTGTCCCCCTGCCGCGGGCCGCGCACTCGCCTTGACATCCACGAGTGCGGCCACGCGCGAGGCCGCGACCGTGGACTGCTGCAGCAGCGCGACCTGCGAGGTGAGCTGGATGAGTGGTTCCGTCACGCGCCCGAGGTAGCTCACGAACGCGTAGAGCACGCCGACCTCGAGCGCACCGAGGCTGCCACCGGTCTCGCGCAGGCCGAACGCGGCGATCACGATGGCCAGCATGCTCACGTGCAGCAGGTCGAGTGCGGGGCGCAGCAGCCACGCGTTCGCGCGCAGTTCCACGAGCCGCGCCCCGTAATGATCCTCGTTGATGCGGCCGTAGCGTTCCGCGAAGCCCGCCGTCGCGCGGGTCGCCTGCAGGACGGGCATGCCCCCGACCGACTCGGCCATCCGCGCGTTGAGGTCGCTCCTGAGCGCACGGCTGCGCGCGACGGCCGGTCCCGAGAGTCGCCTGTAGATCGCGACGACGACGGCCACGGCGGGCGCGAGCGCCGCGACGATCAGCATCAGGTGCCAGTCGAGAAAGCTCATCGTGATCATCACCATCGCGAGCGTCACGACGGCATCGAGCATCACGAACAGAACCTGCACGTAGAGCTGCTTCACGGCCTCGGTGTCGTTGGTGACGCGGCTCACGATCTCGCCCGTGATCGCCCGGTCGAAGTGGCTCATGGGCAGGCGCAGGACGTGCGCGAACACGCGCTCGCGCAGACGCCGGACCGACCGCATCGCGAGTCCGGCGAGGCGGGTGAGCTGCGCGTAGCGGATCCAGCTCGCGGCGCACCCGGCGACGAGCGCGCCGGCGAGCAGCCCCGTCATTGCGCCCATCGCCGGGTCACGCGGCACGAGGTAGCGATCGATGAAGGCCTTCCCGAGTGCGGGGCCGAGGGTGTCCAGCCCCCCCGCGAGTGCGAGCCAGACGAATCCGATCCACAGGTGGCGTGCGTCGGGACGAGTCGCTTCCCAAAGCAGCCGCGCGGTTCGCGACGCCGTGGCGCGCAGTCCGGCCGGGGGTGCCCCTTCAATCGACATCGATCGTCGCCTCCAGTTGCTGGATCGCCCACTGCCTCGCATACCAGCCGTCGGCAGCGTCCGGGCCGAGCAGTTCCGCATGCGTGCCCTGTTCCACGACCCGGCCGTTGCGCAGCACGACGATCGTGTCGGCGTCCGCGACGGCCGACAGCCTGTGGCTCACCACGATCGTCGTGCGGCTTCCGTCCCTCGTGCGCAGCGTCGCGAGGATCCTCCGCTGGGTCTCCGTGTCCACCGCGGACAGGGCGTCGTCCAGAAGCAGGAGGGGGGACGGGGCAAGCAGCGCGCGTGCGATCGCGACACGCTGGCGCTGCCCGCCGGACAGCGTGACGCCGCGCTCGCCCACGACCGTGTCGTATCCGTCCGGCAGTCGCAGGATGTCCTCGTGCACGGCCGCCAGCCGCGCCGCTTCCTCGATATGTCCGCGCGTCACGCCCCGGTGGCCCAGCGCGATGTTCCCGGCCACGGTCGCCGAGAACAGCACCGGTTCCTGTGGCACCCAGGCGATCGCGCCGCGCAGGGCGTCGAGACGGTACGCACCGATGTCCACGCCGTTCCATTCGACGCGGCCCGACTGTGGCGCCCACTGCCGCAGCAGGAGACGCAGGACCGTGCTCTTGCCCGCCCCGGTGGGGCCCACCAGCGCAACCGTGTGGCCCTGTGGAATGGCGAGCGACAGCTCCCGCAGCGCCTGAACGGGCGCGCCGGCGTAGGTGAGGCAGACTGCGTCGAGCACGAGCGGGCCGGGCTCGACGACGGCGCGCCGTCCCGAATCGCTGATGGTGAGAGGCTCGTCGAGCACGGCCGACAGACGGGTCCACGCCGCGCGGCCGCGTTCCCAGAGCGCGAGCACCCAGCCCGCGGCGAACATCGGCCAGATCAGCTGTCCGAGGTAGAGTCCGAAGCTCGTGAGCTGGCCGATGGTGAGTTCCCCGATCCAGACGAGCCGGCCGCCGAGCGCGAGCGACAGCACCACCGCGATGCTGAGTGTCGTGCCCACCGCCGGCTCGTAGCGCGCTTCCCATCTCTGGGCCTCGAACGCGGCGTCGGAGGCTGCAGTGGCGAGCGTCGCGAAGCGGGCTCCGCTGCGGTGTTCGAGTCCGAGGCTTCGCAGCGTGCGCACGCCCGCGAGCGCCTCCTGCACGTGGTCGTTCAGCGCACCGAAGGTCTCCAGCGCATCGCGTGATCGATCGTGGACGTGGCGGGAGATCCGCCAGAACGCGAACGCCATGAACGGAAACGGCACGAGCGCGACGCACGCGAGACGCCAGTCCACGCCGACCGACATGGCGATCACCACGAGCACGAGCGTGAGCGAACCGTCGAACCCCGCGAGGAGTGCCTCGCCGGAAGCCTGCTCGATCGCGTCGATGTCGTTCGTCGCGAGCGCCATGAGGTCCCCCGTGCGGCGACGGTGGTAGAACTCGGGGCCGTGCAGGAGGAATCGCGCGTACAGACGCTCCCGCAGCTCGACGCCCATCCGGTAGGCCGCGGCGTACAGCCGGATGCGCCAGCCGACGCGCAGGCCGTAGATGATCACGCCCGCGACCGCGAGCCACGCGATGTCCTGCCAGAGCTGCGAGGCGGGGAGGGTGTGCGCGACGAGTCCGTCCACGATGTGGCCGACGTGCCGCGGGATCCAGACGGTGAGCAGCGCGATGCCGGCAAGCATGACGCCTGCCCCCGTGTACGCCACGGCGTGGCGGCGCACGAAACCTCGCACGAGTTGCGGAAGCGTCATCGGATCGGGCCGGGAGCAAACCCGGGATTGTGCCCGTTCCGGCGTGACACGCGTTCGATCGCGTGCCGCCGGACCGGAGCGAAGTCCGCGATCGCGGGGGTATCGGACCAGGTTTCCGGTACGGCGCCGGCCGGATCGTGCGCCGGCCGGCGCGATTCGGTGGCGACGACTCAGCGCACGGTGTAGCCGCGGCCGTCGAGGCAGGCCTCGATCGCGCGTCGATAGTCGCTGCGCTTCGTGGCCGCCATCGAGTCGCCGGGTGGCAGACCGAACCGCGGGTCGTAACCCGTGCGTCCGGTCGCCCATTCGCCGCACTGCTCGCGGTCCGTCGTCTGCTGGACCTGGCTCTGCCCGTTGCGCGGATACACGAACAGGCGCTCGATCGTTCCGGCTCCGGTTGCGGCAGCCGGAGCGGGGGCCACGCTGACCGGGGCCGGCACGACCGTGTAGCCGGCCGTCGTCTGCCGGTAGTAGACGTCGTTCGCGAGGTAGTACGGCACCGCGCCGTGCCACACGATGGTGTAGTAGGGCGGCAGCGACGAGATCACGGCACCGACGGGAGGCGTCACGACCACGTAGCTTCCCGGCAACCGGGGCCCGTACCAGACCCCCGCACCGAAGAAAAGCCGGATGCCCCGGTGCACCACGATCTCGAATCCCGCGGGGAGTGCGCTGAATACCACGCCCGGTCGCGGGTAGTGATGGTAGTGGTGGACCCGCGCGTCGAAGTCGCGGTGATGGCGGACGCCGTGATCGCGGAATCCGCGGTCATGGAATCCGTGGTCACGGAATCCGTCGTGTCGGCCGTGAGGGTCTGCGAACGCGACGCCGCTCGCGAAGGAAAAGGTGGTGACGAGTACGAGTGCCGCGCCGAGGCGCCGGCGGTCTGCATGGTTCCCGAACATCGCTGTCTCCTGACGATGCCCGTGCTCGTGCGGTGGCCGTCCGGTCGTGCTCACGGTCTGTCGCCACGCAGCGACGTCTGGCCGTGGCCGGAAGGTGCGCGGCACACACGCTCGCGCCCGGGCTCATGCCACCATGAACGCGCCAGTGCCGTGACGGGACGACGTCGTGTCGCACGTCCGTGCACGAAAGGCGATGGATCGGGAATTTTTCCCGGCGGCTATCCGGGCCGTCGGCGGGGCGGTGCGCGACCGCGCGGCCCCGCTCAGGCAGGCGGATCCGCAGGGGGCACGAGCCGGTTCCTGAGTTCCGTCTTCAGGACCTTGCCGTAGTTGTTCTTGGGCAGTGCCGCCACGAAGAGATACTGTTTCGGTCGCTTGAAGCGTGCGATGTGATCGAGGCAGAGCCGGTCCAGTTCGGCGCCCGTGGCACGCGCGCCTTCGCGCAGCACGACGAACGCGACGACTTCCTCCCCCCAGTCCGCGTGCGGCTTGCCCACCACCGAGACCTCCGCGACGGCCGGATGTCCCAGCAGCACTTCCTCGACCTCGCGCGGATAGATGTTCGAGCCGCCGCTGATGATCATGTCCTTCGAGCGGTCCATGAGCGTGAGGAAGCCGTCGTCGTCGAGTGCGCCGACGTCGCCGGTGAATAGCCAGCCGTCTCGGATCGTGTTCGCGGTCGCCTCGGCGTTGCGCCAGTACCCCTTCATCACCGTGTCCCCGCGCACGACGACTTCGCCGGGTGTGCCGTTCGGCAGCGAACGTCCGTTCTCGTCCGTGACGCGCACCTCGACGCAGCTCTGCGCGACCCCGACCGATGCGAGGCGCTCCGTGTGACGCGGGTGGGAGGTGTCGAGCAGATGCCGCCGGGCGAGTGCGGTGATCGTCATCGGACTCTCGCCCTGGCCGTAGATCTGCACGAAGCGCGGTCCCATCACGGCCATCGCACGGCGGATGTCCGCGGCGTACATCGGGCCGCCACCGTACACGATCGTCTTGACGCCCGAGGGGTCCGCACCGGTCGCCTCGACGTGGTCCACGAGGCGCTTCACCATGGTGGGTGCCGCGAACATGGCCACGTTCCGGTGGTGCGCCGAGAGTTCGACGATCTCGGCGGGGTCGAACCCGCCGGACTCGGGCACGACGTGGCGCGCGCCCGCGAGCACGTGCGCGAACGCATACATGCCCGCACCGTGCGACATCGGCGCGGCATACAGGATCGCGTCCTCGCGCGTGGCTGCATCGACGTCGCTGAAATAGCAGAGCGTCATCGCGAGGAGATTGCGATGCGTGATCATGACGCCCTTGGGCTGTCCGGTGGTGCCGGACGTGTAGAAGAGCCAAGCGAGGTCGTCGGGCGCGCGATCGGCGATGTCCGCCGCCCGCGACTCCGTCATGGACGCGAACGCCGGGGTCCGCACGTCGATCACGTGCTCCACGCGGCGCAGCCCGGGCACGAGCGGCATGAGCGCGTGTCCGACGTCCGGTGTCACGAAGACTGCGCGCGCCTCGCCGTGGTCGACGATGTAGGCCGCTTCACGCGGGTGCAGCTTGCAGTTGACGGGCACGACCGCGAGCCCCGCGTACCAGGCGCCGAACACGACCTCGAGAAATTCCGGCGTGTTCGTCATGAACAGGGCGACGCGGTCACCCCGTGCGAGCCCGGCATCGAGCATCGAGGTCGCGAGAGCACGGGCGCGGCGGTCGAACTCGCCGTAGCGGGAATGCAGCCGCCGACCCACGTGCAGCGCCGGGGCTGCGGGATCGACGCGCGCGGCGCGCGCGAGCAGGGTCGCGAGATTCACGATGCGGCGCGACGAGCGAACGCTCGGGCCTGGCGGGGCGGTTCGCCTGCGGTCATCGTGCGACCCATCCCCCGCAGACGGGAAACACCTGACCCACGAACGCGTTCGCGGCCTCGCTGCACAGGAAGACCGCGAACATCGCGTCCTCCTCCGCGCTCACGAGGCGCCCGAGGGGCACCTCGCGCCGCAGGCGTTCCTGGAACCGCGGATTGGCCTGAACCTCCGGCGGAAAGTACGTCGGGTTGTCGACGAAGTTCTGCGCGATCACGTTCACCTGCACGTTGTGGGGCGCCACCTCGACGCCGACCGCCTGGACGTAGGCGAGTTGCGCACCGCGTGCCGCGCTGTACGTGGACGTGCGCTTCATGCCACGCAGTGCCGACGCGCTTCCCATCACGAGGATCTTGCCCGAGCGGCGCTCGATCATCTGCGGCAGGACGGCGCGGCACAGACGGGGCAGGGGGTCGACCATGTGGGCGAAGACGTCGCGCCACTCGTCGTCGGATACGTCGACGGCCGGCGTCGAGGGGGCGGCGATCGCCAGGTTCGCGACGAGCACATCGACATGGCCCGTCTTCGCGACGAGCTCCGCCGGCCGTTCGGGGGCGGTCAGCGGGGCGGTGTCACCGATGACCTCCGCGCCTGCGTCGGCAAAGGCGCGACACAGCACGGGCCCCATGAACTCGCCCGCCTGCGTGACGAGCACGCGCCGGCCCGACAGATCGACTGCATTCTTAAGCTCCATGGTCCCTCCGAGTGTTCGGATCCGGGGCGATCGCGCGTGGCGCTGCCCGGACATCAGGCGGCTTCGGTGGCCTCCATCGGTATCTCCACGTGCCTGGGCGTGGATCCCACCAGCAGCAGGAGCGGCAGCGCGGACAGCGCTGCGACCGCGAGCAGCTGGAAGTCGCCGATGTACGCGATCATGAGCGCCTGCTGGTCGATCACCTTGTCCATGTGCGCGATGCCCGGAAGCGTGCCCAGCTTCCACTCCGCGCGCGGCGCGGCGTAGCGCAGGATCTCGTTGTACGGCGAGACGAATTCCGTGAGATGCGCGCGGCTCTGGCCCGTACTGCGCACGAGCATCGCGAGCGCCGCCGACACGCCGATGCTGGCCCCGATGCTGCGGACCAGATTGTAGACGCCCGCGGCTTCGGTGCGTCGCTCCGGCGTGATGCCGGGAAAGGCGATGACCTGGATCGGTACGAGGATGATGCCGCCGCCGATGCCCTGCATGAAGTTCGTCCAGATCAGGGGCCACACGGGAACGTCGACGGTCCACGTCGACATCTCCACGGCAGGGATGGCCATGCACACCAGTCCGAACGCGATGATCTTGCGCGGATCGATCCTGCCCGTGATGCGTCCGCCGATGATCATGGCCGAGAGCATCCCGAGTCCGCGCGGCGCCTGCAGAAGTCCGACGGCATCGATCGAGTAGCCGCGTATCTCCGCGAGGAACGGGGGCATCAGGATCAGCGGCGGCACCGTCACGAGGCCGTAGATGAACACGAATCCGAGTCCGAGTGCGAACCGTCGGTCGGTGATGATCGAGAGGTCGAGGAACGGTTTCCGGGTCGTGAGGCTGTGGACGAGGAACAGGTAGAACCCGAGCACGCTGAGGCAGCCCTCGAGGATGATTTCACCGGACTCGAACCAGTCGAGCGTGCCGCCGCGGTCGAGCATGAGCTGGAGGGCACCGATCCCGAGCGCGAGGGACACGAAGCCGAACCAGTCCAGCCTGTGTGTCCTGTCGCGCTGCGTTTCCGGCACGAAGATCGTCAGGCCGATGAGCGCGAGCATGCCGATCGGGACGTTGATGTAGAAGATGTACTGCCAGCGGAAGTACTCGGTCAGATAGCCGCCGAGGCACGGTCCGAGGAACGACCCGAACACGGAGCCCGTACCCCAGAGCGCCATGGCCTTCCCGTGCTCGTGCGGCGGATAGGTGTCGAGAATGATCGCCTGCGAGAGCGGGATCAAAAATGCGCCGCTCATGCCCTGGACGATGCGCGCGGCGACTTCCACGGCGAGGGACTGCGCGGATCCACAGAACACGGATGCGGTCGTGAAGCCGATCAGCGCGAAGATGAACAGCCGCTTGCGTCCGAACCGGGCGCTCAGGAAGCCGGCGGTCGGCATGCTGATCGCGGACGCCACGATGTACGACGTGATGACCCATCCGATCTGGTCCTGCGACGCCGAGAAGGTGCCCTGCATGTGGGGCAGGGCCACCGCGGCGATCGTCCAGTCGATGGAATACAGCAGGGACGCGAGGATCACCGAAGCGGTGACCAGGACGGGATGTCGGGGAGCTTGCTCGAACACGACGTGTCCTCGCGGGGGTGCGCGGCAGGCCGCTCAGTTGCCGGCGAGCGCGGGCGTGGGCTGCAGGAATCGGGGCAGGTAGCCTTCGTCGATGAGCCGGCGCACGGTCTTCGGCAGTCCGTTGACGTGCCCCGTGTCCACGGCCACCGTGGCCGTCATGCCGGCGCGCAGCGGCGGCATCCCCGCGGGCTGCTCGACCTCGATCCGGACCGGAATGCGCTGGACCACCTTCACCCAGTTGCCCGTGGCATTCTGCGGCGGAAGCACTGCGAACTCTGCGCCGGTGGCGGGAGAGATCGACGACACGAGCGCGGACCACTCGATGTCCGGGTAGGCGTCCACGCGGACCGTGACGTGCTGGCCGACGCGCATGTGCGTGAGCTGCGTCTCCTTGTAGTTGGCCTCGACCCACGCCGGAGCATTGCTGATCAGGCTGAACACCGGCACGCCCTTGTCGATGTGCTCGCCGACCTCGAGGTCGAGGTTGCTCACGATGCCCGCGCTCGGCGCGCGGACCTCGGTGCGGGCGAGGTCGATGGCGGCGGCGTCGTAGGCGGCCTTGGCCTCGACGTATCTGGGAAACTCGTCCACGGGCAGGTTGGGATCACCCGCGAGATTCGCGATGACCCGTTGCGTGCGTTCCCGGATGCTCACGAGCTTCCGCTTCGCGAGCTCGAGGTTGTGGCGCGCCTCGTCGTACATGTCCGCGCGGGTCATCCCGCTCTCCCGCAGCATCGCCTGGCGCTCGAACTGCCGCGTGAGGAACCGGATCTGCTCCTCCATCTCGTCGGCCTCGAGCAGCGACGTCCGGTAGTCGGCCTTGAGTGACTGGACGTCGGTCCGGATGACTTCCATCTGGGCCTTGGCGCGGTCCAGTGCAATCTGGTAGGGGGCCGGGTCGACCTGGAACAGCAGGTCACCCGCGCTCACGTGCTGGTTGTCCTGCACGGCGACGCCGACGACGCGGCCGGGTACCTCGCAGCTGACCGCGACGATCGCGGCCTTCACGTAGGCGTTCTCGGTTTCCTCGTAGCGACCCGACTGCGCGTACCAGCGCGTGCCGAGGATCACCGCGATCAGCGGGACGACCACGAGGAACACGATGCGGAATACGCGGATCGGGGGAAGCTTGGATCGGACGGTGCGCAGCACTGCTTTCATGAGACGTTTCTCGTCCTGCCGTTGCGGGCTCCGTTGCCGTTCTCCGATCGAGACAGGTTGGCCTTGATCGCGAGCAGGACGTCCACGAAACCCTCCTGTTGTTCCCGGGACAGCCCTGCGAGTGCGTCACGCCGCATCTCGGCGGCCGCCGACCGCATGGCCTTGATGGACGGTTCGACTTCCTCCGTCAGGTAGACACACTTCGCGCGACGGTCGTTGGCGTGCGACTCGCGGCGGATCCACCCCTTCTGTTCCATGCGGTCGAGCAGCCGCCCGAGCGTGGCCTTTTCGATCTCGAGGATGTCTGCGAGCTCCGACTGCGTGGCTCCGTTGTTGCGGAACAGGTGATTGAGGACCCACCACTGCGAGCGCGTGAGCCCCAGCGCGCGCACCTTCCGGTCGAAGTTGGTGCGCATGAGCCGGGCGACGTCGTTCAGGATGAAGCCGAAGTTGCGGGAGAGGTCTTCCTGGAACATCCGGCGATGATAGTTGCCTAGCTTATTATAGGCAAGCCTACTGTATACAGGCTTATTGTCAGCCGGGTTATCGTCTGGAGGTCTATCGGGTCGCGGGAGGCTTCCGGCGTGCCCGTATTTCCGCGAGCGTCTTCTCGGCGACGGACCGGTTGGGGCCGTCGAGGGCCACGGCAGCCTCGGCCGTCGCGAGCGCGGCCGCGAGGTCGCCCCGTTCGGCGAGGACGTGCGCGAGGTTGTTGAGCGCGGCGTCCGATTCCGGATTCGCGCGGGCGGCTGTCCGGAACGCACTTTCGGCCGCCGCGAGGTCGCCTTTCGCATACGCCGTGTTGCCCGCTCCGATCGCCAGGGTGAGGTCACCCGGCCAGCGGGAGAGTCCTGCAACGTAGGCCCGATGGGCGTCGTCGAGCCTGCCCAGCCGCTCGAGCGCGATGGCGCCCTCGGCGTAACTGTCGTGTGTCGCGCTCGCGGGGACCTCGCCCGGACGCACCGCGACCATGGCCCATCGCCCCGAGCGGTCCCAGGTCTTGCTGAACGTCGCAAGCGGCAGAAGCTGGCGGGCCTCGCGTCCGGAGCGGAGGATGACTTCGTCGGCGGTCAGGTCGAAGCCGACCACCACTGCGTAGTGCCACATCGGATACCACGACAGCCCGAGGTTCTGCAGGATCACGACGGGGGTGCCCGCGGCGACCTGCTCGAACAGCGCTTCGAGGCCCGGTTCCAGACGAACGGCGAAAGCGCCGGTGCGCCGCGCGCCGCCGAGCATGTCGAGCGGGAGGCTCCCCTGCCGCGCCGGCAGGTACACCATCGGGGCGAGCTTGTCCGGGGTGGTGTCGAACCCGGCGGCGGTCAGGACGGTTGCGAGCGCCGCCGGACCGCAGTGATGGGCTTCCTGGGGGAAGAACGGTGTCGCGGTGAGCTCGCGAACGCTGGGCAGGGCTGCCAGCCGCTGTGCGTCCATCTTCGGCAGCCCGGCACAGCCTGCGAGGAGCAGCACCGTGAGCAGGGCGCAGAGACGGGCCAGCGGTGAACCGCTGCCGGTGCGTGATCGCGGATCACCCACCGGCATCTCGGGATCGGCCGACCGATCGCCCGGGCTGCCGCGCGAAGCGAGGATGGCCCGGAATTCGTGCGATCGGACTGCCGGGGATCAACGCTTGATGGGACGCGTGAAGGAGAACACTTTCGTGAACCCCAGGATGTCGGTGATGAGGAGCACGATGAACACGACCAGGGCCACGCCGAGGACAGCACCGAACCCATCACCCCCTGCCGGCATGGAATCGATCTTGCCGGCGGCGTTCAGCACCTCGTCGTCCGACATCGCGGCGACCCGTGCCTTCGCTTCGGCGGGAGCGATGCCGAGCCGGTCGAGCTGATGCACGACATCCGCGCGATCCAGGAATGCGGCGACCTTCGCGCGCTGCGCCTCGATACCCGCTGCGTCGCGTGCTGCGTGACCGACGGTTTCCGTCCCGACGAGTGCTGCCTGGACGGCAGTCACCATGCCCAGATGCATCGTCGTGGCGACCAGCGTGATGGCGAGTACTTTCTTCAACAGTTTCCACATTGTTCAGACTCCTCCGCTATGGGTCATTGGTTCGGCCGATTCATCTTCTGAGTGAACTCGTGAAGGGAAAGATTCGCGTGTAGCCGAGCACGTCCGTCATGACGAGGACGGCGAACACGAAGACGGCGACACCGACCACCCCTCCGCCTGCAGGGATTCTACCCGGACTGCCCGGAGAATCCACCTCCGCGTCGGTCAGCACCGAGACCCGGGCATGCGCCTCGGCCGGAGACATGCCCAGGCGTGTGAGTTCGGCGGCGAGCACGGCGCGGCGCATCGTGCGTGCGGTCTGCGGATCCGGCTCCGGAACGTGTCCGGTCACCCGCTCCGTTCCGACGAGAGCCGCCCGGGCCGGCGCCGCAACTGCGAGATGAAGGATGGTGAGGACCAGGACTGCAGCGATCCGGCGGAAGAGTGCGGTTTTCTTCATGTGAGGGCGGTTCCGGGGGCTCGATGGATGGGGTCAGTTCGTCGTCGTGTGATTCTTGAAGCGCGCGGGCAGGAGGTGGTGCCGGTGCAGGAGCTTGTAGAACTCCGTCCGGTTGCGTTTCGCGAGTCTCGCGGCGTGCGTGACGTTGCCGTTGGTCATCTTGAGCAGACGCGAAAGATACTCGCGCTCGAACTGGCCCCGAGCCTTCTCGAAAGGCTGCAGTTCGGTGGAAGGACCGCGCAGCGCGTTCTCGATGAGGCCCGCGCTCACGATCGGCGCGGTGCTGAGCGCCACGGCCTGCTCGATCACGTTGACGAGTTCCCGCACGTTTCCGGGCCAGTCGTACTCGACGAGCCGCGCGAGGGCCTCCGAACTGATGGCGGTCACGCGCTTGCCGTACTTGGCCGCGAGGCGGGTCAGGAAATGTGTCGCGAGCAGCGTGATGTCCTCGCGGCGGTCGCGCAGCGGCGGGACGTCGAAGCTCACGACGTTCAGGCGGTAGAAGAGATCCTCGCGGAAGCGGCCTTCGCGGATGCCGGCTTCGAGGTCCCGGTGGGTGGCGGAGATGATGCGCACGTCGACGGGTACCGCCTTCGTCGCGCCGACCGGACGTACGGTTCTCTCCTGCAGCACGCGCAGCAGCTTCACCTGCAGTGCGAGCGGCATGTCGCCGATCTCGTCCAGGAAGACCGTCCCGCCCGTGGCCGACTGGAAAAGTCCGGCGTTGTCGCGCGCGGCGCCCGTGAACGATCCGCGCATGTGGCCGAACAGTTCGGATTCCAGCAATGCCTCGGGGATGGCGCCGCAGTTGAGGGCCATGAACGGCCGGTCGCGCCGCGGGCTCGCGAGATGGATGGCCTGCGCGAGCAGTTCCTTGCCCGTCCCGCTCTCCCCGCGTATCAGGACGCTCGCGTCTCCAGCTGCGACGAGGCGCGCCCGCGCGAGGACCGCTTCCAGCTCGGGATTGTGCGTGATGATCGCCGCGCGCCACTCGTGATCGTCGTCGGCGGCTGTCGCCGGTGCCGAGAGCCGGACCGCGCGGGAGATCAGGCTCACGAGCTCCTTGCCGTCGAAGGGTTTCGTGAGGTAATCGAACACTCCCTTGCGCATGGCGGCCACCGCGTCCGGGATCGTCCCGTTCGCGGTCAGGATGATGACGGGCAGCGCCGGGTGCGTGCGGTGGACCTGCTCGAAGAGCGCCATGCCATCCATGCCACCCATCTTGAGGTCCGTGACCACGACGTGCGGCACGGTGGTGGAAAGGTGCGCGAGACCTTCTTCCGCGCTCCTCGACGTCGTCACGTCGAACCCCGCCGTGGCGAGACGGATCGAGACCAGTCGCAGGAGATCCTCGTCGTCGTCGACGACCAGTACGTTACCCTGAGTCGCATTCATTTGGCTCTCACTCCTTGATCCTTGAGAATCATCGCGCGCTCGACGTCCTTGAGCGCGTCGAGCTTGTGCTGCAGGTCGTCGCTCTTCCGCTGTTCCTCGCGCAGTCTGGCGGTCTGGGACTGGAGCTGCGCGTCGGCCCGACGCGACATCTCGATGCTTGCCAGCAGGACCTGCGCGAGGCCGCTGAGTTCGCTGAACCCGCGTCCTTCCCCCCGGGTATATGGTTCGAGCAGTTGCGCGACGGCCGCATCGCTGTGCACGGGCGAGTTCGGCAGCCAGTGGACGAGGGCCAGTTTCAGCCGCGCGGCCTCGTTGCCCGTCGTCTCGAAGTCCTTCTTCGCGACTTCATAGGTCTGCTTGAGAGCCGACCCCGACTGGGCGCGCAACACCAGATAGTAGTCCATCACGTCGTCGAGATCGCTGTGCGGCGCCGACGTGACACCAGTCGGACAGGATCGGGTGTCGCTCGACGGACAGTCCGCGGCACGCGATGACGACGCCGTACCGACGTCGACGAGTCGTGGCCCCGTCGTGCAGCCCGCGAGGACGCCCGCGAGGACGGACGCGGCCAGGACGGTTCGGATCGGCCGCAATCGGCCTGCCGTCGATGCCCGCGCTGCGGGGCCCCTCGCCAGGCGCCTCATGGGGCCGCCTCCCCATCGGTAGGCCTAGGCGCAGGCACCACGAGTCGGCGGCCTGGCCGCAATCGGCTTGCCGTCGATCCCCGCGCTGCGGGGCCCCTCGCCGGGTGCCTCATGCGGCCGCCTCCGTGGGGAAGGTGGCTGATCGGCACCACGAGTCGGCGGGCTGGCCGCAATCGGCTTGCCGTCGATCCCCGCTCCGCGGGGCCCCTCGCCGGGTGCTTCATGCGGCCTCCCGCATCGGTGGTTGTCGTCTGGGCAGGTCGACCCTTATCCGTGTCCCTGCCTCCTGGTCCACGATCTCGATCCGGCCGTGGTGCGCGAGCACGAATTCCCGCACGATCGCGAGCCCCAGGCCCGTTCCCTTCATGGCGCCGTCGTGCTGGGTCGACCCGTGGAAGAAGGGCTCGAACACGTAAGGTCGTTCCTCGGCCCGGATTCCCGGGCCGTCGTCCGCGACCTCTATGCGGATCCCGTCCTCGCGTTCGGTGACCCCGACCTCGATCCGGCCATTCTGCGGTGCGTACTTGGCCGCGTTGGAGACGAGATTGCCGACGATCGCGCCGAGCTTCTCGCGGTCCGCTTCCAGGGAGACGGGGGGGCAGTTCACGACGAGGTCCACGCCTTTCGACGACAGCGTGAGCTGGTGCTGACGGCTCACCGCGGAAATGACGTCGGGCAGTCGCACCTCGCCGAGATTCAGTGCTGGCCGGTTGAACTGCGTCTCGTGGTAGTTCAGCAGCCGCTCGATGAGTTCCTGGAGGCGGTGCGTGTTCTGCTTCAGTATCGCCGTGACCTCCCGCTGCGAGGAGGTGAGCGGTCCCACGAGTTCCTCGTCGAGCAGGCCCGAGCCCTCCTTGATCGCTGCCAGGGGGGTCTTGAGCTCGTGCGACACGTGATGCAGGAACAGGCGCTTCTGTCCTTCCAGATCGATCAGCTTGAGGCGCATCCAGTCCAGCTGCCGGCCGAGGTTCTGGAGATCCTGCGGGCCGTTCACCTCGACTTTCGAGGTGAAGTTGCCGTCGCCGAGTCGCCGGATCGCGGCGTCGATCTGCGCGATCGGGCGCGAGATGAGGATGATCGACCCGACGAGCACGATCAGCGCCATGGGCACGAGCGCCACGAGCTGCCAGAACACGAAGTGCTGCACGCCCTCGGCCATGGATTCGAGCGAGGCGACCTCGCGCTCGACGATGGTCGTCGCGAGATCCGCGAGCCTGTGGGCAAGGATGTCGAGTTCGTCGAAATCCCGGAACAGCGCGCTCAGGAGGTCGGGTGTCACCGCGATACGGTTGACCGCGGCGGCGAGACGCGCCTCCTTTTCCATGAGCTGTCTGAGCTGACGCTGCTGTTCCGGGTCGACCTTGAGGGCAAGCATGTCGCGCGCGCTTTCCACGAACTTCACGTGAGCGTGGGCGAAACCCGCGAGCAGCGACGGGTCGTCGAGCGCCGTCGCCTGCCGCACGCTGCGCTCCATGGCGGTCAGTTCCTCGATGAGGCGGCGCGTGGAATCCGTCGCGCGCATCGCCTGATGCACCGTGAGCTGACTGCGCTTCGTGATGTCGTTGATCGAGACCGCGTTGTTGATGATGGCGAGGATGAGGGGCAGCGCGACGAGCGCGAAACCGACGGTGATCAGCTTCAGGAACGACCGCGGGTAGTGCAGGGGCGATTTCAGAAGCCTCATGACGCCCACGGTCGCGCCTTCCGCATTCACGCAACGAACGCCACTTCGATGCGGCCGAACGCGCCGTACTCGGCGACGACGCGGTCTCCCGGGGCGACCGCGAACGGGACCACGCAGGTGCCGGTCGTGACGACCTCGCCTTCGGCGAGTGTCGTGCCGAACGCGGAGAGCCTGTTCGCGATCCACGTGAGCGCCACGCGCGGGTCGCCCAGCACGTTGGCACCGGTTCCCCTGCCCACCACGGCATCGTTCACGCGAACCGTGACCTCGTGAGTGACGAGGTCCGTGGTCCGCCAGGCGTCGGGCGCGGCGTCCCCGAGCACGAACCAGCTCGCGCACGCGTTGTCGGCGAGCAGCTGGGGGGCACCCGACGTCACGAAGTCCTCGTAGCGCGAATCCGGCACCTCGATCGCAGGGTGCATGGCCGCGACGGCGTCCATCACCTCCCCGACTTCATAGTGCGTCGACCTGGGCGCGAGGGAGCGGCCCATCCGGAACGCGAACTCCGCTTCTGCGACGCCCATGGCGTTGCCCGCCATGGATACCGCCGCCGGCATGGTCATGACCCGGCTCTCGAGCAGGGTTCCGACCAGAGGTCCCGACACCCCGATGTGTTCCTGACCGGCGGTACTCGTCGCGGCGATCTTCCAGCCGAAGCGGCGGCTGCCCGAGAGTGCCGTGATTTCCTTCTGGATGAGGAATCCCTCGTCCTCGTCGCCGGGACGAAGCCCCGCGGGCAGCGCGGGGAGCCGTCTGCCGGCCTGCCATGTCTCCCAGAGCAGTGCTGCGGCCTGTCGAGCATTCGTGTCGTTCATTTTGGGTTGTATGTTCCTGTCTGGTGAACCGGGTCACGACCCGGGGTGGGGGATGCGCCTTCGCAGGCGGTGCGTGCCCGATCGAGGCCCGTGCGCACGGATCGGGCGATCGGGGCGGAAACGGTTTTCGCCGGCACTGCGACCGGTCGCGCCGGAAGGCCGCCGGATTCCGTGCGCGAGCAGGATGACGGGGGGCATCACGTCATGGTCTCGCGCCGCGGCTCGCGCACGACGTTGACGAGCGGCTCTCCGCGCGCGAGGCGGTCGAGGTTCGACGCGATTATCCGGCATCGGCGTTCGGCCAGCGCATGCGTCCAGGCGCACGCGTGAGGGGTCATGATCAGGTTGTCGAGTTCGTGAAAGGGATGCCGGGAGGGCCGGACCGTCGAGGTCCCGGCATCCTGCTGGGCGGGGTAGCGGTACCAGGTGTCGATGACCGCGCCGCCGATGCTGCGCTTCAGGAGCGCCTCGAAGAGCGCGTCCTCGTCGACGGTGGCACCCCGACCGACGTTGATAATGACGGCGTCGGGTTTCATCGCAGCCAGGGTCGCCGCGTCGACGATGCCCCGTGTGGAGTCGTCGAGCGGCAGGGTCACGAGCACGAAATCCGCGTCGGAAACCACCTCGCGCAGCGCATTCATGGGTCTTACGCCCTCGCACCATTCGTCGCCAGGGCCGGGCGTGCGGCTCGCGGCGACGACGCGCACGCCGAAGGCGTGCGCGCGCTTCGCGACCTCGCGGCCGATGCGGCCGTAGCCGAGGATCGCAAGCGTCGCGCCCGAGAGGTCGCCGTGGCGCGGGCCACAGAGGTAGGACCCGCGCCAGCTGCCCGCCCGGAAGGATGCGTCGAGCCTGCGCATTCCAATGAGCCATTCCAGCATGGCCGCGAGCACGTATTCGGCGATGCCGATCTCGTGCTCGAACGCGTTGCAGACGGTCGCCTGTTCCGGGACGGACGAGAATTCGATCCCGTCGAGTCCGGCGCCGGGCAGGTGGATGAGGCGCAGCGTCCGGCTCGGGGGATAGTCCCCAGGCCAGTTCATCGACACGATCGCATCGGCGTGCTGCAGCGCGGCGGCGAAGCCCGACCGGTCGCCGTCGTCCACGACCTCGATCTCCCACGGCGTCGTGAGCAGGTGCTCGAGCGGCGCGAGGCGGCCGTCGTTGTCCATTGATTTGATGAGTAGTTTCACCGTACCTGATCTTCCCTGGCTGGGGGCGGCAATCGCGATCCGAGTTTAGTCCCGCAGGTCGGAAATTCAACGAAAACCTCACGGAATTATGAGTTCGAATCGATTGTTCTGATAGTTTTCAATGGTCTTCGGCTGTGCTACCTTTCCCTGAGAAGGCCAAGGAAGCCTCTCAGAAAAGGCCTGTAAAGGTTGTGTGTCCGGACGGGGTGCGATCGTCGCTCCCGATGGACCTCATGGACCAATGATCGCGTGCGGAGACGTGTGGAGACACGCCCGTGCGCAGGAGACCCCGATGAAACTCAAGTCATTCCTCTCCTCGATCACCCTGGCGGGCGCGTCTGCCGTCGCAATGGTGATTTCCTCCCCGGCCCTCGCTGCCTTCGATGCCTACCTGAACACCGTGCAGGTGGACGGCGACGCCGCGACCGGCCAGTCGGTCCTCATGGAACTCGGGATCACGGGTCTCGATTCCACCGGCATCGACCTCACCTCGGGCGACGCCATCGGTCTCTCCGCGACGATCGAGGTGCCGGCCGCCGGGCCGTTCAGGATCCAGATGTACGACGATCCCGGCACGGCCGCGGACTACACGTCGGACAGTCTCGGTTCGTTCTTCTCCGCACTCATCGGCCCTGTCGTCCTCGCAGGGCCCAATCCCGGGCCCGACACGTCCAAGGTCCTCTCGTTCGTGTTCTCCGCGTGGGATCCCGTCGGTGGCCAGGCCGTGCCGATCCCTTCGTCCGGAGTCCTCGCCCGCTTCGTACTGACGGCTCCGCCGGCGTCCACGCCGGGGTCCTGGACCGTCACGGCGAACGTCGAGGCCGATGACGGGATCAGCGCACCGTTCCAGCCGCAGAGTCCGGCAACCGCCATGGTCGCGGTCGTGCCCGAGCCCGAAACCTATGCGCTTTTCGCCACGGGACTCGGCATAATGGTCCTGGGCGTCGCGCGGGGTCGTCGGCGCACGGTCTAGGTTTCCGGTCGGACGTCGCCCGGGCCAGTTCGGGAGGTCCCTCGGGTTCGGGCGGAGCAGGGCAGGCAGAACACTTTCACACACGAAGGAGAGGACACGCATGGCGAAGGCACCCGAAGAAGGCGCGAAGCAGTCCACCGAGGCGCAGATGCCGAAGGTCAAGTGGGACACGCACGGCCTGAAGAGCACTTACTGCAATTTCGTGAACGCGACGAGCACCCGCGAGGAAGTCGTCCTGAACTTCGGCATCAACCAGAACTGGGACCGCATGGCCGGTGAGGTCGAGATCGAGCTTGCGCACCGGATCATCCTGAGCCCGTTCGCGGCCAGGCGGCTCAGCGACCTGCTCCAGAAGCTCATGGCGGAATACGAGAACCGCCACGGCGAACTCAAGTAGCCGTGCGTCGGGGTTCCTGCGCATGAACGGCAGAGCGGACAGTCCTCCGACGCAGGAGGAAGACGCGAGACTGCAGGACAGGGCCGCCCTCTGGGCGGCTTTTTCGTGCGCGACCGGCCTGCAGGAGCGGCTGACCGCGTGGCTGCACGTGCTCGCCCAGCGTGTACCGTCCGCCGTCGCCGGCGGCGTGTACCGGCGTGCCGAGGACGGCAGGGGCGGCACGCTCGTCGCCCAGTGGGGGACGTTCGGCAGCACGACGGAGACGTCGCGCTCGGCGCTGCAGGGCCTCTCGCGGGACGTCACGCTGATCAGATCGGTCGGTTCCGCCTTCCACCTGATCGCGCATCCGGACGGATCGCGTGACTGGGTCATCGTGTTCGAGTGCGCGCCCTCGCAGCCACGGGAACTGCAGCGCGGACTCGACGAGATCCGATGGGGGGCGGGCTGGCTCGTGGCCAGCATCGAGGTGGCGGAAGGGGTCGCCTCGCGGGTGGCCGCTCGCCGGCTCGACGTCCTGTCGCGGGCCATCCTGGCATGTGGCACCGCGAAGGAGGTCGTGAGCGCGGCGGACCGGCTCGCCGAGTCCATCGTCGACTCGTTCCCGGACACGCTGGTCAGCGTGGGTGTCTATCGGCACGAACTCCTCACGGTCGCGGCCAGGCGAGGGGCGGAACCCGAGGCAGAACCCGAGGATGCGGACATGCGGCGCGAAGCGGTCGTGCGCTCGGCGCTCGCACAGGGCCGGAGCATCCAGACCGCGGAACTTCCGGATTCGACCGTCACGTCGCGCGCGGTCGCCACCGATGCGGAGGCAGTCGTCCGCGTGTGCGCGGTGCCGCTGCTCGGGGCCTCCGGGGCGGCCGGAGTCCTCCTCTGTGAACGGACGCGCGGCGAACCGTTCGGGGCCGAGGAGATCGAGACCATCGAGCAGCTCGCGAGGCTCGTGGCCCCCATCATCGAATCGAAGCCCGTGTCGAGGGCGGCCACCGTATCGCGCGAGCGCCGCATGCTCGCGGGGCTGTTCGGGCCGGTGCGATACAAGTGGAAGCTCGCGGTCGTGGCGCTGCTCGCAGCGGTGCTCGTGCTGATCGGGGCAACCGGTGAATATCAGGCCCGCGTGCGCGTGGCGGTCGAGGGCGCCCCGCCGCAGAGCGTCACGTCGGCGTTCGACGGCAGGATCCTCGACGTGCGCGTGCGGGTCGGCGATGCCGTTCGCAGGGGCCAGGTGCTCGCCAGATTCGACGATACGGAACTCCAGCTGGAACGCGTGAAGCTCGATGCGGAGCGCGAGCGGCTCCTGCCGGCCATCCGGGACGCGACGGACCTGCAGGACCGGGCGTCGATCGCCTCGCTCTCGGAGCGACGTGCCGAGATCGAATCGCGGATTCAGGCGCTTGACGATCGGCTGTCGCACCTCGAGGTGAGCAGTCCGGTGGATGGTCTCGTCCAGTCCGAGGTGAAGCTCTCCGGCGGTCGGGCGACGGTCCGAAACGGTGATCCCCTGTTCACGATCGCGCAGACGGACGGCTACCGGCTCTCGGTGGTCGCGGCCGACGCGGACCAGTCGCTTCTCAGGGAAGGGCAGTCGGGCCTCGCGCGCTTCGGCGACGACACGACGCCGGTGCCCTTCACGATCACGCGGATCTCTCGGGACGAACGGTCGGGGCAGGCGGACGTGAAGGTGGAGGCTCAGGCGCAGCGTCTCGGTCTGGACGTCTCGCCAGGCGCCACGGGCGTCGGGGACATCGACTTCGGTACCCGCAAGCTCGTGTGGATCTGGTGGCGCAAGCTCCAGTCCGACGTGCGCCCGGGAGACTGACCCCAGGTCCCCTGTACCGGCGCCCGCCTCACCCCTGACGCCTGACTCCTGATGCCTGGCGCGAGGATCGCCTGCACGCGCCGGATCGCTTCGACGTCGAAGGCGCCGGTGGCCAGACAGCCGCCGATGCCCGGGTGCGGACGTGGCCGGGACGCTAAAGGCATCCCCGCACCGCCTCCGTGACGCGGCCGGTGGCCGGTTGAACTACTGACGGAGAAGGCAGCCCGGTCCGGCGTCGAGGCACAGGGACGGGCGCGCGCCGCGGCAGGCATTTTCCCCGCGGTTAGAATCGGCAACGTCCCGCGTTGCCGGCCGTGTCCGACCCACAGGAGGAACCGAATGAAAGCGATCGATCTGCGCAGCGATACCGTGACGAAGCCCACGTCCGCGATGCGTGCCGCGATGGCCGCGGCAGAGGTCGGCGACGACGTCTACGGCGAGGATCCCACCGTGAACCGGCTCGAGGAAACCGTCGCCGCGCTCTTCGGCAAGGAAGCCGCGATCTTCGTCGCGACGGGGACCCAGAGCAATCTCATCGGCCTCATGGCCCACTGCGAGCGGGGGGACGAGTACGTGGTCGGCCAGCAGGCTCACACGTACAAGTACGAGGGGGGCGGCGCGGCCGTGCTGGGCAGCATTCAGCCGCAACCGATCGACAACGAAGCCGACGGAACGCTGGATCTCGCACGG
The DNA here is from genome assembly GCA_016125475.1 of Betaproteobacteria bacterium. GTDB lineage: Bacteria > Pseudomonadota > Gammaproteobacteria > Burkholderiales. The sequence goes on from WGLR01000018.1 coordinate 67,195, forward strand.
GTCGCCGCGGCCGTGAAGCCGGATGACCCGCATTTCGCACGCACACGGCTGCTCGCGCTCGAGAACACGCACGGCGGCAAGGTGCTGCCACTCGACTATCTCGCCGACGCCGAAGCGGTCGCGCGCGACAGGGGGCTGGCCCTGCACCTCGACGGCGCGCGCGTGTTCAATGCCGCCGTGAAACTCGGTGTGCGCGTCGAACGCATCGGCCGGCACTTCGACACGGTTTCGGTGTGCCTGTCGAAAGGACTCGGCGCGCCGATCGGGTCGGTACTCGTCGGCCCGCGTGACCTGGTGGGGCGCGCGCGACGCTGGCGCAAGGTGCTGGGCGGCGGCATGCGTCAGGCGGGTGTCATGGCCGCCGCGGGCCTCCACGCGCTCGAACACCACGTGGAGCGCCTGCGCGAGGATCACGATCACGCCACGCTGCTCGCCGAGCGCCTCGCGGACATCCGGGGTGTCAGGACGGACCCCTCGGCCGTCCAGACGAACATGGTGTTCATGTCGGTCGAGCCCGACCGCGCACCGGCCCTCAAGGCGCATCTCGCGAGCCGCGGCATGCAGATCTCCGTCGGCCCGACGATCCGCCTGGTGACGCACCTGGACGTGACGCGTGAGGATGTCCTGGCCTTCACGGACGAAGTCCGTCGCTTCATGGTGGAGGCGCCCGCGCCGGTGGCGGGCGTGCACGCCTGACTTCCCGGGGCGCGGGCCGGCCATTCACGCGACGCGGCATCACGCCTTGCGCGTCGCGTTCCGGCTGCGGAACGAGTTTCGCCCTTCGGTGTCCTCACGCATGCGTGCAGCGGTGACCGGGATGGCCGCGGTTTCGCCGGAACTGCACTCACGATGCAACAGCCGGAGGTCGTTCATGAATCGACGTGTGGCCGGTGCGCGTGTCGCGCTGCTGGCGTTCTTTCTGTCCCTGGTGAGTATCGGCGCCGCTGCCGGGATCCCGCCGGTACTGCCCGACGGACGGATGCCTTCGCTCGCTCCCGTCGTGAAGGACGTCACGCCCGCCGTGGTGAACATCGCGGTGCTTTCGGGTGGAGACGAGCCCGCCTCTCCCCTGCTTCAGGACCCGTTCTTCCGGCGGTTCTTCGAACTGCCCGAGCAGTCGCGTCCACAGGTCAGCGCGGGGTCGGGTGTGATCATCGACGCCGACAAGGGATACGTCGTCACGAACTATCACGTGATCAGGAACGCGCGCGAGGTCATGGTCACGCTGAAGGACAGGCGACAGTACGAAGCCAGGATCGTGGGCGCCGATGCCGGGACCGACATCGCGCTGCTCCAGATCAAGCCCGAGGATCTCGTCGCCGTGCACTTCGGGGATTCCGATCAGCTCGACGTCGGGGATTTCGTGCTCGCGATCGGCAATCCGTTCGGGCTCGGACAGACCGTCACGTCGGGCATCGTGAGTGCGCTCGGACGCACGGGTCTCAACATCGAGGGCTACGAGGACTTCATCCAGACGGATGCGTCGATCAATCCGGGCAATTCGGGCGGCGCACTGATCAACCTTCGCGGCGAACTCGTCGGGATCAACACGGCGATCATCGGCCCTGCCGGAGGCAACGTCGGCATCGGCTTCGCGATCCCGGCGCACATGGTGCAGGCGGTTGTCGCGCAGCTCGTCCGGTTCGGCGAGGTGCGGCGAGGACGGTTCGGTGCGACCGCGCAGGACGTCACGCCCGACATCGCGCGCGCGCTCGGCGTGTCCGTGCACGCCGGGGCGGTGCTCGTCGACGTCGTGACGGATGCACCGGCGTTCAAGGCCGGCCTCAGGCGTGGCGACGTGGTCGTCGCGGTCAACGGGCGCAGCGTGCGCGGCTCCGCCGACCTTCGCAACCAGCTCGGCCTGATCCCGATCGGAGACACCGTGGAACTGCGTTATCTGCGCGACGGAAGGACGCTCACGGCGCAGGTGCGGATCGACAGTCCCGAGGCCGGACTGGTCTCGGGGCGGCTGGCCGTTCCGGAGCTTGCCGGCGCGCGCCTCGGCAACGCACAGCAGGGCGGGCGCCCGCAGGCCGTCGCCGTCGTCCAGGTGGAACGTGGCAGCGCGGCCTGGCGTTACGGACTCCGTGCAGGTGACTTCATCGTGGCCGTGAACCGGCGCAAGGTGAGGACGGTGAAGGAACTCGCGTCCGAGATGCGTGCGAGTCCGCGACCCGTCGCACTGAACGTCGTGCGCGGTGACTTCGCCATCACGCTGATGATCCGGGGTTGAGGACGGGCACGCGGCACATGTCGGAGCGTACGCGGGGCAGCGGCCCGCCCTCGTTGCCGTCCACGCCCGCGACCGGAGCGACGACGTGCGTCTGCTGAGAATCCTCCTGGGCGTCGTGCTGCTCGCGGTCCCGGTCTCGATCGTCTGCGCGCTCTGGCTGGCGCTCGACCGGTCTCCACGCCTCGAGCGCACGGTCGTGCTCACGCCGGAACACGTCGCACGCGCGAAGGCCGTGCTGACGGGGAGTTACCGGTCCACGACGCGCCACGGCGATCTCGGCACGATCACGATCCGTCCCGACGATGCCGACCTTGCCGCGAACTACCTCGTGAACCGCTTCGCGCACGGGAGTGCCTCGGTCACGCTCGAAGGGGGCGCGGCGCACGTGGTCGCGACCGTCCCGCTGCGTTTCGGATCCTTCGTGCGCTATCTGAATGTCGACGCCTATGCGATGGAACGGCCAGGGCTGCCCGCGATCGGCGCATTGCGCGTGGGGCAATTGCCGATTCCGGATTCCCTCGCGCGTTATGCGGAACGCCGGGCGCTGCAGTGGCTCGACAGCAATCCGGACTATCGGGTGGGACTCGACGCAGTCAGGCGCGTACGGTTCTTCCGCTGGGGGCTCGTCACGGTCTACGAGTGGCAGCCCGGCCTGAGTGCGCGCGTGCGTGCGTCCGCGTTCGATGCCGCGGAACGCGCGCGTCTGCACGCCTATCAGGATGCACTCGCCGGGATCGTCGCGGAGATGCCGGCGCGCGTCTCGGTCGCGGACCTGTTGCCCCGTCTGTTCACGCGCGTGCGTGCCCGTTCGACGCCCGACACGGCCGTCGCGGAGAACCGTTCGGCGCTTCTGGTGGCCACGATGTACGTCATCCGCAAGCCGATGTACGTCCTCGTGCCGGAGGCCCGTACGTGGTACCGCGCTCCGCCCCGGCTCGTGACGCTGTCCGGACGCGATGACTTCCCCAAGCACTTCCTCGTGTCCGCCACCCTCGCGGCATACGCCGGGACCGTCGTGTCCGACGCGGTCGGTCTCTACAAGGAACTCGAGGACGCCCGGCGCGGCAGCGGATTCTCCTTCAACGACATCGCGGCCGATCGCGCGGGCACGCGCTTCGGGGAATACGCCGTCCGGCCGGGCGGCGCGTCGGCCGCGTTCCAGGTGCGCGTGAGCGCCGGGCTCCACGAGTCGGCGATCATGCCCGACGCCTCGGATCTTCCGGAGTTCATGCCCGAGACGGAATTCCGTCGTCGCTATGGTGGCGTGGGCGCACCGGCCTACCGGCGCATGATGGCGGAGATCGAGCGGCGCGTGGATGCGCTGTCGTTCTACCGCTGACCGAAGCCGGCGTTCCACGAGACGCGTTCCGCGGGAGAGGTGTCGAGGCCGGGCCGGTCGCGATCGCCGCGCCTCGGCATGGCGATCCGGACTACCATCGCACGACGTGCTGCGAACCGGAAAAGGAGGATGTGATGACCGCTGCAAGGATTGCTCTCGTCACGGGCGGATCGCGCGGGATCGGTGCCGCCATCGTGCGGGCCCTCGCCGACGCGGGGTTCCGCGTCGCTTTCACGTATCGCTCGCGCAGGGCGGAAGCCGACGCACTGTGCGCGAGTCTGCGCGACGCGGGCCACGAGGTGTCGGCGATCGCCTGCGATGTCGCGGACAGGGTTCAGGGCGATGCAGCCGTCTCCGAGGTCGTGACGAAGCACGGGCACATCGACGTGCTCGTGAACAACGCAGGCGTGCACGTCCCGGGCGTGAGGCTCGCGGATCTCGACGACGACGACTGGTCGCGCGTGCTCGACGTCAATCTCACCGCGCCGTTCCGGCTCGCGCGCGCGGTGCTGCCCGTCATGCGCAGGCAGGGCAGCGGTCACATCGTCAATCTGTCGTCGAACGTGACGCAGCGGATGCCGGCAGGCTACGGGGTGTACACGGTTTCCAAGGCGGGTCTCGAAGCGTTCACGCGCGTGCTCGCGAAGGAGGAGGGGCCGAACGGCATCCGTGTGAACGGCGTCGGTCCCGGCCCGATCGACACGGACATGCTGCGTGAGACCTTCGACGCGCTCGGGGAGGAACGCGCGGCCGCGTTCGTGAATTCGTTCAGCCTGAGGCGCCTCGGCAGGCCCGACGAGATCGCTTCCGTCGTCGCTTTCCTGGTTTCCGATGCCGCGAGCTACATGACCGGTCAGATCGTCTACGTGAACGGCGGGGGCGCGGGCTGAGGATCCGTCGCGGGGGAGCGGTCCTGCGCTCCCGGCGCGACGGGAACCCGGCCTATTCCCTGACCTTCGTGAGCTTCGAGACTTCCGGCCAGTTGTGATCCGCCCGATCGAGATAGCCCGGAATGTCCTTGCTCCACTTCGACTGTACCCGCGCGTCGAAATTGAGATAGAGCTTGCCGTCGACGATCGTGAATGCGTCGCCCTCGATCTTGGCCTTCACGCCGCGTGCCACGCCGTACGCGCAGAAGCCATCGTACTGGGGCGCATACTTCCCGGGGTCGGCCTCGAAGAGGTCGCGATGCGCCATGCTCGCGAATCGGAACGTGGAGCCCTTGTAGGTCGCCGTGTACTCGGACGACCCCTCGATCGCCTCGTGATCGGTGAAGTATGCGACCGGGTCGAAGCCCTTGATGGCCACACCGTTCTTCTCGTAGAATTCGCCGGCGAACGCACCGCCGCTCACGAGCAGGAGTGCGGTGGAAGCCGCCAGGGTCCGGAGATGTGCTGCATGCATGTCGTGTCCTCCTCGGTGCGAACGGTTGTCGGCGGTCGCCGGACGGTCGGGGACGGCCGCTCGTCGCGCCGCGTGAGCGGGTACCGGTCCGCAGCGAGTCCGAGTCCGGTCGACTCTCGACGGAATTTCACGGGGCAACTGCGGTCGTCGCGTGCTCCGGCATTATGAACTTCGCAGTCGTCCCGAACAGTGGCCGATGCGTTATGACGTCCATGCCGCGGTGGAATGATGCGACGGCCGCGGAGGGTACATGCTGGCTCGGCGGCAGCCCGTTTCCGTCTACGGTGTCGGGGCGCGGACAGGCAGTTGGCAGGCGAAGGCATGCCGTGCTTCCACGCGCGTTACGGAGCCCCGGCGAAGGCCGAGCACATCGACATGTCCAGAGACAGGCTTCCCTCCGGGGTGTGGGTACTTGGTTTCGTGAGCATGCTGATGGACATCTCCTCGGAGATGATCCACAGCCTGCTCCCCGTCTTTCTCGTTTCCGCGCTCGGTGCCAGTGCACTCATGGTCGGTCTGGTCGAAGGGCTCGCAGAGTCCACCGCCCTGATCGTCAAGGTGTTCTCGGGCGCACTCAGCGACTATCTCGGAAGGCGCAAGGGGCTCGCGACGTTCGGTTATGCGCTGGGGGCTGCGAGCAAGCCCCTGTTCGCACTCGCGCCGTCGGCCGCGATCGTGCTGGCCGCCCGACTCGTGGATCGCGTCGGGAAGGGGGTGCGCGGTGCGCCGCGCGACGCGCTGGTGGCGGACCTCACGCCTGCGCATCTGCGAGGCGCCGCCTTCGGACTGCGGCAGTCACTCGACACCGTCGGGGCATTCCTCGGCCCGCTGTCCGCAGCCGGTCTGATGCTGGTCTGGAACGACGACTACCGCGCGGTCTTCTGGGTGGCCGTCGTTCCTGGCGTCGCGGCGGTGGCGCTGCTCGCTTCCGCACTGCGCGAGCCGGAGCCCGCTCGTGGCGCCCCGCGCACCAATCCAGTCCGTATCGAGAACCTGCGTCGGCTCGGTGCCGCCTACTGGTGGGTCGTCACGGTGGGTGCAGTCTTTTCTCTCGCACGCTTCAGCGAGGCGTTCCTCGTTCTTCGCGCACGCGATGGGGGTGTTCCGGTCGCGCTGGTCCCGCTCGTCGTCGTCGCGATGAATGCGGTCTACGCAATCTCGGCCTACCCGTTCGGCCGGCTGGCCGACCGCGTGAGTCATGGACGTCTGCTCATGGCCGGGATGGTCGTTCTGATCGCCGCCGACCTGGTGCTCGCGACGAGCGCGCAGTGGTGGGTCGTCGTGCCGGGCGTGATGCTGTGGGGACTCCACATGGGCATGACGCAGGGTCTGCTCGCGGCCATGGTTGCCGACACGGCGCCCGACACCCTGCGTGGCACGGCATTCGGCATGTTCAATCTCGTGAGTGGCGTGGCCATGCTCTGCGCGAGTCTCGTCGCGGGGCTGCTCTGGGACGAACTCGGGGCATCGGTGACCTTCCATGCGGGCGCTGCGTTCTGCCTGGTGGCGCTATTCGGCGTGATGGGGCGCAGGGCGTGCTCGCGCCCGGCGGGCGGGCAGGGGTGACCAATCGGCCGGTCGTGAGGTGACCGGGCGTCACGAGGCACGAGGGGGGGCGGAACCGGATACCGTCGGGAAGCAGGAGAAGCCCCGGCAGCGAGACTCAGGCGAAGCGGTTTCCGCGAAGATCCTGCCGATCGACCGACCCGTCATCCGCCCGGACAACGGTGAGCACGAGTTCGTCGACCCCTGTCACCACGATGACGTCACCGTTCACGAGTTCGCCGCTCGATTTCGCGTTCCAGATTTCACCCCTCACGCGTACCCGGACTGGATGTCCCGATGCATCGATCACCTCTCCCCGGCTTCCGGGCAGGGCCTCCGTGCCCGTGCCGATCGGCCGATGCATCGCGCGCACTGCAAGCCTGAACACGATTGCGGACACGACCAGCACGACGGCGTAGACGGGAATCGAATACGAGAGCGGCAGGACCCAGAAGACCGGCAGCGTCACCAGCGGGAGGAGCAGGATCAGGTGGCACATTGCCGGTCCTCCGACGGGGGGGCGTCACGCTTTCCGGATGCTCGAACGTGTTCGGGACGAGAACCGGAAGGCAAGGGAATCAGCCCGAGAGGTCGCGCCGCTTACGGTCGAATTCTTCCTTCTCGATCTCGCCGCGCGCGTACCTTTCGTTGAGGATGTCCAGGGCGGACCTGGGGCGTTCGGTCGTGTCGTTTCCTCGCCCTCGGAACACGTAGAGGAGGACCGCGATGATCACGATCCAGAACACGACCGATCCGATCATTCCGAAGCCCATGTCGTTCCAGCCCATGTAGTTCCAGCCCATGTGATGACCATTCCAGTGAAAGGTGAACATGTCAGATGCGTACCGTGCGAAGGCGCAGGGCATTGGTCACCACCGACAGCGACGATGCGCTCATTGCGAATGCCGCGAAGATCGGACTGATCAGAATGCCCAGGAACGGATACAGGACACCCGCGGCGATGGGTACGCCGGCGGCGTTGTAAACGAGCGCGAAGAACAGGTTCTGATGGATGTTGCGCATGGCCGCCAGCGAGAGCCGGCGTGCGCGTGCGATGCCGTCGAGATTCCCCTTGACCAGCGTGAAGCTCGCGCTTTCGATGGCCACGTCCGCACCGGTGCCCATGGCGATGCCGACGTCGGCCTGCGCCAGCGCGGGGGCGTCGTTGACCCCGTCCCCGGCCATCGCGACCTTGCGACCCTCGGTCTGGAGTTCGCGAATGATCCTGGCCTTGTCGGCGGGCAGAACGTCCGCGCGGATCTCGTCGATGCCGAGGCGCGAGGCCACTGCGCGCGCGGTGCGTTCATTGTCGCCCGTGGCCATGATGACGCGGAAGCCGAGCTCGTGGAGCGCCTCGAGCGCCGCCGGCGTCGTGTCCTTCACGGGATCGGCCACGCTCACCAGCCCGGCGATGGCGCCCTCCAGCACGACGAACATCACCGTCTCTCCCTGGTCGCGCCGGGCATCGGCCTGCGCCAGAAAGTGCTCGGACGACAGCCCCAGTTCACCGAGGAGTCTGGTGTTCCCGAGTGCCACGGCGCGGCCGTCGACACGACCCTTCACACCCTTGCCCGTGACCGCCTCGAAGTCTTCCGCTTGCGCCAGCTTCACGCCACGCTCCTCCGCGCCGGAGACGATGGCTTCGGCGAGCGGATGTTCCGACCCACGTTCGAGGCTCGCCGCGAGGCGCAGCACGTCGCCCTCGTCGTGGCCGTCGGCAGGGACGACCGCCACGAGCTTCGGCTTGCCGACCGTCAGGGTTCCGGTCTTGTCGACGATGAGCGTGTCGACCCGGGCGAACCGCTCGAGCGCCTCCGCATTCTTGATCAGCACACCCGCCTGGGCACCGCGGCCCGTGGCCGTCATGATCGACATCGGAGTCGCGAGTCCGAGCGCACACGGGCAGGCGATGATGAGTACCGATACCGCCGCGACCAGTGCGTAGGCGAGCGAAGGCGAGGGTCCCCACACGCCCCACGCGACGAAGGCGAGCGCAGCGACCCCCAGCACGGCCGGAACGAACTTGCCGGCTACCATGTCCGCGAACTTCTGGATCGGCGCACGGGATCGCTGCGCACTCGCGACCATGTCGACGATCTGGGCGAGGAGGGTGTCGGCGCCCACGCGCTTCGCCTCCATGACGAAGCTTCCCGTGCCGTTGAGCGTGGCACCGGTGACCGGGTCTCCGGCGACCTTCTCCACGGGAACGGGCTCCCCGGTGATCATGGATTCATCGACGGAGGACCGCCCTTCGACCACCTCGCCGTCGACCGGCACCTTGTCTCCGGGGCGGACCCGCAGACGGTCGCCCGCCTGCACGTGCTCGAGGGGAATCTCCTGCTCCGAGCCGTCCGGGCGGATCACGCGCGCAGTCTTCGCGGCCATGTCGAGCAGCGCGCGGATGGCCGAGCCCGTGCGCTCGCGTGCGCGAAGTTCCATCACCTGGCCGACGAGTACCAGCGTGACGATGACCGCGGCGGCTTCGAAGTAGACGCCGACCGTGCCGTCCGCGTTGCGGAACCCCGCAGGAAAGATGTCCGGGAAGAGCACGGCCACGATGCTGAACAGGAAGGCGGCCCCTGTCCCCATCGCGATGAGGCTGAACATGTTCAGGTTCATCGTCGCGAAGGACTTCACCCCACGCACGAAGAACGGCCACCCGGCCCAGAGCACCACAGGCGCCGACAGCACCAGTTCCAGCCACTGTGCGGCCCGTTCGCCCAGGGCGTCGCGCAGGAAACCGAGGCCGATCATCGGCCCCATCGTGAGGACCAGCAGCGGCAGCGTGAAGGCTGCGCCGACCCAGAGCCGCCGTGTGAAGTCCACGAGTTCGGGGTTCGGCCCTTCGTCCTCGGCGGGCACCCCCATGGGCTCGAGCGCCATGCCGCACTTGGGGCAGTCACCCGGCGCGTCACGCACGATTTCCGGATGCATCGGGCAGGTGTACTTCGTTCCCCGGGGCGCGGGCGCAGTGGTCTGCCCGCCCGACACATAGCGGGACGGGTCCGCGACGAACCGGTCGTGACATCCCTGCGAACAGAAGTGATAGACGGTTCCGCCGTGCTCCGCGCGGGGTTTGCCCGCATCCGTCCTCACGGACATGCCGCAGACCGGGTCCTTCACGGTGGCTTCGCCGCCTTGCGAGGCAGGCAAGTGGTCTCGTGCGTTCACGAATCCTCCTGTGTCGACGAGCGTCCGAGGACTCGGCCGGGAATCCCTGGTCGGGAACCGGGACGGGTCGTGTCGCATCGCATGTCCGTCCCCGATGTCCCTGCCATGGTAGGCCGGACGCACCGAGCGCGACATGACCGCCGCATTACATTTTCGTCATCCGGGTCGCTGCCGGCTGCACCCGCGTTCGCGGAAGCGCGAAGCATGCAACGACTGCCACGGCATCTCCGGTTCTTCCGGTGATGGGCGCCGAGGACCCGTCACCGGGACGGTGCCTCGTCATGCGCGTCGTGGTCGTGACCGTGTCCGGGCTCCTCGTCGTGGTGGTGCGCCCCCGTCGTCCCGTGCGAGTGTCCCCCGCTGGAGGCGACCACGGCGTCGTACTTCGTCCGGTCCATTTCGGGCAGCGCCTGAATGAACGCGACCAGGTTCCAGATGTCGTCGTCGGTCATGCCACCACGGCTCCAGGCAGCCATGGCGCTCGCCTTGATGCCGTGCTTGATCACCCAGAAGTGTTCCGCGACGTGCGGAACCCCGGAGTCGTCGGCCCCCTCGTGATCATCATCCATCGCGCGCGTGAGATCCGGCGGTACCGGATAGAGGCCCTTGCGGATCTCGGTGTCACTTTCGCCGGGTTCCAGGTGGCAGCCTGCGCACATGGCGTCGTAGTTTCCGGCACCTCGACGAATCCGGTCCGCATCCGTCAGGTCGTTCGGCACCACCACGAAGCGGGCATGCCGCTCCACTGCGCGCTCGCGTGCCGTCGAGATCAGGCGCATCAGCATGGGGTGGTGCGGTTCGTCCGCCGCGACACTGATCGAACCCGAGTAGGCGAGTCCGCCGGCGATGGCCAGCGCGACGATCACTGTGGCCGCGACGCCCAGGGCAAACATCTTCATGGTCGTCCCTCCTGTGATGGTGGGGAGCGGGGTCGGTCGACCGGCCTCGCGGCGCGCGAAGCCGGTGGCGCCCTTCCAGCCGGTTGGTGCCCGGTTCTGCGCGATGGTTCCTCAGAACCAGACGCGCAGTCCTGCCACCAGTCGCGTCTCGCTCGTGCGTTCGCCTGCGTCCCGGGCCAGGCGCCGGGTGTCTCCGAACGTGCCGGCCCACTCGACGCCGAGATAGGGAGCAAACTGGCGGGTGATCTCGTAGCGCAGACGCATGCCTGCGACGACGTCGGACAGACCGTTGCCGATCCCGCGTTCGGGATCGTCCCTGCCGTAGAGCCTGCCCTCGAGCCGTGGCTGCAGGATGAGGCGCTGCGTGATCAGCAATTCGTACTCGGCCGACAGGCGCAGGGCCGAGCGGCCCGCCGGGCCGACGTAGGCCGTGGCTTCGACGTCGAACCAGTACGGCGCCAGTCCCTGCACGCCAACGGCCAGCCAGTTCCGGTCCGGACCGGAACCGTTGTCGTGGCGAATGCCGAGCTGGCTGTCCCAGTAGCTCGCAAAGGCATGACTCCAGAGCAGCTCGGTGCGGGCCGTCTGCAGGTGACGCCGGTCGATGTCTCCTTCGCCCTTGAGCGTCGCACGGTCGTAGTCGCGGCCGTACCAGCCCTGCACGTCGTAGGTGGCCGAGTTCGTGTCGGTCGTGCGTACCGTTTCGAGGCGATTGACGAGCAGGGAACCGAAGCTGTGTTCATCGGCCATCCGCGGGCGCGGGATGGGACCGAAGTCCTGGCCCTCGGCGTAGGCGTCCGGATCGCGAGCGCCGGGCGGCGGGCTGCCACCCTGCATGGTGCTCGTACCACTCATGCCGCTCATGCTGCTCATGTCGTGCGAGCCCTGCATGTCCTTCATGTCGTCCATTCCGTTCATGCTGCCATTGGCGGACGATGTCGCGGCCGGTGCGTCGTGATTCATGCCGGCCATGTCGTCGTGGTTCGTCGTCGGCATCGTCTCGCCGGTGTCCGTGGACGTCTGTGCCCAGGCTCCGGGGAGCGCACCGACGAGTACGGCGGACGCGATGGCGGCGCGGGTTGCGCGGGAAACGGCTTTCTTCATGACACCACCACCTCGCGGAACATGCCCGCGTCCATGTGGAACAGCAGGTGGCAGTGCCAGGCCCAGCGACCCGGGGCATCGGCATTGACCAGGAAGCTCACGCGCTGGGCCGGCTGCACGGCGATGGTGTGCTTGCGTACCTGGAAGTCTTCGTCCGGCGTCAGTAACTCGCTCCACATGCCGTGCAGATGCATCGGGTGGGTCATCATCGTATCGTTCTGCAGGGTTACCTTGAGTCGCTCGCCATACCGGAAGTGCACCGGGGTCGAGCGCCCGAATTCGACCCCGTCGAAGGACCAGGTGTAACGCTCCATGTTGCCGGTCAGGTGAAGTTCGATCTCACGGGAGGCCTCGCGCGGGTCGAGGGCACCGCCGCGCGTGTGCAGGTCGGCGTAGGTCAGAACCCGCCGGCCGTTGTCGCGCAGTCCCACACCCGGGTCGTCCAGGTTGGTACGCGGCGTGTTCACGCGCATGTCGACGCTCGGCCCGTATTCGGTGCGAGCATGGTGGACGACGGACGGGTCACCCGACATGTCGCCCATCATGTCCGCCATGGCGAGCGGCACCACCGCGTCGACCGCCGGCACGGGGGCGGTCAGGCCCTGTCGGGTTGCCAGCGTGGCCTGCGCGTGACCGCTGCGGTCCATGGACTGTGCGAATACCGTGTACGCCTCGTCTTTCGGAACGACGACGACGTCGCAGGTCTCGCCCGGACCGAAGCGGAACTCGTCGACCGTGACCGGTTCCACGTCCTGTCCGTCGGCCTGCACGATCGTGAACGGCAGGCCGGGGATGCGCACGTCGAAGAAGGTGTTGGCGGCGCCGTTGATGAAGCGGAGCCGCACTCGTTCGTCGGGGCGAACGAGACCCGTCCAGTTGTGCGCGGGAGGCCTCCCGTTCGCGAGGAACGTGTAGGTCGCACCGGAGACGTCGGCCAGGTCGGTCGGGTTCATCCGCATCTCGTTCCACATCTGCCGCTTCGCCAGCGCAGCGCGCACACCGTGGTTCGCGACGTCACGAAAGAATTCCACCGCCGTGGGTCGGTTGTAGTTGTAGTAGTCGCTCTGGGCCTTGAGCTTGGCGAATACGCGAAGGGGGTTCTCGTCCGTCCAGTCCGAGAACTGGATGACGTGTTCCCGATCGACTCGGATCGACTCCCCCGCCGCGGGCTCGATGACGATCGCGCCGTACATGCCGGTCTGTTCCTGCATGCCGGTATGGGAGTGATACCAGTACGTGCCGTGCTGCCGCACCCGGAAGCGGTAGGTGAACGTCGAACCGGGCGGAATGCCCGGGTAGCTCAGGCCCGGGACCCCGTCCATCGGGGACGGAAGCAGGATGCCGTGCCAGTGGATGGATGCGGAATCCGGAAGTCGGTTGGTGACGCGGATGGTGACCTCCTGGCCTTCCTTCCACCGCAGTGTGGGGGCCGGCAGGGATCCGTTGATGAGCGTGGCCATGCGCGGGGCGCCCGTGATGTTCACCGGTGCCGGTTCGATCACGAGATCGAACTCGGTGTCCGAGAGAACCGGGACCCCCGTATCGGCCTCGGCGAACGTCCGCGTGGGCCAGGGTGCGAGCCCGGCAACGATCCCGCTCGCGGCGAGGCCCTTGACGAAGACGCGCCGCGTGGGGCTCCGGACGGCGGGTGAGGCGGGAAGAATGATCATGCAGCTGTCCTGTCAGTGATGAGCGTAAACCCTGCCGGTGCGGTCGTTTCGCACCGGCGGGGTGTCGTAGGCAGTGGCGCGCGGACCGCCCATGCCCGGCGAGCCCGGTGGCATGGCGGGCACGGCGATGCCGACACCCGCGGGGCGCCGGGCGAGGCGCTTCCTCACGTCGGCTGCCGGCTCGTGACCCTCGATCGCGCAGGGGCCTGCGCTCGCGCTGTGGCAAGCTCCGAAGCCGTCCGGCATTCCCGTGGCGGCACGCGCAGCAAAAGGAATCGGGAGTTCGTGCACCGTGACACCGATGCCGCCGACTCGCATGTGTTCCACCCACCCGGCGCAGCACCGGCGGTGAGGGCTCTTCGTGACCTTGGCCGTGGGTCCGGCGGACGCCTGCGCGGCGGCAGGAACGAGGCCGTACATGGCGAACTCCAGTCGACGTGTCGTGCGAGTCATTCTGCCGACCGACACCTAACCGACCTCTGACACCGGGATTACATTCGTGTCAGGTTGAAGCCAACCGTGCTCCGACAGGGGAGAATCCGTGGCAGCGAGAAGAGCAGGGGCAGCACCGCATGAAGATCCTGATCGTTGAAGACGAGCAGAAGACGGGCGATTACCTCAGGATGGGTCTCCAGGAAGCGGGATTCGTCGTAGATCTCGCACGGGACGGCACGGACGGCCTGCACCTGGCGCTCACCGGCGAATACGACCTGATCGTGCTCGACGTGATGCTGCCGGGGCTCGACGGCTGGCAGGTACTGGAGTCCGTACGTCGTGGCGGGCGCGAGCTGCCGGTACTGTTCCTCACCGCGAAGGACGACGTTGCCGACCGCGTCAAGGGGCTGGAACTGGGCGCGGACGACTACCTGGTGAAACCGTTCGTCTTCGCGGAACTGCTTGCACGCGTGCGCAGCCTGCTGCGGCGCGGCCGGAGTCGCGAACCCGACACGCTGCACGCCGCGGATCTGGAACTGGACCGCCTGCGACGTCGTGTCGTCCGGGCAGGGACGCGAATAGACCTCACCGCGAAGGAATTCTCGCTGCTCGAACTCCTGATGCGGCGCCAAGGAGAGGTGCTGCCCCGGTCGCTCATCGCCTCGCAGGTGTGGGACATGAACTTCGACAGTGACACCAACGTGATCGAGGTCGCGGTGCGGCGGCTTCGGGCCAAGGTCGACGATCCGTTCGAGCCGAAGCTGATCCGGACGGTGAGGGGGATGGGATACGTGCTCGAGGTTCCCGGAACGTGATGGGAGGCGCCTCCATCACGCGGCGCATCGCGCTGCTCTTCGGTGCCGTGTCGGCGGCGGGTTTCCTCGCGCTCGGCAGCTATCTGTCCGCCGCTCTGGAGCGGCATTTCATGGCCATGGACAGACAGACGCTCGCGGCCGCGGCAAGCCGCATCCAGCGTGTCATCGGTCGATCACTCGCGGAAGCCCCGGGCTACGAGGGCCTGCACGCACGTCTGGACGCGCTCATGGCCGGTCACGACCGCGTTTCGATGTGGCTCAGGCTGCACGACGGCCGGCCGGTCGTGGTCGACGCTCCGATGGCCTACCCGGCCGCCCAGGCCGCTCCGCTGTTCGCGTCGGGCGGCGCCGCACTGCCGGCGCTCTTCAGCTGGCAGGCACCGGGCGGACACTACCGCGGACTGGCACTCCACATTTCGGTGCCGCAGGGCGCTCCTCTCGATGCGCTCGTGGCGATCAGCATTGAGCCGCACGAGCGGTTCATGGCGCTCTTCCGACGGGCCATGTGGGTATCGGTGGCGGGTGCGATTCTCGTGGCCTCGCTCCTGGGTATGGCGATCGCGCGAAGCGGACTCCGCCCGATGCGCAGGCTGACCGATCTCGCGCGACGCGTGTCGACGGAACGTCTCGGCGAGCGTCTCGACACGACGAACCTGCCCGAGGAACTCACGGAACTGGCGCAGGCCTTCAACGAGATGCTGGAGCGCCTCGACGACGCCTTCCGGCGTCTCTCCAACTTCTCGTCGGACATCGCCCACGAGCTGCGTACGCCCCTCAGCAACCTTCTCACGCAGACGCAGGTCGTCCTGTCACGGTCGCGCAGTGTCGAGGAATACCGTGACGTGCTCGCGTCGAATGCCGAGGAACTGGAGCGGATGAGCCGCATGGCGGCGGACATGCTCTTTCTCGCCAAGGCGGACAACGGTCTGGTGCTGCCCGAGAGCGAACGTGTCGACCTTCGCGTGCAGGTGGAAGAGCTCTTCGAGTTCTACGAAGCCCTGGCCGAGGAGAAAGGGGTCACCCTGGTGCTGCACGGCACTGCGGTCGTGGACGGTGACCGGCTCATGCTGCGGCGGGCCCTGAACAATCTTCTGTCGAATGCCCTGCGGCACACGCCCCGGCACGGGCGCATCCGCGTCGCGTTGAAGAAGCACGCCGACCGGGTCACCGCGAGCGTCACGAACACCGGCACGCCGATCGGCCCCGTCGATCTCGATCACCTGTTCGACCGCTTCTACCGTGCCGACTCCTCCCGCACTCGCAACGGAGAAGGCGCCGGCCTGGGGCTGGCGATCACCCGGTCCATCGTGCGGGCCCACGGCGGCAGCGCGGAGGTGCGCGCGGAGGCTGACGGCAACACCTTCGTCCTGACATTCCCGCTGGCGCCACCACGACGACCTGACCTCCGGCCGGGCACGACGCCGGAATCGACGGATGACCAGCGACCATCCCGTCGCCTCGCCGTGCCGGCACGCAAGTGAGTTCGGTCTCCCGACGCTCACCGACGTCATCCGCGATCAGCGCACTGCTGCATGTCCGTGACCGGAGACGGCCCGACGCGTCCTTCTCCGCTCGGCCGGGGGCCCGGGCGTGATCCGCGATCGCCCGGGCGGCTCCCTGCGAGCGGAAGGGACCCCGAGATTACTTGTCGGAATCCGTTCCCATGTGGTCGTCTCCCATGCCACCGCCCTTGCCGCCTCCCATTCCACCCATGCCGCCCATCATCCCCTGACGGTCCATCATCATCTGCATCATCATGTTCATCATGTTCATGCGATTCTCCATCATGTGCATGCGCTGGTCGCGGGACATGCCTCGGGTGTTCGCCATGTGGTTCATCATGCCCATGCCTTTCTGCATCGCTTCCCGATGTTCGTCCATGAGCTTGGCGCGCTCGTCCGGGGTCTTGGCGTTTGCCATCTGCTGATGCAGTTCCTGCATTTCGTGCATCCAGTTCTGATAGTCGTCCTGGCTCATCGCCCCGGCGTGGTGTCCCTGGCCGGTCCCGGCGTCCTGGGCCGCGATGGCCAGCGGAACGCCGAACGCGAGGATCGATGCAGACAGTGCGGCAGCAAGAGTCTTCCTGGTCATGATGTGACCTCCTGTGACTTGGGATGGTGAAACGATGGTCCCGCCAGGGGACCGATGGACACCCGTCCACGCGAGCATGGGCGAGGTGGCATGCGAGAGCGCCGGCCCGGTCGGCGCCCCGACGTGTACACGGATGTGCGCTGTGTCGCGGGGCAGGCGCGACGTGTCGATCGTGCGGCGACGGTGCGACGGGGCCTGCACGTGCCCGAGGTCGTCGACGGAGATCCCACCGGACCGCGTCGGCGGCGCGCTCGTTCGTCGATCGTCCGAGTCGCCGTGCCGTACCCCGAGTGTGCCGTCCGATCGTCCATCGTGTGGTTTCCCTTGCCGGTGCGGAGCATTCCGAGAACATGTGTGCGAATGTTCCAAGTATGGGGAGGAGCCACTTGCCGCTACATTACCCACGGATTACGGTGATGTAATCTTTCTCGGCGGGTGCGCCCCGGTATGCGCGGCACCGGGATCGTGGCGAGGTCGCCCGGCCATGGCATACGTCGGGCGGGTCGGGCGTGCGTCGTGACGTCCGGGCTGCGCCTGCCCCGACGCCACGAGATCATGGTCGGCAGGCTGACCCGGGCCGGCCGCTGCGCGGCGGAGCCGGGACGCGATGAACGCAATGGGCTCGCGAGCCGGGGTTGCCGGCGCGGAGCCGGCGTCAAGCCCCGCGTGGATACTGGGTTTCCGGGGATCGGCGATGTTCTTCCACCAGTCGATCCGCCAGGGTCAGGAAGGTGGTCGGGAACGGGGAAAATCCCGGTTCACGCTTGGCCGGAATCGCCGGAATCGAACTCGGAGTGGTGGCCACCAGCGATCGGCCGCTTCCTGGCGGTGAGAACCTGCTCGCGAAATGCGCTCGCAGGGTGATCGAGAGGATCCTCACTCACTCCGCGCGGGCAGAGGTTGCGCGCGTCATCGGCGCCTGCTTCGGCCGGCTGTCGGCCAGGAACGCGGGGATCGCCCTGGCCAGAAAGTCGTAGACACGCCGCACGACGGGCCTGCCACGGATCTCGCGGTGCACCGCCAGCCAGCAAGGCAGCGGCGGGATCTTCAGCATTGGCAGGATCGGGCGCACGCCGGGCCATTGCGGGATCTGGTACTCGGTGACAAAGCCAATGCCGGCGCCCTCGGCGACCAGCCGTCCGTAGGCTACCTGGTCATCGGTGCGCAGCGCGAACGCCTCGCGCGCAACGGCGTATCCCGTCGCGCGAAAGCCGCGCACGATGTCATCGTCTCGGTCGAAGCCGATCAGCCTGTGGCGCAGCAGATCTTCCGGTCGGCGCGGCGTGCCCGCCCGCGCCAGATAGTCGGCGTGCGCGGCGGCCACGATCGCTATCTCGCCCAGCTTCTTCGCGACCAGCGATCCCTGTGCGGGACGCACCATGCGCACCGCGATATCGGCTTCGCGGCGTAGCAGATTGCTCAGGGCATTCGACGCCACCAGCTCTATCTCGATGCCGGGCTCGCTTTGCTGAAACTCGGCGAGAAGCCGAGGCAGAAGCCACGCGGCCGCCACGTCGCTGGTCGTCACGCGCACGGTGCCGGTGTCGATTGCACGCTGTCCGGCAAGCGCCTGCGCCAGCGCACCGGCGCCATCCGCCATCGTGCGCGCCGGGCCGGCGATGGCCAGCGCCAGCGCAGTGGGGGTGACGCCGCGCCCGGTTCGCTCGAACAGCGGTGCGCCGAGCTGGGCTTCGAGCTCGGCGACGTGTCGGCTCAGCGTCGGCTGCTGGGCGCCGACGGTGCGCGCCGCGCCCGTCAGGCTGCCGGCGTCGAGCACGGCCAGGAAGCTGCGCACCAGGGCCCAGTCGAAGCGAGGTTCATCCATACGGGAGTGTATAGCTTGTCTGCAGTTGTAGGCAATTGTCGAATGGCGTTCCCGGATCCAGACTGCGAGCCATCGTAGACCTCACATATCGGAGCCAACCATGAGCCGTCCCGCTGTCCTCGTCCTCGGCGCCAATGGCCGTTTTGGTCGCGCTGCGGTGAATGCCTTCGCCGCCGCCGGCTGGCGCACTCTGGCGCAGGTGCGCCGAGCGCCCGCGTATCGTTTGCCGCACGGGGCGCAGTCCATCGACTTGCCACTCGACGAACCCACCACCCTGTGCGAGAGGGCGGCCGGCGCGACGGTGGTCGTCTATGCGGTCAACCCGCTGTACACGCGCTGGGACGCCGAGCTGATGACGCTGTTCGGGCAGGGGCTGGCGGTCGCCGAGTCCCTGCGAGCGCGCCTCATGTTCCCCGGCAACGTATACAACTACGGGGAAGACATGCCGCCGTTGCTGCGCGAGGACACCCCGGCGCAACCCACGACGACCAAGGGTCGCCAGCGCGAGGCGATGGAAGAGATGCTTCGCGAACGCGCGCTGCGGGGGCTGGACAGCGTGGTCATCCGCGCCGGTGATTTCTTCGGCAGCGGTGCCGGATCCTGGCTCGACCAGGTGATCGCCAAGGACATTCGGCGCGGTCGCATCGTCTACCCTGGGCCGTGCGATCTGCCGCACGCCTGGGCCTACCTGCCTGACCTGGCGCGCGCGTTCGTCGCCGTTGCGTCCAGGCCGGCCCCGGGCGGCTTCCAGCGGCTGAACTTTGCCGGCCACACGCTGACCGGGGATGATTTCGTCGGCGCGCTCGAGCAGGCCGCCAGCGAGCTGGGCCTCGCCCCCACGCGTGGCTGGCAGGTCAAGGGCTTCCCGTGGCCGCTGATCCGGGCTGGTGGGTTGTTCGTCCCGATGCTGCGCGAGCTTTCACGCATGAGTTATCTCTGGCGCGTGCCGCACGCGCTGGACGGCACGGCGCTGACGCTGGTCGCCGGACCGCTGCCGGCGACACCCATCGTCGCGGCCCTGCGTCAATCGCTCGTCGAGCTTGGCCACGCTCCGGCCCGGCTGGCCGCGGCGGACGGGAGTCGGCCGTCACCAGCGTAATGACGGAGAAGGGTTCCAGCATGAGCGGACATCGAGGGGCGTGGACCTTGCGTCGGGTCACTGAAGTACTGTGGCACCGGTGTCACGAATGGACCGGGTGACTCGTGGGCATGGCGCGGGGAAGCGCAATGCACTGACCGGGCGCGCGACCGGGAGCAGAGGTTCGGGCACGCAGGTACGCCTTACCCAGTGCGGGAAGAGGCTGCCGGTTCGTTCAATTCGTAACTGGTACTGCGACCACCGGCGGCCGATTTCTGCAACGCGCCCAGGGCCAGCAGTTCATTGATGTCGCGCAAGGCGGTATCCGGGGAGCACCTGGCGATGGCCGCCCACTTGCTGGTGGTGAGTTTGCCCTCGAAGCCGTCGAGCAGCTGGTTGAGCAGTTTCACCTGGCGTTCGTTCATCGGTGTTTCCGCGAAACGTCGCCAGAATCTCGCTTTGGCAAGGGCCGCATCGAGGGTGTGCTGCGCCTGATCGACGGCGCGGTGCAAGGCGGCGAGGAACCAGGTGAGCCACTTCGTGACGTCGAGCGTTTGCTTCTGGGTGCGCTCCAGGACGTCGTAGTACTGTCTGCGCTCACGCTGGATCTGCGCGGAAAGGCTGTAGAAGCGCTGCGGGCTGCCGTCAGCCCGCGTCAGCAGCAGGTCGCCTATGGCGCGGGCGACGCGGCCGTTGCCGTCGTCGAAAGGGTGCAGGGTGACAAACCACAGATGCGCGAGCCCCGCCTTGATGAGTGGCGGCTCGTGTGTGCCCGCATTGACCCACTCGAGAAAGCGGTTCGTCTCCGTCTCCAGACGATCGGCCGGAGGGGCTTCGAAGTGCACACGCTGCCGGCCGATGGGACCGGAGATGACCTGGATCGGTCCGCTGGCATCGTCCCGCCATGCGCCAACCTTGATCCTGGAAAGGCCGGAGTAACCGGTGGGAAAGAGCGCTGCATGCCAGCCGAACAGGCGCTCACGCGTGACAGGCGCGGCGCAGTTGGCGGTGGCGTCGAGCACCATCTCGACCACGCCCTCCACGTGCCGGTCAGGCGGGGCCAGGGCGCCGATGTCGACACCCAGGCGACGGGCAATGCTCGAGCGTACGGATTCGACATCGAGTCGTTCCCCCTCGATTTCGCTGGTCTTGACCACCTCTTCGGTCAGGGTCACCAGGCTCGCCTGGTCGCGCAGGGCCAGGCCGACATCCGCCATGCGCCCGATCAGCAGGCCCTGGGCGCGGCTGACCTCGGCCAGGGGGCCGGCGAGACTCGCCAGGTCGAAGCGCCAGTTCGGCCACTCGCCCGCTTGCCAGATGTAGGTGTAATCACCGCCGTTCATGCGGGTATTGTGGGGCTCGATCTCTGCACACGCAAGGTATTCACCGCATTATCGGCGGTGAAAGTGCCTCCTATTCGCCGCAGGGCTACCGGTGCCGCGTGACCGATCCGTTGGGGCGCTACGAGGACTACACCTACGACAGCGGCGGGCGCATGACGGTGGTGAAGGACAAGCGCGGCAACACGATGGTGACCAACGCCTACGACGGTCAGGGACGGGTGTCGAGCCAGACGGCGCCGGGCAACGCGGTGACGACGTTCACGTATACGCCCACGGGCAGCGGCCCCATCACGCGTACCGACGTGACCGATCCGCTGGGTCACGTGACGCGGATGAACTTCAACGCGGCCGGGCAGATGACGAGCCGGATCGATGCCTACGGCACGGCGCGGGCACAGACGACAACGTTCGAGTACAACGCGGCGGGGCTGCGCACGGCGGTGGTTGATGCGCTGAACCGGCGTACCGAGTACAGCTACGACGCCTACGGCAACCTCACCCAGGTGAAATACCTGGCGGGCACGGGCAGCCAGTACACGGAGTCGTTCAGCTACAAGACGTGGTCGTTCCACGAACTGGCGACGAGCACCGACCCGAGAGGGAAGGTGACGAGCTACACCTACGACATCCGGGGCCGGCTGACGCAGGTGTCGGACCCGCTGGGCAATCTGACGAAGTTCACCTACAACGCACAGGGGCTGGTGACGCAGCTGACGGATCCGCGCAACCAAGTCACGCAGTTCAGCTACAGCCTGACGGACCTGTCGGCGGTGACGGACCCGCTGGGTCGGACGACGGCGTTGTTCACCGACCCGCTGGGCCGGGTGGTGCAGACGACCAACGCACTGGGGCACCGGAGCACGACGAGCTACGACGTGCTGCACC
>WGLR01000026.1 GCA_016125475.1 Betaproteobacteria bacterium
CGTAGGGTGCGCACCGCGCACGCGGACGAGGCAACGCGTTGTTCGCCACCAGACACTCCGCGAGGGATGAGATGTCGCCCGGTGCGCCGTGCGCACCCTACGCACGTGTCCACCATGTGTCCGGGCTATAACGCTCGCGGGGGTGGGAGTGCGCAAGGAATGGAATCGAGCCCCCTCCCTCGCTTGCGGGGGAGGGTTCGGATGGGTGGCAGGCCCGCAGGGTGCGCACCGCGCACGCGGACGAGGCAATGCGTCGTTCGCCACCAGACATTCCGCGAGGGATGAGATGTTGCCCGGTGCGCCGTGCGCACCCTGCGCACGTGTCCACCATGTGTCCGGGCCATACCCTCAAGCGGAGGGAGGCACCCATCGCCCCTCGCCTATCGCCTATTGCCCCTCGCCTGTCACCCGTCACCTATCGCCCGCCGTCACACCCGATCCCTGGATCTCCCTCCACTCCGACGAGTCGCGGCACGTAGGCCCGCACGCCCGTGATGCGCCGTCTGTCACGCAGGTAGGTTTCCACGACCTTCCAGACGGGTTCGCCCGTCGCCCCCTCGGTGACCGGTGCCCAGCTCGCGACCTTGTACGTCCGGCCGGGATCGACGGGCTGCCCCCCGACCCGCATGTCCCGTATGCGATCCCCCATCGCCGCGTGCGGCGCGCACGTGTAGGTCATGCCGCCCACGCGCACCATGTCGCCGCCCTGCTGGTAGTAGGGATCCGGGTGGAACAGGTTGTCCGCGACATCCTCCATGGCAGCCTTCATGCGGGCGCCGGTCATCTCGCGCACCGTCACGTGGGGATAGGTGATCGCGGTCTGTTCCATGAGATGCCCGCGCGTGATCGTGTCGCCGGGCAGCAGGGTCGTGCCCCAGCGGAACCCGGGCGAGAATGCGACCTCCACGTCCTCGACGGCCATCAGCGCATCCAGAATCACCTGGTCGAACGTACCGTTGAAGTTTCCGCGCCTGTAGAGCAGATCCTCCGTGACGGCGAGAGGCTCCGCGAGCCGCTGCGCGTGGGGTGCGCGCTCGCGCTCGATCAGTGTCTGCATGGACGCGTCGGGCGGCAGCAGATCGGAGAACACGGGCAGCAGCCTATACCGGTAGCCGCGCACGCCCGAGCCTCGCACGTCGAGGTCCAGCACGCCCAGGAACTTTCCGTTCGAGCCCGCGTTCGTGACGATCGTGACCCCCGATGCGTTGCGCACTTCGATGGCCGCGGGCACCGCATCGTGCGTGTGACCGCCGAGGATCGCGTCGAGCCCCGTCACGCGCGAGGCGAGCTTCAGATCGACGTCCATGCCGTTGTGCGACAGCAGCACGACGACACGTGCCCCCGCGGCACGCACGGCGTCGATCGTCTTCTGGAGTTCGGCTTCGCGAATTCCGAAGGTCCAGTCGGGGATCAGGTAGCCCGGATTCGCGATCGGCGTGTACGGAAACGCCTGACCGATCACCGCGACGGGAATGCCGTTGCACTCGCGCCTCACGTACGCCGGAAACACCTCGTCCCCGAAGTCCCGGGTGCGCACGTTCTGCGCGACGAACGCGATGCGGTCCTTCATCGGACCGTCGATGAGCTCGCGCACGCGGTCCGCGCCGTACGTGAACTCCCAGTGCCCGGTCATCACGTCGACACCGAGTTCGAGCGAAGCCTCCACCATGTCCTCGCCCCGGCTCCAGAGCGCCGTCGCGGACCCCTGCCAGCTGTCGCCACCGTCCAGCAGCAGCGCGTCGGGCCGTCCGGCCCTGAGCCGCCCGACGAGCGTGGCGAGGTGCGCGAACCCGCCCATCCGTCCATACCGCCGCGCGGCCGACACATAGTCCAGGCACGTGAACGCGTGGGCGTTCCGGGTACCCGCATCGATTCCGAAGTGGCGCAGAAGGGCCTCGCCCACGAGGTGCGGCGGACGTCCCGCGGCAGACCCGACACCGATGTTGATGCCCGGCTCCCGGTAGAACACGGGATCGAGCTGCGCATGCACGTCGGTGATGTGGAGCAGGTGCACGTTGCCGAAGCGCGGCAGATCGTAGAACGACCAGTCGACGCCGCCCGCGAGCACGCGCCGGTCGTCGAGCGCCATGCCCGCGGCAGCAGCCGCGGCAAGCGCCTGGAGGAATTCGCGGCGGGTCATGGAGCGGTGTCCGGCGTGGGCCGGACGGAGGTTCGAGGTCCGGGGTACGAGGTTCCGGGAGGCCTGCTCGCAGGCCCCACAGCGCCGAAACGGACCCTGCCGACCCGAGCAGGCGGGCTGCTGCCCTTGATGGTGCCTCGAACCCTGAACCTCATGCCTCGAACCTATCGCGCATTCACCGGCGACCCCGGATCCAGCAGATACGCGACGAGATCCGCGATCTGCTCCGGAGTGAGCCAGCCGTTGGTGCCGAAGCGCGGCATCGCCGAACACGCGTGGAACGCCTGGGCGTTGTAGATCTTCCGGTACGTGTAGGCACGCGATTCGGCCGTATCCCCGAGCCGCAGGCCGAACCCGGTGAGACTCGGTCCGAGATTGCCCGCCGCCACCTCACCCTTCGCGAGTTCGTGGCACGCGTAGCAGTTGCCGCCCTTCGGCCTGCCGGGCGGATCCGGCTGGATCCTGCCGATGTGACCGCCCGTGCCGATCGCGGCGAGCTTCGCACCGTCCCGCCAGTCGCCGGACAGACGACCGTCACCCGGATAGCGGAACGTCCTCTCCTGGGCCTCACGGATCTTCGCCGCGACCTCTGCCGGCGGCAGGTTCCGGTAGCGACTGCACAGTGCCTGCGTCTCGTCCTGCGCGAGGCGGCTCGTCCATTCGTCGGGTGTCGCCGTCCGGAACGACCGGTGCAGCACCGCGTCCATGTCCATCGGGTCCTCCGCGCGCGCGTGCGACGAGGCCGCCAGCGCCACGCCCAGTGCCGTGATCACGATGCCCGCGTGCAGCCCGCGCGCGCTCATCGCCGGATCCCCGGGCCCTGCATCACGCCTCCGCTCGCCTGGTGCTGGAGATAGAGCTGGAGCGCGACGAGGACGTCGGACGCGAACCCGGGCTCCGGGTAGCGCATCTGCCGGATGCAGTCGACCAGGCGCCGCTCCATCGTCCACACGGAACTCTGGGACACGCGATAGGCTGGCCATTGCGTCATCGACGCACGCGCGGCAGCGGGGTCCGTGAAATTCGGGACTTCCTGCAACCGGATGCGCCGGTCGTCCTGCGAGTGACAGGTCGAGCACGCGAAGTCGAGCGGCCCGGAACGGCGGAAGAAGAAATCGGCCCCCACGGCCAGCAAGGCAGCCTCGTGCGGCTCGCGGGCCGGCACGTCGACCGGACTGCCCTTCGATCGCGCGGCCACGAACGTGACGAGTGCCTCGATGTCCGAGCCCCGACGGTACCAGTGCCGCACGACGTCCTCGCGCGGAATCCCCTGCAGGCGGGTGATGCACGTGACGAGTCTGGACTCGGCATCCTGGACACGGCCCGTGTCCGCGAAATAGCGGGGCAGTCTCGCGTAGGCACCGTCGAGCACGCCCGGACCGAGCCCGAGATCGCACTGCTCGAGCGACGCGTGCCGCGGCCCGCGCGCCGTGCTCCAGAGTTCCTCGCCACGCATCTCGACGAGATCCGCGGGATTCGCGTCCTCGAGCATCTCGCGATACTCGTGTATGGCGTCGGCCGCGCTGCGCCCCTCGGCCCGGGCACCGGCCACGAGCACGAGACACGACGCGAGCGCCGTCACCCACGGCAGGAGCCGGTCACGGAACGTCACGCGATCATCGCCTCCTGCGATTTGGTGTCGCCGAGATTGTCCCGCCAGGCGACCTTCACCATCTCGCCCGGAACGCCGCCACGGAAGCGGAACGACAGGAACGGATTCGCGGAAATCGCCGGCCCCCACTGCGCGGAGAGCACGACGACGTCGCCGTGCGTCACGGTGATGTTCCGTATGAAATGTGCGGGGACGGGATTGCCGTCCTCGTCCTTGCGCCGCCCCGTTTCCATCGGGTGGCTCATGAGGATCTTCACCTCGGTCTCCGTGCCGTCGGAGTTCGCGCGGATCTTCATCGGATAGGCCATTTCACTCTCCTCCCGGACATGTCCGGTTCGTTCCTTCACCCGCGAAACCGCCGCGGACCGACGAACGGATGTGCGCCCCCTGCCGCCAGGTCGTCATCCGCCGCACCCCCCGAGGGTGATCTTGATTTCCTTCGCCCCGAAGTGGAAACCGTTCTCCGTGCGAACCAGCGCGTACAGCCTGCACGTCTCCGCCATCTTCACCCGCGTGTGCACTTCCGGCGCCGTTCCCTGCGGGATGTCGAACATCGCGGTGAGCGTATTGGGGTTCTTCTCGATCAGAATGGCGATGGACTGCGTGCCCGGCAGACGGCTTCCCACCGTCACGGGCACCACCGCGCCGTTCTCGGCGATCTCGGGCGCGGTCACGTAGACATCACCGCTTGCGGTGGCGTCGCCCGCACCGAGCAGGCGAAACACGACGTCGACGCCCTTCGCCTCGAACGCGACCCTGTTCCACTCGGCCGCCTGCGCGGGCGTGAGCCATCCCGCGCCGAGCAGAGCCGCCGCGAGGCTGCCGCCACCCTGCCGCAGGAAATCCCGTCTCTCCATTACGTCCTCCAGGCTCCGGAAAATGAGCGCGCGATGATAACGTGGACACGCTCCCCGGACGGGAGCCGCACGGATCGCCCCCGACGCGGCGGACCCGACCGAGTGACAACCGGAACCTTGCATTCGTTCGTGCGTGCGCCTACCCTCCCCCGCAGATGGCCTCGAGGCCGCAACCCATCGGGGGAGGGAAACAATGAGCGTCTCGGCCGTGTCAGTCGGTTCGCGGGCGCCGGCGCGGCTTAGTGCCCGTCGGAGCGCCACGCGTCGCGCGGATCCCGCCCTCCTCGTCCTGGCACCTTCGCCCTGCGCCGCCCGCTCGCCTCGCAACTATTGCCGTGTCAACGGGGTCGGAGTCGTTGTAAGCTTCCGGGATCATTCGGGATTGCGGCGCCATCGGGCCGCAAGACCCGGAAATTCCGTCGCCGGAGACTGCGCTTTCCCATGAAACGGGTTGTCGTTCTGCTTCTGTCGCTGCTCGTGCCGTCCGTGCTGCTCCTGGCAGGGTGCGTCCACATGCGGGACCCGTATCTGCTGTCGGACGTGATAACCCGGAGCGAGCGCGGCGTGTCCGCGAACACGATCATCGGTTCGCTGCGCACGTCGCGCACCACGTACGCGCTCCGCGGCTCGGACTTCGCGAGACTGCGCGCGGTCGGTGTCCCGGACCAGGTGCTGGACTATCTGCAGCAGTCGTTCGTGAACGACGTGGCACTCGTGGTCCGTTACTGGATGGGCGGGGACTCCCTGGGCAAGTGCGCGAAGTGCTACCCCCAGCAGGTGGATCTCGGAAGCCTGCAGAAGGACGGCGCGGTGCGCCAGATGCCGCCCCCCCTGCGCACGACACCCGGTCGCGCGCTCGGGCTGCCCGACTGGTACCACTCGACGAAGGGATACAGCGCATCGGGCGGCATCACGGTCGACGAACTGCGCGATCTCGCGCGAAGCGGCATGACCGACGCGCAGCTGCTTAAGGAACTGCGCACGCGCCCGCTCGTCGACGTGATCGGCACGGGCAGTTCCTTCCACCTGGGGTCGACCGTCACGGCCGGACTGACGGGCTCGATGCTCGCCGACCTGCACGACGAGGGGCTGTCCGACGCCGTGCTCGACGAGCTCCAGGCGAACTACCTCGCCGTGTACGTCGAGTACCTCCGGATGCGCTACCTGCAGGACGGGCGCGGCGCCAAGCCCTGACCCCGGTCAGTGCCCGGAGCGTTCTCGCTCGACCTCCGCTTCCGCTTCGGCTTCCAGCCTCGCGTAGTCCGCAGGCGGTTCGTGCAGCGCCTGGCGCCGGCTTTTCTCCAGCCCCTTCACGACCGCGACGAGCGTTTCGTTGTACGGCACGGCGAGGCCCAGCGCCTTCGCCTCGCGCACGAGCGCGCCGTTGATCGCGTCGATCTCCGTGGGGCGCCCCTGCTCGACGTGCTGCATCATCGACGGCTTGTTGTAGCGGACCCGGCAGTGCTCCCGGATCTTCCTGCGCGGATCGGGCTCGGCAAGCGTGATGCCTTTCCGCTCGACGACCAGCAGGATCTCGTCGATCACCCGCTCCTGCAAAGCGTTCATCTCCGGAACACGGAACATCTCGCCACTGCGCAGGCCCGTCACCGCGGTCAGCACGTTGATGCCGCAATTCAGCACGAACTTGCTCCAGACGTGGGCCATCGGATCGCTCACGATTTCGGTCGGGATACCCGCCCGCTCGAGCATGTCCGCGACCTCTCTGATGCGCGCGGTTTCCTTTCCGTCCAGTTCACCGATGGAAGTCATCCCGGCGTTCGTGTACACGGCCCGCGCGGGCGCCGGGCTCGCGGCGCTGTTCATGCTCACACCGGCCACGACACGCGTCGCGCCGAGTTCCGCGACCAGCTTCTCGACGTTGCCGATGCCGTTCTGCAGGGTCATGGCGAATCCGTCCGCTCCGAGCACCTGTGCGGCCGTCCGGGCAGCGCCGGCCGTCGCATTCGCGTCCGTGAAGACAATCGCGAAGTCGGCCTTCGGGAGACCGTCCGCGCTCGTGACGGCGGGAATGCGCACGCGGTGATCGCCCCGTACGCCCTCCACGCTGAGTCCCTCTCGCATGATGGTCGCGACGTGGTCCTCGCGCGTGTCGATCAGCGTGACGTCCTGCCCCGAGAGTGCGAGCAGCCCGCCGTAGACGCCGCCCATCGCGCCTGCACCGATCAGATGGATCTTCATCGTCGTAACCTCGTTGTGACCATTTCCGGCCCGGGGGGCGGAGTGTACGACACGCGCGGTGCGCACAGACGCAGCGCGCCCTCCGGCTGCAGGCCGCTCCGCCGGTCGCGACGAATGTCCGGGACACCCGTCCGCACTGCTTGCACTACACTCGCGGAGAGGCAGGCCGTGCACGGAACGGAGGAATCGACATGTCCCGGCGCAAGTTCAAGTTCTGGGGGTGGGGCTACGCCGACGAGCAGGTCCCGGCGGATGAACGTGCGCGCCTTACGGCGCACGTCGCGAAGCGGTTCGCGGTCGACGGCTTCGGGGCGGAGACACCGCCCCCCACGGTCGCGGAGATCGCGCTCAGGCCATCCCGCATCCGTGCACCCGGGAGCCTCTCCGACCTGCTCGGGGACGATCCCGAGGACCGCCTGATCCATTCGTACGGCAAGTCGTATCCCGACAGCGTCCGCGCGTTCGCCCGACACTTCCCCGAACCCCCGGATCTCGTCGCCCGTCCGCGCAACGAAGCCGAGCTGATCGCGGTGCTCGACTTCGCCGACAGCATCCGTGCGGCGGTCGTGCCATTCGGCGGGGGGTCCTCCGTCGTCGGCGGCGTCGAACCGGCGGTCACGCAGGATTACGCGGGCGTGATCACCCTGAACATGCAACGGCTGGATCGCGTGCTCGAGGTCGATCCGGTGTCCCGCTCGGCACGCATACAGGCCGGCGTCCTGGGACCGGATCTCGAATCGCAGCTCAGGCCGCACGGACTGACCCTCCGACATTTTCCGCAGTCGTTCGCGTTCTCGACGCTCGGTGGATGGATCGCGACGCGGTCGGGGGGACATTTCGCGACGGTCTGCACGCACATCGACGATCTGGTCGAGAGTGTGCGGGTGGTCACGCCACGGGACGTCAGCGAGTCCCGACGTCTTCCAGGCTCGGGCGCCGGTCCCAGTCCGGACAGGCTGTTCATCGGGTCGGAGGGCATTCTCGGCGTGATCACCGAAGCGTGGATGCGCCTGCAGAGACGTCCGCAGTTCCGGGCCGGCACGGCGGTGCGGTTCACCGACTGGCACCGGGCCGTCGACGCGATCCGCATGCTGGCGCAGTCGGGTCTGTATCCGTCGAACTGCCGCATCATCGATGCCGAGGAAGCCACCATGACTCGCGCAGGTGATGGCAGCGCGCACGTACTCGTGCTCGCGTTCGAGAACGCGGACCATCCGGTCGACGCCTGGATGGCGCGCGCGCTCGAGATCGTCGCGGAACACGGCGGCGACTGGAACCGGGACGCGGCGTCTGCCGCGGACGGACATCGAAGCGGCGAATCCGGTGCGTGGCGCGACGCGTTCCTGCGTGCACCGTACTACCGGGAGGTGCTCACGGCGAACGGAATCATGTACGACACGTTCGAGACGGCGATCACGTGGGAACGCTTCCACGAGCTGCACGCGCGCGTGATCGACGCGACGCGACGCGCGATTCGCGACGTCACGGGACGCGAGGGCTCCGTGAGCTGCCGCTTCACGCACGTGTATCCGGACGGCCCCGCCCCGTATTTCAGCTTCTACGCACTGCCCCGGCGAGGTGCCGAGCTGCAGCAGTGGCGCGAGATCAAGGAAGCCGCCTCGGAGGCCCTGCTCGCCGCCGGCGGGACCATCACGCACCATCACGCCGTCGGCCGCGACCACCGCCCCTGGTACGACAGACAGAGACCGGAAGCGTTTGCGACGGTCCTGCGCGCCGCCAAGCGGGCCCTCGATCCGAACGCACTCCTCAACCCGGGCGTGCTGGTCGACCCGGAATGACGAACGGCCGGTCACCGGGTCATGCGACCGTCACGATTCCGGTGGAAGGTTTCCCGCCTTCACGTCCCGTGAAGGCACTGCACGAAGGAGCTTCATGATGCACACGGATGTTCCCGGGGCCGAGAGCAGCCTGCGGGTCGCATGCGTACAGATGGCGCCGAGGATCGGGGACGTCGAATCCAACGTGGCGCGTTCCATCGAGTTCGTGGAGCAGGCCGTCTGCGACGGCGCCGAACTCGTCGTCCTGCCGGAGCTCTGCAACACGGGCTACGCGTTCGAGACCCGCGAGGAAGCGTCGAACCTCGCCGAGGAAGTGCCGGGCGGGCCGGCAACCCGTGCCTGGACGGCCGCCGCCGCGAAGCACGCCATCACGATCGTCGCCGGCATCACCGAACGCTCGGGCGACGCGATCCACAACAGCGCGGTGGTGATCGGTCCGACCGGCCACGTCGGAACCTATCGCAAGAACCATCTCTGGAACAGGGAGACACTCTTCTTCGAACGGGGCGATCTCGGTGTGCCAGTGTTTCGCACGGGCGCCGGCCGGATCGCCGTCGCGATCTCCTACGACATCTGGTTTCCCGAGACATTCAGACTCGCCGCACTCCAGGGCGCGGACCTCGTCTGCGTTCCCGCCAACTGGGTGCCGATGCCGTCCCAGCCCGAGGAAGCCATGGCCATGGCGAATGTCCTCGCCATGAGCGGCGCGCACTGCAATGCGATGTTCGTCGCGTGCGCCGACCGCGTGGGTCGGGAGCGTGGCGAGACATTCATCGGTCGCAGCGTCATCGTGAATCAGGCCGGCTGGCCGGTTGCGGGCCCCGCGAGCCCGGACCGCGAGGAAGTCGTTCTCGCGGACCTCAACCTGTCGGACGCACGCCGCAAGCGTGCCCTGAACGAATTCAATCAGCTGCTGAGGGACCGACGCACGGACGTCTATGGCGAGATGCTCGGGTCCGACACACGACCCGGGTGGTACTGAGGGGAGAGGACGGCGACGCCGCGTGACGAACCGTCGCAGCCACGGCCGTCGCGCGATACCGGTCCAGCGTGCGACGCCCGCAGACACCGCGCAGTGTGTGTTACCGCCCCTTGCCGAACAGTTTCTCGAGCACGGGGTGACGCACGCCGCCCCCGGGATGCCGGTCCGGATCGCCTTCCCGGATCATCTTCTCGGGGTCGATCGGTTTCTGCCGCAACGACCCGATCAGGCCGCCTGGCCCGTCGGCCGCGTCCGCCTCCGTCACGGGGGGCGGGGCCTTCGGCATCTTCACCGTGTTCGGACGCAGGTCCGATTTCGTGAACTTCCTGCGCGTCGTCGCACCGTGCTTCTCGCACGGGGAGTTCGCATACAGAACGTTGCCGTCCGCGTCGATGCACTTGAAGACACCCGCCGCGGCCTGCGGCACGGGCACCGACAGGGAGCCCGTAGCGAGCAACAGGAGGAGGAGTTCGCGCCTGGCCATGCCTGCCTCCGTCAGTCCGAGTCCTGTCGCGGATCTCCGGCACCGCCCCGCGGTGCCTCGCCGTGATAGTTGGAGCCCGAGCCGAATTCCGGAGCAGCCCCGCCACCCTGCCCGGGCCGCGGCCGCATGCGCATGCGGTTGCCCTTCAGTTCGGCTCTGGAGAACGTCTTCTCGCGCTTCGCGCCGACCCTGTCGCACGATTTGTCGGAATAGATGATCCTGCCGTCGGGGCCCTTGCACTTGAACAGCTTCGCGTGGGCCGGG
This sequence comes from Betaproteobacteria bacterium, assembly GCA_016125475.1. Classification (GTDB taxonomy): domain Bacteria; phylum Pseudomonadota; class Gammaproteobacteria; order Burkholderiales. The sequence goes on from WGLR01000026.1 coordinate 10,338, forward strand.
GACGACACCGCTGCGGCGAACAGCAGGGTCAGGACGATTCTCGTCATGGTCTGGATGCGCTCCTCTGGCACGATGCGCGCGAGCGGAGCTGACGGTAGACGAATCAGGCAGTCGGAAGCCTGTGGTCCTTGTACTCCTCGCGCAATCTGGTCTTGAGCAGTTTTCCGGTCGCCGTGTGCGGCAGCGAATCGACGAACACGACGTCGTCCGGAATCCACCATTTAGCGACACGCCCCTCGAAGAACTTGAGCAGTTCCTCGCGCGTCAGAGTCTCGCCGGGCTTGCGCACGACGACGAGCAACGGACGTTCGTCCCATTTGGGGTGAGCGACACCCACGACCGCGGCCTCCGCCACCGCAGGGTGCGCCACCGCGGTGTTCTCGAGGTCGATCGAACTGATCCACTCCCCGCCCGACTTGATGACGTCCTTGGAGCGGTCGGTGATGTGCATGAACCCGTCCTGGTCGAGCGTGGCGACATCGCCCGTCGGGAACCAGCCGTCGCGCAGCGGATCGCCGCCTTCGCTCCTGTAGTACTCGGAGCAGATCCAGGGTCCGCGCACGAGCAGATCGCCGAAGGCCTTCCCGTCGCGCGGCAGCTCGTTGCCCTGATCGTCGACGATCTTCATGTCGACGCCGAAGATCGCGCGGCCCTGCTTGTTCTGCAGCGCCTCGCGCTGCTCGCGGGACCACGCGAAGTGCCTGCTCTTGAAGGTGTTCACGGTGCCGAGCGGACTCATCTCCGTCATGCCCCACGCGTGCAGCACCTGCACGCCGTAGTCGTCCTCGAACGTGCGGATCATCGCGGGCGGACACGCCGAGCCGCCGATCACGGTGCGCTTGAGCGAGCTGAACTGCAGTGCGTTCGACCTGACGTGCTGCAGCAGGCCGAGCCAGATCGTGGGCACGCCCGCCGAGCAGGACACCTGCTCCTGTTCGAAGAGTTCCATCAGGCTCGCGCCGTCGAGCTGCGCACCGGGGAACACGAGCTTCGCACCGGCCAGCGGAGCACTGTATGGCAGCCCCCACGCGTTCACGTGGAACATCGGCACCACGGGCAGGACGACGTCGCGCGCGGACAGGTTGAGCGCATCCGGCAGGCAGGACCCGTAGGCGTGCAGGATCGTGGACCGGTGGCTGTACAGGACGCCTTTCGGGTTGCCCGTCGTGCCGGACGTGTAGCACAGGGACGACGCCGAGCGCTCGTCGAGTTCGGGCCAGTCGAAGCGGTCCGAATGGGCGTTCACGAGATCCTCGTAGCACAGCAGGTCGAGCGAGGAATCGGGCATGTGTGCCTTGTCCGTCATCGCGACCCAGCCGCGCACCGCTGGACAGTGCGGCGCGAGCTTCTCCACGAGCGGCAGGAACGTGAGATCGAAGAAGACGTAGCTGTCCTCCGCGTGATTCACGATGTACGTGATCTGCTCGGGAAACAGCCGCGGATTGATCGTGTGGCAGACAGCGCCCATGCCCGACACGGCGTAGTAGATCTCGAAGTGCCGGTGACCGTTCCACGCGAGTGTTCCGACGCGTTGGGAGGGCGCCACGCCGAGTGCGACCAGCGCATTGGCAAGCTGCCTCGACCGCCGGTGCGCCGCGGCATAGTCGTAACGGTGCAGCCCTCCCTCGACCGTGCGCGAGACGATCTCCGTGTCTCCGTGATAGCGGTCCGCGTGCCGGATGAGCGAACTGATGTTCAGGGGGAGATCCATCATGAGGCCATGCATCGTCTGTCTCCGTCACGGTGAGGAAGGGGCGTGTATTCGATTCTAGCCCGCCTGTCTCGCGAGGTGCGAGTGCGCGTTCCGCGCCGGCACGTGCGCCGCGCCGGGGCCCTGACCGCGCGATTTACACGACGTCGCGCGTGGGGCAGAATTCCGAGCGATGGCCTTCGCGCACAGACACTCCGTGCGCCGCGGGCGCCACATGTGTGCGGTGTCCCGGACGCATCCGGTTGCGCTCCCGACAGGACGCGCACCCTGCATTTCCCGGGCATTTCCCGCCGTCCATCCAGTTTCAGGAGAACAAGTCATGACAACGACCACCACTGCGAGTGGCCTCGTGATCGAGGACGTTTCCGTCGGCGAGGGTGACGTCGCCGAGAGCGGCCACCAGGTCACCGTTCACTACACCGGCTGGCTCACGAGCGGCGCGAAGTTCGACTCCAGCAAGGACCGCAACGACCCGTTCGTGTTTCCGCTCGGCAGACGTCACGTGATCGCGGGCTGGGACGAGGGCGTGCAGGGCATGCGCGTGGGCGGTGTGCGCAAGCTCACGATCCCGCCGGAGCTCGGCTACGGCGCCCGCGGTGCCGGTGGCGTGATTCCGCCGAATGCCACACTCGTGTTCGAGGTCGAACTGCTCGCCGTAGGCTGACGCACGCGGTATCGCACGTACACACCCGGGAGCATTGCGTGGCCAGGATCGAGACGGTCGAGCACCTGCGGCAGATCATCGGCGAGCCCAGGCCCGCGGTCACCCACAAGTTCAATCGCGACCTCACCCCTCAGGCCCGTGAATTCCTCGCGCACTCGCCCCTCGCGTTCTTCGGGACGATCGGGCCGGAGGGCCAGCCGCAGGTCTCCCCCAAGGGCGACGTGGCCGGCTTCATGCACGTCGAGGACGACGGGACACTCCTCGTTCCCGAACGCAGCGGCAATCGCCTCGTGTACACGCTGCAGAACATCCTCGCCAACGGGCACATCGCCATCACGGCACTCGCACCCGGGACCGGCGAGTCCCTGCGCATCGAGGGCCGGGCCGAACTCGACGACGATGCGGCGCTCCGCGCGCGGTTCGCGGCCCGCGGCCGCCCCGCACTCCTCCTGATCCGCGTGCGCGCCGAACGCAGCTATTTCCAGTGCGCGAAATCCCTTCTGCGCAGCGGCATCTGGAATCCTGCCGACTGGCCGGCGCCGCTGCAGATTTCCTTCGGACGCGAGATCGCCGCGAATCGGGGCCTGCCGGCTGGCGACATCGACAACTTCGACGCCGGCGTTCGCGGGCGCTACGAAACGGATCTCTGATCCCCCTCACTTCCCGCGCACGATGCCCGAAATGAAGAGGGCCGCCCGCGGGCGGCCCCGAACGTGCATCCGGGCGCAGATCAGCTGAGCGGCACCGGCACGAAGAAGCGGGCGTCGTTACGCTGGATGAGCACGGCGACACGGTCCTTCGCGTTCTCGATCGCGCTCTTGAGCATGGCGGCCGAGTCGATCGGCTCGCTGTTCAGCGCGATGATCACGTCGCCCCGACGAATGCCTGCCTTGGCCGCCGGTCCGTCGACGTCTTCCACGACGACGCCGCTCTGCGTCTGCAGACGCGCCTTCTCCGCGTCGGACAGGGGACGCACCACGAGACCGAGCTGCGCCTGACTCACCGCCGGCCCGGCACTCGCGAGCGTCTCCGACGGCATCTCGCCCAGGACGATGGGCAGGTCCTGCGACTTGCCGTCGCGCCAGATCTCGAGCTGGTACTTGGCGCCCGGCCTGCCTTCGCCGATCATGCGCGGAAGGTCGATCGACTGGTCGACGGCATCGCCGTTCACCGCCACGATCACGTCGCCGACCTTGAGACCGGCACGCTCGGCAGGACTGCCCTTCTCGACACTCGACACCAGGGCACCCCGCGGACGGTCCATGCCGAACGTCGACGCGAGATCCTTGCTGACCTGCTGGATCGTGACCCCGATGCGTCCGCGCTGCACCTTCCCGTATTGCAGGAGGTCGTTCTTGACCTTCATCGCGACGTCGATCGGAATCGCGAACGACAGGCCCATGTATCCGCCCGTGCGGCTGTATATCTGCGAGTTGATCCCGATCACCTGGCCCTTGAGATTGAACAGCGGGCCGCCGGAGTTGCCGGGATTGACCGCGACGTCGGTCTGGATGAAGGGCACATAGGCGTCGCTCGGCAGATTGCGGGAGGTCGCGGAGACGATGCCCGCCGTCACGGTGTTCTCCAGTCCGAACGGGGACCCGATGGCCGCGACCCAGCTGCCCACCTTCACCGAGTCCGACTCGCCGATCTCGACCGTGGGCAGACCGGATGCGTCGATCTTGAGCACGGCCACGTCGGTACGCTTGTCCAGGCCGACCACCTTCGCCGGAAACTCGCGACGGTCGATGAGCTTCACGATGACCTCGTCCGCGTCCGACACCACGTGCGCATTGGTGAGAATGTATCCGTCCTGGCTCACGATGAAGCCGGAGCCCAGGGCGTGCCGCACGGGGCCGTCACCCTGCCGGCCCTGGGGCGGCTGGAAACGACGGAAGAAGTCCTCGAAAGGATCGGGAGCACCGCGGCCAGGCCCGGCCATGGGGCCACCACCCTTCGCCTTCTCGGAAACCCGGACATTCACGACGGCCCCGCCCTCACGCTCGACGAGCGCGCTGAAATCGGGCAACGACACGGTGGCGACCGGGGTCGCGGATGTCGTCGGCTGGGCTGCCGGCTCCTGGCCGGCGAGCGAGTCCGGCACGAATGCCCCCCCGGCACCGAACTGGGCCGCAAACAGACCTGCCGCGAAAGCTGCCGCAACTGCCGAAGCGAGAACGTATTTCTTCATGGGATAGACCTTTCGTCTGGATTCATCGACCCCCTTTGGAACAACACTTTTCGCGCCAGGTTCCCGCATCGCGTCCGCACATCCGCTCTGATACGCTCCCGACATGGCCCGGAAACTTTTCACGAACGCCCGTGTCGTGACGCGTCGCGAGGTGTTCCTCGGCACGATCGAGCTGCACGCCGATCGCATCGTCCGGGTCGACATCGGTGCCACGAGCCTGCCGGGCGCGGAGGATTTCGACGGGGACTTGCTCGTGCCCGGACTCGTGGATCTCCCCGTCCCGGGCAGACGCCGCGCGCGTGCAGGACCCGCCCGCCCGGCAACCTGGGCGCCGCCGGAGATCGTGGCGAGCGACCTCGCCGCAGCCATGTCCGGCGTGACCACGACGGTCGACGTCGCGTCGATCCGGGGGTCGGACGAGGACGAGGAAGCCACGAGGACCGGACTGCAGACGATCGCGGCCCGGCTGGCGGAACTGCGCACGCTGGGGCTCCTGCGTACGGACCATTTCATCCGTCTGCACTGCCCGGACACGCGCTCCGCTTGCCTGCCGGAGCACCTTCTCGCGTCCCTGCATGCCGAAGCAGCCCCTCGGCTCGTGGTCCTCGACCCGAGCCCTTCCCGTGCGGAGGGGTCACCGAGTGGTCCCGTGACGTTCGCACACGCCCGGGACTCCGCGATACCCGCCGTGTACACCTCTGCAGGGGGTCGCCCCCGCTCCACCGCCTCCCGGTGCCCCTGGGCGGTGCTCGATCCCGGCACGCGTGGGAGCGCCGCAGCGTCGCGGGACTCCGGCGGGTTCGTCGTGCTGACGGCCGGACGGGTCACTGACCTGGCGGTGGACGACACCCGCGAACCCGCGCGGGGCCGACTCATCGTCGGGTCAGCTGGCGTGCCCGCTCGATTGCTGGCTGCAGCCCTGCTGCTGGGACGCCGGTGGGACAGTCCGCTGCCCGAGGTGATCGCGACGGTCACGGAGAATCCAGCCCGTTTCCTCGGCCTCGCGGACCGAGGCGCGATCGAGGTCGGCCGACGAGCCGATTTCGTGCGCCTGCGCATGCGGGACGCCGGGCGGGACACACTGGCCGTACCGGTTGCGACCTGGCGGGCCGGTGCGCGCGTCGCGTGAGGCGGCGGGCCGCCGCCCGGAACGGAACAGCGTCGCGGCATCCCTCGTCCATCCGCCCACACGGTGTCGCGCTAACTTACAGCCCCCGCGAGAGGCGCCGCCTCGACAACGAATTGACCATAAGAATTCAATTGGTTAACGCCACTGGCATGGCGTGTGCGACATGGAAGGCAAGACGGGGAAGGAGACCTACCTATCCTCCGCGTTGCGCACCAGACAAATTCGAATGGCCGGGGAGAGGAGACCACCCGACGCCGGCCGCAGTCGCCAGACGACGAAGGCACGGCAGACAAGAATTCACCTTGATCCCAGGCAAATGATTCCAGCCCCGCTCGCGCGGGGCTTTTTTTTGCCTGTGGCGAGGTCATGAGCGAGAATCCGGCGCTGGCCTCCGGCGCGGTACGCCCGACCTTCCGCCCCCACCCTACGATCGACATGCTCGCGACAGCGCCTTCCTCCCATCGATTCTGCGTGGCTCCGATGATGGATCTCACGGACCGTCACGCCCGCTATCTGCTGCGGCTCATCTCCAGGCGCGCGCGTCTCTACACCGAGATGATCACGACGGGAGCCCTGCTCCACGGTGACGCACGGCGCTTCCTGCAGTTCGACGACGCCGAGCATCCGGTGGCGATCCAGCTCGGCGGATCCGATCCCCGCGCCCTGTCCGAGTGTGCGAGGCTCGCTGCGCAGTGGGGCTACGACGAGGTGAACCTGAACGTCGGGTGTCCGAGCGACCGTGTCCAGAATGGCAGATTCGGCGCGTGCCTCATGGCAGAACCCGGGCTCGTCGCGGACTGCGTCGAGTCCATGGTGACGGCTTCATCCGTCCCGGTCACGGTCAAGACGAGGATCGGCATCGACCGGGACGACACGACGGACCGTCTGTATGCGCTGGTGGAGCGTGTGCGACGCGCGGGCTGTCGAACGGTGATCGTGCACGCACGCAACGCGTGGCTGCAGGGGTTGTCCCCCAAGGAAAACCGCGAAATCCCCCCACTCCGCTACCCGGTCGTGCACGCACTGAAACAGGACTTCCCGGACCTGCTCGTCGTGGTCAATGGCGGTATCGACAGCGTCCCGGATGCGTGCGGGCACCTGGCACGGGTGGACGGGGTGATGGTCGGTCGCGAGGCCTACTACAACCCGTGGATGCTCTCCACGGTCGACGCCGAGGTCTATGGCGAGCCGGGCGGGAATCGTACGCGCGGCACGGTGGCCGCGGCGTTCGCGGAGTACGTGGAACGGGAGATGACGACAGGTACGCCGCTGACGGCCATGACGAAGCACCTTCTCGGCCTCTTCCAGGGCCAGCCCGGCGCCCGTGCGTGGCGCAGGACGCTCAGCGAGGAAGCCCGCATGCCCGGCACCGGGCCCGAGGTGATCGACCGCGCGCTCGCGCGCGTCTCGCCTCTCGGGGAAGCAACGGCGGCCGCGGCCGCCTGAATTCCCGCCGACGCGCGCGCCGGTCGGGTGATCGGCGCGGGTTCGGTGAGTGTGGAAGTCGTGAAGCGGTCAGTCCAGGGTGTCGGTCCAGGACACGCGCCGCACGGGCGACCGTACCGGCCGGTTCGCGAGTCGCTCGTCCGGACTTTCGATGACCGAGGCGATCACGGCAGTTGCGGAGGGCCCGCGGGCGAGCGTCGGCACGCCCTCGCTCACGCGGACCGCGACGAGGTCGCCTCGATGCGTGATCAGGCCGTCACCGACGCGCGCGCTCATGCTGGTCCGGCCGTCACGAGTCGGCGCGCGCAGCGCAACGTTGACCCACGTGTCGCCCTGAATCCCGGAAGTTGTCAGGGACTTTTCCACCAGCACGCCGGGCCGTGCCTCCACGAACACACCCTCGACCCGCCCCATCACCTGCGTATCGGTCGGTGTACCGACCGTCGTGCAGCCCTGGGCTGCCAGGACCACCAGAACGCCTGCCACTCCCTCGAGAAACCTCACAGCGACCTCCATGCATTGACGGCGACCGGCCCGGACTGGGCCGGTCGCCCCGGGCTGTCGGCGCGACTCCCGGTGACGAGAGGCATAGCGGCAGAAACTCACATTTCTTTAGATTTTTGCAGTCAAGGGGTCGCCCGGCCCAAATTGGGGGCGTCAGCCGGAACGACGCCTGCGATAATCGCGGCGCCGCCGTCGGATCGGCGCCCCCATTTCATCCATGAAACTTCAGCAATTCCGGACGATCGTCGAGGTTTCCCGACAGGGGCTGAACCTCTCCAAGGCCGCGCAGACGCTCCACACCTCGCAGCCCGCACTGAGCAAGCAGATCCTGCAGCTCGAGGAGGAACTCGGCGTCACGATCTTCGTCCGCAGCGGCAAGCGCTTCACGGGCGTCACACCGCCGGGACAGGAGGTCCTGGCGATTGCCGAGCGCATCCTCCTGGAGGCGCGCAGCCTCAAGGACGTCAGCGCGGAGTTTCACCGCGAGTCCACGGGCTCGCTCACGATCGCGACCACGCACACGCAGGCCCGCTATGCGCTCCCGCAGACCGTGCGCCAGTTCATGCGCCGCTATCCCGAGGTGAGACTGTCCCTGCGCCAGGGAAGCCCGACGCAGATCGCCGAGCAGGTCATTCACGGCCACGCGGACATCGCGATCGCCACGGAAGCCCTCGACCTCTACGATCCGCTCGCGATGCTTCCGTGCTACGAATGGAACCGCTGCGTCGTCGTGCCACCCCGCCACCCGCTGCTCGAGATGAAGCGGATCTCGCTCGAGGCCGTCGCGAGACACCCGATCATCACCTACGACTTCGCGTTCACCGGCCGTTCGACCATGCAGCGGGCGTTCGAGTCGCGCGGCGTCAAGGCCGACGTGATCCTCACGGCGATCGATGCCGACGTCATCAAGACCTACGTCGAACTCGGTCTGGGGGTGGGCATCATCGCGAACATGGCGTTCGACCCCAGGCGCGACCGCTCCCTGCGCGCCATCGATGCCTCGCATCTCTTCGAGCCGAACGTGACCCGTATCGGCATCCGCCGCAACGGCTATCTGCGGGGCTTCACGTACGACTTCATCGAGATGTTCGCACCGCACCTCACGCGCGACGTCGTCGACGCCGCGCTCGCCGCCTGACCTGATCCCTGCCCGCGGCACCCGGAGCTCCGTCCACCCTTCGCCTCCCGATCGGAAAAATCGATCGGACGGAACGATTTATTGCGTTGGCCACCGAACACACATACGCGTAACTTCCATTCCATCGGCGCGACGCGACGAACACGTCCACGTGTCGCGAATGTCACGAAACCAGCGCAAGGAGAAGTGAATCATGACCCAGACCCTCGAGAATCGCGAAGGCAAGCGGATCCCCGACGCCACGTTCCGCGTCCGCGAGAACAACGAATGGAAGACCATCACGTCCGCAGATCTGTTCAACGGCAGGACGGTTGTCGTCTTCTCGCTGCCGGGTGCATTCACGCCGACGTGCTCGTCGACGCACCTGCCACGCTACAACGAGCTCGCCCCCGCGTTCCGCGCGAACGGGGTCGACGCGATCCTCTGCGTCTCCGTCAACGACACCTTCGTGATGAACGAATGGGCGAAGGACCAGGAGGCCGACAACGTCACGCTGATTCCGGACGGAAACGGCGAGTTCACGGACGGCATGGGGATGCTCGTCGACAAGACGGACCTGGGATTCGGCAAGCGCTCCTGGCGGTACTCGATGCTCGTGAAGAACGGCGTCATCGAGAAGATGTTCATCGAGCCGCAGAAGCCCGGTGACCCGTTCGAGGTGTCGGACGCCGACACGATGCTCGCGTACATCAACCCGAACGCGAAGAAGCCCGACCAGGTCGCCATCCTGACCCGGGAAGGCTGCGGTTACTGCGCGAAGGCCAAGGAACTGCTTGCGAAACTCGGCTACGACTACGCCGAGGTCCCGTTGCCTCACACGGTTCGCAGTCGCGTCCTCGGCGCGGTCGCAAACGCCCAGACCGTGCCGCAGATCTACATCAACGGAGAACACATCGGCGGGCTGGAAGCCCTCGAGGCCCGGGCAGAGCGGGCCGCCTGAGGCAGCGCAGAAGTCCGCAAGGAAACCCGGCACCGCGGCGCGGTGTCGGGTTGCCTTCGCTGGAGCGACCATCACCGGCCAGGAAGCCCCATGAAGCAGATCACCACGGAGGTTGCCGTGATCGGCGCAGGCACTGCGGGACTGGCGGCCCACCATGCGGCGGTCGCGGCCGGCAGTGACGCCGTACTCGTGGAGGCAGGCCCCTTCGGGACGACCTGTGCACGGGTGGGATGCATGCCGAGCAAGCTGCTGGTCGCTGCCGCCGAAGCCGTGCACGCCACGGGCCGGCTCGGGACGTTCGGCATCGACCTGCCGGGCACGCCCGTCGTCGACGGTCCCGCCGTCATGGCTCGTGTCAGACGCGAGCGCGACCGTTTCGTGAGCTTCGTGATCTCCGGTGTGGACGACATCCCCGCGAGGCAGCGGATCGTCGGCACCGCCCGGTTCCTGGACGATCACACCCTGGAACTGGATGGCGACCGCCGCGTCCGTTTCCGGTCGGCCGTGATCGCCACGGGGTCGTCACCGACGGTGCTGCCCTTTCTGAAGGCGGCGGGCGATCGCCTGATCGTGAACGACGATGTTTTCGCGTGGACGGATCTTCCGGGGTCCGTCGCGGTGTTCGGTCCGGGCGTGATCGGCCTGGAACTCGGTCAGGCGCTGCATCGACTGGGCGTTCGGGTCACCCTGTTCGGAAAGGGCGGGTTCGTGGGTCCGATCACCGACCCCGAGGTGCTCGATTACGCGTACCGCACTTTCGCGTCCGAATTCCCGCTTCATCCGGATGCCGACGTACGCGCATTGGAGCGAACCGACGCAGGCGTGCGCATCGATCACGCAGCCGCCGACGGCGCCCCGTGCTCGCTCACGGTGGACCACGTCATCGCCGCGACGGGCCGCACGCCGAACCTGCACCGGCTGAAACTCCGGAACACGTCGCTCGCGCTCGACCACCGTGGCATCCCGTTGTTCGATCGCGAAACGCTGCGGTGCGGCCACAGCAACATCTTCATTGCGGGGGACGTCAACGACGACCTCCCCCTGCTGCACGAAGCCGCCGACGAAGGCCGCATCGCCGGAGACAATGCCGCGCGCTTCCCGCAGTCCACCGGAGTATCCCGTCGGGCACCGCTCAACGTCGTCTTCTCCGACCCCCAGATCGCGATCGTCGGCCGGGGATTCGCCGATCTAGACCCGGGTCGGACGGTGCGCGGCCGAGTGTCGTTCGAGGACCAGGGACGTGCGCGGATGATCCTGCGAAACCGTGGCCTGCTGCACCTCTATGTCGACGCGGACACCCGCCGCTTCGCGGGACTGGAGATGATCGGCCCGGATGCGGAGCACCTCGCGCATCTCGCGGCCTGGGCCCTTCAGGCGGGACTCACCGTGGACGACATGCTCGCGATGCCGTTCTATCACCCTGTCGTCGAAGAGGGCCTGCGCACCGCACTGCGCGATGCGCGCGAACAACTCGACGGCCCCCCGCGAGTCAGACCCGCTGCCTGACGGACGACGTCGGCGGCTTCACCGTGGCGAGGAAAGGCCTGGTACGTCGAAGCGCACCGGACCGGGTCACGCCCACACCTTCGCGGCGCACGTGACCCGGGATACCCGTCAGCGGTGCCCGGACGCCTTGAGATGACCGTAGCGGGCGACACGGATGTCCGCCTGGGCCTTGTGTCCCGCGAAACCTTCGATGGCACACAGGCGCGAGCAGTACTCCCCGATCATCGCGGACGCTTCAGGCTTCACCTTCTGGTACGTGCACGTCTTGATGAACTTGCCGACCCAGAGCCCGCCCGTGTACCGCGCGGCCTTGCGCGTGGGCAGGGTGTGATTCGTGCCGATGACCTTGTCGCCGTAGCTCACGTTCGTCTCCGGACCGAGGAACAGGGCGCCGTAGTTCGTCATGCGGTTCAGGAAGTAGTCCGGATCCTTCGTCATGACCTGCACGTGCTCGGACGCGATCCGGTCGGCCTCGGCGACCATCTCGTCGTAGGTGTCGCAGACGATGACCTGTCCGTAGTCCTTCCAGGCCTGCCCGGCCACGGCCGCGGTCGGCAGCACCTTCAGCTGGCGCTCGATCTCGCGCATCGTGTCCAGCGCGAGCTGCTCGGAGTTCGTGAGCAGGATCGCCGGTGAATTGGGGCCGTGTTCGGCCTGTCCGAGCAGATCGGTCGCGCAGATCTCGCCGTCGACCGTTTCGTCGGCGATGACGAGCGTCTCGGTGGGCCCCGCGAACAGATCGATGCCGACACGGCCGGCCAGCTGCCGCTTGGCCTCGGCCACGAAGGCATTGCCAGGACCGGCCACCATGTCGGTGGCCCGGATCGTCTCGGTTCCGATCGCCATGGCCGCGATGGCCTGCACCCCGCCCAGCACGTAGATCTCGTCCGCGCCCGCGAGGTGCATCGCGGTCACGATCGCCGGCGCGGGCTTGCCCTGGAACGGCGGCGCACACGCGATCACGCGCGGGACGCCCGCGACCTTCGCGGTGAGGATGGTCATGTGCGCGGACGCGACGAGCGGATATTTCCCGCCGGGCACGTAGCAGCCCACGCTGTTCACCGGAATGTTCCGGTGGCCGAGAATGACGCCGGGCAGCGTCTCGACCTCGACGTCGCGCAGGGAGTCCTTCTGGATCTGCGCGAAGTTGCGGATCTGCGTCTGCGCGAAGCGGATGTCCTCGACGTCGCGCTCGGGCAGGGAGCGCACGCACGCCGCGATCTCGTCCTCCGACAGACGGAAACTCGGCGGCGACCACTTGTCGAACTTCTCCGAGAGCTCGCGGACCGCCGCGTCCCCGCGCTTTTCGACGTCGGCGAGGATGCCTTCGACGGTCGCCCGCACCTTGGTCTGCTCGGCCGCGTCGTCGGCGGCGCTGATTCCCTGCTTCAAAAACCTGATCATGAGTGGGTTCCTCGGTCCTTCGCTATGGCGTGATCTTGCTGAGCGGATGGAAAGCCGCACGCCCGGCTTCGCGTCCCGCGTTCCGGATCGTCACCGTCACCTGCATGCGCGGATCGAGAATGAAGCTCCCGCGTCCCGCGAGCAGGTTCACGCCCGCCGGGCGCAGCGGGACATCGACCCTGTCCGCTCCCGAGACGACGAATGCGGAGCCCCCGAGGCCCCGGGTCTCGACGGGGACGGCGGCACCCGAGCGGTCGGTGACGTACACGAGCAGCGCATTATCGTTCACGACGAGTTCGAGGTGGTAGGCCCCGCTCGCGGAGACTTCGCCGCCGTGCGGAGATCTGTAGGCCGCGCGGACGAAGTCTCCGTTGGCGGAGACCGTCGTTGCGCAAAGCGAAAGCAGACAGACGGCACGAACGATCATTCGTCCGGTCCCGGACGCCAGGCGGGTCACGCGGTGGCGGAGTGCCGGGAAGCGTGCAGTGCAACGGTGCGTCGTCATGGTGTTCTCCCTGGGGCCTTTGCAGAGCGGGGGCGGCGCTGCCGGGTCGATGTCCGTCAGCACGCCCGCTCAGTATCGGGAGCACCTGCGACGGCACACCGGGAGAACTTGACCCGGAAGAATTCCACCCGGGGGTACATTCACAGAATGGTCGGCAGCTCGGGAGAATCGTCAGCCGCCGCACCAGAGCGCTGAATTGCGGTTCTCGGCACTCGCCCCGGCGAGCAGCGGATGACAGTGCAAGGATTCCTGTCTGCCCGTGATGAGGCGGACGAGTTGCCGCGCGCGCTCGAGTTCGGCACACGGAAAGGGCGACCGGCTGAGCGCTTCCAGCAAGGGCAGGATGGACTCGCCGGCATAACAGGCGGCGATGTGCGGAACCCGGACCATCGCTTCACGCACGGCCGCCGTGAGCCAGTCCGCCGCCAGGTTCGTCGAGTCCAGGTGGTCGAATCGCGAGATCGGCGCGAGGAAGGGCTCCCGCAGGTCCGGCCAGACGCCTTCCTCGGCGTGGGGTCTCAGGCCATCGAGTGCGCTGACCGCCTCCTGTCGATACCCGGCTTCGGTGGCGATCCGTACGTGCGTGAGAGCCCGCTCCGGTCGCGGCTGCTCCGACGAGGCATCGCGCACGAACGACAGCGCATCGAGAAGTCCCGCGGCGCGCTCGTCGGGTCGCGGACACGCCATGGCTGCCGCGTAACGGTCGAGCGCACGGAAGTGATCGCGGATGCCGGCGCCCCCGAGAAGACCGGGCCCGCCACGCCAGCGCCCCAGGAACCCGCGACTTCCCGGAAGCGTGCGAAGGCGGGCGATTCCGGCTCCCGCCGTCGCCGGGGTCGCTCCGCCTCGCACGCGTGCGTCCAGCACGCCCCGCTCGGCAGCCTCGCGCACGGTTTCGGGCGCCAGCGCAAAGATGTTGATGAGAAAGCTGTCCGGCGTGGCCGCGTGGTCGAAGGGGACGAGCGCACCGGCGCCTGGCACGAGACGGAAGAGTTCGAAGCCCATGGACCGAAGATGCTCCGCCGCCGCGAACTCGAACGCGTCCCCCGCGCGAACCTCGAACATCACCGCGGGACGAAGATCGCGCAGGACCCGTTCCGCGCCATTCAGCACGTCGAGTTCGCGCCCCTCGGCATCAACCTTCAGGAATGCAAGCCGATCCCAGCCGAGACGCGACGCCTCCTCGTCCAGTGTCACCATGGGCACCCGGATCGCACTCGCCTGCCGGGAAGCGTCCGCCGGTGCATCGAGGCTGTTCAGCTCCGTGTCGTCACCGACGAAGAACGAGGCCTCGCCTGCCCTGGCGGAGACCGCTGCACGCACGACCGTCAGCCGGGACAGTCCGTTGTCCCGGGCCGAGGCCTCGAGCAGTGCTGCCGTATCGGGTGTCGGCTCGTAGGCGTGGAGGGCGCCCGACATTCCGATCGCACGTGCGATCGACAGCGCGTAGACACCCAGATTGGCGCCCACGTCCACGACGACGTCGCCAGGACGGACGTAGGCGCGCGCGAACGCGAACTCCGCCTCGAACCAGCGCTCCTGCTCGAGCAGCACGGCCGTCGATATCGAGAGCCGCCGTGGCACGCGAACCGCGACGTCGCCCTCGATCGCAATGCAATAGGATTCGTCGATCGACACAGGTCCTCCGAATCGTGTGTCAGGCAACTGCCGCGGACTGCCCCCGGGGCCTGGAAATCGTGGAACCCATCCGTGGAACACATCGGGCGACCGAGTCGATCTTACCAGTGCAGCCCCGCGCGAAAGCCCTCGACGGACGCACCGCCGCGACCGGACGGCGACGCGACGCCGCGTGCCCGAGCCGTTCGTCAGGGCGGGGGCCCGCTCCCGGTCCGATCCGCCCGGACGGTCTGCCGTGTGCGGGAGACGGCCGTCGTGTCGAACCCCTGCCGGGCCGCGGTGGCCAGTATCGCGTCGTATGTCGCGTCGTCCATCGTGGGAGAGCGGCTCAGGACCCACAGGTACTCCCGGTCGGGTGTGCCCACGAGCGACCAGGAATAGTCGGGTCCGAGTGCGATGATCCAGTAGTCCCCCCAGGTGAACGGCAGCCAGCGCAGCGCGCGCGGCACGAAGGACACCTCGAGCTTCGCGGCAGGGCCGTCCGGCCGGGCACGGCGGGCCACACCGTCGACGCTCTCCCGCTCGCCGTCCTTCAGCCGGCACGAATTGACGACCCCGACCTTGCCGTCGGGCGTCAGGGAATAGTCCGCCGTGACGTCCCCCACGCACTGCTTCTGGAAGAAATTGGGAAGACGTGCGATCTCGTACCACCTGCCCTCGTATCGCTGGAGATCGACGTGGGGCACGACCGACAGCGGTGCCGGCGACGCCGCGCGCGCCACGGCACTCACGAACAGGAGGAGACATGCCCCCGACAGACTGCGCAAGATCCTTCCGTGCATTCCTCTCCGACTCCAGACCCGATCCGATGATCCATGGACCGGCAAGCTGCCCGCGGGTTCGCACCTCGAGGCGTGCGCCATCGGCGGGACCGGCGCACGGCAATGCGCGCGTGCCACGCGCTCAACCCGGAGCGGGTCCGGCCGATAAGCCCATTCGCGGGACGTCCCGTACCCACGAATGGAGAAAGGTCATGAATTTCGACGAAGCCATTGCCGCGCACACCAAATGGAAAGTGCGTCTTCGCACGTTCATCGACGGCACGGGGGAGAAGCTCGAAGCCTCCAAGGTCGCGGTGGACAACCAGTGCGACCTCGGCAGGTGGATCTACGGCGATGGCGCGAAGTACAGGAGCCTGGACGCGTACGAGAAGCTGCGCGCGTCACATGCGAAGTTCCACAAGTGCGCCGCCCAGGTGGTGACGCACGCGGCATCCGGCAACAGGAATCAGGCGGAGAGCCTGATCGGCAACGGCGGCGAATTCAGCAAGCTCTCGCAGGAGACGATCGGCGCGATCATGCAGATGCGCAAGACGGCCGGCTGACGGACACGCGCCACGCGTCGGGCGGGGCTGCCCCCGCCCTGGACGGTCGCGGGATCCCTACTGCGCGCACCAGCCTCCGTCCATCAGGACGTCGTTGCCCGTCATGAACGCCGCCTTGTCGCTGCAGATGTAGAGCGCGAGCGATGCGATCTCGTCCGGCTCGCCCCAGCGGTGCATCGGTGTCTGGTCCATCAGCGCGGCATTCTTCGCGGCGTCCGCCCGCAGCGGGGCAGTGAGGTCCGTCGCGATGAAGCCCGGGCTGATCGCGACGCAGGTGATCTTCTCGTCGATGAGTTCCAGTGCGAGCGCCTTGGTGAGCCCGGCCACGGCGTGCTTGGTCGCCGAGTACACACCACGACCGGTGCTCGTGACGTGCGCCATGATCGACGTGAGATTGATGATGCGGCCATAGCCGCGCCCCTTCATGTGCGGCACGAAGTACTTGCTGCAGAGCCACACGCCGGTGATGTTGGTATCGGTGAGCGCGCGCCACTCTTCCATCGAGAAATCGATGACGTTCTTGCGGATCGCCGTGCCGGCGTTGTTCACGAGGATGTGTACCGCACCGAACTTCGCCATCACGTCGTCGGCCAGCTTGCGTACCTGATCCTCTTCGCGGACGTCACACTTGAAGGCGGCAGCATCGGCGCCCGCGGCCGTGAGCATCCCGAGCGTCTCCGCCAGCTTCTCCTGATTGCGCCCTGCAATGGCCACCTTCGCACCTGCACCCGCCAGGGCCAGTGCCGTCGCTCGCCCGATCCCTCGATTGCCACCCGTGACGACCGCCACGCGTCCGGCAAGGAATTTTTCGCTCATGAGTTCCTCTCGCAGTTTTGACCGTTGATGTCCGGAGGGGCGACATTGTCTGTCCGAACGTGGCCGCACTCAATAGCTGCCGCGCGCCGCGCGTGCGGCCGGGCGCGCGGGTCCAAAAGAAAACGCCGGCGGGACGTCGTCCACGCCGGCGCCATCCGGATTACGTCAGGACGCCGTCAGGTCAGTCGTGCCCGATCACGTCGCCGAAGAGCACCCAGCGCTTGCCGTCGAAGCGCGCGAGCTGGAGCTGCTCGAAGAGGAAGTAGTCGGTCGGGCTCGTGTTGAGCTTGATGCCCGGCAGCGCGACGTCCAGCACGACGTCCTTGAGACTCGTCGCCTGCTTCATGAGATTCTGGCGCGTCAGGTCGTCCCCGCACTTCGCGAGCACCTCGGTCATGAGCTGCGCACCACCGTAACCGTAGACGTAGTTGAAGTCGGACGTGTCCGCACCGGGCATGTACTTGGCCATGAAGTCACGCCAGCGCTTCATGCCGGGGTCGTTCGCCCACTGGGGATCGGTCGGGTCCTTCATGAAAAGCGCCGTGATGAGTCCGACGGACTTGTCGAGGCCGGCCGGCGTGAGCACCGCGCCCACGGACGACGAGACGTTGTTCACGATGTGCAGCGGTTTCCAGCCCACGTCGGCCACCTTGCGGATGGACTGCGCCGCGAACTTGGGCGTCGCGATCGTGACCATCACGTCGGCACCGGACGCCTTCAGCGTGACGATCTGCGAGTCCACGGTCGGATCCGTCACCTCGTAGCTCGCTTCGGCGACGATCATGTTCGCGTGCGAGCCGAGACCGTCCTTGAGACCCTTGAGGTAGTCCTTGCCGTAGTCGTCGTTCTGGTAGAGCACGGCGATCTTCCCGTCCGGCTTCGTCTTCATGATGTACTTGGCGTAGATCCTGGCCTCCACCTGATAGCTGGGCTGGAAGCCGATCGTCCACGGGTAGTGTTTCGGGTCACCCCACTTCGTGGCACCCGTGGCGACGAAGAGGTGCGGGACCTTCTTCGCGTTCACGTACTTGTGGATCGCCGTGTTCGTGGGCGTGCCGAGATCCTGGAACAGCGCGAGCACGCGCTCCTGCTCGACGAGCTTGCGGGTCTGCTCCACCGTGCGCGGCGGCGAGTAACCGTCGTCGAGACTGATCAGGTCGATCTTGCGGCCGTTCACGCCGCCCTGATCGTTGATCATCTTGAAGTAGGCCATTTCGGCCTTGCCGATCGCGCCGTATGCCGACGCCGGCCCGCTGTAGGGCATCGTCTGCCCGAGCTTGATCTCGGTGTCGCTCACCCCGGGACCGTATTTCTTCTGCGCGAACGAGTTCGTCGCAACGACCCCGAGGGCCAGCGCACACATCACTGCGGTTAAGCGTTTCATGCATCCTCCCATTAGACGACGTGGCCTGTCCGGCACCGAAACGGCCCGATACCGGACGCACCTCTCCGAACATCTCCGTTGCGCGAGTGTCTCGACTCGCCTGCCCATGCCTCCGCGGTCCGCTGAACCACCCGAGGCCGACCGCCCGAAGGATCGGTCGTGCGCAAACACACGCGGTGACCCCATTATGCCGCACCGGGTCTCGACGACCCCGGACGACCGCACCCGCGCGCGTCCGTACGCCGGGACGCACGCATCGACACGCTACGCAGAAACGCCCCGCACACCGGGACCGTTGACCCGAACGCCCTGACGGGAATGGGGTCTGCAATTCGCGGCGGACACCCTGCGGCCACCGGGAAACCTGCCGTAAACGGAGAACGAAGTGGTTTCCGTCGTCTCCCATGCCCAGGCTTCTCCTCTGTCTCGTCGTCGCACTCGCATGTTCACCCGCCGTGGCCGACGTCTGTCGCTGGACGGACGGCGATGGCAATGTCCACTACGGCAGCCACGCCCCCGGAGGCGTCAGCTGCGACCGCACGATTCACGTCTCGTCGCTTGCCGCGGCACGTCCCGCGACGGCCGTGGCACGCGGGCCGGACTACGCAACCCTCGAGAACGAGTTCCAGCGCCGGCGACTCGCGCGGCTCGAGGCCGAGGTGCGCGAGAAGGAGCAGAAACTCCTGCGCGAACGTCGCGCCGAGGCCTGTGTCCAGGCCACGGGCCGCTACAACTGGCTCAAGGCCGGCGGCCGTGCGATGCAGGCGGGCCTCGACGGCGAGCGGCATTATCTCGACGACGGCGAGCGGTCGTCGGAGATTGCCGTCGCCCGGGAGAAGGTCGCGTACTATTGCCGATGACGGGCAGGCGAGCCGCCGCCGCATCCCGGCCTGCGGCCCGATGCCCGGATGCGCGGACACTGCGAATGGAACCGACCACACCGCATCCACTGCGATCCCGACCCCACACCATGCCCTTCTTCCGGCGTCGGCTTTTCCGTCCGCGCGCCGTGCTGCTGCTGTTGTTCGCCGTACCCGCCCCGGCGATGGCAGACGTCTGCCGATGGCAGGACGGGGCCGGGAAGACCCACTACTCCGCCGCGCCACCGCCTGGCGTGGCGTGCGACAGGACCCTGCACACGGCCCCCTCCGCCGGTCACGCTGCCTCGCCGGGCACCCGGAGCTACCGCGAACTCGAGTCGGAGTTCCAGCAGCGCAGGATCCGGCGGTACGAAGCCGAGCGGAAGGCGGAATCCGAGAAGAAGAACGCGGCACGCCGCGCCGAGGCATGCAAGGCCGCCCGCGGCAGACTGGCCTGGATGGAAAGCGGGGGGCTCATGGCACGCATCGACGCGAACGGCGAGCGCCACTTCTTCAGCGACGAGGAAGCGAAGCGCGAGATGGCGGCGCAGCGCCGCCGGGTCGACCGGTACTGCCGCTAGGGGCCGGTCGGGTCCGCGACGGGACTATTTCCGCAGGAACCAGAGCACCAGCGTGACCACGGCGGACACGAGCAATCCCGTCGTGAGCGGGAAGTAGAAGCCGAATCCGTCCCGCTCGATGCGGATGTCGCCCGGCAGACGGCCGAGCGGAAGCTTCGACAGCCACGGCCAGCCGATGCCGACGAGCACGACGAGCACGCCGATGACTATGAGCAGACGTTGCATTTCGTGAATCCTCATGGCGTGTTGCGGGCAGGCCTGCCTCCGGGACACCCCGGCATTCCCCCGGACACGGGCGCACGGGAAGTCACTGTCCCTTCCGGTACGTGCCGACGAGTTCCGTCTCCGCGAGGACGTGGCCCTTCATGGCCTTCAGCACCTCGGACTTGTCCGGATGCCCGAGGTTCGGGAGTTCCGTGTCGAGCGCGTAGAGCTTGTGGAAATAGCGGTGCCGGCCGATGGGCGGACACGGGCCGCCATAGTGCGAAGTCCTGAAATCGTTCGTTCCCTCGAGCGTGCCGGCGGGCAGCCGCGACGACCCCACGGCCTCCGGGAGGTGGTCGGTGGCGGCCGGAATGTTGTAGAGCACCCAGTGCACCCAGGTCATGCGCGGCGCGGCCGGATCCGGCGCGTCCGGATCGTCGAGAATGAACACGAAGCTGCGCGTCCCGGCCGGGGCGCCGGACCAGTGCAGCGGCGGCGACACGTTCGCCCCCTCGCACGTGTATCGGGACGGAATCGCCCCGCCCGGCGCGAACGCGCCAGAAGTCAGCCTGAAATCCATGCCCGCCTCCGCCGTCAGGACCGCGGCTCCGGAGAGTGCCACGGCCAGAACGAAGGCCGCGGCGCGCGCGCATCGTGTCGCAAGCCTCATGTCCGAACCCCGCAGAATGCTCGCCGACCATCGTACGGCCGTCGAGTCGGAGAAATGCTGCGCGCACATATCGCGATTGACAACCCCGTCCCGCCGGAACATCTGACGCGCGGCGCGGTCTTGGGCTAGGATGCCTCATTTAGACGAGCGACGGATCTGCTGCCTGGCCGCGACAACTTGAACCGATTCACGACCGACCTCGCGCGCCTGCTCGCGACCGCAGTGCTCTCCTTCGCGCTCCTGCCTGCCACGGTGCGGGCCGACGATGATCCCTTCGCGACCCGCGACCTCGTACCGCCGGAACCCGCTGCTGCGTGGTCCGCGGCGCGTCCCGCCACCGGTCCCTGCAGGCCCGACGACGCACTTCCCGCGAAGGTGACCCTCGTCGACGCACTCGATTTCGCGCTGTGTCGAAATCCGCAGACCCGGCAGTCCTGGGCTGCCGCGAAGGTGGCCGCGGCCCAGGTCGGCGTGGCCCGCAGCGCGACGCTGCCGAACGTCACGGGTTCCGCGGGTGCACAGACCTCGAAGACCTGGAACGGGACGCCGTTCACGGACGGACGGTTCGACCAGGCGAGCGGGTCGATCTCGTTCAACTACCTGCTCTTCGACTTCGGTGGCCGGGACGCAGCCATGGAGCAGGCGCGCGAGAATCTCGCCGCGGCCGACTGGACGCACAACGCGACGATCCAGAGTGTCGTCCTGTCCGTGAGTCAGGCCTGGTACCAGTTCTTCGCCGCCGCGGAGGCCGTCGTCGCGTCGCGCGCCGCCGAACGGTATGCGCAGGACAGTCTGGATGCGGCGCGAGCACGGCAGAAGGCCGGCACGGCCACCCGCTCGGACGTGCTCCAGGCCCGCACCGCGCTCTCCCAGGCCGTCCTGACCCGCACGCAGAACGAAGGTGCGGCCAGCACCGCGCAGGGCGTTCTCGCGAGCGCGATGGGCCTGTCGGCCGACACGGCCCTCGAACTGTCGCCTCCCCGGGATTTCGACGGGCAGTCGCTCGGCCGGACGGCCGTCGCGGACCTCATGAAGGCGGCCATGGCCCGCCGGCCCGACATCCGCGCGGCCCAGGCGTCCGTGCAGGCTGCGGAGGCGAACGTGCGGGCACAGGAGTCGGCCGGCAAACCCACCCTGTCGCTGTCGGGCAGCGTGGGCGCGACCATCTCGAATCCCGGTACCGACCCGCGCAACGGGACGGTCGGGGTCACGCTGACCGTGCCGATCTTCACGGGCTACCAGAACACCTACCGCATACGCGCCGCGCGCGAACAGGTCGCCCAGCAGGTCGCGACGCGGGACAAGCTCCGCAACGACATCTCGCTCGAGGTCTGGCGCGCGTATCAGGACGTGCGCACGCAGGGGCAGGCGCTCGCGAGCGCGGCCGACCTCGTCAGGAGTGCGACCGAGTCCCACGACGTCGCGCTCGGACGCTACAAGGCGGGGGTCGGCACCGTCATCGACGTGCTGAATGCCCAGACCGCCCTGATCCAGGCAGACATCCAGCAGATCCAGGCGCGCCTCAATCTGAACGTGGCGAAGATCGCCCTCGCCCGCGCGATCGGCATTCTCGACGTCGGCCTGTTCGCGGGAACGACTCCGGCCGATCGCTGATTCCTCCGAGACCACCATGCAGAAGAAGATCCTCTCGTACACGCTGCGCATCGGCATCGTCCTCGTCCTCGCCGCCGCGGGCTGGTACCTGTGGCAGACCTGGAACGCAAAGAACGTGAAGAGTCTCGACGAACGCTTCGAGATCGAGACCGTGAAGCGCGGCGACATCAGGCAGACGGTTACCGCCAACGGCACGATCAATCCGGTCGTCATCGTGAACGTTGGCACGCAGGTTTCAGGGACCGTGAAGAAGCTGCACGCGGACTTCAACGACAGCGTGTCGCAGGGCCAGGTACTGCTCGAACTCGATCCGACCTTGTTTCGCGCGAACGTGGAGCAGAGTCGTGGCAACGTCGCGAACGCCCAGGCCTCGTACCGGCTCGCGGTCGCGAACGAGAAACGCATGCGCGAACTCTTCGACCAGGAATACGTGACGCGCCAGGATCTGGACCAGGCCGTGCAGGCGCGTGAAGCCGCGGTGGCACAGAAGCGGACCGCGGAGGGACAGCTCGCCCGGGACGAAGCCAACCTGCGCTACAGCATCATCCGCTCGCCGGTCTCCGGGGTCGTGGTCTCGCGTCAGGTGGATGTCGGACAGACCGTCGCGGCGAGCTTTCAGACGCCGACGCTGTTCCAGATCGCCCAGGACCTGCGGCGCATGCAGATCGACACGAACGTCGCGGAGGCCGACATCGGCAAGGTCAAGGTCGGTCAGACCGTCGACTTCACCGTCGACGCGTTTCCGGGAAGAACCTTCGTCGGCAAGGTGCACCAGATACGGCTGAGCCCCATCATCCAGCAGAACGTCGTCACCTACGACGCCGTCGTGAGCGTCGACAATTCCGACCTGTCACTGCTGCCGGGCATGACGGCGTACATCAGTGTCGTGGTGGATTCCCGCGACGACGTTCCGCTGGTTCCCGCCGCCGCCCTGCGATTCCGCCCCCCTGCGGACGAGAGCGGTGCCGGACCGGACAACGGACACGGCGGCACGAAAGCAGGAAGTCACGCGCGCATGTCCGGCCCGCGCGTCTTCGTGGTACGCGGCGATTCGATCGCACCGGTTTCCGTGGAACTCGGCATCACCGACGGCAGGAACGTCGAGATCACCGGTGGCGGCCTGAAGACGGGCGACCGCGTGGTGGTGCAGAACAAGGCTTCCGGGTCCCGCAACGGAAGCACGCGCCGGATGCGGGTGTTCTGATGGCGGACGGCGGACTGGGGCGCGACCCGGTGGTGGTCGTCGATCACCTCTTCAAGCAGTACGAGACGGCAGCCGGTCCGCAGCCCGTGCTCAGGGACGTGTGCCTCTCCATCCGGTCCGGCGAGTTCGTCGCGCTGATGGGGCCCTCGGGATCCGGCAAGTCCACGTTCATGAACATCCTCGGCTGCCTCGACACACCGACCAGTGGCACGTACTTCCTCGACGGAAACGACACGGGCAGGCTCGACACCGATCGCCTCGCGCAGCTTCGCAACCGGTTCATCGGCTTCGTGTTCCAGGGGTTCAATCTCCTCCCGCGCGTATCGCTCGCCGAGAACGTCGCCCTGCCGCTCGTGTACGGCAGGGTCCCGCGCAGGCAGCGCAACGGGCGTGCACGCGACCTGCTCGCGCGCGTGGGCCTCGAAAAGTACGTGGACTATCTCCCCAACCAGATCTCGGGCGGACAGCAGCAGCGCGTCGCGATCGCGCGTGCGCTCGTGAACGAACCGCAGCTCATACTCGCGGACGAACCCACGGGCAATCTCGACACCGCGACGAGTCACGAGATCATGGAACTCTTCGCGACGCTCAACGCGCACGAGGGCATCACCGTCATCCTCGTGACGCACGAATCCGATGTGGCCAAGTTCGCGCAGCGGCTCGTGCGGTTCCAGGACGGGCGGGTCCAGGCGGACGCGCCGACGGCCACGCTGCTCGAGGAGGCTCACGCGTGATCGGAGCAATGCTGCTCGAGGCGTGGCGCGCCATGGGCGCGAACAAGCTGCGCACGTTTCTCACGATGCTCGGAATGGTCATCGGCGTGGGCGCGGTGATCCTCATGCTCGCCATCGGCGCGGGGGCGCAGAAGCTGGTGCAGGACGCCATCGCGAGCATGGGCGCCAACCTCATCATGGTCCTCTCGGGCTGGACGTCGACGAGTGGTGTCCGCTCGGGTTCGGGCAGTGTGCCGACCCTGACGATCCGGGATGCGCAGGCGATCGCGGACCTGCCGACGGTGCTCGAGGTCGCTCCGCTCCAGCCCGGCTCGTCCCAGCTGGTGTACGGCCCGAACAACTGGAACACGGTGGTGTACGGCACGACGCCCGGCTACTTCCGGTTGCGTGGCTGGACGCTCGACCACGGTTCATTCTTCACCGACGCCGACGTGCGGTCGGCCGCCCGCGTGGCCGTGATCGGGCAGACCGTCGTCGACCAGCTCTTCGGGGATCAGGATCCGATCGGCAAGACCATGCGCGTGCGCAATGCGCCGTTCGTCGTGACGGGCGTGCTCGCGCCCAAGGGACAGAGTTTCGACGGCCGCGACCAGGACGACACGGTCGTGATTCCGATCACGACGGCGCAGCGTCAGGTATTCGGGTCGGCGTTTCCGGACAGCGTGCGGCTCATCCTCGTTCAGGCACGCAGCGAGGCCGACCTGTCCCAGACGGAAACCGACGTGACGGACCTCCTGAAGCAGCGCATGCGCACGCCCGAGGACATGGAGCCCAATTTCACGGTGCGCAATCTCACGGCCGCGGCGCAGGCCCACGCGCAGACGACCCGCGTCATGTCCATCCTGCTTGGCTCCGTCGCGTGCGTGTCTCTCGTGGTGGGCGGCATCGGCATCATGAACATCATGCTGGTGTCCGTCACGGAACGGACGCGCGAGATCGGCATCCGCATGGCGATCGGTGCGCGTCGACGCGACATCCTCCTGCAGTTCCTGCTCGAGGCCGTGATCGTGTCGCTGCTGGGGTGCCTGATCGGCGTGGCGCTCGGCGTATCGCTCGCGCAGCTCGCTCAGCGCGTCACCGGCCTCTATGCCGAAGTGAGCCTCTGGTCCATTGCGCTGTCGTTCCTCGTGGCAGCGTTCGTGGGCGTGTTCTTCGGGTTCTATCCGGCCCGGAAGGCCGCGTACCTCAAGCCCATCGAAGCGTTGCGCTTCCAGTAGCGTGCGCAATGCGCACGGACCTCGCTCCGATCGTGACGGATTCGCCGGTCCGCGTGCGCCGTGCCCACCCTACCTGATGGCCACGATCGGGGGTGCGCACCACGCACGGGCTACGCTTCGATCGTGACGGATTCGCCGGTCCGCGTGGGCGGTGCCCACCCTGATGGCCAGGATCGGAGGTCGCACCACGCACCGGCTTCCACGACTGGCAACGTACGTAGGGTGCGTACGACGCACCGGCCTCGCTCCGACCGTGACGGGAACGTCTTCCCGCCTGAGCGTGCCCACCCTGCCCCGGTGCACTACCGGCGGCGCTCCCACTTCTCCGTCGACTCGCGCACGAATTCGCCCTCGATGACGGTCTCGTCCCGCCGGCCGGTCCGCATCTCGCTCCACTGTCCGGACTGCTGCGCCCGCTGGAACTCTTCCATCTGCGCGCGGACCTGCTTGCGGAGATCGCGCGTCCGCCACCAGACATAACCGCCGACGACGACCCCCAGGGTCAGCGCCACGGCGAGGAACACGAGCGAGAACACGAAGCCCGCGACCACGAGGGCCGTGGCCCCCACTGCGGCCACCACCGTGCCGAGAATGCTCGGCCCGGGGGTGCTGCGCGGGTTCCCGCCGATCGCCTTCCGATTTTCACCGTCCATTCGCATCCGAAAAAATCCATTTCGTTCAGGTGTCTTTCGTTCTGACCGGCCGGCGGTCCTGCGGTTCCTCGATGCCGCACCGCCTCCTCACTCGAAACTGAATCCGGGTGTCCGCGTGTAGTAGTGCAGCGCTTCGTCCTGGAAGATCAGCGAACGCATGTACTTTCCGCCACGGTTGTGATGGGAGTGCAGACTCGCCGGCGGCGTGATCTGCGCGGCGCCGGTCGACCAGTCCACGCGCTGGCCGTCGATCAGCGAGTGGACCCCGCTGCCCTCGAGCGCGAGCGTGACCGCCACGCCGTTGTGGCGATGGGGCTGCTGGTCCCCTCCCGGTTCGAGCGAATTGATCGCGACGCTCACGAACGGCAGCGTGTTGTTGCTGGGTGCGAGCGCATCGCTCGAGAACTGCACGAAGCGGCCTGTCGCCAGTTCGGCCGCCGGCCGGGCCCACTCCGCCTCGAGCCGGCGCTCGATCTCCTCGGCGAGCCAGTGCGTCGCCGTCACCGCCGCCTGACCGGGCGCGGGCGGACGCAGTCCGTCGTACGCGAGCAGCGGCTCGTCCGTCCCCACGAAGAGCAGACAGTCGTCGTCGAAGGAACGATGCAGGGTCTCGCGACCGCCCGGGAACAGGAAGAGGTCTCCCGTCTTCCATTCGATGGCGTCCCCGCCGTTGGACGATTCGCCGTGACCGCTGATGACGTACGCGACCTCGCCCGACGCCGCGAAATTCGTGCGCAGGGATTCCCCCGCACAGATCCGCAGGTAGCGCAGGAGCAGCACCGGGGTGGTCGCCGGAAAGGCAGTGCCGAGTCGGTCGGCGTTGTCGAGCGGGATCAGTCCGGTCGGCGAGTTCGGGTCGTACGCAGTGGTCCGTTCCGACAGGAACTGTCGCACCGGCACGTCGGGCCACCGGAACAGGAATCCGTTGTCGCCCGAGAAGTACCGGGCCCGCAGCGCATAGGGGGACGACCTCGTGCCGCGCTGGACGAGCGCGTGATCCGGACCATTCATCGCGTTGACCTCCCTGTGATGCAGACGCGCACGAGCCCAGTATGCCCGCTTCGCCAGGGCACCGGAACCCGCGACCCGGGCGGGCGCCCGGACGGCCTCACTCCGCGGAATGGGGCGCCATGACCACGCCGATGACGTCCCCTTTCCTGACACGGCCCTGTCCGGGCGCCATCCAGACGAAGCCGTCCGTCCGGAATTCGACCGGAACCGGTGATCGCTCCCATTCCTCCACGAAGTGCAGGTGTCCCGCGAGCTGTCCCGCGCGCACCTCGGCACCCGGCAGGTGAAGGGGCTCGAACAGCCCGTCGCTCGGCGCGAACACGTAGCCCTTCTGATCGCGGACCTCCATGTGTCGCGTGCCCGGCGTGCCGTCCGGCTGGGACGTGTCCGGTATGCCGTCGATCATCCGCATCCACTTCAGGACGTTGTCGAGTCCGCGCCGTGCGATGCGCACGCCTTCGACGCTCACGCGCCCGTAGCCGCCGAGTTCCGCCGCGATGGCGATCACCCCGCGCCGTTCCGCGGCGGCCGCGAGCGTGGCCGTCTCGTCCACGCCCCAGAACACGACGTTGTAGGGCGCCGCGAAATTCTCGGCGAGCGCGAGCGTCTTCTGCATCATCTCGACGTCGGCCTTCCAGTGCATGTTGGAGCTCGGCGCAGCCTCCATCGCGCTGCCCGCGGCGTGAACGTCGACGGAGATCTCCACCATGGGCAGGATCGTGCTGTCGATGAAGTGCGCGAGGACCTGGCAGAAGCTGCCGCGCGGATCACCCGGGAAACACCGGTTGAAGTCCCGACCGTCGATCGGGCACATGCGGCGCCCCGCGAGCGCAGCCGGCAGGTCGACGGCAGGCATGAGGATCACGCGACCGCGCAGGGACTGCGGATCCAGCGAACGGGCGAGCCCCGAGACCGCGATGGGCCCCTCGTACTCGTCACCGTGAACACCACCCGTGAACAGCACCGACGGCCCGGGCCCGCCGTTGACGACGGCAATGGGGATCTCGATCGTCGCCCACGCCCCGCCATCCCGCGATTGCGGCACGCGCAGATAGCCGATCTGCTTCCCGGGCCGGTCGAAGTCGATTTCATGAAATACGCGGCTCCTGTCAGCGGATTCCGGCATGTTCGGTTCCTCCATGGTCGGGACTGGTCATTCTGTCACGACTCGGGACGGGGCACAGGGAGATGGGAGACAGGCGACAGGCGATAGGCGATAGGCGATAGGCGATAGGCGATAGGCGATAGGCGATAGGCGATAGGCAGAGAGGATAGGTTCGGGGTTCGGGGTTCGGGGTTCGGGGTTCGGGGTTCGGGGTTCGGGGTTCGGGGTTCGGGGTCCGGGGTTCGGGGCAGTCGCGCGGTGCGCGTTGCGGTCCCTACGCACTGCCGCGACGGGAGGGCTGGGGTGTGGGATCGCAGTGAGCGGCAGAAACCGCGCGTGAGAGTCGAGGTGGGCGGTCACGCCTGCCCATGCCGCGCCAGTGCCCACTCGACGTGCTCCCGCACGATCGCGGACACGTCGTCCCGTCTCGCCTCCAGCGCACGCACCACGTCTGGCGCGGTCGGCGCGTTGCCGAGCGCGACCGCGAGATTGCGCGACCAGCGCTCGAACCCGATCCTCCGGATCGCACTGCCCTGCATGCGCGAATCGAACTCGGCCTCCGTCCACGCGAACAGGTCCACGAGCGAGGCGGAGTCGAGTCCGTTGCGCACGCGGAAATCGCCGACCTCCGAAACCTGCGCGTACTTGTTCCAGGGACAGTGGAGCTGACAGTCGTCACAGCCGTAGACGCGGTTGCCCATCAGGGGCCGCAGGTCGTCCGGAATGCTCCCCGGGTGCTCGATCGTGAGATACGAGATGCATCGCCTCGCGTCGAGCCGATAGGGCGCGACGATCGCGCGTGTCGGACACACTTCGAGGCAGCGCGTGCAGCTTCCGCAATGTTCGGAAACCGCCTCGTCCGCAGGCAGCGGCAGGTCGGTGAAGATCTCTCCCAGGAAGAACCAGGAACCGGCGTCACGACCGAGCAGCAGCGTGTGCTTGCCTCGCCAGCCGAGCCCCGCGCGCGTCGCGAGTTCGACTTCCAGCACCGGCGCACTGTCCGTGAACACCCGGTAGCCGAAAGGACCGATCTCCCCCGCGATGCGATCGGCGAGCTTCTGCAGGCGGCCGCGGAGAACCTTGTGATAGTCGCGACCGAGCGCATAGCGCGAGACATATGCGGATGCCGGATCCCCGAGCACGCCGAGCGCCTCGTCGACGGGAGACGCGAGATAGTTCATGCGCGCCGAGATGACCGACACCGTACCCGGCACCAGCTCGCCCGGTCGCGCGCGGGCAGGCCCGTACCGGGCCATGTAGGACATTTCCCCGTGGAACCCGGCTTCCAGCCAGGCGCGCAGGCCCGGCTCGGCACGGGAGAGGTCCACGCCGGAGATGCCGACCGCATCGAAGCCGAGTCCGCGTCCCCAGTCGCGCACACGCCCGACGAGCCGCGCCGCATCGAAGCGGACGGTGGGCCTCACGGATCGGTCTGACTCACGCATCGGGACGAGCCCCCTGCCGCCAGAACGGACTTCGGCCGCAGGGGATGTGAGGAGCTGCCGCGCCTCAGGTGGCCGGCTCGAGAACCTGCAACGTGGTGCGGATCACGAATTCCTTCACGCGTGCGCGGTACTCCCCCATGTGCGGAGCCCCTGCATGCGCGCGCAACGCGTCGAGGCTCTCCCACTTCTCGATGATCGTGACGACCTCGGGGCGCAGCGGAACCTGCGGTGCGAGACCGCTCGCCACGTCCACCGCGGCCCCGTATTCGATGCACCCGGCTTCCGCCCTGACCTGAGGAGTCAGGCGAGCGAACTCCGCAAGGAACCTTTCCCGCGTGCCCGCATTCAGTTCGACGGTGGCTATGACGTGGATCACAGAGTTTCTCCTTGATCGAGGTTAGAGTGACGACATTGGTGTCATGCAGGAAGTGTAACGTCGATCGCCGTTTCCGGGCCGTGGAGGCAGGGAACCGGAAGCGTTCTCATTCCACCCCGGCAGCCGTCCGTGCCGCGTTGGAAAGCGGCATTTGATGTGACACAATAGATCGGATTTCTTCAGCGAACGAGAGGCCCCCAGACGCATGCAAACCCGGAAATCACTCTCCGGACTTCTGATGCTGATGGTGTTCACGATCATTCAGGTCTGGGCACCGCTGCTGCATGCGCACACCCGGCCGGCCGACCAGACGGTTCGCGGCATTCATCTCCCCGACGCGGGCGTGGTCGCCGTCACCACGCACCATATCGCCGATCACGGCATCGCGCACGAACGCTGCAGCGAGGACGAAGGCGCGATCGTCACCGCCCCTGCCGAGCTCCGTCGCGACTATCGCGTCGCGCTGCTGCCGCCCGTCGATGCGGCGCCCCTGCCGGTGTCTGCGTTGCACGTCGAGCACCGGCCGGAACTCCCGACGGGGCGGCCGCTCGTCGCGCGGATCCACGCGTCCATCGACGCGGCTCCCCCCTACCCGCAGGGCCCGCCCGCACTCGCCTGATTCCTCTTCCGCGTCGCCCGCCGGCGAAGGCCGAGCGCGACCGGCTTCGTTCAACCCGGCGGCGTCTGCCGCCCACGAGGAACACAGGCATGAAAATCATGCACATGCTCGCCTGCGCCGCCACATGCGGCGCACTGGCAACGCTGGCGTACGCGCAGGACATCTCGCTGACCGCCACGCAGATCGAATCCCTCGGCATCTCCACTGCCGCCCCCGAACACGCTCCCGCGAACGAGATCGCGGGTCTCGCGGCCGAAGTGATGGTCCCGAACAGCCAGCTGCACGTGGTGAGTGCCCCCCTTCCGGGCCTCGTCGAATCGGTGCTGGTCGCCGTCAACGACCGCGTGAAGAAGGGTCAGGTCCTCGCGCGCATGCGCAGTTCCGCTCTCGCGGAGGCGCAGCGCGCCTATCTCCAGGCCCACACGCAGCAACAGCTCGCGAAGGCCAACCTCGACCGGGACGGAAAGCTCGCAAAGGAAGGACTCATCGCGGAAAGCAGGCTCCTGTCCACCCGGGCAACGTACACGGAAGCGTCGGCACGCCTCGCCGAACTCCACCAGGCGCTCGGGCTCGCGGGCATGTCCGATCGCGACATCGCGCGGCTCCGTGCCGGCGCGGCCATCTCGAGCAGTGTCGCGATCCGCTCCCCGGTAACGGCGGTCGTCGTCGAACAGTTGTCCCAGGCGGGCCAGCGTCTCGACGCCTATGCGCCGATGTACAAGCTCGCGCAGATGGATCCGCTCTGGCTCGAGATCCAGGTGCCCGTCGCCCGGGCTGCCACGATGCACGAAGGGGCCACCGTGCGCGTCCCGGCCGCCGACGCCTCGGGCCGCGTGATTTCCATCGGCCGGAACGTCACCCCGGAGAGTCAGACCCTGATGCTCCGTGCGGTCATCGACCACAATGCCTCCGCGCTGCGACCCGGCCAGTACGTCGAGGCAACGGTGTCGACCGAAGGCGGAAACGTGGTCCGGTGGCAGATTCCGGCCGCGGCCCTGATCCGCGCGAGGGGCGGCGTCTTCGTGTTCGGCGCCACCTCCAAAGGCTTTCGTCCGATCCCCGTCCGCATCGTGAACGAGGGGGCCACCGTCGCAGTGGTGACCGGCGATCTCGAGGGCGTGACCGGAATCGCCGTCACGGGCGTCTCGTCGCTGAAGGCGCGCTTCATGGGGCTGGGCGAATGATGAACCTCGGAACCGACGCGCATCGCGGCCGCGCAGACCGGCGCCGCGTGGATGTCACGACCCGCAACGATCGTTCGCGGGGATACGCCCTTTCCGTCCGAGGGGGCCGCCCATGCTGAAACGCATCATCGAGTTCTCCCTGAAGCAGCGTCTGCTGGTGATCGCGCTGACGCTGCTGCTCGTGCTGTTCGGACTGCAGGCCTTCCGTCAGCTGCCGATCGATGCGTTCCCCGACGTGTCGAGCACGCAGGTCAAGATCATCATGAAGGCGCCTGGCATGACGCCGGAGGAAGTCGAGACCCGCATCGTCTCGCCGATCGAGATCGAGATGCTCGGCATCCCGAAGCAGAAGCTGCTGCGCTCCATGTCGAAGTACGCGATCGCGGACATCACGATCGACTTCGAGGAGGGCACCGACATCTACTGGGCCCGGCAGCAGGTGAGCGAACGGCTCGCGGGCGTGCTCGGCGAACTGCCCCAGGGCGTTTCCGGCGGGCTCGCCCCCATCACGACGCCGCTCGGCGAGATGTTCATGTTCACGATCGACGGCGGCAACCTCTCGCTCGCCGAGCGGCGCACCCTGCTCGACTGGGTGATCCGCCCGCGGCTGCGCACGGTCGCCGGCGTCGCGGACGTCAACTCGCTCGGCGGCTACGTCCGTGCCTTCGAGGTGATCCCGAACACGGCAGCCCTTTCGGCGCGACACATTCCGCTCTCCGAGCTCCAGCACGCACTCGAGGCCAACAACCGCAACGACGGCGCGGGTCGCCT
Organism: Betaproteobacteria bacterium; assembly: GCA_016125475.1. Classification (GTDB taxonomy): domain Bacteria; phylum Pseudomonadota; class Gammaproteobacteria; order Burkholderiales. Next base: position 42,886 of record WGLR01000026.1, read on the forward strand.
GACCGAGGGTGAGGAATCCCTCCTCGTGCGGGCAGACGGCAGCATCCGCACGCTCGACGACGTGCGTGCGATCGTCGTCACGCAACGGATGGGGGTGCCCGTCCGCGTCGGCGAGATCGCGGAAGTGCGCATCGGCAACATCACCCGCTACGGCGCGGTCACGAAGGACGGCAAGGGCGAGGCCGTGCAGGGTCTCGTGCTCGGCCTGCGCGGCGCGAACGCACAGCAGGTGGTGGACGGCGTGCGTGCGCGGCTCGCCGAGCTCGCGCCCCAGCTGCCGCCCGGCGTGACGACCCAGGTGCTCTACGACCGCGGGCATCTGGTCCAGCGTGCGGTGAGCACGGTCTCGCGCGCGCTGCTCGAGGCCATCGTGCTCGTCGTGATCCTCCTGTTCCTGTTCCTCGGCAACGTGCGTGCCGCGATCGTGGTGGCCCTCGTGCTCCCGCTCTCCGCGCTCGTGACGTTCATCCTGATGCAGCGCACGGGCATGAGCGCGAACCTCATGAGCCTCGGCGGGCTCGCCATCGCGATCGGCATGCTGGTGGACGCCGCCGTCGTCGTCGTGGAGAACGTCGTGAGCCATCTCTCTAACGCTCCGGCGGACAAGTCGAAGCTGCAGATCGTGTTCGACGCCGTCTGCGAGGTCGCCCGGCCGGTGGCGTCCGGCATCGTGATCATCGTGATCGTGTTCCTGCCGCTGCTCTCGCTCCAGGGGCTCGAAGGCAAGCTGTTCAAGCCCGTCGCGATGTCCATCGTGTTCGCGCTGTCCGGCTCGCTCGTGCTCGCGCTCACGGTCATACCGGTCGCGGCCTCCTTGCTGCTCGCCCGCGGCGCGCACGGCGAGCCGTGGCTCGTGCGCAAGGCCGAAAGCCTCTACGTGCCCGTCCTGGACTGGGCACTCGGCCACCAGAAGACCGTGGCAGGGATCGCGCTCGCGTCGCTCGTCGTGGCGGGCGCCGCCTACACGGCGACCGGCAAGACCTTCATGCCCACGATGGACGAAGGCGACATCATCATGCAGCTCGAGAAGCTGCCTTCCATATCGCTCGACGCGAGCAACGCGCTCGACGAGCGCATCCAGAGGGCCATCCTCGCGCAGGTGCCCGAGGTGACCGGCATCGTCGCCCGCACGGGTGCCGACGAGATCGGCCTCGACCCGATGGGTCTCAACCAGACGGACACCTTCCTGATCCTGAAGCCCCGCGACCAGTGGCGTTCGCCCGACAAGAACGCCATCATCGAATCCCTGCGCAAGGTCATGTCCGCGTTCCCGGGCGTGAGCTACACGTTCACGCAGCCGATCGAGATGCGGGTCTCCGAGATGCTGACCGGTGTCCGTGGTGACCTGGCCATCAAGATCTTCGGCGCCGACCTCCCGACCCTGAACCGGCTCGCGCAGCAGGTCGAGGCCGTTCTCAAGACCATCCCCGGCAACCGGGACGTGTTCACGCTCACGAACGAGGGTGTGCAGTACCTCCGCGTGGACGTGAACCGGTTCGCGACCGGCCACCAGAAGCTCACCGTGGACGACATCGAGAACGACCTCCGGATACAGCTCGAGGGCAAGCGGGTCGGCACCGTGATCGAGGGCGTGAGACGCACCCCCCTCGTGCTGCGCGGGGAATCGTCGCTGCGCCATTCGGGGGCGCTGTACCAGAACCAGAACATCGTGATGCCTGACGGCAACACGGTCCCGCTGAGCACGGTCGCAAGGCTGTCGCGCGTGGACGGGCCCGTGAAGATCGACCGCGAGAACGCCTCGCGTTACGCGGTGGTGCAGTCGAGCGTGCTCGGACGCGATCTCGTGGGATTCGTCGACGACGCGAAGAAGGCCGTCGCGGAGAAGGTGGCACTGCCCGCCGGCTACCACATCACGTGGGGCGGGCAGTTCGAGAACCAGCAGCGCGCCGCGGCGAGGCTCTCGATCGTCGTGCCCATCGCGCTCGCGCTCATCTTCATGATGCTGTTCGCGACCTTCGGCTCCGTCACGCAGGCCCTCATCGTGTTCACGAACATCCCGTTCGCGATGGTCGGCGGCATCGTCGCGCTCTGGGCGTCGGGCGAGTACCTCTCGGTTCCGGCTTCCGTCGGCTTCATCGCGCTGCTGGGGATCGCGGTCCTGAACGGCGTGGTGCTCATGAGCACCTACAACCAGCTGCACGCCGAGGGCGTGGTCACGCCCGACCGCATCGTGCACGAGGGGGCACGCCGTCGCCTGCGTCCTGTGCTGATGACCGCGAGCATCGCGGCGTTCGGCCTCGTGCCGCTGCTGTTCGCGACGGGGCCGGGCTCGGAGATCCAGCGGCCGCTCGCGATCGTCGTGATCGGTGGTCTCGTCACGTCCACCGCCCTCACGCTGCTCATCCTGCCGCTGCTGTTCGAGCGCTTCGGCAAGCGCGACGGCACGCCCGGCTTCACTGCTCAGGAGATCCAGTAATGAAAGCGATTCTCGCCTCCGCATTTCTGCTCGTGGCCAGCGTCGCGTCCGCGCAGGAGACCCTCAGCACGCCCGACCTGCCGCCGATCCCGGCCGTGGAAAACACGCTCGGCAGGTACCCGAGCGTCCGGGCCGCCCGCGACGGCGTGCGGGCCGCCCGGGCGGACCAGCGGCGCCTCGACGCGAGCCCCTACGAGTATTCCCTGCGCGGCGGCTATCAGAGCCACTCGATTCCCGCCGGTCGCTACAGCGAATACGACATCGCGGTCGAACGCCCGCTGCGCCTGCCCGGCAAGGCCCGCGTGGATCGCGAACTCGGCGCCCAGAACGTCGAACTCGCGCGGCGAATGGCCTTCAGCGCCTGGTGCGACGCCGCCCGCCACCTGTTGCAGCTCTGGTTCGCGTGGGCCCGCGAGGACGTGCAGTTCGAGCTGTGGAGTCAGCAGGCGGTCGCACTGCGCGAACAGACGTCGATCGTCGCGAAGCGTGCCAAGGCGGGCGATGCGCCGCGCGTCGAGATCAACCTCGCGGAAGCGTCGGCTGCCCAGGCCGAAGCCCAGGTCGAGAATTTCCGGGGACGCGAACAGGGCGCCCGGGAGGCGCTGCTTCGCACGTTCCCCGGCATCACCGTGCCGGAGGAGGCCGCGCAGACGGACCCCCCCCCCCTCGATCACTCCCTGGACTGGTTCGTCGATCGCGTGCGCGAGCACAACGACGAGATCCGCGTCGCACGGGCGGCGGCAGGCCGCGGTCTGCTGCTCGCGCGGCGCGCGTCGGCCGACCTTCGTCCGGACCCCGCGATCGGTGTCCGCCTCGCGAAGGACAGAAGTGCCTCCGACAACATCGCGGGCGTGTACGTGACCATCCCGCTGCCCGGGCAGGGCCGGCGCGCGGTGGCCGACGTTGCGCTCGCCCAGGCCGACGTCGCCTCGAGTCAGGAAGCGGCGACGGTCCAGCGCGTGACGGCCGACATCGCGATGATGTTCGGGCAGGCGCGCGGGGCGTTCGGTGCGTGGCGGAAGGCGGCGGATGCGGCGGACGGCATGCGCCGGAATGCGTCCTCGATGCAGCGGTCCTGGGAACTGCGGGAAGCATCGCTCAGCGACGTGCTCGTGGCCCGGCGCCTCGCACTCGAGTCCTCGCTCACCGCGGCTCTCGCACGACTGGACGCGCAGGAGACCCGGTACCGTCTCCTGATCGAGGCCCACCTTCTCTGGAACGACCCGGAGGAGGAAGCCGAGCCCCACACCGACTGACACGCTGCGTCTCTGCCGGCCGGGCGACGCACGGCGAGAAATCATCCGCCGGGCGCCGATAGCTTGTATGATCCCCGGCTGCGATCGGCAGCCTCCCCGCCTCCAACGGGCTCGTTCGCGTCTCCACCGCCCCGCGCGAGGGGTCAACCCTCGCCCCGGCGGCCGACGCGCGCAGGGAGATCCCCTCGTCGACACGACGCGGCGCCGGTCCGGCCGAGCTTCCGTTACGCCCTCGTCGCGTTCCGGGCGGTTCCCGGCCTGCCCACATGCGTGGAGACGCTCCGGCAACGTACCGGACGCCGGTAATGGAGACCCTGTCGTGAGGGGTGAGGTTGTCTCGAGCAGCAACGTGTGCTGATGCGTTCCGGCGCCCGCGGCCCATTCCGGCCGGCGGTGCAGGTCCGCGCCCGGGGGGCAGGTCCTAGCGATGTGGATCGTCCGGCTGGCGCTGCGTCGCCCGTACACCTTCATCGTCATCGGCCTGCTCGTGCTGATCATCGGCCCGCTGATGATCCTGCGCACGCCGAGCGACATCTTTCCGAACATCAACATCCCGGTCGTGAGCGTGATCTGGCGCTACACCGGGCTGTCCTCCGAGGAGATGGAAGGTCGCATCGTCTCGTCCTTCGAGCGTGCGATGACCGCGACCGTCAACGACATCGAGCACATCGAGTCGAACTCGGTGAACGGTGTCGGGGTCGTGAAGGTGTTCTTCCACGCAGGCGCGAACATCCAGACCGGCCTCGCGCAGATCGTCGCGATCGCGCAGACGATGCTCTACACGTTCCCGCCGGGTGCGACGCCTCCGCTTATCCTGCAGTACAACGCGTCGACGGTGCCGATCCTCCAGCTCGCGCTCTCGAGCGTGACGCTCGCCGAGCACGAGCTGAACGACATCGCGAACAGCTACATGCGCACGCAGCTCGCGACGGTCCAGGGTGCGGTGCTGCCCTTCCCCTACGGCGGCAAGGTGCGCCAGATCATGGTCGACCTGAACCCGACGCTGCTGCAGGCGAAGAGCCTGACCCCGCAGGACGTGGTCGACACGCTGGGCAGGCAGAATCTCATCCTGCCCACCGGCACGATCAAGCTCGGCGCCCTTGAATACGACGTCGCGCTGAACGGCAGCCCGAAGAGCGTCGAGGAGATGAACAACCTCCCGATCCGGTCGGGGCCGGGCGGCACGATCTACATCAAGGACGTCGCCCACGTACGCGACGGCTTCGTGCCGCAGATCAACATCGTCCGTCGCGATGGCCAGCGCGCCGTGCTGCTCACGATCCTGAAGTACGGCAACGCGTCGACGCTCGACATCGTGAAGCGCGTCAAGGACGAACTGCCACGCATCAGGGCCGGCCTCCCGCCCACGCTCGACATCCAGACGTCCCTGGACCAGTCCGTCTTCGTGCGCGCGGCGGTCGACGGTGTCGTCCACGAGGCGATACTCGCCGCCTGCCTCACGGCGCTCATGATCCTGCTGTTCCTCGGCAGCTGGCGCAGCACGCTCATCATCACGATCTCGATCCCGCTGTCGATCCTCACGTCGCTCGCGCTGCTGTCCGCCCTCGGCGAGACGATCAACATGATGACCCTCGGCGGCCTCGCGCTCGCCGTGGGCATCCTCGTCGACGACGCGACGGTCGCGATCGAGAACATCACGCAGCACCTCGAGCAGGGCAAGGACCTGGAGCACGCGATCCTCGACGGCGCGGGCCAGATCGCGGTGCCGACCTTCGTCTCCACGCTCTGCATCTGCATCGTGTTCGTGCCGATGTTCCTGCTGACCGGTGTCGCGCGCTACCTGTTCGTGCCGATGGCCCTCGCGGTCGTGTTCGCGATGCTCGCGTCGTACTTCTTCTCGCGCACGCTCGTGCCGACGCTCGCCAAGTACCTGCTTCGGGGCCACACCGACGTGCACGGCCACCTCGGCCGCCGCACCCCGTGGAAGCGCCTGCACGAGCACTTCGAGCGCGGCTTCGCGGCCGTGAGATCGGGCTACCGCGGCATGCTCCTGCACGCACTCGACGCGCGCTACGGCTTCATCGCACTGTTCGTCGCGGCGATCGCGGGCACCGCCATTTTCCTGCCGTGGGTGGGCCGGGACTTCTTCCCGACGGTCGACGCCGGCCAGATCAAGCTGCACGTGCGCGCGAAGACCGGCACGCGGCTCGAGGAGACCGCGCGACTCTGCGATCTCGTCGAGAACCGCATCCGGAGCATCATCCCGCCGTCCGAACTCGACGGCATCCTCGACAACATCGGGCTTCCCACGAGCGGCACGAACCTCTCCTACAACAATTCCGGCACGGCGGGTCCCGCGGACGGCGACATCCTGATCTCGCTGAAGCCCGGTCACCGTCCGACCGCGGAATACGTCGCCGCGCTCCGGTCACAGCTGCCCGACTACTTCCCGGGCACGCTCTTCTACTTCCTGCCTGCCGACATCGTGAGCCAGATCCTGAATTTCGGACTGCCCGCCCCGATCGACATCCAGGTGGTCGGGCGGAAGATCGAGGAGAACCGCCGGTTCGCCGTCGCGCTGCTCGACAAGGTCAAGAGCGTGACCGGAATCGTGGACCTGCGCATCAATCAGCCGTTCGACCAGCCGCGGCTCGACGTCGCCGTCGACCGCACGCGTGCGCTGCAGGCGGGCATGACCGAACGCGACATCGCGTCGAACGTGCTCGTCACGCTGAGCGGAAGCTTCCAGACGAGCCCGACGTTCTTCCTGAACCCCAGGAACCACGTGACCTACCAGGTGGTCGCCCAGGCGCCTCAGTACCGGATGGATTCCCTGGACGCGCTGTCGAACATCCCGATCCGCGGCGGGACCGGTCGCTCGAGCGACATCCTCGGCAGCATGGCGTCCTATTCCCGGGGCACGGAGCGGGCGCTCATCACGCACTGGAACGTGCAGCCGGTGCTCGACATCTACGGCGGCGTCCACGGACGTGACCTGGGCGGCGTGGCCGACGAGGTCGGCAGGATCGTGTCGGACGCAGAGAAGTCGTTGCCGAAAGGTTCCCGCCTCATCGTGCGCGGGCAGATCGAGACGATGCAGTCGTCGTTCCAGGGTCTCCTGTTCGGACTCGTGTTTGCGGTGCTGCTGGTCTACCTGCTGATGGTGATCAACTTCCAGTCGTGGCTCGATCCGCTCATCATCATCACGGCCCTGCCCGCCGCACTCGCGGGGATCGTCTGGATGCTGTTCTGGACACACACGACGATCAACGTACCTGCGCTCACGGGCGCGATCATGGCCATGGGCATCGCCACCGCGAACAGCATCCTCATGGTGAGCTTCGCGCGGGAACGCCTGCACGCCGGCGAGGACTCGTTCGCGGCCGCGCTCGAGGCGGGCTTCAACCGCTTCCGCCCCGTCATCATGACGGCTCTCGCGATGATCATCGGCATGATTCCGATGGCGCTGGGTCTCGGCGAGGGCGGCGAGCAGAACGCCCCGCTCGGCCGCGCCGTGATCGGCGGTCTCCTGTTCGCGACCGTCGCGACGCTCTTCTTCGTGCCCGTCGTCTTCGCGGTGGTGCACGGCTGGCGGGCGAAGCGACGCGCGACGGGCGCCCCGACGGTACCGTCGCATGCGTGACACGTCCCCCGAAAGGATCCCGACGCCATGGAGCTGAACACCGTTACCGACGCAAACACTCCCGGGCCGTTGACCCGGCACCGGCGACGCGGCCCGGGCGGCTGGATCGCACTCGTTCTCGTGATCGTCGCTTTCGTGGCCGCCTACCTGTTCGGGGTGGTCCCGCGCGAACACGCCCTCGAGGCACTCGGCAAGGAAACCCGGGCGCTCGCCGTTCCCACGGTCGCGGTGACGACCCCGACACCCGGTGATGCCGTCGCGGACCTCGTCCTGCCGGGCAACCTGCAGGCGTACACGGAAACGCCGGTGTACGCACGGGCGACCGGCTATCTGAAGCGCTGGACGGTGGACATGGGCACGCGCGTGAAGGCCGGGGATCTGCTCGCGGAGATCGAGATCCCCGAAATCGACGCGGAAGTGCAGCAGGCCCGTGCAGATGCCGAGACCGCGCGCGTGACCTGGGAGCAGGCGAAGACCACGTCCGACCGGTGGCAGGAACTCGTCAGGTCGGGAACCGTCACGCGACAGGATGCCGACTCGGCACTGAACGCGATGCGTGCGCGGAAGGCCGCGCTCGACGCCGCGCGCGAGAACGTCACCCGCCTCGATCGCGTCCGGTCGTTCCGACGCGTCGTCGCACCCTTCGACGGCGTGATCACGACGCGCAACGCCGACACGGGCGAACTCATCGACGCGGGCGCCGGCGGCGCACCGGGCCGGGAGCTCTTCCGGCTCGCCGCGACGAAACGTCTGCGCGTCCGCGTGAATGTTCCGCAGTCTTCCGCGAAGGATGCCCTGCCCGGCACGAAGGCCGAACTCACGCTGCCCGAATATCCGGGGCGCAGGTTCGCCGGAAAGCTCGTGCGGACCGCGCAGTCGATCGACGCGTCTTCACGCACGCTGCTCGCCGAGATCGAGGTCGACAACGCGGACGGCGAGCTGCTGCCGGGCGCGTACGCGCAGGTGCACCTGAAACTGCCCGCGCCCACCAAGGCGCTCGTCGTGCCGATCAACACGCTGCTCTTCCGCGCCGAAGGGCCCCAGGCCGCGGTGGTGGGCGAGAACCAGAAGGTCGTGCTGAAGAGCGTGACGATCGGCCGGGACTTCGGCACGAAGGTGGAACTGCTGTCCGGCCTGGACGCCGCCGACAGGATCATTCTCAATCCCTCGGATTCCATCACCGACGGCGTGCAGGTCCGCGTCGTCGCGCCGCCGGACGCGAAGAAGTGATCCGACAGCCCGTGCACCACCCCCTTCGGGGTCAGGCTTGCGTTGTTGTATTTTCGGGAGGTGACTGACGGCCGTTCGCCGTCTCCCGTCACGCCGACCGGGACGCCGGACCTTGCGGCGTCGCATCCGGAAGTGTCCGGCCCATCCGCTGTGACTCCCCGCTCGGAAATGCCCCGTCGAGTCCGTTCGTGCATCATGGCCCGAATCGTGCGGCCTTCCCCCGGGATCGGGGAGCCGTCGCCCGGTGCCGACGATCCAGAAATTCGACGCTGAACCAGACCGCGCCGTGCCCGGGCTCCCCCACGCGGCGCCGACTTGCCGGAGACCCATGCAGACCAGAACTCACAGTTGCCCGTCGGCGACTCACGCCGAACACGGGCGCGACGGACGAACCGACCCGAACGCATCCGCGCGATACGCGGGCCGGGCCGGCAAGCCCGCACCCGAACGTCGCCATCTGGCGACGCAGGAATTCCGACGGTCGTTCTCCGATTTCGACACGCCGCGGCTCTACCGTGGCTGGCTGCACTTCCACACGGTTTCGGTCCTGTCCCTCGCGCTGATCGTCGCGTGCGTGCTGTCCCTCGACGACCTCACCTGGATCGAGGCGCTCACGGTACCCGTCACCTTGCTCTACGCGAATCTCGTCGAGTACGTCGGTCATCGCTGGCCGATGCACAGACGTATGAAAGGACTCGAGGTGATCTATCGCCACACGACGGTCCATCATCGCTACTTCCCGCACGATCGGTTCGGCTACGAAGATCCGCGTGATTTCTACGCGCTGCTGCTGCCTCCCTCCATCGTCCTGTTCTTCTTCGCGGGCTTCGCCCTGCCGGCAGGGCTCGTCATCGGCTGGCTTCTCACGCCGAACTGCGCGCTGCTTTTCGTGGCGTCCGCGACGGGTTACTTTCTCGCCTACGAATGGCTGCATCTCTGCTACCACGCTCCCGAGACCTCGTGGCCCTACCGGTTCGGATGGATGCGTGCCCTGCGGCGCCACCACCTCGTGCACCACGACCCTGGCCTGATGTCCATGTGCAACTTCAACATCACGGTGCCGCTGTTCGACTGGATGTTCGAGACGAGCGACGTCGGGCGCCGTCCTGCACGATGACGCACGACGGATGTCGGGCACCCGCCAGTCGAACGGTACAACCACCCGCACCACACTGTCGGGATACGGAGACACCGCGAATGACGCGCCGCTTCGTGCACGCCACCCGGTCACGGAAGCACGGGTGACGGGGCGTCCGCACGTCGCCGCCGACGCCGGTGCGCTCGAAATCCTCGACGCAGACGACTGGATCGTCGCCATCCACAAGCCGCCGGGACTGCTCGTGCACCGTTCGGACCTGGACCGGCACGAAACCCGGTTCGCGGTCCAGCTCCTGCGGGACCAGATCGGACGCGAAGTCCATCCTGCCCACCGCCTCGACAAGCCGACCTCGGGAGTTCTGCTGTTCGCGTTCGATCGGGGTGTCTGTCGGCAGCTGTCCCTGTCGTTCGAGGCCGGGACAGTGTCCAAGCAGTACCTCGCGATCGTGCGGGGACACCCTCCGGAATCGTTCGCGATCGACCATCCCCTGACGCGGATCGTCGACGAACCGGGCGTGACACGCACCGCGTCGGGCTCACCGCAGGCTGCGCGAACGCTCGGGCGCACCCTCGCTACGACCGAACTGCCCCACCGTGTCGACCGCTACGCGACGAGTCGTTACGCGCTCGTGGAGCTCGTGCCGGTGACCGGCCGGCGGCACCAGCTGCGCCGTCACCTGAAGCACGCGAACCACCCGATCGTCGGCGACTCCACGTACGGGAAAAGCCGGCACAACCGGCTGTTCGAGACGCTCTTCGGGTCGCGGCGCCTGCTGCTCGCGTGCACGTGTCTCTCGCTCCCCCATCCCGTCACGAGAGAGCAGATCTCGATCCGCGCAGCGCCCGAACCGGGGTTCATGCACGTGATCGACGCACTGGGATGGCGACACGCGATCGACGGACGCGCATCGCACGAACCCGCCGGACATTGAGGGCGGTCTCGCGCCTCGCCGGACACGCCGCCGGCGTCACGTCGCGTACGGCACGGTGAAGTGAAACACCGCACCGGGACCATCGTCCGTGTCGACCCAGAGCCTGCCACCGTACGACTCGACAACCGCGCGACTGATCGCGAGACCGGGACCGATCCCCCGAGGCTCGCGCGTGAAGAAGGGTGTGGACGCCTGACGCGGCGTCCCCGGATCGGGTCCGGGCTCACTGTCCCGGACCGTGACCTGCGCAGCCCCGGCCCCGGCAGTCGTCCGCACTGAAATCGTGATGAGTCGCCCGCGGACGCCCGCGGTCTGCAAGGCCTCCATGCCGGTGCGGACGATACTCACGACGACCTTCTCGAGCTGGAGAGCGTTGGCGAGAACCGGTGGCAGACCGGCCGGCAACTCGGCGACCAGCTTTGCGCCTTCCGGTCCGTCGGACTCGACGGCGGCGAGCGCTCGGCGGACGATCTCGTTCAGATCGACCGGCCGGACCGCGACATCCCCCTTCTGCAGGAACTCCGCGAGTTCGCGCATCACCTGACCGGCACGTTTCGCCTGTTGTGCACACGCCTCGAGCGCGTGCGCGAGGCGCTCGGGTCTCGGATCGCCCGCGTGCAGCATCCGCAGGGCGGCGTCGCTGTGGGACCTGACCGCAGCGAGGGGCCGGTCGAGTTCGTCGGCGATGGCCACGGCCGACTCCAGGGCCGCATGCAGGCTCGCCACCTGTTCCATTGCGCCACGGAGCCGGCGCATGGCGAGCTCGTGCCGCCTGCGCTCGCTGACGTCGCGAACGATCACGGTGAGGAACCTGCCGTGCTCGAGATCGACCTTCGAGAGGGATGCCTCGACGGGAAACTCCTCGCCATTCGCGCGCAGTCCGACGATCTCGCGAAACTCCCCCATGCGTCGCGACGTCCGTCCGGATTCCGCGTACCGTTCGACGTCCTGGTGGTGCGTCTTCCGGAAGCGCTCCGGCATCAGGATCGACAGCGGCTGATCGAGGGCCTGCGTCGCCCGCATGCCGAACATCCGCTCGGCCGCGGTGTTGAATACGCGAATCCGCTGGTTCTCGTCCACCGAAATGATCGCGTCCATGGCCGAGTTCACGATGCCCGCGAGCCGCTCCGTACTCTCCCGCAGCGCACGCTCGGCGAGTTTCCGGTGCGTGACGTCTTCGGAGGAGATCACGATCCCGCCGACGTCGCCGTTCGCGTCCCGCCACGGCACGACCGACCAGCGCAACCAGTGCTCCCGGCCGTCCGGGCGCACCCAGCGATCCTCTTTCCTGTGCACGGACTGCCCCGCCAGTCCCTGCCGATGCGCACGCTTCCATTCCTCGGGGAGCTCCGGATGCAGGTCGTAGTGGTTGCGTCCCACGAGATCGGGCAGCCCCCGCCCGTAGGCCGCCATCCACCGGTCGCTCGCCGCCAGATAATTCATGCTGCGATCGAACAGTGCCGCACTGAACGGCGCCTGCGCGATGACGGCGGCGAGCTGGGCAAGCGTGCGCCGCGTGCAGTCCGCCTCCCCCGAGCGATCGGAAGCCCCCTTCAGGATCACGACCAGACGTGGCGGCCGGGCCGTCCCGTCGCGCAGGATCGTCACGGATGCACGTACCGGAACGCTCTCACCGTCGCGCCGCACCAGACGACCCTCGGACTCGAAGCCGGAACCCGCGCCGGCCAGCAACCGCGCAGTGCCCGCGCGATGTGACGCCGTATCGTCAGCGTGAAACACTCCGGCGAGCGGCATTCCCCGCAGTTCGTCCTCGGAACGCGCCGTCAGCCCGCAGCACGCGGGCGTGCACTCGAGGATCCGACCCTCCGGGTCGGTGATGGCGATGGCCGTGCCGTCCAGTTCGGGCGTCCGTCGAATCGGGCGTTCGTTTCCGTTCACGCTGCCGTCCATTGATCGATGATCCAGACTCCACGGTCCGTGCCGCGATCGGCAGGACCCGTAAAGCGGCGACGACACCACGCAACAGGCACCGGGCGGGATCGTCCGGCTTCGCGTTGCCGCGACGCATTGCGCACCGGACCGTCTGCAAACGGCGACACACGACTCGCCTTCCGATCTCCCGATGCCGCCGCGCACGGCAGGAACGTCTCATCACTTGCGTGCGGCGCCCCCGCCCGGTCGGAAATCCGACGTCCCGCAGAGTGCGTGTGCGTCATGTCGATGCAGCCGGACGAACCTCTGTGACCTTCCGTCACGTGTCGAGTACCGTACCGCGCCGCGCGCGACGCCGATCAGGCGAATGTCAAAAGTTCTCGAGATCGTCGGGGCCTCCGCATGACCTCCGCAGGGTTCTGCATCCGCGGCAGCGGGCTTCCTCCGGCCATCGATGTGGTGATCTGCGATCGCGGGTGTTACCGGCCGCAGGTGGAGCGGCTTGCCGCGCGGTTTCGGAGAACGGGACTCGGGGTGACCTACGATCGGGAAATCCCGGACAGCCCCTGGAAAACCGGATTGCGGCCCGACGAGACCGGAGATACGGACGCGCACTGGATCTTCGTCGAACGGAACGCGTCCGATGCAGACGCCTCATGGCGTGTACCGCGCCACGAGGCCGTCGGCAACGCGTCCTGGGCGTGTTCCCGTTCGACGTACGCAGACGACGCAGCTCCGAGAGGCCGCTTCCGCGGTGACGGCGACGCGGCGAGGCCTGTCACCGCTGGCCGATATTCCCGGGACGTTCGGCGCGTTCAGGCCGCGACGCGAAGTTCGCTGACGGCGGACGAGATGACGCGACTCGCCGATCGTGCCAGGAGCCCCACGAGGGCCAGCGCGACGACGATGTCGGGCCAGCCGGCCCCGGTCAGCCAGACGCCCCCTGCCGCGACGAGCACCGAGAGATTCGAGGCGATGTCGTTACGCGAACACTCCCACACGGAGGACATGTTCACGTCCTCGTTGCGATGTCGCGACAGCAGGAACAGACAGAGGCCGTTCGCGGCCAGACCGGCGAGGCTGAACACACCCATGACCTCGAACACCGGCAGGCCCGAACCGGTGATCCGTTCGACGATCTGGAACATCACCAGCACGGCCATCAGCAGGATCAGGACACCCTTGAACAGTGCCACCCGCGCCTTGGCCGAGGCACCCTTCGACACGACGAACAGGCTCAGTCCGTAGGTCACTGCGTCACCGAAGTTGTCGAGACTGTCCGCGAGCAGCGCGGACGAACGGCCGTGAAGCGCGGCAACGACGATCACGACAAACATCACGGCATTGATGGCCAGCACGGCCCTGAGCGTCGTCCGCTGACGGTGGCTCTTCAGTGCGTCGACGCCGCAGTGGTCGTCGCAGCATCCGCTCATGATTCCTCCGATGGATGGACGGTTGCGCGATGCGACCGTCCGATGATCCTGTCAGTCCGACAGGCCAGGGGGAAGCCGGTTCACGGCGCCCCCTCGCCACGGCCTGCGGTGCCGGAGTCGGACCACCCCGCACACCGGGCCCACGCTCAGAAGGCGCCCGGGAACAGTCCGCCGTCCATCAACAGGTTCTGCCCCGTGATGTAGGCAGCGTGCTCGCTGCACAGAAAGGCGCATACACGCCCGAATTCCGCGGGCGACCCGAAACGCTTCGCGGGGATCCGCGTCCTCGTCTGCTCCGAGAGTTCGCCTTCCTCGACGCCCGTGCGCTTGCTCGTCGCCGTGAAACCGGCACGCATCCGGTCCGTGTCGAAGAAGCCCGGCAGCAGGTTGTTGATCGTCACGTTACGGTCCGCGACCGTCCGCGCCACGCCGGCGACGAACGCCGTGAGGCCCGCCCGGGCGCCGCTGGACAGGTCGAGTCCCGCCACCGGCATCCGCACGCTGATCGACGTCACGTTCACGACGCGTCCGAAGCCCCGGCCGGCCATCGGTTCGAGCACGCGCTGGATCAGTTCGATCGGCACGACCATGTTCATCGTGACTCCCGAGAGGATCGAATCCCGGTCCAGGTCACGATAGTCGCGGAAGGGCGGCCCGGCGTTGTTGTTGACCAGGATGTCCGGCTGCGGGCAGGCGGCGAGCACCGCTTCCTGTCCCGCCGCCGTGTTGAGGTCGGCAGCCACGGCCGTGACGTCCGCCCCCGTCCTGCTTCGAATCTCCGCGGCCGTGGCCTCGAGACTGGCCTGGTCACGACCGTTGATAACGACGGACACGCCCGCTTCCGCGAGCGCCATCGCACACCCCTTTCCGAGCCCCCGGCTCGACGCGCACACGATCGCCTTTCTGCCACGAATTCCCAGATCCATCTGTGTCTTCCTCCTCGCTGGATGTTCGATACGGGATTCGGCGCGGTTGCGTCAGGCGTCACCGCGTCGCGTCCCCGTGAACCGTGTATCGTAACCGGCTGGCGAGGCCGATTCCTTCCCGGCGGGAATATGCATATCGGAAAACATCATTTCCGTGCACCTGCTGCCTCCCGCTACTGTCGCGCTCCGATCACGCCGGGCCCGGAGCCCCGACCGGAGACGAAACCCATGAAACTCGAAACGATCGCCGTGCACGGCGGTTACAAGCCCGACCCTGTCACGAAATCGGTCGCCGTTCCCGTCTACCAGACGACGTCCTACGCGTTCGACAGCACCCAGCACGGGGCGGACCTCTTCGACCTGAAGGTCGAGGGCAACATCTACACGCGGATCATGAATCCGACCACCGACGTGCTCGAAAAGCGCCTCGCCGAACTCGAAGGTGGCATCGCGGCACTCGCGCTCGCTTCGGGGCAGGCCGCGATCACGTACGCGATCTTCACGATCGCGGAACAGGGCGACAACATCGTCGCCGCGAGCACGCTGTACGGTGGCACCTACAACCTCTTCGCGCACACCCTCCCGCAACTCGGCATAGAGGTGCGCTTCGCCGATCCCCGCGATCCCGGGGACTTCGCGCGACAGATCGACGACCGCACGAAGGCCCTCTATGCGGAAACGATCGGCAATCCCGGCGGCAACATCGTCGACCTCGGTGCCCTCGCGGATGCAGCCCACGCCGCGGGAGTCCCGTTCATCGTCGACAACACCGTCGCGACACCGTATCTGTGCCGCCCCATCGAACACGGCGCGGACATCATCGTTCATTCGCTCACGAAGTATCTCGGCGGTCACGGCAACAGCATCGGTGGCGCGATCGTCGACTCGGGCAGGTTTCCGTGGGGTGAACACGCAAAGCGGTTCCGTCGCCTGAACGAGCCCGACGTGTCCTACCACGGCGTCAACTACGTCGAGGCGCTCGGTGCCGCGGCGTTCATCGGCCGCGCACGCGTGGTTCCCCTGCGCAACATGGGCGCGCCGCTGTCCCCGTTCAACAGCTTCCTCTTGCTTCAGGGCATCGAGACGCTCGCCGTGCGCATGGACCGGATCAACGACAACACCCTCGCCGCCGCCGAGTTCCTGCGCAAGGACGGCCGCGTCCGCTGGGTGAAGTACGCAGGACTGAAGGAGGACACCGACCACGAACTCGCCGGGCGCTATCTCGGTGGAAAGGGGTCGGGCATCCTGAGCTTCGGCATCAAGGGCGGACGGGACGCGGGTGCACGGTTCATCGACGCGCTCAAGCTGATCACGCGGCTCGTGAACATCGGTGACGCGAAATCCCTCGCATGCCACCCCGCGACGACGACACACCGCCAGCTCGCGGCAGACGAACTCGCGAAGGCGGGAGTGTCCGAGGACATGATCCGGCTGTCGATCGGCATCGAACACATCGACGACATCATCGACGACATCCGCCAGGCACTGGACGCCGCAACACCGGCGTGACACGTCGCCGCGCATGCGGCGACGTGTTCCTGCTTCCCCCTCGCCGTGGTCAGCGGCGAATGTTCAGCGGCCGCCTCTCCGGGCGGCCGTTCTTTATCGTGGAAGGCCCGCCGGCAGTCGTTGCCGAATGACCTCCGCACGGGACGATCGTCACGTACCACCCTGCGCGACACTTCATCCGGAACATTGACTTTCATCAATTGGCGGCGCCCGCATCAGGATCGACAATCCGTCGTGACTGCCTGGCCCTGTTTTCATGTGTTGTCGCCGATGGCGGTGCATGATCGGGAGGGCAGGCGAGGGCGTGCGTAGCCCTTTTCGTGGTGATGCGCATCGATGTGTCCGCGCCCTCTCCGCCAACAGGCAGACGATGCTCGACTGGAATCGAAAACGTGCGCAAGCGTTGCCAGGCCATCCCCGTGCGACCTGCCGGGACAACTACCTCGTCGGCTCATCGCCGACGGCGCTGTCCAGGACGCTGGTCGGCGCCCGCTGGAAGCGGTCGAAGAACTGGCGTTGTACCAGCGTGCCTCCAGGCTGGCAGATTCGGAGTGCCTTCCTTGTCGTCGCTGTTGCTGCAGCAGCGTCGAACGAGGCGGGACTTCGTTGAACCTCGGCGCGCCTTGGCCGAATCCGTCATCAATTCAGGAAGCCCGCTCCGTACCCGGGGCGGCGGCTGCGATTCAATCTTCTGACCACACGCGGGGGGATGACCGTGACCTTCCTTCATGAGCTCTGGAGATTCCTGAGAGTACGAAAGAAGTTCTGGTTACTCCCCGTTGTGGTGATGATGGCGGCCCTCGGCGCGTTGCTGGTCCTGGCTCACGGATCAGCCGTGGCACCTTTCCTCTACACGTTGTTCTGAAATGGGTTTCTTCGCCAAGATACCTTCGCCCCGCGCGCGGCGCCGACCCGCTGCCGATGCCGCGGAACACGCGCGGACGCCACGAACGGAATGGCAGTCGAGGCGCTCGATTCCGAACACTCCACCGGTAACCGCCGAGAACATTCGTCATGAAAAAAATACCCGATTGCTGAATGCCGTCCTGCTCGTTGCGAGTCTTGCAATGAGTCTGCTGGTCGTGGAACTCGTGGCGCGAGAATTCTATGCACCTCCTCCGAAGGTAATGGATGCCTTTCGCGCGAGCCCGACCGGCAACTATCGCCGGGATCCGCTTCTGGGCTGGATGCCCCGAGAAAGCAGGCACGAAAGGCACACCCAGGAAGGCAGCTTCGACAGCACATTCACCACGAACAGCCACGGGCTTCGCAATCCTGAAGTGGCGTACGAAAAGCCACCTGGCATACGCCGTATCGTGGTGCTGGGCGATTCGTTTGCGTGGGGCTATGGCGTGAACGACGAGGAAGTATTTTCGAGGCGCCTGGAGAGTGCGCTGCACCACACCGAGGTGATCAACCTGGGAGTCGTGGGCTACGGGACGCGTCAGGAGTTTCTCTACCTTCAGCGCGAAGGGATGAAATATCATCCGGACACCGTCGTCGTCGCCGTCTGCATGAACGACTTCCTGTGGAAGGATTACCTGCGGCTCCACGACAGCGTCCGCAAACCAGGGGCGGTCGTGGGCGAGACAGGCTGGATCCATCGGGTCAAGAAGACTCTGAGCGAACACTCTGCCTTGTACGAACTCCTCGTGACGAGCGTCAACACCAACAAGCCTCTCGTGAACTGGCTTGTCGATCATCACGTGAAGGAAGGTCTTGGAGGCTTCGACGACCTCGACGACGCGCTCGCGCCTTCCCTCGTGAATTACCCGGAGAAGCTCTCGCACGACTACGTCGCGACTATCGAGGAACTGAGGCAGATGCACGACTATCTGTCTGCGCACCACGTGGATCTCGTCGTCGCGCTCATTCCGGCGGCGCAGGTCATCGAACAGAATCGACTTCACGCCTCGATATCCTATCTCGCATACGACACGAAGGACTTCGACATCGACAAGCCGTACAGGCAGATCGAGAGTGAACTCCGACGCATTGCGGTACCGGTCGTGAACCCGATAACCGCATTCCGCGATCGCACAGGCAACGGCGTGTCGCTATACCACCGTGGAGACTCTCATTTCAGCGCGGCTGGCCACGCCCTTTTCACCGAGGAGATCCGGCGCACGCTCGGACCGCGATACCAGTAGCGGCGAGCACCACGGCCGCCCGCGTCAGCTCCCAGGCACCATCTGCCACGTGTTCGGAGCCAGCCCGGTCGGCCGCAGCCCACGCTGCGTCGGGTTCTGTTCCGCGATCGCGCGCCGTATGTCGCACGCCACGGCGCCATTCGTGTAGTAGCTGTGCTGGGTCAGCCCGCTCACCATCGGCGCGCAGTCGACCTGATAGATCTTCTGGTGCAGGGCCTGCGGCCGCGCCGCGCCACGCTGACCGAGGCGATCCGGATTTCCCTTCGTGTAGTCGCTCACGCGCAGGGCGTTGTCGTTCGCGTTGTGGTAGATCGCGACGGACTGGGCCAGATGGTGCAGGCGCTCCATGGGCTTGCCCGGTTCGAGCACGTCGTCGTCCACGTCCGCCGAGCAAAGAAAGATCCGGTCGAACAGCCTCGGCAGCTGCTCCCCGGGACTGAAGTCCCAGATGCGCGAGAGCGCGTTCTGCACGACGTAGTTGCCCATCGAGTGCGCGAGCAGGTGGATCTTCTGACTGCAGAGCTGCGTCACCTCCATTTCGGCGACCGCCCGCTGGACCTCCGCATCGGGCGCACCCGCCATTCTGGTGCGCAGTCGCCGGAGCGCGGCGTTGTCCATGCGCACCTGACGCCCCACTTCGTGCAGGTAGTCGCGCATCTTGAGCAGCCCGCGACCGAGGGCGCCCGCTGTGCCACGCGCGTCGGAACGGTCGCTCTTGTAGCTCACCCAGGGGAGCGCCATGCCGTCGCTCGGCCACGTGAACAGCAGCACGCGCACCGGCGCCATACCGCCGCCCGCGCGCGGGGCGTTGATCATCGCCTCGAAAGCCGAAGCGGTCGCGACAGCCTCTTCCCAGCTCACGTTGAATCCGTGGACGAGCAGGAGCATGTCCCGGCCCTCCTGCATGTCCTTCTGGAGGTCGGCGAACATCGCGAGGGATCCCAGCTTCGTACTGCGCTGCGCCGTCTCGTTCACCTGCCGGTCGTTGATCCGTTCCTCGTAGGCCTCGATCTTCTGCGAGTTGCGCACGCAATCCGCGAAGTAGCCCTGCAGCCCCTCACCGTCGCCGGGTCCGGTGTGGGGCCGGTCATTCGCGAGAAAATCCGCGACTCGCGCACCGTCCACCTGGAACGTCACGCGTCCGAAGCGCAGGTTCTCCATGCCATCGCTCGAGAACGCCTTGCCGTAACGCAGGGGTCTGAAACGCTCGGGGCCTTCGTGCGCGCGATTGGTCGCGTAGTAGACGGTAGTCTCCATGCATCACCTCTCCGTGTTGGTCCGTTCGAACGCCGAGGCACGTCCCGGCCGGGGCCGGTCTCGCCTCCTCCGACTCCCCACTGCATGATACGGACACTTTCCCGCACGGACCATCGGTGGGTGTCGTTCCGGCGCGGGGCCTTCTGTAAGAGAATGCCGGCGTGATGAAGAGGAGAAACGGGATGGACGACGGAACGCAACTCGGCGTGGGCGTGAACACGATGTCCTTCATGTGGCGGGCGTCCGCGCAAAGCGCGCTGGAAACGCTTGCTCGCGAAGGCTACCAGCGGTTCGAGGTCATGGCTCAGACGCCGCACTTCGACCCCATGATGTCCGCGAGCGACGCGAAGTCGTTCGGCCGCTTCCTGAAGGACGCCGGCCTGCACGTCGAAACCGTGAATCTCCCGAGTCTGGATCTCAACATGGCTGCCGCCTCGCCGGAGATGCGAGCGTATTCGGTCGATGTCTACGAACGCCTCGTGACGATCGCCGCAACCATCGGCGCGGAGGCGATCATCGTCGTGACGGGGCGCGTGAACCCGCTCATCTCGCCCGCGCGCGCGGATCTCGAAGGCTGGTTCGGTGAATCCTTCTCGCGCGTGCTCCGGGCGGCGCAAGGCGCCGGGGTCAGACTTCTGCTCGAGAACATCCCGATCGGCGTCTTCCCGACCGCCCCGGAGATTGCGGCGTTCGCGAGCCGCTTCCCGTCGTCCCACGTAGGGATCTGCTATGACATCGCGAACGCGCACTACATCGGCGAGGACGTCGTGCGTTGTGTCCACGAGGTGCGCGACCGCCTTGGAATCGTGCACCTGTCCGACACCCACCGCGACAGGTGGCGTCACGACCCGGTCGGCCAGGGCTCCTGCGACTTCGAGGGATTCGGACGCGCGCTTGACGATACGGGCTATACGGGCACGTCGATGCTCGAGATCGTGGCGGAACAGGCAGTCGAGCAGATCGTCGCCAGCCACCACCGCGTGGCGAAGTGGGGCTGGGCGGCCGCCCCGAATCCGGACGACTGAAGCGGGCCCCGCCGCTCCTGGCATCACACCGCAGTGCAGGCATGGCGGACGGTCTTTCGACCGTCCGCTCCGCGAGACACTCTGCCTGGACATGTAGTATCTTCCAGCCGCAGGCAGCAGGGTCAGGTCACCATGCCCGCCAGGGCACGTTCGAGAACAGAAGAACGACGTTTCGGGGGAGGGAGAGCCTTGCGCGAAGTTCCTATCCTGCTTTCGTCACAGCCGGCCGATGACGTTCAGAAGCGTGTCGCAGCCATTGCACTGGCGGCAACCGTGCTCGTGTTCCTGCTCGTCGTCCCGTTCGCCCACCGTCCGCTGACCCGGCACCCGCTCTTCATCCCCGTATACCAGCCCCTGGTGGTCTTCTGCGACCTGATGACGGCCGTGCTGCTGCTCAGCCAGTTCGCCACCGGCAACGCACGGCCCATCCTGGTCCTCGCGGGCGGCTATCTCTTCAGCGCCCTGATGGCACTGTTCCACCTGCTCAGCTTTCCGGGGCTGTTCTCGGAAACCGGCCTGCTCGGAGCGGGCCCGCAGACGACGGCGTGGCTCTATTTCCTCTGGCGGGTCGGCTTCGTCGTCGCGACGCTTGCGTACACTTTCGCGCCCGATCACCGGCCGGGGTCTCCGCCCCGGATCCGCGGACGTCCGACTTCCGCCATGGCGTTCACCTGCCTCGCGGCAGCGGCTGCAGCAGTCGGCCTGCTCGTTCTCGCGACCCGGGGTCACGGCGTGCTGCCGCCGATCGTGCACGGCAACGACGACCTGCCCGCCAAGCTTCCCGTCGCATGGACCGCGCTTCTGATCGCGCTGGCGGGACTTGCGGCCATCGCCCGACGACGACCGCTGTCCGTTCTCGATCTGTGGCTGACCGTCGTCCTCGGGAGCTGGGCGTGCGACGTCGCGCTTTCTGCGGTCTTCAACGCCGGAAGATTCTCCCTCGGCTGGTACGCCGGTCGTGCCTACGGCATCGTGGCCTCTTCGATCCTCCTCGTGGTGCTGGTCTTCGAGAACACGAAACTCTACCGTCGACTGGCCGAATCCTATGTATCGGAACGCCGCCAGCGTGCACTCGTGGAACGGAGGACCCGGGAACTGGACGAACTCAATCGATCCCTGGAGCACCGGATCTCACTTCGAACGAGCCAGATCGAAGCGTCCAATCGCCGGCTCGCAGACGAGGTGGCCGAACGACAGCGCGCCGAAGGTGCGTTGCGCAGCGCCCAGGAGGAGGTCCGTCAGCTCGCCATGCTGGGCGAGACCGCAAGGGAACAGGAAAAGTCCCGTGTCGCGCGGGAACTTCACGACGAGCTCGATCAATCCCTCTACGCGCTGAAGGTGGAACTCAAGTGGCTCGAGGACCACTGCCCCGATCAGGATCACCACGCGAAGTCGATCATGTCCAGCATGCGCGAGGTACTCGACGCGACCATGATCGCCACGCGACGGATCGCCGCCGACCTCCGGCCTCTCATCCTCGATGAGCTCGGCTTCGCCGCGGCCATCGAATCCCTCGCGCAGAATTTCGAGCACTACCACGGCATTGCGTGCACGCTCGAGATGGACCCTGCGGCGTTCGACCTCGACGAACCGTATTCCACCACGGTCTTCCGGATTCTCCAGGAGTCCCTGACCAACATCGCCCGGCACTCCGGCGCATCGAAGGCGGAAGTCCGCCTCACCCGCACGCAGGATCAGGTGAGGCTACACGTCCACGACGATGGCGGAGGGTTCGATACCACCCAGGCCGTCGGGGCGGCCTCCTTCGGTCTTGCCGGTCTGCGCGAACGCGTGCACCTCATCGCGGGCACCGTCTCCATAGCGTCCGAGCCCGGACACGGCACGACGATCGACGTCACGATACCGATACCCGCGGCATCACATCCACCATCCCCGGAGCGCGATCCGTCTCCCGTGCCGGAGTAGCGGTACGGGAAGGCACAAAGACGCGCCTTCGGGCGATTCCCGGATACGCCCCACATCGGTCGAATCATCCGGCGACTGGCACCAGCACAGACGCAGATGCGGTCACGGCGCCACAAAGCGGCGGATCGGCCTCGCCCGATGCCGGATGCATGCAAGCACGTGCCGCCGGCAACGCCATCGATCATGCCGCGTGTCAGCGTCAGGTAAGCATGACACGTCATGGTCAATGCGATTCTCGTTTTGATCGAGCGCAGCGCGAGGCGCGGGCCACGTCACGCGTCGAACAACGGATCGCACACCGTCGGAACGTCGTCGAACGTCGTTCCTGTCTCCATTGGCACAAACGTGCTGGCTGCCCATGTCTCGCGCCGGTCGCAAGTCCCGCCGGTCGTCATGTGCTCGATCGCCCCGAGCGGACGCAGAACCGCCCGCTCTCTCCATCCGCCGCTGCCGGCCTCACTTCTGCGGCCGGCACGCGGTGGACTTGCAGCGACAACGTATAAAGGAAAGGAGAATTGCAATGCACGAAAGGATCAGCAGCAGACCCCTGCAGCTCGGTACCAGAATCGCGGCCGCAGCGCTCGCCTGCCTGGGTTTCGGCGTGCTCGGAGCAGTCCCGGCCAGCGCCGCCAACCAGGGCCAGTCGCGCAAGGTCACGATGCAGGACATCTGCGGCCAGTGCACACCGGAGAAGTTCACCCAGTGCGGCGACTTCCTGGAAGGCCCGGCCTTCGATCATGACGGCAATCTCTGGATGGTGAGCATCGAGAGCGGCGAGATCCAGAAGGTGAGCCCCAACGGGCATTGCGTCACGGCCACGAACACCCACGGCCAGCCGCAGGGCCTGAAGTTCGCGAAGGACGGCAGGCTTTTCGGCGTGGACCGCAAGCGCGGCGTCTTCTGGATCGATACCGCGACCGGCAAGGTGCACGACTACATGCGGTACTTCCAGAACGAGAACTTCCACGGCCCGAACGACCTGATCATCGACAAGGATGGCGGCATCTACTTCACCGATCCGTGGGGCACCAGCGTCCTCAACTCACGGGGAAGCGTCTACTACATCAGCCCGGAGCCCGAGAAGCGCATCACCCGCATCGCGAACAACCTCGCATTTCCCAATGGCATCGCGCTGTCACCGGATCAGAAGACGCTCTACATCAATGATTTCGACAATCAACGCGTGATCGCAACCCCGCTGATCTCTCCCGGAGAACTGAACATCGGATTCGCCCACGTCTTCGGTGGCACGCTCGCGGGCGGCTGGGGGCCGGACGGCGAGGCCGTGGATGCGAACGGCAACCTGTATGTCGCGCACTACGGCGCGGGTGAGGTCGTCGTGATAGATCCGGACGGGTTCATGGTCGGCTCGATCGCGCTCCCCAACGACGCGGGCAACCAGACCACGAACGTGGCCTTCCACAACGGCTATCTCTACATCACCGAAGCCGGACAGAACGTCGTCTGGCGCGTGAAGACCAATATCCCCGGCGCGAAACTGGCCGGCGACCAGTAATCGTCACGTGCCCGGGAGTGCCCCCGAACCCGGGGGTGCTCCGCGGGGCACCTCTGGTCGAATCTGGATCCGTACCCCATTTCACCCAGGCCCCGACGGCCGGCAGGTACCGCCTGACGCCCGGCGGGAACGGTGGTCGTCTGCCGATCGCGTCGGACCCGGCAGGCCCGAGCCGAGTCGACGGCACCAGGCGGCACCACCTGGCACTGGCAGCCGGGCAGACGCATTGGTAATCTTCGCCCGAGAATCATTCGTGGCGAGATGCGATGCACGAGAACACCAGCGCCCGGGAGGCATTCGTCCCGCGCCCCGCGCGGACGACATGTCGCGCAGGTCGCGCCCCTGCACCCCGCGAGGCCCGGAGGGCACTCGCCCCCACCCGCCCGGACACCACTCCATGAGCGAGATCCGCCGCGCCAATCGTCGTGCGCGACGCCGCGTCATGATTCTGGCAGGGGTGCTTCTCGTCCTGGTCCTCATCGGCACGGTCGGCTACCTGCGCTACCACGGTGCGCTGATCGACTGGATCCTCGCAGACCCTGCGCGGACTGGCCGGCGCGTCCGTATCGTTCTGCTCACACCCGCCGTGCTGCTCGCCCTACCGCTGATCGCCTTCGGCATCCGCTTCTGGACGATGGGCTCGAAGTCCATCCGGACGAAGGAGTTCCCTCCCCCGGGTGTCCACGTGCTGCGCGACACTCCGGTCGTGCGGGGAAATGGTGCGGCTTCTCGCGGGCAGGCATTGCGCATCGTCGCCCTGGGCCTCACGGTCGCCGCCATCGTCGTGTGCACGCTCGTCTGGCAGACGGCAACGACCGTGGTGGAGACGATCTCCTGACCGTCGACACCGGCCCGAAACTGACCAGGCCACGCGCCCGACGACGGGCGTCCCGCACCACGGAATGGGCTCAGCCCCTGCAGGGGCGCGAGTCAGGATGCTGCCCCCAAAGCGCTGCACTACCCTCGGCGTGACACGCGCCCCGACCGCAGCCCCCAGCCGATCATGAGCACACCGGCCGCAGTCAGTGCGAACGTCGAAGGCTCGGGAACCGGAGCCGTCGTGTCCCCGACCAGCTGCACCGCGTCGATCTCTTCCCAGTTGTTCAGAACGTGGGAGGAATCCACGTGGATCTTCAGACCGGTCGTGAGAAACGACGTGGCCGACCAGCTGGCCACGAGATCGGCCGGGACATTGGCCAGGCTGTCGTCAACGCCTGACCACACGGTGTGCAGAACGCCGCCCGAGTCGAGCGCATCGATCTGTGTCACGAAGCCGTTGTTGTAGGTCTCGCGGACGACGGCACCCGTGGAGTAGGTCGGCGTCGCGAAACCGAGCGTCAGGAACTCGCCGGGCGTGTCTGGCCCGGCAGCAGCCCACGCCGTGACGAAGTCACCATAGTTCGGCGTATCGGGCGCGCCGAGCGCCTGAGCGGCAGACCAGTTGCCGCTGCCGAACTGCGAGCTGAAATCGATGACGGAACTCGCCCACTCCGCGGTCGGAGCCGCACGGGCAGCGGTGGCGGCCAGCAGGAGCGCGCACACCGCAGGAACGACGACGAGTTTCCGGGGCCTTGTAACGGAAGACATGATGGCACCTCACTCAGCGGAAATACCGCTCATGGGGAGCCGCACATTCCACGCCACCATACGAGGTACTCTGAAAACGCTGTCGTTTTTGTACACATGTATTTCTTGCCACGTCTTCTGTCAGTGATTCCGACACTTCTGCACACCGCGGCAGCGGTAGTGAGGAGCTCCGGCAGGGCCGCGTCGAACTCCGCCCGGAAGGCGTCTCACCCCCATATCCGTCGGGAATCCTGTCCCTGGCAACGCGTCGGCTCCCGCCATCCGGCGCCGTCCGCGAGCGGTGCGCGATGAATATTTTTGAGGCGAATGGCAAACAAGGAGGCCGCCCCGCTCCGGGTGGCCCTTGTTCGGTAGAAATCGGAATTACTGCTTCCTGGCCCTGGAGCGAGAGTATCCGAGTACCGCCAGACCCATGCCCATGAGCACGAGGGAGGCAGGTTCGGGAACAGGACTGGGGATTACGACGGAGTACGTGACGGGCGACCCGGTCATCCAGCCCGTGGGGTCGTTGTTGGCGGTCGACGTATATTCGAGGTACGGCACATAACCGAAAGATGTGTACAGCGCCGGGTCCGGCGACAGCAGGAACGAATTCGTTCCCTCCGTCAGAAATGGCTTCCCGCAGCATGCAAATGCAGCGATCTGATTCGGGTTGTATGTCACACCACTGCCAAGTCCGTAATGGAATCCGGCAATGTCCATGGAGAACGCCAGCAACTGCGTCAGGTCACTGCTTACCGTGAACGATCCCGTGACCACGGATTGAGGCGGACTGTAGTTTCCGTAAACCGGATAGAAATTCTGTGCGGTGAAGTCGACCGTGATCGGGGATGCTGCCGCGGCCGATGCGGCCAGGGCAAGGGTGAGTCCCAGGAATGCTCTGTGTATTCGCGCAATGGTGGAAGTGAGAGGGAACACGGACGGGATGCCGCAAAGACGTAGGTGATGGTGCATGTCTCTTCTCCTTCTTCGTTATGGTAACGAGGCAGGCTGTTGAAGAAATCGAACCGGGTACGGTTCGGACGTGCCAGGAATCAACGCTGCGCTGCGGAGCATGTTCTCCGGATTCGACATGGCGTACTCGCGAGGCACCGGCCCTCGATTGCACCGGAACGGCTGTTCACGGCACCGCTGCCGCATATCTCCCACACGATGCGAAGCGAAGCGCCACTCATGGAACCGCTGGCCCAGACCCTGCTGCGTCCCTGGTTCGCAGCGTTGAACACCGACTACCCCGCGTGGAATCACTCGACACTCCCGGGGAATCAGGAGCGGCCGTTCGAGGAGGGCATTGCAAGGAGGTTTCTCGCGGCAGTGATTGCTCAGCCCACGCCGACGTCCGACGAGCGCTCCGGTGTCGACGGTACGTTGATCGAAGCGTGGGCGTCGAACACGAGCGTGTGACGCAAGGATGGGAGTGACGACGTCGATGTCGCTGGAGCCCGGGAACGGCTTCGTGGCCTCGGGGTCTCTCCGCACACGGCCCTCAAGGACAAGCGCCCTAGAGGTCTGGCCATCGACGAGTGCGCGACGCGCCATGACGGTTACCCCGCCAGCCAGAAGATTCGCGAACGCACCCAGGGAGTGTTCGGCTGGGCGAAGACGCTTCCTGCGGAAGGCTTCATTCTGCTATGTCCTTTCCTTGTCGAAGAAGGGCAGGTAGGACTATCGACCGCGATGCCTTTTCTTCTCATGGGACATGCAGGACAAGGCTGAACCAGTTTTCTGACTGATACCTTGCAGGGTCGGGTGCGACCGCAGAGTGAAGGCAGATGGGAACCGCGGATCACAACTACTTTGTTGTCCCTCGCATCGGCGCATCAGTCCTCGAATTATCAAAGATCGCGACGCCCGCTCCCACCCTTTCTGTCGTTAGCGACCTCGATGTGAATACCGTCCGGATCGGCGAGAAACGCTGGGTCTCAGTGAAGCAAGCATTGTGCAGAACAGCTTCGCGAGCTGGGCGGAAGACAGAATCAGAGTTTCGATTGAAGTATCGGATGTGCCACTCATCGTCGAGAGCAAATCTTTTCCTGAAAAAGACTTTGCTCTGTCGAAGGACACCGGTGTCGAACACCGCTGACCCGGTCTGATCGGGACCCGTAATTCAGGTGTGATCGAAGCCGATGACTTCGGACTGGCTGGGTCGGTTGGGCGAGCGAGTTGACGCTGGAAGGCGCTGGCCCGCCTCAGGCAGGTCCGAAGAATGGAGAAATCGGCCTGCATGTCGCAGTCCGTTGCCTGACCCGAGTTGTCATGCGCTCACGCAGCATTCAAGCGCGTCGATCCCAAAGAAGAATGGGTGGGTAAGCATCGTCTGCACTTGTAACCGCGCACGCAGTTGCTGCGGCGTCGGACGCCGTGACAACGGGGTGCCTACCAGGACAAAGCTCCGCGGCATTTCCTGGTGGCCATCGTGCGCCCGGCGAAGTCAACGAGACGGCGCGACCGATTCGCACGATCGCGACGACGACGCGACCGTGCGAACCGGTCGGAGAGCGGCTAGTCGCAGTTCCCGCCCCACGAGACCATCGTCGCCGGGCCCGAGCTGTGATCGACGCGCCACCATCCCGTCCAGTGCTTGCCGGCGAACACCCCGGTCCCGCCGACGAGTTTCCACGTGCCACGATCCGCACCTGGAGCCAGTTCCCACGTGTCGCTCCAGCCGTCACCGTTGCGTGTCTTGCGCGCACAGGCGCCAGCCATGCGCGTCACGCCATCGGGTGTCGTGAGCGCATAGCCGGTGCACTTGCCGATGGCGTTGTTTGCCGAATCCTCGCTGGTGGCAATGCTGTTGGTGACGAAGCTCGTCATCGTGTAGCCCTTCGACAGCTCGATCGATTCCGAGGAAATGGCCACCTGGTTCACACGACCGGTACAGGTATCGGCGCTTGCAGCGCCCCACACCGTCACGCCTGCGACAGCGACCATCACATGAAACAGCGGCTTCACAGATTTCATCGTGTCCTCCCACAGTGTCTAGTGATCGGGGCTGCGTCTCCGTCCGTCCGGGAGGCAACCCGGGACCGTCACGCGCCGAAAATGAGCGACCTGGACGGCGGAACGGGACGACGATCGAAACCTGCAAGGCAACAGTCCCGACCCGCCTCCGTTCCGCCAGACCTTCGTCCTCGGCTGGTCACACGGTCTCCGCCACGGACTCTAGTCTCGCGCTCGTGGGCACGCATCATCCGAACGGATGACACCGGCGCCCTGCCCACGCACCGACGTGATGTGTCGACACCTCACCAGACATATCGCACGGAGCATGTGCCGACCATTCGAAGGCAGCTCTGGCCCGAGAAGCTCTCGCGTTTCGCCACGCCGCCCTGCCGCGGAAAACGCCGGTCGTGCACCTCGATCACCCGGGTGCCGTGCGGCGCGACGGCCACCCAGACCTCTCCGGAGGCCGATCTCTGGCACGACACCGTCGACGAGCGCTGTGCACGCCCAGCACGTCCCGCCCGAGGCTCTCCGTCCCCCCGCCCCGTCCAGGGGCCTTCGAGATGCCCTCGTCGATGTGCTCACGCGGGCGATCGCCGTGCCTCATCGGCCGACTTCGCGCCCCCCCCCCTTTCGACGTCGACGGCCAGTCCGTTTGCCCTTCGTCAATGGACGGGCGTACCAGCAGGAGTAGCCTTCACTCGAGTGCCGGCTTCCACGAGCACGCAACGATCAGGAGACCTGGAGTCATGACCCACCATTTCACACGCACACTGGCGATCGCCGGGTTACTTCTCGCCACGAGCTCTTCGCAGGCGGCGATCAGCACCTTCGACACCGGTGCCGAAGGGTGGACGGCGCTCGGCGACGTGGAGGGCACGCTCACGTGGTCCGCCACCGGCGGCAACCCGGACGGCCACGTGCTCATCGACGACCTCACGACCGGCGGCGTGACCTACTTCGTGGCGCCCGCGAAGTTCCTCGGCAACCAGTCGGCCGCTCTCGGAACCGATCTCGCGTTCGATCTCATGCAGGTCTACCCCGGCGGCGCGAACCAGTTCGACTCGCCGGACGTGGTCCTTCAGGGCGGCGGGCTCACGCTCGCCTTCGATACGGCGGTGAATCCCGCGAACGGATCGTGGACACACTACGCGGTCCCGCTGAGCGCACCGGGCTGGACGGTCAATTCTCTGTCCGGCGCCGCGGCGACCCCCGAGCAGTTCTCCGCGGTGCTCTCCGACCTCACGGCACTTCGCATCCGGGCGGAGTACCAGACGGGCGCCGACGTCGGCCACCTCGACAACGTGGCCCTCGTGCCCGAACCCGCCACTACCGCGATGATGCTGCTCGGTCTCGGCGCGCTCGGGCTCGCGACACGACGCCGGCGGACAGCCGACTGATCCTGCGCACGAACGCCCTCCCGTGCGCACCCGGGGGACGACCCGTCGGGCCGTCCCTCTTTTTCGTTACCGACAGCTCGTCGACATCGCCTCCGCGCACACTGCATTTCCGCCCGGACGTGCCTCGCCGCAGGCCCGATGAGGCCACGCACATCACGCTGACACGGCTCCGCCACGAGGAAGCTTGACCGCCATCAAGACCGTACCCCGGCGGGCGTGATGAACTGGTCGCGCATGATCACAACTCGATGGAGCATCACCGTGAAAACCAGAAAAATCACGGAGACCGGCACGACCACTCTGGCTCTCCTGCTCGTTCGCCACACCCGCCTCCTCGCCGCGGCCGGCATCCTTGCCGCGGTTGGGCTCGGCACCGCCCCTCGGGCGCACGCACTCCCGACGGGCTTCGGTACCGGCTGCACCTACAGCGGTCACACGCTGGCGGAGGGCGGCAGCCCCGGGAGCCTTTCACTCAACGAGGACGCGTTTTCCTTCAGCACGTGCGGCGGCGATGTCGCCACGTCCGACGGCCAGGTCGACGTGATCGTGAACGCCGAAACCACCAACGTGCACAGCTTCTACCAGTCCGCACTCACGACCTCGAGCGCTTCAGCCGGCTTCGGGTCGCTGCACGCGTTCTCGAATTCGCGCGCGACGTCCTCGCCCGAGCAGTACATCTATCTCCAGCCCAACGGGGATCCGGCCACCACCGACAACCTGTACCGCGCCATCGGCAATTCGGCGGCCAGCGCGTACTGGTACGACACGATCACGATCGGCGGAGCGCCGAACGCGAGCGGCTTCGTCGTGCTCCAGTTCACGCTCGACCTGAGCGGCATGTCATCGGTCGTTCCCGAGAATGCGGGCGGTGCGTCGTTCCAGTCGGACCTCTACATCGACGACGACCGCCGGCCCGACATCTATCACATCCTCTCGACCAGCCAGCCGGGCGTGCTCAGCACGACCATCGGATTCCGTCCGGGCTGGCAGGTGCAGATGTACGGGTCGCTCTCGGTGAGCACGAACATCGCAGCCGGGCGCCTCTACCGGACCGTGTGTTACGGCGGCTTCATCTGCCAGACCGTGTCGGACGGCTATGTCTCCGAAGCCGAGTCGATCGCGAACGCATCCAACACGGCCGGCTTCTACATCGACGTCCTCACGCCCGGCGGCACGATCTCGTCGCTGAGCGGTGCGACGTATCTGGCACCCGTGCCGGAACCGTCGACGACGTGGCTGCTGACGGGCGGGCTCGTCGGTGTCGTGGCGTTTGCGCGACGCGCGAGGGTCCGGAAGGGATAGGGCCTGCACGGTGCGGTTTCGGCGTGACCGGTGCACACTGAATCACCCTGGTTTTCCCGGCGAGTTCCGGGCTTGAGCCAGACCGCTCTGGCCGACTCCTGAAGTTGGCCAGAGTGCGCCTGCTCCATCTCCGCCGGCGGGATGTCGCCGATCGGTTGAAGGACTCGTCGGTGGTTGAACCAGTCGACCCATTCCAGCGGCGCGCACGCCACGTAGTCCGCGTTTCTCCGTGGATCACGCGGATGGATGGCATTCGTCTTGACGGGCCGATGACGGTCTCGGCCGGAGCGTTGATGCCTCTTCAGGTGAAGAGTACTGCTCAGGCTCGAAGGCTGGGGGCCAGGGGGGCTTGGCAGTCGCTCATCACTCGGTGGCAAATTTCGTGAACCAGGACGCGCTTGGGGCACCTGATGATGTCCCAATTCGCGAGGCCCTCAGCGGTGCGGCGCGCGACGGAGCTGATGGTCGGCTTGTGGAATCACACGCGAATGTCGGTGTCCGCCCGAACCGGAGCAAGTCAGAGGGGTCGTTTACATCGAAACGTGACCCGCTCGAAACTCACGCCCTGCGGGAGACAGGGGTAGGGACAGAGCCCTACAGTCCATCCGGTTGGGCCATAATTCCATGAAGACCCTGGGTCACTTCTCAGTGGAAATCAACACCCGATCGGGGCGAGTCGCAGTCGTGCAGCCTGCGCAGGCTTCGCTGCGCGAGCTCTACGAGGCGCGGCTCGCACTCGTCCGCCCTGAGTAGATGGTCGCATGGCGGGGCGCTTTTGCAGAGGGTGCGGCGGTCGTATTGTCACGCGTCATGGGCTGGTAACAGATGCGCGACGGCGAGCGGTGCAGACCACTGATGCCCAGCGTCCGGTGGCCCGATTTCCGTTGGACCTTGGAGACCCGAGATGCGCAATGTGAATGCACAGACCATCACCGAGGCCGTTCTGGCACGGCAATCGAACACGGCGGATCCGCGACTGAAGCGGATCATGACCAGCCTGGTCAAACACCTGCACGAATTTGCGCGGGAAGTGGAACTCACCGAGGAAGAGTGGTTCGGGGCCATCGAATTCATGACTCGGTGCGGCAACATCACCGACGACAAGCGCCAGGAGTTCATCCTGCTTTCCGACGTGCTCGGACTGTCGATGTTGATCGTGGCGCAGAACAACGACAAGCCTGCCGGCTGCACCGAGGCGACCGTCTTTGGCCCTTTCCACGTCGAGGGCGCACCGCATTACGAATTGGGTGCCGATATCGCCAACGGTGCGCGTGGCACACCCTGTGAGGTGCGCGGCACCGTGCGCGGCAGCGGCGGCGAGCCCGTGGCCGGCGCCCAGATCGACGTCTGGCAGTCCGACGCCGATGGCCTCTACGACGTTCAACACCCCGCGGTCGACCACGCGCAGGCGCGGGGCATCCTGAATGCCGACAGCGAGGGCCGGTACCACTTCCGGTCCATCCTGGCCGTGCCGTATTCGATCCCTCATGACGGCCCCGTCGGCGACCTGCTGAAGGCGACCGGACAACGCCCGTGGCGGCCCGCCCACCTGCACTTCCTCATCACGGCCCCGGGCTTCGAGACACTGGTCACGCACGTTTTCCGCAGCGATGACCCGTATCTGGATTCAGATGCGGTATTCGGCGTCCGCCAGTCGCTGATCGCCGACTGGAAACAGCAGCCCGACGGAAGTTACCTCGTCGAATACGACTTCGTGCTGAACCCATCCGCCTGAGCGTGGGGCCGCGAGGAGTGGGCCGCGATCCCGATGCGCTCCAATGTGCTCCCGACGATCCATCACGGATACCGGATTCGGTTGGGCGAGCCTGTCCGCGAGCGGCACCGCGCCGAGCGACCACATCTTTTCGACGGTGAGGTCCACATGATTCCGGTAGCGGTTCGTTTCCGGCCTCGCGAGTTGATGCCATCCACGAAACACAGCGCGAAAACCCAAGTCCGAGCCAAACGGAGCCAGTGGAGTCGGGAAAATCAAGCACCACGTCGGGTCACGGCAAGACTGCTTCTGTGCCGGGCGAGCAGAATTCCGGCGAGGCCCGACCCCGTCAGAACGGTCGTGCCGGGCTCCTGGACCGATGCCTGGATCGAGATCGAGCAGGCTGGGTCGAAGGACGCGTTCGTTGCGACCGCAACGACGTTTTCTCCGGTCGCCAGATTGGCGATGAAGATCAGCCCATTGGCTGCCGACGCCGACTGGATCAACCGGGTGCCCGTCTTGTCGAACAGGCCGAGATCCAGCTTCTCGGTGACGGAGGGATCGTCCCAGTGCCCGATCAGGCGAAACGCCCGCCCCCGAACTGGATTCGATGCGCATCGATCGCGTCGCCATTCGTGGGCGGTGGCCCCTCCGGTTTCACCGAGCCGCTGCCGTCGCGGCACGGAAAGCGGCGTAGAGGGCGGAAGAGCGCACGGCATCGGCAGCCACGGCATGGCCGCGACTGTTCCAGTGGCCTTCCTCCGGAATGTGAAAGAGCTGGTGATTGCGACGGAAATCCGCAAAGAACAGCGGATCCAGGTCGATCACCTCGAAGCCGTGTCGGGACGCCTGTTCAATGAGGTAGGTCCGCATCCGGACAAAATAGCTGCCAGCCGCCTTCTCGACGAGGTCGGGGTAACGCAGCCCGTCGACCAGCAGCAGCACCCGATCGGGCGGCAAACCGGTCATTGCCGGCAAGTCGCGCAGGAATGCGTCCACGGCCTGCCGGGATTCGCTCAATCGCTCCGGCCCCGCGGCGGTGTTGCCATAGGTTGCCCTCCCTGCCGCCCCGAGGCCTTCGAGAGTGGCCGGAACGTCGGTGACCTTGAGGTTGAAGACGAGGTACCGCATCAGGGCCGAGCGTCGAAGCAGGCGATGCAGAGGCGAAGGCTCGTAATCGACTCGCTTCAGGACCAGCGTGCCGTCAGCGGCAGGAACGTAGTAATGCCCGCCAGGCCATCCCCTGTACTTGAGAATGGATTCGTCGAAGTCGTTGCCCACGACGTTTATCACCATGAAGCCGGCCCGATAGCGCTCGACTGCCTCCCGGGCCCAGATCAGATACTGGCTGAGGGGCGCACCAGAGGCGGCGAAGCTGTAGACCCGCCCGCCGTCTGCGGCAAGCCGGCCCTGAAGGGTCTCCCGGAACGGGACCATCAGCGCCTCGATGTACGAATCCCCGATCACCGCGAGCAAAGGCCTCGAGTCGTCGGTGCTGTAATCCTGATCGTTGACGTAGCCGGCGTTGTTGGTGCGCCCACGGTTGACGACGGAAAAGTCCCAGCCCAGCGACCAGAGGAAATTCCGGTTGGGAGCGAAGTGCTGGACGGGATGGGCAGCGTTCACCGGCTCCCAGACGAGGCTCTCGTTCACCGGCAGGAATCGAAGGACCACCTCGGCAACGAGCAGGAAGACGAGGACGCTGACGACAGAAACCCCAAGGTTGGTCAGTACGTGCCGGTAACTCATGGGGGGATAACCTTCACTCGACGTTGATCCTGCCGTGCCAGGGCCCGTCTGTCGGAACGGGACGACGGCAGCACAGGCGTTGCGGCAGCCTTGCGAACAGGCGGGCCATCATTTCGTGGCACGGCGCGATGGTTGTCAACGGTAAACCAGGATTCCCCCGCGTGGTAACCCAAATCTCCCCACCCTGAATTGCCCCGGGAATTCCGGAGATTCCAGCACTTCGGAGCATGGAGTCATGAAGACACGAACCAGGTAGTCACCGGAAGTCCGGGGCCCTCTCTCCCCTACGATTTTCCTGGCAACGGCAGTGACGAAACGGCAAGAGTCGCAGCGATTCGGGAGGAACGCCTCGGGGAAGGAAGCTTCGAATCTTCCTCCGCGACAGTTCTTCCGTTCGAAACGCCACAGGTGTCAGAAGATCCGACGCCCTCGACGATGTGGTGTCAGGTGCCGATCAGCCGGACACAAGCCGGCATGACTCGCGGGTCGCTTACGCGATGCCGACACTCCGACGTCGCACACACCCCGACTCACTCGTCGGCGCTCTGGAGCCACTGCCTCGCCCGATCGATGTCCGTGTCGACGTGAACGTGCAGAAACCGGTTCACCATCACGTTCTCCCAGAACTTCGCCATCTCGAGAAACTCGGGCCGGCAGACGACCGCCACACGCCCGTTGCTGGGTGCCCGTTCGGCAATCTCCTTGCCGGCCTCGAAAGTGTCGATCGTGTTGAGCGCGTACTCGAGCTTCCTCTCGTCGCAGAGCACCCTGGTGACACCCAGTTTCGCGGCCAGGTCGATGACCGACTGCCCATAGTCGATCACCTCCTGAACGCTCTCGTCCCGACCGGACGCGGTGATGAGCAGCACGCCATTGCCGACTTCAGACTCGAAGGTGATGGTCATTCCGGTCCTCGCTTGCAGACGTTCGTGCGGGCACCGCTGGAGCAGACCCGCCAGACTGTGTATGTGCCTCTCGACGATCCCGGACGGTCGACGGGCGCCGTGCCGGTCCGATCGCTCGCCCATGCGCCGACTCGCTCCCCCTGACCCGGCGCGTGAGGTCCGGTCCCATGCATTCAACGTTCAAGCGCGGGCTCCAGCCGCAGCTTCCTGTACAGAAGGAATTCGATGGCTCCGACGGGAAGCGAGACGGCGACCGTCCACGGCCCGTATGGCGACGAAAAGGCACTGGCACTGAACAACTGCATGGACGCGGGAAAGACGCGGCACTCCCCGATCGTCCAGTCGACCGCCAGTTTGCCGACGCCCAGGACGATGAAGACGATCCAGAGCCACTTCCTGCGCGGAACTCGGGTGCGGATGCACGCCACCAGCGCGTAGAGCGTGACGAAAACTTCCGCATCACGTCGTCCGGATTGCATCCGGGCAACAGGGCAAGCCACGCCGAGAAGAGCGATAGGCGGATCGCGACAGCCGCTGCCCGCGAGAACACGGGGCACGTCATGCCAGGGGCACACCAGCCGTCGGGCCGATCGGGACCGTCGCCCCAGCTACTGCCGAACATCATGAGGTCCCCAACCGGACTGCCACGACCGCGACTGTCGCCGCCCCGGCCAGGCCAGCACCACCCCTCCACTCACGGCCGTTTCGCTCACGCGACGTCCATCCGACGTCATGAACGCGAAGCGCATGACGCCCGCCAGGGGAGACGAACGGCGGTCCATCTCGGCAACGACACCAAGCAGAAGCCCCTTCGGCACATCCCGGCCAACCGCGCGCGACCGGTGAACTGCCAGCGTACGTAAACCACCGTGCTGACTTGAATCGCTCGCAATGGCCGCCGCCCAGTTACGTCGGCCCTTCCGGCAGTCAGCAGCGCCCGCTAGAACGCGCGAATGCCTTGCGCAAGAGAGCAGGCCGGAATCGCAACGCGGAAAGGAACGCCCGTAGACGGGAAAGACAGGAATCCGGAACGGCGGACGATTCGCCGAAGACGGGATGCGGCGACAGCTAGTGGCAGAACCGCCGGAAGGCTGGGCAGGAAGCGTTCGCATGATGTCCAGCGGGCACGAACGAGATGGCCGCGAATATGGCAGACGCGGTATGCCCGGTCAATCGTCCGCGTCGAACACAGGCAAGACCTGCGACAGCCTCCTTCTTGACGGTCTAATCAATCTGGATGAGGTGCTGCGGGTGAGAGACGTGCACGTCGAGGGGTATCGCCATCCGATTCCGGTTTGCCCAACGGCACCGCGGGCGCGTGGCGTTCAGCGTCAGTCGCGAAATCCTGAACGCCCCCGCCAGCGGCCGCCCTACAGAACTTCCCGAACCTCCACGACGAAAGTACTGAGCGTCCGGCGGAAGTTCTTGAGGTCCGCCACGGCTGCCAGACCTTCCGGCGATGCGAGCGAACGCTTCGAGGTCGTCTCGTCCTCGTAAGTCAGCTCCGCGATTCCGTCGGGCAGGTCCTCAGCCGACATGCCGCTCCCGAGCAGACCAAGTTCGCTCACCACGTCCTGCTGGAGATAATGCTTCAGTCGAGGCATGCGGCTGGCAATCGGCGCTTGGACTTCCCGCCAGTGCCTGCGGAAGTCGTCGAGGCTCATGCCTTCCTTTCGGTACAGAAGGGATATTCGCTTGATCATGTCGTTGACGTCCGAGGAAAATGCTAGCGACGCTTGGACCGTCGTCACTGGGTTTATCCCGAAAAGGATTCCCCGAGGAATCCTCGAGATTGCGCGAGGTATTGCGTACCCGCCGAATGCGTGGCCAGCCTGCCACCGTAGTGTCTGTCTAGGGAACGTCTGAACAAGGTGGAACCTCGGGGCCAACTGGCGAAAACAGCCCGAGCGAGGCAAGAGCACGCCAGCTGAGCCCCACTTCTCGAGGCCATTTGGCCTTCCCTTGGTGGTTCATGCCGCTTTCGGGCGGACAGATCCCGTTGCCGCCAGCAACTGTTTTCGCGCCATCCACAGGTTCGACAGCGCGAACAGCGTCACCACGTGTGCCGTGTTCTTTGCCAGACCACGGAATCTCACCTTCATCAAACCGAACTGCCGTTTGATCACCCGAAACGGGTGCTCGACC
>WGLR01000024.1 GCA_016125475.1 Betaproteobacteria bacterium
ACCTTGCTGTCCTTCATGCCCGCGAGATGCTGGATGGCGCCCGAGATGCCCGCGAGATGCTGGATGGCGCCCGAGATGCCCACGGCGATGTAGAGCTCCGGCGCCACGATCTTTCCGGTCTGCCCGACCTGGTAATCGTTGGGAACGAAGCCGGCATCGACGGCAGCCCGGGAAGCCCCTACCGCTGCACCCAGCTTGTCGGCCAGCGTCTCGAGCATCGCGAAGTTCTCGCCGCTGCCCATGCCACGCCCACCGGAGACGATGATCCGCGCCGCGGTGAGTTCGGGCCGCGCCGACTTGGTGAGCTCGCGGCCTGCCAGGGAGGACACGCCGAGGTCCTCTCCGGCGGAAAGCGGTTCCACCGCCGCCGATCCGCCGGCGGGGGACGCGGCATCGAATCCGGTTCCACGAACGGTGATCACCTTGACGGGGTCCGCACTGGAGATCGTCGCGAGTGCGTTGCCGGCGTAGATGGGGCGCACGAAAGTGTCGGCGGACTCGACGCCGACGATGTCGGAAATCTGGGCCACGTCGAGCAGTGCGGCCACGCGCGGCAGCATGTTCTTGCCGAAGGCCGTGGCAGGCGCGAGAACGTGGGAGTAGGACTTCGCGACCGACACGACGAGCGCCGCGAGATTCTCCGCGAGGCCGTCCCGGTAGCTGTCCGCGTCGGCGACCAGAACCTTGCCGACGCCGTCGATCTTCGCGGCCTCCTGGGCCACGGCGGAACAGTCCTGCCCCGCGACCAGTACGTGAATGTCGCCCCCGATCTTCGAGGCGGCAGTGACCGTGTTCAGGACAGCGGGCTTCAGCGCTGCATTGTCATGTTCGGCAATGACGAGGATCGTCATGGTCAGATCACCTTTGCTTCGTTACGCAGTTTGTCCACCAGCTCGGCCACGCTGCCGACCTGCTTGCCCGCACCACGTTTCGGCGGCTCGACGACCTTGACGGTCGTGAGCCTCGGCGCGACATCCACGCCAAGACTTTCGGGCGTCACCGTGTCGAGCGTCTTCTTCTTCGCCTTCATGATGTTCGGCAGCGGCACGTAGCGGGGCTCGTTGAGACGCAGGTCCGTCGTCACGATCGCGGGCAGCTTGATCGCCAGTGTCTCGAGTCCGCCGTCGATCTCGCGCGTCACCTGGGCGCTGTCGCCATCGATCGTGACCTTGGAGGCAAAGGTGGCCTGTGCCCATCCGAGCAGGGCCGCGAGCATCTGCCCCGTCTGATTGGCATCGTCGTCGATGGCCTGCTTGCCCATGATCACGAGTCCGGGTTGTTCCTTCTCGACGAGCGCCTTGAGCACCTTCGCAACGCCGAGCGGCTGGGTCTCGACGGTAGTCTCGACGTGAATCGCCCGATCGGCGCCGATCGCGAGCGCGGTTCGCAGCGTCTCCTGGCACTGGGCCACTCCCATGGAAACCGCCACGATCTCGGTCGCGACGCCGGCCTCCTTCAGGCGCACGGCCTCCTCGACGGCGATTTCGTCGAAGGGGTTCATGGACATCTTCACATTGGCCGTCTCCACGCCGGTCTGATCGGCTTTCACCCGGACCTTGACGTTGTAGTCGACCACCCGCTTGACGGGCACGAGAATTTTCATGGGGTCGATCCTGTATTCGAGTTTGAGCACGCGAAGCGCTCGATTCTACCGCAGTGCACCACGCCCCCTGCAACGATCCCCGAGTGCTGCCGGAACGATGGCGTCGGCCGGCCGGCAGCCCCGGATCACGTTTCCCGGAAGCGATCCCTCAGCACGTTCTTCTGGATCTTTCCGGTGGACGTCTTGGGTAGCGGGCCGAACACGATGCTTCGCGGCGCCTTGTAGTGAGCGAGTCGCTCGCGACAGAAGGCGATGAGTTCGGCCTCGGTCGTCTCCGCATCGTCGCGCAACGTCACGAACGCGCAGGGGGTCTCCCCCCACTTCGGATCGGGCCGCGCGACGACGGCCACCTCCATCACGGCAGGGTGCCGGTACAGGACGTCCTCGACCTCGATCGAGGAGATGTTCTCCCCTCCCGAGATGATGACGTCCTTGGAACGATCCTTGATCTTCACGTAGCCGTCCGGATACGTGACCGCGAGATCCCCGCTGTGATACCAGCCGCCCGCGAACGCCTCGGCGGTAGCTGCCGGATTCCCGAGATACCCCTTCATCGTGATGTTGCCCCGGAAACAGATCTCGCCCATCGTCTCGCCGTCACGGGGAACCGGTTCCATCGTCTCGGGATCGAGGACCGCCATGGCCTCCTGCAGGGGATAGCGCACACCCTGGCGCGAATTGCGTTCCGCCCGCTCCTCGAGGCTCAGTTCCTCCCACTCGGGATGCTTCGCGCACACCGCGGCGGGACCGTACACCTCGGTCAGACCGTAGACGTGCGTGATGTCGAAGCCCATGCGCTCCATGCCCTCGATCATCGCGGCGGGCGGGGACGCGGCGGCCACCAGACCCGACACCCGGTGCTCGATGCCCCGCCGCCGGGCCTCGGGCGCGTTGATGAGCATGCTGTGCACGACCGGTGCGCCGCAGTAATGGGTCACGCGGTGCGTCCGGATCGCGTCGAGGATCGCACCGGCCTCCACGCGACGCAGACAGACGTTGGTACCCGCCATGAGCGCGATCGTCCACGGAAAACACCAGCCGTTGCAGTGGAACATCGGCAGCGTCCAGAGATACACGGGAAAGTGCGGCATGGCCCAGGTGACGGCATTGCACACGGCGTTCAGATATGCACCGCGATAGTGGGTCACGACACCCTTCGGATTTCCGGTCGTGCCGGAGGTGTACGACAGCGCGATCGCGTCCCACTCGTCCGCCGGGCCGCGGGGCGAGTAGTCCTCGTCGCCGGTCGCGAGGAGAGCCTCGTAGTCCATTTCCCCGATCAGGTCTCCGCCGACGGCGAGAGGGTCGTCGATGTCGATCACGATCGGGCGGCTCCGTGTCATGCCCAGCGCGGCAGAGATCGTCCCGGAGAATTCCCGGTCCGTGAGCAGGACCCTGGCTCCGCCGTGATCGAGCATGAAGGCGAGCGCTGCCGCGTCCAGTCGCGTGTTGAGCGTGTTGAGAACGGCACCCGTCATCGGCACGCCGAAGTGGGCTTCGTACATCTGGGGCGTGTTGGCGGCCATCACGGCGACCGTGTCCCCCTCCCCGATGCCCCGGCGCACAAGCGCCGACGCCAGCCGTCGCGCACGGCCGTCCACCTCCCGCCACGTGAGCCGCCAGGCTCCATGAATGACCGCGGTCCTGTCGGGGTATACCTCGGCCGTACGCGCGAGAAACGAAACCGGCGTCAGAGGTACGCAATTTGCACCGTTCCTGTCCAGTCCCGTTCGATAGGGATTGCCGTCGTTCATCATCATCCTAACTGTCTGTTTTGAATGAATTGAGCCTCCATCTACCCCGATCGGACCGACCGCGAGATCAGGCGCGGACGAAGCACGATGTGACGCTCGGGGTGGATATTGCCTCCGCGCGGCCGGTTCGCCAACGCCGAAGCCCCGGTCGCATGACGGCCTCCGGGCCCGCCATCCTGCGTGCCCGGCCGCGGGACCCTGGGCGGACGTGCGTGCCCGATTGCATTCGCCCATCGAAATCATGATGCGCTCGCCACAGGCCGACACCCCGCGAACGAGCTCGCCGGCCAGTCCCGACCCGGCGGGCGCGCCCGTCCAGGGGCTGCCCCGTGCCGGGCAGGGACAGGCCGTCTGCCCCGTGCTCTGGGTCGACATGGTCGACTACGGGCGTGCGGACGTCAGCACGCAGGTGAGCCTTCGTACCGCACTGAACGACCTGCTCGCGCGCGCATTGTCGCCCGTTCCGGAAGACGCGCGCGTGGTTCTCGAGACCGAGTGCGGGCTCGCCGTGTGTTTCCTCTCGTCGGCGAGCGACGCCGCACGCGTCGGGCGTGCGCTGTTCGACGCGACACCGGCTGCGGGTGAATTGGCTGGATGCCTGCGCATCGGTCTGAACGTGGGAGCCGTGGCGGTCACGGTCGAACACGGCGAGGTCACCGGCCTGTCGGGCGACGGCATGCGGGTCGCCGAGTGCCTGGCGGACTTTGCGACGGCGGGGCAGGCGCTCGGGTCCGTGAGCTTTCTTGCCGCACTGCGCCGCGCCGACCGGCGACGCTCCCGCTGGTTTTCGCCGGACGGCACACGCAGCGACGCGCAACTTCGCACGCACGAGGTGTTCGCACTCCGCGCGACCGGCCGGAACCGCCCCGACGTGCTGCACCACATCCTGGACCGGACACCCGGTGGCCCCTGGCGGCGCACGACCGTTGCCGGCGCGGCCGCCCTGACCTCGTGCCTGTTCCTGGTGGGCGCGGTCGTGATGGATCGATCGCACGGCCCCGGTGCCGCCACGGCCCGCGCCGGACACGTGGCCGCGACAACCGTGGATGCGCCGGCGTCGTCCGTGTGGTCGGCCAACCGGGCCGACCGGCCGTCGGGAGCCGCGGGAGCGGATCGTGCGGACCCGACGCACGCGAACGCCCCACTCGCGGACACGATCCCGCCGCGATCCGGCGACGTGCCCGGGGGCACTCCCGGGACACCGGTGAACGGACAGTCGCACCCGGGTCGCACCCACGCGGACAATGCCGTCATCCGGCTCGCGATCAGCCCGTGGGGAGAGGTGATCGTGAACGGGTCCCGCGTCGGCGTGAGTCCGCCTCTGAACGCCGTGGAGGTCCCGCCCGGCAAGGTCACGATCGAGATCCGCAACGGCCCGTCCGCCACGTACGAGAGGACGCTCGCCCTGGGTCCCGGGCAGCGCGTCCGCGTGAAACACAAGTTCTAGCGCAGGGCCTTCACCGTGCCGACCCGCTACCGCATTCCGACTCCAGAGGCGCCGCCCTTCGTCCGCGCACTCTGCATGCTCGCGTTCGCTGTCCTGCTGCAGGGGTGCGCGGACGTCTCGACGAGGCTCGTGAACGCGCCACGCCCCGGCCCCACGGCCGAATCGCTCCTCCGGGACGGCCTCCGCGCCTACGATGACGGACGCTACGAAGAAGCCCGACACCGGTTGCGGGATGCCCTGGACGGCGGGCTCACCGATCCGCACGATCGCACCAGCGCCTACAAGCATCTCGCGTTCATCTATTGCGCGAACGGCTCGACCGCTCTCTGCCGGGACGCCTTCGGACGCGCGCTCGAGATCGACCCGACGTTCACCCTCTCGCCCTCCGAGGCCGGACACCCCATCTGGGGCCCCGTGTTCCGCAGCCTCAAGAACCGGAGCGATCGATGACCGCGGCAGCCGCCCGAACGGACGATCCGGGATTCGTGCTGGGACGCTACGAAGTACACGGACGTCTGGGAGACGGGGGCATGGGCACCGTCTACCGCGGACACGATCCCGTGCTCGACCGGACGGTCGCGATCAAGACGATCCAGCTCGCGATGCCCAAGGAGGACCTGCCCGACTACGAGGCGAGGTTCTACCAGGAGGCACGCGCTGCGGGCGGGCTGGCCCATCCGAACATCGTCGTGATCTACGACATCGGCAAGACCGAGAAGCTCGCGTACATGGTCATGGAGTACGTGCACGGTCGGGAACTTCGCGACATGCTCGCACGCGACGCACCGCTTCACCCTCGCGACACGGTGCGCATCTGCGCCGATGTCGCGGACGCCCTCGC
This sequence comes from Betaproteobacteria bacterium, assembly GCA_016125475.1. Classification (GTDB taxonomy): domain Bacteria; phylum Pseudomonadota; class Gammaproteobacteria; order Burkholderiales. The sequence continues at coordinate 5,646 of WGLR01000024.1, forward strand.
CTACGCGCACCGGTGCGGCGTGATCCACCGGGACATCAAGCCGACCAACATCATGGTCACCGACGACGGCCACGTGAAGATCACGGACTTCGGCATTGCACGGATGCGCAGTTCGGAACTGAAGACGATGACCGGCGTGGTACTCGGGTCACCGCGCTACATGTCTCCCGAGCAGGTCACGGGCGCGGCGCTGGACAGTCGCACCGACGTGTTCTCGCTCGGTGTCGTGCTCTACGAAATGCTGACGGGCCGCCCGCCGTTTCAGGCGGACTCGGTCCAGGGCATCATGTTCCAGGCGCTGAACAGCAAGCCCGTGCCGCCAAGCCGGGTGACGGCCGGTCTGCCCCGCATCCTCGATTTCGTCGTCGCAAAGGCCATCGCGAAGGACCCGGACCACCGCTATCCGACGGCGGACGCGTTCGCTGCGGATCTGCGGGCATGTCTGGCCGAACTGCCCGTGCGGCAGACGTCCGGCGAGGCGACGGAGCCCCGCACGACGATCCCGGATCATGCGCGGGATCACGCTTCGCTCTCGAACGCGTTCGACTCCAGCACGGCAACCCTGCGCCTTCGGCAACTGGTCGCGTCCGCGCCTGCGAATGGTCCGGCACGCGCGACACCGGACGCGCAGTGGATGGCCATGCCACCTGCCCGCCCCCAGGAAGGAACCCAGAGCCCGAACCGGCAATCCGCCGGTTCGCTGCGTCGCCCCGTGATCTGGCTCTGGACCATCTCCCTGCTCGCGGCTGCGGTCGCGGCGTACCTGGTGATCGCGTAGCGGCGACGCTCCCCCGCGTCAGCCCCGGGACGCCGCGACTGCGTCTCCGATGCGATCGACGGGCACGACCTCGATCCCGTCGATGGGGCTGCGCGGCCGGTTCGCCTTCGGCACGATCGCACGTGTGAACCCCAGCTTCGCCGCCTCCCGCAGCCGTTCCTGCCCCCGCTGCACGGGACGCACCTCACCCGCCAGACCGACCTCGCCGAATGCGACCAGCTTCTCGGGCAGCGCGCGATTCCGCAACGACGACACGATGGCGAGCAGGACCGGCAGATCCGCGGCTGGCTCGTCGATCTTTACGCCTCCGACCGCGTTCACGAACACGTCCTGATCGAAACAGGCAACGCCGGCATGCCGGTGAAGCACGGCGAGCAGCATGGCAAGCCGGTTCTGTTCGAGACCGACCGACAGACGGCGGGGATTCGGCGCGTGAGCCTCGTCGACGAGGGCCTGGATCTCGACGAGCAGAGGCCGCGTGCCCTCCTGCGTGACCATCACGCACGCACCCGGGACCGGTTCGCCGTGCTGCGAAAGAAACAGTGCCGAGGGATTGGACACACCCTTGAGCCCCTTCTCCGTCATCGCGAACACACCGAGTTCGTTCACGGCGCCGAAACGGTTCTTGATCGCGCGGACCAGGCGGAAGCTGGAATGCGTGTCGCCCTCGAAGTACAGGACGCAATCGACCATGTGCTCGAGCACACGCGGGCCGGCGAGAGCGCCTTCCTTGGTGACGTGTCCGACGAGCACGAGCGCCGTCCCCTGCGCCTTCGCGAAGCGCGTGAGCTGGGCCGCACATTCCCGTACCTGGGCCACGCTGCCGGGCGCGGACTGGAGGACCTCCGAATAGACGGTCTGGATCGAGTCGACCACGGCGACTTCGGGACGACGCTCCGCGAGCGTCGCCAGGATGCGCTCGAGCTGGATCTCCGCGAGCAGGGACACGCGGCTGCCGTCCACGCCGAGCCGGCGCGCCCGCAGCGCGACCTGCCTGGACGATTCCTCGCCGCTCACGTAGAGCGTGGGAACGGACCGTGACATTTCGGCCAGCGTCTGCAGCAGCAATGTCGACTTGCCGATACCCGGGTCGCCACCGAGCAGCACGACGGCGCCGTGCACGATGCCGCCCCCCAGCACGCGATCGAGCTCACCGATCCCGGTCGACCTCCTGGGGGCCTCCTGCGCATCGACGGCCGACAGCGTCTCGACGGTGGTCGCCTGCGTGAGCCCCTGGAACCGCGACCCCGCGCCCTCGGCCACGCTCTCGACGAGGCTGTTCCAGGCGTTGCAGTGCGGGCACTGTCCCGCCCATTTCGGTGACTGCCCACCGCATTCCGTGCATGCGTATACGGTCCTGCTCTTGGCCAACCCGTTGCTCCCCGGTCCCCGATGACAGCGCCCCCGAGCATGCCACAGCCGCGGTCCCCGCCGCCGCGTCCATGCCTGTCCTGCGCTGCGTGTACGATGCAGCGTCGCAGCCTGCCATACCGCCTGTGCCACGATGCCCTTTCCGTTCTACCAGAAACTGAGCGCCGCCCGCCGCCGCACCTACGACCGGAGCGACACCATCACGGCGCTCGCTATCCCGGGCGAGCCGGACTTCTCGGACATGGTGCAGGCGGTGCACGCAGGTCTTCGGGAGGAGCGGCCACGCGACGTACAGCGAGCCTGCCAGAGACTCGTCGACACGCTGGCCGACGCATTCGCGGTTCCGCCCCTGCGCGTCATCGTGCGTTCGGTGCGCCCCAACGGCGAATGGGGCGAACTCCACGGACTCTACGTTCCCGGCGAACACGACGCGGTCGGGCGCGTCGAACTATGGATGCGTACCGCTCGCCAGCGCAGGGTCGTCGCCGCCCGCACGTTCCTGCGCACGCTGCTGCACGAGTTCTGCCACCATCTCGACTACGAACTGTTCCGGCTTTCCGAAACGTTTCACACCGAGGGCTTCTACAGGCGGGAATCCCACCTCCTCGATCAGGTCGCCGGCCCTTCGGCGCGCGCGACGACCGGTGCGACGACGACGGGTACGCGCGGGGCGACCGCACAGAGCAGTTCGTAGCCGATGGTTCCCGCCGCGCGGGCGACGGCGTCGACCGGATTGTCGTCCCCCCAGAGCACGACGCGGGTACCGACCCCCGCGTCGGGACACGGCGAGAGATCGACCGTCAGCATGTCCATCGAGACGCGCCCCAGCGTGCGGGTGGAGATCCCGCCCACACGCACGGGCGTTCCGGTCGGTGCGTGCCTCGGGTAGCCGTCCGCGTATCCACACGCAACGATCCCCACTCGCGTGTCCCGGTCGGCCGTGAACTGGAAACCGTAGCCGAGGGAATCGCCCGCCCGCACCGTACGGGTGCTGATGAGCCGGCTCTCGAGCGTCATGACGGGTCGCAGCCCGAGTTCGCGGGCCGTCGCGTCCGCGAACGGCGAGGCGCCGTACAGCATGATGCCCGGGCGCACCCAGTCGCCCCGGGCCTCCGGGTAGCGCAGCAGCGCCGCGGAGTTCGCGAGCGTGGCGGGCAGGCGAAGTCCCGCCGCGCTCGCCCGGAAGCGCTGCAGCTGCGCCTCGACGTCACGACCGTCGTCGGCGCAAGCGAAGTGCGTCATGAGCGTGACGTCGCGCACCGAAGGATGCCCTGCCAGGGCATCCATCACGCCGGGGAGGTCGGACGGCGGGAAACCGAGCCTGTTCAGCCCCGTGTCGAGCTTCACAAGGACCCCGAGCCGTTGCCCGGCCGGGACTTCCCGCAGCAGGTCAACCTGCTCGCGACAGTGCACGACCACGTCCGCGCCGTACCGGGCTGCCGCGGCGGCGTCCCGTGACTCGAACAGCCCCTCGAGCAGGACCACGCGTTTCCGGAATCCGGCGTCACGCACGCGGGCGGCCTCGTCGAGATCCAGCAGCGCGAGACCGTCCGCGCCCGCCAGTCCGTGCAGCACGCGCAACAGTCCGTGACCGTAGGCGTTGGCCTTCGCGACGGCGAGCACGCGAGCGTCCTGCGCGGCGGCGCGGGCGACACCGACGTTGTGCGCAAGCGCGCTGGGGTCGATGCGGGCGACGATCGGACGGGGCATGACGAAGATACCGGGATACAGGACGAAGCGAGGCGACACGCCGGGCGGTGCGCCGGCGCGGGAATGGTACGCCTTAAGACGTCCGCGGGCGACCCGCCGGGGATTCGTGGTATAAAGCGGGCCGCGTGCGGCAGCGATGGTGCCGCGGAACACTGTGGCACAACAACTTCGACACCAGGCACACGCCGACCGCTCCGGACGCTCTCCAGACACGGACAGGCCTCGCGACTGCTCGGCCAGGAACGGCCGCCGGATCGTGACCCGGTCCCGGGCGAGCCGCGCGCCGGAACGCCGTCACACATGCCGGCGGTCGGGTCGCATCCGATGATTCGCGGTCTACCCACCATCCTCGCGGCCCAGTTCTTCTCCGCACTCGCCGACAACGCGCTCCTGTTCTCCGCGATCGCACTGCTCTCGCAGGTGCACGCGCCTGCCTGGCACACGCCCGTGCTCCAGATGTTCTTCGTGTTCTCCTACATCGTGCTCGCGCCGTTCGTCGGACCCTTCGCGGACGCGATCCCGAAGGGGCGCGTCATGTTCGTCGCCAACGCGGTCAAGATCGTCGGCTGCGCCGCGATGCTGGCGGGCATGCAGCCGCTGCTCGCGTACGGCATCGTCGGTGTCGGTGCCGCCATGTACTCGCCGGCGAAGTACGGCATTCTCACGGAACTGCTTCCCACGGACCGCCTGGTGCTCGCCAATGGGTGGATGGAAGGTCTCACCGTGGCCTCGATCATCCTGGGCGCCATTCTCGGTGGCTTTCTCGTCGGACACGACTTCGCCGGCTTCCTGGCCACCCATCTCGCCTTCCTGCAGGCGTGGCCGCACCTCGACTCGGCACCGGAATTCGCGATCCTGATCATGCTCGGGCTCTACGGCATCGCCGCGTTCGTGAACCTGTACATTCCGCGCGTCGCGATCGACCACAAGCTGCCTCGTCGCGACCCCGCCTTCCTGCTCATCGATTTCGCGCACAGCTTCCGGCTGCTCTGGCGCGACCCTCTCGGGCAGGTGTCACTCGCCGTGACGACCCTGTTCTGGGGCGCAGGCGCCACACTGCGCCTGATCGTTCTGGTCTGGGCCGAGAAGTGGCTCGGTTTCACGATGCAGCAGGCCACCCAGCTGACGGCTGTCGTCGCGATCGGCATCGCGCTCGGCGCCGTCCTGGCGGCCAGGTTCGTGCGACTGGAACGTTCGGTGCGGGTGATTCCCGTCGGCATCGCCATGGGGTTGCTCGTGATCGGCATGATCGTGGTCCACGACTGGCGCGTCGCGATGGGACTGCTCGTCGTCGTCGGGGCCATGGGAGGATTCTTCGTCGTGCCGATGAACGCGCTGCTCCAGCACCGGGGACATCTCCTCATGGGCGCCGGTCACTCGATCGCCGTGCAGAACTTCAACGAGAACCTCAGCATCCTCCTCATGCAGGGGCTGTACGCCCTCATGATCGGAGCCGCTTTCTCGTACACCTCAATCGTGATCGTGTTCGGGGCGTTCGTCGCGCTGACGATGGCGATCCTGTACCGCAAGCACGGGCACGATCAGGACGCCGGGCAGACCTGATCCCGGAAAGCCTGCCTCTCAGAGCACGACGGGCGCGTCGGGCAGTTCGTTGGCCACGGCGGAGTCCCCGGGGAAATGTTTCCGGAGGTGGTGACCCACGGCGTGGATGCCGGCCACGAGCCCCCCCTCGAAACGGCCCTCGCGGAACGCGGCTTCCATCTCGCCGCAGATCGCCTCCCACACCGGGGAGCCGCACGCGACGTGGATGCCCCGGTCGGCGACGATCTCCACGTCACGATCGGCGAGCAGCAGGTAGATCAGCACACCGTTGTTGTGCTCCGTGTCCCAGACGCGGAGCAGGGAGAACACCTCCACGGCCCGCTCGCGGGCCGTCTCGCCCGCCCACAGCCGCGGACCGTCGAGGGACGCCTCGACGACGACACGGATCTGGCCGGTATGGTTCGCCTCGGCCGCGCGAACGGCCTCCTCGACTGCCCGAAGTGCGGCATCCGGAAACATGCGGCGCACCGATCCGCGACCCGTGAACAGGTGCCTGACATAACGGCCGAGGGACATGCTCACCACCGCCCCGACGCGCCACCACCGCCGCCGAGTCCGCCGCCCCCGCCACCGAAGCCTCCGCCGCCGCTGCTCCAGCCACCGCCGCCTCCGGGGAAGCCTCCGTACCATCCGCCGCGCCGCCCGCCGCGCATCGGCATGCCCGAGGAACCGCCACCGAGCGTGAAGACGAATGCGATCACGGCGGCGATGACCGCGACGGCCAGGGCTCCCGCGAGCATCCAGGCCGCGAACCCTGCCATGCCGCCCACGATCGACGCGGCCGCGACACGCCCGAACAGATGCCGGAGAATCCCGCCCACGACGACGACCAGCACGAAACCGATCACGAACAGCGACTCCAGATTGCCGGACCCCTGTGTCCGGCGAGATGCCGTCCGTGACGGTGGCGGCAGCGGCTCGCCGTCCACGATCCGGATCATCGCGTCGACACCCGCGTCGATCCCCCCCGCGAAGTCGCCCGTCCGGAACCGCGGCACGATGATGTCCTCGATGATCCGGTTCGAGACGATGTCGGAGAGCGAGCCCTCCAGTCCGTAGCGCGTGTCGATCCTGACCGCCCGATCGTCCTTCGCGACGAGCAGGAGCGCCCCGTCGTCCACGCCCTTGCGTCCGGGTTTCCAGGTGTCGGCGACGCGGATCGCGTACTGCTCGATGGTCTCCGGCTTCGTCGTGGGAACGAGCAGCACGAAGATCTGGCTGCCCTTGCGCTGCTCGAACGCGGCGAGCCGTGCCTCCAGCGCGGAAATCTCGCCCGGACTCAGCGTTCCCGTGAGGTCGGTCACGCGCGCCTCGAGCGGGGGCACGGGCACTTCCGCCCGAGTGGACGGTACGACGACGAGCCAGGCGACCAGCGCCAGGATCGCGGCCAGCCCCTTCGTCACGAGCCGGGACATCGGATCTATTTCGCCGGCGCCGGAGCGCCGAAATCGACGGTGGGGGGCTTCGAGATGGCCGCCTCGTTCTCGACCGTGAAGTTCGCCTTCTCCTTGTATCCGAACATCATCGCGGTCAGGTTCACGGGGAACTGCCGGATGTGCGTGTTGTAGGTCCGCACGGACTGGATGTAGCGGTTCCGCGCAACGGTGATCCGGTTCTCCGTGCCCTCGAGCTGGGCCTGGAGGTCACGGAAGTTCTGGTCCGACTTGAGCTGCGGGTAGTTCTCGGCCACGACGAGCAGGCGCGAGAGCGCGGAGGTCATGTTTCCCTGGGCCTTCATGAACCGGTCGAGTGCGGCCGGATCGTTCACCAGTTCCGGCGTGGCCTGAATGGAACCGACCCGGGCACGCGCTTCCGTGACGCCGAGCAGCACGTCCTTCTCCTGCTGCGCGTAGCCCTTGACCGTGTTGACGAGATTCGGGATGAGATCGGCCCGTCGCTGGTACTGGTTGACCACTTCGCTCCAGGCGGCCTTCACCGCCTCGTCCTGAGACTGGATCGTGTTGTAGCCGCATCCGGACAGGACGAAGGCGGACAGCACTGCAAGGACGGCTCCGAGACGCACCCACATGAATTCGATCCTCCGAGGAGATGATGTCGACACCCTGTCCCACGGATTGGGGCAGGACGCCACAATTCAAGGGCCGGCCTCACGCATCCTGGTCGCGCCGATCGCTTCCGGACGTTTCCTTGAGGGTCCGCATGGTGTCGCGCGCGAAACAGAGATCCTCCCAGACCTTGGCCTTGTCCGGGAGGTTTCGCAACAGGTAGGCCGGATGGTAAGTCACGACCACGGGCGTGCCACGATAGTCCAGCAGACGCCCCCTCAGCCGCGAGATGGCGTCGTCGATGCCGAGCAGGTTGCCGACGGCCACCTTGCCGAGGGCCACGATCAGACGCGGCCGGATCAGCTCGATCTGGCGGTGGAGGTACGGCAGGCATCGGGCCGCCTCGGCGGGTTCGGGATTGCGGTTCCCGGGCGGCCGGCATTTCACGATGTTCGCGATGTAGACGTCGTGGCCGCGCGCGAGGTCGACCGCCGCGAGCATGCTGTCCAGAAGACGGCCCGCCTGCCCCACGAACGGCTCGCCCCGGGCATCCTCGTCGGCCCCGGGCCCTTCGCCGACGAACAGCCAGTCGGCCTGCTCGTCGCCGACGCCGAAGACGGTGTTCCTGCGCCGGGCCGCGAGCGCGCAGGCCGTGCACGCCGCCACATCCGCCTTCAGTTCCGGCCAGTCCATGCCGCGGATGCGCGCGGCACGGACGGCGTCACCGTCCTGGCCGCCGTGCGCCACACCGACTGCCGGCTCGCGCGTCGTCTCCCGATCGGGAGCGGGCGGCGGCGTCCCGTCCGCGGCGTCCGAGGCCGCCGGCGCTGCGGGACTGCCCGCACGCAGGACCCACTCCGGCCCCAGCCCCAGTTCGCGCATCAGTTCCCCGCGCGTGCGCATCTCAGAGGTCCTTTCCCATGAGGATCGCGTCCTCCCGCCCTTCGGTGGCAGGATAGTAGCCGCGACGGATCGCGAGTTCGTGGAATCCCGCGCGTTCGTACAGCGCGCGCGCAGGGCCGTTGGAGCGTCGCACCTCGAGCAGCATCGCGCGGGCCCCGAACTCGCGCGAGCGCGTCTCGAAGAATGCAAGCAGCCGGGTTCCCAGCCCCCGGCGCCTGGCCTGGCGCGCCACGCTGATGTTCAGGAGATGGGTCTCTCCGACGCCGACCATCAGAACACCATAGGCCGCGAGTTCCCCGTCGTCCTCGACCACCCAGCACGAGTGACCCGCCGCGAGCGAATCCGAGAAGTTGCCGCGTGTCCAGGGGTGCGTGTAGATGTCGGTCTCGATCGCGCTCACCGCGTCGAGATCGATCGCCCTCATCGGACGGAAGTGCAGGGACGCCATGTCGGTCAGGACGAGCGTTCGGCCGTGGTGAGCGCGACCTTGTCGCGGACGTAGAGCGGCACGAGCGACTCGGGAGCTTCCACGAAGCCGTCCGGATGACGCGCCCGTGCCAGCGACGCGACGTGCCGGGCCTCGACCCGCGCTTCGGCATTCACCGTCGACAGCACGCTCCGAAGTCTCTGCGTGAGCGCTGCCGCGTGCACCGCGAAGCCTCCGCCCGCACCGTGCCAGAGACCGTTCGCGGGAACCGGCACGGCATCCGGCGGACGCACGCACGGCGCGACATGCGTCGCGAGGCTCGCATCGGCGCGCGTGAACGCGACAAAGTACACCTCCCCCATGCGCGCATCGGTGCAGACCAGGATGGCATCGGCGTCCACGGACCACGCGATGGCATCGAGTGTCCCGACGCCCGCCACGGGCAGATCCGCCCCGAACGCGAGTCCCTGGGCGACGGAGGCCGCGATGCGCAGCCCGGTGAACGTTCCCGGTCCCACCGAGACCGCGATCCCGTCGAGAGCGGACAGTGCAAGACCGGCGTCGGCCAGCACGCGCTCGACCATCGGGATCAGGAGCTGCGAGTGTCGCTGTCCGGCGCGCTCGAGCAGCTGGTGCGACTCGGCGCCGACCAGAACGGCGGCGGAGCAGAATTCGGAAGAGGTATCGAGTGCGAGAATCTTCACCGGCGATCATCGGAGACGGGATGCGCGTGCGGAGGTCGGGGGCGAAGCCGATCATCCGCCGACCGCGCGCGATGATCCGGCGTCCCCGGGATGGCCGTCACCGCCCGGATTGTATCGGACCGCACCGCATCGGTCGGTTTGTATAATCGCGGCGAGGTCATGGCCCTGCGTGCATGGCCCATCCATTCCAAATTTCTGGGAGGTATTTCCGTGATTCGATCCCGCCTCATCGCCGCAGCGGCGATGTCGGCCAGCGTACTGCTGGCCTCCTCGGCCCTGGCCGCAGACACCTCGCCCCTGCGTGTCGGGGTGATCACTTTCCTGTCCGGTCCCGCCGCCGGCCCCTTCGGCGTACCCGCGAAGAACGCGTCGGACGTCCTCGTCGAGGCGCTCAACAAGGGCGGCATGGTCCCCGGATACGAGCAGAAGGGCTTCGGCGGCAGACCGGTCGAACTCGTGTACGTGGACGAGGCGGGGGGCCCGACCAAGGCCGTTACGGAGTTCCGCAATCTCGTGAACCGCCAGAACGTCGACATGGTGATCGGCGTCATTTCGAGCGGCGACTGCCTGGCGCTCGCGCCCGTGGCCGAGGAGATGAAGAAGCTCACGGTCCTGTTCGACTGCGCCACGAACCGGATCTTCGAGGAAGGCTCCTACAAGTACGTGTTCCGGACCACGACGATGGCCACCCAGGAGAACGTCGCGGCTGCGCGGTACGTCGCCGAGACCCATCCCGATCTCAAGCGCTATTCGGGCATCAACCCGAACTACGCATGGGGCCAGGATGCATGGTCCGACTTCACGGAGGCCATGAAGCAGATCAAGCCGGATGCGAAGATCGTCACGAACGTGACGCCGCGCCTGCTCTCCGGACAGTACAACACCGAAATTTCCGCGCTGCTGACGAGCAACTCGCAGATCCTGCAGAACTCGCTCTGGGGCGGAGACCTCGAGGCGTTCATCCTGCAGGCGGCGCCGCGCGGCCTGCTCCGGAAGTCCCCGAACGTGATGATCACCGGCGAAACCGTGCTGGAGCGGTTCGGCGGCCAGCTCGCCGACGGCACGATCATCGGCGCACGCGGTCCGAACGGGCCGTTCGCTCCCGATACGGAGCTGAACCGCTGGTTCGCGAAAACCTACCGGGACCAGTTCAAGATGTCCCCGGTGTACGCGTCGTATCACATGGCCACCGCCTTCCTCGGCGCGAAGGCGGCCTACGAGAAGGCGATGAAGGCCAGGAAGGGAACGCCTTCGCAGGACGACATCATCTCGGCCTTCGAGCATCTGAAGTTCGAGTCCGTGGCGGGTACCGTGGACATGTCGCTCGGCAAGGGCCACCAGGCCGTTCAGGCGGTTCCCTACGGCACCGTCAAGATCGTCGACGGCAAGGCGACCCTCGTCAACGTGAAGTTCTATGCCCCGGAGCTCATCAGCCCGCCCGACGGCATGAAGAGCACCGACTGGATCCGCAGCGGCTTCAAGCGCTGAGGGTCGCGTCACGGCACGTCCGCCGGCGGCGGGCGTGCCGGATCCTTCCGGGGCAGTGCACATTCACTGCCGCCGGTCTCCCGGACGGGTGAATCCTTCGTGGTGACGTCCGTCTCCCGCACACCCGGCCCGTACCGAGCGGAACGCTTCACGGCTCCGATCGCAAGTGGTCTAATCGTCCGCCGCAGGGGAGGGTATTCAACGATGGCCGTGAACTACAGAGTCGCTGCGGAGGAGATGATCCGGTCCACGGGCGCTCGGGTCACGAACGCCCGCATCGAGATTCTCGCGACACTCCTGAAGGCCGAGGGCGCCCTCACCCACAGCGATATCGAGAGCAGGCTCGCGCAGGCGTCCGGCATCGACCGCGTCACCGTGTACCGCGTGCTCGAGTGGCTCACGGAACAGCGTCTTGCGCACAAGATCCCGGGTGACGATCGGGTATGGCGCTTCAACGTGGTCGGAACGGGCAACGAACACAACCACGCCCACTTCAAGTGCACGTGCTGCAATCGCGTGATCTGCCTCGACGATCTCGGGCGCGGCTGGACGCCGGCCCTCCCGGCGGGATTCACGCCGCAGGAGATCGAACTGACCATCAAGGGCCTCTGCGCAGAGTGTTCGCCGGACAATCACGCGCACGATCCCCGAAAACACCAGGCGGCCGTCGCGACACGGCGACGCATCGCACGACGCTGACGCTGACGCTTCCGCCACCGGCGCAGCCGTGTGCCGCCGGATCGCCCCGCCGTTCCGGCCACGCGACGCGCCATGATGCAACTTCGTTGCTACAATGTCCGGCATGGTGACGTGTTCTGACTCGCGATGCGGTCGGGGGTCGGCCCGCGTTCCGGCTCCGCCGGTCGCTGCCGTCCCGCCGGCCCGCGGTGTCGCGACGCCGCCTCGCGCGGCCCGTGCCGGTCTTCCCAACAGCCTCGTCCTGCCCATTCGACCATGAATTCTTCCCGCGCCGCTGCCCACGACCGCGACGGTCTGGATCGCTGGCGTCAGACCCGGGCGTCACTGCCGGGTCAGCACGCAGCTTCGGCGCGCCGCGCGAAGGCCGTTCTAGCCCTCACGCTGGCTGCCATGGGCGGCGAACTGCTGGCCGGCTACCTCACGGGGTCCCTCGCCCTGCAGGCGGACGGATGGCACATGGGTTCGCACGCGGCGGCGCTCGGCATCACCACGTTCGCGTATTCCTACGCCACCCGTCACGCCGCCAGCGACCGTTTCGCGTTCGGTACCGGCAAGGTCAGCGCGCTGGCGGGCTATTCGAGTGCGATGCTGCTGAGCGTCGTGGTCTTCCTCGTCGCGACGGAAGCCGTCGAGCGGCTCCTGTCACCCAAGCACGTCAATTTCGCCGACGCACTCTTGGTCGCCGTCGTCGGTCTCGTGGTGAACCTCGTGAGCGCATATCTGCTGTCGGGTGGTCAGCTCCTGCACCACCACCATCATCACCACGACCACGCCGGCCACGCACCACACGATCACGACGCCGGGCGCACCAGCCTGGCCGAACACGGGCACGATCACAATCTTCGGGCGGCGTATCTGCACGTACTGTCGGATGCGTTCACGTCGATCCTTGCGATCGGCGCGCTTCTCGCGGGGACACTGTTCGGGTGGGCGCGACTCGATTCGGTCGTTGCCATACTGGCGGCCTGCGTGATCGCATGGTGGGCGCTTGGTCTGCTGCGTGCGAGCGGCCGCGTGCTGCTCGATGCGGAGGACTACGGCCACCTGCGCGCCGAAATCACGAGACGGATCGAGGCGGACGGCGACAACCGCGTCGCCGACGTGCGCGTGTGGAGTCTCGGCGGCAGCGCCCGCGGCGCCATCGTTTCGGTCGTGACGCACCGGCCGCGGTCGGCAAACGACTACAAGGCCCTCCTCGAGGACCTCACCGACCTGCATCACGTCACCGTCGAGGTCCACGTGTGCGACCAGGCGCCGTGCGTGCTCCACGGGCAGGTGTCCTGACCTTGCCTGTCTCGAAGTAGAATCCGGGTTCTCGAACGACAACATTCCCAGAGGATCCCGATTCATGAAACCTGACCTGACTGTCCCGGGCCAGCGTGTTCTCGTGACTGCCGGGGCCGCCGGCATCGGTCGCGCCATCGCGACGACCTTTGCCGACGCCGGCGCGCGCGTCCACATCTGCGACGTCGATCGCGTCGCGCTCGAGCGCATGAGCGCCGAACGCCCCGACATATCGTCGACGACCGCGGACGTCGCGAACGTCGACGACGTGGACCGCCTTTTCGCGGACGTCCGGGCCCGTCTGGGCGGACTGGACGTGCTCGTGAACAACGCGGGCATCGCGGGACCGACGGGCCGGATCGAGGACATCCCGATCGAGGACTGGGAGCGTTGCATCGCGGTCGACGTGAACAGTCTCTTCTACTGCACACGGCTCGCGATGCCCATGATCAAGGCGGCAGGCGGTGGCAGCATCATCAACCTGTCCTCCGCCGCCGGGCGTCTCGGCTTTCCGCTGCGGTCGCCCTACGCGTTCGCGAAGTGGGGAGTGGTCGGATTCAGCGCGAGCCTCGCGATCGAGGCGGGCCAGGAAGGCGTGCGCGTGAACTGCATCCAGCCCGGCGTCGTCGAAGGGGAAAGGATCGATCGCGTCGCCGCCGCCAAGGCCGAGGCCTTCGGCGTGACGGTCGACGAGATGAAGCAGCGCATGGTCGCGAACGTGTCGATGCGCACGATGGTCAGTGCGCAGGACATCGCGAACATGGCCCTCTTCCTGGCCTCGGACGCCGGGCGCCACATCAGCGGCCAGGCGATTTCCGTCTGCGGCAACGTCGAGACGCTGGCCTGAGCGCATACGCGTTCCGGGGTCCGCCACCCACACCGGAGAGGATCATGGAAACAGTCGCAGTCATCGGCACGGGCCTCATCGGCCGTGCCTGGGCAATGGTGTTCGCACGGGCGGGCCATCCCGTCCGCATCTTCGACGCGGCGCCCGGCGCCGCCGGAAGGGCCCTGGACCTCATCCGCGATGCGCTCGCGGAAACGCGGGAGTTCGGCCTGATCGAGGAGGACCCCGCGACGATCGTCGCACGCATCACCGCTGCGCCGACGCTGGAGGACGCCGTCCGCGATGCGGACTACGTGCAGGAGAACACGTCCGAGCGGGAGGAAGTGAAGCGCGAGGTGTTCTCGCGCCTGGACGCGGCCGCGAAACCGGACTGCATTCTCGCGAGTTCGACGTCGACCATCCAGACGTCGCGATTCGCGTCGCACCTCGCCGGGCGGCACCGGTGTCTCGTCGCGCACCCGGTGAATCCGCCGCACGTCGTTCCGATCGTCGAACTCTCGCCGGCGCCATTCACCGCGCCGGAAGTCGTCGAGCGGGCGCGCGTACTGCACGAGAAGGCCGGCCAGGTGCCCATCCTCGTGCGCCGGGAAGTCGAGGGCTTCATCCTGAACCGTCTTCAGGCCGCGCTGCTCATCGAATCCTGGCGCCTCGTCGACGAGGGCTACGTGAGCGTCGAGGATCTCGACAAGACGATCCGCGACGGACTCGGTCTGCGCTGGGCGTTCATGGGGCCCTTCGAGACGATCGATCTGAACGCACCGGGGGGCGTGGCCGACTATGCCGAGCGCTACGGCCCGAAGCTCTACGGAATGATGCAGGGCGTGACGAGCCGCCGCTGGGAAGGGGATCTCGTCGAGAAGGTCGAGGGCGAGCGCCGCGCGCTGCTCGCCGGCGACCGGCACGCAGAACGGGAAGCCTGGCGCGACCGGCGCCTGATGGCTCTCGTGGCCCACAAGCGGGCCATGGAGAAAGACGAACGGTAATCAGGGAGCAAACCTAACATGGCTGAACAACGCAAGGTCATCATCACGTGCGCCGTCACCGGTGCGATCCACACGCCGACGATGTCCCCTCACCTGCCCATCACGCCGGATGAGATCGCGGAAGCCGCGATCGGCGCGGCGCAGGCCGGCGCCGCGATCGTGCACCTGCACGCGAGGATGCCCGAAGACGGCCGCCCCACGCAGGACCCCGAGATGTTTCGCCGGTTCCTGCCGAAGATCAAGGACGCGGCCAACGTGGTCATCAACCTGACGACGGGCGGGGCCCCGACCATGCTCGTGGAGGAGCGGCTGCAGCCTGCCCTGCAGCTGAAGCCGGAGGTCGCGTCGCTCAACATGGGCTCGATGAACTTCGGGCTCTACGAGATGATTCCGCGCTATGGCGAGTGGAAGCACGACTGGGAACTGCCCTATCTCGAGGGGTCGCACGACCGGATCTTCAAGAACACGTTCAAGGACATCGCCTACATCCTCGAATCGTGCAGCAGCAACGAGACGCGCTTCGAGATCGAGTGCTACGACATCGGCCATCTCTACACCGCTGCACACTTCCTCGACCGCGGGCTCGTGAAGGCCCCGCTGTTCATCCAGTCCGTGTTCGGGCTTCGCGGTGGCATCGGCCCGCACCCGGAGGACGTGATGCACATGAAGCGCACGGCGGACCGCCTCTTCGGCAACGACTACCAGTGGTCCGTGCTTGGTGCCGGCCGCAACCAGATGTACATCGCCACGCAATCCGCCGTGATGGGCGGCAACGTGCGTGTCGGCCTCGAGGACAGCCTCTGGATCGGCAAGGGACAGCTCGCGAAGACGAATGCCGATCAGGTGAGCAAGATCCGCCGCATCCTGGAGGAACTCGGCCTCGAGATCGCGACGCCGGACGACGCACGGCGTATCCTCAGGCTCAAGGGCGGCCAGAACGTCGGTTTCTGACCGGCGTCGAGGGTCGGGGATTCCCCCGGCCCCACCGGGTGAGGCGCGCCTGATTGGCGGGGCGCGCCGGTTGCGGGAGAATCGCTCGAGCGCCACTTCGTGGGGAGAAGATCCATGGACCAGAAGGAAGGACACCTCCAGCTGACCGAGACCTCGTCCCGAGCCGAGGAAGGCGGCGGACTCACGGGCTTCGAACGCCGCATGCTCACGGGCCTTCTCGAGGCCTGCGAACATCCGAAACTCTCGATCGTCCTCTGGAACGGCGAGGAGTTGCGCGGCAGTTCGAGCGAGGAACCTGTCGCGAGGATGCACGTACGCGACCGGGGGGCCCTGTTCCGGATGCTCATCAACCCCGAGCTCTACACGGGCGACGACTACAGCGCCGGACGCGTCGAGATCGAGGGAGATCTGGTCGGGTGCCTGGAGCAGATCTTCCGGGGTCTGGACAGCCTCCCCGACAAGTCCGTGAAGGCGCGACTGCTGCGGTGGATGAACCGGCCGCGCGCGAACACGCTCGCCGGCTCGAAGGAAAACATCCACCGCCACTACGACCTCGGCAACGACTTCTACCGTCTCTGGCTCGACACCGAGGCGATGCAGTACACGTGCGCGTATTACGCCCGGCCCGACATGACGATCGAGCAGGCGCAGCGTTCGAAGCTCGACCACGTGGCGCGCAAGGTCCAGCTGAAGCCCGGTGACGTCGTATACGAGGCGGGCTGCGGCTGGGGCGGACTCGCGCGGCACTTCGTGAAGCACCACGGCGCCGGCAAGGTGCGGGCATTCAACATCTCCGAGGAACAGGTCCGGTTCGCGCGCGAGGAAGCCAGGCGTCAGGGCCTCGACGGGCGCATCGAGTACGTGCTGGACGACTACCGCAACATGAGCGGCGAGTGCGACGTGTTCGTCTCGGTAGGCATGCTCGAGCACGTCGGTGTGGAAAACTACCCGGCGCTGGGTGACGTCATCAATCGCGTCCTGAAGCCGCACGGACGCGGGCTCGTGCACTCGATAGGGCGCAACAAGGCCGCGCCCATGAACGCGTGGATCGAGAAGCGGATCTTCCCGGGCGCCTATCCGGCCACCCTCGCCCAGATGATGCAGATCTTCGAGGAACACCAGTTCTCGGTGCTCGACGTCGAGAACATCCGCCTGCACTACGCGCAGACGCTGCAGCACTGGCTCGACCGGTTCGAGTCGCACGAGGACAAGGTCCGGGAAATGTACGACGAACGGTTCGTGCGCATGTGGCGGCTCTATCTCGCGGGGTCCAAGGCCACTTTTCTCGTCGGCGCGCTGCAGCTCTTCCAGATCGTGTTCGCGCGCGGCCAGGACAACACCGTCCCGTTCACCCGGGACCACCTCTACCGGATCTGACGCTCATGCAGCGATGCGAAGTGCTCATAGTGGGGGGAGGCCCCTCCGGATCGACGGCCGCCTGGAAACTTCGACGTGCGGGCGTGGACGTGCTGCTGCTCGACAGGAAGGCATTTCCGCGCGACAAGGTCTGCGCCGACTGGGTCACGCCCGCGGTGATGACGACGCTCGAACTGGACCAGGACGACTATCGCGCCGGCGGCCGCACCCTCCAGCCCATCACCGGATTCCGGACGGGGGTCATCGGCGGCAGCGAGGTCGAGACGCACTACAGGGAGCCGGTCAGCTTCGGCATCCGGCGCTGCGAGTTCGACACGTACCTGCTCCATCGCTCGGGTGTCAGCCTCGCCACGCCGGCGCCGCTGAAATCGCTCGAGCGTCGTGATGGCCTCTGGGTCGCGAACGGCGAGATCGAGGCGCGCATCGTGCTGGGGGCCGGGGGACATTTCTGCCCGGTGGCGCGGCAGCTCGGTGCGCAGCTCGGTCAGTCCGAACAGATCGTGGCCGCGCAGGAGATCGAGTTCGCACTCTCTCCCGAACAGGCTGAAGAGACGCTCGCCGAACCGGAGGTGCCCGAACTCTACTTCTGCGACGACCTCAAGGGATACGGCTGGGTGTTCCGCAAGGGCGGCTATCTGAACGTGGGTCTCGGCCGCGAGGACAACCATCGCCTTGCCGAGCACGTCCACGCATTCGCGCAGTGGCTCAAGTCCCGCGGGCGGGTCCCGCGGTCCATGCCGGACAAGTTCGCAGGCCACGCGTATCTTCTCTACAACCACGCGCCCCGTCCGTTCGTGGCGGAGGCGGCGCTCCTGATCGGCGATGCTGCAGGTCTCGCGTATCCGCAGAGTGGCGAAGGCATACGTCCCGCCGTGGAGTCCGCGATCCTCGCGGCAGACACGATCATCGCGGCGAAAGGTGACTACAGCGCCGCCGCGCTCGCGCCCTACGACCTCAGGATGCAGGAACGTTTCGGGGCACGCCAGAGCGTGTCGTTCACGGATCGCCTGCCGGAGGGACTGAAGCGGTTCCTCGCGACACGTCTGCTCGCCACCGAGTGGTTCACGCGCAAGGTGGTCATCGACAGCTGGTTCCTGCACACGAGCCAGCCAGCGCTGTCGGCGTGAGGGGCACGCCCCCGCAACCGGCAATTGGCGTTGGAATATTCCACCGCAGCGCAAAGCCTGACCCTCTTCGCGAGGCGTCCAGCTCGTGGCCGACGTTCCGTTCCACGAATCGCCCCATGGACGCCGTGGACCGAGCGGTGCCTGCTGGGTCCCGCCCGGCAGTCGCCAGGACGGCAATGGTGAAGCGTTCCCCGGCTCGGCCGGGTGCGAAGTAAATGTCGGGGCGCCGCACGACGCATGTCTGACGCCGTGCGGCGATTTCCTGGTGGTGAATGATCCCCGTCAGTGCTCGACCTCGAGGGATCGATGGGCGTCATCCGCCCGATCCTGCCCGGACTCGCCCGGCACCCCGCCCGCGGGCCAGTCGGTCTCGATCGAGTCGATCCCTCTCCCCGCCCGGGGACGCCCGCCCCGCGACCAGTCGCGTCGACGGGTGAGCTTGCGGTCCACCGCGATACTCGCGCGTTGGGTGGCCCGATCGACCGCTGCGTAGAGGTCCTCGTCGCAGTCGTCGATGACCACGACCGGCACCTCGTCGAGATGCACCCGGATCGCGCAGTGCTTGTCCAGCCCGCCGCGTGGACCATTGGCGTCGAACAGGCGCACCGCGACCCGTCTGACCCGCCGGGCGTGATGGCCCAGTGCATGCTGTGCGCGGCTCGTGACGTGCTCGTAGAGGGCCTCGGTCAGACAGAATCCCCGGGACTGAACCTGAATCTCCATCTCGTACCTCCAGTGTGTCGAAACAGACGGGATTCAGTGTAGCGAGCCGCCGCGCCGGGAACAGAGGCCCACGATTGATGGTCTGTTCGGAAAAGCCGAACTCCGGACACGAGCCATGCGTACCCTCAACTACAAGCACCTGCACTACTTCTGGACGGTCGCCCGCGCCGGGAGTCTCTCGCGTGCGGCCGAGAGGCTCGACATCACTCCGCAGACGCTCAGCGAACAGTTGCGCCAGTTCGAGCGCGCAATCGGTGCCACCGTGTTCACGCGTTCGGGGCGCCGCCTCGTGCTGACGGAGACGGGTCGCCTCGTCCAGGGCTACGCGGACGAGATGTTCGTGCTCGGCGAGGCCCTCGAGGACGCGCTGGAGAGCGGATCGAGTCAGGCCATGCTGTTCCGGGTGGGGGTGGCCGACGCCGTGCCGAAGGCCGTCGCGTACCACCTCCTGGAACCCGTCGTGATCGGCGAGTCTGCCGTCCGCCTGGTGTGCCGCGAAGGCGAGCTGACCGAGCTGCTCGCCCAGCTGGCCGCGAACCGCCTCGACATCGTGATCGCGGACAGCCCCATGCCGGAGTCCTCGTCCGTGCGGGGTTTCAACCACCTGCTGGGACACTGCGGCACGGTCGTGTTCGGGAGCCGGACGCTCGCCGCGAAGCACGCCGGAGCCTTTCCCGCCTGCCTGAACCACGCGCCGATGCTGCTGCCGGCGGAGCACTCGCCGATACGCAGCAGGCTCATGCGCTATTTCAGCGACCACCGAGTCCGACCGGACGTCGTGGGCGAGTTCGACGATAGCGCACTCATGAAGGCCTTCGGGCAGGCCGGCACGGGGTTCTTCCCGGGGCCTTCGGCCATCTCGTCCGAGATCCAGCGCCAGTTCGATGTGGTGGCCGTCGGCACGGCATCCGAAGTCACGATGAGCTTCTACGCAATCACGGTGGAACGGAAGCTCGCGCATCCGATGGTGGTGCGCATGGAACAGAGCGCACGCGAGGAGTTCTTCCGGCGATGAGGCGGAGCGCTGACCAGCAGGATGGAATGGCCTCAGGCGCTCCGGCGGCGACGCATGACGACGGCCACCCGCCAGAGCACGTGAACCGTCACGAATCCCGCAAGCGCACTCGCGGCTGCGAGGACGAGCAGTCCCACCACCAGCGAGGGACCGACGGACGACAGCCACTCGACGCCACGCGTGATCCAGCCGACGTGCTGCACCACGGCCTGCGTCGCGGCATCCACCGGCACGCCGGCCCCCCCGCGACCGAGGATCCATCCCCCGAGCCGGTAAGCGACGAAATAGATGGGCGGGAACGTGAACGGGTTCGTGACGAGCGTCGACAGCGCGGCAATGGGCACGTTGGCCCGGAATGCCACGGCGGCGATCGCCGCGAACACGATCTGGGCCACCGGAATGATGAGCCCGAAGAACAGGCCGACCGCGACACCGCGCGCGACCGCCCGGCGGTTGAAGTGCCAGAGATAGCCGCGATCGAGGAGCGGCGCGAACGGTCTCAGCAGGCGGTTCCGTTCGACCGTCTCGCGTCCGGGAAGAAATTTCTTGAATCGTCGCAACCGTCGTACCCCGCGGTCAGGCTCCCCGCTATGGCAGTCCAGCCCTCGAATAGTTCAGCAGCCACATAAGCACTGCCTCCGTCGTGAAGCACGCAGGGTGCCATGTCTTGTGCCGGCCCCGCCGTCACGCCTGCGGCGACAATGCCCGCAGCGCGGCTTCGGCGTGCGCTCGCCCGGCCTCGGCGAAACAGACGATCCTCACGTCCTCGATGCCGGCGTGCGCCACGACCCCGTCCAGGAGCGCCCGCGCTGCGATCCTCGCGGCGCGGTCCGCCGGAAAACCGTAGGCGCCCGTGCTTATCTGCGGAAATGCGATGGAGCGGGCATCGTGCTCGCTCGCGAGCCGCAGGCTTGCGCGATAACAGCTTGCGAG
The DNA here is from genome assembly GCA_016125475.1 of Betaproteobacteria bacterium. GTDB lineage: Bacteria > Pseudomonadota > Gammaproteobacteria > Burkholderiales. The sequence continues at coordinate 26,535 of WGLR01000024.1, forward strand.
CAGTTCGGCCTCGCCACGCGTTCCGTCGTGCCACACGGGTCCGACGGTGTGCACGATCCATCGGGCCCGCAGGTCGAACCCGGGCGAGATGCGGGCCTCGCCGGTGGGGCACCCGCCCAGCGTCTCGCAATAGGCGCGAAGCCGCGGCCCGGCGGCCCGGTGGATCGCGCCGTCCACGCCGCCGCCCCCGAGCAGGGTCGGGTTCGCGGCGTTCACGACCACGTCCACGTCCTGATCGGTGATGTCGCCCCGGACGACCCGAAGTCGCCCGAACACTTCCGCGTCGTATCGTCGGTTCATGGAATGCCTCGCGGCGTTGCGTGCGGTCGGGTCCCGCCGTCACGACGGCCATCGACCATGTTCGACGCCCGCCACCGCGGCGGAGCCCCGCACCGTCCCTCCCGGAACGGTACGCCTCGGGGTGACACCCGGCAACGCCGCCTCACGGGGCAGGTGCCCACCGTCAGCGATATTCGTACCCGGGATCGAGCAGGAGCGAACGAAGCCAGTCCGTGTCGGGCAACGATCCGGGCGCGGTGGCCGCCGGCGGCCCGGGAAGCACGAGCGAGACGACGCGCGGGACCAGATCCGCTGCCGGGAAGTTCGCGAACCAGCGCGTCGCGTCGAACCCGCCCGGGGCGCCCGCGGAAGCAAGTTGCCCGGGGTGCGGTGCCGAACCTGCCGGTGCGGCGAGCACCGTCTCGAGAAAGTGCCTGCGGGCCGCCGGACCGCCTGTCACGAACCAGTCCGGGCCCTCCGGCCAGCCACCGGACGGTGGCGGCGCGAACACGTCCTGACCGAGACCGGCGCACGCGGCGTCCGCCGCGGCCGGGTCCGCGAACGGCATGTCGAGCATCCGGTAAGTGCCCACTACGAGATCGACGGGAGACCGCACGAGGACGCCACGATTGCCGGCCGCCCAGAACGCGTCGCTCAGAAGCAGCGCACGCAGGATGGTGTGCATCTCGTAGCCGCTGTTCCGGAATGCTCCGGCGGCGACTTCCGCCTGTTCGGCATCCGGAACCGGGGACACGAACTCGCGCCAGAGCGCCTGCGTGACGCGCCGCGCGGTCTCAGGTCGCACCAGGAGCGCGTCGACCACGCTGTCGGCGTCGTACCGGCCCTGGCGCCCGACGACCGTCTTTTCCCCGTCGTCGTGGCGATCGAACCGGAAACGGGCCTCGCCGGTCTCCGGGTCGACGCTCCAGCCGGTGAGCGCACGCGCCGTCTCGGTGACGTCCTCCGCGGAATGATGGTCCGGGCCGACCGTGAACGTGTCGAGCAGCGTGCGCGCGTACGACTCGTCGAGGTGTTCCGTGCGATTCCGGCCGGCATCGTGGCCCACGAGCATCGCGGGGTCGCGCACCACCGAGTGCAGCAGCGCGGCGAAGTTGTCCGTGCCCCGCGCACGCAGCATCACGTTGTAGCGCGCCATGAGCGCCGGCGACCCGACGCTCTTCCCGGACAACCCGAAATAGCCCTGCCAGAAGAGCGTGAGCCGCTCGGTGAGCGGCGAGCTCGTCCGCAGCATCTCGGAGAACCACCATGCGCGCAGTTCGCGCCACGCCGTCGCGCGTTGCGCCGGCTCGCCCCGGGATTCCGGAATGTAACGGGCCCATCCAGCGGGCAGCGGAACCGAAGCCCGCCGGTTCAGGCCTGCCAGCACGGTCTCCACCGCCGCGAGGCGCGTGAGGCCCGTGAGGGCCTCCACTTCCCGCTCCGTGGCACCGAACCCGGTGCGGACGAGCAGGTGCCGGGCTTCCGCACGCGAGAGCGTCCGCGTCTGCGCCTCGCCGGCGGCGGGCATGCCGATGCGTGGGGCCGTACCGGATCCTGCGGGCGCGCAGCCTCCCAGGAGCCACGTGACGAGGGCGAGGATCCAGATGCGCATCGCGCGGCAACGCCACCCGGACGGGCGTGGTTGACGGTACATGGCGCGGCCGCGATGGAACGCGCACCGGCCTGACGCATAATGGCGGCCGGAGAACACAGCAATGTCAGAAAACAAGGTTTGCATCCTCGTCGTCGACGACGACCGGAGACTCCGGGAACTGCTCGAACAGTACCTGACGGAGCAGGGATTCCAGATACGTGCGGTCGGGGACGCCCAGGCCATGGACCTGGCGCTCGGCAGCGGAGGCATCGACATCATCGTGCTCGATCTCATGCTGCCCGGCGAGGACGGGCTCAGCATCTGCCGGCGGCTTCGCGCCTCGGGCGATCGCACGCCCATCGTGATGCTCACGGCCCGCGGAGACGAGGCCGAACGCATCACCGGCCTGGAGACCGGTGCCGACGATTATCTCCCGAAGCCGTTCAATCCGCGCGAGCTCGTCGCGCGCATCAACGCGGTGTTGCGACGCGGGGCCGCTCCGACACCTCCGGGCGCGCCGCTCGAGACCGAGGAGCCCATACGGTTCGGAGAGTTCACGCTCAACCTCGCCGCCCGACGCCTCACGCTCGGCGATCAGGCGATCGGGCTCACGACCGGCGAGTTCGCGCTGCTCAAGGCGCTGGCCACCCACCCCGGCACTCCCCTCACGCGCGAACGGCTCATGGAACTCGCACGCGGCCGCGATCTGGGCATGCTGGACCGGACCATCGACGTCCAGGTCTCCCGGCTGCGGAAGCTCATCGAGGAAGACCCGTCCCATCCGCGCTTCCTGCAGACGGTCTGGGGGTACGGGTACGTGTTCGTGATCGCCTGACCGGGACCCGGCGGTGATGCGGCTGCTGCCCCAGTCCCTGCTCGCCCGGTCGGTGCTGCTGATCTCGTTCATCCTGATCGCGAGTCAGGTCGCGTGGATCCAGTTCTACCGCATGAGCAGCGCGCAGTCGCAGTCCGCCCAGGCGGCCTCCACGGTCGTGCGCGTGCTGAAGACGGTGAGCACCGCGCTCGAGAGCATGCCTGCGTCGTCCCGACGCAAGTTCAGCGAGCGCCTGCCGCTCCAGCAGAACATCCGCCTGTTCCCGGCTACGTCGCTCGACGTCGACGAGCTCGCCGTGCCGAGCTCCCCGATGCTCGCGGCCGTCGAGCAGCAGATCCGGCGCAGCCAGGCCGACGGACCGAAGGTGCTCGCGATGATCGAGGATTCGGACGGGTCGCTGTGGGTCAAGATCCAGATCCGCCAGCAGGCGTACTGGGTCGTCTTCGCGCCCGACTCGTTCACGCTCCCGCCCGCTTCGGCGTGGGCCGGCTGGTCGCTCGTGAGCCTGGGGCTTGCCCTGTTCGGCGGTCTCGCGCTGATGTTGCGCGTGAACCGCCCGCTGCAGGCCCTCAGCGACGCGGCGGCGGACATCGCCGCCGGCAAGACGCCGGCCGCGCTGCCCGAGAAGGGGCCATCGGAGATCCGGACGCTCTCGCGGGCATTCAACCAGATGAGCCGGGCGCTGAGCCGCCAGGAATCCAATCGCGCCGTGCTGCTCGCGGGCGTCTCCCACGACCTCCGGACGCCCCTGTCGCGGCTCCGGCTCGCGATCGAGATGGTGAGCGGGAGGATCTCGCCCGCCGTCCGTGAAGGGATGGAGCACGACATCGAGGACATGGACGCAATCATCAGCCAGTTCCTCGAGTTCGCCCGAGAAGGCGCGGCGGAGGCTGCGGATGCGGCGGGCGACCTGAACGCGCTCGTGCGGTCGCTCGCGGAGCGCTACGGCAAGCGTGGCAACGACATCCGGCTCTCCCTGGACGCACTTCCCGCGCTGTCGTTCAAGCCGCTCGCGATGCAGCGGCTCATCACCAACCTCGTGGACAATGCGCTGCGGCACGGCAACGGAGACGTGGAGATCGCGACGCACGAGGAAAACGGCACGGTGGTGCTGTGCGTGCTGGACCGCGGGCCGGGCATCCCGACGGACGCCGTCGAGAAGGTGCTGCAACCCTTCACGAGACTCAACGACGCGCGCACGGACATCAGTGGCGCCGGACTCGGTCTCGCGATCGTGGACCGGGTCGCACGCCTGCACGGCGGCACCGTGAAACTGCTCCCGCGCGAAGGAGGCGGACTCTGCGCACGCGTGGAGATCCCGACGGTGCCCCCACCATCACGCGATGCCATCGAAGAGGAGGCACGCGTGCTGCACGAGTCCGGGGCAGGACACCGCCGGACCGCTTGAAGGCCGCGGATCAGTCGACGGCACCGAAGCGCGCGAGCACCCGGTAGCGGGGCCCGCCCGCATCGAGTTCGGAGCGCACGAGCACGACGTCGTCGAGCGGCCAGACAAGAGGTGGCGCGGGTCGGGCGTCGAGCGCGTGCCGGGCCCGTCGCACGAGCGTCACGTGCGGACGGTACGGGCGCCGGTCCGGTGCGAACCCCCTCTCCGTCAGCCACGCCACGAGCGCGGACTGGACCTCCGCCAGGCGCGGAGGCACCTTCGACGGGGCGATCCATCCGATCCGGTTGTGACGCCACGCACCGAGCACGTCGAGCGTCATCTCGCCTCCCGGACGCCCGCACGGAGCGCCCACAAGGACGTCCATGGCCGTTTCCGGGACATCCCCGAGAAATGCGAGCGTGAGATGGATCGAATCCGTGCGCGTCACCCGCCCGCCGACCTCCCGCTGCAGTGCCACCGCGACACGCCCCAGCGTGTCGGCGAGCGCGGCCGGTGGCCAGAGCGCGAAGAAGAGCCGCGCCACGCTGCTACGCTCGCCCGAACCGGTCCGGCCCGGGGAGAGGATGAAGCATCGCGACCGCCTCGGCGGCGATACCGTCGCCCCGTCCGGTGAAGCCGAGGCGTTCGGTCGTCTTGGCCTTCACGTTCACGCGCGTGTCCGCGACACCGAGGTCCGCCGCGATCGCTCCGACCATCGCGGGGATGTGCGGCGCCATCTTCGGGGCCTGCGCGATGATCGTGGCGTCGACGTTCGTGACGTCGTACCCGGCCTCGCGCACGCGGCGAATCGTCTCGCGCAGCAGCACGCGACTGTCCGCGCCGGCGAACGCGGGATCGGTGTCCGGGAAATGGCGCCCGATGTCCCCGAGACCCGCCGCGCCGAACAGCGCGTCGCAGACGGCGTGCAGCAGCACGTCCGCATCGGAATGGCCCAGCAACCCTTTCGCGAACGGAATCGTGACACCACCGATGACGAGCGGCCTGCCCTCCACGAGTGCATGCACGTCGAACCCCTGTCCGATCCGGAAACTCATGACGAACTCCTCGCCGCACGGGCGGCTTCCAGGAACAGCCCGGCGAGGGCGAGGTCGCCGGGGTACGTGACCTTGATGTTGACGGGATCCCCGCGCACGAGGCGGGGACGCAGGCCCAGCGCCTCGACCGCGGACGCCTCGTCGGTGAACGCGGAAGCGTTCGGGACGCCCAGCGCACGCTCCAGCAGGCCGTAGCGGAACATCTGCGGCGTCTGGGCGGCCCAGAGGCCTTCGCGCGACACGGTCGCGGCGACACGCGACTCGTCGTCGGCCCGCTTGAGCGTGTCCGGCACCGGCAGCGCGGCGATGCCGCCCACGGGATCGTCAGCGAGTTCCGCGATCATCCTGTCCAGCACACCGGCCGGAAGGCACGGCCTGGCCGCGTCGTGCACGAGTACCCAGTCGTCCTCGCAACAGGTGTCCGCGAGGGCCCGCAGGCCGTTTCGGACGGTTTCGGCACGGCTCGCCCCGCCGCACCGGAGCACGCGAAGCCGGTCGGCGAGTGCGCGCCAGTCCTGGCGGTCGAACCAGTCGTCCCCGGCTGCAAGGACCACGACGACGGATTCAATCCGCGGATGCGACGCCAGTCTCGCGAGCGCGTGCGCGATCAGTGGCCGGTCGAGAAGCTTCAGGTACTGCTTCGGCACCTCGTGTCCGAAGCGCAGGCCCGCGCCGGCAGCCGGGACGAGCGCATGGCAGCGGGGGCGGTTCAGGGGGGTGTTCAATGCCGGCAATCTCCACGGTGCGCCATCGGGCGAGATGCGCGATCCACGTCCCGAGTCGGCGGCCCCGGATTATGACCTCGCGGGGTCGCGCGGAGGTAGTGGCCTATAATTCCGCCCCTCTGCTCTTCACCCTCGCCGATGTTCCTTTCCTTCCCGATTCCAAACCGAGGGCAGCGCCTGTTCACGGGCGCCCTCCCCGGGTCGTCGGACGCTCTCGCCCTGGCCGAGCTCGCGACGCGTGAACAGCCCCTCGCGATCGTCACGGCGACCGCGACGGACGCCCAGAGGCTCCTCGCGGAGATGCGCTGGTTCGCAGCGGGCGCGCGGGTGCACCTGCTGCCGGACTGGGAGACGCTGCCCTACGACAGTTTCTCGCCGCACCAGGACCTCGTGTCGGAGCGGCTCGAGACGCTGTACCTGCTCGCGACGCACGGCGTGGACGCCGTGATCGTCCCCGTGACGACCGCGCTCATGCGCCTGCCGCCCCGCGCGTACCTGTCCGCGTACACGTTCTTCCTCAAGCAGGGCGCCAGGCTCGCGCCGGACTCGTTCCGCGAACAGCTTACGATGGCGGGCTACTCGCACGTCTCGCAGGTCGTCGCACCCGGCGAATACAGCTATCGCGGCGGACTCATCGACCTGTTCCCGATGGGGTCCACGCTGCCCTACCGGATCGACCTCCTCGACGACGAGATCGAGTCGATCCGAACGTTCGACGTCGACACGCAGCGCAGCATCTACAAGGTGAACGAGGTGCGGCTGCTGCCGGCACGCGAGTTCCCGCTCGACGAGCCGGGGCGCACGCAGTTCCGGCGCCGGTTCCGGGAAGTGTTCGAGGGCGACCCGTCGAAGCGCCGGCTCTACAAGGACATCGGCAGCGGATCCACGCCCGCGGGCATCGAGTACTACCTTCCCCTGTTCTTCGACGAAACCGCGACGCTCACCGACTACCTTCCCGGGAACACCGTGATCGCGATGCAGGGCGACATCCCCGAGGCGATCGGCACGTTCTGCAAGGACACGCAGTCGCGGTTCGAGATGCTGCGCGGGGACTCGAACCAGCCGATACTGCCTCCCGCGGCCCTCTACCAGCGCGACGAAGAGTTCTTCGCGTCGCTGAAGCCCTACGCACGCATCGATCTCGGACGCGGCAGCGCCGAATCCGCGGAGGCCGACCTCGTCGCCCCGCCTCCCCCCGTCGCGGTCGACCGCCGTGCGACCGACCCGCTGTCCGCTCTCAAGCACTTCGTCGCGGAGTTCCCGGGTCGCGTGCTCCTCACGGCAGAGGGCCCGGGTCGCCGCGAGACGATGCTGGAGTTCCTGCACGAATACGACCTGCACCCGGAACTCGCCGACACCCTGGAGGCATTCACGGCGTCTCGGGCGCCCCTCATGCTCGGTGTGTCGCCCCTGTACGACGGCTTCGTCCTGCCGGGCGCCGGCGTCGCGTTCCTGACCGAGACGGAGCTCTACGCGACGACGTCGCGCGCGCGCGCCCGCGAACGCGAGAAACGCACGTCCGCCGAGAACGTCCTGCGCGACCTCTCCGAGGTGAAGGTCGGCGCCCCCGTCGTGCACGAGAGCCACGGTGTGGGCCGCTATCACGGGCTCGTCACGATGGACGTCGGCGGCGATCCGGGCGAGTTCCTGCTGCTCGAGTACGACGGCGGCGACAAGCTCTACGTGCCCGTGTCGCAGCTCCAGGTGATCAGCCGCTACGCCGGCGCCGCCTCCGACGCCGTGTCGCTGCACCGCCTGGGTAGCGGAGACTGGCAGAAGGCGCGCCGCAAGGCCGCGAAGCAGGTGCGTGACACGGCCGCGGAGCTGCTGCACCTGTACGCGAAGCGCGCGGCACGGGAGGGCCACTCGTTCACCCTCAGGCACCACGACTACGAGGCGTTCTGCGCGGGCTTCCCGTTCGAGGAGACCGCGGACCAGGCCGCCGCGATCACGTCCGTGATCCAGGATCTCGAATCGGGCAAGCCGATGGACCGCCTGATCTGCGGCGACGTCGGGTTCGGCAAGACGGAGGTCGCCCTGCGTGCGGCGTTCGTCGCGATCGCCGACGGCAAGCAGGTGGCCGTGCTCGTGCCCACGACCCTGCTCGCGGAACAGCATTTCCAGAACTTCTCGAACCGGTTCGCCGACTGGCCCGTGAAACTCGCCGAGCTGTCGCGCTTCCGGTCCGCGAAGGAATCGTCCGCTGCCATCGAGGGACTCGCGACGGGTGCGATCGACATCGTGATCGGCACCCACAAGCTGCTGAGCGCGGACGTGAAGTTCGGGAACCTCGGGCTCGTGATCATCGACGAGGAGCACCGCTTCGGCGTGCGCCAGAAGGAGCGCCTCAAGCAGCTCCGCGCCGAAGTCGACGTCCTCACGCTCACCGCGACGCCGATCCCGCGCACGCTCGCGATGTCGCTCGAAGGCCTGCGCGACTTCTCGGTCATCGCCACCGCCCCGCAGCGGCGCCTCGCGATCAAGACCTTCGTGTCGCGCTACTCGGACGGTCTCGTGCGCGAGGCGGTGCTGAGGGAACTCAAGCGCGGCGGCCAGGTGTACTTCCTGCACAACGAGGTCGAGACCATCAAGAACTGGGAGGCCAAGCTCGCCGCGCTGGTCCCCGAGGCCCGCATACGCGTCGCGCACGGGCAGATGGCCGAACGCGAACTCGAGCACGCGATGCGCGACTTCTACCAGGCCCGGTTCAACGTGCTCCTGTGCACGACGATCATCGAGACCGGGATCGACGTGCCGAACGCGAACACGATCATCATGAACCGTGCGGACCGGTTCGGACTCGCGCAGCTCCACCAGCTCCGGGGACGCGTCGGGCGTTCGCACCACCAGGCCTACGCGTACCTGCTCACGCCCGACGAGGAAGCCGTGACGGCCCAGGCGAAGAAGCGCCTCGAGGCGATCCAGATGATGGAGGAGCTCGGGTCCGGCTTCTATCTCGCGATGCACGATCTGGAGATCCGCGGCGCGGGCGAGGTCCTCGGCGAATCCCAGAGCGGCGAGATGCAGCAGGTGGGCTTCAGCCTCTACATCGACATGCTGAATCACGCGGTGAGGTCGCTGCGCAACGGCAAGGAACCCGACCTCGAGGGGCCCCTCCACGCCACGGTCGAGATCAACCTGCACTCTCCGGCGCTGCTGCCCACGGACTACTGTGCGGACGTGCACGAACGACTCGTGCTCTACAAGCGTCTCGCGAACTGCGAGTCGGTCGAACAGCTCGAGAAGATGGCGGAGGAACTCGTCGACCGCTTCGGCCGCCTCCCCGATCCCGCGAAGGCCCTCGTGGAAACGCACCGGCTCCGGCTCATGGCCGAACCTCTCGGCGTCGTGCGGATCGATGCGGCCCCCGAGCAGATCGTGCTCACGTTCAAGCCGAATCCGCCCGTCGAGCCTTCCCGGATCATCGCGCTCATCCAGAGCCGCAAGGGCTGGCGCCTCGCGGGTCCCGAGAAGCTCCGCATCGACACGAAGCTCTCCGAGGTCGCGATGCGCATCGTGCGGGTCCGCGAGATCCTGCGGGACCTGCGGGAACCCGTCGCGGCATGAGTACCGGGAATCCTGCGCGCGCCGGCGTCACCCCGTCGCGTCGCACGCTCCCGCAACGGGAGCCCGCGCCGGACCGCACCACACCAGGAAAACCGGAATGAACACGCAATACGACTTCGACTCCCGCATCGACCGCAGCGGCACGTGGAGCCTCAAGTGGGACCGGTACGCCGGCCGTGACGTGATCCCCATGTGGGTGGCTGACATGGACTTCCGGTCGCCACCGGAGATCGTGGACGCCCTGCGTGCCCGCGTGGACCACGGCGTGTTCGGATACGTCGAACCCGGACCGGAACTCACCGCGGCCATCATCGAGCGGATCGACTCGGCCTACGGCTGGCGCCCCAGGCCGGAGTGGTTCGTGTGGCTGCCCGGTCTGGTATCCGGGCTGAACGTCGTCTGCCGTGCGCTGGGCGAATCCGGCGACGACGTGCTGACGGGCGTGCCGATCTATCCACCGTTTCTCTCGGCACCCTCGAATAGCGACCGCCGGTGCGTACGGGTGCCGCTCATGCAGGACGGGGACGGTGCCTGGCACTTCCCCGCCGCGAGCCTCGAGGCTGCCGTCACGCCGCGCAGCCGGCTCTTCCTGCTGTGCAACCCCCACAATCCCGTCGGACGCGCCTATTCTCGCGAGGAACTCCTCGCGCTGGCGGACGTCTGTGTGCGCCACGACCTCGTGATCTGCTCGGACGAGATCCACTGCGGACTCGTGCTCGACGAGGACCGGCGGCACATCCCGATCGCGTCCCTGAGCGAGGAAATCGCGGCGCGCACCGTCACGCTGATGGCCGCCTCGAAGACCTTCAACCTGCCCGGCCTCGGCACGGCGTTCGCGATCGTGCCCGATCGTGCGCTGCGCGACCGGATGACGCGCGTGATGAAGGGCATCGTTCACCGGCCGATGACCATCGGCCTCTGGGGGACCCTCGCGGCCTACCGCGACGGGGAGCCCTGGCGCGAGGCGCTCGTGCGCTATCTCCGGAGCAACCGGGACCTCGTCGAGGCCCGCGTCGCGCAGTGGCCCGGATTCCGCGTCACGCACGCCGAGGCGACCTATCTCGCATGGATCGACTGTCGCGAGAGCAGTCTCGAACGACCCGCGAGCGCGTTCGAGGCCGGAGGCGTCGGCGTCTACGACGGCGCGGACTTCGGCACGCCCGGCTTCGTGCGACTGAACTTCGCGTGCCCGCGCGAGATGCTCCTCGAGGCGCTCGACCGCATGGAGCGCGTCGCGAACGCCTGAGTGCGTGACGCGCCAGGCGCGGGACACTTGTGAACCGGACAAGTGCCCCCAAATGCGGGAAAGGGTGTAATTTCGGTGTCCCGGGTCTGCCCGCCGTAACGTGCGCGTGGCGGACCGGGATTCGTGAAACGCCTTCGACCGCGGGGCTCCGGTGCCGGCGGCCCGACGGAAGCGAGACCATCCAGGAAGAGGGAGCACGCGACGATGAGTGAGTCGAACACGGACGACCTGAAAGCCAAGATCGAATCGCAGTACGACCGGTTCGCGGAGAAGTTCACCGCGCTGTACGAGAGCAGCCAGGAAAAGGGCCGCGAAGCCATGGAGCGCACGCTCGAGCGGACTCGCGAACAGCTCACCGCGGCGGGCGAGATGAGCGCCGAGCAGGGCGAGAAGTTCAAGGCCTATCTCAAACGGGATCTCGAACAGTCGCTCGACGACATGCACCGCCTCGGCGAGGAAGCCCGCGAACGGTTCAATCCGTCGCGGCTGAGCGCCGGCGCGCTCGCGAGTCTCTCGATGCTGCTCCAGTCCGCAGGCAAGGGCCTCGACTTCCTGAGTCGCAAGACACAGGAGGCCCTCACCTACCACACGGGCGAGGTCACGAGCGCGGGCACGCTCACGTGCATCAAGTGCAACCGCGAGGTACACATGACCAAGACGGGCCACGTCCCGCCCTGCCCGGCCTGTCACGGCACGGAATTCAGGAAGAGTTACTGACCCTGACCTGACGGCGTCCGGTGGCGGCCCGCGCGGCTGGCACCGGACACGCCACGAGGTCCTCGCCCAGCGTCAGAACCGCGCGGACACGGAGAAGCGCAGCTGCCGCGGCTCGACCGGATGGAACACCCGGTCCTGGACACCGTCACCGCCGCCGACCGCGGGGCACGCCGGTGCGACGCCCACCTCGTTCCGGAGACAGGAGCCGTAGTAGTAGGTGATGTCGTCGGCCTTCGTGCCGAACAGGTTCAGCACGTCCAGGTACACGCGCACGTTCTTCTCCACGAGATAGCCGACCCGCAGATTCGATATGGTCGTGCCGGCGGAACGCTGCGAGTTGTCCTCGACGAGCGGGCGCGGGCCGAAATGCCTGACCTGGAGGGCGCCGAACCAGGGCCCGAGATCCTCAACGGTAAGCCCGAGCGTCGCGACACGTTCCACGGCGCCGGGGATCCGGTCGCCGGCGGGATTGTCGCGAAACCTGGCACGGGTGATCGCGAGTTCCGCGTCGACGAACAGCCAGTCGAACGGACGCGCGTAGCTGGTCCACTCGATGCCACGCCGGATGCTCGGGAAGCTGGCCTCCGTCGTGCCCGCGTCACCCACGAACAGAAGCTCCGAATCCTGCCTGAGTTCCCAGAGCGCAAGCGAACTCTGCACGTGGGGAACGAGTTCGGTGCGCAGGCCGACCTCGCTGCCGCGGGTTCGCACGAGCGGGTTGACGGGGGCCACCGCCACCGCTGTGTTCTTCGGGTCCACCCGGATGACGGTGCCCCGCGCATCGTTGCTGTGGAAGCCGTAGCCCGTGTTCACGAAATACTCGGTCCTGTCCCACGGACCGAAGATCAGTGACAGTTTCGGTGAAACGAGGTGGTCGCTGCGCTTGCCCGAGTTCGCGGCGATGTTGCTGGCGACGTCGAACCGGTAGTGGTCCGCCCGCAGTCCGGCCAGTGTGCGGAACCACGAATTCCACTGCGCAGCGTTCTGCGCATAGAGCCCGACACTCATCTGCCGTACCTTGTCCTCCCGCGTGGTACCGATGATCGTGCGCGCCTGCGTGTCGTAGAGCGCGACAGGCCCGATGTCGTCGAAGCGCGACTGCACGCCCACCGTCGTGACACTGTCCGTACCGAACAGCGGCATCTCGAACATGTAGTGCGGATTGAAGCCGTAGACAGTGCGGTTGTCGCTCTGCTGGAACTGGTCGCCCCGGACGGGGTCGTTCCGGAAGTACGTGAAGTCCGACCAGAGGTCCAGCCGGTAGTTGATCAGGTAGGCGTCGACGTTCAGTGTGCCGCGCCCCATGGCCTGGCGACCCGAGAAGGACGCACTGTACCGGCTGGTGCGTCCGCCGTCCGTCGGATCGAGCGAGCCGAAGCGACCCACGAGCCCCTGATCGACGGCACGTTGCGGAATCTGGTCGGTGGCATCCCACTTCGCGTCGTAGGCCATCGCGGTCAGACTGAAGCCCGACGTTTCCGACCCCTGGCTGAGACGCAACACCGCGTTCAGCTTGCGCAGATTCTCCGGCCTGTCCCACGGGCCGTCGTTGCCCGTCGCCTCGAATGCGTAGAGCAGGTGCCCGTCCCCAACGTCGGAAGAGTTCGCGAAGACGCCACGCCGGTACCGGTTGGAACCGAGCGTCACGGTGGCGATGCCCTGCGGGATCGAATCGAAGTAATGGATGCGCGCCACGCCCGCGGACGAGAAATCCCCTTCCTCCGCGTAATAGGGGCCCTTCCGGAAATTCACGCGGGAGACGAGTTCGGGAATCATGAAGTTGATGTCCGCGTAACCCTGCCCGTGCCCGTGCGTGGGCATGTTCACGGGCATGCCGTCCACCCAGATCGCGAAGTCGGTGCCGTGATCGAGGTTGTAGCCGCGCAGGTAGTACTGGTTCGCCTTGCCGTCGCCGCTGTGCTGCGTGACGATCATCCCCGGCACGAGTTCGATGACCTCGCCGGTCCGCAGGAGCGGGCGGCTCTCGATCCGTGCGGACGTCACCGCGCCTTCGCTCGCCGCGTCGGAGGTCCCGATGCCGGTTTCGTAGTGGCCGATGACGCTGACCGTCGGGGCCTGCACCTCATCGTGCGCGAGGGCCGCCGCGCAGGCCATCGCCGCCCACGCCCCGCACATCGAGCGGGCGAGCGCTCCCCCGCGCGCGAACTTCACCATCGTCGTCTCCCCGTCCGGAATTCGCTGCGCACCGCACGCAGCGGGGCGCGGCGGGCCATTCTGAGAATTGTGTGAAAACTAATCGATTCATCATACACAGCTTCGGCGCAAAATCGCAATCGGGAGAACGCACTGACAATGCGCGGGAAGACACCTGCGGCGGCCGCGGCCGGGCGGGTGGAACCGCGCCAGAACTTCGGCACGCCACCATGGAACGATTCACGATCTCGCTCAGCGAGGAACTCGCCCGGGACTTCGACGCACTCATCGCACGCAAGGGGTACCAGAACCGCTCCGAGGCCGTGCGCGACATGCTGCGGACGATGCTGAGCCAGGAAACCCTCGACCGCGAGGAAGCGCCCTTCTGCATCGCGGCTTTGAGCTACGTGTACGATCACCACGCGCGGGATCTGGCGGAGCGTCTCACCGCCCTGCAGCACGACCACCACGACCTCGTGCTTTCGAGCATGCACGTGCATCTGGACCACGACAATTGTCTGGAGACCGTCATGCTCCGGGGGCCGACGAAGGCCGTGCAGGCCTTCGCGAATGCGCTCGTGGCCGAACCCCAGGTTCGCCACGGCAGGCTCAACCTCGTGCCGGTCGACGTGGACATGCGCCAGCACGCCCACGACCACGCCACGCCCAACACACGGAAGGCGATCGGCGACTCCGTCCGGTACGAACACGTCCACGCCCGTCCGCGGCGGTAGCGCTCCAGTCGCTGCACCCGACACGTACAATCCCGGTCCTGTCGACGGGTCGCAACGGCGCGGTCCGCCAGTGGGCGCCGCCCGCGAACGACTTTCTCCAACCACACACCCAAGACGACACATGACCACAGGACAACCGCTGCTCTTCTCTCCCCTCGAACTGCGTGGCATCACGCTGAAGAACCGCATCGTCATCTCGCCCATGTGCCAGTACAGCGCGAAGGACGGGATCGCGAACGACTGGCACCTCGTCCATCTCGGCAAGCTCGCGGAAGGCGGCGCCGGCATGGTCTATTCCGAGGCCGTCGCGGTCGACCCGCACGGCCGCATCACGCACGGTGACCTCGGACTCTGGTCCGACGACCAGATCGCCCCGTTGCGTCGCATCACGGACTTCATGCGCGCGCAGCGCTGCGTGCCGGCCATCCAGCTCGCGCACGCGGGGCGCAAGGCGTCGATGCAGCGTCCCTGGCACGGCAACGGCCCGCTCGACGATTCGGACCGCGCCCGCGGCGAGGACGTCTGGCCGATCGTCGCGCCGAGCGAACTGCCGATGGACGAGGGGTGGCTGCAGCCGCACGCGCTCACGCGCGAGGAGATCTCCGCGCTGAGGGCCCGGTGGCGCAGTGCCGCCGCACGCGCGATCGCGGCAGGCTTCGACGTCGTCGAAGTGCACGGTGCACACGGTTATCTGCTCCACGAATTCCTGTCCCCGCTCTCGAACAGGCGGGAGGACGAGTACGGCGGTCCGTTCGAGAACCGCATCCGGCTGGCGCTGGAGATCGCGCAGGACGTGCGCGAGGTGTGGCCCGCGGATCGCCCCGTCATGTTCCGGATCTCGTCCGTGGACGGCGTCGAAGGAGGGTGGACGATCGAGGACTCCGTCGAACTCGCGAAGCGCCTCGCGGCGGTCGGCGTGGACGTCATCGACTGCTCGTCGGGTGGCCTCATGGGCTCGGCCACCGCAGCCCGGGTGAAGCGTCATCCGGGCTTCCAGGTCGGCTTCGCCTCGTCGGTGCGCAATCAGGCCAGTGTGCGCACGATGGCCGTGGGCCTGATTCTCGAGGCACGGCAGGCCGAGGAAATTCTCCGCAACGGGGACGCGGACCTGATCGCGATCGGACGCGAGGCGCTCCACAACCCCAACTGGCCTCTGCACGCCCAGGCGGAACTCGGCGTCGGCAACGCGTTTGCGGACTGGCCGGAGCAGTACGGCTGGTGGCTCGACAAGCGTCAGAAGAGTCTCGCGGCCGACACGTCCCACCGCTGAGATCCGGCACCGCCGCGCGTGCACACGTGCGGCGGTGCCGGCCCGGCCGGGCTCAGAGTTCTCCGGCCTCCTTCTTCTTCTGCTGCGAACGCAGGTAGACCACGATCGCGGCAATCTCTTCCTTAGAGTACATGCTGCCGAAGGCGCCCATCGGGGTGCCCGTAACACCGTTCGTGATGTTGCGCACGAGGTCGGAGTCCTTGTTGCCGTGCTTGTATCGCCCGCAGATCAGGCACGGACCGCGACCGCCCTTGCCGCCACTGCCGTGGCAGAAGCCGCCGCACTTCTCCCCGAAGCGCGTCTTGCCGAGTTCTATCGCGGCCGCGTCGCCCAGAGGAAGTCCGATGTCGTGGATCTGTTCCTCCTCGTCAGCCCACGCCCCTGGCGCCACTGCACCGAGGCCCCAGATGCCGAGCAGCACCGCGACGACCACTCCGATCAGCCCGCCCCTTCCCTGTCCTCCCTTTCTCGCTCCCATCGCTTCAGCTCCTTTGCATTTTTCAGGTGACCCAACATCGACAAAACCGCGCCGTCCTGCCTCGTCGGGCAGGATCGGGCACAGAAATCAGTTCAGCACGCGCGGGACTTCCGCAGAGTCTTCCGGCGCCTCGACCTTCGGGAGCTCGAGGGTCATGTCCCATTCGGCCTTCCCGACGGCCTGCTGCACCAGCTTCATGAGGCCGTGAAGCAACGTCTCGCTGAGGGTGAGGTGGGCCCCCTGCCCCTCCGTCGGAAGGAGCGCGAGGAGCGTGCGACCGTCCGGTTCGCGACGCGCCTGGATGCGCGTGACCAGCAGCGGCACGCCGCCGAGCGGCTGCGTTCGCGGCGGGGCCGACGGTGTCTCCGGTTCGGTGCGCGAGAACCGGACCTCCCGCAGGGCCTTCTCGTGCTGGAACTGGAGTACCGCGGTGCGCGCCTCGGGCGTCGTCTGCAGCTGGACCTCGGGCCTGAACTCCGCCATCCGGACCATCGCCATCCAGAAACGCTTCACGCACCGCCGTGTGAGCCAGAGCCGCACCTCGGCGCCACCATCGATCAGGACCAGCATCAGCAGCCGGTCCTGCTCCATGTCGAATTCGATCCGGATGCGTTCCAGTTTCAAGTTCGGCCACTCCCGGGCGGACGTCCGCCGTGCGCGTCATGATAGCCCCGTCCCCGCGGCTGCGTGCGGCCGGCCGTACCGGCGCTCACGCGAGTCCCGCGTCCTCGCGTGCGCCGTGCGCGATCGCCGTCCAGTCGTAGTCGCCGCGACCCTTCGCCATCGCGGAGAGCAGACGGTCGCGCAGCAGGCTCGCGAGCGGCATCGGCATCTCGGCGCGCTCCGCGGCCCCGAGGATCAGGCGCAGGTCCTTGAGTCCGAGACGGAGCAGGAACGCGGCCTCGTCGTGACGGTCAGCCGCGATCGTCGGGCTGTAGCTCCGGAACACCGGCGCATCGAACAGCGTCGACACGAAGAACGAGGCGACGGCCTCCCGCGAGAGCCCGTGCTTCTCTGCGAGCGTGTACCCCTCGCCCATGACCTCGATCAGCGACGCGATCATGAAATTGCCGACCAGCTTGACGACGTTGGCACTCACCGGATCCGTCCCGAAGTCCTCGTGCCGCTGGCACACGGCAGCCAGCACGGGTTCGGCGCGCCGCTTGGCGGCGACCTCCCCGGACATGCACACCCAGAGCTTCCCGGCTTGCGCGACCGCCGGCCGCCCGAACACCGGCGCGGCGACGTACTGGTTGCCGTGTTCACGATGCCAGTCGGCGAGGTGCCGGCTCGTCGCCGGCGCGATCGTCTCCATCGCGATATGCAGGCCACCGGGCCCCAGTCGCCTGCCGAAGCCGTGCTCGCCCGCCGTGGTCTCCGTGAGCACCGCGTCGTCCGCGAGCATCGTGACCACGATGCCGCCGGGCGTGGCGGCCTCGCCCGGCGTCTTCGCCACCCGCGCGCCCGCCGCGGCGAGCGACCGCGTGGCGTCCGAGGAACGGTTCCAGACCGTCAGCGCGAAGCCGGCGTCGAGCAGGTTCTTCGCCATGGCCGAGCCCATGCGGCCCAGCCCGAGAATCGCAATATCCTGTTGCACGTGAAATCTCCCGAAATTCGATGCGTTCACCCGCCGCGCGACGCGGCACGACCGTGTCCGGAAGGTACACTGTTTTCGTGAACAAGCCGCGAACCTGCCAGGCAACCGACATGCTCCCATTCCCGTCCCGTTCCGGCGGCCTCAGGCCCCGCGCCGCGAGCCTTCTGATCCTCGCCGGATGTCTCGCCGGCGCCGGGTGCAGTTCGGACCGCAAGGTCGTGGATGCCTACACGCACCAGGCCGCGGTCGCCGAGACCGGCGATCGTTCGACCGATGCGGAGGCCTTCTACCGGTCCGCGCTGGAGCGCGCCCGCGCATTGGGCGCCCTGGAACAGGCGACAGCCGCGTTCAACCTCGGTCGTTTCTACCGCGAGGCCGGGCGTTTCGGCGAAGCGGTCGCCCCGCTGCGCGAAGCGGCCGGACTCGCGCCTCCCTCGGGCGACGGCGCCCTTCTGATCACGCGCAGCGACGTGGAGCTCGCGAAGGCCCTCGCGGCGCTGAACCGCTGGGCCGAGGGCACCGACGCCCTGCGAACGGCCGCGAGCGGCGTGTCGGCCCTCTCGCCTTCCGAGCAGGCCGACGTGCGCGAGCTCGTGGCTGTCTACCGGATCCGGCTGAAGGAACTCGGCCTGGACGCCTCGGGACTGCCCGAGTGACGCCGTACGCCAGCGACCATGAACGGGAGCAGTCTCCATTGAACGCGTGCCAGTCGTCGTGTCCGTCCCCGCTCCGCCACACGCGCGTCGGGTCCGTCCGTCACGCCCTCGCTGTCCCTGCCTGTCGGCGGGCGGCATCGCCAGGATGGGTGCCCGCATGCTGAAACTGCTCGCGCTGCTCTTCACGGCCGGAAAGCTCGGCAAGGTCGCGACGACCGGCCTCACGATGATCATCTCGGTGTTCGCGTACGCGCTGATCTTCGGCATCTGGTACGCGATCGGCCTCGTGCTGCTGATCTTCGTCCACGAGATGGGGCACTTCCTTGCCGCGCGTCAACGAGGGCTTCCGGTCGGCGCACCGACGTTCATCCCGTTCGTGGGGGCCTGGATCCAGCTGAAGGAGATGCCGCACAGCGTCGAGACGGAAGCGTACGTCGGCATCGCGGGACCCGTCGCGGGCACCATCGGCGCCGTCGCGTGTTACGTCCTGGCGCGCACGTACGACAGCGCCCTGCTGCTCGCGCTGTCCTATGCGGGCTTCTTCCTGAACCTGTTCAACCTGATCCCGCTCTCGCCGTTCGACGGCGGCCGCATCACCGCGATCGTCTCGCCACGCGTCTGGCTGCTCGGCGTGCCGATACTGGCCGGGCTCTTCTTCCTGCACCCGAGTCCGATGCTGATCCTCATCGCGCTGCTCGCGGCGCCGCACGCATGGCGTGCACTGAAGTTCGATCCGAAGGCGCCGGAAAACGTGGCCTACTACTCCGTCCCCACGGCGTTGAGGGTGCGCTACGGCATCGTCTACGTGCTGCTCGCCGCCTACCTGGCCGTGATGACGGGCGAGGTCCACGACATGCTGCAGCACCACAGGGTCGCCCCCGAAACCTCCACCGCGCCCGGCGCGTTCTGACCCGTTCCGCGCAAAAAAAATCGCGACCGGTGGGAGGAACCGGCCGCGACACGAGAGCCTGAGTCGTGCGTCGAGGCCTGGGAGCATCGCCCGCTTCGGGTTCGCTCCAGTCACGTGGCCTGCAACGGGATCCACTGTACGCAGGCGGCCTGCGGCCGCCCATGCCGACCTCACCCGATCAGGTGCCGGAATTCTTCCTGACCCGAACGTCGTCCACGGGGTTGGCCGTCCCGACGGGGGCCTCGCTGCCCATCATCCCGCAGGCGATCGCGAGGCGGGTCGCCTGCGCACTCGTCGTGAGCGCGAGCTTCTGCCGCAGCGAGGTCTGGTAATTGGCCACCGTCTTGCGGGACAGTCCGAGGTGCTGCGCCGTTTCGTCCAGAGAGAGTCCGCCTGCGATCAGCCTGAACACGGCAAGCTCGCGGCTGGACAGGCGTCGCAGCGGACTGCCGCCTCCGGGCAGTGCCATCACGGCCACGTCCTGGGCGACGTCCGCGCTCAGGAAATGTCGTCCGGCTGCCACCGCGCGCAACGCGTCCACGATGACGTCCGGCCCGCAGGCCTTCGTCACGTAACCCCGCGCCCCGGCCCGGAGCATTCGGGCCACCACGAGAGGATCGTCGTGCATGCTGAGGGCGACGATCCTGGCGGACGGATCGCGGGACAGCAACCGCTGGGCCGTCTCGACGCCCCCGATTCCCGGGAGGCTCAGGTCGAGGAGGACCAGATCCGGACGAAGCCGGGGATAGGTCTCCACCGCGTCCTCGCCGCTCATGACCTGCCCTGCCACGCGCAACCCTTCGGCCGATTCGATGAGACGACAGAGCCCCTCGCGCACGACGGCATGATCGTCGACGATGAGGACGGTGACCACTGTGTCTGCCATACGCACGGCCGCAGTCGGGCAGGATCCGGAACAGGCAGCCACCGGACAGCCGCCTGTTCCGGCCGGGATCAGCGACGGCGACGCAGACCGAATGCCACGATCCCCAGACCTGCCGCGAGCATGAGGTAGGTCGAAGGCTCGGGCACGGGGGCCGTGTTCGTGGGCATGTAGCCTGCGAACGTGAAGGACACGTCGGGCTGCCCCTCTTCACCGCCCTGGCGGACGCGGATCACGTCGTCGGCAAGCGCGTAGTAGAGCGCGTCCGTCTTCACGAGGAAGAGCCCCGTCGAGGGATTGCCCTCCTGCACGTTGATGTCGGAACGCAGATCGACCACGTCCGCGTCGAAGACGTCGACGCCCTGCTTGATCCCGACGGCGGTCCGTGCGGCCGAGTACAGCCGGAGGTCCGTGTCGGTCGCGAAGGTCCAGGCGACGGCCGCGCTCGAACCGGCGAAACCGCTCCGGAATATGTCGTTCACTTCCGCGTCGATCGTCTCGAGCACGAGCCGCCCCCCGAACACGAGCCGGTCGTCGGAGCTGTCGCGGAAGACGAAATCGAAGAAGGCGCCGACCTCCTCTCCCTCGAGTTCCACGACGGTGCTCTGCTCGGCGAGCAGTTGCAGGTTCGCCGGCGGGGCGTACGTGTTGAATCCGTCCTGGTCGGTCGAGAGGATCGCACCTTCGGCGATGTAGAACTGGTCGGCATTGAGATTCTGCGACCCGCCGACGCGGAGGGGATCCGACGTCGGCAGTTCGACGAAGCCGCCTGCGTGGGCGCAGGTCGCCGCGACAGTGCACAGGGCAGCGAGAACGGTGTTCCGCAGTTTCATGGGGTGTCTCCTGTAGGGTGTGGAATCCGGCCACCGGGCCGGGTGAAGGAACACGTCATCTCGAGGCTCCGGTTGGCGGCGCCAGCGAGAACGTCGCCCCGACCCAGATCGCGCGCGGTGCGCCGGGGCCGATGAACTGCGAGTGCGTCCAGTCGAGGCTGTTGTAGTTGAAGCCCGTCGCGTCGCGGTATCCCCAGCGCGAAGGCGTGAAGGGGTTGAGTCCGAGTTCGCCGGCCGTCGCGTATTCGCGATCGAAGACGTTGTCCACGCGCACGAACCAGGACCAGCGGCGCGAACTGCGGTAGCTCGCGAGGAAGTTGACGACCGCATAGCCACCCGTGCGGCCGAGTCCGGTGTATGCCCGCCCGGGATTCACGGTGATCGATGGATCGTTGCGCGCCGTCACGGCGGTGCCGTCCGAGTCCGTGCCACCCGGCGTGCTCGCGTTGTTCTCGTTGCCGCGTGAGTACGAGAAGCCGTGCGCGATGAGTGTCCAGCCCACGTTCCAGCGGTCGGTCACGTCGAAGGACCAGTTGAGCCGGAGCGTGTCCCGCGGCAGTCCGGGAATGCGATCTCCCGGTTCGACGACGAACTCGCTGAGCAGGCCCTGGGCAGTCTCGGCAGTGCTGTTCGATTCGTTCACGATGCGTGCCGTGCTCTCGAACGTCGCATCGAGCCGCGTGTAGGCGGCGCGCACGGTGTGACGTCCCCAGTGCCCCGTGAGGCCCAGTTCCACGCCCTGCCGGCGCGTCCGGCCGAACGTGTCGAACACGCCCCGATTGCGCCTGCCGAGCGACACGAACAGGATGTCGTCGGTCAGGTCGGTGCGGAACAGCGAGGCGTTCCACGCGAGACCGGCCGCCGGCATCGTCCCCCGAAGCCCGGCTTCGATCGAGCGCGATCGCACCTGCGGCAGGTAGGGGTCGCTCGTGAGCGCAGTCGGAATCGAGCAACCCGGCAGCTGTCCGCTGTTCTGTCCCTGGAACTGCTCCTCCGCCGCATGATCGCGTGCACACCCCAGTTCGATGACCGACGGCGTACGGCTGCCGCGACTCGCGCTGGCGAACAGGTCGAGCGTCTCGCGGGGACGAAGCGAGATGCCGAGGAGCGGATTGAGGCTCTCGTAGACGTAGTCGCCCATGCTGCAGTAGTAGCGTGCGCGCACGTCGCCCGCCTCGGCACCACAGCGTTCGCGCAAGCGGCGGGCGAGCTGATCCGTGAACTGGTAGAGCGGAATGGGTCTGTCGGACACGAGCGTGTTCTTCACGCGAGTGCGGCTGTACCGCGCCCCGGCCGTGACGTCGGCGGTCGGGTCGGGTGACCAGATACCGAGCGCGAACACGCTCTGCGTGGCCGTCGAACCCGAAAGATTGTTGCGGACGATGTCCGTGACGGTCGCCGTGAGCCCCGTGGCATCGAACGCGCCGGGATCGAGATGGATGTCCCGGCCCTCACCGATCCACCCCAGTCTCTGGCTCTGGCCGAACGTGACGTCGGAACGGTCGTGGGCGATCCCCAGCACGATCTGACCCTGCTCGCCATAGCCCGTGAACTGCAGGGCGCTTCCCCTGCCCAGCTGGTCGGACCGGCCGTAGTTCACGAGGCCGTTCGGCGTCACGCCCGGACACCCGGTCGCATCGATTTCGGCGCCTCCATCCGGATAGGTCGAGGTCGTCTGGTCGGGACACAGTCCCGTGCGGCCGTTTGCCGCCTGGTCCCACTCGTCGTAGAAGTCGCCGCCCGCCGATCGTTGCCGAAGCTCACGCCGGTATGCCAGCGCGGACATGCTCGCGGCGTCGGTCATGTTCCAGGCCGCCTGGAGCGTCACGTGCGTGAGTCTGTTGACGGATTCGTCGGGCGACGTGAAGACGGCCGCAGGATCCTCCCGGTACAGCTCCACCGGCACCATCCCGTTGCCCACGAGCCGGTTGTCGGCGTGGATCAGGGACGCATTCGCCTCGAACGGGGCGAGCTTCACCGTGGCTTTCGCGAACGCCTGCTTGACCGAAGAGGGCGAGTTGTCGCGCCACCCGTCCTCGTCGAGACTGTTGAGCGCAACGAAGCCGCCGACGGGTCCGCGCACACCGCCGACCGAGGCCTCGGCCTGGCGCCGACCCCAGCTGCCGGTGAGATAGCGTGCCGCGATGCCCGGATCCGTGAAGCCCGACTTCGTGGCAATGGACAGCGCACCGCCGAGCGTGTTGAGCCCGAAAAGGGGGTTGCTGCCAGGCAGCAGGTCCAGGCGGGCGATCGCGTTGTTCGGGATGAGATCCCAGTTCACGACGTCACCGAATCCCTCGTTCACGCGCACGCCGTCGACGTACACCGACAGCCCCTGTGGCGTTCCGATCAGGGGGGACGCCGAGAATCCCCGGAAATTGAGATCCTGCTGGAAAGGATTGCCCTGGTAGTCGTTCACGTTCACGGACTGCATGGTCGTGTTCATGAAATCGGTCAGGCTGGTGGTGCGTGCGGCCTCGAGGTCCTGCGACGTTGCACTCTTCACGTTGGTGCTCATCTGCTCGGTCCCGATGACGACGCCCGGCAACGGCGTCACGATGCGCGGCGCAGTCACCTCGACCGTGGGAGCCACGACGGTGCCGAGTTCCTGCGCGCCCGGATGTGGCGCGGCTCCCAGCACGACCGGCGCCACGGCAGGTGCCAGCCATGTGCGGAAGCCTCCCGCCACGCGCACGCGCGGACCATGGGTACGTCTGATCGGTGTCTCCCCCCGGCGCCCCGCAGCGAGTCCGTCCGCTGCGGGGCGCATCGTGTCTTGTTCTGAGCGAGCCGGGCCTGTCCGTGGCGTGCCGGAGAGGTCGTCCACCGTGCCCGGCGTCCGAACCAGTGCGTCCACGCGCGACCGGCCCGTCACTCGGCTCTCGATGTGTCTAGATTACGAAGGGGCTGCCGTCCGGGGTTAGGGAATACTTCCCGGCGATCGCGGGATCCCTTCCGCAAGCGCGGCGGGGCACTGTGCAGGACCTGCGGTGCCTGCGTGCAGACCTGGGCGCGTGACCGGCCGGGAAATCGTCAGCGACTGTGTGCACGTGCGCGCCCGGCGTGCCGACGGGGAGTACGGGCGCAATTGGGGCGCCAGAGGCGTCGGCCGGGAATCAGAGGTTCGGCTTCGGCGCGGGCCTAGCGGCCATCGGCCGGACTGTCGGCCGCCGGGTCCGCGCCCGGCCCCGCTTCGATCACCCCGTGCGTCATCGCCATCCGGACGACCTGGGCAGTGTTCGACACGTCCAGCTTCTGACGGATGTTCCACTGGTGGTTGGCGACGGTCTTGTAGGAAAGCGAGAGCATGCGTGCGATCTCGCCGACCGCGTGGCCCGCGACGAGCAGCCGGAAGACTTCGAACTCGCGTGGCGACAGCGCCTGCAGCGGATTCTCGTTGCCCGGCAGCATCTGCACCGCGAGTTCCTGCGCCATGTCGTGGCTGATGTAGAGCTTCCCGGCCGCCACCAGCCGCACTGCCTCGACGAGGACCTCGGGCGCGCTCGACTTGGTGACGTAGCCGCGCGCACCGGTCTGGAGCGCCCGCGACGAGAAGACGATGTCCTCGTGCATGCTGAACATGAGGATCTTCGCGTCGGACTCTCGGGCGAGCATGCGTCGCGCGACTTCGATGCCGCCTATGCCCGGCAGCGTGATGTCCATGACGACGACGTCCGGCCGCTGTTCCACGAATTTCCGGTAGGCTTCCTCGCCGTTGCGGGCGTCCGCGATCACGGCGATGTCGGGTGTGCGCTCGAGGAGCCGCCGGTATCCCTCGAGCACGACGGCGTGATCGTCGACCAGCAGGACGGAGGTCTTCTTGTCCATCAGACGGATTCCATTGAAACGGTGGGCATCGCGGCCTCGATGATCGTGCCGCCCCCGGGGCGGCTCTCGATCCGGAGTCGCCCCCCGAGCATCTCCACCCGCTCGCGCAGCCCGACCAGGCCGAGCCCCAGGCGCGCACGCGAGGGATCCATGCCCTGCCCGTCGTCGCGCACGGTCACCGTCATGAGGTGCGTGGCGGCGTCGAGCCGTAGCGTGATCCCGACGGTGCGTGCGTTCGCGTGCCGCGTGATGTTCGTGAGGCACTCCTGCACGAGACGGTAGAGCGTGATGTTCGTCACCTCGCCCAGGCTGTCGGGAAGCGGCTCCGAGTCGAACGTGCACGTCACCTCGGGATGGCGGCGGTGCCACTGGTCGACGCAGTACTGCAGCGCGGGCGCGAGGCCGAGTTCGTCGAGTGCGACCGGCCGCAGGCGGCGCATGAGGCTGCGCGCGACGTCGTAGACGTGATTCGTGAGCTCGACGATCGCGTGCCCCGTGCGACGCACGTCCTCCGGAAGATCCGCGCGATCGCGAATGGACACGGCATCGATCTTGAGCGCGTTGAGCCACTGGCCCATCTCGTCGTGGAGTTCCCGCGCGATGTGCCGGCGCTCCGCCTCCAGCAGCTCGATGCCGCGCTGGGCGAGCCGCCGGTTCTCGTTCAGGGCAGCGGCCAGTTCGGCGCGAGTTTCCTCCAGTACCGTGACGTCCGTGAAGAATGCGTGGATCTCGAAGTGTCCGTCGAGATCGGCCGCCGCGAGCAGTCTCGCGATCACGACCGCCTCGCCGCCGTCCGCGCGACGGATGCGGAGACCGTGCTGCTCGAACTTGCGCGTGCCGTCCAGTTCCCGTTGCTGGTCGGACCATGCCTCGGGGGTCGCGTAGAACTCCGCGAGGCGGCGACCGATCGCCAGCCCGGCGCGCTCGAGCCCGAACAGCCTCGCAAGCTCCGGATTCGCGAGCGTGATGCGCCCGTCCCCGTCGGCGATGAGATTGGCCGAAAGGTTCTCGTTGAAGAGCGTCTCGAAATACTGGCGCTGCCGCGCGACGGCCTCCTGCGCCCGGAAGCGCAGCGCCATCTCCCGGGCAGCCTGCCGGGAACGCCGCCAGGACGACCAGCTCAACCCCGTCACGAGGACCGCGACCGCGAGAAGCACCTCGTCCAGCTGGTAGGCCTCGAAATGCTTGAGCACTCCCGCGAGCCCTTCCGACAGATTGAAGCGCCCGGCCGCGAGGAACGTGACTACGGTCGCGATCAGGACGATCGTCAGGTCGCGCCACGCCCCGCCCGTGCGCGACACCGTGCGTCGCGCCGCCGCTTCGGCAGGAAGGGATTCGGTCATCGTCATGTCCATGTGTGGGTTCGCACGTCGAGTCGACTTTACACCGCGGATGCGGGAATCCTCCGGTCCGGACCTGCCGCGTTGTAGCCGATCGGTCCCCGGAAAGGGATGGGAAAACTTCCTGATCGAAGGTTCCACCCGGACCTGCGGCGAGGTCCGGGCCCCGACACGCGCGGACCCAGAGTGCCGGCGTCGCCGGCGCGGGGGCACGGCGACGAGGCCGCCCGAACCCTCGTGCGATACTCGCCCGCCTGAACGGGCTTGAACGATCCTGCCGCGGGCGGGTCGAACGCCAGCCTTTCTACGACAACGGGAGAGAATTGAACATGAATAGAGGCCTTGCGGGCATTCTTGCAGCCGGTGTGATGACGTGGGCCGCCCAGGCATGGGCCGCCCCCTTCGCCTACGTGCCCAATGAAAAATCCGGAACCCTCAGCATGATCGACACCGCGACCGACGTGGTGGTGAAGACGCTGCCCGGCGGCGAGCGGCCGCGCGGGATCGCGATCAGCCTCGACGGGCGGTACGCCTACGTGAGCGACGAGCCCAAGTCCGCACTCGCGGTCGTCGACCTCGACGCGGGCAAGGTCAACGGGTTCATCGACCTGGGCGAATCGCCCGAGGGCGTGAGCATCTCCCCGGACGGCAAGTACGTGGTCGCCGCGGTCGAGCTCAGCAACTCCGTCGCATTCGTGGACACCGACTCGGGCAAGCGGGTCTTCTCCGTGGTGGTCAAGGGCAAGAATCCGGAGCACGCCGAGTTCGCACCCGACGGCAAGTGGCTCGTCGCGAGTGCCGAGGAAGCGAACAAGGTCGACGTCGTCGACGTGGGCGAGAAGAAGGAGGTCGACCAGATCCAGGTTGGCAACCGTCCCCGCGGCATGGCGTTCACGCCGGACGGCAAGTACCTCTACGTCGCCTGCGAACTCGCTAGCAAGACCTACGCGATCGACTGGCCGAACCGCAAGGTCATCGCCGAGATATCGACGGGCAAGTTCTCGAACGGCGTGACCATGCACCCGAACGGAAAGCGCGTGTACGTCTCGAACGGCAAGGACGCCACCGTCGCGGTGGTGGATGTCGCGACCAACAGCGTGATCGCGACGATCCCGGTCGGCAAGCGGCCCTGGAACATGGCGATCACCCCGGACGGGAAAAAGCTCTACGTGGCGAACGGCCGGTCCAACTCGGTATCCGTGATCGATACGGAAACCAACAAGAAGATCAAGGACATCGAAGTGGGCGAGCGCCCCTGGGGCGTCGTGATCCGCTGATTTCGCAGCACCTGCGCGAAGGGGGGCCGGGATCCGGCCCCTTTTTCGTGTGCCGGAACGGCCGCATCCCGACGGCGCGACGATGCACTCCCGGGCGACCGGTGCCCGTCCTGAGCCCGGCTTTCGGGGTCGCGCGGGGCGCGGGTTGGCGGCCGATGAGCCGAGTGTCAGAATGCCGCGTCAGCCGCCCCCCGGATTCCGCCAGCCCGTGACGGTCGTCCCCCCGCCCCGACTTCCCGCCGTACCGGTCCCCCGGTCGGGCCGTCGCTCCCGTACCTCCCGGTTTCCTGCCGGCATCGCCCTGATCCTCTGCAGCACGCTGCTCGCGGGCTGCGGCGCACTGCGCAGCTATCGCGCGGAGATGGACGAGACCCTGAACAGGGCGGGTGCCGGCGACGTCGCCGGTGCGATCAAGGTGATCGAGCGCAACAACAAGGGCGACAAGAAGGACCTGCTCTACTTCCTGGAGCTCGGCGAACTCGAGCGGCTCGACAACGACTTCAAGGACAGCTTCGCGGCGTATGCCGGCGCCGACGCGGTCGTGCAGGCCTGGGAGAATGCCGCGCGCCTCGACCCGGCCAAGGCCGCGGGACAGGCGGCGAGCTACGTGATCAACGATCGCGTGCGGCCGTACGAAGGCCACGACTACGAGAAGGTCATGCTCACCACGCGCATGGCGATGGACCACCTCGCGATGGGGGACTGGGACGACGCGCGGGTCGACATCAAGCGCACGCACGAGCGCGAGGCCGTGATCGCCGAGGTCCGCTCCGCCGAGTACGTCAGGATCGAGGAAGAGGCGAAGAGCCGCGGTGTGGATCCGAGCTTCAAGGAAATCAGCGGCTACCCGGTCGAGACGCTCGAGACGCCCGAGTCCCTCGCCCTGCGCAACGGCTATCAGAACGCGCTGTCGCACTATCTCGCGGGCTTCATCTACGAGTCGCTCGGGGAAGAAAGCCTCGCGGCACCCGGCTACCGGAACGCGATCGAACTGCGGCCCGACCAGCCCGTGCTCGAGCAGGCACTCGCTGCACTCGATACACACCTCGCCGCACCGGACGACACCCAGTGCGATCTGCTCCTCCTCATCGAGACGGGCACGATCCCGGGTCGGGTCTCGCAGAGCTTCAATCTGCCGGTCCCCATCGTCTCGTACGGCGCGATCATCAACATTCCCGTCTCGTTCCCCGTCCTGCCGCCCGACCCCGTCGGCTACCAGCCGCCGGACGTGCAGGTCGACCGGAACACCACGCTGCCCACGGCACACATCCTCGATCTCGACGCCATGGCGCGACGCGCGCTGCACGACGAGATGCCCGCGATCATGTTGCGTGCGTTCATACGGTCGTCGACGAAGGCCGTCGCGCAGTACGAGATGCAGAAGAACATCGCGAAGCGGCAGCGGAACCGGGAGGACAGCGTCGGGGCCGTGCTCGCGCTGTTCGCGCTCCAGGTGGGCGGCATCGTGATCGAGCAGGCCGACGAACGTGGCTGGCGGACGCTCCCGAGCCACGTGAGCCTCGCTCGCGTGCGCCTCCCGCGCGGACGGCACACCGTGGACGTGCGCACCACGTCGGGCACCGCGACGTTCGACGTGACGCTCTCGTCCCGGTACGCGATCGTCGACGTCAGGCTCCTGCGCGGTCAGCATTTCGTGACGCCCGTCGGCGCTCCGCAGCACGATTCTGCCGCCTCCGGCACCCTCGCGCCCCTGCGCTCGGCGGCAACGGAACCGTTGTATGCTCGAGTGAGGACGATCGATCTTCCCGCACCACCGCCCCCATCAAGGAGGACACAGAAATGAAAGTTGCGCCCCTTTTCGTCGCGCTCGTCGCCGCCGCGCTCGCTGCCGGGTGCGGAACCAAGAAGGGTTTCGAGAAGGAAGGCTTCGCGTTCGGATGCCCGATCGGCGACCAGAAGGTCTCGTCGATGAGTGATCTCGTGAAGGCCAAGGTCGCCAAGGAAGGCAGCCGGAGTCCGGACGTGGAAATCGAGGAGATCCGCTGCACGACGACGGGCGACCTTCTCAAGGTCGACGTCGTGGTCTACAACGACGAGAGCGATCTCGAGCGCCTGATGTACAAGTTCCGCTGGGCGGATGCGGAAGGCATGCGCGCCGCCGACGAGGAATCGTGGAAGCCGCTCCTGATGTACGGCAACTCGCGCCAGACCGTGACGACCATCGCGCCGAACTCGCGTGCGCGCGACTTCAAGTTCATCGTGATGGGCCAGGAATGACCCGTCGCCCGATCCGAGGAGAGACAGACATGACGACTTTCAAGCGACTGTCCGGGCTCGCGACGCTCGCCGTCGTCGCGCTCGCACTGACGCTGGGTGGTTGCGCGAAGCCCAAGACCCGCTACGGGGATCCCGGCGCCGTCGAGACCGTGACGAACCAGTTCGGCTCCACCGACCTGCAGCGGCTCGCCGAGGAGATGACGCAGTCGATGCTCCAGGCGCCGGTCATCCAGTCCGGCAACCTGCCGATCGTGACGGTGCAGGAAGTGCGGAACAAGACGAGCGAGTACATCGACACGCGCGCGATCACGAACCGGATCCGGTCGTCCCTCCAGAAGAGCGGTCGCGTCCGCTTCGCCGTGGACAACGCGGACATGCAGAAGCAGATCGAGGAACTGAAGCGTCAGCAGAGCCAGTACTACGACCAGGAGAAGGCCGTGCAGCAGGGCAGGATGGTCGGCGCGGGCTACCGCCTGTCGGGCGAGATCACCTCGATCGTGAAGGAAACGGAGGACGTGAAGGACGTCTACTACCAGCTCTTCCTGAGCCTCACGAACATCCAGACGGGTATCGAGGAGTGGAGCGACACGAAGGACATCCGCAAGACCACCGAGCGCTAGCCTCCCGGATCTCCCGGACGAAGGCGGCCGCAAGGCCGCCTTCGTCGCGTGGGAGCCACCCGATCCCCTGTTGCGACCCTCCGCCGTGAACGACACTTCCGACATCCACAGCCGCGTGGCTGCGCTCGAACGCCTCGCGCAAGGCGGTGACGCCAAGGCCATGTTCGATCTCGGCTGTCTGCACGACATCCCCGAGAAGCCCGGACTCACGATTGACCTGGACGCGGCGCGCGCGTGGTACTCGCGCGCGGCGGACGCCGGTCACCCGTGGGCCCAGTTCGCGCTCGGGAACATGCTCGAGCGGGCCCAGGGCGGTCCGCGCAACGATCACGCGGCCCGCCGCTGGTACGAACGCGCGGCCGATCGGGGAATCGCGGAGGCCCAGATGCACCTCGCCCGGATGCTCCAGGCAGGGCTCGGGGGACCCGCGGAGCCGGCCGAGGCGACGCGCTGGTACGAGCGGGCCGCCGCCCAGGGGCACGAAGTCGCCGCGCGGGACCTCGCACTCATGCATCTGGAAAAGTCGGCACCCGACCCCAATGTGCAGAAGGCGCGGGAGCTTCTCGAATTTGCGGCCGACAAGCTCGACGGACTCGCGCACCTCGTACTGGGAGACCTCTACATGCGCGGAGCCTGGGGAGAGCGTCACGGCGGCATGGCACTCGTGCACTACTGCACCGCCGCCTTGCTGCTCCACGAGGGCGATGCATTTCGCCGCGCCGTCACCGCACGTGACGCGCTGCTCGCACGCCGCCCCGACCTGCGGGAGGCATACGAATCGCAGGCCCGGGAGTTCATCCGCGCACGTCGACCCGAGGGTGACGGTAACGCTCGCGCATCCGTCTCCCGCCATGGCACCGACGATCCAACGAAAACGGAGTAGGCAAGAATGAAAAGACTGCTTGGGGGCGTGACCTTCACCGCCATCTGCGCACTGATGTCTGCAAACGTGCTCGCGAACGATGACGCCGAGCAGGCCCGTCACAAGGAGGAAGCCGTCTCGCGTGTCGCCAAGGCACACGACGAAGTCCTGATCACCGGCGCCGCGCGGCTGATCCTCAAGCAGGCAGCCATCCGCATGGCGAACGACCTGCTCGCCGCGTGGGGCACGGAGGCGAAGCTCGAACCCAACTGGACCGACAAGGACCCCGAGTGGCGCGACGCCGAGGACAGGCTGCTCGCGGCGGCGACGACGAAGCCGCTCGCGACGGTCGGCACGGGTCAGTGGGTCAAGACGATTCGCACGCAGTACATCGATGCCACGTTCGACGGCGAGGCAGCGGACACGATCGCGACGCATCTGGAGAGCAAGTCCGGCAAGGCCCAGCTCGCGCTGATGGACTGGTTCATGGGCGAGATGACGCTCTTCAACTACACGTACACGGGACGCTTCAAGTACGACCTGCGCGGGGCCGAGTCCGAACTCAAGGCACTGCAGAAGGTCGCCCAGCCGCGCATACCCAAGAAGGACAACGAACTCGAGTTCTCGACGCTGAACCCGGAGGCGTTCCAGTTCGTCGCGTGCAGCCCCGAGAGCCGCTACTGTCCCGGCGTGAAGTACGCCAGGATGAACGCGATCGGTGTCCAGGGCGCGATCCTCCGGCACATCGACGACGTCGGCGAGGAGATCCACACCGCGATGAAGGGAATGCGGGCGGAGATCCAGCCGATGATCGACGCGTACCGCGCACGCCGCTGACCCACGGGCCCCCGCGAGCCCTGCCCCCCAGACCCGCCTTCCCCGTGCCGCGCGCAACGCTGGCGTTCGCGCGCGTTCGCTCTACAATCGGGCGATACACAACGATGACGGGAGGGGCGACGTGAGACTCGTGCAATTTCTCGATGGCGCAGGCAACCGGTGCGTCGGACGCGTGGCCGGTGACGGCGGGCGCCTCGAACGCATAGACGGTACCGATCGCGTCTATCACCTCGCGCTCGAGGCCGCGCGCAGCGGACTCCACCTCGAAGCCGTCGTCGCCGCGCGTGCGTCGGGCCGGTTCGAGGACTACGACGAGATCATCGCCGGCAAGCGGTTGCTGCCCCCGCTCGATCATCCCGACCCTGCGCACTGGCTCGTGACCGGGACGGGTCTCTCGCATCTCGGCAGCGCATCCGCCCGCGATGCGATGCACGCGAAACTTCAGCAGGCCGACGAACAGCTCACCGACTCCATGAAGATGTTCAAGTGGGGCATGGAAGGTGGCAAGCCCGCAGCCGGTGCCGTCGGCACGCCCCCTGAATGGTTCTACAAGGGCGACGGCCGCTGGGTCGTCGCGCCCGAACAGGAACTCGAACTGCCTGCATTCGCGAAGGACGGCGGCGAGGAAGTCGAGGTCTGCGGCCTCTACGTGATCGCCGACGACGGCTCGCCGCTGCGCGTGGGCTTCGCGCTCGCGAACGAATACTCCGACCATGTGACGGAACGCGAGAACTATCTCTACCTCGCGCATTCGAAGCTGCGGCAGTCGAGCTACGGCCCCGAAGTGCTCGTGGGTGAACTGCCCCGGTCCGTACAGGGCACCGCACGGCTGCTGCGTGGCGGCGAGACGATCTGGTCGTCGGACTGGCTCTCCGGCGAGGACAACATGTGCCATTCGGTCGCGAATCTCGAGCACCATCACTTCAAGTACCGCCAGTTCCGCTCGCCGGGCGACGTCCACGTGCACTATTTCGGCGCCGCGACCGGCAGTTTCACGAAGGGCGTCGAGACGAAGTACGGCGACGTCTTCGAGATCAGCGCCGAGGGTTTCGGACGCCCGCTGCGCAACACGCTCGGCCCGGCCGTCGAATCCCTGCATCACGTCGCGGTGCGCACGCTCTGACCGACGCGCCGCTGCGCGTCGTCATCGCACCACCATCACCATCGTTTCCTTCACGAGGGAGTGCTTCATGATCTACGAGCTTCGGATCTACCACTGCATGCCTGGCCGTCTGCCCGACCTGAACAAGCGTTTCGAGACCATCACGCTGAAGCTCTGGGAGAAGCACGGCATCCGCCAGGCGGGTTTCTGGACAGTGCTCGTGGGTGGGTCCAACGTGGATCTCTACTACATGCTCGAGTGGAAGGACATGGCCGAGCGCGAGCGCCTCTGGAACGCGTTCGCGACCGATCCGGAGTGGATCGAGAAGCGCGCCGAAACGGAGAAGAACGGGCAGATCGTCGAGAGCATCACGAACATGTTCCTGTCGCCCACGGCCTATTCGTCGGTCAAGTAGGCCAGATTCACGAGGTCGCGCGCCGGACACCTGGGTCCGGTGCGGCCGGCTGCCGTCCCCCACCCCACAAGCTACCGGATACCCGCCCATGGACATCGCCTTCGAACCCGCCCACCGCCTCGCCTCGCTGATTCGTGCCCGCAAGGTCGGATGCCTGGAACTGCTCAGGCACTACCTCGACCGTCGCAGCCGCATCGACGCCGAAGTCAACGCTGTGTGCGTGCTCGACGAGGACCGCGCGATCAGGCGTGCACGCGCCGCGGACCGCGCGCTGGCGCGAGGCACCGTGTGGGGCCCGCTGCACGGGGTGCCGATGACCGTGAAGGAATCGTTCGACATCGAGGGGCTGCCGACCACGTGGGGCAGACCGGACATGCGCCGGAACATCGCCACGTCGAATGCCGTCGCGGTGGATCGCCTGACCAGCGCCGGGGCCGTGATCTTCGGCAAGACGAACGTGCCCGTGATGCTGTCGGACTGGCAGTCGTTCAACCCGATCTACGGGACCACGAACAATCCCTGGGATCTCGATCGCATACCGGGCGGATCGTCGGGCGGGGCCGCTGCCGCACTCGCATCCGGGATTACGGGCCTCGAGATCGGCAGCGACATCGGTGCGTCGATCCGCGACCCTGCACACTACTGTGGTGTCTACGGACACAAGCCGACGTTCGGAATCTGCTCGGGCGCGGGTCACCGGCTCCCGCCGTTCCTGACGGGCAACGACATCGCCGTGATCGGGCCGCTCGCGCGGAGCGCGGAGGATCTCGAGATCGTGCTGCAGACCATCCTCGGCCCGGATCCCGCGGACGGCGCCGCATGGCAGGTCACCCTGCCCGCCGCACCATCGCGCCCGTGGCGCAAGTGGCGCGTGGCCGTGCTGAAGACCGCCCCGTCCGCGCCGGTGGATCGTGCCGTGCAGCAGCGCATCCAGGCCGTGGCGGACTTCGCGGCGAGCCGGGGTGCGAAGGTCAGTGACAAGGCACGCCCCGCCTTCAACCTGAGCGAGGCGCACCACGTCTTCATCCAGCTGCTGCGCAGTGCGACCTCCCGCACGCTCACCGACCAGGCGTTCACGGCGCTCGCCAAGCGGGTGCCACGTCTGCGCAAGGGCGCGAAGGACTACGAGTCCTGGATGATCGCGGCCTCGACGATGACGCACCGCGAGTGGCTGCTGCTCGACGAGGCCCGCACGCGCATGCGGCTCGCGTGGAAGGCGTTCTTCGAGGAGTGGGACGTCCTGCTCTGCCCGCCCGCCGCCACGACCGCGTTCCCGCACAACCAGCAGGGCGAGCGCTGGGAGCGCATGGTGACCGTGAACGGCAAGCCGCAGCCGTCGACGACGCAGATGTTCTGGGCGGGTTACTCGGGCATGGCCTACCTGCCCTCGACCGTCGCACCGACCGGACTCGCGCGCGACGGCCTTCCCGTTGGCGTGCAGATCGTCGGACCGCAGTACGGCGACCTCACCTGCATCGCCTTTGCGCGGATGCTGGAGCGCGAATTCGCGTGCTTCACGCCCCCGCCGACCTACGCGTGAGGCCCTGGTACGGACTTCACGGCCGAGGCACGCGAATGTTTACATCACTTCCTTGATGAGTCGACCGTGACTCGACTGGATCGGGCGCGCGTTCATGTCGTAGACGCGGCTGAAGATGCCGATCTGGGTCCGTGACATCTGCACGGGCGTGCGCATCACGATCCAGCGCACGCCTTCCGTACACGGCGGCGTCGTGAGCGACCCCATGAAGGTGTAGTAGCCGGCGAACTTGGGCAGCAGGTCCGCCACGTTGATCTGCACGCTGTCCCGCTTCTCCTCGAGCCCCACGTCGAGCGGCATGTGGTTCCAGAGGGTCTTCAGGAACTCGTTCTCGTTGCCCGCCATGAGCAGCACGGCGACGACCGCGATCTCGCCGTCCTTCGCCTGGTGGACGAGGTGCGCGACCATGTCGAAGGCGCGTCCGTTCACACGTTCCTCAGCCGGTCTGTGGAAGTGGAACTGCTTGAGCTCGTAAGTCTTTTCGCCGACCGTGATCGTGCTGCCCGGCGCATACTTCACGAGCACGGTGTGGCCGTTGTTCACGATGTCGAGTGGGGTCCGCCGGTAGTTGAACTTGATTCCGTCCAGTTCCACACGCACCCAGTCACGAATGTCGATGGGCGACTGACGCTTGCCCTCGTCGCAGAGCGCGAAGTCGGGAGACAGCGAAGCCCAGTGCTTGGCGTCCGTCCTGCCGCTGTAGGACCAGTGCACGTCGTGCTTCTTCGCATCGTCGTGGCTGCCTTCCTTGCCGGCGTCCTTGTCCCCGTGGACGTCCTTGCCCTTCGACGCCTTGGCGTCCCTGTCTCCGTGCTCCGCGGGCGCGTCATGACCCTTCGTGAGCTTCGACGCCTTCCCGTGGCTCTCGTCCGCTGACTCCGCAGCCTTTCCGCCCTTGTCGGCCTTCTTCTGTGTTTCCGGCGCCTTGTCGGCCGCGGCCTTGCCCGTGTCCTCCGGCTTCTTCTCCGAAGGCGCAGCGGTGTCCTTCTTGCCGTCTTGCCCCGTCGAATCCTTTCTGTCGTCGACCGGGGCCGGCTTCCCGTCGGGGGAAGACGCGTCGCCGGGCGTCTTCGGCGACTCCTTCACCGGGGTGGTAGCCGTCGGCGCCGCGTTCGAGGCGAGGACCGTGGCCTGGACCTGCGGCTTCGCCTTCCGGACGGGCTTCGGCCGGACCTTGCAGACCATCGCGAGCATGCGCTCGCGCGGGGTATCCGGCACGACCGGCTGAGGCAGTTCGGAGCCCTCGACGTTCTGACGCAGCACCTCGCGGTCGCTGGAGTAGGAGAACGCGCGCACGAGCGGCACGACGGTCCGGCGCACGCAGTCGTATTTCATGAGCGTCCTGGCGACCCGGAACTCGACGTCTCCACTGGACACCCCGACGGTGCCGGGCGCGTAGGTCGTCCGGTCCCAGGCCAGCACGGCGTCCCCGCGCCGGCTGATGCTCCCCTTGTCGAGTTCCAGTGAAATGCCTGCCTCGTCCGAAATGCGCACCCATTTGGCCGCGTGCGCGGGAAGGAGGACGAGGGACAGAAGCAGGAGAAAGCCGATGTGACGCATGAGCCTGGGAGTGTGCTGGTTTCAGACAATTGACTGATTTATCGGCGTTCACGCCCGGTAATTAACCCGCAATTCAGGGGCCGCCGGATGCCTGCCGTCCACCCGCCTCCGCGACGGCCGATCCGGACGGGAGCGTTCCTTTTGGCTCCGAATCGGGCCGCGTTCGGCGAAATTGCGCGTTTTCTCCACTGCGACAGTCACGTAGAATCGGCGGTCCCGCCGCACGGCGGCACCTCGTCGTCTCCCGGAAGCCAAGGTCATGGAAGAGAAACTGCTCTACAACGTCAACGTCGTCGCCCAGGACGTCCTCGCATCCCCCGAGGAGATCAAGCGCCGCATCCCCATCACCGACCGCGCGGAACAGGTGGTGCTGGAGGGTCGCCGGGTCGCCGAACGCATCCTGGACCGCGAGGACCCGAGGCTGCTGATCGTCGTCGGCCCCTGCTCGATTCACGATCCGGTCGCAGCGCTCGACTACGCACGCCGGCTCAGGAAGCTCGCGGACGAGGTGAGCGACAGCCTTTTCCTCGTGATGCGCGTCTACTTCGAGAAGCCGCGCACGACCACGGGCTGGAAGGGACTGATCAACGATCCGCACATGAACGACTCGTTCGACATCGAGCACGGCCTCCAGCTCGCGCGGAACACCCTGCTCGAGATCAACGAACTGGGTCTGCCCACGGGCACCGAGGCACTGGACCCGATCAGCCCGCAGTATCTCGGCGATCTCGTCTCGTGGAGCGCCATCGGCGCACGCACGACCGAATCCCAGACCCACCGCGAAATGGCGAGCGGACTCTCCACCCCGGTAGGCTTCAAGAACGGCACCGACGGCGGCCTGCAGGTCGCGATCAATGCGCTGCATTCGGTCTCGCGCCCGCACAGCTTTCTCGGCATCAATCCCCGCGGGGAAGCCTCGATCATCCGCACGAAGGGCAACCGGTACGGTCACATCGTGCTGCGCGGCGGATCCAAGGGCCCGAACTACGATTCGGTCACGATCGCGCTGGTCGAGAAGGAACTGCACAAGAACAAGCTGCCCGCGAACATCATCGTCGACTGCAGCCATGCGAACTCCAACAAGGACCCCGCCCTGCAGCCGCTCGTGCTGCAGGACATCACGAACCAGATCGTCGAGGGCAACCAGTCGATCGTGGGTGCGATGCTCGAGAGCAATCTCGGATTCGGCAACCAGTCGATTCCGAGCGACCTGTCGGAACTGAAATACGGCGTGTCGGTCACCGACGGGTGCCTGGAGTGGGAGCGTACCGAGGCCGCGCTGCGCGAGATGCATTCCCGCCTCGTGGAGGTCCTGCCCAAGCGCCTCGAACACGCGGGCGGCGAAGTGGTGAGCCTGCGGTAAGGCGACGCCGGCGGTGCGGAAGCGCGGGCTCCCGAGGCCCGCGCTACCTGCAGTCGATCACCCCGCAGTATTCCTCGTCGCTGATCCTCTCCGCCCAGCGGTCTGCCGCCGCCAGAGAGATCCGCGTCGCCTTGAGGACGACCTTGCAGCCGAGTTCCGTGTCCTCTCCCAGGGCACTTCGGCCTGCCTTCTCCCGGTCGGCGATCACGGCCGGGTCGATGTCGAGCCATTCGGAAGCAGCCGTGAAGTTCTGCTTCCAGAGTGACGCATGCTCCGCGAGGACCTTCGGGTCCGCGTCGCAGCGCTCCAGGGCTTCCTGGAACTGTGCCGTGCGGTACGCCAGCTTGTAGATTTCGCGACGCGTGGACTCCGCACGGAAGTCCCCACACCCCTGAAGGGAAAGCGTCGCACTCAGTACCAGCAGCGGGAAGAACCACCTCATCCGTTTTCGGGTCAGCGAGTTGAAGATGCCAGTGAGGCTTATCGGCAGCTTCGCTGGTCGCTGGAGAGCCGGTCGGCTCGCGTGCGGGCGCGAGCCCGGGCGAGGTGGCTCCGGAGCGGCCGCTACTTCAGCTCGTAGTGCCCGTCGTGCAGGTGGGAAATGCCGGCACCGGCAGGATTGAGTGTCACGTCGAACCTGTTGGACCCGCGCATGCCCGCGTACTTGCCGGTTCCGTCGTACCAGACGTTGTCGCCGTTCATGCGATTCATGGGGCCCCCGTGGTTCGACCAGCGGCTGTACGCCTTGTCACCGTCCCCGTCGGTCGCGATGCAGTAGCCGTGCGCAGCCGATTCCCGGCCATCCAGATAGATGTCGTTGAAACCGATGCACGTGACCGTCGCGCCGTCCAGGAACCCGCCCGGCGTCCCGGACATGAGCGGCCCGCTGAACTCCCCGACGAACACCAGGTGTCCCTTGTCGACTTCCGTGGTCTTTCCGACTCCGTACCAGCCGTACTTTCCCGAGATGGGGCCCTGCTTCGGGAGATCGCCCGCGAACGCGGGCAGTGCACACGCAACCGATCCGACGATACCGACCACCGCAACGACGCCGAACATCTTCATGACGAGACCTCCTTCGTGATGGAATGGGCAGGCCGGACCCAGATCGGAGCGGGTCGACCTTTCGTCTCGTGCGCGGACACGAACTGCCCCGCACGTGATCCGCACAGTGCCGCCGGCACGCACGGGTGTCATCACCCGGACGGACGACGGCAGCGGACGGACTTTCAGTGGACCAGCGGCATCAGCAGCCGGAGCAGATCGGTCTGACGGTGTGTGCCCGTCTTTTCAAGCACGTGCGCGAGCTGGGACTTCACAGTGTTGCGCGTCACGCGCTTCGCACGTGCGTGCTCTTCCAGCGTTGCCCCCTGCAGCAGCGCACTTGCGAGGTCCGCCTCGGCCGGCGTGAGCCGGAACATCGCGCGCAGCGCGTCCTTCGACGGACCGAACGGTGACTCGGGCTCATGAAGCAGCACGCAGAGCCGTACGCTCTGAGCCATCGCGAACGCGCGGGCCTGGACCATGAGTGGCGCACGCGTGCTCGCACGGGTCAGCCCGCAAAACGCCCAGCGTTCGCTTCGCCCCGCGTGCAACCCCACGGCACGCGAGAACAGGCCGTCCAGCTCGCGCTGCCCGTCGGGGCAGTTCGCCCGGCATCGGCCTGCCTGGTCGATCACCAGCGGATCGCGCCGGCCGAGGACGGAGTGCCCCCGCTGATTGAGACTCACGAGTTCCTGATCGGCGTTCACGACCAGCACGCCGAGTGGCAACGCATCGGACAGGACCTGCAGCAGGATGCCTTCGTCGACGCTCCGCGAATGATCACCGGTGACGTGTGCGGCATTCATGTACCCCTCCCTTCTTGTCGGTTGATTGTCGGGCCAGCCGGAATGACACGCTTGCCACTGTAGGGGACGGGGACTTACGAATGAGTTACGGATAGTCGGTCTTCGGCGACTCCGGGGGGCCGGAGCGTGCTGGTGCTGCAGTGCGATCGGCGACGGAGAACAGGTGACCGGAACGGGGCGAGTGGGATAGAATCCGCGCCTCGCCCGAGGGCCGCGGAGAGGTGGCAGAGTGGTCGAAGGCGCCGGATTCGAAATCCGGTGTACGGTTCTTCCGTACCGTGGGTTCGAATCCCACCCTCTCCGCCAAGAACCATGACACCCCGCAAGGGGTGTCGTCGTTTGCGGGGTACGGGTGGAGTGAGAACCCGCCGGGTTCGACCACGAAGCACCGCTTCGTGGGACGCCGCTCGCGGGGGTACCGGGGCTTGTCCGAGGGATGACGGAATCGCCTCGAGGCGGGACCGGGAGAATCCCACCCTCCCTGTCAGGAACATGTTTCCCGGATCGACCCGCTGACCCGGGGGGCATGCGCACTCATCGCCAGCCATGACTCCGGCAGGCAGCGTCCCGAATCCCGGCGACCTGCGCCGTTCTTTCATGTCACGCATGTGGTTGAAGCAGCCGCTCACCGTGGATCGGGCACTCCCCGACGCCCGCTTACCCGTACTTCCACAGCATCGTCAACGGTTGTATCCTCTTTTCAAAAGCACAAATGCCGAACGCGGTGAATCTGGATCGGCGCCTGTTCTTCGGGAGGGGCCATGCGGACCTGCATGCGCACTGCGACGGGAAATCTCACGAACGATCCCGGTCGGCAAAGCCGCCTTGGCGCGTCGATCTGGGCCGTCGTCGCAATCCTCGTTGGCGCCTTGGGGTCCCCGCCCGCATCGGCCGTGTTTGCGCCAGCCCCGCTCACCGGCTTCCCGGTAGTGAACCCATCCAACGGCCTCAGCGCCGTCCGTGCCCACGTCAGCAATTCCGCAGTCACGTTCGGCGGCATCGATTCCTTCTCGGAGACGATGACGGTATTCGGTGACGACCTGACCGACTCGGCCACCGAGGGCTCCGTCAACACGTCACGTCCGGCAGCACCCTTCGAGGCCTGGCAGGCCACTGCCGTTGCCACCGGCACGGCTGAATTCGGCAAGCTGCGGGGCTCCACGTTCGCCAGGCTGGTGGGTGGGCAGACGAGTGCGAGTGCGAATATCACCCTCCTGTTCATCGACCGCATCACCATCACGGGCGCGGGACTCGACGAGTCGATTCCATTCGACATCGACTGGAAGGCCGACGGTCAGGCGACCCGCACGACCAACCCCCTGCTGCCACCGGGCCAGGGCCTGTCGGCGTCCGCCATCGCGGAATTCTGGATCTGGCCGGACATTGGGCCGCTGCCATCCGCTGGCCAGTCCTTCAATGTCGTCCGCTACTCGCGTTCCGTCACGAGCGTGAACGACTTCGCAACCGGGACGAAATTCGAACAGGTGGAACTCCCCGTTGCGACGAACTGGTGGATCGCCGGCCAGCTGACGCTGAATGCCGGCGGGTCGGTCAGCGCGTCGTTCTGGGCCCCGAACGCAGGAGACGCCGGCATCACGGCCACCGCCGACTGGTCGGACACTGTCGAACTGTTCATCGACCCGAGCCCCGGGGCCCCGGAGGGTATCTCGCTGATTTCGGCGAGCGGCAAGGACTACGCGACGCCCGCGGCTGCCGTTCCGGAGCCTCGCACGTACACCTTGCTTGCCGCGGGACTCGTCGTCATGGGATGGTCGGCACGCCGAAGGAAGTAGTGGATCGGCCTCGCGACTTCCGCGCCAGATGCGACGAGTCCGATGTGCGCTACCGGGGCGAGAGCAACGCGTCTCGCGCGCGTTGCCTCAGTCCTTCGGTCCAGCCCGGCAGCTCACCACGCTTCTTCTGGATGAGGTCGTAGAGATCGACGTTCACCATCAGGTACGTGTCGTCGGACGATCCGGGCACGTCGGACTTGTGCCGCGTGAGCCCGACCGAGTAGTTCCCGTAACGAAACAGGACGCCGTACCCGGCACCCCGACGTGTGGTCGTCGTGATGACGGCCGAGACGCCCCACCACGACGAATAGTCGTCGTCGCGGTACTGCACGAAGCCGATCGGTTCGAGCGCGAGCGCGGCGTCCATGTTCGCGGTCTCGCGGCTTCGTGTGTTCACCTCGATCCCAGCGGACGGCCTCATGAACACGATCTGCCGCGTGAACAACCGGCTGGCGTCGCCGTCTCCCAGCCGCTTTCCGTTGAGCCAGAGTTCCCAGGGCCACATCGGCAGACCGTTCCTGATCAGGCTCTCGTAACGGTGCGACGCAGCCGCCACGGCCTGCGCGCGGTCCCGGAAACCCGGCAGTTCCTTCTTCGCCAGGATGGCCGAGGTCACCAGAGCGACGGACGCCATGTCGATCTGGTACTGGGCGAGAGCATCACAATCGAACGTGATCTGCACATCGGTCGTCTGGAACAGGGCTTCCTCGTGTTTCCCCAGCACCGGGCCTATCTGGAAGGTGGCGTGGTCCTCCTTTGCGGCACCGGGCAGCACCGAGACGAAGGTCCGGACATCCTTTCGGGCCTGATTCGATGCGGACAGGGACTGATCGAAAACGTCGGCGAGATGCGTGAACGCGTCTCCGTAGGCGCCCCGCTCCAGATCGGGAGCCACCGCGAGGACGAGTGCACCCGGGCGCAACGGGCCGGAGATCTCGTGCTCCGAGTCACACAGGAACACCTTGTCCCCTCGCAGTTCGGCCGCACCGCCTGCACACGGCCCCCAGACGACCAACAGCGCGACGATCGTCGCAGCGACGCGCCTTGTCATGGTTTCACCCCCAGCATCCTGGCCAGGTTCTCGATCGCGTCCCGCAGCTTCTGCACGCCGCCACCCTCCGTTGTCAGGGAGTCGAGTCTTGCCTTGAGCTCGTCCTGCTTCTGCCGGATTTCGCGCGCGAGGTCACCCCCGATGCCGTGCCAGTCCGGGCTTGCGCCCAGCGTCTGTGCATGCTGTTCGCACTCGAAGCTGAAGTCGGCAATCAGGCTCCGGAAAATGGGCCCGTGCACGGCGGGATTCGAAAGGTAATGTCCGAAGCCGTGGACGTTCGCCTCATGGATGTGATCGACGACCACGTCGAAGCCGTTGGGGCGCACGGGCATCTGATAGGCGCACACACGACTCACCGGATCGAACCGGTTGTTCACATTGAGGAACACTTCGCAGTCGTAGGGTCTGAGCACACCGCCCGGCTTGCGGAGCAGCACGTATTCGCCCGGCGAGCGACGCAGGAGTCGCGTGGTGTTGGACAACTGGCACAGGAGTGTCAGGCCGACGGGGATCGGTCGATCCGGGAACGCCCGCGTTCCATCGGCCGCCTGCTTCCTGAGAGCAAGGTCCTCGGCGGACAGGTGAGGATTGTCGATCAGTTCCGGATGGCCGGGCAGCGCGCCCGCGACCACGTCCTCGTCGGCCACCCAGGGTTCGGTCGCCAGCTGATACAGCGCGTCCTGCACCACCGCCGTACCGAGCGAATGCCCGATCACGCCGAATCTGGGAACCTGCATGCCACCGGCTTCCTGCGCCTGCACGTGCGCTTTCAGGATCTCCGCCGCGATGACGGAATTCACGCGCAGTCGCACCATCCGCGCGACCAGGTCGAACCCGTGGTACAGGATGACGTCACCACCGTAGTCGACGGCCTGACTCTGATTGTTGCCGACGCGGTGAAGCAGCTGGGTGACCTGCCCCACCCAGTCGATGTTGCCCGCCACGGCGCCAAGACTGTCGGCCAGGGCCTGCCACTGATTCAGGATGAGGTCGAAGATGTCGTCGTAGCGGACCTCGACGACGGTCAGGAATTTACGGATGTCCGACGCGTCGCCGAAGCACGCGGGATAGAGGGCCATCGCCTGGTTCAGCGCCTCGACGGGCCCGCCGGCCTCGTCCGCCCAGCCCGTCTTGTGCCGACCGATCCCGTGCACGAGGAACAGCACGTTGTTCATGGCCCCCTCCCTGGAAGGTGACGTCGAGAATGTTCTGCGCCTGCCGGTGAACCGGAACTCGCTAATCGTCCGTGCGACCCCGATCGGACTCACCGAGGCGTGGCGTCGTGCGCCGTTACTGCAGGCGCATTACGCGCGACCACGCCAGCGGCATTCCTCCTTTTGCGCCATCAAGCCGCCAATCCGGCGCCGCGTCAACAGGATTGTGAACCAGGTCACACGATATTCCGGGCATCGCGGATGTCCGGCAGACGACGCGATGGGACCGGGTGCGTTCGTCCCGGTCGCTAGTACACCACCACCGACCGGATGCTCTCCCCGCGATGCATCAGGTCGAACGCCTCGTTGATGCGCTCCAGCGGCATCACGTGCGTGATCAGCGGGTCGATCTGGATCTTGCCGTCCATGTACCAGTCGACGATGCGCGGGGTGTCGGTGCGGCCTCGGGCTCCGCCGAACGCCGAGCCTTTCCAGACGCGGCCGGTCACGAGCTGGAAGGGTCGGGTCGCGATCTCCTTGCCGGCCTCGGCGACGCCGATGATGATGCTCGTGCCCCAGCCACGGTGGCAGGTCTCGAGTGCCTGACGCATCACGTCGGTGTTGCCGGTGCAGTCGAACGTGTAGTCCGCACCGCCGTCGGTCAGCTG
This sequence comes from Betaproteobacteria bacterium, assembly GCA_016125475.1. Taxonomy (GTDB): domain Bacteria; phylum Pseudomonadota; class Gammaproteobacteria; order Burkholderiales. The sequence continues at coordinate 70,953 of WGLR01000024.1, forward strand.
CACGAGGTGCGCGACGAGGTCGCCCCCCACCTTCTTCGGGTTCACGAAGTGGGTCATGCCGAACTGGCGCCCCCACGCCTCCTTGCCGTCGTTGATGTCGACGCCCACGATCCGGTCGGCGCCGACCATCCTGAGACCCTGGATCACATTGAGGCCGATGCCACCGAGTCCGAACACGACGCAGTTCGCACCGGGTTCGACTTTCGCGGTGTTCACGACGGCGCCCACGCCGGTCGTCACGCCGCACCCGACGTAGCAGGCCTTCTCGAACGGCGCGTCCTCGCGGATCTTCGCGACGGCGATCTCGGGAACGACGGTGTAGTTGGAGAACGTCGAGCACCCCATGTAGTGGTGGATGGGTTTGCCCTGGTAGGAGAAACGGCTCGTGCCGTCCGGCATCAGACCCTTGCCCTGCGTCGCGCGGATCGCAGTGCAGAGGTTGGTCTTCTGCGACAGGCACGACTTGCACTGGCGGCACTCGGGCGTGTAGAGCGGGATCACGTGGTCACCCGGTTTCACGGTGGTCACGCCGGCTCCGACCTCGACGACGACGCCTGCGCCTTCGTGTCCGAGGATCGACGGGAAGATTCCCTCGGAATCGAGGCCGTCGAGCGTGTAGGCATCCGTATGACAGATGCCCGTGGCCTTGATCTCGATGAGGACCTCGCCCGCCTTCGGTCCTTCGAGGTCCAGTTCCACGATCTCCAGGGGTTTCTTCGCCTCGAAGGCGACTGCTGCACGGGTCTTCATGAAGAGGGCTCCGGTTCGTGTTGGAGGAATCACCGGTGGACCGCGTCCGTGTCCGCCGGTTTCGCTGGCCGCAATGGTAGTCCACGGGGCTCGGCCCTACACGCCCGGCCGGATGCCGACTCACGATGCCCGATAGGCCTCGACTCTTTCCCGAAGATCGGCGGGAATCGATACGGCCTGCGCCGTGTCGAGATCCATGAACACGATTGTCTGCACGATGTGCAGACGCTCTTCCCCCTCGCTCAGCCCGCGGTAGTCGAGCTGCACGGAACTGCGGCCCACCGCGACCACGCGCAGCTCGAAGCGCAGGACGTCGCCCATGCGCAGGGGTTTCGCGAAATCGCACCTTATCGTGACGGTCGGCGTGCCGATGCGACGGTTGCGGATCAGGTCAGGGAGGGCCGTCCCGATACCCTCGGCGAACCAGTCCTCCATGGTTCCGTGCGCGAGATCGAAGAAGCGCGGGAAATAGACGATGCCCGCGGGGTCGCAGTGCGAGAACCGCACGAGCTGGTCGTGGACGAAGACCCGGTTCACGGGCAAAGCCCGCCTGAACACGCGCGCATCAAGGGCGGCGACCCGGGTCTCAATACATCGCCACGGGTGCGACCGTGGACCCAGTGCCGCCCGCAATCTTCAGCGGCTGCATCGCGAACGCGAACTCGTAGACCTTGCGGTGCGCGAGCTCGTCGAGCTTTAGGTTCTCGATGAGGAATATGCCGTTCACGACGAGCGCGATCTGGTGCACCGGAAAGCTCAGGGACTTGTCCGGGTTCGGCGCGATCTCGACGGGAAAGTTGTCCGCACCGATCAGCATCACGTCCTTCGCGGCGAGCCACTCGGCGGCCGCGATCCCGATGCCGGGGCAGCCCGAGTTGTACTTCGCGTTGTCGGCCCCCCAGAGTCGGCCCCAGCCGGTGTTGACGAGAACCGCGTCGCCCCTGCGAATCTCCACACCCTCCCGCTCGGCCGCGGCCTTCAGGTCCGCGGGCGTGATCTCGTAGTCGATCGCGAGTGTGTCGACGCCCTTCAGGGCGGCGATGTCGAGCAGCACCCCGCGCGTGAACAGCATGCCCACCTTCTCGATGCCCAGGTGCGAAAAGCCCGTGCGCGTCGCGATCCCGTTCGTGTCGAAGCAGTTGTAGTGGAGATCGCCGATGGTCTGGTGCGACAGCATGTCCATCTGGGTGCCGACCTGACCGATCTCCGTGAAGACGATTTCCTCGTTGCTGCGACGTCGGTTCGTTCCGAGAGGCGGGGTCGTACGCTTGGTGTAGAGCTCGAAGCGGCGGGTGCCGAACAGCGGAATGTCGCCCGAGAGCACGTGCCCGAGCTCGACGGTCTCGCCCGTCTTCACGAGACGCGCAGCGTGCAGCACACGCTCGGGAGTCATGTAGTTCGCCGCCCCGCGTTCGTCCGTGGCCCCCCACTTCGACGGGCACCGCTGCTCGGGCGCGGGCGGCGACCAGCCGTCGGCCCACGCGTGACCGGACAGGAGTACGGCCAGTACGGCCCACACGACGGCGATCGATCTCATGCTTCCTCCCGATTGTCTGTGTGAATCGTGGCGAGGCTGCAGACAATCCCGCGAGCATAGTCCGGGGGTGATCCCCGTCAAGGGGGCCGCGTCACTGCCGCAGCATGAGATTCAGGATGAAGCTCAGGATGGAGATGACCAGCGCGGCCGCGACGGCCTGCCAGAACGTGCCGACCACGAAACCCGGCACCAGCCAGGCGACGAGAAAGAGAATCAGCGCATTCAGCACGAGCACGAACAGCCCGAGCGTCACGACCGTGATGGGCAGCGTGAGGATGAACAGGATCGGTTTCAGGAACGTGTTCACGAGCCCGAACGCAAGCCCCGCGAGCAGCAGCGCCTGCGGACCGTCGACGGAAAGGCCGTTCAGAAGGTGCGATGCGATCCAGAGCACGAGGACGTTGAGCCCCCAGAACACGAGGAACCGCTTGAGGCCCTGCATCGGAATGTCGGATTCGGACATGGGGGCATTATGCGACGTGCCCGCGGGCAGGCCAACCCGAGCGACCCGGCAGCGCCCGCGTGACGGAGGCCTGCGTGTACCATCGCCGGTTTGCCGCGACCTCCCGTCCTGTCCCTGAATGTCCGCACACCCCGCCACACTGCCCCGCTCCACCTGGCTGCTCGTCGCCCTGCTCACGCTGGGCTGGGGCATGAACTGGCCGATGATGAAACTCGCCGTGGCGGAGATCCCGGTCTGGACGTTCCGCGGGTTGTGCTGTGCGGCGGGAGCGGCCGGCATGTTCGTGATCGCACGGGCAGGCGGCATGAGGATCGGCATCGCGCGGGCACAGTGGGTGCCGATCATGCTCACGGCCCTCTTCAACGTGACGCTCTGGAATGCGTTCGTGACGTCGGGGGTGCGTCTGCTGCCCGCCGGCCGCTCGGCGATCCTCGCGTACACGATGCCCCTCTGGACGGTACTGCTCTCGCGCTTCATCCTCGGCGAGGCCCTCACGCTGCGCCGCATCGCGGGCGTCGCCCTCGGAATGTGCGGGCTCGCACTGCTCCTGGGCGATTCGCTCGTCGCGATCGGAGGTGCCCCCGCCGGTGCATTCATGATCGTCTTCGCGGCGCTGTGCTGGTCCATGGGGACGGTACTCATGAAGCGCTTCGCGCTGCCCATTCCGACGACCGTGTTCACGGGGTGGAATCTGTTCCTGGGCGGCATCCCCCTCGGCGTGATCGCACTGGTCGTCGACCCGCCGCACTGGCACCCCATCGGCCCGTCCGCCGTCGTGGGTCTCGTCTACAACATGGTCGTCGCGTTCATCGTGTGCCACTGGCTCTGGTTCCGGATCGTCTCCCTCGCTCCCGCGGGCGTCTCCGCGCTCGGCACGCTCATGATCCCCGTGGTGGGGGTGACGAGCGGCATGCTCATCCTCGGGGAGCGTCCCGGCTGGACCGAGTTCTCGGCGCTCGCATTGATCCTCGCGGCGCTCGCGACCGTCCTCATCCCGTCCCGCCGTCAAGAAATCCCCGCTACGGGTCGTTAAGGGTCACAAGAAGCCTGGCAGGAAAGTTGCCCCCGTTCCGAGCGGGGTCGTCGGCCGTCCCGCCTGCCTGCCGGGCCGCAAACGACCAACCCACGGATTCGACGGCGAGAACCAATGATCAACGAGCGCCTCCCGGCCGCGGCCAGACTGGCCGGTGCAGCCATCCTGCTGACGCTCACCGGCAGTGCCTTCGCGGACATCTACCGGTGTACGGGCGAGGATGGCGTTCCGCTCTTCACGAACATCCCGAACGACCCTCGCTGTCAGGTGGTCGTCCGGACCGGTCCCGACAGGGAAGAAGCCACGGCACCGGTCAGCAGGATCGTCGAGGACAACGCGGTTGCCCGCATCCCGGCGGCCGTGCGGCACAAGTTCGACAAGCACATCGAGGCGGCGGCACGGCACCACGACGTGGACCCGGCGCTGATCCACGCGGTGATCGCAGCCGAGTCCGGCTATAACCCGCGCGCCCGTTCCCCCAAGGGCGCGAAGGGCCTCATGCAGCTGATTCCCGAAACCGGTGCCCGCTACGGGGCCAAGAACCTGCTGGACCCGCGACAGAACATCGAAGCCGGGACCCGCTATCTGAAGGACCTGATCACGCTGTTCGGAAACGACATCAAGCTCGCGCTGGCGGCCTACAACGCGGGCGAAGGTGCGGTGCTGCGCTACGGGAAGATTCCGCCCTATGCGGAAACCCAGAGCTACGTTCCGAAGGTCCTCACCTACTACCGCCGCTATCGCGAGGCACGGAAGGCGGCCGAAGCCCGGCTGCGGTCGTCCCTCGTGAGGAGCTAGTCCGCCCACCCCGTTCCAGGGGGATTCAGGCGCCCGGCAACGGCCCGAGGGCCTTCGCAAAGCGCTCGGCGCACGCGAGCCCGAAACCCGTCGGTACCAGCGCCGGCTGGCGGTCGTGCACCGCCGGCACCCCGAGCCTGAGCGCCGCGATGCGCTTCCCGTAGCACACCAGCGCATCGAGAGACTGCATGCCGAAGACGATCGCGGGCAGCACCTCGCGGTAGAGCGCCTCGGCACGGGCTTCGTCACCCGCGTTCATGGCCTCGAAGATCCGGACCTGCCAGTCGAACGTGTCGGTCGCGGGAATCATCCCCGCGCACCCCGCGCGCAGGTTGTCCGGCAGCTCCTGGCCATTGCGGCCGTTGAAGACCGCGACCTTTCCGCCCGTCGCCTTCACGATGGGCTCGACCGAAATGACGGGGCCCTCTGCCTTCAGCACCGAGAAGTTCGGATGGCTCTGCGCGAGCCGCGCGATCGACTCCGCGGAGAGGCCGACCCCGGTGTACTCGGGCGCATTCTGGATCGCGACGGGCAGTCCGGCCGCGCCCATCACGTCGCCGAAATGACGCTCGTAGTGAGCTTCGGGAACGCCGCGCTCGGGCGGTGGCTGCAGGATGAGCCAGTCCGCCCCGCGTTTGCCGGCGAGTGCCGCAAACGCGACCTGTTCGGCGACCGCGCCCGGCGCGACCGTCACCGCGAGCGGCAGGCGCCCGCCGAGATCCTCGGCGATCCATTCGACGACCGCGACACGCTCCTCCGGGGAGAGCTTGTTCACTTCGGTGGCAAGACCGAGCACGGCCAGGCCGTGGGCACCGCCGGCAACCGCTGCCTCGACCTGGCGCCGCATCAACGCGCGGTCGAGTCGGCCGTCACGATCGAAGAAGGCATACAGCATGGGGTAGATGCCCCGGAAACGATGTGGCATGTTCATGCTCCGCTCGCAGTATCGGGGACGCGTGCAGTCGGCTCGCGTTTCCCGACGGAAATGTCGAAGCCCCGGACGGTACCAGAGGTCCGGCCGCCGCAGGATGCAGGACAGCGAGCGCCGTTCAGGAGACCGTGATGCAGAGGATGCTGATTGCGCTCGTGCTGTTCGCCGCCGTGCCCGCCATGGCGATGTCCCCACAGGAACTGCTCGAGATCTATCGCAAGGCGGCGGCATCGACACCGGGATTCGCCGGCTTCTCGGCCGAGCGTGGCAAGGCGTTCTACCTGAAGGAGGTGAAGGGCCCGAACGGCGAGCACTCGTGCTCGTCCTGCCACAGTCCCGACCCCACGGAAACCGTGTTCGGTCACAGCGGTTCCATCCGCGCCGAATGCACGGCGTGCCACATCTCGGGCATCCGCGCCCCCGGGCGTCCGGGCAGCATTCGCAAGGACATCAAGCCCCTCGCGCCGATCGCGAACGCGGACCGCTTCACCGACCCGGACAAGACCGAGCTCTGGTTCGAGGTGAACTGTTTCTACGTGCTCGGGCGCGGCTGCACGGCGCAGGAAAAGGGCGATCTCCTGACTTACCTGCTCTCCGTCGGGCGGTAGCGGTTCGTGGGCCGCGCGACGCGTGGCCGGCGAAAACAAGGGTTGCTCGTCGGAGCGCAACGAGGCACGATGAATGCAGGATGGGGCACGACGTCCCGCACTCGAAGGGAGGCCCTGGCAGTCTGATGCGTGGTTCCGAATCATCGCGCCGGCGCATGCTTCTCGGCATGGGCGGCACGCTGTCGCTCGGCGCGCTGACCCTGCGCGACGCGCGCGCCGACCTGCTCGCGACGCCGCCGCAGATGGAAGGCCCGTTCTATCCGCCCAGGCTCCCGCTCGACCGGGACAACGACCTCACCCGGGTCGACGGACACGAAGGGCCCGCGTACGGTGTCGTCACCGACGTCTCCGGGCACATCGTCGACGTGCGGGGCGCGCCGCTGCCGGGAGTTCTGATCGAGATCTGGCAGGTGAACGGCTACGGGCGCTACCATCATCCCGACGACAGACAGGATCTTCCGTACGACCCGTCCTTCCAGGGCTACGGCCGGACGGTGACGCGCGAGGACGGCGCATACGGGTTCCGGACCGTCCGGCCGGTGCCCTATCCCGGCCGTGCGCCGCACATCCACTTCGCGCTCAGCCGCGACGGCGGAAAGAAGTTCTACACCCAGATGTATGTCGCCGGTGCCCCGGAGAACGCGTCCGATTTCGTGCTCGGTCAGGTTCGCGACCCGCGTGCCCGGGACGCGCTGATCGTGCCACTCGTTCCGTCGCCCGTCGCCGACAGCACGCTCACGGGTCGATTCGACATCGTTCTCGGGCACACGCCCGTCACCGAGGAGCCGTGATGCAGGGAGAACCCGAAGCCTTCGAGGCTATCCTCCACCGCCTGGAAGCGCTTCGCGTCGAGCACCACGATCTGGACCAGGCCATCGCCCGACTTGCCGAAATGCCGCTGCACGACGAACTCCAGCTGAAGCGCCTGAAACGCCGCAAGCTGCTGTTGAAGGATCAGATGGCCTGGCTCCAGCGGCAGCTCGATCCGGACACGCCCGCGTAGCCGCGCGCAGGCGGGCCGGAGCGCCTCACGGGGTCACCTCAGCGCGGCAGCTTGTAGTATTTTTCCGCGAGGTATTCGGTCACGCTGTCGATGTCGTAGGGGCTCCAGTGGAGGTTGGCGTTCGACTGCCATCGCTCCACCTGCTGCAGGATACCGACGTAAGTGTTCGCGATGCGATCCCGACGGGAATAGATGGAAGGGTCATGACATACGACACAGAACGTGTCGTGCAGAGCGCGACCACGCTCCAGATTTCCGGCCGTCGCCGGGGTGGCCACCATCGCCATGCCGCCCCACACGGACATTGCTGCCAGGACGGCCAATCGCGAAGTCTTCATGAGAGTTCCTGTCCTCTTGAGTGCGTGAGTGAGATGCCCGCGAAGTGTACCCGTTTGCCCGTTCGCGAACGCCGTATCCGTATCGCCGTGAACGTCGAAACGCGCGCATCGGTTGATTGCGCCGGGAGGTCCCGGGCGGGGCCGCCCCCGGGGGCCGCCCCCGCGCATTCGCCGCTACCACGTGAACCGGCGTGCGGGCAGCGCCTCTAAGGAATTGAAGCGTTCGGACCATGAGAATGACAGCCCTGCTACCGCTTGCCCTCGCGGCACTGATCATCGGGACGGGCACCCAGCTGGCCATGTCGGGCCTCGCGTTCTTTCTCGCGACGTGGTCCGACGCGGCGCCCCGGTCGGCGTCCATCGCCGGCGCGATCTACGCGCCGTTCGGACTGGTGGCGCTGTTGCTGCCCGCGGCCGCCGTACCCGTGAGCGTGCGTCTGCTGCCACGGTTCTCGGGATTGCCGATCCGGCTTCCCGTGGCGTTGCTGTCGCTGTGGCTGCTCGCGGAGGCGGGCACGCTCGGACTGCGCTGGGCGCTGGGTGTCCCGACCCTTGGCGCGAGTGCGGGCGTGCACCTCATGCTGGCCGTCTACTGCGCGATCGGCGCGGCGATCTTCTGTCGGAGACGTGACGATGCAACCTCCTGATGCCCGACACCTCCCCCGCATGCCCGCAAGGGGCTGGCTCGCGGCGATCACGCTGAGTTGCGTGCTCGCCCTGTCCGGTTGTGCGGGGATGATCACCCGCCCACCCATGATGACCATCGACCAGGTCGTCGGGCTGTCGAAGGATGGCGTTCCGGCCGCGGAGATCATCCGCCAGCTGAAGGCCACCCGCACGGTGCTCGCGCTGACCGGTTCCCAGTACGCGAAGCTGCGATCCGAAGGCGTACCGGACGAGGTGCTGGACTTCATCCAGCAGACCTACGTCGACGCGGTGCAGCTCGATACGCGAATCCGGTACCAGAGCATGTACTGGGGCTGGGGACCCGTCTATCCGTATCGCCCCTACTATCACTACTGGCCCTACTGGTACGGCTGGTAGCGCTTCGGGTCGACAAGGGACTCAAGTTGGCCCGGGCGCGACCGATACGTCGTGTGCCTTTCGTCAGATTCCGGGGAGCGCCCTGCCATGAAGACCAGTTTCATGCCGTTGTTGCCGGGCGCGTTGTCCCTGGCAGCGATCGGTTCGATCGTGTCGGGGGTTCCCGTCGTCGCGGGTGCTCTCTGCGCGGGCGCCGCGGCCCTCTCCCTCCTCTGCTGGCGGCGCACCGACGCGATCGAGACGCGCCTGCTGCAGGCCGACGCATCCCGATCGGCGACCATCGAGCACCAGGCGAGCGCGGGAGAAGCCGCCGCGCGCGTGGGGGAACGACTGTGTTCCCAGTTCGCACGACTCGACGAAGACCTCACGCAGGTCCGCGGCATCATCGCGAGCGCCACGGACACGCTGTCAGGAAGCCTCACGGATCTCCACACGGCCTCGTCGGACCAGCAGCAGTTGTTGCGCGACATGGTGGACGAGCTCGTCAATGCCGTTCGGGGCGCCGAGCACGATCGCCAGACCGAAGAGATCCGTCGCTACACCCAGAAGACCGAAGAGATCATCGATCGTCTGGTCACGGCAATCGAGGCGGTCGACCCCTCGGCGATCGCCGGTCAGCAGGAAGCCTTCGCGGAGATGACCGGCCACATGCGCGACGCGAACGACCGGGTGCTCGAGAAGTGGCAGACGATCGTTGCCGTGTCCGAGCGCATCCGCGATCACGTCCAGGCAGGCATCGTCTCCCTGCAGTTCGAGGACATGGCGGGGCAGCTCATCGAACACGTCCGGCAGCGCCAGAACACCGTGGAGGACGCGTTCCGGCAGCTGAGCGGCGTTCTGGGCCAGTGTGGAGACCCTGCCGCATTCGGTGAGTCGCTGCGGCGGCTCGAGTCCGAGATCGTCGCGAAATTCGACGTTCTCGCCCGCAAGTCCGTCAGCCAGACGAGCGTCGAGACGGGCAGCATCGACCTGTTCTGAGCGACCGCTCCCCGATCGGGAGAACCCTCTCGAGAAAATGGCGGCGCGCCCCGCGTGGTGGCGCGCCGCCTGCGACCCGACGTTGCCTGCGCAACGCCGGGGCGATCCCCGTCAGTCGGGCAGATCCGTCACGGCACCTTTCGACGCCGTGGACACCAGACGTGCGTACTTGGCCATGAGGCCCCGCTTGAAACGGGTTTCGGGCTGCTTCCACGCCGCGCGCCGCCTGGCGAGTTCCTCGTCCGGCACGTTGACCCGGATCAGCAGTTCGTGCGCATCGATCGTGATGGAGTCCCCCTCCTTCACGAGTGCGATCGGCCCGCCCACGAACGCCTCGGGTGCCACGTGACCGACCACCATGCCCCAGGTCGCACCCGAGAAACGGCCGTCGGTGATGAGGCCCACCGATTCGCCCAGGCCAGCGCCGATCAGGGCGGAAGTCGGCGCGAGCATCTCCTGCATGCCCGGGCCGCCCTTCGGACCTTCGTAGCGAATGACCAGCACGTCGCCCGCCTGCACGCGGCCGCCCACGATCGCCTCCATGCACTGGGATTCCGAGTCGAACACCCGCGCAGGCCCCGTGATCACCGGATTCTTGAGACCCGTGATCTTCGCGACACATCCCTCCGGCGCCAGATTGCCCTTGAGAATCGCGAGGTGGCCCTGCCTGTACATCGGTTCGGTCCAGGGACGGATCACTTCCTGATCTTCCCGTCGCACCGGGTTCAGTGCGGCGAGTTCCTCGCCGATCGTGCGCCCGGTGATCGTCATGCACTCGCCGTGGAGCAGCCCGTGGTCGAGCAGCATCTTGAGCACCACCGGCACGCCGCCGGCCCTGTGGAAGTCGGTCGCCACGAAGCGCCCCGACGGCTTGAGATCGCAGAGAACCGGCGTTTCCTTCCGGACGCGCTCGAAATCGTCGATCGTCCACTCGACTTCGGCAGCGGAGGCGATCGCGAGATAGTGCAGCACCGCGTTCGTCGATCCGCCCGTCGCCATCACCAGCCGTATCGCGTTCTCGACCGACTTGCGCGTGATGATGTCGCGGGGGCGCAGCCCGTTGTGGATCGCGCGCACGAGCACTCGTGCGGACTCGGCCGCGCTGTCCGCCTTCTCGGGATCGGGCGAGGCCATCTGCGAGGTACCCAGCAGGCTCATGCCGAGCGCCTCGAAGGAGGACGACATCGTGTTGGCCGTGTACATGCCCCCGCACGCTCCCACCGTGGGGCACGCGTTGCGCTCGATGCCGTCGTAGTCCTCCTTCGACATCTTGCCGGCGGTGAATGCACCGACGGCCTCGAAGGCACTCACGATCGTCAGGTCCTGCCCCTTCCACTTGCCCGGCTTGATCGTGCCCCCGTAGACGTAGATGGCCGGCACGTTCATGCGCGCGATCGCCATCATCCCGCCGGGCATGTTCTTGTCGCACGCGCCGACCACGAGTACGCCGTCCATCATCTGGCCGTTGGTGGCCGTCTCGATCGAGTCGGCGATGACTTCCCGGGAGACGAGCGAGTACTTCATGCCGTCCGTGCCCATGCCGATGCCGTCGGTCACGGTCGGCACCCCGAACACCTGTGGCATGGCGCCCGCGTCACCCAGCGCGGCCATCGCCCGATCCACGATCGGCTGGATGCCCGCATTGCAGGGATTCATGTTCGAGTGGCCGTTCGCGACACCGACGATGGGTTTGTCGAAGTCTCCGTCGCCGAAGCCGACGGCCCGCAGCATCGCCCGGTTGGGAGCGCGCGGAATGCCGTGCGTGATGAGTCTGGAGCGCCAGTTGTCTGCCACGATGATTCTCCGGATGAGAGTTTGGGTTGTGGATGGCCCGCGAGTCACGGTCCCTGGCTCCCTCGGAAAGGGGTGTGCCGCCTGCCCTCGGGAACTGCTGCCGCCCCCGATAGGGACCGGCGACGAGCAGTTTGCATGGCCCCCGTCTGCCATGTCTAATATATTGTTTTCCCCTTTTTGATACGTTTTGAATATGAATGTCGAGCTTCGCCACCTGCGCTACTTCGTCGCGGTCGCGGAAGAACTCCATTTCGGACGGGCTGCCGAACGGCTGCACATGTCCCAGCCCCCACTGTCGATGCAGATCCGGGCGCTCGAGGACAGCATCGGCGCCCCGCTCCTCGAGCGCTCGCGCCGACGCGTCACGCTCACGAAGGCCGGTGAGGTGTTCCTGCGCGAGGCCCGGGAGATCCTCGCACGCACCACGACGGCGGTCGGTGCCGCGAGGCGCGCGGGTCAGGGGGAGATCGGCGAACTCACGATCGGTTTCATCAGTACCGCCGACTACAACGTGCTGCCCCCCATGCTTCGCGAGTTCCGCAATCGTGTCCCAGGCGTGCGACTGGCCCTGCGCGAAGCGACCACGGACGTCCAGCTGGAGTCCCTGCTGTCCGGCACGATCGACGTCGGATTCGTGCTGCCTCCGGTGGATCTGCCCGGGATCGCGTACCGGGCCGTGCACCGTGAACCCCTGGTCCTCGCGCTGCCCGAAACGCACGCCGCGGCGGCGCGCCCCGGACGGGTCCGCCTCGCCCGGTTCGCCGATGCGCCCTTCGTGCTCTTCCCACGGCCGCTCGCGCCGGGCCTGTACGACGACATCGTGAGTTACTGCCGGCGCGCCGGATTCAGTCCGCGCGTGGAGCAGGAGGCCGTCCAGATGCAGACGATCATCAGTCTGGTCTCCGCCGAACTCGGTGTGGCCCTGATACCGGCGTCCATGCAGAATCTTCGGCGCACCGGCGTCGTGTACAAGTCGCTCGTCGAGCCCGGGCCCCTGACGGAACTCGGAATCGCCTGGCGGCAGGACGACCCGCTCGCCACCCTCGGCCTGTTTCTCGAACTCGTGGCATCGCGCGCGCCGTCACTCCCCGCGGAGTCCAGAAATGCCTCGCAAAGACATTAAAAACATTGAGTTGGCAGCAGAGGCGGACACTTTCCGCCTGGGCGCACGAGTCGCGGAGGTACTCTGCCCGGGTGCGCTGATCCATCTGTCGGGAGACCTCGGCGCCGGCAAGACCACGCTGGTCCGCGGCATGCTTCGCGCACTCGGGTACGAAGGTCGGGTGAAAAGCCCGACGTTTTCCATCGTTGAACTTTACGAGCTTTCTAAGTTATCCTTGTACCACTTTGATTTTTATAGATTCGAAAGTTCGGCTGAATTGCAGGACTCAGGGCTGCTCGAACACTTCGGCACGGATGCCGTATGCATCGTCGAGTGGCCGGAAAATGCGGGCCCGACACTGCCGCGCCCCGACCTCCTCATACGGCTCGAACTCGGATCCCAGGGTGGACGCCATGCGGCCGTTTCAGCACATTCCGATCGGGGGCTTTCTTGGCTAGCGCGGCTCGACACGTGAACGTGCGCACTGCGGCCCGGTGGGGTGCGTGGCTGCTGGGTGCATTCGCCTGTGTGGCTGCGGCCGTCACGCCCGCTCAGGCAGCCGACGTCTCCGACGCCAGGCTCGCCACGAAGCACGACTACACCCGGATCACGATCGAGTCGAAGGGCGGGCCGCTCGACTACAAGGTCTTCACCGTCCCGGATCCGAAGCGGCTCGTGCTCGACCTCGAGGCGCCGCACGCCTACAAGGAGATCGAGAGCCTGTCGGCGCAGTTGCCCGACGACGATCCCCTGATCGAAGCGGTGCGCGTCGGACGCTTCAAGCCGGGCGTGGTGCGCGTGGTCTTCGACCTGCGTGCGGCGGTCAAGCCGGAGTCCTACCGGCTGGCCCCCGTCGCGGACTTCGGCGACCGGCTCGTTCTCGATGTGTACCCCGCGGCGGGCGCCGATCCGGTGCAGGCCTTGCTCGCGGACCTCGACGCGAAGTCCGGCGGTAATCCCCCGGCAAAGGGTGGAAATGCGCAGGCGGCCAGGCCCGCCGTCGCGGATGTGAAGCAGGCCGCGGCATCCCCGCCGGCCGCCCCCGACCCCGCCGACATGGAGCGCCTGATCACGGTGGCGATCGATGCGGGACACGGAGGCGAGGACCCGGGCGCACGCGGCCATCGCGGCACCCTCGAGAAGGACGTGACGCTCGCGGTCGCGCGCAAGCTCAAGGAAGCCATCGACGCCCAGCCCAACATGCGGGGCGTCCTCACGCGTGACGGGGACTACTTCATTCCCCTGCATCAGCGCGTCGTGAAGGCACGAGCCGTCCAGGCGGACCTGTTCGTGTCGATCCACGCCGACGCGTTCATCAAGCCGAACGCGCAGGGTTCCTCGGTGTTCGCGCTGTCCGAACGCGGCGCGACGTCGGCAGCCGCGCGCTGGCTCGCGAAGCGCGAGAACGATGCCGACCTGATAGGCGGCGTGAACCTGGACGTGCCGGACCCGAATCTCAAGAAGGTACTGCTCGACCTGTCGCAGACCGCGACGATCAATGACAGCCTGAAACTCGGCCGTGCGGTGCTCGCGCGCATCGGCACGATCAACACGCTGCACAAGCACCGTGTGGAACAGGCCGGGTTCGCGGTCCTCAAGGCCCCGGACATTCCGTCCATCCTCGTCGAGACGGCCTTCATCAGCAATCCACGCGAAGAAAAGCGGCTCAACGACGACGCCTACCAGACGAAGCTGGCCAATGCGATCACGTCCGGCATCAAGGCATATTTCGCGAAGAACCCGCCGCTCGCACGCATGCGGACGGTGCGCTCCGACACGCCTGGCGTCGACGATCACGGCAGGCGCGGCGCCATCGGCGACGGGCTGCAGCTCGTCGCCTATCCGGCCAGCACTTCGGAGGGGGGAGCCGGCACGAACGACGCCCGCCCCGACAAGGCGCTGAAGCATCAGGCGCCGCGTGCGAAGAAGAAGGTGCACCGCCATCGACCGGCCACTGCCAGGCGGGTCAAGGCATCCGGACGCAAGGCCCGGCACCACCGCGTGGCCCGCAAGAGCACTCACCGGACCTGCCGCAAGGTGGCGACCTCGAAGAAGGCTTCCGCCCGCTGTCGTGTCAGACACGCCGGGGCCCACCACCGCCACCACCGGAAACACTGAGCCCGGTGGCGCCACTCATCGCGTCCTTCCTGCGGGTAACGCGCACGGACCCCACGGTTTCCATGCGTGGGGCGGTCCCCGCGCCCCGTACGTGATGCGTGCGAGCGGCATCCTCCTCGCGGCGGGCAGTGGTACCCGATTCGGCGGCGGCAAGCTCGTGCAGCCCTTTCCGCCGGACGGCACGCCGCTCGCACTCGTCGCCTACAGGAACCTCCGACGCGTCCTCGATCAGGTGACGGTCGTCACGCGCCCCTCGGACGAGTCCGTCCGCGCGGTGTTCTCGGACACGGACGCGAGGGTGATCGTGTGCGAAGACGCGGAGCGCGGCATGGGATCGAGCCTCGCGTGCGGGATTCGCGCGACGCCCTCGACGTGCGGCTGGCTCATCGCGCTCGGAGACATGCCCCTGGTGCGGGAGAGCACGTTGCGTGCGGTGGCCGAAGCACTCGAACGCGGGGCGTCGATTGCCATTCCCGCCTGCGAAGGGCGTCGCGGGCACCCGGTCGGATTCGCGGCGACGTACGGGAAAGCACTCGAAGCGCTGTCAGGTGACGAGGGCGCACGGTCGGTGCTGCGAGCCCATCCCGGGTCCTGCCTGGAGATCCCCGTCGACGACCCCGGGATCCTCGCCGACGTCGACACCCGCGAGGATCTGCAGCGTCTGTCGAAGCGCGACTGAGCCCTGGCGGACGGCCCGTCGCGACCTGCGATCACGGCTTCAGGACGATGGCCTTGAGATCTCCGCCGACGTCGAAGCGCCCGCGGAACGTGTTCGTCGGACTGCGCAGTTCCATCTGGATGCGCCCGCCGATCTTCTGGGAAGGATCGATGGTGAAAGCACCGCTCGCGTGCAGCAGCCCCGAGTCCATGCGGAGATCGCGGTAGGCATACCGGCTCTTCGACACGCTGAGCGACCCCCTGAGTTCGTCCACGCGGGTCTTTCCGCCCTGGACCCCTTCCGCTGCGTGAGGTGTCTGCAGCGCACGGACCATGTCCACACCGTCGATGTCGCCCTTCCGGAGCGTGAACCGGGCACGCACGTCCGGGGCATCGTAGAGCCCGCCGAGTCTGGCGGCGGACATCTCGAAGCTGCCCTGTGACTGCAGTTCGCCCGCCACGCGCGCGTCCTTCGTGACGGCTCCCATGAATGGAGACGCCTGGACACGCTCGAGCGAGAAGTCTCCTTTGGCCGTCCAGCCCGATCCCCACTGAACCCGGGCTGTCCCGGTCAGGACACCGCCGTACATCATGGCGTCGACACCCGTGAACGTGATCCCCTGCCCGTCCACCGTGGCCTTGGCGGTGATCTCGTCGAAGTTGAGCGGCGGTCCGTACGTCGGCGTCCAGCCGCGGCCCTCCAGGGAGATCTCGAGTGGCCCTTCCCCGGGAAGCAGCGTGGCCTTCAGCGACCGGTCCGAAAGTTCGAGATCGCCACCCTTGAAGGAACCGTCGACCCCGAGCAGCACGTCCGCGTCGAATGCGGGAACGTCCACGTCCGGAACCGAGAGATGCGTCCGCTTGAGCACGATCCGGCGAAACTCGAGATTGCCCTGCCCCTCGGGGCGCTCGAACCACTTCATGATCCGTGGCAATGCATCCGCCCCGGCGCTGGCTTCGAGGAGTTCGACCTTCTTGACGTGCACCGTGTCCCGGAAAAGCGAGTCGAAGTCCGGTTGGACCTCGACCGTCCTGATCCGGACATCGAGCTGGCGTCCGATCTTGACGTCGTCGAGGGTGATCTTCGGCAGCGGGAACAGCGCGACGTGAAGCTCTCCGATGGCCACGGGTTCTCCGAGCCGCCGCGCAACGGCGTGCTCGACGGACGGGACGTAGAAGGACATGGGTACCAGATGCAACCCGCCGAGCAGAAGTGCCAGGACCACGCCCAGACCGATCACGTAGGGCTGGAGGCGTCCCCACGCCGTGCGCCGCCTGGCATCCAGAAGCGCCTTGCGCGCCGCCTTCTGCCGGTCGCGCTGTTCCTGTTCCGCCCGCTGCTTGGCGAATGCCGCCTCACGAGCCTGCCGCTCGGACTCCAGCCGTGCGTTCTCGGCGCGCCGGCGCGCTTCCTCCTCGCGATGCTTTCGTTCTTCCTTCTCGCGAGCCTTCCGCTCCGCCTCCAGGCGCGTGCGACGCGCGGCCTCCTCGAGTTCTCTACGGGCGCGCTCTTCCTGGGCTCTGCGCGTCGATTCCGCGATCGCCCTGGCTTCATGCTCGGCGCTTTCCCTCGCCTCGCGTTCGGCTCGCTCCACGGCCTTGCGGGCTTCTTCCTCGAGCATCTGCTGCCGTTCCATCGCCTCGATGTCGCGGCGAAGATCGTCTTCGTGCAGATCGAGCGCGTCGCGCGCCGAGTCCAGTTCCGCATGCAACGTGTCGGAATACGCTGCATCGTCATCGTGACCATTCGCCCCGTCGTAATCCGGCAGATCCGTCAGTTCGACGTCCTCGACGTCGGCCGCCGTTCCGTGTTCGGAAGAATCCGGGCTGCGTCGGTCGTCGAGTTCCGCGAGCACGAGGCTGGTCAGCACCTCCCGCTGCTGCTGATCGTCTCCTGATTCGTCGAGGTCGTCGGCCCGCGCCGCGTCGTCGTCGGGTGCGTCGGATTCGGACGCCTCATTGCCGGCAACCGGCGGCGCTTCGTGATCCTCGTTCCGGCGCGCTTCGGCCTCCTCTGCTTCGCGACGTGCCGCTTCCTCCTCGGCCAGCCGACGCGCTTCCTCTTCCTCTGCCTTGCGACGTGCCTCCGCTTCCTCGGCTTCGCGCCGCGCCGCTTCCTCCTCGGCCTGCCGACGTGCTTCCTCTTCCTCTGCC
>WGLR01000022.1 GCA_016125475.1 Betaproteobacteria bacterium
AACCCCGAACCCCGAACCCCTCATGGTTACCGATGCGTCATAATCGGGTCACATTCGCCCAAAGGGTTCGGTCGCGGTGGCCGTTATGAGGACAATCCGCGAACCCTCGAACCTTCGTCAACCTTGCGTACCCTGCTCACGAACGCACGCCTGATCCTGTCCGACACCGTCGTGGACGATGCCTCGCTGCTCGTCGAGGACGAGAGCATCGTCGCCGCATGTCCCGAGTCCGCGGCGCGGGCATCCGCGATCGACCTGCACGGCGACTGGCTCATGCCGGGCATGGTCGACCTGCACTGCGACGCCATCGAGAAGGAAATCGAGCCGCGCCCGGGGGTGACCTTCCCGCTGCCCTTCGCGATCGCGAACGCCGACAAGCGCAACGCGTCCGCCGGCATCACGACCGTCTACCACGCGCTGTCCTTCGCGCACGACGAACTCGGCGTGCGCAACGTGCAGATGGCAGCTGATATCGCGCACGCGATCCACACCTACCGGCCGCACGGTCTCGTCGACAACCGCGTCCACGCGCGGTACGAGATCACGGACGCCGTGGGCTATCCGGTGCTCGCGGGCCTCATGGACGAAGCCGATCTGGAACTGCTCTCGTTCATGGACCACTCCCCGGGTCAGGGACAGTTCAAGACGCTCGACGCGTATCGGGACTACGTCGTGCGCACCTACCACCGCACGCCCGAGGAAGCGGAGCGCATGGCGCAGGAGAAGATCGCGACACGCGACGAAGCCGTGGACAGGGTCAGGCATCTCGCGCGCCTCGCGCTCGAGCGGGGCGTGCGTCTCGCGAGCCACGACGACGACAGCGAGGACCGGGTGGAGGAAGTCGCCCGGCTCGGCGCGCGCATCTCCGAGTTTCCGATCAATCTCGAGGCCGCGGTCGCCGCACGCCGGCACGGCATGGCCACGCTGTTCGGCGCGCCGAACATCCTGCGCGGCGGGAGCCACTCCGGGTCGATGAAGGCCCTCGAGGCCGTGGAGAAGGACGTCGCCGACGGCCTGTGCTCGGACTACGCGCCCGCGGCACTGCTCGCGGCCGCCTTCAGGCTGCCATCCATCTCGTCCATCGGCCTGCCGCAGGCGATCGCGCTCGTGTCGACGAACCCGGCCGCCGCCGTGGGTCTCACGGACCGCGGCCGCATCGATGTCGGGGCGCGGGCGGACCTCGTCGCCGTGCGCGAGGTCGACGGCTATCCGCAGGTGACCGCCGTGTGGACCGCCGGACGGCTCACGTACCGCGCGAGTTACGCCTGACCCCGTCAGTCCGGGCCGTCCCGTCCGGTGCCCCCGGCTGACTTCCGTCAAGGAGCGCCGGGCACCGTCCGGCAATATGGTGCCGGATGAGCGTTCCGAAGACGGTGCCTGCTGACCGGGAACGCGCTCGCCACGAATGGGATGCACCGGGGAGACAGGCCGTCATGTTCGATGCCGCGGAGATCGGCCACCGTATAGGCAGGAAGGCGTACCGGGCGCGGGAACCGGAACTGCGGCGTGCGCTGCTCGACGCCCAGTACCGGGTGCTGGAAGAGGGAAGATTCCCGGTCGTCGTGCTCGTGAACGGCGTGGACGGCGCCGGCAAGGGCGAGACCGTCAACCTGCTCAATGAGTGGATGGACCCGAGGCACGTCCGCACCGAAGCGTTCGGCGAGGCGGCGGAAGAGGACGGGGACCGGCCGGAGATGTGGCGCTTCTGGCAGGTGCTGCCGCCGAAGGGACACGTCGGCATCCTGTTCGGGTCGTGGTACACGGACCCCATCCTGAAGCGCGTGATGCGCCACGAGAAGCGGTCGCGCTTCCTGCGGCGGCTCGAGCGGATCAGGCACTTCGAGCGCATGCTCGTGGCCGAGGGCGCCCTCATCCTGAAGTTCTGGTTCCATCTGTCCCGGCGTGCCCAGAGGGACCGGCTCCGCAAGCTCAGCGCGGACCCCGACACGCGGTGGCGCGTGGGCGACGACGACTGGCGTCACCACGAGCACTACGACGAGTTCGTCAAGGTCTGCGAGGCCGCCCTGCGCGAGACGAGCACGGGCGAGGCGCCCTGGCACATCGTCGATGGCAGCGACCCGGCCTATCGCGCCCTGACGGTGGGACAGGTCCTCCTCGACGCGATGCTCGCGCGTCTGGACGGCCCGGCCCCGTCGATCGCGCCGTCCGCACCGCCGCCTGCGCCCGCACTGGACGGTCGCGACCTGCTCGGCACCCTGGACCACTCGCACACGCTGCGTCGCGACCGCTACGCCGCGAGGCTCGAGCACGGCCAGGCTCACCTCAACCGGCTGACGCGCGACCGCCGGTTTCACGAACGATCGATGATCGTGGTGTTCGAGGGCATGGACGCCGCGGGCAAGGGCAGCACGATCCGCCGCGTCACGCAGGCGATGGACGCCCGGTTCTATCGCGTCGTGCCGATCGCGGCCCCGACCGACGAGGAACGCGCGCAGCCCTACCTGTGGCGGTTCTGGCGGCACCTGCCGCGACGTGGCCATTCGGTCATCTTCGACCGGTCGTGGTACGGCCGTGTCCTGGTCGAACGGGTCGAGGGCCTGTGCGGCGAGGCCGACTGGATCCGGGCCTATCACGAGATCAACGAATTCGAGGAACAGCTGGCGGAGAGCGGAGCGATCCTCGTCAAGTTCTGGCTGGCGATCACCCCGGAGGAACAGCTCCGGCGCTTCCACGAGCGCGAGTCCGTTCCGCACAAGCAGTTCAAGATCACCTCGGAGGACTGGCGCAACCGGGAGAAGTGGCCCCGGTACGAGCGTGCCGTGGCCGACATGGTGGAGCGCACGTCCACGGACATCGCGCGCTGGCATCTCGTTTCCACCGAGAACAAGCTCGCGGGTCGCGTCGCCGTGATCGAGCGCATCTGCGAGGCGGTCGAGGCTGCGCTGTAGCGCAGGCCCCGGGGCGCCGTGGCGGGCGCGGCGCGAGGTCGTCACGACCCGGCGCCGGTTCGTTCAGTGTCGGGCTTCCGGCTTCGTGGCCTGCCAGTCGTCGAGGATCCGTCGCGCGGCGCCGGGCGGTTCGGCCTCGGCCTCGTGGCCGGGGACCGGTGCCGTCAGTTCGATCACGTAGCCGTTCGGGTCACGGAAATAGATGGAGTGGATGAAGCCGTGATCGGACGGGCCGCGCACCTCCATGCCGCGCGCGAGACCCTCCCGGCGCATGGATTCCAGGACCGGGTAGTCGACCTCGAGTGCGATGTGGAGATCGAAGTCGTGCTGGTCCTTGAAGTCGAAGGGCATGTCGGGTGCCTCGAAGAACGCGAGAAAGGACCCGTCCCCGAGGCGGTAGAACGAGTGCAGCACGCGGGTCGTGCGTCCGGACTTGGTCTCGCGGATCTCGAAGGCCTTCGAGAGCGGCAGGCCGAGGAAGTCCTCGTAGAACCTGCGGGTCTCTTCCGCATCGCGGCACCGGTAGGCGTTGTGGTGGAGTTTCCTGAGCATCGTTCCTCCTCGTGGTGTCCTGTATCCCGGGCGTGTCGCCGGCATGCGGACACGCGGGACACATCCGGAATGACCGTCTCGCGCCGGACGCGTTCGGTCCGGGCGCGGTCGTGTCCGGGAGCATACTTGTTCGGCGGACCGCACGCGCGCCGCAGTTCGCGGCGCGGTGCCGGCAACGGAGGGACGATCATGGCTGAAGTGCCCGGCGAATCGCTGGGGTCGAGGATAAGGGTCTGCATGTTCGACCAGTACGGAACGGTCGTCGACATGCAGACGGGGCTCACCGAGGCGGTGACGCCCTACCTGAAGGCGAAGGGCTGGACCGGCCGGCCGGACCGGTTCGTGACGTGGTGGCGCCGCACGCACTTCGAGAACTCGATGATCGATGCGCTGCTGCACCGTGCCCACACGCCCTATCGCGAGATCGGCGAGCGTGCCGTCGCGTACACGCTCGAGCGTGCGGGCATCCCCTTCACGATGGACGAGGTGCGAGCCCTTGTGTCGGAGATCGAGAGGCTCCGGCCGTTTCCGGACGTTCCCGAAGCCCTCGCGCGTCTGAAGACGCGCTACCGGATCGTCGTGCTCTCCAACGGCGATCCCGACATGCTCGAGGCGGCCAGGGCTCACCACGGCATCCCGTTCGACGAGGTCATCTCGGTCGCGGTCGCCAACGCGTTCAAGCCCCACGTCGCGACCTACACGCGGGCCGCCGAGATCCTCGGCGTGGCGATGGAGGACGTGCTGTTCGTCGCGAATCACGCGTTCGACTGCATCGGGGCGAAGGCCGCCGGCATGCACACGGCGTTCGTGGACCGGCGCAAGGTACCGTTCGGCATCACGCCGTACCAGCCCGACATCGTCGTGCCCGACATGAAGTCGCTCGCGGACCTGATGGTCTGACACGAGTGACCAGTCGAGCCGGTGCAGTCTCGTCTGCCGCGTCCGCCACAACGCCGGCAACGCGCCGCCGACCTTGATAATCGTCAAGGCGGGGGTGGCGGCTGGCGTGTTCACTCGGACTCGTGAGCGGGTGCCCGATGCATCCGACGGGAAGGCCGATGCGACCGATACGGATCGATGCGCGGCAGGCACTCGCCGCGGTCGTCACCACAGTGATCATTCAGATGCCCGCATTCGCGGGACTGGACGCACAGCCGGAGGGCAAGGGGTCGAGCATCTCCGGTTTCGATTCGGGCATGCGGGACAAGACGCTCGCCTCCTGGCTCAGGACGGCCCTGCTCGAGAACGGGCAGAAGAACGTCCGGGAGGCAGCGTTCCTGTTCAATTCGTGTTTCGGCGGCGGCATGCTCGACGACATCGATGCCGCACTCGGCGGGCAGGTGCCGTGGGTCGGCGGCGCCGCTTCGCGCCATAACCAGTATGCGATCGGACAGAATTCGCCCGCCGAGAACGTGGTGCTCAAGAGACCCGAAGTCTTCGTGGATGCGCAGCCGATGGGATTCTGGACGCGTGCGCTCGTGCCGCTCATGGAGGAGCGTGACGCGACCGTGTTCGGTGCGGTTTCCGGAGCGGCCACGGCGGACCGCGTGGCGAGTGGCGCAAAGCGCGAGGCGGACATCGACAAGGCATTGGCCGCGGCGAAGGTCGACGTCCCGTTCGGTCCCGCACAGGTGCTCCCCGAGGACGTGCAGTTCGTCGCGAAGAACGGCGGCGACGCGATGAAGATGGACTGCAAGGACTGCGGCAAGCGCTACGTCGTGATCTGGGCCGGCAACACGGACCGACTGCGCGCCTACGACGACGTCGCGGGCATGCTCGACGTGCTGCGCACGAACTGGCCCGGCGATCCCGCGAACGTCGTGTTCAAGATCTTCTACGGCGATGGTGTGCAGAAGGTGACCGGCAAACTGGCTCCGCCGAACGCGGAGAATCGTTTGCCCGCGGAGTGGGGCGCGGTGCCCGCGAAGCGCAGTCTGCTGCAGAAATATCTCGAACAGGAACTGCCCGCGATGATCGGCCCCGAGGACCAGTTCTTCCTCTACGTGACGGACCACGGCTCCTGGTACGTGAGGGACGATCAGCCGAAACAGGTGGATCCGGGCGGCGCAGGTGCATTGCTCCCCATTTCGATCGACCCGGAAACCTATGCGGCGGCCTGGTTCGATCCCGGCAACCAGGCTACGCTCACCCTCGACTATCTCGGTCTTGCACAAGCGACGAGCGTCTACCTCAACGACCACCTGATCGGGACTCTGCCGCCCGACACGAACGCGTCGCCGACCCAGCCTGCGACCTGGACGGTCACGGTCGACGAATCCGACCTGCTGCTCGAGAACCTCCTGCGCATCGAGGCCGTCTCCGATCCCTTCACGGTGACCGCGACGGATTTCGAGATCGGCCAGATCGGTCGCGACCCGCCAGGTGTCGTCGACGAGCCGGCCGGCGCGACGCTAGTGATGGCGGCTGCGGCGATCGCGGCCGGTATCGCGCAGCGTCGACGGGTGCTTCCATCGTCGCGGACGGGCTCCCGGGGTGCCTGAAGGCCCTCGACGATCCGACGCAGTTCCGTCGCCCTCACTGCATCCGCCCGAACGGACCATCACGGCGCTACCGTCGTCGCGCGGCAATCCGTGCACAATGTCCGCCCGACAGGGTGACGCGCGAAACTGCCGGCGTGCACAGGCCGAATCGAGGGTGCCGGGACGGCTGCACACGTCCGGGCTGCTCCGCGCCGGCGCGCCCCTGCCAGCGAGGGCACCCGGGAGGACCATCGATGGAGAAGAAGGATCTGCCGAAGCACGTCTGTGGCGTGTGCGGACGGGAATTTCCCCTGAAGTCGCTCGTGCGCGGCGAACTCGTGCGGAGCGAGATCGTCGCCGCGGCCCAGAAGAGGAACCCGGCGTGGTCCGTGTCGGACTACATCTGCCGGTCGTGCCTCACGAACGCACGCGCGGACTACGTGCGCGGCGTGCTGGAGGACGAGAAGGGCGAGCTCACGTCGCTCGAGCAGGAGGTCGTCACGAGCCTGCGCGAGCACGACATCATTTCGCGCCACGTCGAGGACGAGTTCGAGCAGAACTGGACGCCCGGCGAACGGCTGGCGGACCGCATCGCGACGTTCGGCGGCAGCTGGACCTTCCTGCTCCTGTTCGGCGGGTTCCTCGCGAGCTGGATCGTGCTGAACTCGCTGGTACTCTACTGGCGCCCGGTCGATCCGTACCCGTACATCCTGCTGAACCTCGTGCTCTCGTGCCTCGCGGCCATCCAGGCACCCGTCATCATGATGAGTCAGAACCGGCAGGAGGCGAAGGACCGGCTGCGCTCGCAGCACGACTACCAGGTCAATCTCAAGGCCGAACTGGAGATCCGCCACCTGCACGAGAAGATCGACCACCTGCTGTCGCACCAGTGGGAGCGACTCGTCCAGATCCAGGAGATCCAGCTCGAGGCGCTCGCGGAGCTCGGCAAGAAGAAGTGATCGCCGCGGGCACGACGATGGAATTTCGTGCACGGTCCGCGGTCGCACGGGCAGACGACGACGCGAGGCATCCGCCCGCGCGTCGTGACTTCCTGACCTTCGAAGGAGTCCCGAGATGATCGAACAGATTCCAGGATTGCCCGGGAACGTGGTCGGTTTCCGTGCCACGGGGACGGTGACGGCCGCCGATTACGAGTCGGTGATCATGCCCGCCGTCGAGGCGCTCTTCGCGCGCGAGAAGTCGGTGCGTTTCCTCTATCACCTCGGCCCGGAATTCGCGGGCTTCGAGGCCGGAGCCGTCTGGGACGACGCGAAACTCGGCCTGAAGCATCTGTCCGGCTGGGATCGCGTGGCGGTGGTGACCGATGTCGACTGGGTGCGCCACGCGATGCGGCTCTTCGCCGTCGTGATCCCGGGGCACGTGCGCGTGTACTCGAACGCGGAGTACTTCGACGCCGAGAAGTGGCTGGCCGGCTGACCCGCGTCCACCGTTCCCGGCATCGACCGCGAACCACCACGCGCGCGGTCGATGCCGGATCACGGATGGCCGTCCCGTTCCATCCGGCCTGCCGGCGTCACTGCATGTACCAGCCGTGGCTCGCCACGAGCGACTGGCCCGTCAGGGCGTTGGTCGGGAAAGACGCGAACATCAGCGCGATGCGGGCGACGTCGTCCACGGTCGTGAACTCGCCGTCGACGGTTTCCTTGAGCATCACGTTGCGGACCACGTCCTCCTCGGTGATGCCGAGATTGCGCGCCTGCTCCGGGATCTGCCTGTCGACCAGTGGCGTGCGCACGAAGCCCGAGCAGATGATGTTCGCGCGCACACCGTGTTTCGCACCCTCCTTCGCGATCACGCGCGTGAGGCCCTCGAGTCCGTGCTTGGCCGTGACGTAGGCGGACTTCAGCACGGAAGCCTCCTTGGAGTGCACGGAACCCATGAAGATGATGGATCCTCCCCGGCCGCGCGAGACCATCTCGCGCATGGCGGCGCGGGAGGTCAGGAACGCGCCGTCGAGGTGCACGGCGAGCAGCTTCTTCCAGTCCGCGAAGGAGAACTCCGTGAGCGGCGCGACGATCTGGATGCCCGCGTTGCTCACGAGCACGTCGAGACTGCCGAACTCGGAGACGGTGCGCCGGACTCCTGCGTCGACCTGGCTCTCGACCGTCACGTCGAGCGGCACGCCAAGCGCGCGGTGGCCGCGCTGCCTGAGTTCGGCCACGGCCCGTTCCGTGGCCTCGGGGTCGAGATCGGCGATGGCCACTGCAGCACCCGCGTCAGCGTATACCTCGGCGATCCGCTTGCCGATCCCGCTCGCGGCCCCCGTGACGAAGGCAACCTTTCCCTTCAGGTTCATGGCATCCATGGTGTCCTCCTAGCGTATGAGGTAGTCCCGCACGACACGGCCGAGACCGAGCGTGAGGTCCGTGTTCAGGTGCAGCGCCCCGACGACCTCGCGCACGGGCAGCTGCGTGACGGGCGCGAGCGCGTGGGGTCTCAGCTCGAGTGCCGCCGGACCCGTCCAGGCGCCCTTGAGCTTCAGATCCTCGAGCCGGTACTCGACGAGTTCGCAGACGCGTGGGCTGCAGTCGACGTGCGGCATGATCTTGAGCAGGAAATTGGGCTCGGCGAGTGACCGCAGCACGGCGTCGCGATCGGCGTCGCCGTGCTTGTAGCCCATGGTCCCGGTCGCGACGCGGACACGGCCGTACTCGAGCGTGCCCACGAGCGTGTCCTTGTCCACGCGCAGGCGGGGGCTGCCGAGCTTCTTCGGGAAGCCCCAGATCTCGCGCCCGCCTGCGATGGGGGCGTCGTCGTCGAGGAACATGCTGTGCACGTAGACCCCTTTCGTGCCTTCGTGCGTGACCGGTATCACCTGCCCGGCTTCCGTGTAGTCGCCGAACCCGGTCGAGTCCGGCATCCGGATGAACTCGAACCGGACTTCGTCGCCGGCAGGACGCAGCGGTTCGGGCACGAGCGCGGCCAGCGCGTCGGGGTCGGTGCGGTAGGTGATCACGAGGAACTCGCGATCGATGAAACGGTAGGGTCCTCGCGGGTACGAGGGGCTCGCCATCGGCATGGCCCACGCGCCGCGGCGGACTTCATCGGCTGTCATGATGGACTCCTTGGGTGGTGTCGCCTTCGGGGCGACCGAAATCGAACACGCGGAACGCACCCGGCGTGCGCTCGTCGGGCTCGGCATCGAGCCGGTGCAGCGAGTGCAGCATCGCGTCGTGTCCGGATTGCCAGCGCCCGTCCGTCGACGCGCGCGAGAATTCGTAGTCTTTGGCCTGCGTCTCCCCGTTCTCGTGACTGCGGATCAGGTGCACGAGCGTGATCGCCGTGTCGCGGGTCTCCGCGAGCGCCTTGCGCACCAGCGGGTCGTCGCGCCTGTCGTCGGGGAGCATCCCGGCGAGCTGCCGGATGCGCCGGTGCATCTCGTGTCGCTCCCGCAGCATGTCGGTGACGGCGCGCGTGCGGCTCGAGTAGCGGATGTCCTTGTCGCGGCCCTGCACCTGGTCCAGCGTGCCGGGCACCGTGCCGCGGGCGCTGAAGAGGTCCACCTGCAGGATCGTCGCCGCGTCCGCGTCGATCGTGTCGATCACGTGGCGCAGCGGCGTGTTCGAGACGAGGCCGCCGTCCCAGTAGTCGGCATCGTCCACCCGCACCGCCGGAAACCCGGGCGGGAGTGCACCGCTCGCCATGACGTGTTCCGGCCCGAGACGCGTCCGCCGGTTGTCGAAATAGACGAAGTTGCCGGTCTGCACGTTCACCGCGCCCACGCTCACGCGCACGGGCCCGTCGTTGAGGTAGTCGAAGTCGACGAGCTCGAGCAGCGTGTCGCGCAGCGGCTGCGTGTCGTAGAAGCTCGGGCTCGGCAGTTCACCGGGCCAGAGCGCCGCGCCGAGCCGCGGCGTGAAGAACCCCGGCAGCCCGAACGTCGCGCCCCATGCCGCGCTCCAGTCGTTCACCCAGGCCCGCGCGAGCGCGACGGACGGGGTCGGCGGCGTCCAGGGCACGCCCGCGGACACCAGCGTCCAGAACGCGCGCAGGCGCTCGACGCGGCGCTCCGGCGGATTGCCCGCGATCAGCGCGGAGTTGATCGCGCCGATGGATATGCCGGCGACCCAGTCCGGGACGCGGTCGTGTTCGGCCATCGCTTCGAACGCGCCGGCCTGGTAGGCGCCGAGCGCGCCGCCACCCTGCAGGACGAGGATGGTCTCGTGGGTGCGCCTGGCGCGCCGTCCGGCGCGCGGTCGTTCCGGTGCGGTCGTCGTCGTGTTCATCGGGATCTCCGTCCGAAGGGGGGCTGGGCGCGCCAGTAGCGCATCACGAGCCAGCCGCCGAGCAGCCCGCCCAGGTGTGCGAAGTGCGCGATGCCGTTCGCGGTGCCGAAGACGCCGAGCGTGAGTTCGACCAGGCCGTAGAGCGTCACGAACATCCACGCCGGCATCGGGATCGGCGGAATCAGGGGCAGGATCGTCCGGCGCGGGAACACCATCGCGAATCCGAGCAGCAGGCCGAACACGCCTCCCGATGCGCCGATCGTGGGGGTGATGCTTCCCATGAGGGATGTCACCGCGAGCTGCGAGAACGCCGCGAACAGCACGCTCACCGTGTAGAACGTGAGAAAGCGGCGCGGCCCCCAGACGTCCTCGAGTTCGCGTCCGAACAGCCAGAGCCCGTACATGTTGAAGCCGATGTGCGCGAGGCTGCCGTGCAGGAACGCGTACGTGATCACCTGCCAGGGCATGAACAGGCCGGATCCGAGCGGCCAGAGCGCGTAGTGCGCGGTCAGGGCGTGACCCGTCATCGTGTCCAGCACGTAGACGATCACGTTCACCGCGATGAGCGTGCCGGTCACGGAATTCACGATGTGAACCCTCCGCGCGCAACCGTGAGCGCGGGCGTGAAATCGCGTGCTCGGGACGGACCGATGACTGCTGGTGGCTGCAGGGTGACGGACATGCCGGTCTCTCCGGAAACGCGGAGAGCGGCTCTCGACATTCGGCTCTCCATGCCGGCAGTGTCGGCCTGCGGCCCTTTCGCCGACAGGCCCGGCGGTCACGATCCGGGTGTGACGTTCGTCACGAGTTCCGGCCCGCGACGCCGGAAGGGATCGCGCCTCGCGGGGGGCTCAGCGGTTCGTCGGCACCGGCGCACCGAACGGCGGTCGTGCCTGCCACACCAGAACGATCAGCGCGATCATCATCATGCCGCTCGTGAGCATGACGGTGTTGGTCGCGAGCAGCGCCGCCTGGCCCGAGATCACGACGTGCTCCGTGTAGCCGAGCGCTTGCCGGGCGGGCATGCCGAGTTCCTTCAGTCGGGCGAGCCAGGCCATCGCGGCGGGGTTGCTGTGCGTCACGTGTGCCGCGAGTTCGGTCGTGTACTGGTGCGTGCGGTGATCCCAGAGGGACACCATGATCGACGCACCGAAGCTCGAGCCGATGTTGCGCATGAAGTTCGCGAGACCGGCGGCGCTGGCCGTCTGGTTGCCCTCGAGCCCGGACAGGTAGATCGTCGTGAGCGGCAGGAACAGGCAGGACAGCCCGACGCCCATGATCAGGCGCGTGAGCGCGAGCGTCCAGAAGTCGACGTCGGGCGTGAAGCGCGACGAGAGGTACGCGAACACCGAGAACGTCGCGAGGCCGAACGTCGCCACCCAGCGCGGATCGACGCGGTGGATGTTCGCGCCGATGATGGGGCCCAGCACGACCGCTAGCATGCCGCCGAAGGCCATCGTGCGGCCGGCCCAGTCCGACGTGTAGCCGAGGTGCGTCTGCAGCCAGAGCGGCACCACCACGTTCGCGCCGAAGAAGGCCGTGACGGACAGCAGCAGGCAGATCACGCCCGCGGCATAGTTCCGGCGCGCGAACAGGCGCAGTTCCACGACCGGGTGCTCCGACGTGAGCGTCCAGGCCGCGAACACCGCGAGCGCGATCGTCGCGACCACGGCGAGCGTGATGATCACCGGCGAGCCGAACCAGTCGAGTTCGTTGCCCTTGTCGAGCAGGATCTGGAGGCTGCCCACGCCGACCGCGAGCAGCACCATGCCGGTCAGGTCCACCGGCCGCTTCTGGCGCGGGCTCTCGTAGCCTCCGAGCAGCGCCGACACGAAGAGGATGCACGCGGTGCCGACGGGCAGGTTCACGAGGAAGATCCAGTGCCACGACATGTGGTCCGTGATCCAGCCACCCGCGAGCGGGCCGATGATCGGCGCGGCGACGGTCGTCATCACGAAGATGCCCATCGCGAGTCCGCGCATCTGCGGCGGATAGATCGACAGCAGCATGGCCTGGGCGAGCGGGATCATCGCCGCCCCCACGGCGCCCTGTGCGACGCGTGCGGCGAGGAGCATCGGGAAGTTGATCGCCATCGCGCACGCGAACGACGCGGCCGTGAACGCGAACGTGGCGCTCAGGAACAGGCGGCGCTGCCCGAAGCGTGCCGCGAACCAGCCGGTCATCGGCAGCATGATCGCCTCCGACACCGCGTAGCTCGTGATGATCCACGTGCCTTCCGTCGGGCTCACGCCCATGGCGCCCGCGATGGTCGGCACCGACACGTTCGCGATCGTGAGGTCCAGGATGTTCATGAACGCCGCGAGCGCGAGCGCGAGCGACGCGGCGAGACGCTGGCCGCCGTAGAGCGGCTCGAACGGCCGCAGCCCTTCCGGGTACGGGACGTCGACGCCGTTCGCCGCCGCGCTCATTCCGTGCGCGCGCGGAGGGCGCTCGTGATGATCTTCGCCGCCTGGGCCTCCGCCTCGCTCGTGATCCGGTCGTAGACGTCGGATCGCTGCACGCCGGCCGCGTCCGTGAGCAGCCCCAGCCTCGGTCCGCTCCGGTCGTGCACGTCCACCGTCACGTCCATCGACAGCCCGACCTGGAGCGGATGGTCGTGCAGGGCCTCGGGATCGAGCCAGATGCGCACCGGCACCCGCTGCACGACCTTGATCCAGTTGCCGGTGGCGTTCTGCGCGGGAAGCAGCGAGAGCGCGGAGCCCGTGGCAGGGCCGATGCCCGCCACGCGCCCGTGGTACACGACCGACGATCCGTACACGTCCGACGTGAGCTCGACGGGCTGCCCGACCCGGAGGTCCGTGAGCGAGGTTTCCTTGAAGTTCGCGTCGACCCACACGCCGTCGAGAGGGACCACGCTCACGACCGGGCTGCCCGGTTCGACGTGATCCCCGAGGTGGGCCGATCGCGTGGTCGCGATCCCGTCCACGGGTGCGAGGATCCGGGTGCGCGCGAGTGCGAGGCTCGCCGCGCGTACGTGCGCGATCGCGGACGCCACGTCGGGCAGTCCCTCGAGGGCGGACCCGGCCACCTGGGCGAGCGAGCCCTCGAGTTCCGCGCGGGCCCGGGAGCCCGCGGCTTCGGCGGCGGCCACGACACCCTTCGCGGTCGCCTTCGCGGCTTCGGCGGTGGCCACCGCCGTCTTCTGTGCCTCGAGTGCATCCTGCGAGATGAACCCCTGCGCGGCCAGGTTGGTCTGCCGCGCGAGTTCGGAGCGTGCGCGGGAGAGTGTGACCTCCGCCGACTCGAGCTGCGACCGCGCGGCCGCCAAGTCGGACACCCGCTGGGCCACCACGGCCTCCGACGCGAGCACGTTGCTGCCCAGGCCGCGCGCACCACGCACGGCCTTGCCGAGTTCGGCCGTGGCCTGCGCGAGTGCGAGGCGCGCGTCCGTGTCGTCCAGCTCGACGAGCAGGTCACCCGCGTGCACCTGCTGGCCCGCGTGCACGTGGACGGCCTTGACCGTGCCGGGCGTCAGCGCCGTGATTTCCGAGATGTCCGTGGAAACGTAGGCGTCGTTCGTCGTTGCTTCCCAGCGCGCCACCCACCACCACCAGGCGCCGCCAGCCATGCCCGCGATCAGGACGACGATCGCGATGCCGGTCAGGGCACGCCTGCGCTTTCGCTGCCTGACGGGAGGGGGGGATGGCTGCTGTTCCGCCTCGCTCATGATCGTCCGTATCCGGTCGGACCGGATGCGAGCGCGTGTGCGCCGGGCGCGCGAGGCGACGGGGCGAGATGTTCCGGTTTCGTGTTCTTCAAGAGTCCTGGTCCCTGTTCAAGTGCCGGCACGGGGCCGGGCCGCCTTCCGCAAGGGCACGCCTGTCCGGGCCGCAGTGGCTCCACTGCGGGCGACGCAGGCGGGGAAATGGCGGGAAAGTTCGTATTTTCCGCGTGGGCGGCGCATCGAGCGTGACCCGATCGTAGGGCGGGCGCGCGCGCGAGTCAGCCGCCGAATGTCACGTTGCACGGGTGACTAACGTCACGACGTGCCATCCGGTGCACCGCCCGCGCTCCGGACGGCGGATCGTGCGGGTGGCGTGGCGTGGAACGGCACGGGCGCCGGCCGGGTCGATGCTGTAGTCTCCGTCCGGCTCCGCTCCGCGCACATGACCCGCTCCATGGTCCTCCTCACACCGACACGTCGCCCGTCCGTCGTGCCGCCACTCCGGGCAGCGGCATGAGCCTCTTCTGGCGGGGGCCGCTGCGCCTCGCGCGCCGTGTGCTGGGCATCCCGCGCGCGCCGTGGGCCGACCTCGTGATGGCGCTTACCGTCGGCTCGGTCGGTGCGCTCGTGGTCGAAGGCTTCCGCGCCGTGCTCTTCCGCCTCGAGGCGCTGTTCGTCGGGGCGTCGGGGGGCCACCTGGTCAGTGCCGCGAGGGACCTCGTGCCGGAGGCCCGGTTCTTCGCGCCGGCCCTCGGTGCGCTCGTGGCGGGGCTCGTGCTCTGGCTCGCGGAGCGGGGGCGGCCGCCGACGCCCTGGCGCCGGAGCGGCGACTACATCGAGGCGGTGTCGATCGGCAACGGGCGACTCGACCTCACCGGCGGCATGCTGAAGGCCATCGCGTCGCTGCTCGTCGTGAGCACGGGCGGCGCGGTCGGGCGCGAGGGGGCCATGGTGCTGCTCGCGGCCATGGCCGCCTCCGTCCTCGGGCGCATCGCGGGGCGTCAGTTCGAACTGCGGCTGGTCGTGAGCTGCGGGGCGGCCGCCGGTCTCGCCGCCGCGTATCACGCGCCGCTCGCGGGCGCGATGTTCGTCGCGGAACTGCTGCTCGGTTCGCTCGCGCTCGCGCAGCTCGGGCCCGTGATCGTCGCGGCCGTCGTCTCGCACGGCATCACGACGCTGATCGTGGGGCAGACGAGCCTCTTCGAAATCGGCCCGCTCGCCGCGCCCGGCGTTGCCCAGGCGGGGCCGCTCGTCGCGATGGGACTCGTCGCCGCGATCGTCGGTGCCGCCGTGCTCTACTGGCTCGACGGGGTCCGGAAGCTCTACGCGCGGATCGCGCTGCCGCTCCCGCTCGCGTTCGCACTCGGCGGTCTCGTCGTGGGCACGCTGTCACTCTGGCGTCCCGAAGTGTGGGGAAACGGGTACAGCACGACGGCCCGGTTCCTCGTGGACCCTCCGGTCTGGCACGTCGTCGCCGCGATCCTCGTGCTGAAGGTGATCGCGATCGCCGCCACGACCGGTTCCGGGGCGCCGGGCGGCGTCTTCACGCCGACGCTGTTCGTCGGGGCCGCGTTCGGCCTGCTCACCGCCGCGGCACTCAACGCGCTCGGGCTGCCCGTCGCGTCCACCCCGGTCTACGTGCTGTTCGGCATGGCGACGGTACTCGCCGCCACGACGCATGCGCCCGTGATGGCGGCGCTCATGGTGTTCGAGATGGCGCGGCAGTACGCGTTGCTCACGACGCTGCTGCCCGCGTGCGTGATCGCGGCGCTGGTCGCGCGCAGGCTGCACGCACGGTCCGTTTACGGACTGGCGGCGACGCCCTGAACGACGTGCGGAACGGCCTCCCGTGCGGTCGACAGTGCCGGCCGTCACGCCGCGCCGTCGCGACCTCGTGACCGACGTTCCGTTCCGGACGTGACGGCCGGCACTGTCGCGGCCGCGACGCGGCTCCTAGAGTGTGCGTGGAAGGCCAGCCGCGCCGCGAGGTCCCGGATTCGAGGGGGCTGCCCTTCATTGACCGGCGTGCTCCGGTGAGTCGCCGGCCAGTGTCCGCAACCCACTCAAGTCAGGGGGATTCCGTCATGAAGACCCGCATCGCACCGACCGTCGCAGCCCTGCTGCTGGCCGCGCCGTCGTTCGCACTCGCTGTACCCGCACCCGAACACGCCAGTCCGCCCGGGGCCGTCCCGTCCGGCAAGGACAGGCCCCGGGATTCGTGGATCGAACTGGACCGGCTGCAGCTCACGCCGGTCGTGGATCCCGTCAGCCGGGACCTGGCCGACGCACGCGCCGCGCTCGGTCACCAGGACGTCGCACGTTCCGCCCAGCGCCTGCGCGATGCGGCCGCGAAGCTCCGGGATGCGGGAACGAAGGCCCTGCGGGAAAGCCGGGCCCAGGCGGCGACGCAGGACCGCGAGGCGCGTGACACGAAGGCGCGGATGGACGTTCTGGCACGCCGGCTGGACGTCGCGGCCGCCCGCATACGCGCCGGGAAGATCGCGGACACCGCGGCACTGGACACGGCGCTCGACAGGATCGGCGACAAGGATCTCGACCGCCGCTGGGTGGTGTCCGACGTGACGACCTGGTACGCGGTCGCGCCCGAACCTCAGCGGCACTTCGAGGCGGCGGCTTCCGACTACGCCAGGAAGGACTTCGCGGGTGCGGCCCGCGAGGTCCGCAAGGCGGAATCCTTCCTGCGCCTGGAGTCCGCGCGGGTGACCGGCAACACGCGTGCCGCACTCGTGTCGGCGGACGCGGCCCTGGAGAGGACCGCCCACGCACTCGAGACCGGTGCCGTCCATTCCGCGACCGAACTCGACGAGGCGTTCCTGCAGGCGAACCGCGCGCTCGCGCAGTCGCACGGCGCGCGGGCCGCCGCCTCGATCGGACACGACGCCTCGGTCACCGCGGGCTACGAGCTGAAGGCTGCCGCGGACAGTCTCGAGGGCGCGGCGGCGTGGACGAAGGGCGCCGTCAGGTCCGCGGCAGCCGCCGCCGCGACGGACGCACGGGCGCTTGGTGACAGGCTCGCGAACGGCGGCAGATGGACGCGGCGCGAGGTCGCGGACGGGCTGGAGTCGATGTCGTCGGCCCTCGATCGACTCGGCGATTCGATCGGGCTCGGGCACGGGGCCTCCCGTTCCTGATCCCCGTGCGAAGGGGGCGGGGCTCAGCCCCGTCCCGGGGGGGCGCCGGGCGTAACCTCGATCGCGAAGTCCCGGCCCGCCCAGTGACCGTTGCCGTCGTGGTAGGTGAAGCGGACGACCTGCCCGGCCGACCAGCGATTTCCGCGCAGTCTCGCGAAATGCAGTCCGAGGGTGGTCGGACGTGTCGCGACGTCCGTGACGTCGCGCCAGTCGTCGACACCGACGTGGAGGACCGCCGGCACGGAAAGCCCCACGCAGAGGTCCGCACCCTCGGGCATCCGGGTCACCATGGACTGCGGCAGCCAGAACACGTGACCGACCCCGGGGCGTTTCCCGCGGTATCGGGCCCAGACGGCCTCGGGGCGGTCGCAAGGCTGTCCGGACTGCCGAGACACGAGGAGTTTCAGGAATTCGGCGTGGGCCCAGGCGAGCGGCATGCTCGACCCCGAGGGGCGACCCGGGAACAGGTTGCGCGCGGGCACGGGCGCGGCGTCCCAGACCTGTTCGGGCATCATGCCCCCGTCCCCGCACATCGCCGCCATCGCGTCGAGACAGGGAAGCGGGTCCTCCCCGGCGGCCACCGCGTAGTGGCCGCGTTCGCCCGTGAGCAGTGGCCACGCGCGACCGCAGCCGACGCCGTCGAACGGGGCACCGTCGTCGTGCTCGCCGTAGCCGTCGCCCGTGTAGCGGTGCCACGCCGGGCCGGCCGGGGTGTGCGTCGCCAGCAGCCGGTCGACGACCTTCAGCGTGTCGCGCACCACGGGATCGTCCGCGCGGCGCAGGCCGAAACGCACCAGCTGCAGGAAGTCCGTGCCCACCTGCTCGTTCGCGGGTACGTCCGCACCGGTGGCGCGGTTCCGGATCGGAAGCACCGAGGAGAGCGCGCGGTCGTCGATCAGGGCGTCCGCGGGAGCGATCCTCACGTAGTAGGACGAGACCCCGCACTCGCGGGCCAGCGCCGTGTCGCGCGCAACGGTCCAGTCCTCGATGCGTGCGTTCCAGTAGTCCGCGAGTCGCAGGGCCACCGCGCGCGAATGACGATCGAGCCAGCGCGCGCCGCAGACCAGCGCGGCGATGCACACCGCCGCCGTGAAGGTGCTGATCCCGGCGTCCTCTTCCCAGCGGTCCTGGTCGCTCGACGGTCCCGTGCGCGCGATGAAGCCGAGGGCGCGGCGCACCATGTCCCCGACCGCGATGCCGGCGAGCGCGTCACGGTCGGCGAGCCGGGCCGCGAGCAGTACCGGAAACGCGGCCTCGTCGAGCTGCACGCCGCCCCAGTAGGGACGGCCGCCGAGCCACTGGTTCTGCGACCAGTGGCCGTCCGGGTACTGCGTCGCGACGAGGTAACGCAGGATGTCGCGGGCCTCGGGCAGGCTGCCGAGTTCCAGCAGCGCGCCCGCGCACTCCACGAGATCCCGGGGCCAGACGAGGTGGTAGCCGCCACGCTCGTCGCGCGTGTTGCCCCAGGGCACGCTCAGGCTCGCCACCATGGCACCCGGATAGGTCTTGTCCTGGTGCGTGCGCAGCACCATCGCCGAGATGCGTGCCTGGTCGCGCAGTCGTGCCTGCACGGTGTCCGGCAGCGCCAGGGCCCGCGCGCAGTCTTCCTGCCACGCGTGCCAGGCTGCCACCTGTTCCGACCAGGCTTCGTCGAACGTGCCGGCCAGGGAAGACATCGCGAGCGTGGCCGCGGCTTCCTTGCTCGTCCCGAACGCGAGCGCGAGCACGCTTTCCCGAGGCAGCTCCCCCATGAGGGCGACGTTGCCGTGGCGGGCGAGGGGGTATGTCCAGCGCATGGCGCCGTTCGCGTGGAAGTCCTGCCAGCCGTCGCTGCGCCCCACGTAGCCCGCGCTCGTGCGCCGCCACGCGTCGCGGTGATCCGCGTCGGCGGCGGCGAGCGCGAGGCCGAACGGTCCCTGTTCGGCCCAGAGCACGCGTCGGTCGCGGTACGTCGCGGCCTCCGCGAAGTTGTCGTGGCCGGTGCCGCCCAGGTGCGGGGCCAGCAGCGCGTAGACGCGCAGGGAGGCGTCACCGGCCAGGCGGAGCGCGACGAGCAGCACGTCGCGACGGGGGTCGGGCGTGACGCGCACGTGGAGAACGAAACGGGGGTGCCGGTGCGCGATCTCGACGGCGGGAATGCCGGGGGCCGGCGCGCGCAGCACGTGCTCGCCGAGGCGTTTCACTTCCACCCAGAAACCTGCGTCGTCCGCGACGATGAAGCCGAGATCGCGGATCTGGGGGAGGTCGGCACGCGGGTAGTACACCTCGTTCACGATGCCGCCGCCGATCGTGAACCAGATCCGTCCCGTCTGCAGGCCGCACCCCACCGTTTCCTTCGCGCTGCTGCACCACGTCGGCGGGATGCCGGGCGCACCGGGCGCCTCGTCCATGTGTGGCGTGTCGCCGGGTGCGGACTGCGCGTCCGGCGCGCGAGAGTGTGCAGTGGTCACGCGGTGCCCCTCCTTCCCGGCATGTCGTCGCCGGCCGGCCGCGCGAACTTCGTGGTGACCGGTCGCGGGACGAAGTGAATCCCCGCAAGTTGGATCGGTGCGTGCCCCCCGAAGTTTCGGGGGAACGGCCGGACGTGTGGCTGGACGGGGCTAGGCGCCCGCCCCGGTGCTCCGGGCGGCGAGCAGTCGTTCGTACACGAACGCGAACAGGAAGAGGCGGTCGGCATCCGACACGTCCGCGAACTCGATGCCGTAGCGATGCCGGCCGTGGTCGTGCGAGTTCTCGGGCTTGTCGTCCTCGCTGCGCACGGTGCAGTCGAATGCGAGGCTCCTCGCCATGTCGCCGAGCGCGAGATCCATCGCGATGCGAAACGTCGTGCCGACCGGACCCACGGGTTCGTGCGACCGGAACATCGCACCGGACGCGCTGAGATCCCGCAGCTCGACCTGGATCGTGCGGTTGTCGGACGTGGTGATCGTGGCCTCGCCGGAGACCGCGACACGTTCGGACTGCCGGATCTGGACGGCCTTCACCTGCCGCGGATAGGCCAGGTGGTAGTAGGCGAACGGGCTCGTGCAGACGCGCAGCACGCGCGTGACGAAGCCGATCGCGGTGCGCCCGGCGAGGCAGCGGACGGTCAGTTCCTCGTCGAGGCTCAGGTACGCGGATGCCGGGCCCGAGGAAGGCAGGTGCACGAGCACGCTCGTGCCCTCCATCATGCCGAGCACGCGTGCGGTGATGCGGGCACCCTCTCGACTGGAGGTGAGGTGCAGGTTGAGCGGCATGCCGATCGCGAGATCGAGATGCGGGATGTCGCCGTCCGGCGTGTCGGGGGTGGCAGGTCTGCTGTCGGGCATGAAACGCGATATGGGTTGAGGAGACTTGTCCGAACCTCTCGGGTGCCCTTATTGTGCCGGGAAACGGATCGCGCCGTCTCGCGCGGTCGTCACGGGCGAGCGGCCCGGGACCCGTTCGTCATGACCTGCCTGCCACGGGAGACGGGATGGACAGATCACGGGCGCATCGCTGGTCGCAGGAGGTGACGGCGTCCAGCCATGCGCTGGACCTGGAGGCCGGCGTGTTCTCCTGGCAGGACCCGGCGCGCATCGCGGAATCCCTGCTGCGCTCGACCGAAGCCAGCACGCGCCGGCGCGGCACGCCGTTTCGTTCCGCGATGTCGATGCTCACGTTCTACGTCAATCGTGCCGGCAGGAAACTGCCCGCGCGGCAGCGTGTCGTGCTCGAACGCGCCAGGACGGAACTGCGCCGGCTCCACCGGGAGACCCGTTCCCGGCCGGACACGCCGGACTGACGACGCAATGGCCGGGGCGACGCGCGAGATCATCGAGGACGTGTACCGGCGGGAGTCGCGCCGGGTGCTCGCGACGCTCATCCGGCTGCTCGGCGATTTCGATCTCGCGGAGGAAGCGCTCCACGACGCGTTCCGCGCGGCGCTGGAGCAGTGGCCCCGCGACGGTCTGCCCGCGAATCCCTCGTCGTGGCTCGTGTCGACGGGCCGGTTCAAGGCTATCGACGGCCTGCGGCGTCGCGCGCGCTTTCACTCGCTGGAGGATCACGGCGAACAGGTCGAGGCCATCCCGGACGAAGGGTCCGGCGAGGACCACGCGTGCGTGGAGGACGACCGGCTTCGCCTCGTCTTCACGTGCTGCCACCCCGCGCTCGCGCCGGAGGCCCGCATCGCGCTCACGCTGCGCGAGGTCTGCGGACTCACGACCGAGGAGATCGCACGCGCGTTCCTGGTCGCCACGCCGGCGCTCGCCCAGCGCATCGTGCGCGCGAAGGCGAAGATCCGGGAGGCGCGCATCCCGTACGAGGTGCCCGATCGCGAGGTGCTCCCGGACAGGCTCGACAGCGTGCTGCACGTGATCTATCTCGTGTTCAACGAAGGCTACGCGAGCACGTCGGCCGAGTCGCTCGTGCGCAGCGACCTGTGTGCCGAGGCGATCCGTCTCGGACGGCTGCTCGCGGACCTGCTGCCGGAGCCGGAGGCCTTCGGACTGCTCGCGCTCATGCTGCTGCACGAGTCCCGGCGACCCGCGCGCACCACGCAGGAGGGTGACCTGATCCTGCTCGAGGACCAGGACCGGCGGCTCTGGCGTCGCGACCTCGTCGCGGAGGGCACCGCGCTCGTGGAGCGTGCACTCTCGACGCGGCGTTTCGGGCCGTACGCGGTCCAGGCCGCGATCTCCGCGGTGCACGCCGAGGCGGCGGCCGCGAGCGAGACCGACTGGCCCCAGATCGTGGGGCTCTACGACGTGCTCCTTCGCATGACGCCTTCGCCTGTGGTTGCGCTGAACCGGGCCGTGGCGGTCGCCATGCGCGACGGGCCCGAGGCCGGTCTCGCGCTCGTCGATGCGCTGCTCCGAGAGAATCACCTCGTCGACTACCACCTCGCCCACGCCGCACGGGCGGATTTCTGTCGCCGCCTCGGACGGCTCGACGACGCACGGGCCGCCTACCGTCGCGCGCTCGAACTCGTGCGGCAGGGGGCCGAACGGCGCTTTCTGGAACGGCGCCTGCGGGAGATGGGCGGCTGACCGGGACGTGTCGAAATCCGGGGTGTCCGATCGACCATCGTCCGGAAGGGCCGCCGGGGCCGTCCCGGGAGAATCCACGAGGAGGTCACATGAAGTATCTCTGCCTGGTGTACATGGAGGAAAAGGATCTGCACGCGGTGCCCGACGCCGAGTGCATGGCGTTCGGTCAGGGATTGCGTGAAAGTGGGCGCTACCTCGCGGCCGAGGCGCTCGAGCCCGTCCGGTCCGCCACCACGCTGCGCGTGCGGGACGGCCGGCTGTCGGTGACGGACGGTCCGTTCGCCGAGACGCGCGAACAGCTCGCGGGCTTCTACCTCATCGATGCCGTCGACCTGAACGAGGCGATCCGGGTGGCGTCCGGGATCCCGCCGGCGCGCGCGGGCAGCGTGGAGATCCGGCCGGTCCGCACGCTCGATGCCGGCTGAGGCGCGCAGGGCCGGTCGGGCAGGGCGCCGCACGGAAATTTTCGTGTGCGTCGTGTCGATCGGCGGGGGGCACGAACGACCAGAGAGTACCGGCGACGTGCCGGGACATCCGGACGAGGAGAAGTCATGAAGATCGAGGCGTATCTGTTCTTCGAAGGACGCTGCGAGGAAGCGCTCGCATTCTATGGCCAGGCGCTCGGCGCCGAGGTCGTGACGAGCATGCGGTACCGGGAGAGTCCCGAGCCGCCGCCACCGGGGTGCATCCCCCCGGGTTCCGACGACCGGATCATGCACGCGTGCTTTCGTGTCGGCGACACGAACGTGATGGCGTCGGACGGGCGCTGCTCGGGCGAGACACGATTCCAGGGGTTCTCGCTGTCGCTCGGCGTCACGACCGAAGCCGAAGCCGACCGCGCGTTCGCGGCGCTCGCGCAGGGTGGCGAGGTGCAGATGCCGCTCGGCCGGACGTTCTGGTCACCGAAGTTCGGCATGGTCACGGACCGCTTCGGCGTGACCTGGATGGTGAACGTGCTTGCCTGACCGGTGAGCTGCGGTCAACGAAACGACAGGAGTGAACACGATGAGATTCATGA
The DNA here is from genome assembly GCA_016125475.1 of Betaproteobacteria bacterium. Lineage (GTDB taxonomy): Bacteria > Pseudomonadota > Gammaproteobacteria > Burkholderiales. The sequence goes on from WGLR01000022.1 coordinate 23,053, forward strand.
TGCTGATGATCCCGAAAGGCTACGAGAGCGCGGAGCCCGGCACGATGCCGGCCGCCGACGCCGTCGCGGCGATGATGAAGTACAACGAGGCGCTCCAGGCAGCAGGGGTGCTGCGCGGGCTCGACGGCCTTCATCCCCCCTCGATGGGGGCACGGGTCACCTTCGCGGGCGGGAAACCCACCGTGATCGACGGCCCGTTCATCGAGGCGAAGGAAGTGATCGGCGGCTACTGGATGATCGAGGTGGCGTCGAGGCAGGAAGCGATCGACTGGGCGAAGCGCTGCCCCGCCTCGGACAACGAGACGATCGAACTGCGGCAGGTGATGGAGATGGATGACTTCCCGGAGGACGTCCAGGCAGCCGCGGCGGGGTTCGACGAGATGCGCTCGGCCGGCTGATGGGGCCCTGCGGGAACTGCGGTTGCGCACGCACTCGCGTGTCCGTTGCCGCACGCGGGTGTCGGTGGCGTTGACACGCCCGGTTGTCGACGACCGCAAGGTCGCGCGTCGTCGAAGGAAATCTCGTGACGATTCAGGACGAGACGCGCGTTCGCGCAGCCCGGTCACGGCAGTGCACGGCCGGGCCTTCCGTTTGCTTCCGTTTCCGCCCGGACGAGTCAGGGCCTTTCCCCCGACCGGATTCCGCCACCACGAACAAGAATGGAGATCACGAAAGGTGAAGACACGGTCATATCACGGCAACCTCGGCGCCCTGTCCGGACTGATGTGCGCGGGCTTCGTGGCCGCAGCGTTCACGAGTGTCGGCGCCCACGCGGCGACCTTCTCGGGTATCGACGTCAGTCTCGTCGGTTCCGCGACGATCCTGCCGGGCGGAGACCTGCAGCTCACTCCGCCCGGGACCTATCGCTCCGGCGCGGCGTGGGCCACGGATGCCATTTCCACCACGACCTCGTTCGCGACGACCTTCTCGTTCAGCCTCGACGCAGCCGGCCTGTCGACCATGGCGGACGGCATCGCTTTCGCGATCCAGGGCGAGGGTCCGGCGTCACTCGGATACAACGGTGGCTACATCGGATTCACGGGCATTGACGGCAACCGCGTCGTCGGCTCCGTGATCCAGACCTACGTCAACAACCGTCTCGGTCTCGCCATGAACGGGGACGCCTCAAGTGCCGTCCCGGCCCCGGCGAACCTCGGTGCGGCTGCACTGATCACGGGATCCGAGACGGTCACCTACGACGCGGCCAGCCACACGCTCGGCATGCAGGGACACATTGTCGTCGACGGCACGAGCCACTACGTCTCCGACTCGCTCAGCGTGGACCTCGAGACACTGTTCGGGCAGACCGCCTACGTCGGCTTCACGGGAGGCACGGGCGCCCTGTACGCGGACCAGCGCATCACCTCCTGGTCGGTCACACCCGTGCCCGAACCCGGCACGTATGCGCTGGTCGTCGCCGGGATCGGTCTCCTCGCCTGGCAGCTGCGCCGGCGCTCGTAACCCCAAGTCGACAGGCGGGGTCAGGCCTGCGTTGTTGTATTGTTGCCGACTGCCTCGCCGTCACTCCGCGAGGCTTGTCGGGATCGTGATCTCGCCGTGCAGCGTGCGGTGCACGGGGCAGCGGTCCGCGATCTCGAGCAGCCGCTGGCGCTGGTCGTCGTCGAGCTTCCCTTCGACGTGCAGCACGCGCTCGATGCGGTCCACGGTGCCTTCGCGCGTCTCGCACTCCGCGCAGTCCTTCGCGTGGATCTTCGAGTGGCGCAGATCCACCGACACGCGTTCCAGGGGCCAGCCCTTCCGGTCCGCGTACATGCGCAACGTCATGGACGTGCAGGCCCCGAGCGAGGCGAGCAGGAGCTGGTACGGCGAGGGGCCGGTGTCCCCGCCGCCGAGCGATTCGGGTTCGTCCGCGCGCAGCAGGTGACTGCCCGCGTGGACGAAGTTGGCATAGGGACCGCTGCCGAGTTCCTCGACCCGGACGCCACCCTCCGGTCCCGCCGTCGCGGGTACGGGTGCGGCATCGCCCACGTAACGCGTCGCCCACGCCGCGATCACGCCCGCGATGTACTCGGCGTCTTCCCGGCGGCTCACGAGGTGATCGGCGTCGTCGAGCGACACGAAGCTCTTGGGGTGCCTGGCCGCCATGAAGATCTGCGCGGCGTTGTCGATCGGCACGACCGTGTCGCGCGGAGAGTGCATCACGAGCAGGGCCTTGCGCAGGCTGCCGAGGGCGTGTTCGTTGTTGGCCCGGGCGATGTCGTCCAGGAACTGCTTCCGGACGAGGAACGTGCGCCCGGCGATGGTGACCTCGGCCTCGCCGCGCGCGTCGATCTCCGCCCGAACCGGAGCGAACAGCTTCGTGACGTGCGCCGGATCGAATGGGGCCCCGAGCGTGACGATGGCCTTCGCCTCGGGAATTTTCGCGGCGGCGGCGAGCACGGCGGCTCCGCCGAGGCTGTGGCCGATCAGCAGCCTGGGCGCTGCGAACTTCTCCCGCAGGAAATCCGCCGCTGCGACGAGATCGCCGACGTTCGAGGAGAAGCTGGTGTTCGCGAACTCTCCGTGACTGTCGCCCAGACCCGTGAAGTCGAACCGGAGCACGGCGATGCCGCGTTCCTTGAGCGCACCGGCGATTCGCGTGGCCGCCAGGCTCTCCTTGGAGCAGGTGAAGCAGTGCGCGAACAGCGCGTACGCGTGCGGCGCGACGGTCGGGGAATCGAGTCTCGCGGCGAGCGTGGCGCCGTCCGCGCCTTCGAAGTGGATCGGTTCCGGGTTCATGTGCAACTCCTCTGTCAGCCGCGATTCTACGACCGCGTTGCTGCAGCGCGGCACGCCGGTGCCGCTAGGCCGGTACGTCCCCTGCCAGGGTGATCCGGTGCATGACGCGCCGGTAGCCGTGGTAGTCGTTCACGGGGTTGTGCTGGACGCAGCGGTTGTCCCAGAACGCGATGGCCCCGACGGACCAGCGGAAGCGGCAGGTGAATTCCGCACGGACCTGATGCCGGAACAGGTGTTCGAGCAGCGGCGCGCTCTCGTCCTCCGTCATGTCGGCGAACCGGGTGGTGTGTGCCCGGTTCACGTAGAGCGCCTTGCGGCCGGTCTCGGGATGCGTGCGGACGGCCGGATGGTGCGCCTCGTACACCTCGCGCGCGTCGTCCCGCGCGTCCGTGCGCATGCGGTCCTCGCGCGTGCGCGTCACGTCGGCCTTGGCGGAACTGTTCACTGCCACGAGACCGTCGAGCATGCGCCGCATGCCTGGCGACAGACTCTCGTAGGCCGCCGTCTGGCTCGCGAATTCCGTGTCGCCCCCGAACGGCGGGATCTCCCGCGCGAGCAGCATCGAGCCCATCGGGGGGCGTTCGAGATACGCCGTGTCCGTGTGCCAGATGCCCCCGAAATTCGCGCGCTCGTGCTCGAGCTTCTTCACCTCGATGATCTCGGGAAACTCCGGCAGACCCCGCACGAACGGGTATTCGACCGGCGTTCCCATGGTTCGCGCGAACGCGAGGAACTGCGCGGGCGTGAGCGGCTGGTCGCGCAGGAAGATGACCTGGTGTTCGAGCAGCGCCGCCCGCAGGGCGCCTGCGACGTCGGGGTCGGGCGGGGCGGAGAGGTCCACGCCGCCGATCTCCGCGCCGAGGGCTCCCGCGATTCGTGAAATGGTGAGCATGTGAGTGTTCCGTGTGCGTGACGGGCGCGTACGCCGGTTCGCCGGCCGGGCGATTCTATGCCGGCCGGGCCGGTCGCGCGCCGGGTCGCTTCGCGGAAGCCATCCCGCAGGCGCCCGGACGAGACCTTGCCTAGAATGCCGGCCATCGACAGACGGGACACCGCGGGAGGACACATGCAGGGAAAGATCGCACTCGAGGAACACTTCGCGATGGACGACACGGTGGAGCAGTCCGTCCGGTTCTCCTCGCAGAAGCACTGGGCGGAACTGCGGTCGCGGCTTCTCGACGCCTGCGACGTGCGGCTCGCGGAGATGGATCGCCACGGTATCGAGTGGATGGTGATTTCCCTGAATTCCCCGACGGTCCAGGCCATTCCCGACGCCGTCGCGGCACGAGAACTGGCCCGGCGCGCGAACGACGCACTCGCGGCGCACGTCGCGCGACGCGCCGGCCGGTTCCTCGGCTTCGCCGCGCTGCCGATGCAGGACCCCGATGCGGCGACCGCCGAGCTGACGCGCTGCGTGCGCGAACTCGGTTTCCGCGGCGCGATGGTGAACGGCTTCACGCAGACCGGCGACGGCAGTGGCCTCGCCTATTACGACCTGCCCGAGTATCGGCCGTTCTGGCGCGTGGTCGAGAGCCTCGCCGTGCCGTTCTACCTGCACCCGCGCAATCCGCTGCCCGTGGATGCCCGCATCTACGACGGACATCCCTGGCTCTACGGCCCCGCGTGGGCGTTCGGCCAGGAAACCGCCGTGCACGCCCTGCGGCTCATGGGCTCGGGACTGTTCGACGAGTGCCCCGGGCTCAGGCTCGTGCTCGGTCACATGGGGGAGGGGCTCCCGTACAACCTCTGGCGTGTCGACAACGCGAATGCGTGGCTCTGGCGCGACGTCGGGCACGGGTATCCGGCGAAGAAGACCATCACCGAGTACATGAAGGAGAACGTGTACATCACGACGGCCGGCAACTTCTCGACCCCGGTGCTCAAGGCTGCGATCGAGATCCTCGGCGAGGACCGCATCCTGTTCTCGACCGACTGGCCGTTCGAGGACATCGCCGACGCCGCCACCTGGTTCGACCGGGCCGGGATCGGCGAGGAGACCCGTCGGCGCATCGGGCGCGAGAATGCTGCCGCACTGTTCGGGCTGGACTAGCGACGTTCGTTCACGCAATACAACACCGCAAGCCTGACCCTAGCCGAATAGGGGTCAGGCTTGCGGTGTTGCGTTTTCGTCACTCTCCCTCGTCGCGATGCGCAGACTCGCGTCTTTGCGTGCGGGACATGGACTATGCTATCCGCACGGACAGTCGGGGCACGGGCCCGCGAACGGTTCGCGTATCCGCCGTGCCGGACGTGGCCGGCAGTCGTTTCGAGGGGGTGGCTTCATGAAGACGATCAGGGAACTCTTCGGCATCGACCTGCCGATCATTCAGGCACCGATTGCCGGAGCCCAGTCCGGTGCCATGGCGGCGGCGGTTTCGGCGGCGGGCGGTCTCGGATCGCTGCCCTGCGCGATGCTCACCCCCGAAGGCATCCGGAGCGAACTCGACAAGATCCGCTCGATCACGGGCCGACCCGTGAACGTCAACTTCTTCGCGCATCGGCCACCCGTGCCGGACCCCGACCGCGAGGCGAAGTGGCGGGAGACGCTCGCGCCGTTCTACGCGGAGTTCGGCATCGATCCGGCGACGATCCCGGCCGGTCCCGGGCGCGCGCCATTCGATGCGGATGCCGCGGACGTGCTGGAGGCGTACAGACCGGCCGTCGTCAGTTTCCACTTCGGGCTGCCGGAGCCTTCGCTGCTCGCACGCGCCCGCAAGTGCGGCGCGAAGATTCTCTCGACGGCCACGACGCTGGAAGAAGCGCTCTGGCTCGAGGATCAGGGGGTGGACGCCATCATCGCGCAGGGTGTCGAGGCCGGCGGGCATCGCGGCATCTTCCTGTCGAAGGACCTGACCACGCAGGTCGGCACGTTTGCGCTGGTGCCGCAGGTGGTCAGGGCCGTGAAGGTCCCCGTGATCGCGGCGGGTGGCATCGCGGATGCCACGGGTGTGCGCGCCGCCATGGCACTCGGGGCGGCCGGCGTGCAGGTCGGCACGGCGTATCTGCTCTGCCACGAGGCGCTGACCACGCCGATTCACCGCGAGGTACTCGCGAGTTCGGCCGCGCGTCACACGGCAATCACCAACATCTTCACGGGCCGCCCCGCGCGTGGCGTCGTCAACAGGATCATCCGCGAGATCGGACCCATGCACGCGGGCGCACCGGAATTCCCGCTCGGCACCTCCGCAATCGCACCGCTGCGGGCAAAGGCGGAATCTCGCGGCACGGGTGATTTCTCTCCGCTGTGGTGCGGTCAGAACGCGTCGGGGTGTCGGGAGGTCTCGGCGGCCGAGATAACGCGGGGACTGGCGAGCGGCGTTTGAGCAGGCAGGGCGTGGCAGGCACCCCACGCCCCGGAACCGCGCGGGTGGGCACGGCCCACACGGATCGGTGGCCGGTGCGTGGCAGGTAATGACCTGCGATTCACGATTGCCCGGTGCGTCGTACTTGCCCGGTGCGTCGTACGCACCCTACGCGAGGCGCGTTTGAGCGGGCCGTGTGTGGCAGGCACCCCACGTCCCGTGAGGGCGGCTGGGGTGGGCACGGCTCACGCGGATCGTGGGCCGGTGCGTGGTACGCACCCTGGGACCATCCCCCCACCCTGACCCTCTCCCGCGAGCGGGGGAGGGAATGAAAGGTGGGATGCTTCTTCGTCTGCGGCAAGCGCAGGGTGGGCACGGCCTACGCGCGGTCGGCGGCCGGTGCGTGGTACGCACCCTACGGCGACCGTCGCAGAGGGGGTAGGGTGCGCACGGCGCACCGCGCATCGGCACCCGAGCCCCCTCCCCCGCGAGCGAGGGAGGGAGAGAACAAGAGGAACCTGTGCAGGCCGGGAAGGGGGTCACCGATGTGCCGCCGCCCCCAGCAGCGCCTCGCGGAACCGGCTCCGGATGTACGGGCCGTCGCGCGGCGGCAGTGCGGTCGGGTTCGGCTCCGACGACACCTTGATCACGGTGAATGTGGTCGTCTTTGCGGCACCCAGCGTTTCCATGCGGCGCTCGAGTTCGTCCGCGGTGCGGACGAGGCAGGCGTCCGCGATGCCGGCGGCCCGCGCAATCCCGGCGAGATCGACACCCCGCGCGGTGTGCGTGGCCTGCATTCCCGTCTCCGCGAAGCGCTCGTTGTCGAGCACGACGATCCCGAGGTTCGCCGGCGCGTCGACCGCGACCGTCGCCAGGGACCCGAGCCCCATGAGCATCTCGCCGTCGCCGGTGATCACGAGCACCCTGCGTCCGGGCTGCGCCCGCGCGAGACCGAGCCCGAACACGGCGGCCCCGCCCATCGCGCCCCAGAGGTAGAAGTTGTGCGCGGAATCGCTCGTCCCGGCCACGTCGTAGCTGGAGTTGCCGAGACCCGTCACGACGAGGGTATCGCCCCGGTCGCGCAGCACGCGTGCGACGACGGACCTGCGCTTGAGAAGTTCGCTGCTCATGCCTGCCTCACTTGAAGAAGTTCTTCGCGCCGACGACGCGCTGCCCGATGAGCACCGCGACGACCCGGGACGTGTTGAAAGCGAGCGCCGCCGCGTGACGGACCGTGTCCGCCATGAGCGCCGCGTCGTCACAGCGGTACACGAGCACGCCCGCGGCCTCCAGTACCGGCCCAGTGCTCTGTCCCATTGGAATCTGCTGGGGATTGAACTCGCCCCAGTCGCCGCGCATCGTCACGAGCGCGAACAGCGGCATGCGGTACTCCTGCTGCAGCGACAGCATGTTGATGCAGTTGCCGACGCCGCTCGACTGCATGAGCAGGGCGCCGCGCTGGCCACCTGCCCAGGCACCCCCGAGCATCGCGATGCCTTCCTCTTCCGTCGTGAGGGTGACGGTGTGCATGGTCGGCTCCGCCTCGCACAGGCGGATCAGCTGGCTGTGCCCGGCGTCGGGCACGAACGCCACCTGGCGTACATCGGCGGACTTGAGCTCCTCGAATATCTGGGTGGGCCAATCGGCTGACATGGCGGGCTTCGGAGGGTGAGTGGACGAAGCCCCGATTTGACCACGATTCGCACCATTTTCCACGGCGAACGCCGGCCATCCCCCGCTGCACGCGCTCCCGCGGCTATCATCGGGCGTCCGGGTGCCCCGGCTCGTGACGAGCCGGCCCCGGCCAGCCGTGCGTTCCTTTCCAGGCCATGATCGCCCGCAGTTTCGATCCCATCGCGGACCGCCACGCCGAGACCCTCGTCCTGGGCAGCATGCCCGGGGTCCGGTCGCTCGCAGCCGGCCAGTACTACGCGCACCCGCAGAACGCGTTCTGGCGAATCGTCTCCGAGCTCCTCCACTTGCCCGCCGACGCTTCCTACCGCGTGCGTACCCGTGCGCTCGTGGCCGCGAGGATCGCCCTCTGGGACGTACTCGCCTCCTGCGAACGGCCGGGCAGCCTCGACACGATGATCCGGCGCGAAACCGAGATCGCGAACGATTTCAAGGCGTTCTTCGCCGGGCACCCGGGCATCACCCGCGTGTTCTTCAACGGCGCGAAGGCGGAAGCCTCGTTTCGCCGCCACGTGCTGCCGCACCTCGGGCACCGCACCTTCCACTTTGCGCGGCTGCCGTCCACGAGCCCCGCGCACGCGTCATTGCCCTTCGCCGCCAAGCTCGAGGCCTGGCGGGCGATCCTGCGTCCCCGCCCGTGAGGTCCCGGGCGTCAAGTCGACCGCCCGGATGCCGATAACCGTCCTCACCGGTATGGAACGCCCAGTGCGGCCGCCGGCCTGGAAGCCTCATGACTGCGCTACACGATCCGGACACCGACGCTCTGACCGCTGAAGCCGCTGCTTCGTCCCGACTCCGGACGTGGGTGGCCTGGCTGGCGTTCGGCCCCTACGTGCGCGACCGTCACCAGAGGGTCCGCATCCTCCAGCTCCTGATCGCCTCCGCGAGCTCGGTCTTTGCGATGGGGCTGTTCACGGCCGGATGGTTCCTCGGCTATCTCCCCCTGCACGCGCTGTTCGGCAGCTACGCGATCGTCACCGCGTGCATCGTCACGTTCTTCCTGCTGTTCCGGACTGGCCTCAATCTTCGCTTCCGGGACCCCAGCCTGACCCTGCAGCAGATATCGGCCTCTGTCCTCGCAGCCGGCTATGTCCTCTATTACGCAGGGGACGCCAGGACCACCTATTTCCTCATCTACATGGTGTCGTTCCTGTTCGGCGTGTTCCGGTTCGGCACCGTCTCGCTGCTGCTGATCGCGCTCGGGATGGTGGCGTCGTACGGCGGCGTCGTGATGCTGCTCGCGATCAACCACCCCGCACAGGTCGACCTGCAGCTCGAGACGCTGCGTTTCCTGGTGCTCGCGACCGTGCTCGTGTGGTTCGCGCTCATGGGCGGCTACATCCAGAGGCTGCGTCGCAACCTGCGTCGTGCGCGGGATGCGGCGCGGGCAGCCAACAGCGCGAAGAGCGAGTTCCTCGCGAACATGAGCCACGAGATCCGCACGCCGATGAACGGCGTGATCGGCATGACCCAGCTCGTGCTCCAGACGGAGCTCACCGCACAGCAGCGCGACCACCTCGAAACGATCCTGGACTCTTCGAGCGTGCTGCTCGCCGTGCTCAACGACATCCTGGACCTCTCCAAGGTGGAGGCCGGCAAGCTCTCGATCGAGCGGGTCGCGTTCAGGTTGCGCGAGACCGTGAACCACGCGCTCGCGCCGCTGCAGGTTCGCGCGCGGGAGAAGGGGCTCTCGCTGCACGTCGCCATCGCGGACGAACTGCCGGACGTGCTCGTGAGCGATCCCGTGCGCATCCGCCAGATTCTCGTGAACCTCGTCGGCAACGCGATCAAGTTCACGGATCGCGGCGGGGTCGACGTACGTGTGGCGGGCCGGGCCGCCGGTCCGGGCGAGGAGATGGATGTCACGCTCGCGGTGCGGGACACGGGCATCGGCATCCCCGAGGACAAGCAGCGCGTCATCTTCGACGCGTTCTCCCAGGCGGACGCTTCCACGACCCGCGAGTTCGGCGGGACCGGCCTCGGCCTCACGATCAGCTCGCGCCTCGCGCGGCTCATGGGCGGCGACATCTCGCTCGACTCCACCCCGGGGGCGGGCAGCACGTTCCGCGCGGTCGTGCGCGTCACGCAGGCTCCACCCGATGTGCTGGAAAAGCTGTCGCGGCCGGACGACCCGGCGGGCAGGCTGCCGCCGATGGGCAGTCCCGCTGCAGACTCCGCGGGCAGGGTCCTGCTCGTCGAGGACAACCGCGTGAACCAGCTGGTCGCGGCCTCCATGCTGAGGAAGCTCGGATACAGCGTGGCGCTCGCGAACAACGGCCGCGAGGCCCTGGACCTCAGCGCGACCGAGGCGTACGACGCGATCCTCATGGACATCCAGATGCCCGAGATGAACGGATTCGAGGCCACGCGAGCGATCCGTGCACGCGAGGCCGAGAGCGGGGCGCACGTGCCGATCGTCGCGCTCACCGCGAACGCGATGCAGGGTGACCGCGAGCAGTGTCTCGCGGCCGGCATGGACGCGTACCTGACCAAGCCGATCGACATCAAGGCGCTGAACGACACCCTGCGCACCTACGTGCCACCTCGTGAGCAAGGTGCACCTGCCGGCCGCCGTTCCGCTGCGGCCTGACGCACGCCTGCAGGACTTCCCGACAGCCGTTTCGCGGTAATCTCCCCCGCATCCGCCCCGGCGCCGTTCTCGTCGCCGGCGGCGCGCATCCAGAAGCGGGGAGGACACCGATGAAATTCCGTGCCGCGGTTCTGAACGCCGTCGGCGGGCCGCTCACGATCGACGAGCTCGAGATGCAGCCGCTCGCACCGCGGGACGTGCTGGTGCGCGTGCGGGCGAGCGGCCTCTGTCACACGGATCTCGAGGCCATCCAGGGCACCCTGTCGTATCCGCTGCCGATCGTGCTCGGCCATGAGGGCGCGGGCGTCGTCGAGGCGGTCGGCGCCGAGGTCACGCAGGTGCGGCCCGGCGACCACGTGATCCTCTCGTGGAACCCGCACTGCGGCCACTGCTTCTACTGCGAGAACGACCAGCCCATCCTGTGCGAGCCGTTCACGCGCCACCAGCCGCGCGGCCGGCTGCTCGACGGCACCACGCGCATGCTGCGCGACGGCGCGCCGGTCCACCACTATTCCGTCACGTCCACGCACGCGCAGTTCACGGTCGTGCCCGAATCGGGCGCCATCCCCGTGCCGAAGGAGATTCCGTTCGACCGCGCCTGCATCATCGGCTGCGGCGTCATGACCGGCGTCGGGGCCGTCGTGCGCAAGGCGCGGCTCGCCGCCGGTGCGAGCGTCGTCGTGATCGGCTGCGGGGCCGTCGGCCTGAACGCGTTGCAGGGCGCGCGTCTCGTCGGTGCGGGACGCATCATCGCGGTGGACGTCGGCGGGGAGAAGCTGGAACGCGCGCGGCGCTTCGGTGCGACGGACACCATCGATGCCACCGAGGCCGACACGGTCCAGGTCGTGAAGTCCCTCACGGAAGGGCGCGGCGCGGACTGCGTGATCGAGGCGGCCGGGCGCAGCCAGGTGTTCCGGCTCGCCGGCGAGGCGGTGCGGCCCGGCGGACAGGTGATCTGGCTCGGGAAGGTGAACGTGGACGAGGAGGTGTCGTTCCGGTGGGGCTCGCTCATGGGTGAGCGTCGCATCGTGCGCTCGAGCTACGGCGACGCCCGACCGCGTCGAGACTTCCCGTGGCTCGCGAACGAATACCTGCGCGGACACCTGATGCTCGACGAGCCCATCACGCGCCGGATCCGGCTGGACGAGATCAACGACGGGTTCGCGAGCCTCGCACGCGGCGAAGGCATCCGCACCGTGATCGAGTTCGACTGAGGCGCCCATGCACCCTCCGCTCGTACCCGGTCAGATCGACGCCCCACACCGCATCGCGAACCTCGGCGACCTCGCGCTCGAATCGGGGAAGCGCATCGAGGATTACCGGCAGTCGTACGTCGTGCACGGCAGCCTCGACGAAAGAAAAGAGAACGCCGTGCTCGTCTGCGCGTCGCTCACGGGCAACCACCACCGCCTCGACTTCCTGATCGGCCCCGGACGCGCGCTCGACACCGACCGTTTCTGCGTGATCGCGACCGACCCCATCGGCAACGGCCTGTCGACGTCTCCGTCGAACAGCGAGGGACAACCCGGCATGCGATTTCCGCGTTTCACCATCCGCGACATGGTGCACGCGCAGCACCGCCTGCTCACCGAACACCTCGGCATCGAACACCTCGCTGCAGTGGTCGGCGCCTCCATGGGCGGGATGCAGGCACTGCAATGGGCCGTGAGTCATCCGGACTTCATGCGGAAGTGTGTCGCGATGACACCGATGGCGAAGACCTCGGCCTGGGCCGTGCTCGTCACGGAGACAGCGCGGTCGTGCCTCATGGCGGACCCCGCGTGGCAGGAAGACGGCTTCCACGGCGTGCCGGAACGAGGCTGGCGCGCCTACGCCGGCCTGATGACGGCCATGCTCTCCCGCACACCCGCCGCCATCGCGGAGTTCCTGCCCGGGATGGAGGCCGCGCACGACTGGTACGAAAAGGCCGTGAACCAGGTGCGCACGAACGGCTTCGACGCGCACGACTACCTCTACCAGTCCTGGGCCTACGAGCGCCACGACGTGGGCACCACGCCCGGATTCACCGACACCGACTCTGCGCTCGAAACTATTCGCGCCAGAACCCTCGTGCTCGCACCGCCGCTCGACCTGTTCAACCCCGCGGAGGCCGCACGGGAAGCTGCCGCGAAGACCCCCGGTGCGCGATTCGCGGAGATCCCGTCGAAACAGGGGCATCACGCAGCGACGAGTGCGCGGGTGGAGGATGTGGCGTTCTTGAACGAGGCGATCGGCGCGTTTTTGCGGGAGAGGTGAGGGTTGGTTCGCCGCGGCCGACGTGGTGACGGACATGTTTTGTGAAATAGTTCACACGATTGGCGGCTGGATTTGTGGTAAATCGCTGGAAGACGGATGAAGGTTTTGGTTCGACCCTCGGTTCGGTAAGCGGAACGTGGCGGGCCTGGTGAATCCCGGAATCCGGATGGAGGCTGGTGAGGTCAGGCGCACAGACGTGGAGGAGGATCTGTAACGGCTGCGACGTGCGGCGACGAGAGGCGGTGGGGAACGGAACGAGGTGGTTGCCTCCAGGGATGCGGAGTCGCGGCCTCGTTCGGGACGTGTGCGCGTTTTTCAGGAATTGAACCGAGGACGCCAGCGCAAACCCGCTGGGAATCACGGAAGGTCATCAACGATATTTGACGTGGAGTGATGTTATGCAGCCAATCAGGACTCTGAAAACAACATGGGCATCATTGATCCGTCCTCTTGCACTGATAGTCCTTGGAGCAACTTACCTGCCGTTTGCGATGGCAGATGAACTGCGCATAGGCACGATGCACGTACCCTGGCTCGACGGTTGCAAGGGGAAGACCGAACGCCGTCGGATCAGCATGGAATGCCCGTCGGGTGAGAGGATCACGATTTCCGCTCTTCCTCGGCAACAGGGAAGCACGGACGACGAAGCCTGGGAAAAGTCTGTCGACCTCGCGGACGAGCTCAGCAAGGAGATCATGATCCCATCCGCGGAGAAGCATGGCGAAGTCATGCGCGCTCTTGTCCGAACCAAGAGCAAGTCGAATGCCGTGATTCACTCAATCGTTTCCCAGCGCACGAGAGCGGGAAGGGATTACTTCTTGCTGCAATACGCGGTCTCGGGCCAGGGGGGAGTAGTGTTCTTCACGATAGAAGGTTATGGCGAAGGCGCCGCGCAAACGAGTCGCTTCGATGGTTTGTTCTCAGAGGCTCGCTTCGAATGATGCCCAACCAGGGCATCAAGGGGGCGGTTGGCAGGCAGCCCAGTACCAAGCGGCGGTGGACGCGAAGCACCAGGTGATCGTGGTAGCGGAAGTGATCAGATCGGGCTCGAAACAGCAGGCGCTGATGCCGCTGATCGAGGCCAGTGGCGCGATCCGGGATGCGACCACGCTGATCACGGCCGATGCGGGCTATCACAGCAACGAGAACCTGAAGCAGCTGCGCGCGCGGGAGATCCCGGCGCTGATCGCCGATGGCGAGATGCGCAAGCGCGACGAGCGCTTTGCGGAGGAGAGCAAACACAAGGCCAAGCCGGATCCGCTCTACGACAAGAACGCACCGGGAGACAGAGGCCCGAAGAAATTCCAGCCCTCGGACTTCCAGGTCGACGAGACGACGAACAGCTGCCTCTGCCCGGCGGGGGAACGGTTGTATAGCAACGGGTCGAACTGCACGGTGAACGGACGGCGACACCACAAATACACCGGCGCGGCATCGAGCTGCGTACCGTGCGGGCTGCGGAAGCAGTGCCTGCGCACGCCGGACAGGACCCGAGTGCGGTAGGTGGCGATATTCCTCAAAGGCCAGGCCGGGCCGCACGAGGAGATCGAGCTGATGAAGCGGGCGATCGACTCGGAACGAGGACGGCGGCTGTACAGTCAGCGGATCGGGACGGTGGAGCCGGCGTTCGGCAACCTGCGGCACAACAAGCGGCTGAACCGGTTCACGCTGCGGGGGCAGCAGAAGGTCGGGACGCAGTGGCGGTTGTACTGCCTAGTGCACAACATCGAGAAGATCGCGGCGGCAAGAGCGGAGAACATTCAGTGATCCTCCCCGTGAACGCTTGAGTGCCTGATATGACGGACGAGATCGAAGACTCCTGCGACATGAGCGGCAGGCAACGACACCAACTCCGGGTAACGGGATATGTGTGTCGTATTCTTGCTTTTCCACAACTTCGTTAGGCGTCACAATTCCATATGACGACCAAAGTCTCAAACACCTTCTTCACTGACCACGAAAACCAGGCGCTTCTGCGTCGACTGTCCCAGGAGTTGCAGATATCAGCGGATCGGAGCATCGAGCCAGAGGGATTGAGCGACCACTTGGGGCAGATCCTTGATCTCATACTTGCTAATCCCGAGAAATTCGATGAGTTCTGCAGTGTCAATATTGAGTGGATTGGTCGATCTTTTGTCAGAGAAGTCGGTAGCTATCTCGAAGCGTCAACCGACAACCGAGCCAAGATCGTACGAACGATTTTCGTCTCGGCATACAGGTTTCTATGCGAGCTCGAGTTCACGCAGCCAGGTGAGCCAAGCTTCGAGGTTCGTCGTGTACTAAACTTCGTGCACGAGAACCTGGAGCGATTTGAGGGAACAGATCGACAGCAACTGGTATACGCCGCGTACTCGATGCCAGCGCAGATTGTCAGGAGGCTCATCAGTAGCCCTGGTCTCATCAACATCCGGGAGTTCTCACAGACAGTTGAGCGGTCGCGCGAACTGAAAGAAGAGTGGGACGAAGATTTCAAACAGCGTATAGAGCTAATCGAGGGATTGAAAGGCACAATCGGAAAACTCGCGTCCGAATATAATTTCGTGGGCTTGGTACATGGATTCCAAGCGCTCAAGGTAGGAAAAGAACGTGAGCGCGTCTTCTCATTCCGATCAGTTCTTGCTATCGCCGCATGCATGCTGATGCTTCCGGCTGCTCAACTCTACTTCGTAGTCACAAACCTAGAGAGAATTGACGCACACAAGGCGACGCTTGTTTACTCGCTTCCAACTATCCTCGCGTTGGAGGTCATCCTCTTATATTTCTTTCGCGTTGTGCTCGGCCAGTTTCGCTCTGTGAAGGCTCAGCTCTTACAGGTGGACCTACGAATCTCACTCTGCCAGTTCATAGAAAGTTACTCAGAGTACGTGAGCAGACTGCGTAAGAATGACTCCTCGGCGCTTACGAAATTCGAGTCGCTCGTCTTTAGCGGGTTGGTCGCGGGCGAGGCCGATATTCCCTCCACTCTTGACGGTGCCGAGCAGATTGCGAGCCTCATTAGGAGCCTGCGTGGCTCCTAACCTAAAATGGCGACGCTTAGTCCATTGGTCGCGTGGATCGACACCGGCAAGCCGCTTAGCCCGCGAGGCGTAGGCCGGACCACACCGGCGCAGGCGAAGCGCCTTACCTATGGAGGCCCCTCGGCTCAAATGGTGGGCGCTCGCCTGAGAGGGGGCGGATGCTCAAGGTGAACTTGAAGGTCAAGCGCTGCGGTGTCACTGCACAGTACTGGAACGGTACGGAGAAGCCGACCAAATCACCAGCGATGCGACTGCGGCTGAGTTGCAGCTGAGATTCTTGCCAACGGCGAAAGGTGGCGGAGTCACCGATATTTTGATGACTATTGGGTCTGATGACTTGCGAGTTCTCCTCAATGAACTAGCTACTCACATTCCGACGCGGGCCGACGTGCTCGCGCATGCAACTGACACCGCGGTGCGGCAGGTGATGACGAAGCCTGATGAATAGGCGTGCTTTGTGGTGGAAAGCGAATATTTGTACGTGGTTATCGAGACTTTCTACGTTTTGGGGGAACCATCGCGACACGGTGTGCGAACTCGTTCGCTGCTTGGCTAGGGACTTCCGACGACGCCGCGCGTAGAGTGGTCGACGCGCATTCGAGAAACGTACCCTGTTGAAACCAGATTCAGGATCTGGGCTCGGGTTAGGTACACTGATCAAAGTCCACATCTGTAAAGTTCCTGCAAGTGTGGAGCGCCGAGGTCGTGTCCGAGGAGAAGGCCGCCGCCTTCGTTAACGCGGGATGTGGATGTAAGCGCGAGAAGTATGCACCCGACAAGCGGTTGTACCAGAGCCGCGAACAGCGGTGCTTCGCCGCCCTGTTCGCGTCCGGGTGCACTGAATTGCCAACACGAGACGTTTCCAGAGGACATTCGAACGTGACGCATCCATCCTCACAACGCGTGCGCACCATGTGCCCGATGAACTGCCACCCGACTCTGTGCGGCATGCTCGCTGAGGTGCGCGAGGGCAAGCTCCTCGGGGTCCACGGCGACAGGGACAATCCGGACAGTCAGGGCTTCCTGTGCATTCGCGGCCAGGCGTCGCGGGAAGTGATCGACAATCCCGCGCGCCTGCTGCACCCCCTGGTTCGCGACCGGCGCGACGCCGAGTTCCGGCGCGCGAGTTGGGACGAAGCGTTCGAACGCATCGTCGCCGGCATGCAGAATCCGGCCGCGGTCGGGTTCTGGGCGGGTCACGGTACGGCCACCACCAATTATGGAACGCGCATCAGCAACCAGCTGATCACGCGCTTCGCCAATTTCTTCGGCGCCGAAACCTGGAGTCCCTCGATGATCTGCTGGGGCCTGGGCGCATACGGACTGGGACTCACCGGTCTGCTCGAAACCAATACCAAGGAGGACATGGGCAGGCACTCCGATTTCATCGTCCTGTGGGCGGCGAACTTCGCGAGCCAGCCGAATTCTGCGCGCTACGTGCTCGAGGCGAAGAAGCGCGGCGCGACCATTGTCACGATCGATGTACGCCACACCGAGGCGGCTGCCAAATCCGATGACGTACTGATCATCCGGCCGGGCAGCGACACGGCGCTGGCACTGGCGATGATTCACGTCATTTGCGCAGAGAATCTGTACGACGCGGATTTCGTCGAGAAGAATACCGTCGGCTTCGGGCAACTGGCCGCCCACGTCGAGCAGTACACCCCGCAATGGGCAGCCGAGATTACCGGCATTCCTGCCGAGCGAATCGCGGACCTGGCGCGGCGTTATGCGCGTTCGCGCCCGGCCATGATCATGCTGGGCGGCAGTTCCATGCACAAGGGCAGGAACGGCTGGCTCGCCGCCCGGGCCATTTCGTGTCTTCCGGCGCTGACCGGGAACATCGGTATTGCCGGTGGCGGCCTCGGACCGCGCCATGGCAGTGGCGCGCACGGCCGTGGCCTGAGAAGCATCGCCGCGCCGGAGCGCCGCACCACGCCACAGCGCGTGCCGAATCAGATGCCGGCCATCACGGCGGCGCTGTGTGACGGGCACATTCAGACCATGATGCTGATGGGTACCAACATGGTCTCGTCCTACGCCGATACGGGCGAAGTGGCGCGTGGCCTGCAAAGAGCCAGGCTCGTGGTGAGTTACGACCTGTTTCTGAACGACACCGCACGCCGGTTCGCTGACGTCGTGCTGCCGTCGACCTGCTGGCTCGAGGAACTCGGCTGCAAGATGAGCCACACGCATCTATACCTGATGGAGCCGGCCCTGCCTCCAGCGGGCGAAACGCGGTCGGTTCACGCCATCGTCCGTGAACTGGCGGATCGCCTTGGCCTCGACGGCTTTCATCCGTGGGCATCCGAGGAAGCCATGATCGATGCGATCCTCGATCATCCCTGTACCGGCCACGCAACGGTCGCGGCACTGCGCGCGGAAGGCGGTATGCGCGCACTCGATATCTCGCACGTCGCCAATCCGGATCTGGACTTCGACACGCCGTCACGCAAGATCGAGTTTGTCTCGGAACTGGCCGACCGGCACGGCCTGCCTGCGCTGCCAACCTGGATCGACGACGACGTTTCGACCGATCCGAAGCGGACGGACGAGACCTACCCGCTGGAACTCGCGCAGGGGCGCACCATGCTGCACTTTCACGGTTTCTACAACAGCGGCCAGGCGCTGCCGACATTGGCAAAGCGGGAGTCAGAGCCGCACCTGTGGATTTCCGAAGCCGATGCCAGTGCGCGCAAGGTGGATGACGGCGGGGCGATCCGCATCTTCAACGGCCGGGGCGAGATGAAGGCGCGTGCGCACGTCACGGACCGCATTCCGGCCGGAACCGTGTGGATGCGCGACGGTTGGCCTGGACTGAACACCCTTACGTCCGGAGCAGCGGTTCTGCCGGATGCGGCAGCCGATCTGTTCGAATTCACCGCCGGCCAGGCCAGCTTCGATGCCAGAGTCGAGGTCGAGGCGGTGTAGCAATGGGAGTGTGGGGGCGAACCACGCCGAGGGAATGAAGAGGCGGGAATGGAGGGCTCGCACGGGGAGAGGAAGCGCAACTTCGTGGGCCAAAACCTCTGGGCGCGCAGATTTTTCGTGGCTATGGCCGGACGGGAGGAGGTGGTAAGCCGGGTGTACATTCGTGGTCAGGAAGTGGAAGACGCAAGGCTGGATTGATTCAATCTTTGGCGCTGACCGACAGCCAGGAAGGCGGCCTCGCGTTTGGCCGCATCAGCGGCCGCAACCCGTCGCTTTGAACGGCTCACAATCTGAAGCCCCCAGCTTTGCCAGGGGATGCTTGCGTGCCCTGACCCGATCCGCAATCGAACCCTTGTCCTTAGGGGGCGCGGCGAGAACGCGTGACGTCGGTGACGGGTCGAACTGTGGCAAGCTATGTCCCATATCGGTGTGCCGGGAGTCAGGAACATGTCTCGTCCAATCGAAGCCCTTGCTGATGAAGTACTGAAGTTGCCGTCGGATGCTCGAGTGAAACTGCTCGACCGCGTTGTTGCGAGTCTGGAGTCCGACCGGAAGCGCGACGAGGCATGGGACGCGCTTGCCGCTCAACGCGACGCAGAGATTGAATCCGGTGCGAGTGCTGCTGTGTCCGGCGCGGAGGCGGTGGCTCGCTTGCGGGCTGAGTTGGAGTGAGCTGTGTGCTTCACCGAGGCGCCGAGCAGGACCTCGTGGACGCCTTTCGGTTTTACCGTCGTGAGGCCGGCGACGGGGTAGCGCGGCGGTTCTTGCACGAGTTCGAACGCGCCATGAAGATCCTGGAGGAATTTCCCGAGCTTGGAAAGCCGGCTGGTGAAGACCGTCGGGTGTTGCCTCTCACGGGATTCCCGTACTCAGTGATCTACCGGTCCGTGAAATCGGAGATACGCGTGCTTGTATTGCGACACCAGAATCGGGATCCTGACTACGGCAACCATCGACTATGAATGGCCCCCGATATGCAATGCCGAACGCGCGACTGCCTCGTGCCGTCAAAACGTTGCTGAGGCGGGACGCCCAGGAGGTCCTGCCCGTCGCGAACGCTCCCGTATGACCTCACTTACTTCCAGTGCGGAGGCCAGGTCTTCCTGAAATAAGGCAAGGCCTCGACACGCTGCATCCACGCAGACACGTTGGGCCCGGTCATGCCGGCCACGTCGATATCGGGCTTCTTCTTCTCCATGCGTTTCGTGAGCGCGAGGAGCGGGTAGAGCGTGAAATCGGCGGCCGAAACGCTTTCTCCCGCCAGATAGGTGCCCGCGACGCAGCTTTCCCAGCGCTTCAGTTCCTCTGCGAGCCCGGCACGCGCCTTGTCGATCGCTTCCAGATCCCACTTCTCCTGGGGCGTGAACAGCACCTGGTCGACGATCTTTTCCATGGACGTGGCGAAGTACTGATCGGCTTCCTGGACCAGGCGCCGCACGATCGCGCGCTGCCGGGTATCGCCGGGGAACAGGGAAGGCCCGCTGCGGTAGGCCTCGTCGAGGTATTCGACGATCGCCGTGGATTCGTACAGCGCAAAGTCACCGTCGGTGATCGCGGGGATCTTGTGGCGCGGGTTGATGGCGAGAAACGCCGGTGTGGTGAGATCCCCTGCCGAGAAGGACATGGTTCTCAGTTCGTAGGGAATCTGCTTGTGCTCGAGCGCGAGCCAGACGCGCCAGGCGTAGGGGGAACCGGAACCGTAGTAGAACGTGAGCACGCTCGGACCTCCGATGGACCTCGGGGCGAGGTCGTTCGCGAAATGCTACACCTTCGGTGTGTTCCGGTGACCGCGAAGTCAAACAGATCGCCGACGCGTTCCCGATCGATCCTTGTGGCACGACGGCATGTCGGCAATGGCCAGAGCAGGCGGCGTCAAACGCCCAGAACGGAGCGCAACGCCCGAACGTCTCCATGCAGCGAGGTCATCGTTTCGTCGAACGGCAGATGTGGCATGTACTCCGTGACGAGAGCGGTGACGGCTTTGGCCTGAGCCAGATCTCGGGGTTTCTTGAGGGGCTCTCGATCCGGTTGGGCTGCGAGCCACGCCTTGTGCATCGCGAATGCGCGTGGGTCGGGAACGCGAAAAGGCGCTGGCCAACCGTCATCGCTGATTGCGCATGTTTCGAGTTTCGGCGCATTGATGAGCCATTGCAGACCCGGCACCTCGGCCGCAACGAGATCGTCGCTCGCGAAGGTGATGGGCTCGCCATCCTGCATCGAGCGTGGCGGCACGATCAGGTCCACCATGAACTGACCAGCGTTTGCGGCTCGAAAGCCGCGCTTGCGAATGCACTCGAACGACCTGTCGGCCTTCCTGAGGAGGCCGAGCAGGCCCGCGCCGTCCAGCTTCTTCGAAACCAGGGTGATCTTGCTGCGAGGGTCGAACAGCGGGTCGACATCTCCCGACGCCAGCAATTCGAGAAGAAACGGCACGCCTCCCTCCGACTCGTAGGCGTACATCGCCTGGGTGCCGAGGACGGTGAACGCCGAAGAAAGACCGGCGGCGTCGATCTCCCGGAGGATGCGACCGATCACGCGTGGAACCCTGGCGATGCGGAGTGCGCGATTGAGCCGCGCCTGCTCATCGAGTTGTGTCCGGATGGCCCGGACACGATCCTCTGCCAAGGTCTTGCCCTCCTGGAACGCGGCGAGAATGCGTTCCGTCTCGGGACTTCGTCGCCCCAGCAGTTTGCCTCTCCCGAATCGGTCGGCGCCGCGGAACAGGTACTCGACATTCCGGATCCGCTTCCATCTCATGCCATACCTGTGCGACCTGGCATGGCGCAAGGCCACCTGGAAATTTTCGTAGAGCTGCTGCGAATTGATCAGGTGCAGGCGTTGCTGATTGCTGAGTGGTGTCACTCACGTTTCCTTCAATCTGTCGCGCAACGAAAATATGAAGGAAACTTTCAATAAATTCAATAATATGATGCTCTGTTTTGTCCGGACTCCCTCAGGTCCCTACCCGGCCGATTTCGATAGGGACCATCCATCACCGTGCCCGTGCTCGGCGCCACTCAGTCCTTCTTCCCCCACACCTCCGCGACCCGGGCATCCCTTCCGCACGCGTAGCGGTAGTAGTGATACCGGACGGGGTTCTTCTTGTAGTAGTCCTGGTGGTACTTCTCCGCGACGTAGAAAGGCCCGGCGGGAACGATCTGTGTGTAGATGTGCTTGAAGCGCCCGCTCTGCTCGAGCGCGGCCTTGCTGGCCTCGGCCACCTGTCGCTGTTCGTCGTTCTCGTAGAAGATCGCGGTGCGGTACTGCGAGCCGACGTCGCAGAACTGCCGGTTCTCGACGGTCGGGTCGATGTGGTGCCAGAAGTAGTCCACGAGCTGCGCGTAGGTCACCTTCTTCGGGTCGTAGGTGACCCGCACGGACTCGGCGTGCCCGGTACCTCCCGCACTCACTTCCTCGTACGTCGGGTTCGCGACATGGCCGCCCGTGTAGCCCGAGACGGCCGAGATCACGCCGGGCAGTTTCTCGAAGTCGGATTCCACACACCAGAAGCACCCGCCCGCGAAGATCGCGGTGGCGGAGCCTGTCGCGGTCGAGGCTTCCTGAGTCGCGGCAGGCTTCTCGCCCGCGTACACACAGGCGAGCGCGCCTGCGAACAGGATGGCAGCAACGGTCAGATAGCGTTTCATGAGCGCAGCTCCGGAAGGGCGTCGCCCTCGGGCACGAAATTCAGGGCGAGGCCGTTGTTGCAATAGCGCAGGCCGGTCGGAGGCGGCCCGTCATCGAAGACGTGGCCCTGGTGGCCACCGCAGCGCGCGCAGTGGTATTCCGTGCGCGGCCAGATGAGCTTGAAGTCCTTCTTGGTGGCCACGGCATCGGGCAGCGGCTGCCAGAAGCTCGGCCAGCCCGTGCCGCTGTCGTACTTGTGCTTCGAGTCGAACAGCGGGAGGTTGCAGGCGGCGCAGACGAACGTGCCGGCGTGCTTCTCGTGGTTGAGCGGGCTCGAGAAGGGCGGCTCCGTGTCTTCCTCGAACAGGACGGCGTAACGCTTGGGCGACAGGAGGGCCCGCCACTGCTCCCGGGACTTCTTGAGCACGCCCGGCGCCTTGACCGGCCAGGCGACGAGCGGGACGGCGGCTGCGCCGGCGACGCCGGCAAGCGTGAGAAGGAAATTGCGACGGATCATGGATGACTCCTCATGGGGGCGTTCCGGCGTCGGCCGTTCGCTGGGTGCGTCGGCGAGAACGCATTGGATACCGGTATTTACGGGGGAGGGCAAGTTTCGGATTCAGGGGGGCGGTGTGCGGTCGGGTTTCGGGCAGCCGTGCGTGCCGGTCGTGCAGGAGCAATCGTCGGCCGGTGCGTGGTACGCACCCTACGGCGACCGTCGCAGAGGGGGTAGGGTGCGCACGGTGCACCGGTACGTCGAGCCCCCCGCGTGCGTGGAAGGAGGGGCCAAAGAGGCAGATCGTAGGGTGCGCACGGCGCTCCGCGCACAGGCCCGGGCAGCCACTTCGCTATCGCCAGCCGGTGCGTGGTACGCACCCTACGGTCGCCGTCGCGGAGGGGTAGGGTGCGCACGGCGCACCGGGCCAGGTGCCCAGTCGTGCAGGAGCAATCGTCGGCCGGTGCGTGGTACGCACCCTACGGTCGCTGTCGCGAAGGGGTAGATACCGTTATGGAAATCAAGTGAGATGTCGGGTGAGATCGAAGGGTCGTCCGGACTTGAGGATCGCGTGAGCGATGGCGACGAGCTTGCGCATCAGGGCAACGATGATGACCTTGGGCGGTTTGCCAGCGGCCTTCA
>WGLR01000002.1 GCA_016125475.1 Betaproteobacteria bacterium
AGGACTGCCCTCGCACGGTCAAGGTGACACATGCACTCGCTCACCGCAGAGACACTCCCTGCAGTGCATCACCTTCGAAGGTCGGGTTCAGTTCACCGGACGGCGAAACTCGGAGGCCACCGCGAAGCGGTTTAGTTCAACTTGATTTGGGGAGACAGGTTTTCTGCATAACAACACCCCCTGTTAAATATCACGGGCCGAATTCTTCAATTCAAACTCATACTTGCGTGACGTTTCTATGCACCCGTATACTGTAAATAAATACAGCCAACGAGAACAGCCATGGAGACCCGCAAAAAGCCCCGGCCGGCGCCCCTCCCGGGCCTGCGCTCGAAGAAGGTTCTGGACCAGCTTCGGGAGCGCATCCGTTACCTCCATTACAGCATACGAACGGAGAATACCTATGTCCACTGGGTCCGTGCCTTCATCCGGTTCCACGGCTTGAAGCACCCGGCCACCCTCGGGCAGGCTGAAATCGAGCAGTTCCTGTCCTGGCTTGCAAACGAGCGCAAGGTCGCGGCTGCCACGCACCGACAGGCGCTCTCTGCGCTGCTGTTCTTTTACACGAAAGTCCTCGAGGTTGATCTGCCGTGGCTTTCCGAGATTGGTCGTCCCAGGGAATCACGCCGACTGCCGGTCGCGCTGAGCCCGCAGGAGGTGGCGCGCATCTTCAGCCTCATGGAGGGGGAACACCTGCTGCTTGCGCAGCTCCTTTACGGGACCGGCATGCGACTCTCCGAAGGACTCCACCTTCGGATCAAAGACCTCGATTTCGACCATCGCACGATCATCGTGCGGGAGGGCAAGGGAGCAAAGGATCGTGCGCTGATGCTTCCGAACAGCCTGGTATCACCCCTCCGGCGACAGATCGCTCGCGCGGGCGCGCTCTGGCGGGCTGACCGCGAGGCTGGTCGCAGTGGCGTGGAGATGCCGCACGCGCTCGATCGCAAGTATCCCCGGGCAGGGCACTCCTGGGGGTGGTTCTGGGTGTTCCCGCAGGCGACGCACTCGGTCGACCCTCGGTCTGGCGTGGTGCGGCGCCATCACCTCTACGACCAGACTTTCCAGCGTGCTTTTCGGCGGGCCGCCGATCGTGCGGGCATCACCGCGCACGCGACGCCCCATACGCTGCGACATTCGTTTGCGACAACGCTCCTGCGCAACGGCTACGACATCCGCACTGTCCAGGACCGTCCGGCCCGCATTTCCCGCAGGTCGCCCCCGCCATGCAGCCGTAATCGACCGATCAGTCCGCGCCATGCCAGGAAGCCGCTCGTGATTGACCCAGCAACGGGCTGCACGGGCCCTGACGCGTTCAGGCCGGCCATTCCCGGCATGCCCGTCTTGTCGATATGTCCAATATCGACGCGACGTCCGAGCCGGGACTGACTCGCCCTGAACGCGCCATCATCCCGTGCCCCTGCGAGAAATGCGGGCCCGGCCACTCCGACGTGAGCACCACCATGATCTACACGCACGTCCTGAAGGTGGGTGGCTCGGGGGTGCGGTCACCGGTCGATTCGCTCGCGGGGACCTTCGAGCCCGCCGTGCCAGGTATCGAGGACGATGCGCTGCAGCATCCGCCCGTCGCGCCGTGGCGACTGCGGCAACCGGTCGGTGTCTACGCCGTCTCGCGCTTGTGACGGAGGCGGCCGCTCCCTAAACTCGGCCGTTCGTCACTCGTCCTCTGCGGAGACGCCGATGTCCGACACCTCTTCCGATTCGCGTCCGGCGTTCGAACCGCCCTGGCAGCCGAGTCAGCGTTACCCCGACCAGGCCGTACACATCCTCGACCAGAGCTTCGCGAAGTATCGTCTGAACCTCACACGTGTCGAGCGGATCGCTCACGGTTTTCGCTGGTGCGAGGGGCCGGTCTGGTTCGGCGACGGCCGCTTCCTGCTCTGGAGCGACATTCCGAACAACCGGATCATGAAGTGGGAAGAGGAGACGGGCGCGGTGAGCGTGTTCCGCAAGCCGTCCGGCCACGCGAACGGCAACACCCGGGACCGGCAGGGCCGGCTCGTCACGTGCGAGCACAGCGGGCGCCGGATCTCGCGCACGGAGTACGACGGCACGATCACGACCGTCGCGGACGCCTTCGAGGGCAGGCGCCTCAACTCGCCGAACGACGTCGTCGTGAAATCCGACGGCTCGATCTGGTTCACGGACCCGCCGTTCGGACTGCTCGGCTACTACGAAGGCTACGTGGCCGAACAGGAACTGCCCATGAACGTGTATCGCGTCGACGGCACGACAGGCGAGATGACGGTCGTCGTGGAAGGTATCGAGCGGCCGAACGGCCTGTGCTTCTCGCCCGACGAATCGATCTTCTATCTGATCGAATCGGGCACGACGCCGCGACACCTCTGGGCGTACGACGTGACGGACGGCGGCAGACGGGTCACGAACAGGCGGTTGCTCGTGGATGCGGGGCCCGGCGCGATGGACGGCATGCGCTGCGACGTCGACGGCAACATCTGGATGGGCTGGGGCATGGGCGACGCGTCGCTCGACGGGGTGAACGTGTACAACCCGGACGGGCGCCTCATCGGCAGGATCGATCTGCCGGAGCGGTGCGCGAATCTGTGTTTCGGAGGCACTCACCGGAATCGGCTCTTCATGGCTTCGAGCCAGAGCGTCTACTCGCTGTTCGTGAATACGCAGGGCGTGGCGGGGGGATGAGACCGGCGGTGCTTGCCCCCCTCCCATCCTCCCCCCGCTTTGCGGAGGGAGGGGCTTCAGGCTCGGAGCCACTCGGGATGCTTGCGCACGAAGGGGATTCGACACCGATCCGGAGGCCTTCATGAAGATCCTCGTCCTTCAGGGTGCGAACATGGCCTGGCTCGGTCGCCGCCAGCCGGAACTCTATGGCACGACGACCGCGGCCGAACTGGACGACGCGATCCGCGCTCACGCGGCGGCTCGTGGCGACACGGTGGAGATCTTCTACACGCACGTCGAGGGCGAGGCGATCGGGCGCCTATACGCCGCGGTCGACGAGGGCTTTGCGGGCGTCGTGATGAATCCGGCCGGGTTTCTGTATGCGGGCTACGCGCTGCGCGACTGTCTGCGCGCGCTGCCGATCCCCGTCGTCGAGGTGCACATGACCAACATCGAGCGTCGCGGCATGCACTCCGTCACGGCCGAGGCTGCGGTCGGCACAATCGCGGGCTTCGGGCTCGATTCCTATCCGCTCGGCATCGACGCGCTGCGCGCGCACCTCGCGCGTGCCAGCGGGACGCCTTCGTGAAATGCTTTCACATCCGCAGCGTCGGCGGCATCGCCGTCGGGGCCGCACCCTCGCACGCACGCGGCGGGATCGGTCCGAATACCTCCAGTGTGCCGTTCTGCGTCGCGACATAGACACGGCCGTTCGCAACGGTCGGCGGCAGGAATCCCGACCCGCCCTCTATCACGTCCTCCGCACAGCCGTCACTGTCCCAGAGCTTCGGTAGCCTGCCCGGTCCGGCCGGGTCGGGTTCCGCCCGAAACGCCATGAGCCGTCCTCGTCCGGTGGCGCCCTCGGTGGTCGTTGCCCAGACGATGCCGGAGCCGGAAGCGTCGCGGTTCGCGGACAGCGCGAGCATGCCGCCGGGCGGGTGGCCGATGAAGTCCTCGCTCTGCGCGTAGGCGGGACAGTCCCAGGATCCGGACGGCGATTCACCGACGCGCGTGCACCCCTCGAATCTTCCGTCTTCCCGGACCCGATAGCTCCGCAGGACATCGTGGCTGCGCCAGACGTACGCGAGTGACCCACCATGCCCCGGCGCGCGCGGCCAGAGCACCGGTCCGCCCACCACGTGACGGTAGTACTGGTTCGGAGGCGGCGGAGGCGGGGCGATCGCGAAGTCCTGTTTCGGCTGGCCGTCGGGGCTCCCGAGGCACGTGCGATCCGGGTTCGCTTCGCAGAGCCCGGCGGGGCCTCGTGTGTCGAGCACGTACATCACACCCTGCTTGCCCGCGCCGATGAGGCCCGTGCCGCCGGGCAGCAGCACGGGGCCCGAACTGCCGAGGTCGAGGTCGTTGAACTCGAGGCCCTCCGGTCCGGCGATGTTCCAGTTACGCGGACGGAACCAGCCCGTGAGGGCGAGGCCGCGTGCGGGGTCGAGGCGGATCAGCGCGTCGTTCACGTCGAACAGCCGACCATCGACGGTCCGGTTCGCGACACACGTGTCGGGACCACGACAGACCCTGGGAGACCCGACGCCTTCGCAGACGCATCCGCCAGGTTCCGTGCACGCGGAGCACGCATTCATCGCGGGCGGAATGCGGCAGCCCTCGCGGATCACGTGCGCCTTGTTGCCCGTGAAGAAGTAGACCTGCCCGTCCGCATCGACCGCGGGCGCGCGCCCGGCCTGCCAGATGCCGCCGGCCGGCCCGAGGAAAGTGCACTTGCCGTCCAGGTAGTCGACACCCGAAAGGGCCGGGACACGACTCGTGCAGGTCGTGCAGAACGCGGCCGGCTTCGCGGCGAGGTCACGCTTGTCGAACGCGAACACCCATCCCTCGAAGAAGTCGCCGCCGAACGCGACGATCACGTGGTTCCGTGCGACCGCGAGCGCCGCCCGCTGCACGGCCATGCGCTGCTCGCCCGACTCGAACGGGATGCGCGTCCCGGCGACGTCGACCGCGCCCCGTATCGGGACCGGCCCGGCCACCCTGTCCGCACCCGTGGCGAGATCGAGCGCGTGGAGCACGAAACGTACGTCGCGCCCTTCCATGAAACTCGTGACGACGTAGAGTGCATTCGTGGTGCGATCGATCACGGGTGTACTCAGGATGCCGCGAACCCTCGCGGCGTGCCCGCCGGGCAGTTCGACGAGCGCCCGGCGCCAGACGGGGGGTGCGCTGACCGCGTTCGCGTCGAACGCGTAGACGGAGTTCGCGCCGGTGGCCACGTAGACGAGTTCGCGGCGGTCGCCCGGTCCGAGCACGACATCCGTCGCGACGAGCGGCTGGCTGAACACGGGCGCGTCGAGTGCGATGCCGAACTGGCGGCCGAAGGACGCCGGCCGCACGTTGAGCGGGTCCAGCGCGGTTTCCGTCAGGTTCGCGCCAGTGCGGGCGTCGTCGTAGCCACTCGCGAGGACGTCGGTGCCGGCGGCCGCCGGGAGGGCGGCGAGGCCGAGCAGAAGGCTGATGGTCAGGCGCAGAGCGGAAGATGGGCGATAGAGCGAAAGGCCGGGACGAGACACGTTCTTCTCTGAGGGTGGATGCATGGTCGGGCGGGATGATACCTGCCCCCCACCCGGCCTCCCCCCGCGAGCGGGGGAAGGGATTGTCCGCGTTGCGTTCCTTCCTTTGTTACGCAGGGCGACGTGTGCATGCGAGCGGAAGAGCTCTCACCGCTCGCTTGCGCGGGAGGAACTGTGTTCACGCAGCCGGCGGTTCGGTGCGTAGGGTGCGCAAGGCGCACCGGACGACGCCTCATCCCTTGCGGAATGTCTGGTGGGGAACAACGCGTTGGGTTGTCCGCGTGGGCCGTGCCCACCCGACGGGCCTGCCTTCCACCCAACCTTCCTCGCTTGCGGGGGGAGCCACCGTGTTCACGCAGCCGGTGGCGGTGCGTAGGGTGCGCGACGCGCACCGGGCGATGCTTGTGGGGGGGAGCGCGGTAACGGTTCTGTGCCATCATCACGCGCAGGGAGCGAACCCTTTTTCGATTCGGAGGAATGCAGGCATGGGTCTCTTCGACCAGGTGGTGGGAGCCGTCGCGGGTCAACTCGGCGGTCAGGGCGGCGACAACGTGATCGTCAAGCTCGTCACGCAGTTCATCCAGAACTATCCGGGCGGTCTGAACGGCCTCGTGGAACAGTTCACGCGTGCGGGTCTGGGGCAGCAGATCCAGTCCTGGATCGGCAACGGCGCGAACCTGCCCGTCTCGGGCGCGGATCTCGTCAAGGTGTTCGGCGGCAGCGGTGGCGAGCTCGGGCAGCTCATCTCGCAGTTCGGGCTGAATCACGAAGAAGCGATGAACGGCGTCGCACAGAAGATGCCCGAGATCGTGAATCACCTGACCCCCAACGGCGAGGTCCAGCAGGACGCCCTGCAACAGGGCCTGAGCGCACTCCTCGGCAGGCTCGGCTGACGATCGGGCCGGGCCGGCGCGACCCCTGACGGTCACGCCGGCCCGCAACCTTGGCACGCATGCTCGAAGCCCTCGCCCTTCCGGGTCTGTCGGGTCACGGGACGATCGTCCTGTGTTTCGCGCTCGTCGTGTTCCTGGTCTTTCTCTGGGACCGCTTCTCGATCGCGTCGGTCTGTCTCGGCATTCTCGTCTTTCTCACGCTGTTCTTCCTCGCGTTCCCGTATCCGACCGCGGAGGGAACGCTCGATCCGTTCCGCTTCTTCGCGGGGTTCGGTCACCCGGCGCTCATCGCGATCTCCGGGCTCATGGTGCTCGGCCACTCGCTCGTGCTCACGGGTGCGCTCGAACCCGCGGCACGCCGGCTGTCGGCCCTCGTGGCACGGCGCCCCGGCCTCGCGATGGCTGCCGTGCTCGCGAGTGCAGCCCTCGCGAGTGGTGTCGTGAACGACACGCCCGTCGTGGTACTGCTGATCCCGCTGCTCATCGCCGCGACCCGCCAGGGCGAGACGTCCTGCGCGCGCTACCTGATGCCGATGAACTTCGCGGTGCTGATCGGCGGCATGGCCACGACGATCGGCACGTCGACGAACCTCATCGTCGTGTCGGTCGCGCGCGACCTCGGTCTGCCTCCGTTCGGGATGTTCGACTTCTACTCGCTCGTGGCGATGGCGGCGGTGCCCGCCCTCCTCTACCTCTGGCTCGCCGCTCCGCGCCTGCTCGGCAACGTGTGCGGCCCCGAGGGCGAGTTCGTCACCGACGTCTTCGATGCCGAGTTCCGCGTGGAGGCCGGCGGGTGGCTCGACGGCAAGGAGCTTCGCGAAGTGCTCGCGGCCACGGATGGCCGGATGCACATCGAGGACCTGCGCAGCGCGACCGGCGCAGCGATCACGCGGCTGCCGACCGTCACGCTCAAGGCCGGTGACCGCATCCTGCTCCAGGACACGGTCGAGAATCTCAAGTCGTTCGAGTCCGCGCTGGAGACGACCCTGCACGGTTCGAGCGGCGCCCCCGAGAGCGAGAAGGAATCCGGCGACGCTGACGACCGGGCGCGGCCCGACGCGACATCGGCCCACGCCATCGTGGCACAGATCATCGTGACACCCGAGTCCCCGCTCGTGGGCCGTTCCGTCCGCGAGGTACGCCTCGCGGACCGGCACCGCCTCGCCGTCGTCGGCATGCACCCGGTGCGCGAGCGGTTCTGGGCGTCGCGCGATCGCATCGTGGACAGGCGGCTCGTGGAAGGCGACATCCTGCTCGTGCAGGGCGACGAGCAGACGATCCGGACGGCGCAGCGGGACGGCCTGGGCCTGCTGCTCGCGTCACGGTTCGTGATCCCGCGGCAGGAACGTGCGTGGGTCGCGATCGCCGTGATGCTGGCGGTCGTCGCGGCCGCCGCGTTCAAGCTGCTGCCGATCGGCATCGCCGCGCTCGCGGGCGTCGCGGCGCTGATGGTCACACGCAGCATCACGTGGCAGGACGTGAGCGGCTCCCTTTCCGTGAAGGTCATCATGCTCGTCACCGCGAGCCTCGCGCTCGGGGATGCGCTCACGGTCACGGGTGGCGTCACCTGGATGGCGGACGGTTTCGCGCGATTCGCGGAAGGCGTTCCGCCGGCGTGGATTCTCGCGGGCCTCATGCTCATGATGGGGCTCGTCACGAACTTCGTCTCGAACAACGCCGCCGCCGCGATCGGCACGCCGCTCGGCATCGACCTCGCCCGGGCGCTCGCGCTGCCCGCGGAGCCGTTCGTGCTGGCCGTGCTATTCGGCTGCAACCTCTGTTATCTCACGCCGATGGGGTACCAGACGAACCTGCTCGTGATGAATGCGGCCGGCTACCGCTTCGCGGATTTCCTGCGCGTCGGCGCACCGCTGTTCCTCATCATGTGGGCTGCACTGACCGGGCTGCTGGTGTGGCGCTTCGGCCTCTTGCCCGCCTGACGCCGGGCAGGCCGATCAGCCGGCTTCGGACTCGCGCTCGATGCGCACGCCGATGGTCCCGGACTTAACGTGCAGGTCACGCTGCGGGAAGGGAATCTCGACGCCGCGCGCCGCGAGTTCGTCGTCGAGCGCCCACATGAGCCGGGCCTGAGTCCTGCCGGGGCGTGTGGTGAGATCGCGGTCCGCCCAGATCACGAGCTCGAAGTTGAGCGCGCTGTCGCCGTAGCTCACGAGCCACACTTCGGGCTCACGGCCGGGCAGCGTCAGGACGCCGTCCACGCTCCGCGCCGCGGCGACGCCGGCCTCCCGGACGATGTTCTTGTCGGTCCCGTAGGCGACCCCGAACGGGACGCGAATGCGACGGAACGCGTCGTCGAGGGTCCAGTTCGTGACACGACCGTTGATGAACTCCGCGTTGGGCACGAGGATGTCGATCGCGTCGTTCGTCGTCACACGGGTGTAACGCATCGCGATCTCGCGCACGTGGCCGCGCACGCCGGATTCGAGATCCACGAAGTCGCCGACCTTCAGGCTGCGTTCCAGCAGCAGGATGATGCCGGACACGAAGTTGCTGAAGATCGCCTGCAGACCGAAACCCAGACCGACGGCAATGCCGCCGCCGAGCAGCGCGATGCTCGTGAGATCGATGCCCAGCTGATTGAGGCCGACCGCCGTGCCGACGATCCAGATCGTGTAGCGGCCGAGCTTGCCGAGCAGGTGCACGCGCGCGCTCTTCTGTGGCGCGTGCGGATCGTCCCGGAACATGCTGTGGAGCGAGCGCTCGAACAGCGCGGCGATCCACCAGAGGGCCGTCACGAACACGACCGCGAGAATCACGTTGGCAGCCGTGATCGACGTGTCGCCGACCCTGACGAGGTTGAACTTGAGCCACGACGGTATGGGTATCGACTGGTCGATGGAGGCTGCGAGGACGGGAACGTGGCCCAGGTCGGGAATCATCGCGTGCACGGCCTGTGGTCGCGGCCCCTGATGCCCGAGATCACGATCGTCGTCATGTCGGGTCCGCGCCGGAAGCGTCGCCCGCCGTGGATGGCTCCCGCTCGCGGGAAGCGTGTCGCGCCGGGGCTCGCTGTCGTGTGCGGATCGCATCCGGCAGGAAGCGCACGATGACCTTGCGCTGCTGCGACGTGCGCCGCGACCCGGAATCGGGTTGTCCGTGGTGAGACGACGACTCGTCCGAAATCGAGATGTCCTCGGGATCCACACCGAAACGCCGGAGCCAGTTCTTGACGGCGCGGGCCCGGCGCAGTGCGAGCGCATGGGGGCTGCTCGATCCCTCCTTCTCCCCCGCGTGCGCCTCGAGCGCGATCGAGCGATAGGTCGACTGGACGAAGTATTCCGCCACGCGCGCGAGCAGCCGCACGTACTCCCGTCGCACCACGGCGCTGCCCACGGCGAAGTGGATGCTCGTTGCCGAGGGCGGCGCCGAGCGCGTGCGCCGCGCCGCTTCCGGATTGTCGGTCGCCGGCGCCGGCTCCGACGCATCACGCATCAGGCGCCGACGCGTCATCCGTATCACGCGCATCAGTGCCGCCAGCGGGCCCTTTTTCGAGAAGATCTTCTTCACCAGAAACGCCACCTGTCCTGTCGGGGTGCGCATCACGCACGGAATGCGGCCACCCCGGGTAACGGATCGTAGTAACAATATTCCCTTGGCGTGTCAAACGAGCACCCGCACACCGGACAGCGCCCGTGGTCCGGATGCCACCGCACTGCCTCATTGCGGAACCGGTCGCGGAACGCGCCGAACGCCGCTCATTGTGCCTCGACCCTGCCACGCGACGGAACCAATCGGCGCGACACCGGCCATATACAGACATCCGGGCAGACGACCGATCCTTCTCGGCCACGACGCGCCGCGCCCGACTGGCGGTGGGCGGATTGATCGTGGTCAAGGCGGGGCAGTGCCCGGACGCTACAGTGCCCGTGCCCGACGCAGGATCGGGCGTTTTCCGCATCCTTTCGGGAGAGATCCATGAACAAGCAGAGACTCCTCATTTCCGCACTCGCC
Organism: Betaproteobacteria bacterium; assembly: GCA_016125475.1. Classification (GTDB taxonomy): domain Bacteria; phylum Pseudomonadota; class Gammaproteobacteria; order Burkholderiales. The sequence continues at coordinate 10,061 of WGLR01000002.1, forward strand.
ACCGTCGGGCTCCTCGCGACGGCGCCCGCATGGGCCAATCATCACCAGAAGTTCGAGGCCGTGTTCAAGAGTGCGGACAAGGACGGCGACGGCACGCTCGACCGCGAGGAAGCCAAGGCGATGCCGATGGTCGCGAAGCGGTTCGATCAGCTCGACACCGACAAGGACGGCACGGTGTCCATGGACGAAGTGCGGAAGGGCATGAAGATGGCGCGCAGGCACCGGATGCACGACTCCCACGACATGCACGAAGGCATGATGGACATGCACGGGCGCGGCGAGAAGATGTTCAAGCGCGCCGACAAGGACAACGACGGCACCCTGGACCGCGACGAGGCGAAGGCCATGCCGCGTGTCTCCGAGCACTTCGACGACATCGATGCCGACAAGGACGGTACCGCGGCCATGGACGAGATCCACACCTTCATGAAGGCCCATCACGCAGGACACGGCATGCACGAAGGCATGATGGACATGCACGAGCGCGGCGAGAAGATGTTCAAGCGCGCCGACAAGGACAACGACGGCACCCTGGACCGCGACGAGGCGAAGGCCATGCCGCGCGTCTCGGAGCACTTCGACGACATCGATGCCGACAAGGACGGCACTGTCTCCATGGACGAGATCCACACCTTCATGAAGGCCCACCGCGCGGGACACGGGATGCACCACGATCACGACGACGGTGACCACGACATGGACCACGACACCATGGACCACGACACCATGAATCACGACGACATGGATCACCACGAGATGGATCACCACGACAACGGCAGCAACTGATCCGCCCGGACGGGGCCGCCGCATTCCGCGCACGGCCCGCCGCCTCTGCAGGACCTCCTCCCCGCGCCGTCAGGGCCCGTCGCGAACACCCTGTCTCGAATCGGCCACTCGTGAGATCATCGGGGTCCGGAGAAGGCAGGAATTCGCTTCACACCACGGCGGCCTGATCGCCTGCGTCGTCGCGGGATGGAATGCGACGACTTTCGGGTCGCGCAGTCGGCGCACGACGTGCGGTCGACGCGACAGCCTCCTTCCACGATCGTCTTCAGCAAACTCCCGCTGACCGACGGGCATCCGACGCACACGTGTCGCCCGCGCGCAGCGCCGTACGCCTGCATGAAAAAATTTTTTCGTCGCATCTCTGCGAGTCTCGTATCGCTCTCGCTCGCCATCCTCGTCGTCCCGGCCCCTGCGCTTGGCGACACGATCATCCTCAAGAACGGCGATCGCGTCACCGGACAGGTGAACCGCCTGCGATCGGGCCGGATCGAAGTCTCGACGTCCTGGGCCGGCACGGTGCGCGTCGACACCTCCGCGATCGCCTCGGTCGAGACGGACGACGACGTCACGATCGTCCTCAAGGACTATTCACGGCTGGTCGGGAGACTCGTCAAGTCGCCGGATTCGCCCATCGCCGTGCAGACCGGCACCGAAGCGCAGCCGGTTGCAGTGACACCCGGACGCGTCTCGGCACTGCTGCGCGGCAGTTACAGCGAGGAGGACTGGCGCATAACCGGGCGGATCAACGCGGGGGTGACGGATACCTTCGGGAACACGGACGTGCGCCGCATGAATCTCGACGGGGAGACGATCGCGCGCAAGAACTTCGATCGCTGGTCCTTCGCGGCGCGAGGCAGTCAGGCGACCGATCGCGGGCAGGAGACCGAGGCCAACGCCACGGTCTCGCTCAAGTACGACCGGTTCATCACGGAACGCGCCTATGCCTACGCGGGCTCCACTCTCGAGCACGATCGTTTCAAGGACCTGCGCCTCCGCGCGACGCTCGGCGTGGGAGCCGGGTACCAGGTGCTGGAGTCGTCGACCACGAATCTCTCTTTCGAGGGCGGTGTCGATCGAGTCCGGACGGATTTCTTCGAGGAAACCGATCAGCTCACTTACGCGGCACGGCTCAGCACGCGTTTCGACGCGTGGCTCCTCGAGAACTGGCTGCAGGTGTTCCACAACAACCAGATCTATCTCGGCCTGCAGGACTTCGCCCAGTCGTTCGCACGCACGCAGACCGGGCTGCGTCTGCCCCTTCAGTCGGGCCTCTACCTCGCCCTGCAATACAACATCGACTGGGACGGCAATCCGGCGCCGGACCTGCAGAGCCTGGACCGGACACTCATCTTCAACGTCGGATACAAGTGGTGACCCTGCCCCACCCTTGAATGGAGAACGCCCGGAGGGCAGACCATCCGGGCGTTCCCGTACGTAACCTGCCTGTGTGGATCAGCGGGTCGCAGGCACGTGGACACGCTTCAGCAGACGCGTGCGGCCGAAGCTGTCGTCGAAGCCATACGCGGCGATGTCGGCCGCGCCACTCCTGTGCACGGACACCGTGGCCCAGGAATAGGCGCGGTCGGTGGACGGGCTGAACGTCGTCGTGCCCGGAGCAACCTCGAACGGCGAACCACCGGCACCGACGATGACCTGCCAGGCATGACCACCGATGCCGGCCGTGGGCTGGCGCATGTTGAAGATGTGCTCGTGGCCGCAGAAGTACGTGGCACCGTAGGATTCGATCAGATTCCAGAACTCGTCGCGTTTCGCCGCATCCTTGTCGATGCCGGACACGCCGGGATCGCCGGCGGCATCGTAGTAGTACGTGTAGGCAGGCTTGTGGCCGAACACGAAGATGTTGCCGACACCGCGCCGCTTCGCCGCGTCGAGGTCCTTCGTGAGCCAGCCGATCGGCGCGTGGTTGTCGTAGCCGACCGCGTCGGTGTTGATGACCGCGAAGTGCACGTTGTCGACATCGAAGCTGTAGGAAAGCTGGCTCTGGTCGGTCGTGAGGGCGTCGTCGTCCTTGTGATCGGCCACGTCGACATTCGCGACGTTCGGGCCGACGACCGCCTCGAGACGCGTCGTGTCGAGGATGATGTCGCCCATGTTCGCGCGCCAGGCGTTCTCGTTCTCGACCTGGGCAGCCTTGCCGCACGCCTTGCACTGCACCTCGTGGTTGCCCGGCACCGGCACGATGTACGTGCCGCTCTCGATCGTCGGGGCCACCATGCCACGCCAGTAGGCGTACTGCTTGTAGAAGGCCATGAGATCCGAACCGACGACGTCGGCCACCGAAGTGGAGGCGGGAGAGGACGCCTTGCCGTAACCCATGATCATGTCGCCGTTGAAGAACAGCAGCTTCGACTTCTGCGCGTTGACGGTCTCGAGGATGCGCGCGAGAGCCTTCGTGTTCTGCAGCCAGTTCTGGTCCTGACCCGGGACCGGCATCGTCGTGGGATCCGGATGCTTGGGATCCTGGCGGGAATCGCCGACCGTCGAGAAGCGCAGCACCACGGGATCGTAACGGTCCGCGTCGTCGTCACGATCCCGGTCGTGAGCGAAGGCCGAGGTCACGACGCCGGAAAGGACGACCGCGGACACGAGCGCGGGCAGCACTCGGCGCGCAAAATGGGAAGGACGGGTGATTGTCATTGTCTGGACTCTCCAGTGTTGTTGACCCCGGGCGCTCAGCAGGAGGGCCGCAGCGAGGTGCCCGCGGACGCCGGCGCGCCACAGTAGGTCCTCGCCATGACGCCAGCGTGATCGCAGACTTACTGCAGGCTTACGAAAGAACGCGGGGGGGCTGCGCAGGACCGACGGGGTCGGGACGGCACCGGGGTGCAGGAGGCACGGGCCCGCGCTACCATTGCTTCACGTCGAGAGGACGTGACGAAGCTCGGAGGCCTTCCAGCGAATGCTGTTTCGAAGCCGGATGACGGCGGGCGCCGCCCTGGCACTCGCAGCGGGATGCGCGACCGTACCGGGCCATGCGCACGCACTGGACGCCACCTTCTCGGCGGGCGAGGGCGATCGCGTGAGGATGCTGAGCGCGGGCGTGGCGTTTCCGCTCGTCGAGCGGATCCCCTGCACCCGTTTCTGCGAGGCGTCCTTCGTGCTGGTGACGCATGTGGCGCGCTGGTGGCTGCCCTACGACGGCGGGTACGGCAGCAGCCTCTGGGACGGCAGCCTCGTGCCTTCCGTGCGCGTGGCCGCCCCGGCGGCCAATGGTTCCATCGTGCGGGTGGAAGCCGGCATCGGCGGCCACTATCTTTCCCGACGCGATCTGGGCCGGCAGCGGTTTTTCGGATCCAACTGGCAGTTCGGAGAGTTCTTCCAGGCAGGCTTCTCGCTGTCGGCGCAGTCGTCCGACGCGTGGTTCCTGAGAATCGAGCACGTGTCGAACGGCGGCTTCGCGTCCCGCAACAGCGGCGTCACGTTCTTCGGGATCACCTATCGGCGGCATCTTGCCTGGTGAGTCCCCGGCAGTGCCAGCCGATCTTTCGCGACGTCAGGCCCTCAACCGTGCCGAAGCCTCGGCGATCGCCGCGAGCTTGCGCTCCGCGATGGCGGCCGATGCGACCGGGTTGTCCGCGAACGTCGCGAATCCGCAGTCGGGGGTGAGGAGCACGCGATCCCCGCCGAACAGCCGTGCGGCGTGGCGGGCCTTCGCGAGTATCTCGTCGACCGTCTCGACGCGCGGATCCTTCTGGTTCACGACCCCGACGCCGATGCGCCGGTCGGCGGGCAGCGCCTCGAGCACCTCGAGCTCACCTGCACGCGGGGTGCACAGCTCGAGGAAGTAGGTCCCGACGCGCATCGCGGCCAGCGTGCCAACGAGCGGCGTGTAGTCGCCCGCGAGGCACTTGGTCTCGTCCGGCGTCCAGTTGCCGCGGCACATGTGGAGCGCCACGCGTTCGATCGGAAAGCCCTCGGTCACGGCGTTCACGAGATCGCGCGCGAACGCGAGTTCGGTCGCGCTCTCGCCCTTCTCGGAGAGCGCGCCGCACATGAAGCTCCTCGCCTGCTTCGGTCCGGTGAACACGACCTCCGACAGGACCGGCTCGTCGAACTGCACGATCGCCACGCCCGCGCCGAGGAGGAAGGCGAGTTCCTCCCGCAGCACGCGCACGACGTCGGCCGCGATGTCGTCGCGCGTCTCGTACGCACGTTCCGACAGACACTCCAGCCACATCGTCCGGGTGAGCAGGTAGGGCCCCGGCAGGGCGACCTTGATCGGCCGGTCGGTGAGCGTGCGCGCGAACTGGTACTCGTGCAGTGCGAGCGGGCGCGAGCGGCCGAGCGGGCCGAAGACCGCGGGATGCCGCACCTCGCCGGCAGGCACGTCGAGGGCCCGCAGTTCCTCGGCGAAGTGCTCGGGATCGTCCACGAGCGGCAGCAGGTCGGTGAGCGGGATGAGCTGGCAGTTGTCGAGACGTGCGCCCACGAAGCTCGCGTAGCTGTCGCGCCGCTGTTCGCCATCGGTGATCACGTCGCAACCCGCCCGGACCTGGGCGTCGACCGCGAGCCGCACGGCATCGTCCGCCGTGGCCTCGAAGTCGGCCTCGGCGAGGCGTCCCTGCATGCGCTCGTGCACGGCCTGCACCATCCAGCGCGGGCGCGGCCAGCTTCCCATGCCCATCACCGCGAAACGCGGAATGGCGGGCGCGGGCGCGGGGTCCGGCAGGACGTCCGGGATCGTGACCGGCGCGATCTCCTGGCGCGTCGCGACGTGCGCCGTGGCCGGTGCGATGCTGCGTTCGGACAGTGCGCCCTTGCAGACGAGATAGGACGCCTGCCGGCCCTCCGTCAGGACGGACACGAGTTCGTTGCCGGTCATGCGGCACCACGCGGGCAGATCCTCGCGCACGGAGATCTCCGTCGAGAGGATCTCGAGCAGCTGACCGCGATCCAGCGGGTCGATGTGCCGGCGGATCAGGAGCAGCAGCCCGTTGCCGCAGTCCAGATCCCCGCCGTCGAAGCTCACGTCGGGCGTGTGGGCGTGTCTCGTGTCAGCCATGACAGCCGGACCGACGCGCGGTCAGTAGGACATGCACGGCGTTCCGTCGGAGAGGAACTCGACGAGCTTCGCGCCCCCGACGATGGTCGCGCCCGGGATGAGACCGTTCTCGTCGAGGCTGCGCTTCTTGAAGCACGGCGAGCACACCCAGATCGTTCCACCGGCCGCCACGAAGTTGTCGATGAGTTCCTTGAGCGGAGCGAACCCCGGCTCGTGGATGGCGTCGGCGAAACCCTTCTGGGAAAGCCTCACCCCCTCGATCGAGAGGAACACGAGCGTGTTCTGGCTCGAGGCGACGGCAGCGTTGGCGACCACGAAGGCCACGGTCGCCTTGTCGGGGTTGTCCGTGGAAAAGCTCAGCGAAACGCAGAATTTGCCCGTACCGGCCATGTCATCTCTCCATTCGTCAGTGAGTATCGGTGTTGCGCGCTCCGGCCCGGACTCAGGGTCAGCGCCGGATCCAGAAAAGGTCTCGCGACGGATCGTGACGGACGAGTTCCGATCCGGTCATCCGGCACCAGGCGGGGAGGTCGTGCTTCGCGCCGGAATCGGTCGCGTGCACGCGGATGATCTGCCCGGGCTGCATCGCGCGCATGCGCAGCCGCAACGCTATGACCAGATCTCCGCAGCCGAGATCCCCTGCATCCCAGTCGTCGTCCGCCCGGGTCGCGTCCGTCATCATCCTCGTCCAGTCCGTGGGTTCGCGGAAGCGCGCGAGGGTACCCGCGCGGCTCCCGGGACGCAATTGCAGCGGCCCGCGCAGTTATCATCCCGCCCCATGCGAAAAGAGGATTCGGCGACATGAAACTCGTCTTCTTCAGCGAGACCGACGACCCGGCGCCCTGGCGGGAGGCACTGCGCACCGCACTGCCCGGGATCGACTTCCGCGTCTGGCCCGACGTCGGCGATCCCGCGGACGTGCGTTACACGCTCGTCTGGAAACCTCCCGCGGGCTGGCACCGCCGGTTTCCGGCGCTGCGCGCGATCCTGTCGCTCGGTGCGGGCGTGGACGCGCTGCTCGAGGATCCGGACCTGCCCGCCGGCGTGCCGATCACGCGCATGGTCGATGCGGGCATGGGGCGGCAGATGGCGGAATACGCGGCGCACGGCGTCATGCACTTCCACCGGCGGATGCCCGAGTACGCCGCACTGCAGCGCGAGGGACGGTGGCAACCGCTCGAGTGTCCTGCCGCGACCGAATTCCCGGTGGGCGTCCTCGGGCTCGGCGTGCTCGGCGCACAGGCCGCGCAGATGCTCGTCGCGATGGGCTACCCGGTGAACGCCTGGACGCGCACGCCCAGGACCCTTCCGGGCGTCACGTGCTACGCGGGCGACGCCGGACGCGCGGCCTTCCTCGCGGGCTCGCGCGTCCTCGTGAACTTTCTCCCGCTCACGCCGGACACGCGCGGCCTGATCGACCGTTCACTCCTCGCCGGACTGCCCCGCGGCGCGTACCTGGTCAATCTCGCCCGGGGCGGGCACGTCGTCGAGGACGACCTGCTGGCCGCGCTCGACGACGGGCAGCTGGCGGGCGCGATGCTCGACGTGTTCGGATCGGAGCCGCTGCCGGTCGGTCACCGTTTCTGGCGGCACCCGCGCGTGATCGTGACGCCCCACATCGCGGCCGTGACGATGGCGGAAGGCGCGGCGGACCAGGTCATCGAGAATCTGAAGCGCCTCGAAGCCGGGGATACTCCCCGCGGCCTCGTGGACCGGTCTCGCGGTTACTGAGCACGCGCCTGCCCGAGAGCACGCGGCACCCGGGCGGCGTGAAGGACGTTCAGGCCGACTGACGGGACGGATGCGCGGGATCGGACGACGCGGGTGGCGCCCTGCGATTGCGCCGCCGCACGGGGATCACGTAGGCGGGGTCCTGCGACAGCGGATCGTCGGACGGCGAGGACGCGTCGGACACGGGCTGCATGACGAGCAGGATCTCGGGTTCGTCGCGTGCGCCGGATGCGTCCGCGCCCGCGACGGAAAGGCGTTCGGTACGGGTCTCGCCGGACGTCTGGCTCAGGCGCGGGCCCCTGCGACGCCGACGCACGACGCGCTCGAACACCTCCACGTCGTCGCCCGTCGCGAGGGTCGCAGACACGACCTCGACCGCGGCGATCGTCCCGGTGACATCCGGGCCGGTGCCGGGGTCGGCCGCCGCTCCCGAAGTGGCGTCCGGCGCGTGCGCGTCCGGACCGGCGGCCCCCTGGTCCTGCCCGACTTCGGCGGCCTGGAGGTCCGTCTGCGTGCCGGCAGGATCCGCCGGGACGGCAGGAGCAGCCTCCGCCGCCGCAGAGCCTCCGTCGTCTCCGGCGCCGACCGGTCGCGCCGCCGAAGGTGCAGTCTCCGCTGCATGGCCTCCGAGGAGTTCGTCCCAGACGGACGGCATGAAGGGCTCGATGAACTCGTCCTTCGCCTGCAGCCGGTCCGCGAGCAGATCGAAGGTGGAAAACGATGCGCGCCCCCCCGCGCGGCCAGGGATGGCCGCCTTGCCGTCATCCCCTGCCGGGCGCGCCTCGGGAACCTTGAGGGTGGACGTGATCGCTTCGCCGAGGCGGGAGAGGATCTGCTCGACCTCCTCCACGGGTTCGGCACCGGCCCGTGGTTCGAACGTCGATTCCGGATCGTCCTGCCCGGCCCCGACGGCCCGGGTGCCGTGGTCCTGTCTCGCCCCCTTCCGGCGACCGCGTGTGGAGCGTGCGCCCGCGGGAGCGTCTCCGGCAGGGCCGGAAGAATCCGGCGGGTCCGCCGGTCCGGCTTCCGAGACGGTCGCCGCGTCACCCGCGTGGTCGACGGGAACCCGGGCCGGAATCGTGAAGGAACCGAACACCTCCCGCTTGTCGGGCGAGAGGTCCCAGGCCGTCTCGACGTGCTCGACACGAAGGCCGAACTCGCCGATCTCGATCAGATCCCCCTCGAAAACCGGCGTTTCGTTGCCCTGCCCGACGCGCAGACCGTTCACGACGACCGGCAGGAAGGAGCCCCGGTCGACGACCGCGAAATAGTCGCCACGGAACGCGATCGTGGCGTGCACGCGCGAAACGTGACGATCCTTGTCGGGAATCACGAGGGTGCAGTCGAGGCGTCGCCCGATGGCCCCGCCGTGCTCGTCGAAGACCGCGGACGGTCCGTCGAACGGCTGGCCAACGCAGGACACGAGCTTGATGGTCATTCGCATGGCTGAACGGGCTCTGGATGTGGACGCGGTCAGGCGTTCCGTGCGCGCCTCGCCGCTTCGCGCCGATCGTACGCATCGATCGTGCCAAAGGCCAGTGTCGCTGCAACGCGACGCCCGGTCCGGCCCGGGCGGCATCCTGCGTGCGACCGACCTCGAGCGTGGCGGGTTCACGCGACCCGCCGCAATTCCCGCGCGACAGCGGAACCTCTGACGATACAATCGGACGAAGGATCGTCGACGGCCGACCGCTCCCGCAACCTCCATGCGGGATGAACGGCGCCCGTCCCCGGCGCGCGCGACGCGCACGGCCGATTCGTTCGCGGCACGGCCGCGGACACGAAACGAACGCTGTAAGGGCCTGCGAAGCGGAGCTGCGCGGGCCCCGTCCGGAAGTTTCGACAATCAATCAGGAGGGGGAGCCATGCACCGTGAATCATCCACTTCGAACGTTTCGTCCCGACGACGCTTCCTGAAGCGCGCGGCCGCGGCCGGGGGCGCCGCATCGCTGGCCGCGACGGCCGGCTGCGGGCTCGGGGGCTCGAACGAACCCCAGGCCGGCCCATCCGGCAGCACCGGGACTGCCGCGGCAGGACCGAAGGTCGATCTGCGCTTCCAGGCGGGCTTCCCGTCGAAGGACCAGTTCTTCGAGGTCTCGCAGAACTACATCCGGACCATCTCGGAACTGTCGGGCGGCAACATCAACATCACGCTCCAGCCCTCGGGCGCGGTCGTGGGCGCCTTCGACATGGCGGACGCCGTGCACAAGGGCATCCTCGACGGCTGCATCGCGGTGCCCGCGTTCTGGTACGGCAAGAACAACGCACTGTCGCTGTTCGGAACCGGACCGGCGCTCGGCCAGGACTCGAACACGTTGCTCGCGTGGATGGAGTACGGGGGCGGCAAGGAACTCTACGAGGAACTCTATCGCGACGTGCTCAAGCTCGACGTCGTCGGCCAGCTCTGGGGCGTCATGGGCACCCAGCCGCTCGGCTGGTTCAAGCAGCAGGTCGCGAGCGCGCGGGAGTTCAAGGGGCTCAAGTACCGGACGGTGGGCCTCTCGATCGACCTGTTCGCCGCGATGGGCGCCTCGCCCGTCGCGATGCCCGGCGGGGAGATCGTCCCGGGGCTCGAGCGCGGGGTGATCGACGCGGCGGAATACAACAATCCCGTCAGCGACCAGTCACTCGGATTTCCCGATGTCTCCAAGGTCTGCATGGTCCAGAGCTACCACCAGCCCGGCGAATGTCTCGAGACGCTCGTCAACAAGCGCGTCTTCGAGGGCATGCCGGAGTCCTATCGCGCGATCCTGCGCTACGCGGCACGCGCCGCGAGCGCGGACATGAGCTGGAAGGTCCTCGACGCCTATTCGCGCGCGTACGACGACATGCGCACGCGTCAGGGCGTGAAGTTCATCGAGACGCCGCAGGAGGTGCTGAATCTCCAGCTCGATGCCTGGGACAAGGTGATCGCGGATCGCGTCGACGCCAATCCGTTCTTCGCCAAGGTGCTCGAGTCGCAGAAGCAGTTCATGAAGCGGGTCGTCGGGTATCAGGTGAAGTTCACCGTGAGCCCGAAGCTCGCCTACCAGCACTTCTTCGGCGAGGCCTGATCCCGCCCCACACCGTCGCTGCACGCCACCCGGCGGTCCCGCCCGCGATGACGCGGGCGTGACGCGTGGTGACGTGCGGCCCACGCGAGCGAATCCAGAGTCCCAGACCATGATCCGTTTCCTGCACGCCATCGACCGCCTGAGCGCCCTGGGCGGCAAGGCCTTTTCCTGGTGCATCGTCCTGCTCACCGCCGTCGTGTGCTACGACGTCGGCGCGCGTTACCTCGCGAATTCCCCGACCACCTGGGGATTCGACGTCGCCTACATCCTGTACGGCATCCTGTTCATGATGGCCGGTGCCTACACGCTCTCGCGCAACGGGCACGTGCGCGGCGACCTGCTCTACCGCACGCTGTCGCAGCGCATGCAGGCCGTCATCGATCTCGTGCTGTACGTGGTGTTCTTCCTGCCTGGCATCGCCGCGCTCGTGTATGCCGGCGTCGAGTTCGCGACCATATCGTGGAAGATCCGCGAGGTCTCGAGCGTGACCGGTGGCGGCACGCCCGTCTACCAGTTCAAGACCTTCATCCCGATCGCCGGGGCGCTGCTGCTGCTCCAGGGCTTCGCGGAAATGGCGCGGTGCGTGATCTGCATCCGCACGGGCACCTGGCCCCCGCGCGAGCACGACGTGGAGGAAGCCAACATCGACCAGCTCAAGGCGGTCCTCGGCGAGGAAAAAGGTACGGAGGTCCGGCCATGAACTGGATCCGGCTCGAAGCACGCACGATCGGTTTCGGCGTTCTGGGACTGATCGTCCTCTCCTACATCCTGCTGCTGCCGCCCCCCTCCCAGATCACGCACGCCCACCTGGGCATGGTGATGCTCGGGCTGATCGTCGCGGCGATCCTGCTCGGGTTCCCGATCGCGTTCACGCTGATGGGACTCGGCATGCTGTTCGGGGTGATCGCGTTCCACCGCCCCGGCGTGCCGTTCCTGCAGAACCCGGTCTTCGACCAGATGGTGCTGCGCACGTACGGGGTCATGAGCAGCGACGTGGTCATCGCGGTGCCGCTGTTCATATTCATGGGCTACGTCGTGGAGCGCTCCGGCATCATCGACCGCCTGTTCCGGAGTCTCGAACTCGCGATGTCGAGGGTGCCCGCGGCCCTCGCGGTCGCGACGATCGCGACGTGCGCGGTGTTCGCGGCCGCGACCGGCATCATCGGCGCGGTGGTCACGCTCATGGGCCTGCTCGTGCTGAAGCCGATGATCAAGGCCGGCTACAGCGTGCCCCTCGCGGCGGGTGCGATCGCGGCGGGCGGCTGCCTCGGCATCCTGATCCCTCCCTCCGTGATGCTGATCCTCTACGGGGCGACCGCGGGCGTGTCGATCGTGCAGCTCTACGTGGGTGCGCTGTTCCCGGGGCTCATGCTCGCCGGCCTTTACATCGGCTACGTGATCGTGCGGGCCATCATCACCCCGAGTGTCGCGCCGCCCCTGCCGGCCGAGGAGCGAAACGCCTCGTTTGCACAGGTCGCGCGCATGCTCGTGACGTCGTTCCTGCCACTGTTCGTGCTGATCATGTCCGTGCTCGGCAGCATCGTGGCAGGTGTCGCGACGGCCACGGAGGCCGCCGCGGTCGGCGCACTCGGCTCGATCGCGCTCGCGCTCGCCTACCGGCGCCTGGACTGGGGCCGCTTTCGCGACGCGGTCTATCTCACGTCGCGCACGACGGCGATGGTGTGCTGGCTGCTCGTGGGATCGTGGGTGTTCTCGTCGACGTTCGCGGTGCTCGGAGGGCAGTCCATCCTCGAGAACTGGGTCCTGTCACGGAACCTTTCGCCGGGCGGCTTCCTGTTCCTCTCGCAGCTCATCATCTTCGTGCTCGGCTGGCCGCTCGACTGGACCGTGATCATCATCATCTTCGTCCCGATCTTCCTGCCGATGCTGCCGCACTTCGGGATCGATCCGCTGTTCTTCGGCCTCGTGACGGCCCTCAACCTGCAGACCGCGTTCCTGTCGCCGCCGATGGCGATGGCGGCCTACTACCTGAAGGGGGTCGCGCCGCCGAACGTGACGCTCGCGCAGATCTTCCGGGGCATGGTGCCGTTCGTGATCATCCAGGTGGGCGCGATGGTGCTGCTCTACCTGTTCCCGTCGATCGGAATGTGGCTGCCCAGGGTCATCTACGAATGAAGCCCGCCCGACGCCACGCCGGTGGAACGCATCGGCGGGGCGTAGGGGTCAGATGGGTTCGCGGAATGCCGCGCGCATGGAATCGATCACGGGCTCGAGGAGATAGTCGAGCACGGTGTGCGAGGGCGTGCGCAGGTAGACCATCGCCTGCATGCCGGGCCTGAGCGGCTCCACGGGGCCGTTCGACGCGGGCTTCTCCACCTTGAGCCGCACGACGTAGGCCGTCATGTCGTCCTTCACGCGCACGACGTCGGCCGAGATGTAGTCCACCTTGGCCGTGAGCATCGGCATCGTGCGACGGTTCCAGCCCGAGACCTGCACCTCGGCGGGTCCGCCCACCTGCACGTAGCGGATGTTGCGCGGCACGACGGGGGTCTCGATGTAGAGCGCGTCGTCGCTCGGCACGATCTCCATGACCGTCTGCAGCGGTCCGACCGTCGTGCCCACCGACAGCGATCGCATGTTCATGACCACGCCGCCGATCGGCGCCACGACCGTGTCGCGCGCCACGTCGGACTGCTGGGCGGACATGAGCTGCTCGAGCTGATGCAGCCTGTCGTCGCTCGACTTGAGTTCCTGCGCGACCGTCTCGAGGAAGTGATTGCGCTGCTGCGCGATGCTGCGCTCCAGCTCGGCGAGACGCTGCTCGGCACGCAGGCGGTCGGCCTCGAGCTGGCCCGCACTCGCCTGCTCCGCGACGTGCGCGCGCTTGAGCTCCAGGATCCGCTGCCGGGACACGAACCCCTTCGACATGAGGTCCTCGTTCGCGACGAGCTGCTCGTTGGTGAGGGACACGGCCTCCTTCTGCATCGTCGCACGCGCCGCGAGCTGCTTTCGCTCGAGCCGGATCAGCGCCATCTCGCGTCGCATCGCCTGCTCGGCGTCGAGCAGGGCATCGCGCCGGTTGCGGAACACCGCTTCCTCCTGGCCGATCACCTGCGCGACCTCGGGGTCGTCCGCGCGCGCGAGCACCGTACTCGGAAAAACCACGCGCTCGCTCAGGAGCTGCTCGGAACGCAGGCGCGCGTTCCGCGCGAGTTCGGATATCTGCTGGTAGCGCGTCGACTGGAAGCCTGCGAGACGGGACGGCTCCGAGATCTCGAAGAGCGGCTGGCCGGCCTTCACGGTCGCGCCGTCCTTCACGTGCAGGGCACTCACCACCCCGCCTTTCGCGTGCTGGATCGGAATGCGCTCGTTCGTGACCTTGACGACCCCCTCGCTCACGATTGCGCCGTCGAGCGGCACGAGTGCCATCCACGACAGGGCGCCCCCCACGAACAGGAAGATGATCGTGAAGCCGAGTCGCAGGATCGGACCGGGGTCGTCGGGCAGGTGCCCGGCGTGGCCGATCCGGAAAAACGTGTGGAAGACTGCCTTCATCTGGAATCCGTGCCCGGGCCGGCGGATCAGGCGGCAGCCTGGTTTGCGACGGGCGCCGGCATGCCGCCGGTCAGGACCACCGCCGAGGCACCCAGGTAGCCCGGCGTGGCAGGCTGCGCAGCTGGCCTGCCGTGGCCGGCCGCGACCGGCGCGGGCGCCGATGGCGGCGCAGGCGCGACGGCGGCCGGTGCAGGTGCAGGAGCGGCCGCCTGGACACCCGGTGCCGGTCCGCCCGCGTACTGTCCGAGGATTTCCGCGCGCGTGCCGAACCGCTCGACCTGTCCGTCGCGGAGCACGAGGATCCGGTCGACACGTGCGAGCACCGACGGCCGGTGCGCGATCACGAAGGTCGTGACGCCGCGTGCCTTCAGCTCGGCGAGCACGTTCTGCAACGTCGCCTCGCCGTCCGCGTCCAGGTTGGAGTTCGGTTCGTCGAGCACGACGATCCGCGGATCACCGAACAGGGCCCGTGCGAGCGCGATGCGCTGCTTCTGCCCGCCGGACAGCCCGGAATGCCCCTCCGAGACCTTGGTCATGTAGCCCTTCGGCAGGCGCACGATGAGGTCGTGCACGCCCGCCTGTTCGGCGGCGCGGACGACCTGCTTCGCGTCCACCTTGCCCATGCGCGCGATGTTCTCGGCGATCGTGCCGGAGAAGAGTTCGATGGTCTGCGGCAGGTATGCGATGTGGCGGCCCAGATCGTCCCGGGACCAGTGGTCCAGCTCCGCGCCGTCGAAGCGGACCGTGCCCGCGGTTGGCGACCAGAGGCCCACCAGCAGCCGCGCGAGCGTCGACTTGCCGGAACCGGAGGGGCCGATGATGCCGATGGACTCGCCCGCGTTCACCTGGAACGACACGCCCTTCAGCACGGGGTCGGGACGACCCGGCACGACGAACACCAGGCGCTCGGTCGACACGGCACCCTCGGGCGGTTCCAGCGTCATCTGTTCCTCCGGCGGCTTGCGGATGCGCTGCAGGAACGCGTCCAGCCGGTGGTACGCGTTGCGCGCCTCGGCGAACTGTGTCCAGCTCGACAGGAACATCTCGACGGGCACGAGCGCGCGGGACGCGATGAAGGTCGCCGCGATCATCACGCCCGGCGAAGCGCTCTCGTCGAGGATGAGCCACGCGCCCGCGCAGAGCATCATGATCTGCACGACCTGGCGCACGAGGCGCGTGAGACTGATCGTGGAACCGACGACGTTCGCGGTCATCGTCTGGTGCGACAGCGACATCTCGTGCAGGCTGGACCAGCGGTCACGCACGTTCGACAGCATGCCGAGCGTGAGCACGCTCTCCGCGTTGCGCGAGACCGTGTCGACGAAGCGCGACGAGTTGGACATCTCCCGGTGCATGGTGTCCAGCGCGTCGCGGGACAGCCGTTCGTTCACCCAGCCCACGGTCACGAGGATCGCCACGCCGCCGATCGCGAACAGGCCGAGCGTCTTCGAGATCATGAAGATGATCGCGAGATAGATGGGCAGCCAGGGGGTATCGAACAGCGCGAAGATGCCGCTGCCCGTGATGTAGTTGCGGAACGTGTACAGGTCGCGCATGCCTTCCGGATACGCGGGGAGTTCCGGGTTGCCGCCCTGGGTCACGAGCGCGTCGAAGATGACCGGGGACACACGCTTGTCGATCCAGACCGTGATGACCACGAGCAGCCTCGCCCGGAGGATCTCGAGGGCCATGATGAGCAGCAGCGTGCCGGCTATGCCGAGCGTGAGATAGAAGAGCGTGGCTTCGCTGCGCGACGTCATCACGCGGTCGAACACGGCCATCCAGTAGAACGACGGTCCGAGCTGCAGCAGGTTCACGATGAAGCTGAACGTAGCCACGGCGTAGAACAGCCGGCGGTGCGACCACAGGAGCTCGCGCATGGGTCAGTGTTTTCTGTTTGAAGTTCGCAAGGTCTCGATCACTGGTCCGGCCCCGCACCGAGGCCGGTCTCCGCGCCCCGGGAAACGGTCCTTTCGCGACCGTTCGCGCGAGGCGCTCGAAAGACGTTTACGGCCCCGGCCCCAGTCCCTTTAGGGTTGAATCCAGCACGATGGCATGTCCGCGGGCCCCGGCCATGCCATCCCGCCGTCACGCCGTCCCCGCCGGACGCGAGAGCACGAACAGGAACTGGAGCGTCGAGAGCTCGGTCGCGGTCGGTGCGTCGACGTCGTGCAGGGCAAAGGCCTTGTCCATGATCGTGACGGGCGCACCGAAGTCACCGGTCAGGCGCACGTTGGGGTCCCGCACGGAGACGATCTTCTCGGTGACGTAGCCCGTTTCGTGGAACATCCGGAGGGCCTCCCGCAGCGTGAAGAAGCGGATGTGGGTGACGTCCAGGATGCCCGCGGGACGGTAGGTCCAGTTGCCGCGCACGAGATCAGAGATGACCTGATAGTTGCGACAGTTGGGCAGGCTCACGTACACGCGGCCACCCGGTGCGAGCAGGTCACCGACCTTCGCGAGGCACCGCCACGGGTCGTACATGTGTTCGAGCACGTCGGCCAGCATCACGAGATCGAACGGCTGTCCGAACTCGGGGCGCGCACCCGGATCGATAGAAAGCAGGTCGTCGGTCAGCACGCAGTCGATCCGCGACCGCGCGGTCACGGCGCTGCGCGCGTTGATCTCCATGCCGGTGTAGTGCAGGCCGGGGAAGCGCGTCTTCAGGGCAGCGCCCGTGGCGCCCTTGAAGCACCCCAGTTCGAGGGCCCGGACCGGGTTGCCGGTCACGAGGTCCACCAGTTCCATCCGGGGCGAGTCCGGATAGACGTCGACGTCGATTTCGCGGGAAAGCAGTTCCCACACGAATCGTATGCGGTCCAATTTGTACGCTCCATTCTGAGTTCTTCTGTTTTTTGAGCCTGGGTGGTCTGTGAGGGTCGCCCGCGTGGCGGACGACACGCTTCAACTCGAGTTTTCCATGAGCAGGCCTTTGGCAGGATGCCAGGACGACTTATGCAGAAAACACGGGAAGGGGTGTGCCGGGTCTGTGGTCTCCTGTTCGAACGTGAGGAAGAAGGGTTGCGGGAAGCGTTGCCGCACGCGGCATTCATTCCGGATCGGGTGGCCGGGACTCACCGTGACGTCGTGGCGCCCGCTGGCACCGGCCCCGCGAGCCCCATGGCGCGCTCCAGCAGGCCCAGATCCGCCGTCATCGGTCGCGTGGACGCGATGGCCCACAGGTCGTACGCCGGCCCCGGGCGAACGGCGACGGTGCCGAAACCGGCCGCGATCAGCTTGCGGCCGAGCGTCGCCGCGGTGAAACCGGTGCGGTGCGCCATGAAGCTGCGTCCGCGCTCGATCCACCAGTCGTGTCCGAACATGATGTCGAGCGCCGTGATCGGCGGGCCGTCGCGGCCACCGATGCGCGTTCGCATCAGCACGGCGTCGGGGCGTCCGTCCGCAATGACGCGTGCGACCGCCTGCATGTCGGGAAGTGTCACGAGCAGGAGACCGTCCGGGCGCAGGACGCGACGGAACTCCGCGAGCGCCGTCGCGACCTCGAAGGCCTGAAGATGTTCGAGGTTGTGGGACGACCAGATCGCGTCGCAGGTCGCGTCGGGCACCGCGCCCATGTCGATCATCGAGCCGACGATGTCCGGCGCGACGTCCGGATCGATGTCCAGCCGTACCTCGAGCCATTCCGGCGAGCGGAACACGCGCGGCAGCTTGTCGGGCTCGCGCGGGCCGCAGCCCACGTTGAGGACCGTCTTCGCGACCAGGGCTGTCGCGCTCATGCGGCGACCTCCGTGGCGGCCTGCCGTGTGGCGGTCACCTCCGACAGCGCCGCGTGCATGCGTGCGACCGCCTCGCCCCACGCACCCGGCGCACGCTGGCGGAACACGCGCATGGCCGGGTACCAGAGCGTGCCCTCGTCCGCCATCCAGCGCCAGTCGGCCGAGTAGTGGAGGATCACCCAGGTCGGCCGCCCGAGGGCGGCGGCGAGGTGGGCGGTCGACGTGTCGGAACTGATCACGAGATCCAGCTGCTCCATGATGGCCGCGGTATCCGCGAAGTCACCGACCTCGGCGGCGATGTCCACGACGTTGTCACCGAGCGTGTGGTGCGCGAGATCTTCGCGACCGGCCCCCTGCTGCAGGACGTACCACTCGACGCCGGGCAGCTCGAACATCGGCAGGAGTGCCTTGAGGCGCGGCGAGCGGAACCGGTCGTTGCGCACGCTCGGATTGCCGCCCCAGACCACGCCGACGCGCAGCGGCCCGCCGTCCCGCGCGAGCCTCGCCTGCCAGCGCTGGCGCTTCTCCGGCGGCACGGTCAGATAAGGCATGCGCGCGGGCACCGCTTCCGGGCCGAGGCCGAGTCGGGCCGGCACGGACAGCAGCGGCGCGTGCAGGTCGAACTCGGGCAGTTCCTCGCCTGCGTCGAAGACGGCTTCCACGCCGGGCACGCGGCCCGCGATCGACTTGATCCCGGCCTGGAGTTCCAGGATCACGCGTGCGCCGCGCGCCGCGAGTGCAGGCACGAATCGCAGGAACTGGAACGTGTCGCCGTAGCCCTGCTCCCAGTAGAGCAGCACCCGCCTGCCTGCCACGGGCTCGCCCCGCCACGCGGGCTTCGGGTACGTGCGCTCGCGCAGTTCGGACTTCGCGAGGCGCGACTCGTACTCACGGAATCCTTCCTCGAACTCCCCGAGCGACAGCAGCGCCGTCGCGAGGTTGTAGTGCGGGTTGGTTTCCTGCGGCCGGGCCGCGATGACGGTCCGGTAGCACTCGATCGACTCGTCCACGTGCCGTGCCCGCTGCAGGGCCACGCCCTTGTTGTAGAGCGTCTCGGGGGGGCAGTCCGGAAGCTGGAGCGCCCGCTCGTAACACGCCGCCGCCTCCTCGAACCGCTCCTGGTCGTTCAGTGCGTTGCCGAGATGCCCCCACGCTTCCGCATAGTCGGGCCGGATCTCGAGCGCCCGGCGGGCGTGGGCCTCTGCCTCGTCGAAACTCTGGAGTTCGCGGCAGACGTCCGAGAGCACGCTCTGCGCCGAGGCGTTCGCGGGCTGCAGCCGGATGGCCTCCCGATACGCGTCGCGGGCCTCCTCCAGCCGTCGCTCGTGCCGCAGGACGTTGCCCAGGTTGAACCAGGCGTCCGCGTAGGCGGGAAACATCTGGATGGCGCGACGGTACGCGCGTTCCGCGTTCGCCGAATCCTTGAGGCCGCGCTCCGCGACACCGAGCAGGCACCACGCGTCCGCGCGGTTCATGCCGGCCGTCAGGGCGCTTCGCACCACCATGCGCGCGAGGCGGTGGCGACCGCGGCGATAGAGGTCGAAGGCCTCGGACAGGAGCGGCGGGATCGCGGACTCCGTCTCCGGCATCACGCTCGCTCGCGGTTGCGCGAGACCGGCGCGCGCGGGCAGTCCGAATCGCTCCGTCAGCGCGACGCGCACGCGCTCCGCGACGCCGTTCCAGTCGCCGAACTCGTGCTGCCGGTAGAGACGCACGCCCGGATACCACTGGCTCGTCTCACCCAGCCCCCAGCGCCAGTCGGACGCGTAGTGCAGGAGCACCCAGGTGTCGCAGCCCAGTGCGGCCGCGAGGTGCGCCGTGGACGTGTCGGAACTGATCACGAGGTCGAGCCCGGTCATGATCGCGGCCGTGTCGGCGAAATCCGTCACGCGCGTGCCGACGTCGATCACGTGGCTGCCGAACGATTCGCCTGTCAGGTCGTTGCGTCCGTCGCCCTGCTGCAGCAGCACCCAGTCTATCTCGCGGATGTCGAGCAGCGCGCGCAGCGGCGTGAGTCTCGGCGACCGCAGACGGTCGTTCTTGACGTTGGGATTGCCCGCCCACACGAGGCCGATGCGTGGGCGCGTGCCCCGCGGCAGCGCGGCACGCCAGTGTTCGACGCGATCCGATGGCGGAGCAAGGTAGGGCCGTGCGGTCGGCAGCGTCTCTTCGTCTATGCCGAGGATGGACGGCACGGACAGCAGGGAAGCCCAGACGTCGAACGGCGGAGGCACTTCGGGCGCCTCGACGACGTCGACGACGCCGTCGATCGTCTCGACGAGCGACCTGAGCCCCGGCTGGACTTCCAGGACGACCTGCCCGCCTGCCGCGACCACGAGCGGAATGAAGCGCGCGAACTGGATGACGTCCCCGTAGCCCTGCTCCCAGTGCAGGAAGATCCGGCGCCCGTCCAGCGGCTCGCCGCGCCACTGCGGTTCGGGGTACTCGCGCGGCGGCGGCTGCCTGCGCCGGTGCCGCCACTCGTACTGGCGCAGCCCCGCGCCGACCTTCCCGGTCATGAGCAGTGCGAGCGCCTTGTCCCAGTGGGCGTCGGGATGTTCGGGCTCGAGCGCCTCCGCGTACGCGAGCGCGGCGAGCTGCTCCTCCGGCAGCGCGAACGCCGAAAGGGCCGCCGCGAGGTTGGAGTGGGCAGTGCGGCTCGCAGGCTCGAGCGCCACGGCCTGCCGGTAAAGCGGCAGCGACGCCTCGACCTGGTCGCGCTCGCGGAGCAGGTTCGCGTAGTTGCCGATCATCTGCGCGAAATCCGGTTTCAGGCCCAGACCCCTGCGGTAGACGAGTTCGGCCAGCTCGTAGCGCTTCTCGCGCCGGAGTCCTACCGCGTAGAGATTCCAGGCGTCCGCACGGTCGCAGCCCGCGTCGAGGGCTGCCTCGACGTGGTCGATCGCGACGGCCGTCTCCTCCCGTTCCATCGCTGCGATGCCCGCGCGGAGGATTTCCTCTTCCTCGGCACGCCGGTCGCGCTCGACCGCGTTGGGCGCGGCGATCTCCAGCAGCCGCGACTCCCAGTCGCGAACGAAGCCGGCGGTGTCGAACAGCGGCGCGGCGTGCCGGGCCGTCGCGAGCCTCTCCCGCAGCGCGAGGCGTCGGTCAGGATCCCGCGCGAGATCGATGGCGAGGCGCACATAGGCTTCGCGATCGGGGGCGACGAGTTCGTCGAGCCCGGCCGCCCCTAGCAGACTGGCGCCCACGCGTGTGGCGAACGTCTCGCCGGGGCACGTGATCGCGGGCAGACCGGCCCAGAGCGCATCGCTCATGGTCGTGTGCGCGTTGTACGCGAACGTGTCGAGGAACAGGTCGGCGAGACGGTGCCGCGCGAGGTGCTTCGCCTTGGCCTCCCGCGGTGCGAACACGAGCCGGGACGGATCGATTCCCCGGGCAGCGGCCTCGGCACGCAGGTTCGCGTGGGCCGCCTCGTAGCCGGAGATGAGCCAGAGCACGCCTTTCGGCACGGCCGCGAGGATCTGCATCCACGCGTCGAAGACAGCAGGGTCGATCTTGTAGTGCGCGCAGAAGCAGCAGAAGACCACGGCATCTTCGGGCAGCCCGGCCTCTTCGCGCGAGGGGCCGTTCTCCTCGATCGCCTGCTCGTCGTCGTTGATCTGGTAGGTGTGCGGCATGTAGAGCAGGCGCTCGCTATAGTGCTTCGCCTGTGCCGGTGGCACGACCACGGCATCCACAAGCGCGTAGTCGATGAACGGCGCGCCCATGCTGCCCGGGTAGCCGAGCCAGGCGACCTGCACGGGCGCAGGCCGGTGGGCCAGGATCCCGGTGCGTGCCTCGCGCGTGTAACCCTTGAGATCGACCAGCACGTCGATCTGGTCGGCGTGGATCCGCGCCGCGGCCTCGCGATCCGTCGTGCCCGCGAGATCGACGAAGTGCTCGACGTCGGCCCGGATGCGTGCGCGGTACGCGGACCGGTCGTCGACGCCGTACGAGTAGGCGAACACCTCGAAGCGCGACCGGTCGTGACGCCTGAACAGACCGAGCATGAGGTGCGCGGTCGCGTGGTCGTGGAAGTCCGCCGAGAGGTAACCGATTCGGACGCGAGCGTGCGCGCCGCACCAGGCGTGTTCGCGATAGGGTGCGATCCCGCGCGACACGTGGTCGGCAAAACGCTTCGCGATCACGAGCTGCTGCGCCTCGTCGATCGGTCCCGGGTAGGAAGTCATCGGAAACGGCAGCGCCGGATAGCTCCCGGGCGGACGTTCCGCGAGCGCGGGTTCCAGCAGGTCGGACGCCAGCGTCCCGTAGTCGCGCCAGTCACAGAGCTTCTGGCGCAGCGAGAAACGGTAGACGAACGCGCTCGGATCGTCGGCGAAACGGGGCGCCGCGCGCTCGAGATAGCCGAGTCCTTCCTCGATCCGGTCCGCTCGCACGAGGGCAGTACCGAGATTCACGAGCAGGGCGGGCTCGGAAAGCCCCAGGGACTCGGCCTCGCGCAGCGCGGCGAGACCGGCACCGTTCTGCTGGATCCGGAGCCGGTTCAGGCCGAGATGGAACTTGACGAGCGGACTGCCCGGACGCAGCCGGTCGAGGCGCTCGTAGAGCACGGCGAGCGCGCGGTGCTCGCCGAAGTGCTCGAGGACCGGGCCTGCCTCCAGCAGGAAACCTGCGTGTTCGAGCCCCTTGGGCAGCGACTGCTGGAAGAACGCGTGCGCCTCGGCCCAGCGGCCGCCGGCCACCAGCGCCTTGAGCCTCGCGGCGAGCGCGTCGACGTTGTCGGGGTCGAGACCCGCGAGCCGGCCGGCTGCCTGCTCGGCGAGTTCGTGGCGGCCGAGCGCCTGCGCGAGGCGGAGGACCTGCCGCAGCGCGGCCGCATGATCGGGCTGGCGCTGCACGGCGCCGGCGAACGCGTCCAGTGCGGCGGCCGGCTGGTCACAGTCGTTCAGCGCGTTGCCGAGATTGAACCAGACGTCGGCGTGCGCCGAGTGCGTGACGAGGGAACGACGGTAGCAGTCGGCCGCGGACCGGGGATCGCCGAGTGCACGCTCGGCGATGCCGAGCATGAACCAGGTCTCGCCGTCGGTGGGGTGATCCGCCAGACGCGCGCGCGCCCGTTGCGCCGCGATCAGGTGGTCGCCGCGTGCGAGTTCTTCGAAGATGCTCCTGACGCCGGTGTCTTCCACGTTCTGCTCCGTTTGTTCTCAGGCGCGGAGCAGGATCGAACGCGGATTGCCCCGTCGCAGACCTTTACGGCAACAGGGTGACGAGCTTTAGGAGAGCATGACAGTCGGGAATACGGTCTTTCCGGGCCTTGACGTCGTGGACGCCTGACCCCGCGCCGGACGACCGGACCGCCGCGAGGCGGTCCGGTGCATGACGGGTTACCAGGCGATGTCGCCGGCCTGGACGCCGTTGACGGCCACGTTGGTCAGGTGAATCTGCATGTCCGTGGTGCCGTCGCCGTTCGTGTCCACTTCCAGCAGCCCCGCCGTGCGCATGATCGCCTGACCCTGGCCGCCGCTGTAGGCGTCGTAGGTCGCCGAGTCCGTCTGGAGCGTGCCGTTCCCGCCCGTGATCGCGTTGAAGTTGAGGTGATCCGTGCCGGACACGAAGTTGGTGATCGTGTCCGACGCAGACGTGGAGGAATCGCTCGCTGCGGCGAACACGAAGGTGTCGGCCGCCGAACTGCCCGTGTACGTGTCCGCACCCGCACCACCGGTCACGTGCACGCCCTGGCTGCCGCCGAACACGAAGACGTCCGCACCGGAGCTGCCGACGACCGTCTCGATGTTCGAGACCGAGAGACTGCCCGCCGAGAGCATGGTGACGACCTCGGTGCCGGCCGTTCCGACCACCGACTCCACGCCCGACACCGCGAGGCTGCCCGCGTTGAGCATCTTCACGACGTCCGTGCCGCCGCTGCCGACGACCGTCTCCATCGCCGAGACCGACGTGGTACCGGATCCGAGCATGGACAGGACGTCCGACGTGCCCGTCGTGCCGATCACCGTGTCGACCGCCGACACCGCGAGGTCACCCCCTGCGAGCATCGTGACCGTGTCCGTCGCGGTGGAACCGACGACCGACTCGATCGCCGAGACGTCGACCGACCCGCCGCCCATGATGCGCAGGACGTCGTCCGCGGTGGTCGAAGCACTGCCGATGACCGTCTCGACCGCGCTCGTGGCGAGCGTACCCGCCCCGAACATGGACACGACGTCCGTGCCCGAGGTACCGAGGATCGTGTCGACGTCGGAGACCGCGAGCGTGCCGCTCGCGAGCATCCGGGCGATGTCGTTGCCCCCGCTGCCGAGCACAGACTCGATGCCGGAGACGGCCATCGTGCCCGCACCGAGCATCGTCAGGGCGTCCGTCGTGCCCGTGGTGCCGACGACCGTGTCGATCGCCGAGACCGCGAGGTCACCGCCGTTCAGCATCGTGAGCACTTCGTTCGACGAGGAGCCGAGGACCGATTCGACCGCACTCACCTCGACAGGACCGCCGCCGATGATGCGCACGACGTCGTCGGTCGTCGTCGAGGCCGTGCCGATCACCGATTCGACCACGCTCACCGCGAGCGAGCCCGCCGCGAGCATGCTGAGGGTGTCCGTGTCCGCCGTGCCGATCACGGTGTCGACGTCCGACACCGCGAGTGACGACGCCCCGGTCGCCACCATCGTGACGATGTCGGTGCCGCCGCTGCCGAGCACCGACTCGATGCCCGACACGGAGATCTTGCCCGAGGACAGCAGCGTGATCGCGTCCGCCGAACCGGAGCCGACGATCGTGTCCACCAGGGACACCGCCATCGCACCACCGGCCAGCATCGTGACCGCGTCCTTGGACGTGCTGCCGAGCACCGTCTCCACCGCGGAGACCTTCGTCGCCCCGGTCCCGATGAGGTGCAGCACGTCGTCGGTCGTCGTCGAGGCCGTGCCGATGACGGTCTCCACCGCGCTCGCGACGAGATCGCCCGCATCCAGCATCGTGACGGTGTCCGTTCCCTTGCTGCCGACGACCGACTCGACGCTCGACACCGTGAGGCTGCCCGCACCCATCATGCGGATCACGTCGTCCACCGAGTTCGACGCCGAGCCCGTGACCGTCTCGATCGAGCTCACCGCCATCGTGCCCGGAGAGAGCATGACCAGGGCGTCCGTCGCGGTGGTGCCGAGCACCGTGTCGACCACCGACACCGTCATGCTGCCGCCGCCGAGCATCGTCACGACTTCCTTCGACGCGCTGCCCAGGAGCGTTTCCACCGCGGAGACCGCGGAACTGCCGGCCCCGATCATCGTCACGACATCGGACGTGCCGCTCGTGCCGACCAGCGTGTTGACCGCGGACATCGCGAGCGCACCGCCCGCGAGCATCGTGACGGTCTCGTCCGCCGAGCTGCCGATCACCGACTCGACGGCCGTGATCGCCGTGGCGCCCGCCCCGAGCACCCGGACGACGTCGTCCGTGGTCGTGGAGGCCGTGCCGACCACCGTCTCGATCGCACTCGCCACGAGCGTGCCCGCCGCGAGCATCGTGATCGTGTCCGTCGACGTGGTGCCGACCACCGTCTCGACCGCGGACACGGCCATGCCGCCCGCGCCGAGCATCGTGATCACGTCCGCGCCGCCGCTGCCCAGGACCGTCTCGACGCCCGAGACGGTCGTCTTGCCCGCACCGAGCATCGTGACCACGTCGGTCGATCCGGCATTGCCGAGCACCGTGTCGATCGCGGAGACGGACACGCCCTCGCTCGCGAGCATCGTGATCGTCTCGTCCTTGGAACTGCCGATCACGGACTCGATCGCGGTGATCGCGGTCGTGCCCGCGCCCAGCACCCGCAGCACGTCGTCGGTGGTGGTCGAGGCCGTACCGACGACCGTCTCGACACCGCTCGCGGCGAGGGTGCCCGCTGCCAGCATCGTGACCGTGTCGGTCGCACCGCTGCCGATCACCGTGCTCACGCCCGAGACGGACAGCGAGTCCGCGCCGAGGAGCTTCGCGATGTCCGTGCCGCCGCTGCTCAGCAGCGTCTCGACGTTCGAGACCTCGATCGTGCCCGCGCCGAGCATCGACACGACGTCCGTGCCGCTGCTGCCGATCACGGAGTTCACGTCCGTCACCGCGAGCGACCCGGCCGCCATCATCGTGACGGCGTCGACCGCCGTACTGCCCACGACCGATTCGACCGCGGAGATGGACGTCGTCCCCTTGCCGAGAAGCTGGAGGACGTCGTCGGTCGTCGTCGACGCCGTGCCGATGACGGTGTCCACGGCGCTCGCCGCGAGCGTGCCCGCGTCGAGCATCGTCACCGATTCCGTGGCGCTGGTGCCGATCACGGACTCGATCGCCGAGACTTCCGTCGCACCGCTGCCGAGCAGCTTAAGCACGTCGTCCGTCGTCGTCGAAGCCGTGCCGACCACGGTTTCCACCGCACTGGTCGTCATGGTACCGGCCGCGAGCATGGTGATCGTGTCCGTCGACGAACTGCCGATCACGGTGTCCACCGCGGAGACCGCGAACGCGTCGCTGCCCAGGAGCTGGGCGACGTCCTTGCCGGACGAGCCGAGGAGCGTCTCGATCCGGGATACGGCCATCGTGTCGGCACCGAGCATCGTGACGACGTCCGACGTGCCGCTGTTTCCGATGAGGGTGTCCACCGCGGAGATCGCGAGGGCGCCCGTGTCGAGCATCGTCACGACTTCCGTGCTGCGACTGCCGATCACGGACTCGATCGCGGAGATGTCCACCGTGGCGTTGCCGAGGATGCGCAGCGTGTCGTCCGCCGTCGTCGAGCCGGAACCCGTCACGGTCTCGATCGAACTCACCGCGAGCGTGCCCGCCGCGAGCATCGTGACCGTGTCGGTCCCGGACGCACCGAGCACCGTCTCGACCTCGGAGACCGTGAGGTCGCCCGAATCGAGCATGGTGACCGTGTCGGTGCCGGAGCTGCCGAGCACGGACTCGATCGCGGAAACCTTCGTCGTGCCGGCGCCCAGCATCGTGAGGACGTCGGACGTGCCGGTCGTGCCCGTCACCGTGTCGATCGCGGAGGTGCCCAGGGCGGCGTCGAGCATCGTGACCGAATCCGCACCACTCGTGCCCACGACCGATTCGATCGCGGACACCGACACGTCGCCCTTGCCGAGGAGCTGGAGGACGTCGTCCGTGGTGGTGGAGGCCGTGCCGATCACGGTGTCGATCGCACTCGCCGCGAGCGTGCCCGCATCGATCATCTCGACCGAGTCCGTCGCGCCCGTGCCGATCACGGATTCGACCGCCGAGACCGATGCGGCCCCGCCTAGCACCCGCAGCAGGTCGCCCGAGCCCGTGGTGCCGACGATCGTCTCGACGTTGCTCGTGTACACGGCGTCCGCGCCGAGCATCGTCACGACGTCCGTGCCGCTGCTGCCCTCCACGGTGTCGATCAGGGACACCGCGATCGTGCCGGCGTCGAGCATCGTCACCGATTCCTTCGCGCTCGACCCGACGACCGATTCGATCGCCGAGACCGCGGTGGTACCGCTGCCGAGCACCTGGAGCACGTCGTCCGTCGTCGTCGAGGCCGTGCCGATCACCGTCTCGACGGCGCTGGCAGCCAGATTGCCCGCGTCGAGCATCGTGACCGAGTCCGTCCCGCGGCTGCCCACCACCGATTCGACGGCCGACACAGCGATGTCGCCTGCCCCCATCATCCGGACAACGTCGTCCGTCGTCGTGGAGGCCGTGCCGGTGACCGACTCGACGTTGCTGATCGCGACGTCACCGGCGGCGAGCATCACGACGGAGTCCGTGTCGCTGCCGCCCATCACCGTCTCGACTGCCGAGACCGTGAGCGTACCGCCACCGAGGAGCGTCGCGACGTCCCTGCCGGAACTGCCGAGCACCGTCTCGACCTGCGAGACCGAGGTCGTGTCGGCGCCGAGCATCGTGACGACGTCGGTGCCAGAGTTGCCGACGATCGTGTCGACCGCCGACGTGGCCAGGTTTCCGCTCGCGAGCATCTCGACCGCATCGGCGGCCTTGCTGCCGAGTACGGACTCGACGCCGGTGATCGACGTGGTGCCCGCACCGAGCAGTCTCAGCACGTCGTCCGTCGTCGTGGAGCTCGAACCGACGACCGTGTCGATCGCGCTCGCAGCCACGGTTCCCGCGGCGAGCATCGTGACGGAGTCCGTGGAGGATCCGCCCAGCACGGTCTCGACGTCGGAGACCTGCAGGTCACCCCCGCCCTCGAACGTCACGACGTCCGTGCCGCTGCTGCCGACGACCGTCTCGACCAGGCTCACGTCCATCGAACCGGCACCGAGCATCGTCGCGACGTCGGTGTCCGCGCTGCCCACCAGCGTGTCGACGCTGCTCACGTTCAG
This sequence comes from Betaproteobacteria bacterium, assembly GCA_016125475.1. Taxonomy (GTDB): domain Bacteria; phylum Pseudomonadota; class Gammaproteobacteria; order Burkholderiales. The sequence goes on from WGLR01000002.1 coordinate 38,238, forward strand.
GGTCCCGCCCGCCAGGGCGACCACCGTGTCCTTCGCGGAGGTGCCGAGTACGGATTCGATGCCCGAGACCGCCGTCGTCGTGCCACCCAGCACACGCAGGACGTCGTCGGTGGTGGTGGAACCCGTGCCGATCACCGTCTCGACGGCGCTCGTCGCGAGATTGCCCGCGTCGAGCATCGTGACGCTGTCGGTACCGGAGCTCCCGACCACCGTCTCGATCGCGGAGACCGACGTGTCGCCCGCTCCCATCATGCGCATCACGTCGCTCGTGCCGGTCGTGCCCGTGACCGTCTCGATCGCGCTCGCAGCCATCGTGCCGCCGCCCAGCATCGTGACGGAATCGTCCGTGGCACTGCTGCCCACCACCGTGTTCACGCTGGAGACGGCCAGGTCGCCGCCGCCGAGCAGGGAGACCGCGTTGGAACCGGAGCTGCCGACCACCGTCTCGATCGCGCTGACGGCCGCACTGCCCGAGCCGAGGAGCGTCAGGGTGTCGGTTCCGTCGGAACCCACGATCGTGTCCACGGCGCTCGCGGCGAGATTGCCCGCATCGAGCATCGTGACCGTTTCGTCGGACCGGGAGCCGAGCACCGACTCGACCGCGGACACGGCCGTCGTGCCGGCACCCAGCAGTCGCAGCGTGTCGTCCGAGGTGGTCGAACCGGTGCCGACGACGGTCTCGATGCTGCTGCCCGCGAGCGTGCCCGACGAGAGCATCGTGACCGTGTCGGTCGCGTTGCTGCCCGTGAGCGTCTCGACGTCGGAGACCGCGACCTCGCCGCCTCCGAGCACCGTGACCCTGTCCGTGCCCGAACTGCCGAGCACGGTCTCCACGCCACTGATGGCTGCGTTGTCGGAACCGAGGAACTGCACGACGTCGGTGTCACTGCTGCCGACGACCGTGTCGATCGCACTCGTGTTCAGCGTGCCGCCCGCGAGCATCGTCACCGTTTCGTCGGCCTTGCTGCCGAGCACGGTCTCCACGCTCGTGACTGCCGTGTTGCCGGCACCGAGAATCCGCAGCACGTCGTCCGTCGTCGTCGACTCCGAGCCCACGACCGTCTCGACCGCGCTCGTCCCGAGCGTCCCGGCGCCGAGCATGGTCACCGTGTCGGTGCCCGTGCTGCCGATCACCGTCTCGACGTCGGACAGTTCCAGGCTGCCTGCCCCCTTGAGGGTGGCGACGTCGGTACCCGCACTGCCGACGAGTGTCTCGACGTTGGACACCGCGATGCTGCCGGCCCCCATCATCGTGACGGAATCGGTGTCCGCCGTGCCCATCACCGACTCGACGCGCGAGACGGTGATGTCACCGGCCGAGAGCATCACGACCGTGTCGCTGCCGGAGCTGCCGAGCACCGTCTCGACCTCGCTCGTGGCCATCGTGCCCGCGCCGAGGGCGGTCACGGTGTCCGTGGAATCGCTGCCCAGGACGGTGTTGATCGCACTGGCGGCGAGACTGCCACCTGCCAGCATCGCGACCGTTTCGTTTGCCGTGCTGCCGATCACCGACTCCACCGCGGAGACGGAGGTCGTGCCCGCACCGACGAGGCGCAGCACGTCGTCGGTCGTCGTCGACGCACTGCCGATCACGCTTTCGACGGCGCTCGCGACGAGCGTGCCCGCGTCCAGCATCGTGATCGTGTCGGTGTCCGAGCCGCCGACGATGGTGTCGACCTGGGAGATGGCGAGTTCACCGCCGCCCGCGAGCTGGACGGTGTCCTTGCCCGTGCTGCCGACGACGGTCTCGACGTTGCTCACGCGTGTCGTGCCCGCGCCGAGCATGCTGACCACGTCCGCGTCGCCACTGCCGACGACGGTCTCGACGGAACTCGTCGCGAGCGTGCCGCCCGACATCATCGTGACGGCGTCGGCGCCCTTGCTGCCCAGCACCGTCTCGATGGCCGTGATGGATGCCATGCCGCCGCCGAGCAGGCGCAGCACGTCGTCGGTCGTCGTGGATTCCGTGCCGACCACGGTCTCGACGGAACTCGTCGCGATCGTGCCTTCGGACAGCATCGTGACGGAATCCGTCGCGGAGCTGCCGATCACGGTCTCGGCACCGGAGACCGCAACCTCGCCGCCTCCGATCAGGTTCACCGTGTCGGTGCCGGAACTGCCGAGCAGCGTCTCCACGCCGGACAGGCCGACGGAGCCAGCGCCGAGCATCGTGACGGTGTCCTCGTCGCTGCCGCCGACGACGGTCTCGAGGGACGACACCGTGATGTCGCCGCTCGCGAGCATCACGATCGCGTCGGTCTTGGTCGAACCCAGCACGGTCTCGATCTGCGTGACACTCGTGGTGCCGCCACCGAGCAGGCTCAGCACGTCGGTGCCGTCACCGCCCGCGACCGTCTCCACTGCACTCGCGGCCAGGGAGCCGGACTCGAGCAGCGTGACCGAATCCGTGCCACGGCTGCCGATCGCGGTCTCGACCGCGGACACGGCGATGTCACCGGAACCGAGCATCTGCACCACGTCGCCCGTGGTCGTCGAATCCGTCCCGATGACGGTCTCGAGCGCGCTCGCGGCAACCGTGCCGGCCGAGAGCATCGTGACCGTGTCGTCCGTCGCGGTCGTGCCGAGCACCGACTCGACGCCCGACACGGCGAGTTCGCCGCCGCCAGCGAGAATCGCGGTGTCCTTGCCCGAGCTTCCGAGCACGGTCTCCACCTGGCTCACGCGCATCGCGCTGCCGCCGAGCATCGTGACGACGTCCGTGTCGGAACCGCCGATGACGGTCTCGACCGTGCTCGTGGCCAGATTGCCGGACTCGAGCATCGTGACGGAATCCGACCCCTTGCTGCCGAGCACGGATTCGACCGCGGAGATCGACACGTCGCCGCTGCCGAGCATGCGCAGCACGTCCGAGGCCGTGGTCGAGTCCGTGCCGATGACCGTCTCGACCTGGCTCGCGCCCATCGTGCCCGACGAGAGCATCGTCACGGTATCGGTAGCGGAGCCGCCCATGACCGACTCGACGCCGGAGACCGCGAGTTCGCCGCCGCCGACCAGCGTGACGGTGTCGCTCCCCGAGCTGCCGAGCACGGTCTCGACGAGGCTCACCTTGGTGGCGCCGGCGCCGAGAAGACTCACCACTTCCGTGTCGTCGGTACCCGTGACCGTCTCGATGCTGCTGATCGCGAGATCGCCGCCTGCGAGCATCGTGACCGATTCCGAACCCTTCGAACCGATGACCGTCTCGATGCCGGTCACGGACGTGCTGCCGCTGCCGAGCATCGTGAGCACGTCGCTGGTCGAGGTCGAGTCGGTACCGACCACCGATTCGACGCCGCTGATCGCGAGGCTGCCCGCGTCGATCATCTCGACGGTGTCCGTGCCTTTTCCGCCGAGCACCGTCTCGACCGAGGACACGACGACGTCGCCGCCGCCGACCATCTGCAGGACGTCGCCCGAAGTGGTCGAGGAAGATCCGATCACGGTCTCCACCGCACTCGTCGCCATCGTGCCCGCGCCGAGCATCGACACGGTGTCGTCCGTGGCCGCCGTTCCCGAGATGGTCTCGATCCTCGACACGGCGATGTTGCCACCGCCGTCGAAGGTGACGTTGTCCGTTCCCGAACTGCCGATGACCGTCTCGACGTTGCTCACGAGTGCCGAGCCGCCGGAAAGCAGCGTGACGGAGTCGGTGCCGTCGCCCCCGACGATCGTCTCGACGATGCTGGTCGCGAGCGATCCGGATTCCATCATCGTGACGGCGTCCGCGCCCTTGCTGCCGAGCACGGATTCGACCGCGGACACGGACACCCCGCCACTGCCGAGCATGCGCAGGACGTCGTCCGTGGTGGTGGAGTCCGTCCCGACGACGGACTCGACGTTGCTGGTCGCCATCGTGCCGGCGCCGAGCATCGTGACACTGTCCGTGCCCGACCCGCCGACGACCGTGTCGACGACGGACACCGCGATCTCGCCACCTCCCGCGAGCGTGATCGTGTCGGAACCGGACGTGCCCAGCACCGTCTCGATGTTGCTCACGCGCGTGGGCGTTCCCGACAGCAGCGTGATGACGTCCGTGTCGTCGGTGCCGACGACCGTGTCGACGAGACTCGTCGCGAGATCACCCCCCGCGAGCATCGTCACGGAATCGCTCGCCGAGGAACCCAGGACCGATTCGACACCCGTGACGGAGACACCGCCCCCACCGACGATCCTGACGACGTCGTCGGTCGTGGTCGAGTCGGTACCGACGACCGATTCGACGCCACTCGTCGCGAGCGTGCCTGCGGAGAGCATCTCGACCGTGTCGGTGCCCTTGCCGCCGATCACGGTCTCGACATCGGAGGCCGCGAGCGAGCCGCCGCCCAGCATGCCCACCGTGTCCGTGCCGGAGCTTCCGAGCACCGTCTCGATCGTCGACACGCGTGTCGTGCCGCCACCGAGCAGCGTGAGCGTGTCCTCGTCCGTGCCGCCGACCAGCGTCTCGATCGACGAGGCGGCGAGGGATCCGCCGCCGATCATCGTGACGGTGTCCGTCCCCGAGCTGCCGATCACGCTCTCGACCTGCGTGATGTTCGTGCTGCCCGTGCCGAGGAGCGTCACGGTGTCGGTCCCGTCACTGCCGACGATCGTGTCGACCGCACTTGCACCGAGCGACCCGCTGTCGATCATCGTGACCGTCTCGGTCGCCTTGCCGCCGATCACGGATTCGATCGCCGAAATCGCCGTGCCGCCCGCGCCGAGCATGCGCAGCACGTCGCTGGTGGTCGTGGAGTCCGTGCCGACGACGGTTTCGAGCGCGCTCGCCGCGAGCGTCCCGGCGCCGAGCATCGTGACGTTGTCGTCGGTCGAGCTCGAGCCGAGCAGGGTCTCGACGCCCGAGACCGCGACGTCCCCGCCGCCCGCGAGCGTGACCGTGTCGGACCCGGAGCTGCCCAGCACCGTCTCGACCTGGCTCACGCGCGTGGCACCTGCGCCGAGCAGCGAGAGCACGTCCGTGCCGTCGCCGCCGACCACGGTGTCCACCGCGCTCGTGCCGAGGTCACCGGAGGTCAGCATCGTGACCGATTCCGCTGCCTTCGTGCCGATGACGGACTCGATTGCCGACACAGCGGTACTGCCCGCGCCGAGCATCGTGAGAACGTCGCTCGTGGTCGTCGAGTCGGTACCGATCACGGAGTCGACGGCACTCGCGGCGATGGCACCGGACGACAGCATCGTGACCGTCTCCGAACCCGTGCCGCCGAGCACCGATTCGACCTGGGACAGCGCGACCTCGCCGCCGCCGACCAGCGTGACGGTGTCGGTGCCGGAGCTGCCGAGCACCGTCTCGATGCCGCTCGCCTTCACGCTGCCCGCACCGAGCATCGTGAGCGTGTCGCCGTCGGCACTGCCGACGACCACGTCGATCGCGCTCGCGGCGAGATTTCCGCCCGCGAGCATCGTGACGGATTCGGACGCGCTCGTGCCGAGCACGGACTCGATGCCCGTGACGGACGTGCTGCCCGCGCCGAGCACCTGCAGGACGTCGTCGGTCGTCGTCGAGTCCGTCCCGACGACGGATTCCACGGCGCTCGCGGCGAGCGTGCCCGCGGAGAGCATCGTGACGGTGTCGGATCCGCGGCTGCCGAGAACGGTCTCGACGCCGGAAGCCGCCATCGAGCCGGAGCCGAGCATGCCGACGGTGTCGGTACCGGAACTGCCGAGCACGGTCTCGACGGAACTCACGCGCGAGGTGCCCGCGCCGAGCAGGTTGAGGGTGTCCTCTTCGGTGGAGCCGATGACGGTGTCCACGCTGCTCGCGGCGAGCGTGCCGCCTCCGAGCACCGTGATCGTGTCGGATCCGGAACTGCCGATGACCGTCTCGATCTGGGTGATCTTCGACGCACTCGCACCGAGCAGCGTGATCGTGTCCGTGCCGTCCCCGCCGACGATGGTGTCGACGGCGCTGGCGCCCAGGCTGCCGGAATCGATCATCGTGACCGTTTCGTTGCCCTTGCTGCCGATCACCGATTCGATCGCGGAGATGGCGGTCGTGCCCGAGCCCAGGGACTGCAGCACGTCCGAGGTCCCGGTCGTCCCGACGATGGTCTCCATCGCGCTCGCGGCGATGGTGCCGCCGGACAGCATGTTCGCGGTGTCGTCGGTCGCCGCCGTGCCGAGCACCGTCTCGACGCCCGAGACGGCGATTGCGCCGCCGCCGTTCAGTGTCACGGCGTCCGCGCCGCTGCTGCCCAAAACCGTTTCGATCTGGCTCGTGCGCAGACTGCCCGCGTCCAGCTTGGTGATGACGTCCGTGCCGTCACCGCCTACCGCCGTCTCGACGGAACTCACCGCGAGACTGCCGGACTCGAGCATCGTGACGCCGTCCGCGCCCTTGCTGCCGACGACGGTCTCGATTGCGGAGACGGCCGTCGAACCGGACCCGAGCATGTTGAGCACGTCCGACGTGTCCGTCGTGCCGACGACGGTTTCGACCGCACTCGCACCGAGCGTGCCGCCCGAGAGCATCGTGACCGTGTCCGTGCCGCGCCCGCCGAGGACGCTCTCGACGCCGGAGACCGCGAGGTCACCGCCGTCGGCCATCATGCCGACCGTGTCGGTACCGGAACTGCCGAGTACCGTCTCGATCGTGCTCACCGTCACGGAGCCGTCACCGAGCAGCGTCAGCGTGTCGTTGTCCCCGGCACCCACCACGGTCTCGACACTGCTCGTCGCGAGCGCACCGGACGAGAGCATCGTGACGGAGTCGGTGCCCGTGCTGCCGATCACGGTCTCGATGTCGGTGATCTTCGCGGCGGTCTTGCCCAGAAACGTGAGTGTATCGGTGCTCGACGTGCCGACGACCGATTCCACCGAACTCAGCGCGAGCGCGCCGGAATCGAGCATCGTGACGGTATCGTTACCCTTGCTGCCGAGCACGGATTCGACCGCCGAGACGGCCGTCGCGCTCGTGCCGACGAGGTTGACCACATCGCCGGAACCGGTCGTCCCCACGACGGTCTCCACCGCGCTCGCGCCGAGCGTTCCGCCCGAGAGCATCGTGACCGAGTCGTCCGTCGCGCCACTCGCGATCACGGTCTCGACATCGGAGACCGCGAGCGAGCCACCGCTCAGGTGCGTGACGATGTCGGTTCCGCTGCTGCCGAGCACCGTCTCGATGTTGCTCTCGCGGATCGTTCCCCCTCCGAGCAGGGAGAGCACGTCGGTCCCGTCCGCACCGACGACGGAGTTCACGGCGCTCATCGCGACCGTGCCGCTGTCGGCCAGCGTGATGACTTCGTTGCCCGTCGAACCGAGGACCGTCTCGGTCGCCGAGAGCAGCATCGATGCGGAACCGAGTACCTGGATCGTGTCGCTCGTGGCCGCGGTGCCGACCAGCGTCTCGATGCCGCTCACCGTGACGGTCTGAGGGTCCCCGACGAGATAGATCGCGTCCTGAGTCCCCTTGCTGCCGATGACGGTCTCGATCGCGGAAACGGAGGCGTCGCCACCCGGAGAGAGAAGCGTGACGACGTCGGTCGTCCCGGACGTTCCTTCGACGCTGTTGTTGTCGAGCGTGGTCACGCCACTGCTTACGGTGAACGTAGTCATGCAAAAGCTCCAGCTATCGTGCGCGCCATGCTCGGGCGACGCGAGTTATTCGTATTTGAGAGGAGCAGCGGCACCCGGTATGACATCCGGGCCATCGCGAAGACACCGCGCGCATGACACGGGGATTCTCCGACCGACGATCGCCTCAACTTCGCCAGCGTGGTATCGGTCGCGCCCGGACAAAACTTGAGATGACAAATGCACGGCGTTGTCAATACCCACATGTAATAACCGGATATCGTTCGCCGAAGCGCGATCCGGCGCGCCCGCGGGAACACCGCGGGCACGGGATCGACCCCGATTGTTGGCCCGGAAAAGTTGGGATAGAATTTCGCCCCTCGCGTCCGCAAGGGCGCGCGTGGGGACGTAGCTCAGCTGGGAGAGCGTCGCGTTCGCAATGCGAAGGTCGGGAGTTCGATCCTCCTCGTCTCCACCACTCCATTCCCAAGCCCCCGTCCCTGCGGGGGTTTTTTGTGCCCCGGAACCGCGGCAAGCCGGCCTGCCGCAAACGCCCCGCGTTCCGCCGTCGGTCGCACCGGACCTCACGCCCTTCAAGGCCTCGCATCTGCCTCGCCGGACGCGACCGAACACGCCGGCAGTGCCGACATACAATCGGCCCGCACCCGGAATCGTCCGCGTCACGGACGTGCCGGTCTCACGGAGAATCCATGATCAGAGACGACACCCAGCCACCGGACCCCGACCTCTTCGTGCGCCGCGTCTTCGCACTGACGCTGGCCGGTGTATTCCTGATCCTTCTCTGGCGCTACCTGCCTTGGATCGAATCGCTGTTCGCGCCCTCCGATGCACGGCCGCGCGTGATCACGGCGCGCGGCGATCTCGCCGAGGACGAGAAGGCGACGATTTCCATCTTCGAAAACTCCCGCGGTTCGGTCGTGTACATCTCGACCGTCGCCCAGGTGAGGGACTTCTGGTCACGGAACGTGCTGACGGTGCCGCGCGGAACGGGCTCGGGTTTCATCTGGGACGAGGCCGGGCACGTCGTCACGAACTATCACGTGATCCGGGGCGCGAGCGAGGCGACGGTGAAACTCGCGGACGGCCGCGACTACAAGGCTGCGCTCGTCGGCGTGAGCGCGTCGCACGACATCGCCGTGCTGCGCATCGGCGTGGGCTTCAAGCGGCCGGCTCCCGTGCCACTCGGCGAGAGCCACTCGCTCAAGGTGGGCCAGAAGGTCTTCGCGATCGGCAACCCGTTCGGTCTGGACTGGACGCTCACGACCGGCATCGTGTCGGCGCTCGACCGATCGCTCACCGAAGAGACGGGGCAGGTCATCGAACACCTCATCCAGACGGATGCGGCGATCAACCCCGGAAATTCCGGTGGCCCGCTGCTCGACTCGGCGGGTCGCCTCATCGGCATCAACACCGCCATCTACAGCCCGAGCGGCGCCAGTGCCGGGATCGGGTTCTCGATTCCCGTGGACACCGTGAACCGCGTGGTGCCCCAGATCATCCGCAACGGCAAGTACATCCAGCCGGCACTCGGCATAGAAGCAGACGAGGGCCTGAACCAGCGGCTGTCGCAGCTGCTCGGCGTGCAGGGCGTCGTCGTGCTGCGCGTGCCCAAGGATTCCGCGGCGGCGCGTGCGGGTCTCCACGGTGTCACGATCACGCCGGACGGCAGCGTGATCCCCGGCGACATCATCGTCGCGATCGAGGGCAAGCCCGTGGAGTCGGTCGGCGCACTGATCGCGCGCATGGACGACTTCAAGGTCGGCGACACGGTGAAGGTGACCGTGCGGCGCGACGGCAAGACCGTGGAAGTGCCGGTCACGCTGGAGCCCGGGACGTGATCGGGCACGCGGGTCCTGCGGGCTGATAGCATCGCCCTCTCCACGAATCCACTCACTCAATCACGCGAGGAAGCTCCCTTGACCACGGATACGTTCGACTGCACCGGCCTGCTCCGGTCCGATCTTCCCCCTGCCAGCGCGAAGTGGGAGGGATTCCCCAGATACAACTTCATCGGCGGGCACAACGACGCGGCCAGCGTTCCCGTCGACGATCTCGTCGCGGCTGCCGTGTCGGTCCTGCGCCGGGAAGGACGCACGCTCGCGACATACGGTCTGGACAGCGGTCCGCAGGGCCATCGCGGCCTGCGCGAATTCCTCGTGAAGAAGCTCGCGCGCGACGCGGGCATCCGCTGCAGCGCCGACGAGATCCTGATCACTTCGGGGTCCCTGCAGGGTCTCGATCTCGTGAACGAGATTCTCGTGGGTCCGGGCGACACCGTCATCGTCGAACAGAGCACGTACGGGGGCGCCATCTCGCGGCTGAACCGCATCGGCGCGAAGATCGTCGGCATTCCGGTCGACGGCGACGGCCTCGACACCCGGGCACTCGCGCGCGCGCTCGACGACCTGCGCAGCCAGGGCGTGACACCCAAGTACATCTACACGATCCCGACCGTCCAGAACCCGACGGCCACCGTGATGACGCCTGCACGCAGGACCGAACTCATCGAACTCTCGCGCGCCCACGGCGTGCCGATCTTCGAGGACGAGTGCTATTCGGACCTCGTGTGGGACGGGAAGCGCCCTCCCGCGCTGCGCGCGATGGATCCGGGCGCGTGCGCGATCCACATCGGATCCTTCTCGAAGTCGATCGCGCCGGCCCTGCGTGTCGGGTTCCTCGTCGCGAGCTGGCCGCTCATGGGCCACATCCTGAGCATCAAGAGCGACGCAGGGTCCGGCGCACTCGAACAGATGATCCTCGCCGAGTACTGCGAGGCGCATTTCGACGCGCACGTTCGCGCGCTGCGAGAGACGCTGCGCGGCAAGCTCGACGCACTCGTGGCAGCCCTGAAGACGCAGTTCGGCGAGACGGCGCAATTCGACTACCCGGCGGGCGGGATCTTTCTCTGGGTCACGCTCCCGGATCAGGTCGACACGAGCCGCCTGCAGCAGCTCGCGGCCCGGGCCGGCATCTCGATCAACCCCGGTGCCGAATGGATGACCGATGCCGTTGCCGGAAAGCGCCGGCTGCGGCTGTGCTTCGCGCACCCGACGGAAGACGTGATCCGTGAGGGGGTCACGCAACTCGCCGAAGTGTGCCGTCGCGAGTTCGGCGTACCTGCCGGCCCGGACGCCACGCATCGCTGAACCCGACGTCACGAGGGGCTTCCGGGTCGGCACCGGTTTACACAGCTTTACATTCCGAGGGTCATCCCACCGCGTGTGCGCCCCGTTGGAATGGCCGTGATGAACTTCGGGAGACCCTCGTGAAAAGGATACTGGTCGTCGTCGCCGTGCTCGTCGCCACCCTGGGTGGTTGCGTGGTGGTGCCGTGGGGCGATCACGATCGCGGCTACCACCGCGAACATCGTCATCACGACTACGGCGATCGATACTACCGTCGCTGAACGTCCGGCTCCGTGACGCCGCCCGCGTTCGCGGCCGGGATCACTCGAGGCCAGCCCGACGGAGGCGCGCCCGGAGGGCCTGCACTTCCTCGATGAGGTCCGTCACGAGGGCGGCCAGTTCGGGCACGGCGTCGAAGTCACGCTCGAGCGCCCGAATGCTGCGTGCCCGCCAGAGATCCCGGCTGCTGAACCGCCACTCGGACGGCACGGCACCACCGCCGGCCAACACGCCTTCCTCGACGCGGTAAACGACCCACTCGAAGGAAACCTCGCACGCCTGCGCGAGCTGCTCCAGTGAGAGACAGGCCTCTTCCAGCAGGGCACCCGTGAGAATGTCTTCGTCTCGCATGGTTCAGACCGTTCCGGTGGCGCGCGGGTCGAACGCGAGATCCCGCGACATGGTTTCGTAGAGTTCGCGCGCCCGCTCGCTGTCGGCCCGGGGAAGGACGACCTGGATGTGCAGGAGCAGGTCGCCCGGCGGGTCGCCCGGAATGCCCTTGCCCCGGACCCGGAGCTGGCGTCCGCTCTGCGCGCCCTCCGGTATGCGCACCTTCACCTGTCCGCCGCCCGGCACGCCGACCGCGATCACCGCCCCGAGCGCGGCCTCCCAGGGCGCGACGGGAAGCGTCCTGTGGACGTCCCGGCCGTCGACCCGGAAGTCGGGGTGTGCCTGAAACTGGACTTCGAGGTAGAGATCGCCGGCCGGTCCGCCCGCGAACCCCGGTGCGCCCTGACCCGCGAGACGGATCATCTGTCCCGCGCGTACCCCTTTCGGGATCTGGACGTTGAGCGTGCGCGACTCGAGCACGACGTGCCCCGTGTCGTCCACGCGAGGCACGCGCAGGGTGATCTGGCGTGCGGCACCCGTGAACGCGTCGTCGATGTCGAGCACGACCTTGGCGTGATGATCCTCGCCCTGCATCTGGTGGCCACGGGACCGCGCACCGGCCTGACGGCCGCCCATGCGGCCGAACAGCTGCTCGAAGAAGTCGCTGAACTCGGCGGCATCGGCCTGGGAAAAACCGCCGCTGCGGGCGCCGGAGAACTCGAAGCCTGCATCCCAGTCCGGAGGCGGCTGGAAATCCTGGCCCGGCCGGAACCCCGAACCAAGCTGATCGTAGGCGACACGCTTCTCGGGGTCGGACAGGACCGCATAGGCCTCGTTGACCTCCTTCATGCGGGCCTCGGCGTCCTTCTCCTTCGAGACATCGGGATGATATTTGCGCGCGAGCTTGCGGTAGGCCTTCTTGATGTCGTCCGCGCCGGCATCACGCGCCACGCCGAGCACTGCGTAATAGTCCTTGAAATCCAACGTTCGCTCTCCTCTCGGGGCACCCCGTTCCGTCGTTCGACCGTCAGGGAAAGATGGTGGTGCGCCGGCGGAACATCAACCCATTGAAATTCCCGTCGCCAGCCGAAATCTTCGGTGACAGCAGCATGCACCGGCCCGCGACCACGCGCCAGACGAAAGCTGGCGCCGCGTGCCGGACGAATACGCCACCCGAACAACCCGTGGAGGAATTTGCCATGTACTGGTCCTCGTTTCCAAGAGACGCGTTTGCGGAGTTCGATCGACTGCAGCGCGAGTTGTCGCGTGCCGTCGAACGCTCGCCGAGCATTCGCGGTTTCGGCCGAAGCAGCTTCCCTGCACTGAACGTCGGCGACACGCAGCAGGCGGTCGAGATCTACGCGTTCGCGCCGGGACTGGATCCCGCCAGCATCGACGTCCAGCTCGATCGGGGCATCCTCACGATCTCCGGTGATCGTCGGGCCGACACGACCCAGACCGACAAGTCGACCGTACACGTGAACGAACGGTTCTCCGGCGCGTTCCGGCGCGTCGTGAGCCTCCCCGACGATGCCGACCCCGATGCCGTCAGCGCCGAATACCGTGACGGCGTGCTGCACATCGCCGTCAAGCGTCGCGCGGAGACCCAGCCGCGTCGCATCAACGTCCAGTGATCAGGAGGCATACCCCATGAACGCCAGAACCGAAACGACCCGTGATGCGACCTCCCCCCGCAACGGCGCGACGATGCTTCCGCCGGTCGACGTGATCGAGGACGCCGCGGGCATCACGCTGTACGCGGACCTGCCGGGCGTTCCGCGCGACAAGCTGCATCTCGAGATCCAGGCCGACACGCTCACGATCGAGGGAGATGTCTCGTTGCCGGTCCCCGACAGCATGGTCTCGACCCACGCCGAGATCAGCGTCCCCCGCTACCGTCGCGTGTTCACGCTGAGCAAGGAACTCGACACCGGCAACGTCACGGCCGAGCTCGTCAACGGCGTGCTGACTTTGCGGATTCCGAAATCGGAACGCGCACAGCCACGGCGGATCGAGATACGCGGAGCGTGACGACAGGCCTCGCGTCGGCGCGCGCCGGTCGCGAGGCCCTCGGGAGCACCGTGTATCACCCATCATCCGCAGGAGGAACACCGACATGCAGATGGACGAACTCAGACACGGGCTGTCCTCGCTCTGGGACTCCGTGGCGGAAGGCTGGCACAGCCTGCGCGAGTCGGCGGCGGGCGCTCTCACGAAATTCAGGCCCGGGGCGCACTCGCCGCTCCCGGCACCCGGCGAGGTCGACGACGGCTTCTATCTGCCGTCGCAGCGCTGGGCCATGCTCGGCGGCGACGTCTTCGAGGACAAGGAGCGGGTGATCGTGCGCCTGGAGGTGCCCGGACTGGAAAAGGACCAGTTCGACATCGAGGTGTCCGACGACGCCCTCGTGGTCCGCGGGGAGAAACGCTTCGAGCGGGAAGCCACGGAGGGTCGATGGCGCGTCCTTCAGTGCGCCTACGGCAGCTTCCGCAGGGCAGTACCGCTACCCGCCCGCGTCGTCGCCGACGAGGCCACGGCCACCTACCGGAACGGCGTGCTGCGGGTCGAACTGCCGAAGGTCGAGCCGGGCCGGCCGGCAGGCGTGTCGATCAGGGTCGACTGATCGGGAGTACGGGACTGCGCGGACGAGGGCCTTCCCTCAGAGCTTCGCCGCGCAGACCGCCTTCACGAGTTCCCCCTCCGCGGCGGCGTGTGCCGGCGCCTTGAATTCACCGGGCGCGCTGTCGGGCTTCGCGTCGGTCTTCGAGTTCGGCGCGCCGGTCGCGTCGACACTCTCGAAGCGCTCCTTGCTCCGGATGTCGAACGTCCCCTTGTCGCAATCGACCCAGATCAGCGATTTCGTCGACTGATGCTCCGGGACATCGCCCCCGGGAAGCGGCGAGTAGTAGGCGTTCAGGACTTCCGCCGAACGGACCCCGCCGCTTCGCGCCGCGATGCCGCGGACGAAGTAGTCGGAAGTCGGCACACCCTCCTGCGTGGCGGCACCGTGCACGAATTTCCAGCCGGCGGCCTCGATCCTGCCGCGATACTGCGCACGGAAATCGTCCCGCTGCTGCGTGGCGGCATCCATCCACTGTTGCAGAAAGTCCTGCGCGGCCACCGGCAGGGCGAGCGCGGCGCCCATCACCACCGCGACGATTCTTTTGCTTGTCCTTGTCATTCCGATCCCCAGTCTGCCCGGGACGACCCGCCCCGTCGAAGAAAATGGATTCATCCAATCGAGATTGCCCGCTAATCGGTGCGAGATCAAGCCCGCGCCGGGGCGGCAGACGCGAGCCGACCCGCTGCCACGCGAGCCTCGGCGTCGGTGGCCCGGCCCGGGGGCCTGTGCAATAATCCCGTTTCTCCCAAGAACGACGGCCACGGTTCGCGTGTCTCATCAGACAGCGTTCTGCGCCCGGCGAAAAACGCCCACTGCGCCGGCCGCCTCAGGTGCGCCACGCCTCCAAGAACTCCGATGGCTGACGACGATTACCTCGAACCCGAAGATGAATACGGTTGCCGACAGACCCTGCACGTCTCCGGTGACCCGCAGGACCTCAACCAGTTCCGGCACGATCTCGAGGAGAGCGAGCGGTGGGGCAACGAACTCGACTGGTTCCTGCGTTTCGGGGACTTCGATCCGGTGCCCGACCCCCTGTTCAAGGATTCCTCGCGCACGATGGGACGGCTCTGCGTGTACCTGCGCGAACGCTGGGGCGACTACGCGGACTCGAGCCACCCGGTCCTGATCGTCGCGCAGGCCGACAACGCCATCACCTACGAGTACTTCACGAGCCGGACACCGCTGCTCGGACTCGTGAGAATGTTCTCGGCCGAATACCGCGCGCTGCGGTTCACCCTCGACTACTCGTATCCCGACGGCAACGGCTACGACGGGCACTGCGTCTTCGAGAACGGCGAGATGACCGACGGACTCGAGGAAACCTACGAGTACATGTCGCATTCCGACTTCGAGGAGTTCTCCGGCTTCGACGTCGGGGCAGGTCGGGTCATGGTGCTCAGCCAGGACACCGGCGGGGCTCCGGTCGAAATCCCGGATCTGAAGCCGGGCCCCTGGGATCTCTCCTTCGCGGTCGAGACTGCGCTGAAATGGGGCCAGGCCGCGGTGAGCTTCTTCGTGTTCCACCACGAGGCCTACACGTGCGACGTGGAGTCCTACAAGGGGATGGACTCCTTCGTGGTGACGGTAGGGTTCGAACGGACCGAACTCGGGGACCCCGCCCGCCCCGTCGTCGTCGGCGTCATCGAGGAACGCCACGTCGCGAACGCGCCGGAGTTTCACGCCGCCATCAAGGGCACGGAGCATCAGGCGCGCCGCATCCTGCTGGCGTCGGGCGGCTTCATCATGGAACTCGCGCGGTGCGACCGACTGGCGGACCCCTACTGGCACATCGACCAGCTCAAGCTCCGCTGCTACCGGGACGCCTCGCGCAAGGTGATCGCGATCGTGTTCGACACCGCCGCCGACGCGTCGGCCCGCCCGACACACACGCCACAGTCGCGGATGAAGGGCGGCAAGGTCTACATGTTCCCGGACTCGAAGACGCGACACTAGCCGCGCGCGTCAGCCGAGCCGCTTCAGGAAGACACCCATCTCCCTAGCCGCCTGCTTGTCACCGTTGGCTTCCGCGACCTCGATGCCGCGCCGGTAGGCGTCCGCGGCGGCGGCCGGCTGGCCGGCAGCCTCCCAGGCCTTGCCGAGCAGCTTCCAGGCAGCAGAATAGTTCGGGTCGAGTTCGACGGCCCTGCGCAGATGGGCAGTGGCCGCAGGCGCATCCCCGCGCTTCAGATGCTCGCTCCCCAGGCTGAAGCGCAGCAGTGCCCCATCCTTTCCCGCAGCGAGCAGCTTTTCGAGCTTCTCAAGCACGACCGGCGTCAGATCTCGACCTGGGTGCCGAGCTCGACCACCCGGTTGGTCGGAATCTGGAAGAAGTCCGTCACGGTGCCCGCATTGCGCGACATCGTGGCGAACAGCTTCTCGCGCCAGAGCGCCATGCCGGGCGCCCGCGTCGGCACGATGGTCTGTCGCGACAGGAAGAACGAGGTGGTCATCATGTCGAACTTGAAGCCGAGGTCGTTGGGGAGCTGCAGCGCGGCGGGCAGATCGGGCTCGTCCTTGAAGCCGTAGTGAACGGTGATGCGGTAGAAATCGCTGCCCAGGGATTCGGTCTCGAGCCGCTGGTCGTCGGGCACGTAGGGCACGTCCTCGGTCACGACGGTCAGGAGCACGATGCGCTCGTGCAGCACCTTGTTGTGATTCAGATTGTGCAGCAGCGCGTGCGGCACGCCTTCACGCCCCGCGGTCAGGAACACGGCCGTCCCTTCGACGCGCGTCGGCGGGCTCACCATGACCGACGCGACGAAGGGCTCGAGCGGGATCGCTCCGGGACGCAGCTGGGTGAACAGCAGCTCGCGCCCGCGCCGCCAGGTGGAGATCAGCGTGAACACCACCAGCGCGATCGCGACGGGGAACCACCCTCCCTGGAAGAGCTTGATCGAGTTCGCGCCGAAGAAAGCGAGATCGACCACGAGGAAGAATCCCGACAGGCCCAGGGCCGCGAGACGGTTCCACTTCCAGAGCCGGTGGAACACGAAGAACAGCAGGATCGAATCGATCGCCATCGTGCCCGTCACGGCAATGCCGTAGGCCGATGCGAGCGAACTCGAGGACTGGAATCCCAGGACGAGCGCGAGCACCGCGAAGAGCAGCACCCAGTTTATCCAGGGCATGTAGACCTGCCCCATTTCCTTCTCCGACGTGTGCCGGATCGCGAGGCGCGGACAATAGCCGAGCTGGATCGCCTGCCGGGTGAGCGAGTAGGCCCCCGAAATCACGGCCTGCGACGCGATGACGGTCGCCATCGTCGCGAGGATCACCATCGGGTACAGGGCCCAGTCCGGCGCCATGTGATAGAACGGATTCGCGACGGTGGCCGGATCACGCAGCAGCAGCGCGCCCTGGCCGAAATAGTTGAGCACGAGCGCGGGCACGACGAAACCGAGCCATGCGAGCCGGATGGGCTTCTTGCCGAAGTGCCCCATGTCGGCGTAGAGCGCCTCCGCGCCGGTGACCGCGAGGATCACGGTGCCGAGCGCGAGAAACCCGAGCATGCCGTTGTTCGCGAAGAACCCCATCGCGTACGCGGGGTTCAGTGCGCGCAGCACGTGCGGGTTGTTGACGATCTGGATGACACCGAGCACGGCCAGAACGATGAACCAGACGGCCGTGATGGGCCCGAACATCGCGCCCACCGTTCCCGTGCCCTTGAACTGCACGAAGAACAGACCGAGGATGACCACGATCGTGATCGGGATGATGTACGGGTCGAAGACCGGCGTGGCGACGTTGAGCCCTTCGACCGCCGAGAGCACGGAAATCGCGGGCGTGATCATGCTGTCGCCGTAGAAAAGCGCGGCGCCGAACATGCCGAGCACCGTCAGGAACCACCTGCCGCGCGAGCCCGCCTTCGTGGTGCCGACCACGAGCGCCATGAGCGCCATGATCCCGCCTTCGCCCCGGTTGTCGGCACGCATCACGAACGTGACGTACTTGAGGGTCACGATGATCATGAGCGCCCAGAAGATCAGCGACAGCACGCCGAGCACGTTGTCGTGCGAGAGCGAGACCGCGTGCAGCCCGCCGAACGCTTCCTTCATCGTGTAGAGGGGACTGGTGCCGATGTCGCCGAAGACGACGCCCACGGCTCCGAGCGCGAGCGCGAAAAGGCTGCTCCGGTGTTCGTGACTGTCCGGGGCAGTCACGGCCGCACCAGGCGCCTGCTGGTCGCCCGGCGCAGTCGAGGCAGGTGAATCTTTCGGTGCGTCCGTCATGCGGTCTCCGTGGACACGGCAGCGGGGGGCGATGTTAGCACCATCGTCCCGCCGCATGTTGCAGTGCGGCAAGGGTGCCGGCACGCGCTTCGGAGCACCCCCCTCCCCCTGGATGCCCGCGATGGCTCAAAATCCGGCCCGCGAGCGGGCGTGGCCGATGCACTTCCGTGCCGCCCCCGCAGCGAGCGCGATACCGGACGGGCGGAAAACGTCCGGCCGTATCCCGACGATCACGACGAATGGCGGCACGCACAACGTCCGTTCGTCCCTACACGGAGGCACCCCATGCGACAAGCGATCAGCACCACCAACGCGCCAGCGGCGCTCGGAACATACTCCCAGGCCATTCGGTCCGGCAACGTCGTCTATCTGTCCGGACAGGTCGGGATCGAACCCGCGACGGGCGAACTGGCCGAGGGTTTCGAGGCCCAGATGCACCAGGTCTTCCGCAATCTGCGGGCCGTGGCCGGCGAGGCCGGTGCCCGGCTGGACGACGCCGTGCGCATCACCGTCTTCATCGTCGACTTCGCCCATTTCCCGAAACTGAACGAGATCATGAGCCAGTACTTCTCCGAGCCCTATCCTTCCCGGTCGACCGTCCAGGTGGCTGCGCTGCCCAAGGGCGCGCTCGTCGAGGTGGACGCGATCCTCGTCAAGCCCTGACGTGGCACGCAAGCAGGCAGCCGCCCCCGAGCAGGCGCCACCGGGCCTGCCGGGCGTGCCGCCCGCACTGCTCGCGAAATTCGAAAGACTGGGACTCAGACAGTCGTTCGACGTCGTCCTGCACCTCCCGCTGCGCTACGAGGACGAAACCGTCGTGCATCCGATCGCGACGGCCCCGCACGGCATCACGACACAGGTGGAGGGCGTCGTCGTCGACGCGGAGGTGAAGTTCCGTCCCCGACGTCAGCTCGTCGTCCGCGTCCGCGACGAGTCCGCCGAGATGGTCGTGCGTCTGCTGAACTTCTATCCGAATCAGCAGAAGCAGTGCGCACCCGGGACGCGGGTACGTCTCACGGGGGAGATCCGGGCCGGGTTCTTCGGCGCCGAGATGGTCCATCCGCGCATTCGCGTGGTCGGCGCCGACACGCCGCTGCCGGATCGCCTGACGCCCGTGTACCCCACGACGGCCGGCCTCTCGCAGTACGCGCTGCGCCGGGCCGTGCACGCGAGCCTCGCACGCGAAGACCTGTCCGACACCCTTCCGGCGCCCGTCCTGCATCGACTCGGACTGCCCGAGCTGGCCACGGCAATCCGCCTGCTGCACGACCCCCCGCCCGACGTCGCCTGCGAAGCGCTCGAGGCACGCACCCATCCGGCCTGGCAGCGCATCAAGCTCGACGAACTCATCGCGCAGCAGGTGTCGATGCGCCTGCACAGGCGCCGGCGGGACACGACGCACGCACCGGCGCTGCGCAACGAAGGATCGCTGCGTGACCGATTGCTCGACGGCCTGCCCTTCCGGCTGACCGGCGCCCAGATCCGTGCGTGCGACGAGATCCTGGCCGACCTCGCCCGGCCCACGCCCATGCAGCGGCTGCTCCAGGGCGATGTCGGCAGCGGCAAGACGATCGTCGCGGCGCTCGCCACCGCCACCGCCGTCGAGAGCGGCTACCAGGTCGCGGTCATGGCCCCGACCGAGATCCTGGCCGAGCAGCATCACGCCAAGTTCCGACAGTGGCTGGCACCGCTGGGCCTGGAGGTCGTCTGGCTGTCGGGCAGTCTCGGGGCCCGGGAACGGCGGGCAGCGCTCGAGGCCGTCGAGACAGGGCGTGCGGCCGTCGCGGTCGGCACGCACGCGCTCTTCCAGCAGCACGTGAACTTCAGGCAGCTCGGGCTCGCGGTGATCGACGAACAGCACCGGTTCGGGGTCCACCAGCGGCTCGCGCTGAGGATGAAGGGGGCTTCAGGGGAAGAGGTCCCGCATCAGCTCATGATGAGTGCGACACCGATTCCTCGGACGCTCGCCATGAGCTTCTACGCCGACCTCGACGTCTCGGTCATCGACGAGCTTCCGCCCGGGAGATCCCCCATCGTCACGAAGCTGGTGTCGGAGGCCCGCCGGGCGGAAGTGCTGCAGCGCGTGGCCGACACGTGCGTGGCCGGCGGACAGGCGTACTGGGTGTGCCCGCTCATCGAGGAGTCCGAACAGCTGCAGCTCGCCACCGCGATCGAGACGCACGCGACGATCTCGGCAGCGCTCCCCGACCTGCGGGTCGGGCTCGTGCACGGCCGGCTCCCCCCGGCAGAGAAGGCGACCGTGATGGCGTCCTTCAAGGCCGGCGAGATCGACCTCCTCGTCGCGACGACGGTGATCGAGGTCGGCGTGGACGTGCCGAACGCGACGCTGATGGTCATCGAGCACGCGGAACGCATGGGACTCGCCCAGCTTCACCAGCTGCGCGGGCGTGTCGGACGAGGCAGTGCGGAGTCCGCGTGCATCCTGCTCTACCAGCAGCCGCTCTCGGAGAACGCGCGTGCGCGGCTGCGCATCGTCTACGAACACACGGACGGCTTCGTGATCGCGCAGGAAGACCTGAAGCTGCGCGGCCCGGGCGAGCTGCTGGGCGCGCGACAGAGCGGCGTGCCGATGCTGCGGTTCGCGGATCTCGCGGAGGACGTGGCACTGCTCGAAGCCGCGCGCGAAATCGCGGACGTCCTGCTGCGCGACCACCCGGCACTCGCCCGGCGCCACGCACAGCGCTGGCTCGGCGGGCGGGAAGAACTGCTTCGCGTCTGAGCGGGGATCGACGCACGAACCCAGGTGATATCATCCATGGCGCGTCCCCACACATCCCGATGAGCGCGACCATTCTCTCGCCACTATCCAGCATGCTCGGCATCGTGTCGTTCTGGCTGGCCCTCGGAGTCCTGGGCCTGTCACTCGGCCGCGAACGGGACGGGGTACGTCTCCTGTACCCGGCCAGCGCGATCGCGAGCGGTCTCGTCGCCTGGATTGCGGGCCATGCACTGTTCCTGCCGCCTGCGTCGCTGGTCCTGCCGCTCGGCCTTCCCGGCCTTCCGTTCCATCTGCGTCTCGACAGCCTGTCGGCGTTCTTCCTCTTCGTGCTCGGCCTCGCCACGACGGGCGTCTCGCTCTTCGCGACCGGATACTTCCGCACCGGGGCGACCGCGAGTCCCGGCCTCACGTTCCTGCAGTATCACGTGTTCATCGCGGCGATGGCACTCGTCATGCTCGCGGACGACGCATACCTGTTCATGGTCGCGTGGGAGACGATGGCGGTGTCGTCCTATTTCCTCGTGACGAGCGATCACCGTCACGAGGCGATCCGTGGCGCGGGTTTCCTCTACCTGGTCGTCGCGCACGTCGGTGCGATCACGCTGCTGCTCTGCTTCGGGGTCCTGCAGGGCTTCGCGGGCAGCTATGCCTTCGATGCCGTTCGCGGGGTCGCCATCCCGCCGGTCTGGGCCTCGGTCGCGTTCGCCCTCGCGCTGGCCGGATTCGGCGCCAAGGCAGGGTTCCTGCCCCTGCACGCGTGGCTCCCGGAGGCGCATCCCGCCGCGCCTTCACCCGTGTCGGCGCTCATGAGCGGCGTGATGCTGAAGACCGCGATCTACGGCCTGCTCCGTGTCTCGCTCGACCTGCTCCACACGCCCAGCGTCGCCTGGGGCGTTTCCGCACTGGGAATCGGACTCGTGACCGCGCTGTTCGGGGTGATGTTCGCTGCCGTCCAGACCGACATGAAACGCCTGCTCGCGTATTCGTCCATCGAGAACATCGGGATCGTGCTCGCCGGGATCGGACTGGCCATCGTCTTCCACGCGTACGGAATGCACGCACTCGCGGCGCTCGCGCTGCTCGCCGCGCTCTATCACTGCCTCAACCACGCGATCTTCAAGAGCCTTCTGTTCGTGTCGACCGGGGCCGTGATGCACGCGACGGCGCAGCGCAGCCTCGGCCGCCTCGGCGGACTCATCCACCGGATGCCGTGGGTGGCATGGACCGCGCTGGTCGGCACGCTCTCGATCGCCGGACTGCCCCCCCTGAACGGTTTCGTTTCCGAGTGGCTCCTCCTCCAGGCATTCCTGCTGTCCCCGGAATTGCCGAACTCCTACCTGCGCATGCTCGTTCCGGTCGCGACGGCGGCGCTGGTCCTCGCCGCGGCATTCGCGGGGTACGTGATGGTCAAGTTCTTCGGCGTCGTGTTCCTCGGACAGCCCCGCGAACCGTCGCTGCAGGATGCGCACGACGCGGACCGCTGGCAGCGGGCGGGCATGCTCTTCCTCGCCGCGTGGTGCGTCGTCCTGGGCGTGCTGCCCGTGTTCGCGCTGCGTGCACTGGACACCGTGACCGCCTTCCTGCTCGGAACCGGTCTTGGCGACGCCCTCTCCGGGGACTGGCTGTTCGTGACACCCGCGACCGCCGAACGCGCGAGCTACAGTCCGATGCTGTTTCTCGCCGTCATCGTCGGTGCCCTGGCCGCCGTCTATCTGTTCGTGCGCGTGCGCTACCGCATGCGCACGCGTCGCGGCGCCGCCTGGGACTGCGGGTTCCCGGCGCAGACGCCGCGCATGCAGGACACGGCCGAAGGCTTCGGCCAGCCGATCAAGCAGATCTTCGAACCGTTCTTCAGGATCGAACGCTCGATGCCGGATCCGTTCGACACGGCGCCCCGCTACTGGTCGCGTACCGAGGACAGGCTCTGGTACGGGCTCTATCTTCCCGTCGGACGCGCCGTGCGGTGGCTGTCCGCGCTGGTTGCCCGACTGCAGCACGGGCGCATCCAGTGGTACCTCATCTACAGCTTCGTCACGCTGCTGGCGTTGCTCGTGCTGATCCGCGTGTAGAACGAGATGCCGATCCTCCCGTTCGCGAGCCAGTTCCTCGAAACCCTCCTCGCCGTCCTCGCGGCGCCCCTGCTCATCGGCTGGGTCAACCAGTGCCGGGCCTGGCTGCAGAACCGCTCCGCGCCGGGGCTCCTGCAACCCTACCGCGTGATCCGGAAGCTCTTCCGCAAGGAAAGCGTGCTTGCGCAGAACGCCTCGCCACTGTTCCGGCTCACGCCCTACGTCGTGTTCGGGTCCATGATCCTGGCCGTCAGCATCGTGCCGCTGGTCGCGACGGGGCTGCCGCTGTCGCCGGTCGCGGACGTGATCGCGCTCGTGGGGCTGCTTGCGTTCGCCCGGGTCTTCATGGCGCTTGCCGCGATGGACGTCGGCACGGCGTTCGGCTCGCTGGGCGCGCGGCGCGAGATGCTCGTCGCCGCGCTCGCGGAGCCCGCGCTGCTCATGGTCTTCTTCATGCCGTCCCTGATCGCGCAGTCGACGTCGCTCACGACGATCGTCGAGACCCTCGCGCACCGGCCGTTCGCGCTGTACCCGAGTCTCGCCTTCGCCGCGGTGGCATTCGTGATGGTGCTCCTGGCCGAGAACGCACGGATCCCGATCGACAACCCTGCGACGCACCTCGAACTCACCATGATCCACGAGGCGATGATCCTCGAGTATTCCGGCCGGCATCTCGCGCTCATGGAGTGGGCACACGCGCTCAAGCTCGTGATCTATTTCACGATCGGGATCGCGCTCTTCCTGCCCTGGGGAATCGCCGAGGCCGGAAACTGGATCGCGATCCCGCTCGCCATCGTCGCACTGGCCGTCAAGCTCGCGGTCGGCGGCGCCGCGCTGGCCGTGCTCGAATCGGTCTCGGTGAAGCTGCGCATCTTCCGTGCTCCGGAGTTCCTCGCGACGGCATTCCTGCTCGCGGTGCTCGGCATGCTGACGCACGTGTTGCTGGGAGCCGGGACATGAATCCGCTCGCACGGGGAGGACGCCGGTGATCGTCACGGCGCAGGCCATCAACTTCATCGCGGCACTGCTCCTGCTCGTCGCGTTCGCGATGCTGTCCCAGCGCCGGATCCGGGCGCTGGTGAACCTGTTCGCCGTGCAGGGCGTGCTGCTGACCGCCTCGACACTGCTCACCGCGTCCGGCACGGGCCAGACACACCTCTACTACTCGGCGGCCCTCACCCTGATACTCAAGGTCTTCGTGCTCCCGTTGATCCTCCATCGCCTGGTGCGGCGGCTCCAGCTGACGGGTGATGTGGAAATGCTCATCAACACGGCCACGACCATGCTCGTGGGCATCGTGCTCGTGATCGTCGCGTTCAACCTCGCGCTGCCGATCTCCGAGTTCGCCGGGACCATCACGCGCGGCACGCTCGGCATCGCGCTCGCGTGCGTGCTGCTCGCCTTCCTCATGATGATCACGCGGCGCAAGGCGGTCGCACAGGTGATCGGATTCCTGTCCATGGAAAACGGCCTGTTCTTCGCGGCGACCAGCATCACCTACGGCATGCCCATGGTGGTCGAACTCGGCATCGGGCTCGACGTGCTCGTGGGCACGTTCGTGTTCGGCGTGTTCTTCTTCCGGATTCGCGAGACCTTCGACAGTCTCGACATCCACCATCTCGAACGACTCCGGGAACGCTGATGTCGGAACTCGCCTTCCTGCTCGGAATTCCGCTGCTCGGTGCCGCGGCGCTCGCGTTCCGGGGCTCCCAGTACCGTGCGCCGGAAATGAACGCGATCCTGTCCGGACTGACGTTCCTGGCGGCCTGCGCGCTCACGGTCCGGATCATCAGCATCGGGCCGCGGACCGCGATGAACGAGCTGTTCTTCGTGGACGCGTTCAACGTGTTCCTGGTCACCCTCACCGCCTTCATCGGTTTCACGACCGCGCTGTTCGGCACGCCCTACATGCGCGTCGAGCGGGATCGTGGCAAGGTCGGCGCGGGGGCGATGCGTCTCTACCACAGCATGTACCAGCTGTTCACGTTCACGATGCTCCTCGCGCTCACGACGAACAACATGGGCATCCTCTGGGTGGCGCTGGAAGGCGCGACGCTCGCCACCGTGCTGCTGGTGAGTCTCTACCGGACACCGGCGAGTCTCGAGGCCGCCTGGAAGTACTTCATACTGTGCGGCGTCGGTATCGCCCAGGCGCTTTTCGGCACCATCCTGCTCTACCTCGCAGCGTCCCGCGCGGGCGGCACGGGCGGGGAGGCGCTGCTCTGGACGCACCTGAACGCCGCGAAGGGCCAGCTCGAACCCTCCGTCGTCGCCATCGCATTCGTGTTCCTGCTGGTGGGCTACGGCACGAAGGTGGGCCTCGCCCCGCTGCACAACTGGCTGCCCGACGCGCACGCAGAGGGGCCGACGCCGATCTCGGCAGTGCTGTCCGGCCTGCTCCTGAACGTGGCCCTGTACGCGGTCATCCGCTGCAAGGTGCTCGCCGACGGCGCGCTCGGAACGCATCTCGCGGGCAACCTCATGATGGGCTTCGGACTGCTGACCGTGGTCCTGTCCGCGTTCTTTCTCGGGCGCCAGACGGACATCAAGCGCCTGTTTGCGTATTCGTCCATCGAACACATGGGTTTCATCACGTTCGCGTTCGGGATGGGCGGCGCCATCGCGAACTTCGCGGGGTTGCTGCACATGACGGTGCACTCGCTCACGAAGTCCGCGATCTTCTTCGCGGCCGGACACGCCGCCCAGAAGGCGGGCACCCAGAACATCGACGACATCCGCGGACTCGTGCACATGAGCCCCGCGGTGGGCTGGGGCCTCATGATCGGCACGCTCGCGATCCTCGGGCTGCCACCGTTCGGCGTGTTCGCCGCGGAGTTCATGATCCTCACCACGGCAATGCGCGAGCACGCCTGGGCCACGCCCTTCCTGCTCGTCGCGCTCGCAGTGGCGTTCGCGGCGGTCTTCGGCAAGGTTCAGACGATGGTGTTCGGTGACCCGTCCGTCCGGCCACTTCCGCATCGTCCGGCCGCCCTGCCGGTGTTCGTGCACCTCGTGATCGTGCTGATCCTGGGACTCTACATCCCTGCGCACCTCGCCGCGTGGTACCGGGAAGCCGCCAGCATGATCGGGTGACGCACATGGTTCCCGACGAACTCGAACTGACCTGGGAGCGCCTGCGTGGCGCGGTGTCCGCGCGACGAGCCACGGTGGATGCCGCGCAGTGGCGCGCGGGCGCGGAGGCCCTGTCGCGGGAATCCGGTCGCCTGGTCGCGCTCTGGGGGTCGGATCGACGCGACCTCGGCGAAGGGTTCGACGTGCAGGCGGCGTTCGCGGTGCGCGACGGTCTCCTCGTGCTCCGTCTCCCCGTGCCGGCACTCCACCCGGCATTCCCGGACATCTCGGCGTTCTTTCCCGTCGCCGGCAGGATGCAGCGCGCACTCCACGACATGCTCGGCATCGTGGCGCTCGGCGCCCACGACTCGCGACCGTGGCTGCGGCACGGCGCCTGGCCGCCGGACGTCTACCCGCTCCGTCGCGACCTGGATGCCGCGACCAGCTTCCCCGCATCGGATGCCGCCTACGAATTCGTGAGCGTGTCCGGCGAGGGCGTGCACGAGATTCCCGTCGGACCGGTCCACGCCGGCACGATCGAGCCGGGACACTTCCGCTTCTCGGTGCTGGGTGAACGCGTCATGAGGCTCGAGGAACATCTCGGGTACAAGCACAAGGGCATCGAGAAGCGCTTCGAGTCGATGCGTATCGAGGACGGTGCGCGCCTCGCCGGTCGCGTGAGCGGGGATTCGACGGTGGCCTACGCATGGGCCTATGCGATGGCCGTGGAAGGCGCGGCCGGCGTTGAGCCACCGGCCCGGGCACTGTGGCTGCGCGGGCTCGCCCTCGAGCGCGAGCGTGTCGCGAACCACCTCGGCGATCTCGGATACATCGGCAACGACGCGGGGCTCGGCTTCGCGCTGAGTCAGTTCTCGCGACTGAAGGAGGACTGGCTGCGACTGAACGCAGCGGTGTTCGGCCACCGGTACGCGATGGATTTCGTCGTGCCGGGCGGCGTCGCGTCCGACGTCGACTCGTCGGGAATCGCCCGGCTGGAAGCACAGGCGGACCGGATCGAACGCGAGGTGCGCGCACTTCGGGACACCTTCGAAGAACACGCCGGTCTCCAGGACCGCTTCCGGACCTGCGGGATCGTCACGACGGAACTCGCCGTGCGCCTGGGCCTCACGGGGCTCGCGGGACGCGCGAGCGGACGGTCGGAGGATCTGCGTGCCGATCTCCCGTCGCCTCCCTACGACCAGCTCGACGTGCAGGTCGCGAGGCACGGCGACGGCGACGTTGCCGCGCGCGTGTCCGTGCGTTTCGACGAGATTCTGGAATCGCTGCGGCTGATGCGGCTCATCCTGGACCGTTTGCCTGCCGGAGCGCTGACGATCGGGTGTCCCGATCCGGCGCCGGGCGCGTCGGGCCTGGGATGGGTGGAAGGCTGGCGCGGCGAGGTGTTCGTCGCGCTCGAGTGCGCGCCCGGACGCGGCATCCGCCGCTGCCATCCGCACGACCCGTCCTGGCAGAACTGGCCCCTGCTCGAGCATGCGATACTCGGAAACATCGTTCCCGACTTCCCGCTCATCAACAAGTCCTTCAACCTGAGCTACGCGGGCGTGGACCTCTAGAACTCGACCATGTACCGCATTCTTCGACAGATCGCACGGGTCGGCATCGTCACGGAGCCCGGACCCGAGGCCGACGAGAACCTGCGCGACACGGCCGCGCGGATCGAGTCCGAAGTGGCGCGTTCGTTCGCGGGCGCACTCGCGATCCGTCACGTGGATGCCGGGTCCTGCAATGGCTGCGAGCTCGAGATCCACGCCTGCAGCAACCCCTACTACAACCTCGAGGGGCTCGGGATCCGCTTCGTGGCGAGTCCGCGCCACGCGGACATGCTGCTCGTGACCGGCCCGGTCTCGCGTCACATGGAAGAAGCCCTGCGACGCACCTACGACGCCACGCCCGCCCCGAAGGTCGTCGTCGCGGTGGGGGACTGCGGCTGCACCGGCGGCATCTTCGGCGAGGGCTACGCTAGCCGTGGCCGCGTCGCCAACGTGATTCCCGTGGACGTGTCCGTTCCCGGGTGCCCGCCCACCCCGCTCGCGATCATGCAGGGCATCCTGACCGCGATCACGAGGCGCACGTGAGTTCCCGCACGACCGGGACAATGCCGGCGGGCGCGAGGATTCTGGAGCGCCTGGCGCTCTATGCGCGCCTGGTCCGTCTGGACAAGCCCATCGGCACCCTGCTGCTGCTCTGGCCGACGCTCTGGGCACTCTGGGTAGCGGGCGATGGCCGCCCGGACTGGTTCGTCGTGCTCGTGTTCGTGATCGGAACCGTGCTCATGCGCTCGGCAGGCTGCGCGATCAACGACTTCGCCGACCGCGACTTCGACCCGCACGTCGAACGCACGCGTGAACGCCCGCTCGCGGCAGGACGCATCACGCCGAAAGAAGCCATCGCGGTCGCGGCGGTCCTGAGCCTCGTCGCGTTCCTGCTCATCCTGCCGCTGAACCGGCTCGTGATCCTCCTGTCCTTTCCCGCGCTGTTCCTCGCGGCGAGCTATCCGTTCACCAAGCGGTTCTTCGTGCTGCCCCAGGCGTACCTCGGCATCGCGTTCGGATTCGGCATCCCGATGGCCTTCGCGGCACTGCTCGGGAACGTCCCCGCCGTCGCATGGTGGATGCTGCTCGCGAACGTGCTGTGGACCGTCGCCTACGACACCGAGTACGCGATGGTCGACCGTGACGACGACCGTGCGCTCGGCATTCGCACGTCCGCGCTCCTGCTGGGCGATCACGACGTGGCCGCCGTCGCACTCTGCCACGCGGGGTTCCTCGCACTCATGGCATGGTGCGGAACCCTGGCGGGGCTCGGCCTGTCGTTCTACGCAGGCCTCGCCGTCGCGGGCACGATGGCAGGCTGGCAGGTCTGGCACATACGGACACGGGACCGGGCCGACTGTTTCCGGGCCTTCCGGCAGAACAACTGGGTCGGAGCAGCCGTCTTCGCGGGCCTGCTTCTGGACACCCTCCGATAGGAGCACGAAGCTTGGATCTGGGACTGACGGGGAAGGTGGTGGTCGTGACCGGTGCGAGCCGGGGAATCGGTTTCTCCTGCGCCGCCGCGTTTCTCGAGGAAGGCGCCCGCGTGGTCCTGGTCTCGCGCGACGAGGGCCGGCTCGGCAAGGCCGTCGCGAGGCTGCATTCGGCGGGCGACTTCCCGCCGGTCGCGATCGCGGCGGACCTCACGAACGCCGACGAGGCGCGACGCATGGCCCGGGAAGTGGAGTCGTCCGTGGGCGGCGTGGACATCCTCGTGAATTCCGCGGGCGCCGCCCGCCGGTATCTGCCCGAGGAACTGGACGCCGCCGCGTGGCACGCCGCGATGGACGCCAAATACTTCACGTACATCCACGCGATGGACGCCCTGATGCCGGCAATGGCCGTCCGAGGCCGGGGCGCCGTGGTGAACATCATCGGCATGGGCGGCAAGGTCGCCACGCCGATCCACCTCCCTGGCGGCGCGGCGAATGCCGCGCTCATGCTCGCGAGCGTGGGACTCGCGAGTGTCTACGGCCCGAAGGGAATCCGCGTGAACGCGATCAATCCCGGGGCGACGATGACGGATCGCGTGAAGGAGGCCATCGCGCTCGAAGCGCGCGCGCGCGGCCTCCCCGAAACGGACGTTCTCGCGCAGGGCCAGGCGCGCGTTCCGCTCGGACGCTACGCCGAACCCGAGGAAGTTGCCGACGTGGCGCTGTTCCTCGCGTCGGACCGCGCCGCCTACGTGACGGGCGCGATCGTGCCGATGGACGGCGGGCTCACGCCGGTCCCGTGACGATGCGCTATCAGGACCTGCGCGACTTCATAGGCCAGCTCGAGCGCATCGGCGAACTGCGCCGCATCAGCACCGAGATCTCGCCGCGGCTGGAGATGACCGAGATATGCGACCGCGTGTTGCGTGCGCAGGGACCGGCCGTGCTGTTCGAGAAACCGCGCGGCCACGACATTCCCGTGCTGTGCAACCTCTTCGGGACGCCGCGCCGCGTGGCACTCGGCATGGGCGAGGATTCGGTGGCGGCACTGCGGGAGGTGGGCCGCCTGCTCGCATACCTGAAGGAACCCGATCCGCCGCGCGGACTGAAGGACGCCTGGGAGAAACTTCCTGTCCTGAAGCAGGTGCTCAACATGGCGCCGAAGACGGTCTCGAACGCGCCGTGCCAGCAGGTGGTCGTCGAAGGTCCCGACGTGGACCTCGGTCGTCTCCCCGTGCAGACGTGCTGGCCCGGAGACGCCGGTCCGCTCATCACCTGGGGACTCACCGTCACGCGCGGTCCGAACAAGAGCCGCCAGAATCTCGGCATCTACCGGCAGCAGGTGATCGACCGCAACAAGGTGATCATGCGATGGCTGGCGCATCGCGGCGGAGCCCTCGACTTCCGTGACCACTGCGCGGCGCGCCCCGGGGAACCCTTTCCGGTCGCCGTCGCGCTCGGTGCGGACCCGGCCACGATCCTGGGCGCCGTGACCCCGGTGCCCGACACGCTCTCCGAGTACCAGTTCGCCGGCCTCCTGCGTGGGGCCAGGACGGAACTCGCACGATGCATCGGGTCGGACCTGCAGGTGCCGGCCTCGGCGGAGATCGTGCTGGAGGGTCACATCTCGCCCGGCGAGGAAGCGCTGGAAGGGCCCTTCGGCGATCACACGGGCTATTACAACGAGCAGGACAGCTTTCCGGTCTTCACGATCGATCGCGTGACGAGCCGTCGTGATCCAATCTACCACTCGACGTACACGGGCAAGCCGCCCGACGAGCCGGCGATCCTGGGCGTGGCGCTGAACGAGGTGTTCGTGCCACTGCTCGTGAAGCAGTTCCCGGAGATCGTCGACTTCTACCTGCCGCCCGAGGGGTGCTCGTACCGCATGGCCGTGGTCTCGATCCGCAAGCAGTATCCCGGTCACGCGAAGCGGATCATGTTCGGCGTGTGGTCCTTCCTGCGGCAGTTCATGTACACGAAGTTCATCGTCGTCACGGACGACGACGTCGACGTGCGCGACTGGAAGGAGGTGATCTGGGCGATCACCACGCGGATGGATCCCGCGCGCGATGCGCTGCTCGTGGAGAATACCCCCATCGATTATCTGGACTTCGCGAGCCCCGTTTCGGGTCTCGGCTCGAAGATGGGGCTGGACGCGACGAACAAGTGGCCCGGAGAGACCCGCCGCGAGTGGGGCACTCCGATATCGATGACACAGGAAGTGAAGGACCGCGTGGACGCGCTCTGGGATCAGCTGGGGATTCCGGACGGGCGCCCCTGATACGCGACGCAGCGGTCGGCGGCGCGACGTCCGGACACTTCCACCCCGACTTCCCGGCGAGACAGGAGAACACGAACGATCATGGCAGACACCGCTTTCAGCGACACGGCACGTGCCGCATTCGAACAGGCCACCACGGCGAGTCTCAGCGCGCAGCTCGTGAAGCGCGGCTTCCGCACACGCGCGATCGCGCACATCGCGCCCGTGAATCCGTCGACCCTCCGGGCGTGGGGTCCGGCCTACACGCTGCGCTACATCCCGATGCGGGAAGACCTCGCGACGGGCGCGGCGATGGCGGACCCCGACAATCCACAGCGCAAGGCCATCGAGGTCGCACCCGCGGGTCACGTACTCGTGGTGGATACCCACGGCATGGATGTGAGCGGCACCTTCGGCGACATCCTCGTGGCGCGCCTCAGGGTTCGCGGGGTGGCGGGTGTGGTCTCCGACGGTCCGATGCGGGACATCGCGGAACTGCAGAAGATGGACTTCCCGGTGTTCGCGCGCGGCAATGCGGCGCCGCCCAGCTACGCGAGCATGATCGCGGTGGACGCCCAGGTTCCCGTCGCCTGCGGCGGGGTGGCCGTATTTCCGGGTGACATCGTGATCGCCGATCCGGACGGCGTGGTGGTTCTGCCGGCCGCCATCGCCGAGGAAGTCGCCCGCGATGCGGTCGAGCAGGACCGGCTCGAAGCGTACGTCCGGCAGCGCATCGAGGCTGGCGACAGCATCAAGGGCGTCTATCCGCCCAATGATGCGACGAAGGCTGCGTATCAGGCGTGGCTTCGCGACCGAGGAGAGTGATCCCGGCGCAGGCAGGAACCCTCCCGGCCTGCGGCGCCTGCGATGCTCACGGGGCGGGCGCCGCACCGTATGACTTTCGTGGTAGCACTCACCGGCACGCAAACTGCGCGCGTGACAATGCGCGCCGACAGAGTGTCGTTGCGCGGCGCGCGGCGGGCCTGCTCTAGCGTTCCGGTGCCGGTTTCCGTCCCGCAATGCCGGAGATGCCGACCTGGCACGCATCCGGCTCTGACCTGCTGGACGGTCGGAGGACAGGAACCATGGAAGACGATCAGCTGGAACGAGCCGCCGCTCTCGCGGGGGTCGCAACTGTGCATCTGGGCGGACCAGGTGCCGGGAATCACCTGCAGGGCCGCACCGTGCCGGAGAACGGCGGGGCGGAGTCTGCTGCGCCGGAACGCGGTCGCCAGGCCGGCGAACGCGCCGCGGATCCTGCACGTGGAAACATCTGGCGCCGGATCCTGTTCACCGTGCATTCATTCAAGACCTTCGACAAGATCTGACGGGCACGGCAAGGAGCGCCCGTCGGCCGGAAGTCAGGACGATCGACCGGCCGACGTCGCGGGGATGAGGTTCAGTCGTCGTGATGGTGGCGGTGCTTGTGCCAGCCCTTCTTCCGGCCGTGATGTCGCCCGGGAGGGCCATCGTCCTCGTGCTCGCGATGCTCGGCTTCGCGCACGACGACCCGCTCCTTCACGACCACACGCTCCCGGGGTTCCGAGGTCGTGCTCGACCCGATGGCAGCCCCTGTCGCTCCCCCGACTGCTCCCCCGATCACGGCGCCCGTGGTGCCACCGACCTTGGATCCGACGCCTGCGCCAAGGCCTCCCCCGACCGCACCACCGATGACAGCGCCCACGTCCACGTCACCCGCCAGCGCACCTGACGTGGCAGCGGAGAATGCGATGACCGAAATCCATGCGACTGTCTTCATGTGCGAACTCCTTGCGGGGTGTGGCGCGACCGGAACGGTACGACGCGCGACGAATGAATCGGAACGAAGGGAACATCGGCGCGGGTTCGCCGGTCTTGAGAGTGGATGTCACACGAGGCACCCGTGACGGTGTGTGCGCACGGGCACGTGCCCGGCGCCGCCGGGTCAACGCGCGTTTCGGTGGAACGTTAAGGAAACAACGCCGATCGGTTCGGTCGACGCCGCCCCGGAGGCACTGGACACGTGCCGAGGTCGCCGATCGCAACGACGACGAATTTGCAAGATTGGGCAAAACCCATAGAATTCGGCAGTTTTTGACTTTGACCGTCCTCCAAGGAGAAGGAATGAAGACTTCGCATATCATCGCAGCCATCGCCGCGACTTTCGTGTTCACGGGTGCGGCGCACGCCGCAGACGCGGCCAAGGCGAAGGCCCTGATGAAGGGAAGCGACTGCTCCGCCTGCCATGCAGCGGATACCAAGCTCGTGGGCCCCTCATTCAAGGAAATCGCCGCAAAATACAAGGGCGATGCTGGCGCGATCGACAAGCTCGTCCACAAGGTGAAGTCCGGCGGATCGGGCGTGTGGGGCGCGGTGCCGATGACCCCGCACCCGAACATGAAGGACGGTGACATCAAGACCATCGTCGAGTGGATCGTGCACGACCACTGACATTCCCGGGAGTTCTCCGGAAAAGAACCGGCCGTACGGCCGGTTTTTTTTCGACCTGCGCACCGGAAATGCGCGCAAATCCCCGAATTGACGTCACTTTCGTGACGAGGAATAATCCCCGGGCCCCTTGGGGGCACACCCGGAAACGATTGTCGACGTGGCTCCACGCGCGAGTTGCGCCATTCCCATCCTGCGTTCGAGGAGACGACATGTCCCGAAAGTCATTCACCGTATCCTGGATTCATGCGACCGTCGCCGGCGCGGTCATCTCCCTTGCCCTCGGGGGGTGCGGCAAACAGGACGAAGCCCAGACGTCGGCGGATTCCGGCGGGCCGGAACAGGTCACGGTGAAGATCGGTCATGCCGCACCGCTCACCGGCAGCATTGCGCATCTCGGCAAGGACAACGAGAACGGCGTGCGACTTGCCGTCGACGAGGCCAACGCCAGGGGACTGGTCATCGGCGGCAAGAAGGTCGTGTTCGAGATGCTGAGCGAGGACGACGAAGGCAAGCCCGACATGGGACCCATCATTGCCCAGAAGTTCGCGGACGCGAAGGTTGCGGGCGTGGTGGGCCACCTCAACTCGGGGGTCACGATTCCCGCGTCCGCCGTGTATCACCAGTACGGAATTCCGATGATCAGCGGGTCGGCGACCAATCCCCAGCTCACCGAGCAGGGATTCCCGGAGATCTTCCGGACCGTGGGCCGTGACGACCAGCAGGGTCCCGCGGTCGCCAATTTCCTGATGTCCGAAGACAAGCCCAGGGTGGTGGCGGTGATCGACGACGCGACGTCCTATGGCGAAGGGCTCGCGAACGAGGTCGAGAAGACGTTCAAGGAAGCAGGCGTGAAAGTCCTGCCTCGCGAGAAGGGCACCGACAAGCAGACGGACTGGAACGCGGTACTCACGAAACTGCGCGGCGAGAAGCCCGATGCGATCTTCTTCGGAGGCATGGACGCCGCCGCGGGACCGCTGCTCAAGCAGGGACGCGAACTGGGCATCAAGGCCGTGTTCGCGTTCGGCGACGGTGCGTGCTCCGACAAGATGACGGAGCTCGCAGGCGCTGCCGCCGAGGGCATGATCTGCTCGCAGGCCGGGATTCCGGCGCAGGCGGCGAGCCAGTCCTTCCTGGAAGCGTATCGAGCGAAGTTCAACACCGACCCGATCATCTACGCACCGTTCACCTACGATGCGGCGAATGTCCTGATCACCGCGATGCAGAAGGCCGACTCGGTCGACCCGGCGAAATACCTTCCCCTGATCAAGCAGCTCACCTACGAGGGCGCGAGCGGCAAGATCCAGTTCGACGACAAGGGCGACCGCAAGGACGCCGAGATGACGATCTTCATGATGAAGGACGGCAAGATCGCCCCCGTCGCGATCATCAAGGCCGGCAAGACGATCAAGTTCGAGGATTTCATGAAAGGCGCGACGGCCGAAGCCTCGACGGTACAGACGACGGAGCCCGCCACAGAGCAGAAATAAGCTGCGCCGCACCGGGCCGCCGGGGGGCGGCGACATGCCGCGATGGCAGTTGCGCGGCGAGCGCTGCCCCGGCGTGACCCCGCGAGCGCACGGCCCCGACCGTGGACATATTCCTTCAACAGATCATCAACGGCCTCACCCTCGGCAGCGTCTACGCGATCGTCGCACTGGGTTACACGATGGTCTACGGCATCGTGCAGCTGATCAATTTCGCGCACGGCGAGGTCGTCATGGTCGGCGCGATGGTCGCACTGTGGGTGATCACTGCACTCGCAGGCAGCGGCACGACACTCCCGCCGCTCGTCATCGTGCTGATCGGTACGCTGTGCGCGATTCCGGCGTGCATGGCCGTAGGCTATGCGATGGAACGCATTGCCTACCGCCCTCTCCGCAATGCCCCCAGACTGGCCCCGCTGATCACGGCCATCGGCATCTCGATCATCCTGCAACACCTCGCGATGCTCATATGGAGCCGCAACCCGCTCGCGTTTCCCCAGATCATCTCGAATCCCGTCTTCCACCTGGGTGGCGCGACCATCAGCGGCGTGCAGATCGCGATCATCTCGCTGTCCCTGCTCATGATGGCGGCGCTCACGCTTCTCGTGTACCGGACGAAGCTCGGTGTCGCGATGCGCGCGACGTCCGAGAACCCGGAGATAGCCGGGTTGATGGGCATCGACGTGAACAGGGTGATCTCCATCACCTTCGTGATCGGGGCCGCGCTCGCGGCAGTAGCGGGAGTCATGGTCGGTACCTACTACGGAATCGCCCATTACACGATGGGCGCCCTCCTGGGCATGAAGGCATTCTCGGCGGCCGTGCTGGGCGGCATCGGCAATCTCGCCGGCGCGATGCTCGGCGGCATGCTGCTCGGCGTCGTCGAGGCACTCGGAACGGGATACATCGGCAACCTGACGGATCTCTGCCACGTGAGCTGGATCTCGTCGGATCTCGCCGAGCGGTGCGCGGTCGATGGTCACGTCATCCTGTTCGGCAGCAACTACCAGGACGTCTTCGCATTCGTGGTGCTGATCCTCGTGCTCGTCTTCCGGCCCTCCGGACTGCTCGGCGAACGCGTGAGCGATCGCGCCTGAGCAGGGTCGAAGCGTGAGCGATACCGACACCTCGTTCCTGAAGAGCCGACCCGCCGTGTGGGCGGGTGTCGCGCTGATGGCGGCAGCCCTCGTCGTCCTGCCGTTCGCGCTCGCAACGGTGGGGACGGCGTGGGTGCGCGTCACGAACCTCGCGATCCTCTTCGTCCTCCTGTCTCTCGGCCTCAACATCGTGGTCGGGTTCGCGGGGCTGCTCGATCTCGGGTACATCGCGTTCTACGGCGTGGGCGCCTACGCCTACGCGCTTCTCGCGTCGCCGCACTTCGGGCTTCACCTGCCGTTCTGGATCATCCTTCCCATCGGAGCGATGCTCGCCTGCGTGTTCGGAATCCTCCTCGGCGCCCCCACGCTCAAGCTCCGCGGCGACTACCTCGCGATCGTGACCCTCGGGTTCGGCGAGATCGTGCGCATCTTCCTGAACAATCTTTCACAGCCCGTGAACATCACGAACGGCCCGCAGGGTATCTCGCTCATCGACCCGTTCCGGCTCGGCAGCTTCAGCTTTCGTGACAACCAGACGTTCCTCGGGCTGACCGCGAGCGGCCCGATCAAGTACTACTACCTGCTGCTGGTCGTGCTGATAGCGGTCGTCATCGTGAACATACGACTTCAGGACTCGCGCATCGGCCGCGCCTGGGTCGCGATTCGCGAGGACGAGGTAGCGGCGCAGGCGATGGGGATCAACACCCGCAACGTGAAGCTTCTGGCGTTCGCGATGGGGGCGAGCTTTGGCGGCATTGCCGGGGGCATCTTCGCGGCAATCCAGGGCTTCATCAGCCCGGAGAGTTTCGTGCTCGTGCAGTCGATCATGATCCTCTCCATGGTCGTGCTCGGCGGCATGGGAAACATATTCGGCGTGATCCTCGGCGCCGTGCTGCTCTCGTTCGTCCCGGAGATTCTTCGCTACACCGTGCAACCCGTGCAGACGACACTGTTCGGCCGCGTCCTCATCGATCCTGAAGTCATCAGGATGCTTCTGTTCGGACTCGCCCTCGTGCTGATGATGCGATACCGGCCGGCCGGACTGTGGCCGTCGAAGACGAGGCGGCGCGAGTTCGCGCCGCGCAACGGCCGGGAAGGCCGGTGATGTCCGGGACCCCGCCTCCTCTGCTGGAAGCATTCGGCATAGAGAAGCGTTTCGGCGGTCTCACGGCGCTGTCGGACGTCTCGCTGAAGATCCACCGTGGCGAGATCTACGGCCTGATAGGCCCGAACGGGGCGGGCAAGACGACACTCTTCAACGTGCTGACCGGGCTCTATCGGGCGGACGGTGGCCGGTTCCAGCTCGACGGTCGTGAGCTTTCGGGCCTGAAACCGCACCAGGTCGCCGAGAACGGCATCGCACGCACGTTCCAGAACATCCGTCTGTTCGCGAACATGACGGCCCTCGAGAACGTGATGGTGGGCCAGCACATGCGCACGCGCGCCGGCGTGTTCGGTGCGATCCTCCGGACCGTCGGGACCGTACGGGAAGAGGAACGGATCGTCCACCGAGCGCACGAACTGCTCGCGTACGTCGGGATCGACAGACACGCGAACACGACGGCACGCAATCTCCCCTACGGTGACCAGCGCCGCCTGGAGATCGCCCGTGCGCTGGCGATGCAGCCGAAGCTCCTCGCGCTGGACGAGCCCGCGGCCGGCATGAATCCGACGGAACGGCAGGCGCTCGGGCAACTGGTCTCGCGCATACGGAAGGACGGCACGACCGTGCTCCTCATCGAACACGACGTGAAGCTCGTCATGGGACTCTGCGATCGCGTGGCCGTACTCGAGTACGGCAAGAAGATCGCGGAGGGCGTCCCCGAGTCCGTCCAGCGAGACCCTGCGGTGATCGCGGCCTATCTCGGCACACCGCGAACGAAGGAGGAAACGCCCGCATGAGCCTCCTGAGCGTCAGGTCTCTCCGGGTCACCTATGGCGGCATCGAGGCCGTGCGCGGGATCGACCTCGACGTCGCGGAAGGCGAACTCGTCGCATTGATCGGCGCGAACGGCGCGGGCAAGACCACGACGCTCAAGGCCCTGTCGGGCATGGTGCGCCCGGCCGGTGGACGGGTGACCTACAAGGGAATCGACGTGACCGGCATGGCGTCGCACCACCTGATACGGCAGGGGATCGCGCTCGTCCCGGAGGGGCGCGGCGTCTTCGCGCGTCTGACCGTGGAGGAAAACCTCGCGATGGGCGCCTACACGCGTAACGACCCGCCAGGCGTGTCCGCGGACCTCGATCGCGTCTTCGAGCTCTTCCCGCGACTCTCGGAAAGGCGCGCTCAGGTCGCAGGAACCCTGTCGGGCGGGGAGCAGCAGATGCTGGCGATCGGCCGGGCCATGATGAGTCGCCCGCGACTGATGCTGCTGGACGAACCGAGCATGGGCCTCGCCCCGCTGATGGTGCAGAAGATCTTCGAGGTGATCCAGTCCATTTCGGCACAGGGCGTGACCATCCTGCTCGTCGAGCAGAATGCGCTGCTCGCCCTGGAAGCGGCCAACCGTGGCTACGTGATGGAGTCCGGCGCGATCACCATGGAGGATGCCGCCTCGGCCCTGCTGGAAAGCCCCCAGGTCAGGGAAGCGTACCTGGGGCAGTAGGCGTCGACGGGCGCCCGGTCATGCGGACGCGTCGGCCCGGCGCATGACCTCCGGCACACTCTGCCAGGTGTCCTCGTTACGTCTGGGTTCCGCGAACATGCCGAAGAGAGCCTTGCGCTGGCGCGCGATGCGCCCGAGCAGCAGGAGTTCTTCCATCGTGTCCATGTTGAAACCCTTCCGGCCTCCCCGCTCGTCGACGATGAGCCTGCCGAGATACTGGTCGAAACCGTCCTTTCCCCAGAGTCCGGTGAGACTGGAGACGATGTGCGGGAAATCCTCGACGGCAGCGCGAGCCTCGACGGGCTCGGGATCCTTCGGTGCGGGCTCGGAGAAGTCGAGCTCGGGAAAGGCCAGGTCGCGGGCGGCGCCGTAGCCGGCGATGCCGTCCTCGTCCGGCGGAACCGCAATGTTGTTCAGGACGAGCAGTTGCTCGAGACGCGCGATCCTCTCGCGCATGCGCTCCATCTTCGCGGCAGCAAAGTCCCCGGGTGCACCCATACGACCGACCTCTTCAAATTCGGACCTCAGACGACGCTCAGAACGGCAGGAACGGGGAAAACTTGACCGCCGGTAAGGCCTGAAATTTCGAAGGGATCTCTAGCAATGCTCGCGCCAGGTGCCCGAGCCAGGGGCGTCAGGGGTGTCAGGCGGGCGCACTCGACCGACGGGCTCAGCGCGGGGTTGGCGCGCTCGCGTCGTCCCCGGGCGGCGGCAGTGGCAACCAGTCCCGCGCCGTGAGGAAGTCCGTGTAGAGCAGTGCCTCGGGTGAACCGGGTTCCGGATGCCAGTCGTAACGCCATCGCACCAGCGGCGGCATCGACAGCAGGATGGATTCGGTGCGCCCTCCCGACTGGAGGCCGAAGAGGGTGCCCCGGTCGAAGACGAGGTTGAATTCCACGTACCGTCCGCGGCGATAGGCCTGGAAATCGCGTTCCCGCTCCCCGAAGGCCGTCGCGCGTCGCCGCTGCACGATGGGCAGGTACGCGGCGAGGAAGTGATCCCCCACGCTGCGCGTGAGAGCGAAACACGTCGGGAAGTCGGGCGTCCCGAGGTCGTCGAAGAAGATGCCCCCTATGCCCCGCGGCTCCGCCCGATGCTTCAGATAGAAATACCGGTCGCACCAGCGCTTGAATGCCAGGTAATGATGGTCGCCGAACGGAGCCAGCGCATCGCGGCACGCCTCGTGGAAATGGACGGCATCGTCCTCGAAGCCGTAATAGGGCGTGAGGTCCATGCCCCCGCCGAACCACCACACGGGCGCCTCACCCGCTTTCAGGGCCGCGAAGAGACGCACGTTCAGGTGCACGGTCGGGACGAAGGGATTGCGCGGGTGCAGGACGAGCGAAACGCCCATCGCCTCGAACCCCCGGCCAGCCAGTTCCGGGCGGCTCGCCGAGGCGGACGGCGGCAGGCTCCCGCCGGTCACGTGCGAGAAGAGGACGCCCGCACGCTCGAAGACTCCGCCTTCCTCGACGAGACACGACAGTCCGCCTCCGCCTTCGGGGCGGGTCCAGGCGTCACGGCGGAACGACTGGCCGTCCTCTGCTTCCAGGCCTGCGACGATGCGCGACTGGAGGTCCGTGAAATAGGCCTTCGCGGCTGCGAGGTCGACGTCGTGTCCGCCGGATGCCGTCATAGCTGGCTCCGGCGAGCCCCGATCGCGCGATGGCCGATGTCGCGCCGCAACTGTCGTCCGGGAAACTGGATCCGGTCCGCGATCTCGTAGGCACGACGCTGGGCGATCCGCACCGTGTCTCCCAGCGCGGTCACGCACAGCACGCGTCCGCCCACCGTCACGACCTGACCGTCGCGCGATGCGGTGCCCGCATGGAACACGTGGAAGTCGGCTTCGTCCCTGGGAAGGCCCGTCACCGGATCGCCGCGCCGCGGCTGCTCCGGATAGCCCTCGGATGCGAGCACGACACCCAGCGCGTAACGGCGGTCCCACTCGGCTTCGGCCCGGTCGAGCGTCTGGGTCGACGCGTGTTCGATCAGGCCGAGCAGGTCGCTCTTGAGCCGCAGCAGCAGGGGTTGCGTCTCGGGATCTCCCAGCCTGCAGTTGAATTCGAGCACACGCAGCTCGCCCGCGGGCGAGATCATGAGGCCCGCGTAGAGGAACCCCGTGTAGGGAGTGCCTTCCGCTTCCATGCCTTGCACCACCGGCAGAATGACTTCCCGCATCGCGCGGGCGTGCACGGCAGGCGTGATGACCGGCGCGGGCGAATAAGCTCCCATTCCGCCCGTGTTGGGTCCGCGATCACCGTCGAGGAGGCGCTTGTGATCCTGACTCGACGCGAGCGGCAGGACGTGGCGGCCGTCGACCATGACGATGAAACTCGCCTCCTCGCCCTCGAGGAAGTCCTCGATCACGACGCGCGCACCAGCCTGGCCCATGCGGTTGTCCACGAGCATCGCGTCGATCGCGTCATGGGCCTCCTGTGACGTCATCGCGACGACCACGCCCTTGCCAGCCGCGAGGCCATCCGCCTTGATCACGATCGGGGCGCCCCGATCGTCGACGTACGCATGCGCTGCCGCCTGATCCGTGAACGTCGCATGAGCAGCGGTCGGAATGCCGTGCCGGACCATGAAGTCCTTCGCGAACTCCTTCGAGGATTCCAGCCGGGCGGCTGCCTGCGTCGGCCCGAAGATCCTGAGGCCCGCCGCGCGAAAGGCGTCGACGATGCCTTCCGCCAGTGGCGCTTCCGGGCCCACGACCGTGTGCGCGACGGAATGCTCCCGCGCGAACGCGACCAGGTCGGGAATCGACGTCACGTCGACATTGGTCACGCCGCCCTCACGTGCTGTCCCCGCGTTGCCGGGTGCCACGTAGACACGTGCGACCCGTGGAGACTGGACCAGTCGCCACGCGAGGGCGTGCTCACGCCCGCCGGAACCGACGACGAGAAGGTTCATACGTCACCTGATGCTGTTGGAAACCGGAAATCGCCCGTGCCGATCCGATCGGCCGGGCGCGGAGGACCGACACATGCTCTCAGTGCCGGAAATGGCGCACGCCGGTGAACACCATTGCGATGTCCCGCTCGTCGGCCGCCGCGATGACTTCCTCGTCACGCATGCTGCCTCCGGGCTGGATCACCGCAACGGCGCCTGCGTCGGCCACGACATCGAGGCCGTCCCGGAACGGGAAGAACGCATCGGAAGCCACGACCGACCCCGCAAGCGACAGATCGGCGTTCTTCGCCTTGATCGAGGCGATCCGCGCCGAATCGATCCGGCTCATCTGTCCTGCACCGACACCGAGGGTACGTCCTCCGCCACAGAACACGATTGCGTTGGACTTCACGAACTTGGCCACGCGCCACGCGAACAGCAGATCCTTCATCTGCTCGGGCGAGGGTGCACGCTTCGTCACGACGCGGAGCTCGGCGGAATCGATGTTGCGGGCGTCGGGACTCTGCACGAGCAACCCGCCGCCGACACGCTTGAAATCAAAGTCGTTCGGCTGGATTCCGAACGGCACCTCGAGCAGGCGCACGTTGGTCTTCGGCGCAAACGCAGCGCGCGCGTCGTCCGTGAAGGACGGTGCGATCACCACCTCGACGAACTGCCTGACCACCTCTGCCGCCGTGGCACCGTCGAGCTCCTCGTTGAACGCGATGATCCCCCCGAACGCGGACGTCGGGTCGGTCGCGAACGCACGCCGATAGGCCTCGAGGTTCGTGGGCGCCTCCGCCACGCCGCACGGATTGGCGTGCTTGATGATCACGCACCCGGCACGTCCGAGCGTCTTCACGCATTCCCACGCCGCATCGGCGTCGGCGATGTTGTTGTAGGAGAGTTCCTTCCCCTGAATCTGCGTGTAGGTCGAGAGGCTGCCGTGCACGGGCCGCGCATCGCGGTAGAACGCGGCGCTCTGGTGCGGATTCTCGCCGTAGCGAAGATCCTGGGACTTCACGAAGGACACGTTGAGGACCTCCGGGAAGGCCTGTCGCGACAGGTCCGGGTTGAGCGCGGTGAGATAGTTGCTGATCGCGCCGTCGTACTGCGCGGTGTGCGAAAACGCCTTGCGCGCAAG
The DNA here is from genome assembly GCA_016125475.1 of Betaproteobacteria bacterium. GTDB lineage: Bacteria > Pseudomonadota > Gammaproteobacteria > Burkholderiales. The sequence goes on from WGLR01000002.1 coordinate 81,146, forward strand.
GGTGAACCGGGTACCGAGTGCAACGGCGCCGCCCGAGGACTGCATCTCCGCGACGAGGGGCGCGTAGTCCGCGGGATCGGTGACCACCGCGACGTGCTGATAATTCTTGGCGGCCGCGCGGACCATGGTCGGGCCACCGATGTCGATGTTCTCGATGGCCTCCTCGAGCGTGCAGCCGGCACGCGCGATCGTCTCCCGGAACGGGTAGAGGTTCACGACCACGAAGTCGATGTATCCGAGGCCCTCGCGCGCCATGGCTTCGGCGTGTTCGGGTAATTCGCGTCGCGCGAGGATGCCTGCGTGGACCTTGGGGTGCAGCGTCTTCACGCGCCCGTCGAGCATCTCGGGAAATCCCGTGTAGGAAGCCACCTCCGTCACCGGTATCCCGGCCTCCGCGAGCAGTCTGGCCGTCCCGCCCGTCGAGAGCAGACGGATGCCGAAACCGCTGAGCGCGCGCGCGAATTCGACGACTCCGGTCTTGTCAGAAACGCTGATCAGCGCGTGTCGTGTCTGTGTCATGTCGTACGTCTGGAAATAGGGGTGAGAAGAGCGTTCTAGAGGAGACCGTAGTTCTTCATCTTCTTGCGCAGCGTGTTGCGATTCATGCCGAGCAGGTCCGCGGCGAGCGTCTGGTTCCCGTCCGACAGCTCGAGAACGTACTCGAGCAGCGGCAGTTCGGCGCACGCCATCACCATATCGTGGAGCGGGCCGGGCCGCTCGCCATCCAGGTCACGGAAATAGCCGTCGAGCGCCCTGCGCACGCAACGGGCAATGTCGTTCTCGTTGACTACGCGGCGCGTCTGTCTGGTTCCCATGGCGAGTCGTGATCGAGTAGTTGTTCGTCGAAGAAGGCCATGACTGCGTCCAGCTGTGCGGCAGCGTCATCGAGAACGTTGACGCGGTGCCTCAGTTCGTCGCCGCGGGAAATCGCACGCGAGTACCAGCCCACGTGCTTGCGCGCCACGCGCGCGCCGGCCTGCTCGCCGTAGAGTTCGTAGAGACCGCGAAGATGATCGACCAGAATGTCGCGCACCTCGGTCGGAGACGGTGCCGACGGACGCCGGCCGGTCAAGAGAAACGTGTCGATCTCCCGGAAGAGCCACGGCCTTCCCTGCGCGGCGCGACCGATCATCAGCGCATCCGCGCCGGTCCGCTCCAGCACGAACCTGGCTTTCTCCGGGGAGTCGATGTCCCCGTTCGCGATGACGGGGATGCCGACCGCCGCCTTCACGGCCGCGATCGTCTCGTATTCGGCATGGCCCGAATAGAAGTCCTGTCGCGTGCGCCCGTGCACCGTGATCGCCTGCACGCCGGCATCTTCCGCGACACGCGCAATCGCAACCGCGTTGCGGGAGCCGCTGTCCCAGCCCGTGCGCATCTTGAGCGTCACCGGCACGTCGACCGCTCCGACGACCTTCGCGAGAATGCGGCCGACGAGAGGCTCGTCGCGCATCAGTGCGGAACCCGCAAGGACATTGCAAACCTTCTTCGCCGGGCAACCCATGTTGATGTCGATCACCTGCGCACCATGGTGCACGTTGAAGCGGGCCGCATCCGCCAGAGCGTCAGGATCCGTACCCGCGATCTGAACGGCGATCGGAGCGACTTCTCCCTCGTGCGTGCGGCGCATGCGGCTCTTGCGCGTTTCCCAGAGACTGCGATCGGAAGCGATCATCTCGGATACCGCATAACCCGCACCGAGTTTCTTGCACAACTGCCTGAAGGGCCGGTCGGTCACTCCGGCCATCGGCGCCACCGCGAGTCTGTTGGCGAGTCTGTGGGGACCGATTCTCATGCGCGGACTCGTAGCGATCGCGGTTGGCGGGCGGGAGATCTATTGTAATCAGAAACGCGCGTCGTGCCGCGCCCGATCCGCGACGCCATGCAACGAGTCGTTCAGCGCTGGGGCGTGACGGCGAGTGCGCGCGCGAACGTCCGGCGCGCGCCGGGAAGGAGATCCAGCGCTTCGAGGCCGATCGTGCGGACCATCGCCGCACCCGGGACGTCGATACCGAAGACCTGGGCGAGAAGATCCGTGAAGCCGATGGTGACGGCCCGGTCCGCGCGACGGTCTGCCGCGTGGGTCCGCGCGACGTCGTGCAGATCGCCGTCGTGTTCGCGGATCCGGCGCGCGAGCGCCCAGGCATCGCGGAAGCCCAGATTGAGTCCCTGGCCGGCCACGGGATGAAGCGTCTGCGCGGCGTTGCCGATGACCACCGTGCGGCCGACCGCGAGTGGCTCGGTGCGACGCAAAGACAGGGGAAAACTCGCCCGGCCGCGGATGTCCGTCACGCGCCCGAGACGCCAGCCGAAGGCGTCCTGCAGTGCGGCACACGTCTCGGCTCGGGGAGCTTCCCGCAGTTCGTCGGCACGCCCGGGAGGCAACGCCCACACGAGCGAGTAGCCGTCGCGCTGGGGCAGCATGGCAAGCGGTCCGTGGTCCGTGAAGCGCTCGTATGCGACGTGCCCGCCCGGCCTGGTCACGCTCACGTCGCCGACCAGCGCACTGACCTGGTAGTCGTGCGAGCGGGAACTCATGCCGAGCGACCGGATCAGCTCGGTCGCACCATCGGCAACGACCGCCATGCTCGCGATCACCCTGACCCGGTCCGCGGTCACGAGCACCCCATCGTCGACATCGTCGACGCGCTCCACCCTGGACTCGTCGAAGATGCGGCACCCGTCGGTCACCCGAGCGAGGAGAGCGCGCTGCAGCGAGGCGTACCGAAGCACGAAGCCGAGCGCCTCGACGCCAGCGTCCCCGGCCGTCAGGCGTGCGCGCCCGGCTCGGCCCGCCTGTGACACGTGGATGGTCCGGATCGGGGTGGCCGCGAGATCGCGTTCAGGATCGAGCCCGACGTGACCGAGCTTCAGGCGACTGCTCCAGGAAAGCGCCAGCGTGCGCGGGTCGTGCGCGTCCGCGTCGAGCGCACGCGCCTCGATCAGCGCACAGCGCCTTCCGGCCCGCGCGAGCAGCGCCGCGAGGAAGGTCCCGACCGGGCCCGCACCGACGATGCAGACGTCGGCCTCGACGGCGCTCGACGTCACGACGGCTATCGGGCGGTGCCGACGAGCGCTTCCACGTCGGCCACGCTCTTGGGAGTCGCTGCCGTGAGCACCTCGCAGCCGTCTTCCCGAACGACGACGTCGTCCTCGATCCGGACGCCGACATTCCAGAACGCTTCGGGCACGTCGTCCGCGGGCCGGATGTAACAGCCCGGCTCCACGGTGAGCGTCATTCCCGGTTGCAGCGGTCGCCACTCGCCGCCCCGCTTGTAGTCGCCGGCGTCGTGCACGTCCAGACCGAGCCAGTGTCCGGTGCGATGCATGTAGAACCGCCGGTAGTCTCCGGACTCGAGCACGCCGTCCACCGATCCCTTGCACAGCCCGAGGTCGACGAAGCCTCGTGCGAGCACGGCCAGAGCGGCCTCGTGCGGCGCCTCCCAGTGCACGCCTTCACGGACCGTCGCGATCGCGGCGGCCTGTGCGGCGAGAACCAGTTCGTAGACATCGCGCTGCGCGGGCGAGAATCTGCCGCCCACCGGAAAGGTTCGCGTGATGTCGGAGGCGTATCCGTCCACCTCGCACCCTGCGTCGATCAGCAACAGGTCGCCCGCCATCATGCGCCTCGTGTTCTCCACGTAATGGAGCACGCACGCATTCGGTCCGCTCGCGACGATGGAGGGATAGGCCGGCGAACGGGCGCCATGTCGCACGAACTCGTGCAGCAGCTCGGCCTCGACCTCGTACTCGTGCATGCCCGGTTTCGCGGCGCGCATGGCGCGCACGTGCGCGGCAGACGAGATCTCCGCGGCGCGACGCATCAGACCGAGTTCGTGTTCGTCCTTGACGAGACGCATCTCGTCGAGGATGTGCCGGATGTCGCGGATCTCGCCGGGCGCCGTGACGCCGGTGCGGACCTTCGCCCGCACGCCGTTCAGCCAGCCGATGATCCGCGCGTCCCACTCGGCATCCGAGCCCACGTCGACGAACACGGCCGGCTGGTCCGCGAGGAGTTCGGGCACCATGTCGTCGAGTTGCCCGATCTCGTACGCTTCGTCCACGCGGAACACTTCTCCGGCCTGTTCCGGCCCGAACCGGTACCCGTCCCAGATCTCGCGTTCGAGATTCTTCTCGCGGCAGAACAGCAGCGTTCTGGGTTCCGGCCCGGCGACGACGACCAGTACGGATTCCGGTTCCTGGAAACCCGTGAGGTAGTAGAAGTAGCTGTCGAACCGGAAAGGGTGATGAACGTCCCGGTTGCGGGTCCGTTCGGGCGCGGTGGCGACGATCGCCACGCCGGCGCCCATCGCTGCCGCGAGGCGCGCACGCCGTGCGACGAAGGGCTCGACGCTCCGCGGAATGGTCATGGGTGCATTCATCGGGAATCCTCGACAGTTCGTGCGACCGGACGGATGTGCCGGTCGAGATCGTGCAGCCTCTGCGGTGTGCCGACGTCCATCCAGAAGCCGCGATAGTGCTCCGCCGTCACGCTGCGCGCCCGCATCGCCTCGACGAGCAGGGGCGCGAGCTTCGCCTTCCGTCCCGGCACCACCGATCGAAAGAGTTCGGGCCGGTAGACACCGATGCCACTGAAGGTGAGTTTCGGGGCGAGGTCGGGATCCGGGCGGCCGCCCGAGAGTCCGAAGTCGCCGTCCGGGTGGTGCGGGGGGTTGTCGACGAGCACGAGATGCGCGAGCGTGTCTGGCTCTCTGGACAGCCGCTCGTACGCATCGTTCAGGTGCGCAAGATCCAGATCGCAGTAGACGTCGCCGTTGATCACGATGAACGGTTCGTGCCCGAGACTGGGCAGGGCGAGCGCGATGCCACCGGCGCTCTCGAGCGCCTCGGCCTCGCGCGAGTACCGGATGCCGAGACCCCATGTGCTTCCGTCACCGAGCGCCTCCTCCACGAGTGCGCCGAGATGCGCGAGGTTCACGATCACGTCCCGGCAACCGGCCGCAGCGAGCCGTTCTAGCTGCCAGACGATCAGCGGCTTTCCACCTGCCTGCAGCAGCGGCTTCGGACAGGTGTCGGTGAGCGGCCGCATCCGTTCGCCGCGCCCGGCGGCGAGCACCATGGCCCGGGGTGGCGGGAGCCCGCTCAAAACGTATAGCCCGCTTCGGGAGTGCGTCGCTCGACACGGTCCAGCAGCGGGACGAGCCCCCTCAGCGCGTTGTAGCGCTCGGCCACGCCCCGCACGTAGCCGAGAAAGCGCGGCGTGTCCTCGAGATAGCCCGCCTTCCGGTCCCGGTAGTGCAGTCTCGCGAAGATCCCGAGCACCTTCAGGTGGCGCTGCATGCCCATCCATTCCATGTCCCGGTAGAACAGCGAGAAGTCACTCGCGACCGGCAGACCCGCTCGCCGGGCCTGCTCCCAGTACCGGATCGCCCAGTCGAGCGATTCGGCCTCTTCCCAGCTCAGGAAGGCATCGCGGAACAGCGAGGCCACGTCGTAGGTGATCGGACCATACACGGCGTCCTGGAAATCGAGGATGCCCGGATTCGGGTCGGTGACCATCAGATTCCGGGGCATGTAGTCCCGGTGCACGAAGACCCGGGGCTGCGCGAGGACGTTCGCGAGCAGTGTCCCGCCGATTTCGTCCAGCACGGCACGCTCGTCCGGCCCGAGCGTCAGTCCGAGATGCCTGCCGAGGTACCACTCCGGAAACAGGTCGAGTTCCCTGCGCAGTAGCTTCTCGTCGTAAGGCGCCAGGACCCCCTCCCGACTCGCGGACTGCCAGGTCACCAGCGCCGCGATGGCGTCGGCGAAGAGCGCCGGCGCGACCGAGCGGTCCTGGATCATCGCCTGCAGAAAGGTCGTCGTCCCGAGGTCCGTCAGCAGGAGAAATCCGCGGGTCAGATCCTCGGCGAGCACCCGCGGCGCATTGAGCCCCGCGGCGAGAAGCAGCCGTCCCACCTCGACGAACGCGGCGCAGTTCTCGTGCTGCGGGGGGGCATCCATCACGATCCAGGAATCCTGCCCGCTCCGCACCCGGAAATAACGCCGGAAACTCGCGTCGGCGGATGCAGGTTCGATGGCAAGATCACGGTCCGGCAGGCTACGGGCGAGCCATGCCTCGAGTTCAGTCAGTCGGTCCAAGGAAGGAAGCGCTCTCAGGATCTCGCAATATACTTCGGCCATTCTATCAACGCTTCACAGAAACCCGCCCGATGTCTCACCTCGCCCGATGGCTGATCGTCGCGGCCATCTCGCTTCCCGGGATGGCCGCGGGGCAGTCCCTCGGCCTGAAGCTGCGTCTGGATCGCGAGCTTCGGCCGATTCCGCCCGACGAGCAGACGGACCAGGAATCCACCCTGTTCATCGCCGCCGACGAACTGAGTGGCACCGAGGGCGACTACGTCGATGCCGCGGGTCACGTGCGACTCAGGACCCGTGGTCGCGTGGTGTTCGCCGACAAGCTCTTCTATTCGCTGCGGGACGACACGCTCACGGCAACCGGCCACGTCCGGGTCGACCGGCGTGGCGACGTGCTGGAAGGCAAGTCCGTGACCGTGAACATGCGCAACGACTCGGCCTACGCCGAGTCTCCCGAGTACTATTTCCGCCAGCTCAACGCCCGCGGAAAGGCGGAGAAGCTCTTCATCGACAGCAAGACGCACATCCGCGCACTGGGGGCGACCTACAGCACGTGCAAGGTTCCCGAGGACGACTGGTACCTGCGCGTCGGCAAGCTCGACCTGGACAGGAAGGAGGACGAGGGCGTCGCGCGGAACGTCATGGTCTTCTTCAAGAACATCCCGCTGCTCTACACGCCCTACATAGACTTCCCGCTCTCGAACCGGCGCAAGAGCGGCCTGCTGACCCCCACCTACGGCACGACCGGCAAGAGCGGCTTCGAGTTCACGCAACCGGTCTACCTGAACCTGGCGCCGAATTTCGACGCCACCATCGCCCCGCGGTTCCTCGCGAAGCGGGGACTCATGCTGAACAACGAGTTCCGCTACCTCATGCCGTCCTTTCGCGGCATCGCGAGCGTGGAGTACCTGCCGAACGACCGCGACCGCCAGGGCGAACGGCGTTATGCGCTCGCGCTGCGGCACGACGAGGCGTTCTCGAATCGTCTCACGGGTTACCTGAACCTCCAGAAAGCCTCGGACGACCTCTACTTCGTCGACCTGTCCAACCGCCTGGCCGTGACGTCGATCTCGAACCTGCCTCGGGAGGCCGGGTTCACCTATGCAGGCGGCTGGTGGACACTGAGCGGGCGCACCCAGAAGTTCCAGACCCTTCAGGATCCGCGCGCGCCGATCGTCCCTCCGTATGCGCGACTGCCCCAGCTCACGCTGACCGCACTCGAACCGGACGTGCGGGGGTTCGAGGCACAACTTTATTCGGAGTTCGTGTCCTTCTCCCACCCCACGCTGCTGAACGGCCGCCGCTTCACGCTCTATCCGAGCCTTTCGTACCCGCTCCAGCGGTCGTTCGTGACGATCACGCCGAAGCTGGGCCTGCACCAGACCTTCTACGACCTCGACCGAAGCACCCTCCCCTCGAACGAGTCGCGCACGATCCCGACCTTCAGCCTCGACAGCACCGTCACGTTCGAGCGCGACACGAGCTTTCTCGGAACGCCGCTCCTGCAGACGCTCGAGCCCCGTCTGTATTACGTCTACATTCCGTATCACGACCAGTCGCGGCTGCCCGTGTTCGACACGGCGCTCGCGGACTTCAACCTGGCCCAGGCGTTCAGCGAGAATCAGTTCGTGGGTGGCGACCGCATCAACGACGCCAACCAGCTGACGGGCGCCGTGACGTCACGACTCATCGATCCGCTCGACGGACGCGAGCGGCTTCGCCTCACGCTCGGAGAACGCTTCTTCTTCGGGGAGCAGAGGGTCACGCTGCCGAACACGCCTCCCCGAACGCAATCCCGTTCGGATCTGCTCGCGGCAGCCACCGGCCGGATGACCGGCGCGTGGTACATAGACTCGGCGCTGACCTACGACGTCAACGAAAGGCACCAGGACCGTTCCAGCCTTTCGCTGAGGTACAACCCTGTCCCGGGCAAGGTGCTCAATGCCGGCTATCGCTTCAACCGCGACAGCTTCGAGCAGACGGACCTCTCCGCGCAGTGGGCCCTCAACGATCGCTGGAGCACCGTCGGGCGCTGGTCGTACTCACTTCGCGACCGACGGTCGACGACCGTCATAGCGGGTATTGAGTACAATGCCGGATGCTGGGTCGGACGGTTCGTGATGCAGGAATTCGTGACGCTGACCCAGGACAGCGTCCGCGCATTCTTCGTGCAGCTCGAATTGAACGGATTGTCGAAAATCGGCTCCAATCCCCTGGATATTCTCAGGCAGAACGTGGCCGGATATCAGAACATCAACGCTCTGCCCCAGACGCAGTTCAATGAAGACTACTACCCCCTGCAGTGAACGCCGCCGCACATCGGGCGCGATGAACAGTTTCGTCACGCGGATCCCGCTCCTCTTCGTGTTCACGTGGTGTCTCCTGGCCACGACCGCGAAGGCCGCGGACCCGATTGCGCTCGACCGGGTCGTCGCGATCGTGAACACCGACGTCATCACGCAACTCGAACTCGACGACCAGGTCCGGCTCGCCACCCGCGAACTGAACCGGCAGGGAACGCCCCTGCCCGACCATGGCCTGCTCGAGAAGCAGATCCTCGAGCGCATGATCACGACACGTGTCCTGCTCCAGTACGCGAAGGAGACCGGACTTCGCGTCGACGAGTCGCAGGTCGATCGCGCGCTCGATCGCATCGCGAAGGAGAGCGGGATACCGGCATCCGACCTGCCCCGCGCGCTCAAGTCGGAAGGCATCGACTACGACCGCTACCGGGAAGACATCAAGGGCGAGATCACGATCTCCCGTCTCCGGGATCGGGAGGTCGAAAGCCGCGTCAACGTCTCCGAAGCGGAGATCGAGGCGTACCTCAAGAGCCAGCAGGCAGCGGGGCGCAACGACGAATACAAGCTCATGCACATCCTCGTGACGGTCCCCGAAGCCGCGAGCCCGGAACAGGTCCAGACGAGCCGTGCGCGCGCCGAGGAGGCGCTCGAGAAGATCCGTTCCGGCGCGGACTTCATCCAGATTTCCGCCACGTATTCCGACGCACCGAACGCGCTCAAGGGCGGTGAACTCGACTGGCGCCCGATCGGACGACTGCCGACCATCTTCGCGCAGGCGCTCACGACGATGTCGGTGGGCGACGTCTCGGATCTGCTGCGCAGTCCGAACGGCTTTCACATCATCAAGCTCGTCGACAAGCGGTCCAACGTGAAACCGGTCGTCGTGGAACAGACCCACGCCCGCCACATCCTGATACGCCTGAACGAGATCGTCTCCGCAGACGAGGCGAAGCGGCGGCTCGAGGCGATCCGGAAGCAGGTGCTCGCGGGCGGCGATTTCCAGGAGTTCGCGAGAGCCCAGTCGGATGACGCGAGCGCGGCCAAGGGCGGCGATCTCGGATGGCTGTCTCCCGGCGACACGGTCCCGGAATTCGAACAGGCCATGGACGCGCTGAAGCCCGGCGAGATCAGTGAACCGGTTCAGACACCGTTCGGCTGGCATCTGATCCAGGTCGTCGCTCGACGGACCGAGGACATGACGAAGGAACGGGAGCGCCGCACGGCGTTGCTGGCGATCCGCGCACGGAAGTCCGACGAGGCATTTACGGACTGGGTGCGCCAGCAGCGAGACCGCGCGTTCGTCGAAATCCACCTCTCCAGCCACGGATCTTGACGCGACCGATCGCGATCACCACCGGAGAACCGGCGGGCGTCGGCCCCGAAATCTGCCTGCGCGTCGCGCAGGACATCCCGGCACCGGTGGTGCTCATCGGTGACCGGGACCTTCTCGCGCATCGCGGCAGGAGTCTCGGACTGTCTCTCCCGCCGGCGTCTCGTCCAGGTGCCGTGAAACCGCGACATCCTGCGATCCTGCACGTGCCCCTGAGGACGCAATCGGTCGCCGGCCGGCCGGATCCCGCAAATGCTCCGTACGTTCTGGAAACGCTCGATCGTGCGCTCCACGGCTGCCTGGCAGGAGAGTTCTCGGCGATGGTCACCGCGCCGGTCCAGAAGTCGACCATCATTGACGCCGGCGTGCCGTTCACCGGACACACCGAATACCTCGCCCAGCGGTGCGCCGTCGGGCAGGTCGTGATGATGCTCGTCGGCGGCGGGATGCGCGTGGCGCTCGCGACGACGCACCTCCCGTTGCGGGCCGTTCCCGACGCCATCACCGCCGAAGGCCTGACGACGACGCTGCGGATCCTGGACACGGACCTGCGTACGCGTTTCGGCATTGCCCGGCCACGCATCCTGGTGGCCGGCCTCAATCCGCACGCAGGGGAGGACGGCAAGCTGGGACGCGAGGAGATCGAAGTCATCGGACCGGTGCTCGACGAACTCCGACGGGAAGGCATGCTCCTCGAGGGTCCCCTGCCTGCCGATACGCTGTTCCAGCGTCGCAATCTCGATCGTTCCGATGCGGTGCTGGCGATGTACCACGACCAGGGACTCGCGCCGCTCAAGCATGCGAGCTTCGGCGAAGGCGTGAACGTGACGCTCGGGCTTCCGATCATACGAACGTCCGTCGACCATGGGACCGCCCTCGACCTGGCGGGCACGGGGCGCGCGAACGACGGCAGCATGCGGGCCGCGGTCAGACTCGCGGTCGACCTCGTCGGCGGCACCTCCAGAACGACCACGCCGGCGGCGACGTCCGATGCATGTCGCCCGTAAGCGGTTCGGACAACACTTCCTCGTCGACCGCGCGATCATCCGCCGGATAGTCGACGCGATCGCGCCCGCCGTCACCGACCACGTGGTCGAGATCGGCCCCGGACTCGGTGCGCTCACGACCCCTCTGCTGGAGCGGCTCGATCACCTGGACGTCCTCGAGATCGACCGTGACATTGCCGCCTCGCTTCGACGCGAGCATCCCCCTGAAAGACTCACTGTCCACGAGGGGGACGCCCTCGCCTTCGATCTCGCGAGCCTGGGCCATGACCTGCGGATCGTCGGAAACCTGCCGTACAACATATCGACACCGATACTGTTTCACATCGCCCGTCACCTTCCGGTGATTCGCGACTGCCACTTCATGCTTCAGCGTGAAGTCGTGGACCGGATGGTCGCCCCACCGGGAAACAAGGCGTTCGGTCGTCTGAGCGTGATGCTGCAGTACCGGTTCGAGATGGAGAAACTCCTCGACGTCGCGGCAGGCGCGTTCCGGCCGCCGCCGCAGGTTCGTTCCGCCGTCGTGCGGATGACCCCGCTGAGATCGGACGAACGGGTACGGGCTCAGGACGAGCGCACGTTCAACGAACTCGTCACGCAGGCGTTCTCGTTCAGACGGAAGACCCTCCGCAACGCAATGCAGGGGCTGCTGGACGAAAGCGGCATCGAAGCCGCCGGCCTCGACCCCGGGGCGCGTCCCGAGACGATCGACGTCGCAGGTTTCGTGCGGGCCGCGAACGAAGCGGTCAGGCGGCGCGGCGCTGGATGAACTCGATCTTGTAGCCGTCAGGATCCTCGACGAACGCGATGACCGTCGTGCCGTGCTTCATAGGTCCCGCCTCGCGGGTGACCTTCCCTCCGCGCTTCCTGACCTCTTCGCACGCGCGGTACGCGTCGTCCACTTCGACGGCGATGTGGCCGTAACCCGTGCCGAGATCGTATGAATCCTTGTCCCAGTTGTACGTGAGTTCGAGGACTGCCTCCTCGGACTCCTCGCCGTACCCCACGAAGCAGAGCGTGAACCGGCCGTCCGGATAGTCGTTCTTGCGCAGGACCTTCATGCCCAGGACGTTCGTGTAGAAATCGGTCGAGCGCTCGAGGTCGCCGACACGTAGCATGGTGTGGAGAATTCTCATCTGGCCCCCTCTCAAATCTCGACGAGTTCGAAGTCCTCTTTGCGGGCTCCGCACTCAGGACAAACCCAGTTCATCGGCACGTCTTCCCATCGCGTTCCCGGAGGAATTCCCTCTTCGGGCAATCCTGTGGCTTCGTCGTAGATGAAGCCGCAGATCAGGCACATGAAGGTGCGAAATGCATCGCTGTCTGACATTGTTTTGGTTTGTGATTGGATAAAATTTCATTGTACGTTCAAACAACGCGACACCATAGACGCAAGGCGTCCGGAGACGGCCGGCAGGCGCAGGCAGCATCCGGTCATTCGCCAGGACGATTCACGCACACGGATTTCCCGGGGGTCGGCAGATGATCGAAGGGCTTTACGCCATCACACCCGAGCGATGCGACTCGGCGACGCTGATCGCAAACGCGAGGGCCGCCCTCCGGGGAGGCGCGCGGGTGCTTCAGTACCGACGCAAGGGGATGTCACCGACCGACGCGCACGCCGAGGCATCGGCGCTCGCCGAAGAGTGTCGGTCGACCGGCGCGATCCTCATCATCAACGACGACCCGCGGTTGGCGACAGATGTGTCGGCGGCCGGTGTGCACCTTGGCCGCAACGACTGCTCGCTCGACGAGGCCCGCAGGATCCTCGGCCGGAACGCCCTGATAGGCGTGTCGTGTTACGACCGTCTGGATCTCGCGATCCATGCCGCGGAGGCGGGCGCCGACTACGTCGCGTTCGGCAGTTTCTTCCCGTCGACGGTGAAGCCGCATGCCGTGCGTCCCGATGTCGGATTGATCCGGCGTGCAAAACGAGTCGTGTCGGTCCCGGTCGTAGCCATTGGCGGCATTACGGTCGACAATGCGGCCACTCTGATCGAGGCCGGCGCGGACGCGGTCGCCGTCATCACCGATCTTTTCGACGCACCCGACGTCGCGGCGAGAGCCTCGGCGTTCCGCAGGCTGTTCGAGAACCGGGCGCCGCGCAGCATGGAAAACGCAACCAAGGAAATCTGAAATGACCTCTCGCAACGAGTCGCTGTTCGCACGCTCCCAACGCGTGATTCCGGGTGGAGTCAACTCCCCGGTTCGCGCGTTCAAGTCCGTCGGCGGGGTCCCCGTGTTCTTCACGCGAGGCCGGGGCGCATGGCTGTGGGACGTCGACGACCGCGCCTACATCGACTACGTGGGTTCGTGGGGCCCGATGATTCTCGGACACGCTCACCCGGAAGTCGTCCAGGCCGTTCAGGAAGCGGCCGCGGGAAGTCTCTCCTTCGGCGCCCCGACGGAACGCGAACTGGAGATGGCCGAACTGCTCACGACGCTCGTTCCGTCGATGGAACTCGTGCGACTCGTGAGCTCCGGCACCGAGGCGACGATGTCCGCGATACGGCTCGCGCGCGGGTTCACGGGCCGCAACGTGATCGTCAAGTTCGAGGGGTGCTACCACGGCCACGGGGATGCGCTTCTCGTCAAGGCCGGGTCCGGTGCCCTGACATTCGGGCAGCCGAGTTCGGCGGGTGTGCCCGCCGAGACAACTCAGCACACGCTCGTGCTGGACTACAACGACGTCCCGGGCCTGGAGCGCGCGTTCGCGGAACGCGGCGATGACATCGCCGCAGTCATCCTGGAACCGGTCGCGGGCAACATGAATCTCGTACGACCCACGGACGCTTTCATGCAGGCGCTGCGCACGCTCACCGAGCGATCCGGAAGCCTGCTGATCTTCGATGAGGTGATGACGGGCTTTCGCGTGGGACTGACCGGCGCGCAGGGCCTGTTCGGCATTCGCCCCGATCTCACGACGCTGGGCAAGGTGGTGGGAGGCGGGATGCCGCTCGGGGCCTTCGGGGGTCGGCGTGACATCATGGAACGACTCGCACCGCTCGGGCCCGTGTACCAGGCAGGAACGCTGTCCGGCAATCCGGTTGCCGTCGCGGCCGGTCTCGCAACACTCAGGCTCGTCCAGACGCCCGGGTTCTACGATCGACTCTCGGAGACGACGCGCACGCTGGTCTCCGGGCTGGTCGAGGCTGGCCGGTCAGCGGGGGCAGGGTTCTCGGGGGACTGCGTGGGCGGAATGTTCGGGGTGTTCTTCAGCGATGAACCGCCGAAGACCTTCGCGGAGGTGATGCGCGCAGACAAGGAGCGGTTCAACCGCTTCTTCCATGAAATGCTCGACCGTGGCGTCTACCTCGCACCGTCAGCCTTCGAGGCCGGTTTCGTCTCGGCAGCCCACGGGGAGGACGAAATACGGAAAACCCTCGATGCAGCGCGCGATGCCTTCGGTGCCATCGCGCGCTGATGCAGGGCCCGCGTCAGTGCAGCCCGGCCAGGTACTCGGCCAGTTCCGTCATTTCCTGGTCGGTGAGCTTCGAGGCGATCATGCGCATCATCGAATTGGGATCGTTCGCACGATCGCCCGAGCGGAAGGCCTTCAACTGGGCGATCGTATAGTCGCGATGCTGGCCGCCGAGGCGGGGGTACTGGGACGGGATACCGGCTCCCGTCGCGAGGTGGCACGAGGCGCAGGCGGGGAGCTTCCGCGACGCGTCACCGCCCCTGTACAGCTTGCGCCCCTTCTGGGCAAGATCCAGGTTCTGCGCACCGGGGATCACGAGCTTCTGCTCGCTGAAATAGGCCGCGAGGTCCTGCATGGCTTCGGGCGTGAGCCCGGCCGCCATCGGGGCCATGATCGCGTTCACACGCGCGCCACTCTTGAACTCCGCGAGCTGCTTCGCAATGTATTCCGGGTGCTGGTGCGCGAGGTTCGGGTACATCGCGATAACGCTGTTGCCCGTGGGGCCGTGACAGGCGGCGCATACCGTGGCGGCCGCCTGCCCCTTCGCGGGGTCGCCCTTGGCCTGGGCCGGCAGCGCGGAGATCATTGCCGTGGCGACGAGAGCGACGAAAAACATTGCTGATTGAATACGTGTCATGTGCTTCCTCAAGCGGGGCGCAGAAAGATCCTGTACTCCGGCCACATCGATCCGCTCGGAGCGAGAAGTCCTGTTCACCAGGGGCGGGCCGGGCAAACCAAAATTCTAGCGGATTTAGCTCGTGACCGGATCGCTTCGGACAAGGCTCAACCCGCTCGCGAATGCCAGATATGTCGCGAGCGCTCACGATCTGACGCAACTGCCGCCACCGGCGGGGCCGGAAGTCGCCTTCGCGGGCCGGTCCAACGCCGGCAAGTCGAGCGCCATCAACGCACTCGTGGGCCACAATCGTCTGGCGTTCGTGAGCAAGACCCCCGGACGAACCCAGCTCATCAACTTCTTCTCCCTTGCGGGTGACCGGAGTCTTGTCGATCTGCCGGGCTACGGGTTCGCGAAGGTTCCCGAGCGGGAACGCAACCGGTGGGACGCGCTCATCGGCAGCTACCTCATGGAGCGTCGGAGCCTGACGGCGCTGATAGCGATCATGGACGTCCGCCATCCGATGACCCCGCTGGACGAGCAGCTGCTCGGGTGGTTCTTGCCCAGCGGCAGGCCGGTCCATATCCTTCTGACGAAGGCGGACAAGCTCAGCCGGCAGCAGGCTGGCCGGCAGCTCGCGCTGCTGCGGCAGCGCCTCGGCAACATGAGGGTGACCTGCCAGCTGTTTTCGAGCCTGAAGCAGTCCGGCGTGGAGGAAGCGAGGGAAGTAATCGCTGACTTTCTGGAGACGGAGCCTGCACCGTAGAAAAAAAGATGCCCCCGGCAAAGGGGAGAAATGCCGGGGGCAAGCCTTGATTGAAGGCACCCGCTCAGGGAGGAGAAGCGGGAGACGTCACCGTCCGCCTGTTTTGAGGGGGCGCCCTCGTAATAGTTCCCGACAAAACACGCATGATTCGGTCGGCCCGAAACGCGGCTGCCGACCCAGACGAACACGAGCAAGGAGTGAACCCATGCCGTACCCCCTTGGCGCATATCCGCGGCGACGCATGCGCCGCAACCGACGCGACGACTTCTCGCGACGGCTTGTCCGCGAAAACACGCTCTCCGCCGCGAACCTGATCTACCCGGTCTTCGTGATCGAGGGAACGAACCGGTCGGAGCCGGTCGGGTCCATGCCCGGAGTGGAGCGGGTCACCGTCGATCGCCTGCTTGGCGTGGCCGAGACCTGCGCCGGCCTCGGGATTCCCGCGCTGGCGCTGTTTCCCGTGGTGGATGGCGCACGTCGCACCCCGCTGGCCGAAGAGGCCTTCAACCCCGAGGGACTGGTTCCGGCCGCTGTCTCCAGCCTCAAGGCGAGATTCCCCGAACTGGGCGTGATCACGGACATCGCGCTGGATCCGTATACGAGCCACGGCCAGGACGGTCTCCTGGACGACCGTGGCTACGTCATGAACGACGAGACGATCGAGGTCCTGGTGCGGCAGGCGCTCTGTCACGCCGAGGCCAGCGTGGACATCGTCGCCCCGTCGGACATGATGGACGGCCGCATCGGCGCGATCCGGGCACACCTCGACGCATCCAGGCAGGAACGAGTGCGGATTCTCGCGTACAGCGCGAAGTATGCGTCGAGCTACTACGGCCCGTTTCGAGAGGCCGTGGCATCGGCGGGTACCCTGGGCAGCGGGAACAAGTACACGTACCAGATGGACCCCGCGAACAGTGACGAGGCGCTCTGGGAGGTCGGACTGGACCTCGAGGAAGGGGCCGACATGGTCATGGTCAAACCCGGCCTGCCGTATCTGGACATCGTGCGCCGGGTCAAGGAAGAGTTCGGTGCGCCGACGTTCGTGTACCAGGTGAGCGGCGAATACGCGATGCTGCGTGCCGCGGGGCTGAACGGATGGCTCGACGAGCGCGCCTGCGCGCTCGAGGCCCTGATGTGCTTCAGACGGGCGGGCGCCGACGCGATCCTGACGTATTACGCGATGGAAGCCGCCCGCTGGCTGCGGGAAAGCTGACCCGTCCTGCCGTCTTCAGGCGATCCGGGCGCGCCGCTCGCGCTCCAGGCGCATGATGTAGCGCTGGATCATCTTCTCGGAGGCCGGGTGCAGTCCGACGAACCTGCACCCGGCGCGTCGGTTCGTCCTGCCATCGGGCAGCGCGATGTCGCAGATGTTCCGGACCTGCAGCGTGACCGACAGCACGCCGGCCTCGGGCAGGGTGATCGTGCACTCTTCGAGAGTCCGGCCCGCCTCGAGGGAGAAATCGTCGGGAAAGCCGAGAAGGCCGACGCCGCCCAGACCGATGTCGAAGAGGTTCACCTCGAAGAGCCTGCCGTCGTCTCGCGGGATCACGCATTTCACCGGGCGGATGACCGGGGTCTCGACCCGGTAGAACTCCCGGCGCTGGAACTTGAGCAGGTGGTCGGGCAACGGGATCAGGAGCGCCGGGTGGCCCTCGTACTGAACGAGTCGCGCACCGGCCACCTCCCAGCGGATCTTCACGCGGTCCTGGCGGCTCACGAAAGTGATCCGGTCCGACGCCACGAAGCGCTCGTTCTGCTGCTCGTCCTTGGCGGCATCGACGAGGCAAAACCCGTTCTGGTGGTCGACGGCAAGAAGGGCGGTGACCATGGATTCGCGGCCGGCAGAAAAGTATGCACTCACCATCTCGCTGCCCTGCATGGCCCCGCGAAGGATCGCGGCGATCTCCATGCGGGAATGCACGAGGAACCGGGAATCATCTTCCGGGGATGTCTGCGCGGCGCTGATGGGAACGGGTTCCATTGGTCGGTCGGCGCACTTCGCTCACCGGAAGTGCGGCTCATATCGTTGTTGTGACGGCACAACGCGCCGGAAATTTAGTGCGCAAGCGTCGTTCTGCAGCGAATTTCCTGGCTCGCGCTGCGGACAGCCAGGCCCGGCGATACCGTCACTCATGCGGACGGCGACGTGGTGTCGGGGGACAGCAGCCGCTCGAGCCATTCGAGCCGTACGCGCTCGATCGTGCGCCCGTCGGACGACGAGCGGATCGGCGAGCGATTGTCGTTGACGCCGAACACGCTCAGCCGGACGCCCGCACCCTCGTAGTCGAGATCGTAGCCGGGCACGAGCCGAACCTCTCCGCCCACGCTGAAGCGGTTCTCGCGAAGCTTGAACGGCATCGACCGGTTCAGGAGGAAGAGTTCCACGTCCTTGGGACTGTCCGTGAACAGGTGAAGATCCACATCGGCGTATCGCCCGGCCGTGCCCGACAGCACGGAACCGACGAGGTGAGGATCGAACCTCGCGAACAGGAGCAGGAGATCGCGCGCGCGTTCCCGCAGGGATCGCAGGCGATCCGCCTGCTCGGCGGCCTGATAGAGTTGCTGGTACTCCATGAGCGCCTGTTCGACCTCGGCGTTGTCCGGCAGGTTTCTGGTGTCCGGGGCACCAGCCTGCCTGGCGGCCTTGCGCTTCGCCAGACCAAAATCCTCGATACCGTCCTCCGCCATGATGCGCGCCGCAAGCTGTGCGATCCGCATCCGCATCTGCCGGCCGTTGCCTGATTCGCGCCCCATGTTTCCCCCGACGGTGTCACCTCAATACAGCTGGTCGTCGATCTCGTCCGGAGTCGCGCGACGGCGCTCCGAACCGACCCCGCCCGCATCCTCTTCCCGCGGCAGTGCTTCCTGATAGAAGAATTCGAGCACGCGGTCCGGCGCGCGATCGTCGCGCAGCCCGGTCGCCGGATTGATGGCCGCCGCGACGACCCCTTCCGGCGGGGGAACCTCTTCTTCCGGAACCCCCTTCAGCACGTCGCCCATGTAGGTCATCCAGATGGGCAGCGCCGCGGCCGAGCCGGTTTCCCGGACGCCGAGAGACCGCGGCGCATCGAAGCCCACCCAGGAGACCGCCACGAGCGAGGGGTTGTAGCCGGCGAACCATGCGTCGACCTGGTCGTTCGTCGTACCGGTCTTCCCCGCCAGGTCGCTTCGCCCCAGCGACTTCGCCCGGACGGCCGTTCCGACACGCACGACATCCTGCATGAGGCTGGTCATGATGAAGGCGTTGCGCGGATCGATGATGCGCTTGGGATCGTGCCCCTGCTCGGCCTGCTCGTGGGACTCGATGACCTTCCCCTGGACATCCACGATGCGCTGGATGTAATTCGGCGTGACGAGCATGCCGCCGTTCGCGAAAGCAGCATACCCCACGGCCATCTGCATGACCGTCACCGAACCGGCACCGAGCGCCATGGTGAGATACGGCGGAATGTGCTTCTTCTCGAAGCCGAAACGCGCCGCGTAATCCTGCGCGTAATCCGTGCCGATGGCCTGCAGGATACGAATAGAGACGAGATTCTTGGACTTCGTCAGCGCCGTGCGCAGGCTGATCGGCCCGTCGAATGTTCCATCGTAGTTCTTGGGCTCCCAGTTCGTGGAGCCGGTCTCCGACGCATCGAAGGAAAGCGGTGCATCGTTGATGATGGTGGCCGGCGTGAACCCCTTCTCCAGGGCCGCCGAATAGACGAATGGCTTGAAGCTCGATCCCGGCTGCCGATACGCCTGGGTCGCATGATTGAACTGACTGCGGGAGAAGTCGAAGCCGCCGACGAGGGCCCGGATGTCTCCGGTCTTGGGGTCGAGCCCCACGAGCGCGGCCTCGACCTGGGGCATCTGCAGGATTTCCCAGTGACCGGACGCATCCTTTCTGGCGCGCGTGACCGCGCCACGACGCAGCTTCTTGTCCGTGGGCGCATTCCGGGCGAGCATGCGCTGCGCGAACGACAGCCCGTCACCGGACACCGTGACGCGGCCTTCCCCTTTCACGAACAGCGTGACGCGACGCGTGCTCGCGTCCAGAACGAGCGCCGGCAGGATGTCGTCACTGTCCGACTCGTCACCCAGCAACTCCTCCAGGGCATCGTCCGTGGCGCCAGCCGGGATCTCGACATAGCGTTCGGCCCCGCGATAGCCGTGACGCCGATCGTAATCCAGGACGCCCTGGCGAACGGCAGCATAGGCCGCATCCTGATGCTTTCGGAATATCGTCGTGTAGACGCGCAGGCCGGACGTGTAGGCGGCGTCCTGGTAACGGTCGTACATTTGCTGACGGACCATTTCCGTCAGATATTCCGCATGGGTAGCGTAACCCTGGCGTTCCTTCAGGACGTGGAGGGGCGCGTTGAGGGCCTCCTCGTACTGTTTCGGCGAGATGAAGCCGAGCGCCTTCATGCGGCCGAGCACGTATGCCTGGCGGCTCTTGGCCCGGCGGGGATTGCTCACGGGATTGTAGGCGGACGGCGCTTTCGGCAGTCCCGCGAGCATTGCGTGCTCGGCGACATTAAGTCTTGTCAGACTTTTGCCGAAATAGGTCTGGGCGGCCGCCTCGAAGCCGTAGGCGCGCTGCCCCAGATAGATCTGGTTGATGTAGAGCTGAAGGATCTGATCCTTGGAGAGATTTTGCTCGATCTTGAACGCCAGGAGCGTCTCGTTGAACTTGCGGGTGAACGTTTTCTCCTTTGTCAGGAAGAAGTTACGCGCAACCTGCATCGTGATGGTGCTTGCACCTTGACGCGCACCGCCGTGGATGAAATTGGAGAGCGCAGCGCGCGCGACGCCGACGTAGTCGACGCCGCCGTGCTGGTAGAAGCGCTCGTCCTCGGCGGCGAGGATCGCCTCGATCAGCGTCTTCGGGACGTCGTTGATCGAGACCAGCGCCCTTCGCTCTTCGCCGTATTCGCCGATCAGCTCGCCCTCCGCACTGTAGACACGCAGCGGGATCTTCGGGTGATAGTCGGTGAGCGCGTCGAGCGAGGGCAACCCCGGATAGGCAACGACAACGGCATAGCCGAGCAGCAACGAACCTGCGATCAGCAAGGAAAAGGCGACAAAGAGCGGAAGGAACCACCAGCGGAGAAACATTGGCAGGAAATTTGCTATGGAGCCGTTTCGGGGGGCCTATTGCACTACGGCGTCCGGATTATACGGGCCTCTGGCATTCCCGCCGCGTCGCGCCTCACTTTTCCAAGCTTGATTTGTAGTTGCCACTCGTATCTAATGTGTTTTAGACGCAAACTGGCGTAACTCGCCCATGCTCAAGGGAAAAGTTGACTTCACATCGGTCTCACAGTTCCTGACGGAGCTCATGAAGCCGAAGACGCCTCCTCTGATCGGTGTGGACATCAGTTCATCATCGGTCAAGATGGTCGAATTGGCTCCTGCGGGAAAGGGGCGATACCGCCTCGAGCGATACACCATCGAGCCGCTTCCGAAGGATGCGGTCGTCGATGGCAACATCATGAATCTCGAAGAGGTGGGCGAGGCCCTCAAGCGCGGGTGGAAGAAGCTCAACTCGCGCATCAAGAACCTGGCCATGGCCCTGCCCTCCGCGGCGGTGATCACGAAGAAGATCATCGTGCCGGCCGGTCAGAGCGAGGAAGATCTCGAACTGCAGGTCGAAACGGAAGCCAATCAGTACATTCCGTTCGCATTGGAAGAGGTCAATCTCGATTTCCAGATTCTCGGCCCCTCCTCAGACAATCCCGACGAGGTAGAGGTTCTCATCGCGGCCTCGCGCAAGGAGAAAGTCGAGGACCGCGTGGCCGTGGCGGAGTCGCAGGGGTTGAAGGCCGTCGTCATGGACATCGACTCCTTCGCCGCGCAGACCGCCTTCGAACTGATCGAGCCGCAGCTGCCCGACGCGGGGCTGGACCAGACGATCGCGCTGGTGGATGTGGGGGCGACGATGATGAACATCAACGTTCTGCGCAACCGGCAATCCGTCTACTTCCGGGAACAGCCGTTCGGCGGCAATCAGCTCACGCATGAAATCCAGCGCGTGTTCAATCTGTCCGTGGACGAAGCCGAGGCCGCGAAGAAGGGCGGCGGACTGCCGGAGAACTACGAGACGGACGTGTTGCGCCCGTTCCTCGACACCCTCGCACTGGAAGTGACGCGCGCGCTCCAGTTCTTCTTCACATCGACCCAGTACAATCAGGTGAATGCCATCGTGCTTGCCGGCGGCTGCTCGACGATTCCGGGTCTGCCGGAAGTGGTGTCACGCCGGACGGGCGTTACCGCACTGGTCGCCAATCCGTTCGCGGCGATGGAAAAGGCCACGAAGATCAAGGAACGCCAGCTCGCGATGGACGCCCCCTCGCTGCTGGTGGCCTGCGGTCTGGCGATGCGGAGGTTCGATCAGTGATCCCGATCAACCTACTGCCGCACCGCGAGGAACGGCGCCGGGAACAACGCAAGCGCTTCGCGATGATGGCGGGCACCACGTTCGCCGTCGGCGCAGTCGTCGTCGCGATGGGGCACACCTATTTCGCCAATCGCATCGAGTATCAGATCGGTCGCAATCATTTCCTCGAAGGCGAGATCACGAAGCTCGACAGGCAGATCGAGGAAATCAAGAAGCTCAAGGAGCAGACGCAGGCGCTGAAGGATCGCAAGGACGTGGTCGAATCCCTTCAGTCCAACCGGTCGGAGACCGTCAGGCTCCTCGACCAGCTCGTCCGGCAGCTTCCCGACGGTGTCTACCTCAAGGCGGTCAAACAGACCGGAACGAAAGTCAACATCACCGGCTACGCGACATCCAACGCCCGCGTGTCGACCCTGATGCGGAACTTCGAGGCCTCGCCCTTCCTCGAGCGGCCTGGCCTCGTCGAGATCAAGGCCGTAACAGTCGACAAGCAACCGCAGAACGAGTTCAACCTGAATGTCTACCTGACGCGGGAGAAGGCCGAGACCCCCGCGACCAAACAGGCGACCGGGAAGACTCCCGCGAAGGGGTAGCGAAGACATGACGCTGGACGATCTTCAAAGGCTCAACTTCAGGGATGTCGGCAACTGGCCGGTACTGCCCAAGCTCGGGCTGCTGGTCTTTCTCCTGCTGCTCATCATCTTTCTCGGATTCTGGTTCGACTGGCGCACCCAGGCAGAGGACCTCGACGCGGCAAGGCAGAAGGAAAAGCAGCTCAGGGAAACCTTCCTGAACAAGAAGGCCCAGGCCATCAACCTCGATCTCTACCGGAAGCAGCTCGCGGACGTGGAGCAGTCGTTCGGTGCGATGCTGAAGCAGCTGCCGAACAAGTCCGAAATGGAGGCCCTGCTCACGGACATCAACCAGGCGGGCCTCGGCCGGGGCCTGCAGTTCGAACTCTTCCGCCCCGCGCCGCAGGAGATCATGTCGGACTTCTACGCCGAACTGCCGATCACGATCCGCGTGACGGGCGCCTATCACGACATCGGCGCGTTCGCGAGCGACGTCTCGCAGCTCTCGCGCATCGTCACCCTCAATGACATCGCGTTATCGGTCGATAAGGGCGGGCAACTGGCGCTCGACGCCGTCGCGAAGACCTATCGATACCTGGATCCCGAGGAAGTGGCTGCGCAGAAGAAGAAGGAACGCGACGCGAAGGGGGCACGCAAACGATGATCCGTGCCTGCATAGCGCTTTCCATCTGCGTCCTGCTCTGGGGCTGCGGCACCGACGAATACGAGGACCTCAAGCAGTTCGTCGCCGACGCAGGGAACAACATGCGTGGCCGTGTGGAACCGCTTCCCGAGGTCAAGCCGTACGAGCCGTTCACCTACGACGCGTTCGACCTTCAGGATCCGTTCAAGCCACGGAAACCGGAGAACGCCGACAAGAATGCCGGCGAGCGGCCGGCACAGGCGAGCGAACTGCGCAGGAAGGAGGCCCTCGAAGCGTATCCGCTCGAGAGCCTGAAGATGGTGGGCACGCTGGAAGACAAGAACAAGAAGATGTACGCGCTCATCAAGACGCCGGAGAACAACTTGTACCAGATCAGGGTTGGCAATTACCTCGGCCAGAATTTCGGGATCGTGACCATGATCACGGAGACGTCGGTCACGCTGAAGGAAGTCTTCCAGGACGCCTCCGGTGTCTGGTCCGAGCGCACGAGCAGCCTTCAGCTGCTCGATGAAGAGGAGTCTAAACAATGAGGACCACGTGGATGGCCCGGTGCCGTTTCCTTCTGGCAGTCGTCACTCTGTCGATCCTTTCGTTCCAGAGCCAGGCGGCAGATGCTCCCGCACAGCCGGCGAGCGTGAACTCCATCGATGCAATCAACGTGCTCTCCGGTCAGGGTGGAAAGATCGTCGTCAAGATCACGACGAAGCAGCCACTCGCCAATCCTCCCGTCTCGTTCTCGGTGAACAACCCGCCACGCATTGCCTTCGACTTCCCGAACGCGGTCAACGGGCTCGGCAAGAACACTCAGGAAATCGGCAATCCCGAGTTGCGCTCGGTGCGAATCGGCCAGTCGACCGGGCGCACGCGCGTGGTCCTCAATCTGGCGCGGCCGGTCCGGTACGAGACGCAACTCGACGGCAACGACTTCCTCATCTCCATTCAGGCCGGCAGCGCACTGACATCGCTGTCCGAGAACGAGAACGCGCAGTTCGCGCGCGGCAAGACCGACATGCCGCACGCGATGCTCAACCTGGACTTCCGGCGCGGCAAGACGGGTGAGGGACAGGTCATCATCGACCTCTCCGACAATGCCACGGGCATCGACATCCGACGCCAGGGCAAGTCCGTCATCGTCGACCTTCTGCAGACGCAGATCCCCGCCAATCTGCAGCGCCGTCTGGACGTGACGGATTTCGCGACGCCCGTGGACACCGTCGTCGCGACCAAGCAGGGATCCAATGCGAAGATCGTCATCACGCCGCACGGCAACTGGGAGCACTCCGCCTATCAGACGGACAACCGGCTGATCGTCGAGGTGAAGGGCATCGTCGAGGACACGACCAAGATCGGCGCCGCGTCCGGCCGGGGTTACACGGGCGACAAGCTCTCCCTGAACTTCCAGA
This sequence comes from Betaproteobacteria bacterium, assembly GCA_016125475.1. Taxonomy (GTDB): domain Bacteria; phylum Pseudomonadota; class Gammaproteobacteria; order Burkholderiales. The sequence continues at coordinate 105,706 of WGLR01000002.1, forward strand.
ACATCGAAGTGCGGGCGGTGCTGCAGGTCCTCGCCGATTTCACCGGGCTCAACATCATCACGAGCGACACGGTGAGCGGCAATCTCACGCTGCGCCTCAAGGACGTTCCGTGGGACCAGGCACTGGACATCATCCTCCAGGCCAAGGGCCTCGACATGCGCAAGAACGGCAACGTCGTGTGGATCGCGCCCCGGGACGAACTCGCGACGAAGGAAAAGCTCGCCCCGGAGGCACAGCAGCAGATCCAGGAACTCGAGCCGACGCGCACCGAGAGCTTCCAGCTCAACTACATGAAGGCCGAGGCTTTCCAGAAACTCGTTTCCGATCCTAACCAGCGGATCCTGTCGAAGCGCGGCAGCGCGGTGATCGATCCTCGCACCAACACGCTGTTCATCCAGGACACGAGCAGCAAGCTCGAGGAAGTCGCGGCGCTCATCAAGAAGATCGACGTCGCGGTGCGCCAGGTGCTGATCGAGGCCCGCATCGTCGAGGCGACCGACACGTTCGGACGCTCGCTCGGTGCACGGCTGGGTACGGTGTCGCTCGGTGGCGGCGGCGGCTTCCAGCCGTTCGGAGGCGATCGTGCGCGGCTGTTCGTCGGCGGGAACTCGCAGAGCGTGGGCGTCCAGACCGGCCAGGCCCAGGACTATCCGCAGAGCTTCACCGATTCGTTTGCCGTCAACCTGCCGGCCCCGAGCCTCGGCACCATGGCCGGCAACGCGGGCGCCTTCACGTTCACGCTGTTCAACCCCAGTCAGACGAGGTTCCTGAACCTCGAGCTGTCGGCTCTCCAGCTCGATGCACGCGGCAAGCTGCTGTCGAGCCCGCGCGTCATCACGGCAGACAACGTCGAAGCGAACATCGAACAGGGTACCGAGATCCCGTACCAGACGGCCACGGCTTCCGGCGCCACTAGCATCCGGTTCCGCAAGGCGACGCTGTCGCTCAAGGTGAAGCCGCAGATCACGCCGGACGACAACGTGATCATGCAGCTCGAGGTCCACAAGGACAGCGTCGGCGTCACGACGCAGGCCGGCCCGGCCATCGACACCAAGCAGGTGCAGACCGAAGTGCTCGTCGAAAACGGTGGAACCGTCGGGATCGGCGGCATCTACACCCAGGACGAGCGACAGCAGCAGAACAAGATTCCCGTCCTCGGCGACATCCCGATCATCGGCTTCTTCTTCCGCAACGAGCTTCGCATCAACGACCGGCGCGAACTTCTCGTGTTCGTGACGCCGAAGATCCTGAACGACAACCTCAGCGTCCGCTGACGTCGGACGACGGCAGCCGCAGTTCCCGACGAACCCCGGGGAGTCCCACTCCCCGGGGTTTTTTATTTCGTTCCGCGCGCTGCGGTCGGAAGGTCGTCGAGCGGCCTCGCGGGTTCCACGCCTGCGACGGCCGGCATCGGTCGACACCCCGTCGGCCCTGGCGCGGTCCGCGCGACGCACCGAAGCCCCGGTTTCCGGCATGGGCGGGGCGGGATTCCAAGCTAGAATCCGTTCCATCATGTACAGGTACCCCACGCGACGGCCACCACCGGTCGTCCCTGGCAACATCTTTCTCGTCGGGCTCATGGGCGCCGGCAAGACGTCCGTCGGCCGCCTGCTCGCGAAGCGCCTCGGAAAGCGGTTCGTGGACTCGGATCACGAAATCGAGGATCGCACGGGGGTCCGCATTCCGGTCATCTTCGAGATCGAGGGTGAAGCGGGATTCCGCCAGCGGGAAGTTGCCATGATCGACGAACTCACGCGCGAGCACGACGTGGTGCTCGGTACCGGAGGGGGTGCCGTTCTCGACCCGCGCAACCGGTCAAGCCTGCACGAGCGCGGTACCGTCGTGTATCTGCGTGCGAGTGTCGACGAACTCTGGAACCGCACGCGCCGCGACAGGAATCGCCCGCTCCTGAAGACGGCCGACCCGAGGGCGCGTCTCGCGGAACTCATGGAGATCCGGGATCCGCTGTACCGCGAGGTCGCCCACATCGTCATGGATACCGGAAGCCAGAGTCTGCGCGCGCTCGTCGGGCGCCTCGAGGGCCTGCTGGCACGGTCGGGAACCATCACGGAGGATTCAGCGCAGTGTTGACGACGACAGTGGGGCTCGGCGACCGCGCCTACCCCATCCACATCGGGGCGGGCCTGCTGGCTCGCCCGGAGATCTTCCGCAGCCACCTCGCCCAGAACCGGGTCGCGGTCGTGACGAACGAGACCATCGGCCCGCTGTATCTTGACGACTTCACGCGCATGCTCCAGGCCGAGGGCATCAGCGTGCTGCCGATCGTTCTGCCCGACGGCGAGGCGCACAAGACCGGAGAGACCCTGAACCGCGTGTACGACGCCCTCCTCTCCGCGCGGTGCGAGCGCGGAACGACGATCGTCGCACTGGGTGGCGGCGTGGTCGGGGACATCGCCGGCTTCGCAGCGGCCACCTTTCTCCGGGGAGTACCCTTCCTGCAGGTCCCCACGACGCTGCTGGCTCAGGTGGACTCCTCCGTGGGAGGCAAGACGGGCATCAATCATCCGCTCGGCAAGAACATGATCGGTGCGTTCTACCAGCCCGTGGCGGTTGTCGCGGACCTCGACGTGCTGGACACGCTGCCGGATCGGGAACTGGCGGCAGGCCTCTCGGAGGTGATCAAGTACGGTCTGCTCGGCGACGCGCCATTCTTCGACTGGCTGGAGTCCGACATGGCGCGCCTCGTGCGGCGCGACAAGGAAGCCCTGTCCCGCGCGGTCGAACGGTGCTGCCGCCTCAAGGCCGAGATCGTCGCGGCGGACGAGCGGGAAGCGGGGCGGCGGGCATTGCTCAACCTTGGCCACACGTTCGGCCATGCCATCGAGGCAGCCATGGGCTACGGCAAGTGGCTGCACGGCGAGGCCGTGGCAGCGGGCATGGTGCTCGCGGCGAGGACGTCCGAACGTCTCGGCCACATCGGAGACAGCGACGTGGCGCGCATCCGCCGGGTGCTGCAGGCAGCGGCCCTTCCGATCGACCCGCCGGCCCTGTCCGTCGACCGGTGGATCGAGCTCATGAGCCACGACAAGAAGGTCGAGCGCGGGCGCCTGCGGTTCGTGCTCCTCCGCGCGATCGGTGACGCGTACCTCGACGCGGCGGTGCCCGCGGACGTGCTTGCGGACGTGCTCGCCCACTGCACGGCAGATGGCTGATCTCGCGGTCTTCGCCGCGGACCCGGCGCGTTCCCGCGGCCGGCGCGTTCCGGAACCCGCGCCCGAGGGGCGCACCGAGTACCAGCGCGACCGTGACCGCATCGTTCACTCGACGGCCTTTCGGCGCCTCGAATACAAGACGCAGGTCTTCGTGAACCACGAAGGTGACCTGTTCCGCACCCGCCTCACGCACTCCATCGAAGTCGCGCAGATCGCCCGCTCGGTGGCCCGCAACCTCGGGCTGAACGAAGACCTCGTCGAGGCGATCTCGCTCGCGCACGATCTCGGACACACGCCGTTCGGTCACGCGGGACAGGAGGCCCTGAACGACTGCATGCGCGATCACGGTGGCTTCGAACACAATCTCCAGTCCCTGCGCGTGGTCGATCACCTCGAGAACCGGTACGGTGACTTCGAGGGCCTCAACCTCACTTTCGAGACACGGGAAGGCGTGCTGAAGCACTGCTCGATCCGGAACGCACAGCAGCTCGGTGACGTGGGCGAGCGCTTTCTGAGGCGTGAGCAGCCGAGTCTCGAGGCCCAGCTCGCGAACATCGCGGACGAACTGGCCTACAACAACCACGACGTGGACGACGGTCTGCGCTCGGGCCTGCTCGACCTGGAGGCGCTGTCGGAAATCAGCCTCTTCCGCCAGCACCTCGACGAGGTACGTGCCCGATACCCCCTGATCAGGGATCGCCGGCAGGTGCACGAGACCGTGCGACGCATGATCAACGTGCTCGTCGTCGACCTCACGAAGACGTCCCGGGACCGGATTGCAGCCGCGGCACCGGCGTCCATCGAGGCGGTCCGCACGGCTCCGCCGCTCGTGGCGTTCAGCGAGCCGATGGCGGAGGCCCAGCAGGAGCTCAAGCGTTTCCTGCGGGTCCATCTCTACCAGCATTACCGTGTCGCACGCATGGCCGCCAAGTCCAAGCGCGTCGTCAAGGAGCTCTTCGACGCCTTCATGGCCGACCGCCGCCTCCTGCCCCCCGAGTTCCAGCAGCGCGCCGCCCGCATGGGTGCGCGCGCGGTCGCGGACTACATCGCCGGCATGACCGACCGGTACGCGATCCGCGAGCACCGGAGGCTCTTCGCGATCGAGGACGCCTGAACGACGGGTGCGACGCACGCCCGTCGCGCGGCACGCTTACGTTATTGAAGCGTTTTGTCTCTTGGGGTTAACATTTCGCCCCTTGCCCTTCGAAAACGTAAGCTGCGGCGGGGTACATGTGCGTGTGCCTCCCGACCGCGGCGCGGTACATCGGTCACAGGGCGTCCGGGCCGAGCAGCAATTTCCTTAGAGGTAGATCGTGGCAGAGAGCTTCCCCCCAATCGCGCAGGGGCTGTACAGCCCCGAGAATGAACATGACGCCTGCGGCGTGGGCTTCGTCGCCCACATCAAGGGGCGCAAGAGTCACGAGATCGTCGAACAGGGGCTGTTGGTCCTCAAGAACCTGACCCACCGCGGGGCGACCGGTGCGGATCCGCTCGCGGGTGACGGGGCCGGCATCCTGGTGCAGTTACCGGATGCGTTCTTCCGCGAGGAACTGAAGAAGCAGGGAATCGACCTGCCGGACGCCGGGGAATACGGCGTGGGGATGGTCTTCCTGCCGCAGGAACCCGCCTCGCGCCTGGCCTGCGAGCAGGAGGTGGAACGCGCGATCCGGGCCGAAGGTCAGGTGCTCCTCGGGTGGCGTGACGTACCCCGCGACTCCTCCGTGCTTGCCGAGTCCGTGAAGCGCATCGAACCCGTGATGCGCCAGGTCTTCGTCGGCGCGGGACCGAACGTCACCGTGACCGACGGGCTCGAGCGCAAGCTCTACGTGATCCGCAAGCGCGCCGCCAACGCGATCCGCAGCCTCAACCTCGCCCACGGCAAGGAGTATTACGTCCCGTCGATGTCCGCCCGGACGATCGCCTACAAGGGCATGCTGCTTGCCGATCAGCTCGGCAACTACTATTTCGATCTCCAGGACGAGCGGTTCACGTCCGCGCTCGCGCTCGTGCACCAGCGCTTCTCGACGAACACCTTCCCGTCCTGGGATCTCTCGCACCCGTTCCGGATGATCGCGCACAACGGCGAGATCAACACGCTGCGCGGCAACGTGAACTGGCTGCGTGCGCGCGAAGGCGCCATCTCGTCGCCCATCCTCGGCCGTGATCTCGAAAAGCTCTGGCCGATCGTGTTCGCGGGCCAGTCCGACTCGGCGTCCTTCGACAACGCCCTGGAACTGCTCGTGATGGCCGGCTACTCGCTGTCGCACGCGATGATGATGCTGATCCCCGAGGCCTGGGAGAACCACGCCCAGATGGATGCCGGCCGCCGTGCCTTCTACGAGTACCACGCCGCCATGATGGAGCCGTGGGACGGCCCTGCCGCGGTCGCGTTCACGGACGGCCGGCAGATCGGCGCGACGCTCGATCGCAACGGCCTGCGTCCCGCGCGCTATCTCGTCACCGACGACGACCTGGTCATCATGGCGTCGGAGACCGGCGTGCTGCCCGTCCCGGAAGACCGGATCGTCAAGAAGTGGCGGCTCCAGCCCGGCAAGATGTTCCTCGTCGACCTCCAGCGCGGCCGGATCATCGACGACAAGGAACTCAAGGACCAGCTCGCGGCCGCGAAGCCCTACCGCGACTGGAACGAGCGGATCCGGGTCAAGCTCGGTGACCTGCCGGCGTCGAAGTCGCCGTCCCGGCCCTCTGCGGCCGTGCCGCTGCTCGATCGGCAGCAGGCATTCGCCTACACCCAGGAGGACCTCAAGTTCCAGCTGTTCCCCATGGCGCTGAACGGCGAGGAATCCATCGGCTCGATGGGCAACGACAGCCCGCTCGCGGTCCTGTCCGACAAGAACAAGACCCTGTACCACTACTTCAAGCAGCTGTTCGCACAGGTCACGAACCCGCCGATCGACCCGATCCGCGAAGAACTCGTGATGTCCCTGGTGTCGTTCATCGGTCCGAAGCCCAACCTGCTCGGCATCGACGAGACGAATCCGCCGATGCGCCTCGAGGTCTCGCAGCCCGTGCTCGACTCCGCTGACATGGAGAAGATCCGGAACATCGCGAAGCACACCGACAACCAGTTCCGGTCGTACGAGATCGACATCTGCTATCCGGTAGCGTGGGGCAGTCAGGCGATCGAGGCGCGTCTCGCGAGCCTGTGCGCCGAGGCGGTGGACGCCGTGCAGTCGGGCTACAACATCCTGATCCTCTCGGACCGCAAGGTCGCGCCCGACATGGTCGCGATCCCGGCCCTGCTCGCGACCTCCGCGATCCACCTCCACCTCGTGAACAAGGGCCTGCGCACCTCCGCGGGTCTGGTCGTCGAGACGGGCTCTGCGCGGGAAGTCCACCACTTCGCGCTGCTCGGCGGCTACGGCGCGGAGGCGGTTCACCCCTATCTCGCCATCGAGACGATCCTCGCGCAGGAAGACCGGTTCCCCGAGGGCAAGGGGGGCGAGAAGGCGGTCGCGAATTTCGTGAAGGCGGTCGGCAAGGGACTGCGGAAGGTCATGTCCAAGATGGGCATTTCCACCTACATGTCCTATACCGGTGCGCAGATATTCGAAGCCGTCGGCCTGTCCAGCAGCCTCGTCGACAAGTACTTCACCAGCACCACGTCCTCGGTCGAAGGCATCGGCGTGTTCGAGGTTGCCGAGGAGGCGATCCGTCTCCACAAGGCCGCGTTCGGCTCGGACCCCGTCCTGTCGACGGCCCTCGACGCGGGGGGCGAGTACGCGTTCCGGACCCGCGGCGAGGAACACATGTGGACGCCGGACGCGATCGCGAAGCTCCAGCATGCGACACGTGCGAAGTCCTATTCGACCTACAAGGAATACGCGCGGATCATCAACGACCAGTCCCGCCGCCACATGACCTTCCGCGGCCTGTTCGAGTTCCACCTCGATCCGGCGCGATCGATCCCGATCGAGGAGGTCGAGCCAGCGAGCGAGATCGTGAAGCGCTTCGCGACCGGAGCCATGTCCCTCGGATCGATCTCGACGGAAGCGCACACGACGCTCGCCATTGCGATGAACCGCATCGGCGGCAAGTCGAACACCGGCGAGGGTGGCGAGGACCCGCGCCGCTTCGGACCGGTCAACGCCGGCGAGACGCTGGCCTCGCGCCTGGGTCAGGAGCGGATCGTGCGCGACATCCCCCTGAAGGAAGGGGACTCGCTGCGTTCGAAGATCAAGCAGGTGGCCTCCGGCCGGTTCGGCGTGACCGCCGAATATCTCGGGTCCGCGGACCAGATCCAGATCAAGATGGCGCAGGGCGCGAAGCCGGGCGAGGGCGGACAGCTTCCGGGACACAAGGTCTCCGAGTACATCGCCGAACTTCGTTTCTCGGTGCCGGGCGTCGGCCTCATCTCGCCTCCGCCACACCACGACATCTACTCGATCGAGGATCTCGCGCAGCTCATCCACGACCTCAAGAACGCCAATCCCCGTGCGAGCATCAGCGTGAAGCTGGTCTCCGAAGTGGGGGTCGGAACCGTCGCGGCCGGCGTCGCGAAGGCGAAGTCGGATCACGTGACGATCTCGGGTCACGACGGTGGCACCGGCGCGTCGCCGTGGTCGTCGATCAAGCACGCCGGCACGCCGTGGGAGCTCGGCCTCGCCGAGACGCAGCAGACACTCGTGCTGAACCGCCTGCGCGGACGCATCGCGGTCCAGGTCGACGGGCAGATGAAGACGGGACGCGACGTCGTGATCGGCGCGCTGCTCGGCGCGGACGAGTTCGGCTTCGCGACCGCACCGCTCGTGGTCGAAGGCTGCATCATGATGCGCAAGTGCCACCTGAACACGTGCCCCGTCGGCGTGGCCACGCAGGACCCGGAACTCCGCAAGAAATTCCGCGGGCAGCCGGACCACGTCGTCAACTACTTCTTCTTCGTCGCAGAGGAAGTCCGCGAGTACATGGCGCAGCTCGGCATCCGGCGCTTCGACGAACTCATCGGGCGCGCGGACCTGCTCGACACGAAGCAGGGCATCGACCACTGGAAGGCACGCGGACTCGACTTCACGAAGATCTTCCACATGCCGGCGATGCCCGAGGACGTGGCGTGCCACCACACGGAGTCGCAGGACCACGGTCTGGACAAGGCACTGGACCATCGCCTCGTCGAGCTCGCCCAGCCTGCCCTCGAGAAGCAGGAGAAGGTGTCCATCGAGATGCCGATCCGCAACGTCAACAGGACGGTGGGGACCATCCTGTCATCGGAAGTGGCCCGTCGCTACGGACACGCGGGGCTCCCCGACGACACGATCCACGTGAAGTTCGCGGGGTCCGCCGGGCAGAGCCTCGGGGCGTTCCTTGCGAAGGGCATCACGATCGACCTGATCGGCGAGGCGAACGACTACGTCGGCAAGGGCCTGTCCGGTGGGCGCATCGTCGTCCAGCCGTCCCCCAAGTTCCGCGGCAGCCCGACCGAGAACATCATCGTGGGCAACACGGTCATGTACGGCGCGATATTCGGGGAGTGCTACTTCCGGGGCGTCGCGGGCGAGCGGTTCTGCGTCCGTAATTCCGGCGGCCACGCGGTCGTCGAAGGCGTGGGCGATCATGGCTGCGAATACATGACGGGCGGCACGGTGATCGTGCTCGGCATGACGGGCCGCAACTTCGCGGCAGGCATGTCCGGCGGGATCGCTTACGTCCTCGACGAGGACGGCACCTTCGAGACGAGCTGCAATCACGCCATGGTGGCACTCGAACCGGTCCTCACCGAGTCCGAACAGGAAGCGAAGCTCTCGCGTGATCTCTGGCACCTCGGCGAATCCGACGAAACCATCCTCCGACGGTTCGTCGAAAATCACGCCCGGTACACGAACAGCGCGCGGGCGAAGACGATCCTCGACAACTGGAACGACTGGCGCGGCCGATTCGTGAAGGTGTTCCCCCACGAATACCGCCGTGCTCTGGGCGAACTCGCGGCCAGAAACGGCCGGATCGCCGCCTGAGCACCGAGGCCGGGTCGGGTCGCCGCGGGCGGCCCGACCCGTTCGCCCGTCCCGAAACTCTCTGGAAACGCTGAAAAAATGGGCAAGATCACCGGATTCATGGAATACCAACGCCTCGCGGAGGCGACCGAGGAAGCCACGTCGCGGATCAGGCACTGGCACGAGTTCGTCGGTCATCTGAAGGACGAGGAAGCCAAGATCCAGGGCGCGCGGTGCATGGACTGCGGCATACCGTTCTGCATGCAGGGGTGCCCGATCAACAACATCATCCCCGACTGGAACGACCTCGTGTATCAGCAGAACTGGCGCCAGGCGCTCGACACTCTGCATTCCACGAACAATTTCCCCGAATTCACGGGCCGCGTCTGTCCCGCACCCTGTGAAGCGGCGTGCACGCTGAACATCGGGAACGACCCCGTCGGGATCAAGTCCATCGAACACGCGATCATCGACAAGGGTTGGGAAATGGGCTGGGTCGTTCCCCAGCCTCCCGAGCGCAAGACCGGCAGGCGCGTCGCGGTCGTGGGGTCCGGCCCGGCCGGCCTCGCGTGCGCGCAGCAGCTCGCACGCGCGGGCCACGACGTCGATCTGTTCGAAAAGAACGACCGTATCGGCGGTCTGCTCAGGTACGGCATTCCCGACTTCAAGATGGACAAGCACCACATCGACCGGCGCATGGCGCAGATGGCGGCCGAGGGCGTCACGTTCCGGCCCGGGGTCTGCATCGGGACCGAAGAGCCGGGCACGGGGATCATGAACACCGCGAAGGAGACCATCGCCCCGGAGACGCTCCTCGCCGAATTCGACGCGGTGGTGCTCGCGGGCGGCGCCGAGCAGCCACGCGACCTGCAGATTCCGGGCCGTGAGCTGAAGGGCATCCATTTCGCCATGGAATTCCTGCCCGCGCAGAACAAGGTGGTTGCCGGCGATTCCGTCGAAGGTCAGATCCTCGCGACGGGCAAGCACGTCGTCGTGATCGGCGGCGGAGACACGGGTTCGGACTGCGTGGGGACCTCCAACCGCCAGGGCGCCGCGTCCGTGACGCAGCTCGAGCTGCTGGCGCAGCCGCCCAGGGAGGAGAACAAGCCGCTCACGTGGCCCTACTGGCCGCTCAAGCTGCGCACGTCGTCCTCGCACGAGGAAGGGTGCGAGCGGGACTGGGCGGTGTCGAGCAAGGCATTCCTGGGCGAGAACGGAGCCGTGAAAGCGCTCCTCGCCGTCCGCGTGGAGTGGCGCAAGGACGAGGCAACCGGCCAGATGAAGATGGTCGAGGTCCCGGGCAGCGAATTCGAGATTCCTGCGGACCTCGTGCTGTTCGCGATGGGCTTCGTTTCTCCGGTCGCGTCGATGCTCTCGTCGTTCGGCGTGGAACGCGACGCGCGGGGCAATGCCAGGGCCACGACGGATGGCCCGGGCTGCTACGCGACCAACGTGCCGAAGGTGTTCGCGGCAGGGGACATGCGCCGGGGCCAGTCACTCGTCGTCTGGGCGATCCGCGAGGGTCGGCAGTGCGCCCGCTCCGTGGACGAGTACCTCATGGGACGCAGCGATCTGCCGCGCTGAAACGCGCCTGGCGCCGGACCGCCTCGAGACCGGTCCGGCGTCCCTCGACGCGGACGACCGGCCAGCTGCAATGTCTGGCCGCGCGAGCGGACGCGCCCGGATGGTCCCCGCACACCCGAAGGCCACGAGGCGCAAACCGTCCTGCGTGGCCGCGGCTCCCGCAGACGACATACCCTGGAAGTGAACGCATCCGGTGCCCAACATGATCCGCCCCAAGAACGACACATTCCTGCGCGCGCTGCTGCGCGAACCGACGCCCTATACCCCGATCTGGATCATGCGCCAGGCGGGCCGGTATCTGCCCGAGTACAACCAGACCCGTGCGCGCGCGGGGGATTTCATGAGCCTCTGCCGCAGTCCCGAACTCGCGACCGAGGTGACGCTCCAGCCGCTCGCACGCTTCCCGCTCGATGCGGCCATCCTGTTCTCGGACATCCTGACGATTCCCGACGCAATGGGGCTCGGGCTGCACTTCGCTGAAGGCGAAGGCCCGCGCTTCGAACGCCCGTTGCGTGACGAGTGGGAGATCAACGATCTCGCCGCACCGGACCCGTGGGACCATCTGCGCTATGTCATGGACGCGGTTTCCCAGATCCGCCGGTCGCTCGACAACTCGGTGCCGCTCATCGGCTTCTCGGGCAGCCCCTTCACGCTCGCGTGCTACATGATCGAGGGTCGCGGGGGTACCGATTTCGAGCGCGTGAAGCACATGCTCTATGCCCGCCCCGACCTGCTTCACCGCATCCTGGGCATCAATGCGAAGGCCGTCGTCGACTACCTGAATGCGCAGGTCCAGAGCGGAGCCCAGGCACTCATGATCTTCGATACCTGGGGTGGCACGCTCTCCGAGAGCGCCTACGTGGAATTTTCCCTGCGCTACCTGCACCAGATCGTCGCGGGCGTCACGCGCGAGCGCGACGGCCAGAAGGTGCCCGTCATCCTCTTCACCAAAGGAGGTGGCCTCTGGCTCGAACGCATCGCGGCGACCGGATGTGACGCGGTTGGCCTGGACTGGACGATAGACATCGGCGCCGCTCGCGCGAGAGTAGGCACTCACGTTGCGCTGCAGGGCAATCTGGATCCGAACATCCTGCTCACGACGCCGGACGTGGTGCGCGCCGAGGCCCGCAAGGTGCTGTCGTCCTACGGAACGGGCAGCGGACACGTGTTCAATCTGGGCCACGGCGTGTCGCGGCACACCCCTCCGGAGAACGTGGCGGCGCTCGTCGAAGCCGTCCACGAAGGCTCGCGCGTCTATCATTGAAACGGCCTTCCGTCCATACCGGAACGGGCCGAATCACGAAGTTATGCACACTGGACACGCATCCGTCCTGCAGGCCGGCAGATGCCTTTCCGCAAACCCAATAACAGCACCATAACCATCTGATAACACGAACTTGTTGCGCCCGCACATCCGAACGCCCGCAAGGAGCGAAAGATTCGTGTTGACATTTCCGGAAGAACTCATCAACAGAATTATCCACAGCCCCGGGGCCGAAATTCCATTTCCGTCCAGATGGTTTGGGGAACGTTGTCATCCGTTACCGAAGGTGTGTGCCGTAACCCACTGAACGACCGTCATGCGGATCCTGCGGGTAGCCCTGGACGTCCCCGTGGACGACCTCTTCGATTACCTCGGCACTGACGAGGAGACGGTCCCCGCAGGGCGGCTCGTGGTCGTCCCGTTCGGCCCGCGCCGGCTGGTCGGGGTCGTGGTCGAGACGGCCGCCACCACACAGATACCCACGGCCCGCCTTCGTGCCCCCCTCCGCATTCTCGGCCACCTCCCCGCCCTGCCCCCCGACATCCTCTCGCTGCTGCGATTCTGCAGTCGCTATTACCACCACCCGCTCGGGCAGTCCGTCCTCGCCTGCCTCCCGACCGCGTTGCGTCGGCCGGCCGCGACAGCCGCGAAGGCGCCGGTCGCGTTCCGTCTCACACCCGCAGGCACGGCCCTGGAGGTCGACGCACTGCCGGTCCGGGCGACCAGGAAACGCGCGCTGCTCGCGGCATTCCGGCGAGCGGGGACGCTCGACACCCGGGCGATCGCCGGTCTCGTTGCGGCAGGACATCGACTGACGAGGGAGTTCGAGGATGCCGGGTGGATCGAACGCACGAGCCCGGAGGTGGCGCACGCACCCCGGTCCGCGGAACTGTCGACCAGCGGGTCCGGCCCTGCTCTCACGGACGCCCAGGCGCAGGCACTGGAGTCGATCCGGTCCGTTGGCCCCGGGTACTCGTGCAGCCTGCTCCACGGCATCACCGGGAGCGGCAAGACCGAGGTCTACCTGCATCTGATGGCCGATGCGGCGGCGAAGGGCCGCCAGACTCTCCTGCTCGTGCCGGAGATCAACCTGACGCCTCAGCTCGAGGCCCGCGTCGCGGAACGTTTCGGCGCGGAGAACGTGGTGTCCCTGCACAGCGGGCTCGCCGAGGGCGAGCGTCTGGCGAGGTGGTTGCGGGCAGTCCGGGGTGACGCATCCATCGTGCTCGGCACGCGTCTCGCCGTGTTCACGCCGATGCCATCGCTCGGCCTGCTCATCGTCGACGAGGAACACGACGCGTCGTTCAAGCAGCAGGAAGGGCTGCGTTACCACGCACGCGACGTTGCCGTCTTTCGCGCACGGGAACACGCCATCCCCGTCGTGCTGGGCTCCGCCACGCCCTCGCTCGAAAGCTGGCGCCACGCGTCGACCGGCCGGTATCGGCTGCTCACCCTGCCGAAGCGCCCGACCGGCACCGAACCCTCGCTGCGGATCGTGCCGTCGGGCGACACGGCCGCCGACGATGCGCTTTCGCCGACGCTCGCCGAAGCCGTCGACGCGGCGCTTGCGCGCGGTGAGCAATCACTCCTTTTCCTGAACCGCCGGGGCTATGCACCGACGCTGTTCTGTCACGCCTGCGGCTGGGCGGCGGCGTGCTCGCGCTGTACCGCACGCCTCACGCTTCATCTGAGCGCGCGGCGCCTGAAGTGCCATTACTGCGGCCATGAGGAGCAAGTGCCCGCTCACTGTCCGGACTGCGGCAACCAGGCGTTGCTGCCCATCGGCCAGGGAACCCAGCGTATCGAGACGGTCCTTGCGGAACGGTTTCCCGGTGCGCGCATCGCCCGCGTGGACCGCGACAGCACCCGTCGCAAGGGTTCGTTCGCGCGTTTGCGTGACCGGATCCAGGACCGGGAAATCGATCTCCTCGTCGGCACCCAGATGCTCGCGAAGGGACACGACTTCCCGCGCGTCACGCTCGTCGGCATCCTCGGCGCGGACGCGGCGCTCTTCGCACCGGATTTCCGCGCCGAGGAACGCCTGTTCTCGCTGCTCCTGCAGGTGGCCGGACGCGCCGGACGCGCCGACCTTCCGGGAACCGTGATCATCCAGACCACGCTGCCGGAGCACCCGTTCTACCGGACCCTGCTTTCCCAGGACTACCCGGCGTTCGCGGTGCAACAGCTCGAACTGCGCAGGCAGATGAGCTTTCCCCCGTTCTCACATCAGGCGGTACTGCGCGCGGACGCAACCGACGAACACGCGGTCTTCGACTTCCTCGGCGACGCCGCGGCGGCCGCCCGGAGACTCTCGAACGAAGTGACGGTGTACGACCCGACTCCCGCCTGGATCGCGAGGCTGGCCGGAAAGTGGCGCGGCCAGCTCCTGCTGCAGTCGGTGTCCCGTCGCACGCTGCACGCGCTGCTGCGACACTGGCTGCCCGGACTCGAATCGAACCGCGTCCGGTGGGCGATCGACGTGGACCCTCAGGAACCATGACGCCGACGCGGTGCCGGAGGCAGGAAATACGGCGCGACGACCCGGAACCAACGGACCTGTCGCGCAACCCAAGGCTATAATTCGCCGTTTTGCCGGCCAGGGTTCCTTGCATGTTAACGGCATCGTCCATTCCCGACCTGAAATCGCATCTCGCCAGCCTCTTCGAGAGCGCGCTGCGCGAAGTCGCCCCAGCCGAAAAGGGCACGCCCGTCGTGATCGAGCGACCGAAAGTCGCCGCGCACGGCGACTACGCGTGCAACCTCGCGATGCAGCTCGCCCGCCCTCTCAAGAAGAACCCCAGGCAGATCGCGGAAGCCCTCATCGAGAGGCTGCCCGATTCGCCACTCGTCGCAAAGGTCGAGATCGCCGGCGCCGGGTTCATCAACATCTTTCTCCGGAACGAAGCGCGACACGGTGCCATCCGGCGCGTGCTGGCGCTCGGAAGCACCTACGGACAGGGCAACCACGGGGGCGGGCGCAAGGTGCTCGTCGAGTACGTGTCGGCGAATCCCACCGGCCCGCTGCACGTGGGTCACGGACGCGGGGCCGCCTTCGGCGACAGCCTCGCGAACGTGCTCGCGGCGGCCGGATACGCCGTCTCGCGCGAGTACTACGTCAACGATGCCGGCCGGCAGATGGACATCCTCTGCGTCTCTGCGTGGGCACGGTACCTCGAGCTGTGGGGGGAGGCCGTACCGTTTCCTCCCAACGGCTACCAGGGCGACTACGTGAGGACGCGCGCGGCGGAGCTGAAGTCCGTTGACGACAGGCGTTTCCTGCGACCGGCGCGGGACGTGCTCGAGGGCCTGCCCGAGGCACCGGACGGGGACGAGGACGCGATCGAGGCGCGCATGGACGCCCTGATCGCCCGCGCCAAGGACCTGCTCGGGGCCGACTTCGGCCACCTGACGCGGTTCGTGCTGGACCGGCAGGTCGAGGAGATTCGCGACGTGCTCGGCCGTTTCGGCGTGTCCTTCGACATGTGGTACTCCGAGCGTTCGCTTTTCGACGCGGGCCGGGTGGCCGAGGTGCTGGAGCTGCTCGAGAAGCGGGGGCACCTCTACGTGCAGGACGGCGCGCGGTGGTTCCGCTCGACGCACTTCGGGGACGACAAGGACCGGGTCGTCCAGCGCGAGAACGGGCTCTACACGTACTTCGCGTCCGACATCGCCTACCACCACGACAAGCTGCAACGCGGCTTCGAGCAGATGATCGACGTCTGGGGTGCCGACCACCACGGCTACATCCCCCGTGTGCGGGCCGCCCTGCAGGCGCTGGGGCACGAGCCCGATACGCTGGTCGTGCCGCTCATCCAGCTCGTCGCGCTCTACCGCGGTGGCGAGCAGGTCCGCATGGGCAAGCGAAGCGGCAGCTTCGTGACGCTAGAGGACCTCTTCGACGAGGTGGGGGTGGACGCCACGCGCTACTTCTATCTGGCACGCAAGTGCGACCAGCACCTCGACTTCGACCTCGATCTCGCCAAGTCCCAGAGCAACGACAACCCCGTCTACTACATCCAGTACGCCCACGCGCGCGTGTCGAGCGTGCTCGAACAGTGGGGAGGCAATGCTGCCGAACTGCCGACCGCCGACCTCGGGCCGCTCACGGCGGCGCAGGAACTGCAGCTCATGCAGCGCCTGATCGACTTCCCCGACGCCGTGGAACTCGCCGCGCGGGAGCTTGCCCCGCACACGCTCGCGTTCTACCTGCGCGAGGTCGCGGCCGATTTCCACAGTTATTACAACGCGACACACATCCTCGTGCCCGAAGAAGACGTGAAACACGCACGTCTCGCGCTGGCGAGCGCGGTGCGGCAGGTACTGCGCAACGGCCTCGCACTGCTCGGGGTGAGTGCGCCGGACAAGATGTAGCCCATGGCGAGCAGGGATTACAAGACCCCCCAGAAACGCTCCCGCGGCCGGTCTGGCCGGTCCGGCAGCACCATGGTCATCGGCGTCGCGATCGGACTGATAGTCGGACTCGCGATCGCGCTCGCCGTGGCGATCTATCTCTTCAACATCCCTGCGCCCTTCCGGCTTCGGGACGTCGCGAAACCCCTTCCACCCAACGCGGAATCCCGCGCGCCGGCCGATCATCCCGCCGCGAAGTCACCGAAGACCTCGGCCCCCGCCGCGGACGCTCCGGCCGTCACCACGACGTCCGATGACAAGCCCAGGTTCGAGTTCTACGGCATCCTCGCCGGCAAGGAAGAGCCGGTGCGCGACCGTGACCTGCGCAACGAGAAACCCGGCGACGGAAAGGGCCATGACGCCTACTACCTCCAGGTGGGGGCGTTCCAGAACGCCGCCGAAGCCGACAACCTGAAGGCGCGGCTCGCGCTGGCCGGCATAGAGGCCAAGATCCAGACCGCGGAATTCGAGGACGGCAAGACGTGGCATCGTGTCCGCCTGGGACCGTTCCAGAGCGTTGACGAGGTGAGCGTCGCACGATCGCGGCTGAAGGAGAACCAGATGAGTGCGACCCTGCTGAAAGTACAGGAAAAGCGCGCTCCGTGACCCACGCGGCGACCGCGACCCGTCGGCCGGGTCCCCGCGGTCACGCGTCCCGGGCGGACGTGCACGAGACGAACGACGGCTTTTCGGGCCACGTTCCCCGCAGAACGAGCGGTGGCGACCCGGGCTTCGGCCCGTGCGATGCCGCGAACGGGGCGGGGATGGCCCATCGACCACTGGAGGTGAAATGAAACGATTCGCGACATTCCTGGCTTCCCTCTGCCTGGCGCTCTCGACCGGAATCGCGTCGGCGGACGTCAGCGCACCGAAGGATTACAAGCCCCTGCCCCAGCCCCAGCCTCCCGAGACACCGGGGAAGATCGAGGTGCTCGAATTCTTCCAGTACGGCTGCAGCCACTGCTACGACTTCGAGCCCGCGATGCAGGCATGGGTCGCGAAGAAACCCAAGGACGTGGAGTTCCGCTTCGTCCCGACGGTCTGGGACGCGTCGCGCATTCCCCAGGCGAAGCTCTACTACACCCTGGAAGCGCTCGGTCTCGTGGACAAGTACCACGACAAGATCTACGAAGGCATCCACGAGAAGCACCTGAAGCTCTGGGATCCCGAGGTCCTCAAGAAATGGGTCGCCCAGCAGCCCGGGATCGACGCGCAGAAGTTCTGGGCCGCGTACAACTCGTTCGGCGTGGACAACAACGTGCGGCACGCGGAACAGCTCACGAAGGCCTACCGGATCATGGGTACGCCGACGATCGCCGTCGCCGGTCGCTACCTCACGGGTCCGAGCCACGCCATCGGCCCGAACGGCGAGCCCGACTACGGTCGCGTACAGGAGATCATCAACGAACTGATCGCCAAGGCGCGGAAGTCCTCGGGCAAGTAGTCCCGCGTTCGCGACGCCTCGCCTTCCCGGGGGCCGGCGATAGCCGGCCCTTCTCCTTCCACCTTGCCACGCACGTGCAAGGCTCCATGCCCATGACGCCTCCCGGCACCGCGTTCATCACGGGCGCGTCCGACGGCATCGGTGCCGCCCTGGCCCGCCGCTACGCCGCACGCGGATGGCGGCTCGGCCTGGTGGCCCGACGGGAAGCGGCGCTCGCCGAGGTCGCTGAATCCTGTGCGGTACCCTGCAGCACGTACGCCGTCGACGTGCGGGACGGGCCGGCCCTCGCGGCCGCAGCCGCCGATTTCCTGGAACGCACGGGACCACCGGACGTCGTCATCGCAAACGCGGGCGTGAGCGCGGGGACGATCACCGAGTTTCCGGAGGACATCGCGACGTGGCGCTGGATCCTCGACGTGAACGTGATCGGCATGGTGCAGACCCTGCAGCCTTTCGTCGGGCCGATGCGTCAGGCGGGGCGCGGCACGATCGTCGGCATTGCCAGCGTCGCAGGGTTCCGCGGCCTGCCCGGCGCGGGCGCGTACTGCGCGTCCAAGGCGGCGGCGATCACCTATCTGGAAAGCCTTCGTGTCGAACTGGCCGGCAGCGGCGTTCACGTCGTGACCATCTGCCCGGGGTACGTCGCCACCCGGATGACGGCCGCCAACCCGTATCCCATGCCTTTCCGGATCGACGCGGACACGGCAGCCGAACGGATGGTGCGTGCGATCGACCGGCGAAAATCCTTCGTCGTCATCCCGCGTCGCATGGCCGTCGCGGCCACCCTGCTCCGTGCGCTGCCACGGCCGGTTTTCGACCGCGTGTTCCGGAACGCCGGGCGCAAGCCACGCGTCGTCCGTGACGCCGTGCCTTCCCCGCTGTCCGGAGACGACACGGGCCAGCCGTAGATACCCCGGGCGCGAAACGTCAGGAGAGTGCGAACCCGGCCAGCGCTTCGAGCTCGCGCAGTGCCTGCTCCGGACTCCCGACCTTGACCGTCTTCATCCCGAGCGCGCGTGCGGGCTTGAGGTTGATGCCGAGATCGTCGACGAAAACGGCCTCCTCGGGTGCAACCCCGAGACGCTCGCACGCCATGAGATAGATGGCGGGCTCCGGCTTCCGCACGCCGACCTTGCTGGATTCGAGCACGAACTCGAAGAGCTCCGCGATCTCGCGCCAGGCGCGCGCGCGCGCTTCCGACACGATTTCGGGGCCGAGATCGCCGAAATTGTTCGTGATGCAGGCCGTCCGCAGGACACGACGACAGCGACGGAGCGCCTCGACCATGACGGGCCGCACCTCGCCGAAGAGCAGCCGCACGACGTCGGCGCCCGGCACACGATGACCGAGGGCGGCCGACTCCTCCGCGAACGCAGCATCGAACTCGGCGGCCGTGATCTCCGCGCGCTCCAGCCTGGCCCACGCATTGGTGTCCGGACTCTGCGTGTTCACATGCCGCAGGAAGCCTTCCGGCAGTCCGTGGGTGGTTTCGTAACGGCGGAACGCGTCGAACGGACTCGAGGTGAAGACGCCCCCGAAGTCCCAGATGACCGCGCGGATGCCGGACTGCGCCGTCACGGATGCGTCTTCCGGTACTCGTCGATCGCGCGTGCGAGATCCTTGTGCTCCTCGCAGGGGATCGGGGTGCACAGGCGCCTGAGCTCCGCGAGCTGTGCCTCGGCCTTCGCGAGCTGACCCGTCATGAGATAGGCCTCGCCGAGATACTCGCGCGCGGCCTTGTGGTCGGGATTCAGTCGGAGTGCCTCGTCGTATTGCGCGAAGGATTCGTCGAACCGGCCCAGCTTGCGGTACGCGAAACCGAGCCAGTTGTGCGCATCCGCATTGTCGGGATTGGCGGCGATCGCCTTCTTCATGAGATCGACCGCCCTCGCCCAGTCCTGCGCCTCGATGGCCGCCCTGCCGTCCGTCATGTTCGGATCGTCCGTCGTGTCGGCGGTGTCCGAGCCCATGTTGGCCACGGACAGGAGCGGGAAGCAGAGCAGGGCAGCCAGAGCGATCCGGCGGAAAGAGGATGGAAATCGGGACATGATGACGTCTCCATTGATCGGGGGCCGCCCACGAACCCGCGGGGACGGCTGCACCGGACAGCGTACCGGTCGATTCTAGCCCGTCAGGCGGCCAGGAATCCGTCGGCGTCCAGTTCCTGGAGAAGTTGCCGGTAGTCGGCAGCGCCCTGGCTCGACGGCGCGAACGCGAAGATGTCCTTGCCGTGCATGGGACTCTCCGCGAGGGAGACCGTCTCGTGCACGCGGGTCTCGCACACGATGCCGGGAAAGGACGTCTGCAGCTCACGGAAGATCCGGAACGAGAGCTTTCGCCGGGCATCGTAGCGTGTGACCACGACACGTCGCTGGAATTTCCGCGTCCCCTTGCGTTCGAGGACGTCGAGCGCGGCATTGATCCGGTGAACGCCTTGCAGGGAAAGGTAGTCCGCGGCGACCGGAATGAGGATGTGGTCGGCAGCCATCAATGCATTGAGCGTGAGCACGCCGAGCATGGGACAGCAGTCGATCAGCACGTTGGGGCCGGTCAGCCAGCCCGCCTGCTCGAACCCGCCCCGCAGCCGGCGGGTCATGCTCACATCCGCACCGTACAGGGCGTCGACCTTGGAGAGATCGAGCGCGGCCGGCACGAGCTGCACGCCTCGCGGCGCCTCCCGCACGAGTGCAGGAAGTGGCAGGCCCTGCTGGAAGAACGCGAAAACGCTCTCCGGTCCGGGCACGTTGCGGAAGCCGCATGCGAGGGTCAGGTGGCCTTGCGGATCCAGGTCGATCGCGATCGGAGGCCGCTCGTCACGCGCGAGCCCCGCCGCCAGATTGAACGTGGTCGTGGTCTTGCCGACGCCGCCCTTCTGGTTGAACACGGCGACGACGCTCATGACCGCGGTTCCACGGGAACGCGAATGCTCAACGCTTCAACTCGATCTCGACGAACGCGAATTCGAAGGCGTTCGCGTTGATGACGTCGTGCTCGACACCTGCCGGCCGTGCGTACGACCCACCGGCCTCGAGCGCCACCTCCCGCACGGTTCCGTCCGAATCCGCGATGCGCAGCGTGCCGCTCGTCAGAGGCACCACGACATAGTCCATCTCGTGGCGGTGATGCCCGGTGGCAGCTCCGGGCGGAAAACGCCATTCCGTCACCCGTACCCGGTCGTTGTCGATCTGTACTGTAGGGGTCGCCTTGAGCATGGCCGGGATTATGAACAGAGCCGGAGACGGTTGCTAGCCCGCAGCAGCGCTTCGAGGCAGGATGATGGCGGCATCGCGCCGCACGATGGTGAAATTTCGCGGATTTTGGGCGTAAGATCGCGCATTCCCCGGAAGGGCCGGTTCTCGCCCGCGGGGAACAGCCCGGTTCCCGGCCCAACCGCCGGGTTCCCCGAGTGTGTGGTGGTCGGGAATGGAGGCAGACAGGTGGTCAGGCAAGTGCTCGCACTGGATCTCGCAGGCGCCCCGCGCAAGTGGGTAAGCGCCGAGACGGCCGTGACGTACTACGCCAAGTCCCTGGTTGCCTACGGCATCGGAAACCAGCCCATCCTCTTCCACGGCGGATGGCAACGCAACGGCACCCGATCGCTCATCTCGGTCGACAACATCATCGCCGTGCGCGGGTCCGAATTCGTGGCCGACGCTTTCGACCGCGTCCCGGCCCTCACGAACCTGAAGCTGTTCGCACGTGACCGGCGCGTCTGTGCCTACTGCGGCGGCCGCTTCCGCACGCACGAACTCTCGCGCGAGCACGTCGTGCCCGTCTCGCGCGGCGGACAGGACACCTGGACGAACCTCGTGACAGCCTGCCGGTCGTGCAACACCCGCAAGGCGAATCGCACGCCCGAGGAAGCCGGCATGCGCCTGCTCTACCTCCCGTACGTGCCGTCCCGCTGGGAAGACTTCATTCTCGCGAACCGCTACATCCTCGCCGACCAGATGGAATACCTGCTCGCACGCGTGCCCGCCGGCAGCCGGCTCAGGAAGTGAACGGCGCGGCGTAGGAATCGTCCTACAGGACAGTCGCCATCCGCTGACACCCCTCGAATCACGGCCGGCATAGACTCCTGCCCGTGGACTCGAAGCTCAAGTGTTTTCTCATCGAGGATTCTCCGAGAATCCGGGATCGCGTCATCGAACTGATGAACGGACTCCAGGGGGTGGTGGTCGTCGGCTATGCCGACTCCGAACCCGGGGCGCTGGACTGGCTGCGGTCCGAGGAATGGGATGCAGTGGTGGTGGATCTCAAGATCAAGGACGGCTCGGGCATCCACGTGCTGGAGAAACTGCGCACGCCGGAGTTCTCGAGCAAAGCGAAAGTCGTTCTCACGAACTACGGCTACACCGAGCTGGGGAAGCGCTGCCTCGCCCTCGGTGCCGACGCATTCTTCGACAAGTCCTCCGACATAGACGAATTCCTCGCCTTCATCGAGGCACGCGCAACCGCCGTCCGGAACTGATCGGGCCGGCGGCCTCTTCCCGTTTCACGACAACAGGTTCGACTTCATTGCGTAGTACGTCAGGTCGCTGTTGGTCTTCAGGTTGAGCTTCTCGAGCACGCGGCTGCGATAGGTGCTCACCGTCTTCACGCTGATGCAGAGGGTCTGCGCGATGTCGCTCACGGTCTCGCCCCCCGCGAGCCTCAGGAACACCTGAAGCTCGCGATCGGACAGGGATTCGTGGGGCGGTCCATTCGTGTCGGACCCCAGGCCCGTCGCGAGCAGCTCGCCGACCGTCGAGGTGATGTAACGGCGCCCCCGGGCAACGGTGCGGATCGCCAGCAGGAGTTCCTCGGGCTCGCAGTCCTTGCACAGATAGCCGTTTGCCCCGAGGCGGAGCATGTTCATCGCGTATTGCTCCTCGGAGAATCCGCTCAGCACGAGGATTGGCACCTCGGCCTGCGTGAGCCGGATGGTCCGAAGCGTGTCCACGCCGTTCTGACCAGGCATGGAGATGTCGAGGAGCAGGACATCGAATGCTTCCCGACGCGCGAGTTCGACCGCCTGCTGACCACTCTCCACCTCGGCGACGACATCCATGTCGCCCTCCGCGGAGATGACCTGCACCAGTCCCCGGCGGACGATCTTGTGATCGTCCGCGATTGCCACTCTTATCGTCATCGTTCACCCGAAGTCCAAGGGAATCGTTCATCCGGCCCGGGAGTCTCAGCCGATGAGGTCCGACAACTCGTCGGCGTGCTCCTCTTCCTGTGCGAGAACGTCCTCGAGCATCCTGCGCGTGGTCGGATCCTTGTCGCCAAGATACCGGATCATCTCCGTGTATGTCTCCACGGCGATCCGTTCCGCGACGAGGTCTTCCTTGATCATGTCCTCGAGGTTCCGGCCCACGACATATTCCGCGTGTGCCCGGCCGTCGAGCCCCTTCGGCGAGAAATCAGGCTCGCCCCCGAGCTGGATGATGCGCTCGGCAATCCGGTCGGCGTGGGCGAGTTCCTCGTTGGCGTGCTGAAGGAATTCGTCCTTCACCGATTCCGAGTTCAGGCCGGTCGCGAGGAAATAGTGCGCCCTGTAGCGCATCACGCACACCAGCTCCGTCGCGAGAGCGCCGTTCAGCATCGCGATGACGGCCTCGCGATCGGCTCCGTAACTGGTCGTCACGGCGCCCTCGTTCACGGAGCGGCGCGCGCGGTCCCGGACGTCCGACACGGAAAAAAGAGGCGGTCGGGAGCTACCCTGCGTTCGTTCGCTGGTGGCTCGTTCGGTGGCAATTCTGGCATTCATGTACTGTCTCCTTTGCTGGCGGCACCTCCTTCGAGGCAGGTGCGCGGTGAGAAGGATTCACCGCGAAAGGCAGGACACCGCGTGCCCGTGCCTTTCGGGTATCGGCTCCATCGTATTGACCCGCGGCAGTTGCGCAAACCGGACAAGCCCTGCCCGACGTGTAGGCGTCGTCCTACCCGCGCTGTCGTCCCGGTCAGACAGGGATGACGGGAGCTTTCCCTTACCATTGGACTCGTCGCCGCGAGGCCCCGGGTGCAGCCGAGCTGCGCCGGACAGGCCGCGGCGCCCCAGACACTGAAACAGCCCGCGCCCGGTCGGCGCGAGCCGACCGGATACCAGCCCCATGCCGACGACACAGACGGAACCAGTCCCGGATTCCGAACGACGAGACGCTTCGCCGCAGGTCAGGAGACGGTCGCGATGGAGCGGCCGCCACCCGGATTACCGATTCCTCGGACCGCTGGTGTCGGTCATCGTCACGCTCGCCGTGCTCGCCGTCTCCGAAGTGGGCTACCACCGGATCACGCTCGAGTCGCAGACCGTCTCGCTGCAGGAAGACACTTCGCGCCGTCTCCAGTCCCTGCTCAAGAACGTCGTGGACGCGGAAACCGGACAGCGCGGATTCCTGCTGACCGGCGACAAGACCTACCTCGAACCCTACGACGAGGCCGCGAAGGAGATTCCCGGGCAGATCGAGAGGTTGCGGCACACGTACGCGAAGGACGAGCGCGCACTGGAACTCCTCGCGCAGATCAATCGGGCCGTGCAGGCGAAGATGACCGAGCTCGAGCTCACGATACGGCTGCGCACGCAGGGCGCCTTTTCGGCGAGCAGCGCGGTCCTGAGCACGCACCTCGGAAGACTGAAGATGGACGAAGTGCGCGACGCACTGGGCGAGCTCATGGACTATCAGCAGGCACGAACCAAACGCGTCCGGGAACGCTGGAGCCAGATGGCCGCGAGCATGCGCGTGGGGCTCGCGATCACCTGTGCGCTGAGTCTGTTCACATTCTTCTTCTACCTGCGGTTCTATGGATCGCTCGCCAGGCGCGAGGCGGAGTTCGCGGCATCGGCGGAACGCGAGCGCGCGCGGCTCGACGAGGAAGTACAGAGACGCACGCGCGAGCTCGGCGAGCTCGCCGCCAACCTGCAGGACGTGCGCGAGCAGGAACGCCGTCACATCGCACGCGAGCTGCACGACGAACTCGGGTCGCTGCTGACCGCTGCAAAACTCGACATCTCCGCACTGCGATCCCAGCTGAAGGAGGCTCCCCCTGCGGTCCACGACAAGCTGGGCCAGCTCACGGAAACGCTCAGCTCCGTGATCTCGCTGAAACGCCGCATCATCGAGAACCTGCACCCCTCGGCGCTCGAGCACCTCGGTCCGGCCGCCGCCCTGCGCGCGATGGTGGAGGAATTCTGCGAGCACACGGACATCGATGCGTTCGTGCACGTTGATGACGTGGAGATCGACGACGAGGCGGGACTCGCCCTCTATCGTCTCGCCCAGGAAGCGCTCACGAACATCCAGAAGTACTCCGAGGCAACCGAGGTCCGCGTGACGCTGGCGAGCGAACCCGACGAGGTCACGCTTTCGATCCGCGACAACGGCAAGGGCTTCGACGTGCCTTCGAGCGAACGCATCGGTTCGCACGGCCTGGCCGGCATGCGCGTACGCATGCAGGGC
Organism: Betaproteobacteria bacterium; assembly: GCA_016125475.1. Lineage (GTDB taxonomy): Bacteria > Pseudomonadota > Gammaproteobacteria > Burkholderiales. Next base: position 130,968 of record WGLR01000002.1, read on the forward strand.
GTCGGCGGAACCCTGCGCGTGTCGAGCCGCCCCGGCAGCGGCACGCTCGTGCAGGCCAGGATCCCGCGTACCTGAATCGTTCGTTCCCGAAACCTGCCGGAGCCTCGCGCCGCCTGGCGTCCGCGACCGTCCGTCGGCGGGACGTCGGACCAGTCCGACACGGCCCTTCGGCGCGTGCCGACACGCCTGGCGGCAGCGTGCCTACTGTGCAGCCGCGCCTCTCACGTCACACTTGATCCCAGCTCATTCGCGACGATTCGCGAAGCAGCCTGCAGATAACAGGAGGTGAGAGATGCTTCAGTACGCGATTGCGTTTTTCGTCATAGCGCTCATCGCCGCGTTGTTCGGCTTCGGCGGCATCGCCGCCGGCGCCGTAGAGATCGGCAAGGTTCTGTTCTTCGTGTTCATCATTCTCGCAGGCATCGCCTTCATCGCCGATCTCATGCGGGGGCGTGTCTAGCCCGGGAGCCATCCGCGTGCCGCGGTCCCGTATCGGCCCTCGGCACGCACGCTCCTTCCGCCTGCGCGGACGTCTCAGTCTCAGTCAACACATTCAACCAAGGAGGTTTCAAATGTCCCATCCCACGCTGCTCAAGAAGACGGATTCTTCTTTCACCCATTCGACCAACGGCCTCGAACGTGCGGCCTCGAAGGCGGATCGCGTGGCAGACAACGTGACGGAAGTCACCGAAGAAACCCGTGCCGCCATCGCGCAGATGGTCAATGACGTGCAGCAGATCGTCTCCCGGGTCGGTCCGCAGGCCACGGAAGAGATGCGTGAACTCGTCGACTCCGTTCGCTCCACGGCGAAGGATCTCGGCTCGGAATTCGAGGAAGTGAGCGATGCAGCCCGGACGCGTCTGCACGAGGGCGCCGAACGCGCGCGCGAAGTGGTGCGTGACCGTCCCGTCCAGTCCGTGACCGTGGCAGCCCTGCTCGGTGTCGCACTCGGCGCTTTCATAGCCCGGCGCTGAGAACGATCGACCACGGACTGTTCGCGGCACGGCAACTCCGGAAAGAAGCACGGGAGAACACCATGGAAAACGTGATGCCTTCGATCCGCGCGCTCGCGAGCGCGCTCGTCGAGCACGCCGGCAACTACGCCGCGCTCATCGACCAGTCGATCGTCGACATGCGTGCGCAGGTGATGCGCCGGGCGCTCTGTCTCATCGGCGCGTTTCTCCTCCTGCAGACATCACTTGCGGGGTTCATGGTGCTGTCGGTCCTGTCCGTCGAGAACGGCCCCCTGCAGCATCCGTCCGTCTGGGCGATTCCGGGGGCCGCGCTGGCGGTGTCCGTGGTGCTCGGTCTCATCGGCCTGCGCTCCACGGGGCGCCCCACGCGTCTGCGTTCGGAGATGGAAGCGGACCTGGCTGCTGCCCGCACGCTGCTCGGAGATCCCCGATGAGCGGCCGATCGACGTCCCCGCACGTCGGCCCACCGCTGTCCGACGAAGCGTTCGAACAGTCGCGCGTCCGCGTCATCGCCGCTCTGGGACAGGTCAGCCGAAGCGTCCACGCCGTCGCGGATTCACAACCCGTTCGCACCATGACATGGCTCGCGAAGTATCGGTGGTGGATCGCAGGCGGCATCAGCGTGGGCGTGATTCTGACCGACATGGGTGGCAGGTCGGGAGTCAGGCGCGTGGCCGGTGCGCTCTCGCTGCTCGCGCAGGGACTGGCCGTGAAATCCGCGCTGGACCAGGTGGTCCGCAGCGGCAGCCGTCCCGGAGCAGTCCCCGCTCACGATCACGCAGGGTCGACGCGCATGACCACGACGTATCGGGCGGAGGAAGCACCGTGAGCCGAACCACGTCGGCCTGGTGTGCTTCCCTGATCATTGCCGCGACGGCACTCGAGGCAGGATGCGCGGTCATACCAGAGCGGCAGTCTTCCGGCGGTTCCGCCGAAGATGTCGCGATCACGACCGAGATCAGGGCCCGATACGCGAGCGACGCCTCGCTCTCGGCTGCCGGCATCCGTGTGGAAACACAGGAAGGTGACGTGCAGTTGAGCGGACTTGCGCAATCCGCGGAACAGCGGGCCCGCGCAGAAGAGATCGCGCGGGATGTCGACGGCGTGGACTCCGTCGAGAACGACATCGAAGTCCAGCGCTGACCCACACAGACGCCTGCCATCATGGTCCGCCTTCCACGACGGCCCACGCCCCACCCTTCCCGCTCCGGGAATGCGGGAGCGTGCACCGGCTGGAAGCCTGCCGGACCGTTACTCGAACCTTTCGCCAGTCGACGCGTTCGGCACAACAGTCGGACGCCTGGCCGGCCAACCCAGGAGGTAGCCATGAACACTCAGAACCATGTCCGATTCACGACGATCGCGACCGCTCTCCTCGCGGCGGGCGTCCTGTTCGGCTGTCAGAGCCAGGAGCAGGACTCCAAGACGGTCGGACAGAAACTGGACAGCACGATCGAATCGACGAAACAGGCCGTCAACGAGGCCGGCGACAAGCTCGACCAGGAAACCGACAAGATTCGTGATGCGGCAAAGGAATCCGCGTCCCGCATGTCCGATTCGATCTCGGATTCCTCGATCACCGCGTCGATCCAGGCATCGTTCCTGAAGGATCCCGACCTGAGCGTGCTGAAGATCGACGTCACGACGCACGACGGCGCCGTCGAACTCGCCGGCAAGGTGAAGACGGACGACGCCAAGGAACGTGCCGGCAAGATCGCAAGCGCAACCGATGGCGTGAAGTCCGTCACGAACGATCTGGTCGTGGAATCCTCGTGATCCCGTCCACATGCCGAATCCGTCCCGGGTCGGGAGGCCAGGCCTCAACGGTCTGCCACCGATGGCCGGGGCCCGGAGGCCCCCCGATGCACCCAGAGTGAAGGGCCCCCGCCCGTCACGTGACACCTGTGACAGGCCGGGGGCCCTTTGCGACGGATCGCAGACCGGCCGCTGGTGCGCCGGCCTGCGAGGTGTCGCGCTTACTTGTCTTCCGATGCGGCGGGTGCGTCTGCGGGCTGGTCAGCGGGCTTCTCTGCCGCGGCCTTCGCCTTGCGGTGATGGCGGTGGTGCATTTTCTTCTTATGTTTTGCCGGCTTGTCCGGGGCAGGCGCGGCTTCGGCGGCCGGGGCAGCGGCGCCGTCGGAGGCAGCAGCCTCGTCGGCAGCCTGCGCCATGCCGATACCGAACGCGAACACGCCGGCCACGAGCGCAGCCAGAAGGTTTGTCGAACGCATGAAAATCTCCCGTAAAAAGAGTGAATTGGCCCGGCCCATGCCAGGCCGCCGCGGAATCTATTCGCAACACCTTTCTACAACCTGAACAAAACGCCGGCCGATCGAATAATTCGCAAAACGATCGCCCGCTGACGGGGCCGTACCCAGAACATCGTTCTGGCGCAGGGTAGACCGCCCGGGCGCCATGAGAAAATCGCGCCCGGCCAGGGCCATCGGGAAGCCCGCCGGAACCCGCCGGGCCCGCTCGAGACAAACTTTCAGCGCCCCGGACCGGTCGCGCCGGTTCGTGACTTCGCGGCCACGGCCATCGTCCTTCTCCCGGGTGCACGAGCGCCCGGCGCGAGACACCACGCCCGGCCCGAAGCAGGCACACCGCAAACCCCGAAAAGACAACAGTCCACCAAGAACAGAAACGCGTCATCGTGCAGTCGTCAGCCCCACCCTCTCCCGCCCGTGCCGTGCGCGCTCCGGCTCGTGCACGGCTTCTCGCCCCCTGGTTGTCGTCGCTGCTGCTCGCGGCAGCCCTCGTGCCGGCGGCGAGCCGGGCCGCGGAAACGCCCTTCGAGGTGCGCATCGACGCGCCGCCTGCGATTCGGTCGGCGCTGCAGTCGCAGCTCGACATCGAGCGCTGGAGCGCGCGCGGCGGAATCAACGAGACGCAGCTTCGGCAGTTGTACAAGACCGCGCCGGCACAGGTGCGTACCGTGCTCGCCACCGAGGGGTACTTCTCGCCGGACGTGTCGGCGACGCTGGACGACACCGGCGGGCGCAGGGTCGTCAGGATCAAGGTCGTCCCGGGCGAGCCGACCAGGGTGAGCAGCATCGACTTCAACGTCACCGGTCCGATAACGGAAGACCCCGAGCAAGCGTCCCGCGTGCAGGCGGCCCGCACGGAGTTCCGGCTCGCGAAGGGCGACGTCTTCAGGCAGGCCGACTGGGACTCGACGAAACAGGGCGTACTCGACGCGGTCCGGCAGGTGAAATACGCGTCGGCACGCATCGCGACGAGCGAAGCACACATCGACCCGGATTCCCGTTCCGCCCGGATCACTCTGGTGATCGACAGCGGACCGGTGTTCCGCTTCGGTCCGCTCGACGTCACCGGCCTCAGCCGGTATCCGTCGAGCATCGTGGAAAACCTCGATCCGATCCACCCGGGTTCGGTCTACGACGAGAAACTCCTGCTTCGCTTCCAGCGCCGGCTGCTCGCGTCGGGCTACTTCGCGAGCGCGGTGGTCGTCGCGGACGACGACCCCGCACACGCGGATGCCACGCCGGTGCGCGTGAAGATCGTGGAAGGCGCCGCACGCAAGGTCGACCTCGGCGTCGGCTTCAGCACCGACCGGGGACCTCGCGCACAGGCCCGGTACACGGACAAGAACACGCTCGATCGGGCGCTGCAGCTTTCCGGATCGGTCAAGGTCGATCGTCTCAGCCAGGAAGCCGTCGGCGGCCTCACGTTGCCCACGAACGCGAGCGGACACGTCTACGGTCTGGAGGGACGCTACAACTTTCAGGACATCCAGGGCGAGCAGCTCACGAACTGGAGCGTGACGGGCGCTCGCGGCTTCACGGTCGAGAAACGCGAATCGCGGCAGGCGGTGCAGTTCCTGACGGAGAGCATTGCGCTCGGAGACGGCACAGGCGACGACCGCAAGGCGCTCTACTTCTCGCAGACGTGGCGGTGGAACAAGCTCGACGACATCCTCGTGCCGCGCAATGGCTACTTTCTCTCGCTCGAACTCGGCCTGGCGGACCACACCCTGCTCACGGACCGCAGCTTCGCGCGCATGGAAACGCACGCGAGCTATCTGCTGTCGCTGCGCAAGTTCGCGACGATCATCCTGCGCGGAGAACTCGGCGCCGTCTTCGCGAACAGCAAGGACAACATCCCTTCGGCGTACCTTTACCGGACCGGTGGCGACACGACGGTCCGGGGATACGCGTACCAGAGCCTCGGCGTCGTCGAGAACGGCTCCGTCGTCGGCGGACGCTATCTCGGCGTCGCGAGCGTCGAGTACGTGCAGTGGATCAAGCCGCAGTGGGGAGCCGCCGTCTTCGTCGACGCGGGCAACGCCGCGGACAAGGTGAAGGGCTTCCAGGCCGCCGTCGGCTACGGGGTGGGTCTGCGATGGAGCAGCCCCATCGGTGCGCTCAACTTCGACGTGGCACGGGCACGTGACCTCAACGAGTGGCGCCTGCACTTCAGTGCAGGCATGGTGTTCCAGTGAGCCCGCGTCGCGTGGCAATGCGGATCGCGCTGTCGGTCGCGGTGCTCCTCGCCGTGGTCGCGGGCGTGCTCTACTGGGGCGCCCACAGCGAACGGGTGCTTCGCTGGGGGCTCGCACGTGCCGTGGCGAAACTGCCGTGCAGCGCGGACGTCGAGGGCGTTACAGGAACGCTCGTCTCACCGATCCGGATCCGGCGCATCACGTGCACCGGCGCCGACGTGCGGTTCGAGGCGACACGGCTCGAACTTGCCTGGAGCCTCACACACCTTGCCCGCCGCGAAGTGGACGTGCAACGGCTGCGGATCGGCTCGCTCACGATCGTTTCCCGCAGCGCGTCGTCGGCGCCGCCCGCCCTGCCGGATTCCCTTGCACTGCCGATCCCGGTGCGCGTGGCAGCGCTGGACGTCGGACACCTGGTCGTCCGCACGGGCGACCGGGACGTCGCGCTCCGGGACATCACCGCCACCTACCGTGGCGGCACGCGCGATCACGAGCTGACCCTGGGCAGGCTGCACACGCAGTGGGGCGAGATACGTGCCCGCGTGCGCGTGGGTGCACGTGCACCGTTTCCCGTCGATGCGAGTGTGCACGTGCAGGGTTCCGCCGCACCGGATTGGCCGGTCGCTGGCGACGGGACGCTGTCCGGTCCGCTCGCGAACCTGGCCGTCGCGGTGCGCGCGACGGTGAGGGGGCTGCCCGTGGTCGCGCACGCGACCGTCGCGCCATTCAGGCACGACCGGCTGCCTGCGTTGACGGTGGATGCCGACGGACTGGACGTGCACGAGTGGTTCCCGTCGAGCCCGCGCACGAAGCTCTCGGTCAGCTTCGACGGTGCCGCGAAGGGCTCGAACCTCACCGGCACGGTGGCCGTTCGCAACGCGATCGACGGACCCGTCGACTCGGGACGGCTTCCCGTCCGGTCGATCGACGCCCGCGCGACCCTCGCGCCGGGACACGTCGTGCTCGAGAACGCGAGGATGTCTCTCGGCAAGGCCGGTACGGCAACGGGTCACGCGTCTGTCGAGGGCGGGAAGGCAACCGTCAGCCTGCACACGGACGACCTCGACCTGAGGGGGCTCCACGGAGCCTTGCGGCAGACGCACCTGCGTGGCGACGTGACGGCCGCACTGCAGTCGGCACGACAGACGTTCTCCGTGGATCTGCGCGAGCAGGACATGCGCGTACAGGCGCTGGCAGGACTTGCCGGCGGAGAACTCACGGTCGACCGGCTCACGGCCCGGGCCGGCCACGCGGAGCTCTCGGGCAGCGGGCACGTCACCGTCGACGACCGGCTCGCCTTCTCCTTCGACGGCGCGCTGCACGCGTTCGATCCCGCGCAGTTCGGGGACTTCCCGCAGGCCCGCATCGACGGGACGTTCGGCGCCGAAGGCCACGTGCGTCCGGACTGGGAGGCCACCGTGCGCTACGTCCTGGCCGACAGCAGGTTCGACGGTCAGCCGCTGAGCGGGCAGGGACGCCTCACGGTTGCTGCCGGCCGCATTCGCGACGCGGCCGTGAAGCTGGCACTGGGCAGCAACCGCCTCGCACTGAACGGCGCGTTCGGACAGCCGGGCGACACGTTGCGGTTTCGCGTGCGGGCGCCCGAACTCCGTCAGCTGCACCTCGGTGCGGAAGGTGCCCTCCGCGCGACCGGTCACGTCTCGGGTACGCTGGAACAGCCGAACGGTGACGTGACGTGGAACGGCCGGCAGCTGCGTTACGGCAGCTTCCGGGTGAAGCGGTGGACCGGGTCGGTCCGGATCGCGCGGGTCGCGGATCCGACGCTTTCCCTCGAAAGCCGCCTGCAGCAGGTGTCTCGCACCGGTACCACGCTCGATTCCGTCGAGGTGAAGGCGGACGGTCGACTGTCTCGACACGACATCACGCTCGCCCTGAAGGGTCCGAAGCTCGACGTCCAGGCAGAAGCGACGGGTGGCTACGCCCCGAAAGAGAGACTCTGGTCGGGCGTGCTCGAACGCCTCGTGAACACGGGGCCTCTCTCCGCGCGCCTCGAACAGCCCGTGTCCGTCCAGGTCGGAAGCGGGCATCTCGTCCTGGGGCGCACGACGGCCGAAGTGGCCGGGGGCCGGATCGTGCTGGAGGAAGCGCGCTACCTCGGCGGCGTGCTCGAGTCGTCGGGCTCCTTGAAGGGCATGCCGCTCGCGGCCCTGCTCCCGCCGATGCACGGTGCCCGGCGCATCGAATCGACCCTCCGTGTCGGAGGCCGATGGTCCGTGCGCGCCGGCGACACGATTGACGGCAAGGTCGACGTGGCCCGCGAGCAGGGGGATGTCACGATCGTGTCGGACGGAGCGTCCTACCCGCTCGGACTCTCGACAGCGAAGCTCGCCGTTCAGTCGCGCGGCGATGCGCTGAACGGTGTGCTCACGCTTCGCGGGGAGGCCGTCACGCTCGATGCCCACGGCAACGTACCGCTCAGCCGGCACGGAGACGCGTGGGGCATCGCGGGCACATCGCCGATCGACGTGCATGCGAGCGCACACGTCGACACGCTGGCACCGCTCTCGGCGCTCGTGGGTACGTCGTTCTCGGCAACCGGCAGCGTCGACCTGAAGCTGGAGGCAAGGGGCACGGTGGCGGATCCCCGGCTCGACGGCACGCTGGCTGCGGCCGGCCTCGGCCTGGAGCGGATCGAGAACGGCGTGATCCTGCACGACGGCACGCTCGACGCGCGTTTCCAGGACAGCGCCATCGTGCTGAAGTCCTTTCACATCCTCGGCGGAGACGGTCGCCTCGAAGCGAAGGGCCGCCTCGACCTCGCGGGTGACAAGCCGGGGGGCGACCTCGAGTGGTCGGCCAGCCATCTCGCTGCCATCCAGCATCCGGACCTGCTCCTCATCGCGAGCGGCAGCGGGAAGGTCGCGCTGAGCGGCACGCACCTCCGGCTGTCCGGGTCGGTGAACATCGACCGCGGCCGCGTGAATCTGCCCGACCAGTTGCCGCCGAGTCTCGGCGACGACGTCGTGGTGGGCAGCAAGGACACCCCTGCGGAGGCGAGGCCCCCGGGCAGCACGTACCGGCCCGAGGTCGACATGACGGTCGACATCGGGCGCGACTTTCTCGTCCAGGGACGCGGCATCGACGCGAAACTCGTCGGCAAGGTCACCGTTACCGGTTCGGGCAAGACGGCGCTCGACACCAAGGGCGAGATCTCCGTCGCGTACGGCACCTATCGCGCCTATGGCCGCAAGCTCGACATCGACAAGGGCGTGCTCTACTTCTCGGGCCCGTACGACAATCCCGGGCTCGAGATCCGCGCGATGCGGAAGAACCAGGCCGTGGAGGCCGGCGTCGAGATCCAGGGTACCGTCCGCAATCCCCGGGTACAGCTCGTCTCGAACCCGGAAGTGTCCGATCCGGAGAAACTCGCGTGGCTCGTGCTCGGCAAGCCCGCGGGCTCTGCCGGCACGACGGATTCCGACAAGCTGCAGGGTGCGGCCGTCGCGCTTGCCGCGGGACTGGGCACCTCCCCGCTGCAGAGACAGCTCGCGAAGGCGATCGGCCTCGACGAGATCCGGTTCGCGCCGACGACCAGCAGCACCGGCCAGCAAAGTGGTCTGCTGACGGTCGGCAAGCGCATCGGAGACCGCATCTACGTCGCGTACCAGCAGAGCCTCACGACTGCCGAGAACGTCGTGCGCGTGAGCTACAAGCTGTCCAACAACTGGTCGCTGCGCACGGAGAGCGGCACGACGGACGCCGTGGACATCTTCTACACGCTGTCCTTCGACTGACGTCTGCCCGTCGTGCACCCGCTCGCGAGTCGTGTCCTCACTGGAGCAGCCGCGGCAGATACATTGCCACGTCCGGAAAGAACAGCACGATCGCGAGCCCGATGACCTGCAGCCCGATGAACGGCAGCAGCGACACGAAGATGTGATTGAGGCTGATCTCCGGTGGCGCGACCGACTTCAGGTAGAAGGGCGCCTGGCCGAACGGGGGCGACAGGTATCCGATCTGCATCGTGATGTTGAAGAGCACGCCGAACCAGATGAGGTCGTAACCGAGCGCAGTCACCGTCGGCGCGAAGATCGGCATCGTGAGCAGCATGATCGAGAACCAGTCCATGAACATGCCGAGCACGAGGAAGATGCCCATCATCACGAGCACGACCCCGATCGGTGCGAACGGCAGACCCGTCATGATGGACTTCAGATACTCGATGCCGCCCATCAGGTTGTAGACCCCGACCATCGCGTTGGCGCCGATCGACAGCCAGATCAGCAGGCCGCAGGTCGACATCGTGGTGTAGAGGGAGTCGCGGAACATCGGCCAGTTCAGCGTCCGGCGCACGGCCGCGGCCACGAGCACGCCCGCCACACCCATCGCGGCCGCTTCGCTCACCGACGTGATCCCGGCGTAGATGCTCCCGAGCACGGAGAAGATGATGAGCAGCGGGAGGATCACCTTCCGGAGTGCCGCGACCTTGGCGCGAAACGGGATGTTCCGCATCTCCGGCGGCGCGGGCGGCCCGAGCCGCGGATCGAGCGCACACCGGATCAGCACGTACCCGGCGTAGATCGCGGCGAGGATGAAGCCCGGTATTGTCGAGGCGAGGAACAGGTCGCCGATCGAGGTCGACGTGGTGAGGCCGTAGAACACGAGCACGAGGCTGGGCGGGATCATCGTCCCGAGGGACCCGCCCGCGCAGACGACGCCGATCGCGAGCTTCGAGTCGTACTTGAGCCGCAGCATCTGCGGCAGCGCGACGAGGCCGAGCAGGATGATCTCGCCGCCGATGATCCCGGTCATCGCGGCCATCACCGACGCGGCGAGCAGCGTCATGACCGCCACGCCCCCGGGCAGTCCGCCCGCCCAGATCTTCAGTGCGTCGTACAGGTCGTGCGCGACCCCGGACTTGTCCAGTATCGCCGCCATGAGCAGGAACATCGGCACCGACAGCAGCACGTAAGAGTTCACGAACCCGTAGGTCCTGAACGTGACGATCGCGAGACTGTCGATGTCGACGAACACCGCGCAGAACACGACCGCGATGAGACCGGTCGCGAATCCGATGGGCATGCCGAGCACGAGGATCAGCAGCACGAACGCCGCGAGCATGAGCAGCGAGATGACTTCGATGCCCATGGGTCAGTCCTTCCGTCGCAGATCGCGCCAGTCGGCCACGAGGTTCGAGAGCGCCTGCACGATCATGAGCCCGGCACCCAGGACCATGGCGACCTTCACGACGATCGGCGTGGGTTGTGCCCACGCCGATCCACTCACTTCGCGGTCCTCGATCGAGATCGCGGCCATGTCCCACGCGAACCACGCGAACGCGCCGAGATAGACGATCGTGAGCAGCGTCGTGAGGATGTCCACGCGCAGACGCACGCGCCGCGAAAACTTTCCGTACACCGCCGTGATGCGGATGTGCTCGCGCCGCATCAGCGCGTACGACCCGCCGATCAGGAAGGCGACCGCGATCGCCGTGGTGACCACGTCGTAGACCCACACGGTGGGAGACCGGAACACGACGTCCAGGATCACGTCGTAGATCGTCACGACGATGGACAGCGCGAACGCGTAGCTGAAGGCGCGGGAGATCGTCTCGATCGAGCGATCGATCACGTTTCTCCCGACGTCCGGCTGCTGCTCTGTCGGAGTTGCCAAGATACCCTCCCCAGGAATCCCGCACTGCACGCGAACCGACGGATGCGAGGACTTCGCACCCGTCGTCGATCCTGCGAATCAGAGCTTGCCGATGGATTTCAGGAAACGGACCTGGCTTTCGTAGATTTCCTTCGCGAGCGGACTCTTCCGGGACCACTTCTCCCAGACCGACTGTGCGATCTTCCGGAACGCGGCCTTTTCCTTCTCGCTCCAGGCGATCAGCGTCTTGGGATCACGCTTCGCGACCGCGTACCGGTCCTCGAGCTCCTGATCCATCCACGTGCGAAGGCTCCACTCGTCGACGGCCGCGGTGACGATCGCCTGCTGCTCCGGCGTGAGCTTGTTCCACTTGCGCTTGCTCACGACGAAATCGACGGAGTTCATCGAGTGGATTCCGGGGTAGATCGCGTAGGGGGCGATACGGTTGTAGCCCGCCTCGTCGTTCACCGAGAGCGTGCCCCAGTCCGTCGCCTCGATCTTGCCCGTGTCGAGTGCGGTGTAGACCTCGGTGCCGGGCATGACCGAAACCGAGGCGCCGAGCTTGCTGAAGATCTCGGCCGGAATGCCGTCCGGCGCGCGCATCTTCACGCCCTTGAAGTCCTTGAGGGAACGGATGGGCTTCTTCGACGGGATGGATTCCAGGCCGAGGATCACGGGGCCGAGAAACACCGCGTTCCACTTCGCGGCGATCTTGTTCATGATCTCCATGCCGCCCCCGCGTCGGTACCAGAGCAGCAGGTGCAGCGGATCGTCGTACGCGGCGGTCATGTCCCAGAACGCGGCGGCGGGCTCCTTGCCGCCCTGGTACGCCATGGTCCCGACGGCACCGTCGAGCACGCCGGCCTTCATCGCGTCGAGGGCGTCGGCCTGCGGCACGATGGTCGCGACCGGGAAGGTCTCGATCTCGAGCTCGCCGTGCGTCGCTTCCTTCACGCGCTCGGCGAACGCCTGGAAATCCTTGTAGACGGTGGTGTTCGGCCCGTAGAGATTCTGGACCTTCCACTTCTGCTTCGCCTGCGCGGATCCGACCGGACCCAGCATGGACACGAACGCGACGACTGCGGCCAGTGCGGCCGCCTTCCTGGTGCGGATCATGTGCTCCCTCCCGATATCGTTCTATTTGCGCTGCAGGGCGGGGGGCGCCCTGCCACGGATTCCGGGGGGACCATACCACAGCGTGACGCGGCGCCCCACGTGCGGCGCACCATGGCACCGACACGCCGGGTGCAGTCGGTGCCGGGAGGCGTGTGACGGCCGGCGCGTCCGTTTTTCAGGAGCGCAAGACCTGCCCCGCCGAAGCCCCGGCGAGCGCGCCGTCCGCGTACGTGAGCTCACCGTTCACGTAGGTCGAGTGGACCCCGCGGGACGGCATCACCATCCGCTTGCCGCCACCCGGAAGATCGAATCGCCGCTCGCCGCGATTCGACGATCCCACCGTCGCGGGGTCGAAGAGCGTGATGTCGGCGGCCAGTCCCGGCACGAGACGACCGCGGTCGCGAATGCCGAAGAAATCCGCGGGATCGGACGTGAGCCGCTGCACGGCGTGCTCGAGCGAGAGCACGCCACGTTCCCGGACCCACGTGCCGAGCAGGTACGTCGGATAGCCCGCGTCGCAGAGCATGTCGACGTGCGCACCACCGTCGCCGAGTCCGATCAGGATGGCCGGGTTGTTGAGCAGTTCCGCCATGCGGTCGACACGCGTGTTGAACGAGGTCATGGTGAACTCGAGCGCGAGGTCGTCCGCGAGGGTGAGATCGAGAAACGCGTCCACGCCGTCCTTGCCCTGACGCCGCGCGATCTCGGCCACGGAGAGCCCTTCGTGGACTTTCAGTGCAGGGGAATGCACCTCGTGCAGCGTGATGCGCTCCCAGTTGCCGAACGCCTGCGGGTTCTTCAGTTCCTCCCGGAACTGGTTGCGGAAGGCGGGATCGGCGTAGACGGCCGCCTGCGCTTCCTTCGACTTGTCCGCGAACACGCGCTTCCAGGACGGGAACGCCGCGAAGGAGAACGGGCTGCGCATGTCGATCTCGCGCGTGAGCGGCAGGGGCGAGGTCTGCGGTCGCGCGCCCCGCGCGATCATCGGCGCCGCCCGGCGCAGCGTGTCGCGCACGGCCTCCGGAAGGTCGTCGCGGTCGAACAGCGCGATGAACGTCACGGGGCGGCCGCTCTCCTTCAGCAGGAAGTCGAGCGTCTCGCACTGATCGTCCTCGAGCACCCCGATCTGCCGGGTCAGCGCAACTTCGATGGCGCCCTTGTTGCGGTCGCGGAGCACGTTGGAATAGGCCTTCAGCTCGTCGCGACTCGCATTGCGGCACGCGAGGGGACGCCCCTGGAAGCCGAGATGCTGGTTGAGGATCGTGCTCGAGAAACCGAACGCCCCCGCATCGACGGCTTCGGCGAGCAGGTCGCGTATGCGCACCGTCTCCTCCGACGTGGCGGCGCGCTCCATCGACTCCTCGCCCATCACGAAGTGACGGAACGGCGTGAGCGGCGCGAGAAACGCGAGGTTCAGGTCCGGACGACGGCGCCCGGCCGCGTCGAGATATTCCGGGAACGACTCCCAGTCCCACGTGATCCCCTTCTCGAGCACCTCGTACGGGATGGCTTCGACGTTGACGAGATCACGCATCGCGATCTCCCGGGTCTCCGGGCGACAGGGCGCGATGCCCACCCCGCAGTTGCCGAGCACGGCAGTCGTCACGCCGTGCCACGACGACGGCGTGACCGCGCCGTCCCAGCAGATCTGCGCGTCGTAGTGGGTGTGCGGATCGATGAAACCCGGCGCCACCACGAGATCCGACGCGTCCACGGTCTGCCTCGCGGTGCCGTCGACGTCACCCACCTCCGCGATGCGTCCGCCCGAAACCGCGACGTCCGCGCGACGCGGGGCGCCGCCTGTCCCGTCGACGACGAGCCCGTTCCTGATCAGCAGATCGAAAGCCATCTCCTCCACCTCGTCGAAAGCGGACGCTGCCGTGTGCAAACGGACCGGCTGCGTTCCGTGTGTGATGTCTTGTTCGCGGTACCCGGGCCTGCGCAGGCCGGGTCACGCACCACCGCCCTGCTCACGCAGGGTCAGCGCAGCCCTCCCGTCTCGACCGAGACGCCCATCGGCCTTTCGGTCGCCGCGAGCCGGTACGCGGCCGAACTCTCGATCGCGTGCAGGAAGGCATCCGTCGACGGCCAGTCGGAAGCCTCCGTGCCGAAGTCCGGCAGGGACGAGAACCGGCTCGGCTCGAACATGAAGGTGATGCCGGCGTACCAGTCCGTCTGACCGCCGCCGTCCGCGGCCTGGGTTACCCGCCTCATCACGCTAACCTTGTAGCCGGTCGCACAGCCTTCCGACCACCCCCCGTACCGATAAAGCAGCACATCCGACTTCACCGGCTTCTGGAGATCGTCGACGGGCACGAGCCGCTGCCAGTCGATCATGGCGAGCGCCGCATCGCGGATGGAGAGCTTGTCGACGTCGATGCCCCGCTCGTGCAGGAAGCGCTGAAGCGAGGCCAGCAGTGTGTAGGAATTGACCATGACACGTCTCCGGGTCTCCCCGGTCGGGAAACGTTCGTCCGTGTGCGGGAGTGTAGTCCCATTCCCGCGTACGGGAACCGAGAGCCACCACCCACGACGATGTGGAGGAACTCCGGGCGTTCTTTCAGAGGCGATGCACGCGCCACGCAAGGTTGCAGCAAGGCCGATAAAAAGCCATGTTCAGTCCTGGTCGAAGTCAGGAACAGAGCCATGCGCTACTCGTCCCAGGTCAAACCCATCAGCTACCTCAAGGCCAACGCCGCCGAGGTGCTGACTCAACTTGCCGAACAGCGGGAACCGCTGGTCATCACGCAGAACGGGGAGGCCAGGGCCGTGCTGCAGGACGTTGCGTCCTTCGAAGAAACCCGGGAGACGCTGGCCCTGCTGAAGATCCTGGCTCTCGGCCAGCAGGACGTCGAGGCCGGTCGGCTCAAGCTGGTCACCGATGTGGTGGCGCGCCTGCGCGCGAAACGGGCCACGACCTGATGGCCGAAAGGCCGATCCGTTACGAGGTTCTGCTCACCCAGGGCGCAGAGCAGGGCCTGGAGTCCATCCACCATTAAATCTCGGAGTTCGACAGCGTGGCCAATGCCGACCGCGTTCTCGACTGCCTCATGGAGGTGGTGGCGGGGCTCGCCCGGTTCCCTGAACGCGGGTCCCATCCCAGGGAACTCGCAGCACTCGGCATCACGGATTATCGCCAGACCGCGTTCAAACCCTACCGCGTGACCTATCGCGGCCTGGGCCGTCGGGTCGTCATCTACCTGATCGTCGATGGCCGCCGTGAGATGCATTCCGTGCTGGCACGTCGGCTTCTGGGCGCGTGACCCGCAACGTCCTGCGCGAGTGCGCGTGAATGTGGGCGGGCCGTTGAAACGTGATCACCCGGCCGCAGGCACCCAGGGGCCCCGCACGATCACGGCCTCGTCGTCGCCCGGCCACGGTGGCATCGTCACACCCACCACGGCGAGCGGTGCGGCGGCATCCGCGCGGAACTGGAAGTGCGTGCCGACGGGAATGGTCAGGCATGTCCCCGGGACGAGCGCGACGGTTTCCTCCGTGTCGCCCTGGCGGCGCCACATCTCGCCGGTGCCGCCGACCACGAACCAGATCTCGTCCACGGTGCGGTGCGTGACGGCGTGCGATACGTGATCGGCGGCCAGTTCGAAGTGCGCCATGCCGCCTCCGGGCAGACGCGCGAGCACACGGACGTCTGAGCCATCCGGCGCCACGCCGGTCCTTTCGGCAGGAAGCCGGATCGTCGAAAACTCATTCATGCGGTCGATTCCCCGAAGCAGGCGCCGCCGAAGACTGTCGGCGGTATCGCAGCGCCTGCAGCATCAGTGCGACGACGGCAATGTTCACGAGAAGTGCGCCGACCGGCAGCCAGGCGACGCGGTGGACGAGTTCGTAGAGTTCGAACGGGATGTAGATGCCGCCGCTGATCGCCGCGAACCACTCGGCCCAGCCCCGTTCACGCCAGAGACCGTAGGCTTCCACGAACCGGGCCGAGGCGTAGACGCCGCCGAGCACGGCGAGCAGCGCGAGGCGGGTGTCGGTCAGATGGCCCGCGAACTCGACGAAGATCCGGGGATAGCCCTTTGCGGGATTGAGGTGCAGGTGCCGCACGAGTTCCTCGGCGAAGCGCTGCACATCCTCGTGCACGAGGGAGAACAGGCCGAGGCCCGCCACGATGACGACGATGCCCTTCGCGGCTTCGAGAAGCGCCACGCCGCGCACGGTTCGCGAAATCTGCATGGATCGGAACACCCGCTCGGGTCGAGAGACGATGCACCGAGTTTAAGGAAACTCGCGCGACTTCGGCCATCGCCGATCCGCAGGTGTCGCACGCGTCCCGTCGAAGTCCGGCCCTGCGCCTGCGTCAGCCGGCCGCCGGGCCCTTGAGCTCCACGACGTTGCCCTCCGGATCGGTCACGTACAGCGACGGCCCTTCGCCCTCGGCCCCGTAACGCTGCGCGAGCGGGCCTGCCTCGACGCCGTGCGACGCGAGGTGGCGACGGATGTCGGTCTCGTCGAAGGGATCGACCCGGAAGCAGACGTGATCGAGGTTCCGGCCTTCCCTTCCCGGCGGGGCGCCCCCTGCGCGGCCGAGTTCACCGCTGACGGGCACGAGATCGACGAGGCACCGCCCGGCCCGCAGCTGCACGAGCCCGATGTCGTCCCGCCGGCGTTCGACGGTGCATCCGAGCACGCCGGCGTAGAAGGCCAGCATCGCATCCAGGTCGATGACGCGCAGCACGACGTGATCGATCTCGCGCAGTCTGATCATGATGCCCTCGCTCCCGCGACTTCGTCGGAAATCAGGCGCCGGCGGACCGTCCGGTCACCTCGCCCGGCCTCCCCGCGACTACCACGACGTAGCCGTCGGGGTCCCGGATCCAGAACTCCCGATGCTGCGCACTCGCATTGACGTGCAGCGGCTCGAGGACCTCGACCCCCTGCGCCATGGCGCGCGCGTGCGCGGCGTCCACGTCGGCCGTTTCGAACCACAGCAGGACGCCGTTGCCGCACGGTCCGGCGTCTTCCCGGCCGAGATGGGGATGGTCATGGGCATCCCACCGATGCAGCTGCAGCACGAGATGGTCGCCGGAAAGGAGCCGCTCGTACTCCGCACCACCGTGACCACTCCGCAGGCCGAGCGCGCGCTGATACCACTCGCTGCTCACCTCGACGTCCTTCACCGCGATGAGTGGCTGGGGCGTCATCACGCGTGCGCGCCGGTCCTCGCAGGCATGTGCCCGCTACCCCTTCAAGCCGGGGAAGTCCTCCTCGAAGTACTCGCCGTCGCTGCGCGTGCCTGCGGAGCGGACTTCCGCCTCCGACGTGCGCAGCTGCACGCGCCGGATCTTTCCGGAGATGGTCTTCGGCAGCTCGGTCACGAACTCGATGCGGCGCACGCGCTTGTAGGGGGCGAGCTTCTGCCGCGAGAACGCGAACACGGATTCGGCGAGTTCGCGCGACGGCTTCGCGCCCGCGGCGAGGATCAGGAATGCCTTCGGCACCGCGAGCCGCACGGGATCGGGGCTCGGGATTACCGCGACCTCGGTGACCGCATCGTGCTCCATGAGCACGCTCTCGAGCTCGAACGGGCTGATCCGGTAGTCCGACGCCTTGAACACGTCGTCCGCGCGACCCACGAACGTGATGTAGCCGTCGGCATCACGCGCGGCCACGTCGCCCGTGTGATAGAAGCCGTCGCGCATCGCTTCCGCCGTCTTCTCCGCGCTGTCGACATAGCCCGCCATGAGTCCGGTCGGACGCGGATCCAGATCGAGACAGACTTCGCCTTCCTCGGCAGGGCGGCCTTCCGGATCCATGAGCACGACGCGGAAACCCGGCAGCGGCCTGCCCATCGAACCCGGCTTGAGCGGCTGCCCGGGCGGGTTGCCGATCAGCGCGGACGTCTCCGTCTGGCCGTAGCCGTCCCGCAGCGTGAGGCCCCACGCTGAACGAACCCGCTCGATGATCTCCGGATTCAGCGGCTCGCCGGCGCCGATGACCTCGCGCAGCTTCAGCCGGTCGCGACAGGCGGCGAGATCCTCCTGGATGAGCATCCGCCAGACCGTCGGCGGCGCGCAGAGGCTCGTGACACCGTGACGCTCGAGCACGCCGAGCAGGCCCTTCGCGTTGAACCGCGCACTGTTGTGGATGAAGACGCACGCGCCGGCGTTCCAGGGCGCGAAGAAGCAGCTCCAGGCGTGCTTCGCCCAGCCGGGTGACGAGATGTTCAGGTGCACGTCGCCCGGCCGGAGGCCGAGCCAGTACATCGTGGAGAGGTGCCCCACCGGGTAGCTCTGGTGGGTGTGCAGCACCATCTTGGGCTTGGCCGTGGTGCCCGACGTGAAATACAGCAGCATCGGGTCGGTCGCGAGCGTCATGCCGTCCGGCGCGAAACCGGTCGCCGCGCGGGCGCTGTCGTCGTAGGACTCCCAGCCCGACACGGCCGACCCCACCGCGATGCGCGTGTAGTCGCCCGCCACCTCGGCGAACTTGTCCGTGAGGGCGCTCGCCACGACCACGTGCCGCACCGCACCGCGACCCACACGGTCCCGCAGGTCGTCGGGCGTGAGCAGGGCCGTGGCCGGGATCACCACGGCACCGAGCTTGATCGATGCGAGCATGGTTTCCCACAGCGCGAGCTCGTTGCCGAGCATGAGCAGCAGGCGGTCACCGCGACGCACACCGAGTCCGCGCAGGTAGTTCGCGACCTGCGCGGAACGCGCGGACAGCTCGGCGAACGAGCGCTTCACCTCGCTGCCGTCCTCGCCGACGATCCAGAGACCGGGACCGGAATTGTCCCGCGCCATCGAGTCGAAGTGGTCGAGCGCCCAGTTGAACTCGGTCAGCTCGGGCCAGCGGAACGCCGCGACCGCGGCCGCCTGGTCGGTCCGCAGGTCGAGCAGGGTGTCGCGCGCCGCGCGAAAGGATGCAAGGGAAGACATGACCGGTGGCTCCTCGATGGCCTGCACGGACCGGAAACACGGAGCCACGAGCGTACCGCATCGCGACGCCCCCGCGTACCGGGTCGTGCCCCGCGCGATGCGGAAGCCGTCCCGTGCACCCGGAAAGCGTAAGCCTGCGGAAAGCGGCGCGCTACGCGTGGAATCCGTACGTGTGGAGATACAACGCGAGCGGCGTCACCGCGAGGACAACCGAGATCAGCCGGCTGATGTTCCCGGTCCGGATCAGGACGCTGCGTCGGGGATTGCCCGGGTCGTAGTACACGTCGACACCGCCGGTCTCGTCGAGGCCGACGCCGCGAATCTGCCGGTCGAGAATGAACTTGATGTTGTGCGAGGCAACCGACCCCCACGGCGAGACACGCGCCCCGAAGTAATGGGTGCCGTCGACGTCGTATTCGTACAGCGCGTTCGGCGGGTGGTCACGGTTTCCGCGCGTCAGCACCTTCACGCCGTAATTGCCGCTGCCGCCCTGGATGAGCTTGCCCTTCGTACTGGGCCAGCGATCGACGCGGAACTGGTGCACGAGCGAGTAGACGGACCCGAGGAACACGTAGACGGAGACGACGAGGAACACGGCCTGCACGTCCCCGTGAGCCGCCCTGCGAAAGACTTCGATGATCTGATCCATGTGGTAAAGGTCGCTCTCGCCCGCTGAAAGCGCGCCATTCTGAGGTCAGGCGGTGCTCACGTACAGGGGGCCGCGCCCGGCCCGAACCTCGTCGGCCACCGCGCGCGACAGACACGCTCGGCCGACGACTACTTCTCGGCGCCCGGGATCTCGACCTCGACCCGGATGCCGCTGCGCCGGACGCACTCGGCGTAGGCGATTTCGGGGTGCATCGCGCCGCGTGACCGCGCGAGGCAGTCACGCGCGGCGACGAGGTAAGGCTCGGGATCGACCTTCGTCGGCGCGTAGCCGGCGGCCTGCATGCATTGGCCGAAATGCACCGAATCGTAGTAGACCGTGACCTCGACGTCCGTGACGCCGGCCCCCGACGGCACCTGCACCTTCTCCCGGCGGATCGACTGGTCCATGCAGCGGGAGCTCGCCGAGAAATAGCGCTTCTCGGCCGCGTCGCGGCTTCCCCCGATCGTGGCCGTCGCACATCCCTGAAGGATCAGGACGAAGGCCACGCACAGAGCCCGGAACCGCATGACACACCTCCTCCCTCGAATTTTCGTTGCACGAACCGGCCTTCATGGTGACGGACATTCGTGACCGGCACGTGTACCGGTCAGCTCCCGCAGCACCGTCCGGCGAGCTGGACGGGCGGACACTTCACCGATCCGAACGAACAGAAGACGCAGCAGTCACCGGGCCGCGGCCTCAGCTGCGCACCGCAGTGCGGGCAATCGTAGAACCAGATGCACGCGTCCGTCGGCATCGTCTCCTCCGCCGTACCGCCGCACTCGGGGCACGTGATGACGGACTGCAGCACGGGCAGCGGCTCGGTCCCGCATCCCGGGTCCGGGTCGGAACTGGCACTCATGCCGGCCCCGCGGCACAGCGTGGGTCCGGGCCCGGTCGGCGCGTCACGCACGCCTCCGGCACAGCACCTCGATCGGATCGAGCCGGCCGTCGGCCAGCGCACGCGCCGTGTTCGCCATGGCCTCCCGGGCACGGCCGCCGTGGATCAGCATGACTGCGCGGTGCGGGGGCTTCTCGCCGCGCGCGACCAGCTCGCGCGAACGGGCGCCGAACGCGAGCGCGGCCTCGCGCGTGCTGACCAGCCGCACCACCTCGAACCCTGCCTCTTCGAGACCTCGACGGGTCTGTTCGGGCGTGGAAAGGAAGCTCGTCTTCGCCGTGCTCGCCCAGGGGGTGGGATAGTCCGGGTCGTCGCCGTCGCCCTTCGCGATCTCGGACAGCACCAGCCACGCGCGCGGCTTCAGGCAGCGGTGCATCTCGCGATAGAAACCCGCCTTGTCCGCGACGTTCATCGAGACGTTCATCGAATAGGCGCCTTCGAAGTGGGCGTCGGGAAAGGGCATCGCGAGCGCGTCGCCGACGTGAAAGTCGACCTGCCGGTCCAGACCCAGCAGTTGCGTGAAGTGGCGCGCGACCTCGCAGAATTCGTCCGTGAGGTCGATCCCCGTCACCCGGCACCCGAAACGGTGCGCGAAGAATCGCGCGGGTCCGCCGATGCCGCTGCCGACGTCGAGGATGTGATCGGTTGCGCGGGCCGGCATGAAGCCGGCGATCTCCTCCGTGGCTTCGAGGCCCCGACCGTGAAACTGGTCGTACGGCGCCAGATCCGCCATCGTCGGAGCGCCGGGGTCCGCGCCGTCCTCGCGCAGCGCCGCATTCAGGCGGGCGAGGAGATCACCGCTCGTGTAGTGGGTCGAAACGTCGTCGTGCGTCGCCATCGGATGAAGTCCCGCTCATGGGCCGGTCGGACACGATCGGCAAGGACCGGAGTTTACGGCGGTCGCCCGCGTGCGACGAGTCGTTCGCGGCCGTTTCCGTCGCGACGGGCAGCGATTCGAGCACCAGCACTTCCGAGGGCACACCGAACGGCGTGACCACGCGACGGTGCCGCACCTGCCAGCAGGCCGGATCGACGAACGCCTCCAGACGAACGGGCCGGCATCCGCCGACCAGTTCCGGACGCGCGCGAAACACGATTCGCCAGAGCGACGACACGATCCGGGAGAGCGGCGTCACGCCGGTGGTGAGGCTCACGAGGCAGAGCAGTCCCGGGCGTTTCAGGACGCGGCGCGCTTCCACCAGCACGGCCCGGATGTCTTCGGACGAAAGCAGATCCAGCACGTAGCACGAGACCACGCGGTCGACGGTGCGGTCGGGAACGGCAAACGCGATACGACCGTCCGAGCGCCAGACGCGCGCGCGTTCGCCGAATGCGGCAAGCCGCCTCGCAGCGAGGTCGGTCATCACGGGACTCACGTCACAGCCCAGCCAGACCGCACGGGGCGGGAGATGGCCGGCGAGCAGACGCTCCGCGAGCCGGCCCGTGCCACAGCCGAACTCGAACACGCGCTCCGCGTCGCCGAACCCGGCGTGCGCGATCAGGTCGTCGAGCGCGGGATCTTCGTAGAACCCCTGTCCGTCCTGCCTGGCGCCGAACCGGTCGTAGAAGGCCCGTGCCCGGTCAACGGTCAGCACCCGGGACGCGTCACCCACGCTACCGCCCTGGTGCCGCGACGCCCGGCCGATCCGGCGTCACGCTCCGCCCGTGTCCGCGGCCGTGTCGCCCGACACGCGCGTGACGGTGAGTGCGGGCGGACGCGCGAGCGTCTGGTAGACCACGCAGTAGCGCTCCGTGAGCCGCAGCAGTGTCGCGAGTTGGTCTTCCGGCGCGTCGGTGTCGAGCGTGAAGCGGAGCCGGATGTTCCGGAACCCCACGGGCGCTTCCTTCGAGACGCCGAGCGTGCCGCGGAAATCGAGGTCCCCCTCGGCCTCGACGCGCGCGTCGCGCAGTTCGATGCCGAGCGCGGTGGCCACTGCGTTCAGCGTCACGCCCGCACACGCCACGAGCGCCTCGAGGAGCATGTCGCCCGAACACGCGGCGAGGCCCGTGCCCCCGGTGCCGGGATGCAGGCCGGCTTCCACGAGCGCCCTGCCCGTCTCGACCTTGCAGCTGACGTTCTCGCCGAGCCGCCCCCGGGCTCGCAGCGTGATCATCGCGGCGTCGGGGGATTCGCGATAGCGGTCCTTCAGCGGAGCCTGCAGCTGCCGCAATTCGTCGGCGTTCATCCTCGTCTTCCTCCTGCGCATCCGGGTTGCTCACGATCGCGACACGGCACCGACGCGCCCCGCGCCGTCACGACTCCGGTTCCAGCACACGGACGAGTTCCGTGCGCCACGTCGCGGGATCGGGGCCGCTCTCGGGACCGGAGACGTAGGCCTCCCAGAAGCGGTCCTGCGCGGGCAGCGCGCGCGCTTCGATCCACCGCACGAATTCGCCCCACGCCTCGCCGAGCCCTTCGTACGGGCCACGGTAGGTCGTCCGGACTACCCGGGCTTCCGGCAGACGCCCCGGCCTGACTCGCCCGGCCGGAACGATCTCGCGTTCGACCGGAAAGCCGACTTCGAATTCGAACGTATCCGTCGGACGACGGTGATGGAAGGAGAAGAGGGGGCCCGCGGGCGCGAGCCCCTGTGCCAGGATGGCGGCGTGCACTTCCGCGATCGCGGCGTCCATCACCGTCGCGATCTCTGCGCGGGTCGTCACGAGCGGGATTACGGCTGTCGTCCGGCTGGCCGTGCGGACGATCTCGGGTGGTTCGATCATGGGCTCTCCCAGGGAGTCGGCGCGTTCCGTCACCGTGCGCCGGTCATCTTCGCGATTGTCGCGCCCGCAAGCAAGGCGAGGCCGTGTTCGGTCAGGCGCAGGGTGCCCTCGACGACCTCGGCCCCACTCCACGGAAAATCCGCCACGGCGAACGCCGTGCCGAGCGGAAGCACCACCCTGAGATTGCGCAGCACGAAGCCCTGGCCGTCGAGCGCCCGGATCCTGTAGCCGCCCTGCACGCGCGCGAGCGCGAGCTTCCCGGGCGCTATCC
Organism: Betaproteobacteria bacterium; assembly: GCA_016125475.1. Classification (GTDB taxonomy): domain Bacteria; phylum Pseudomonadota; class Gammaproteobacteria; order Burkholderiales. The sequence goes on from WGLR01000002.1 coordinate 154,577, forward strand.
CGCGCGGCACGCCCGGCAGGAACGTTCCGCGCACGATCACGAGTTCGTCGCCCGTGAACACGTAGTCACCGCCCGCGCGCCCCGTGACGTCCGTGCCACCTTTCGGGGCACTCGCCGTGACGGCCTGATCCGGCACGACCGGGTCCGCCCAGCCGAGCACGCGATAGGGGACGACGAGATCCTGCGAGGTTCGCGACACCTCGAACCGGCCCAGCCGGCGCCGCACGTCCGCCGCGTGCGGGCTGTCCGGATAGTCGCGCAGATAGGATCGCAGCGCCGAGTACGACGCGCTATCGCGCAGTGCGCGATAGCGTTCCCCGGCCATTCCGGCCACGAGACCGTCCAGGCTCGCCCGGATTTCGCCGACGTGCGCACCCGCAGGGTGGTCCGCGAGATAGCGGCGGAGCGCCGCTTCACGGCCGTCGGTCGCGGCCTCCCGGTAGGCGAAATCGTCCAGCAGACGTTGCGCCTCTGCCCTGTGCGGGCTGCCCGGATCGCTGCCCTCGATCCACGACAGGTAGGCCGCGACGGCATCGGCAGTCCCCGTATGGCGCGCGTGGGCGAACTTCAGGTCGTCGAGACGCGACCGCACGGCAGCAGCGTGCGGCGACGTCGGGAAATTCACGAGGAACGACTGGTATTCGCGGGCGGTGTCGGACTGCCGCGCCTGTTCGTAGGCGCGCTCGTCCAGGGACGCACAGGCCGCCACCACGAGGACGAGCCCGCAGACGTTCCATGCCTGCCACCATCTCACGAGTTCGGCGCTCCTTTTCCGTCCGGGCCACACGCCCCTCCGTCGCAGCCGCGGCGCACGATCTTCACTCCGACGGGGGCGGATCCAGCCGTCGCCCGCGGTCGTAGTGATGCAGGAGCAGACCGCCGTCCCAGCCGTGCCGGCCCTCGCATGTCGCGACGGACGCGTTCGCGAGCGGCGGACCGATCGTGTCGTCCCAGAACACCTGTCCCTGCAGGACCTCCCACAGCCGCGCGAGGTCCTGCGCCCGGAAGTCGAAGCACAACACCTCTCCGGCCGGGTCGTCCACGGACACGGAAAGCTCGGCGTCCGCGAGTTCCGCGGCCGACGCGAAGAGCGCGAGCGCGGCGTCGACGTCCAGGGTCGGCGATCGGGCAGGGTAAACCTGGATCTTCAGCTCCGGCACGGGACACCCGCCCACAGAGGCAGCTTCATTCCGCGCGTGCCTCCCGTGTGGTCTCGAGAAATCCGGCGATGGCTTGCGCCGCCGCCACCGGCTGCGTGTACATGGCCTGATGGTAGCCCGGGATGGGGACCACCCGGACCGCAGGGCGCAGGGCGACGATCTCGTCCGCGTTGCGGCCCGGCACGATGCCGTCGTCACTGGAGAGGAGATACACGACGGGCTGGCGGCACGTGCGCAACGCGTCGCGCGCGTCGACTGCGAGGATCGCGCGAAGCCGGGCCGCGATCGTTCGGGCCGATACCTGGTACCAGGTCCGTGTCTTCGCGCGTCGCAGCGGATCGCCCGGTGGCCGGAACAGCCACAGCGGAAGGCGCCGGCCGGCGCGCCAGATCCATACGCCGGGACCGGATAGCGCGAACCTCGTCCAGGCGAGCATCCGGTGCGGCGAGCGCACGAATGTCGCCGAGAGGATGACGCTGCGCACCCTGTCGGGTTCGGCATTCGCGAGCATGAGCGCGAGCGGCCCCGAGAAAGACCAGCCGAGCACGTGGCACTCCGGAACGTGGGCGATCGTCTCGCGCACGTGTGCGAGCAGCCCGGCGTAGTCCTGCCGCGGGGCGGACGAATAGCTCACGAGGAGCGGCCGCACCCAGTCAGGAAGGGCCTGCACGAGGGGCTCGAAGTAGGTGTCCGTCCCGTCCAGCCCCGGCAGCAGGACCAGTGTCACGGGAAGCGGCTCCTGCCGGACGACGGCCGGGATCGGGTGATTCACGGCGAAACTCGCGCGCTCGTAGAACGCGAGGGTGCGCGCGAACGCAGGAATGGACGGTGTGGCGACCTCGGGTACGTCCGCCGTCGCTGCAGGGGTGATCTCCATCTGCGTGCTCGTGCTGTCTCGTGTTCTGCCGTCAAGGCACCTCCCGCGCGCCCTCCGTCCGCGTGCCCTTCATCGCCGTGACCTCGATCTCGATCTTCATGCGCGGGTCGGAGAGGCCCGCGGAAATCATCATGGCTGCCGGGCGAATCTCACCGAACCATTTCCGCAGCACCGGCCAGCACTGCTCGAATTCCGCCGCGTCCGGGACGACGTACGTGACACGCACGACGTCCTCGAGGGATGCGCCAGCCTCCACCAGTGCGGATTCGATGTTTCGGAGGCACTGCTCCGTCTGGTCGACGATGCCCGGCGCGATCGTCATCGTCGCGTAGTCGAAACCGGTCGTGCCGGACACGAACACCCAGTCGCCGGCCACGACGGCCCGCGAATACCCGATCTGCGCCTCGAACGTGGAACCGGAACTCACGAGTCGTCGCATCGACGGATCTCCGGAGAGTTGAACGCCGGCACGTTACAACGTCGTGAACGGCCGGCGACGTGCCCGTGCCCGGGCACGAGAAGGCGCTCAGGACGGCTGGGGGCCGTCGTATCCCTCGATGATGACCACGTCGGCCTCGGACACCGGCAGCCGCAGTGCCTTCGCAGCCTGGTAGTCCGGCGAGTTGTAGCAGTCCAGTGCCGCCTGGTAGCTCGGGAACTCGATCACGATGTTGCGGCTGCGATTCGAGCCTTCCGGGGCTTCGAACTGCCCGGCCCTAACGAGAAATCTTGCGCCGTACTCCGTGAGCGGTTTCGCGTTCGCCGCCACGTACTCCTTGTACTTCTCCAGGTTCGAGATGTCGACGCGTGCGATCCAGTAACCCTTGGCCATGACTGCCTCCTCGTGAAATGAATGGTGTCCTTGCGCGGGCCGAAGGATCGGCACGTCGCGGAAACGCCGAATCATGCCTCATGCGCCCGTCGGTCGCGACGGGTCGGTGGGCATATCCGGCCAGAGGGAGACAGTCGGGAGGCCTGCCCGACTAATCCATCAGGTAGCCTCTGTCGCGATACGGAAACCCGGCGAGCTGCGCATCGCGCGCTTCGTCGTAGGCGAAGTACGCGCGGATCTCGGCGATCACGCCCGAGCGCATGACGTACCACTCGCTGCCGCGCATCTTCAGGCGTGCACCGCTCCCCGGCGGGGTCCAGATCAGGCTCCACTCGTTCACGACGCGGTCCCCCTGGGCGATGATTTCGTCGATCCCCCAGACGGTATCCGACACCTGTTTGAACTTGCGCCAGAAGCGCGCCAGATGCTCGGCGCCCTTGATCGGGGGGAAGCGGTCAGGCAGGAAGTAATGAACCACGTCGTCTGCAAGTGTCGGCCCGAAGTCCTCGAGCACGCCGGAATTGCACGCGTCGAAATACCGCCGGACCACGTCGATGTGTCTGTCCTCGTTCATGTCCGCCCCTCCTCGTTGATCACATACGGGTATCGCGCTCGTTGCCTCCCTGGATCGTCGATCTCGTGTCCGAAGCGATCCGGCTTCGCGTCGGCGAACCGATGTCGTCCACCGACGGACCGCACGGTCCCTGATCGATCTTCACCGCATCAATAGGCGGCACATCGATGCAGATCCGCATGGGCGACCGCCAGAGACCGCAGTCGCATGTTCTCCGAAGACGCCGGCGCGGTCATCAGATCGAGGAATGCCTGGTGGCTCGGATACCAGATGCCCAGGGCCTCGTCTATGTCCTGCCGACCCACCACGTGGCCCAGCACCTCCGTCCGCCAGAGGATCTTCCCGCCGACCTGGGCCAGCAGTGTGTCGAGGACGGCCATGTAGTCCCTGTAGAGCTTCCCGTCGGGAAACTCCGCGTCGGCACTGTATTTGTTCAGATTCAGCATGAACACAGGTCCGTCGGCGTCGCTCCTCGCGATTCGTCTGAATGCTTCGATCTCTTCCGTGTTGACGTTCGGCAAGTCGGCCATGGTGGGGGCTCTCGTGAAATGACGTGCGAGGCAGGAATTGGCAGCGCCGGCCCTGCGTGGATACAAGAATATTGTCGACGTTTTCCCGACGCGGGGATTGACCCATCCAACGTCGGGCGCGAGCAGGCAGCCTTCAGTGAAGGACGCATGAAATCCCGGTCGGGATGACGGCTGCCGGAACACGATGATACGTGCGGGGCCGGAGTTCATGGCCCTGGACGCACCGAACGGCGGAACTTCTTCAGTCGGACAACCATGCGCGAGCGGGGAAACGATTCCGGCAAGAGATTACGGTCTGTCCGATACCGGTCTAGAACTCGGGACAAGGGCGAAGCAAATGAGGTAGCGACGAGTTCGACGAACGTTTCGCGAAACCGCTTCGCGCAGGCCGAGGCGAACTGGCAACAGCCGCCTGCCAGCGGACTCGCTGACGCGGTGGTTAGGCGTCAACCCTCCCGATAGACAGAACCGGTATGCAAGTCCAACCATCGCGCAAGATCATTCCTCGAAACCTCGCCGGCAGCAAGGGACAACATGAACTTCTCTTGTTCGTCGACGGTTGCCGTAATCTCGATGCCGTTCAGCACGAGAAACACCTCCATCGCCGCATGCGCGATACGCTTGTTTCCGTCGACGAAGCCGTGACTGCGGATCAAGGAATAACCCAGTGCGGCGGCCTTCTCGGTAAGCGTTGGGTAGGCATCCTGCCCACCCACAGATACCTTAGGTTGAAAGACCGCAGAAGCTATCGCCGCGAGATCGCGCACTCCCGACGTACCACCGCTCTCGGCAAGGATGCGCCGATGTAGCGCGAGGACCTCCCCAAGGGTAAGGAGCCTCATCAGGCGAGGCGTCGATACAGCTCGCGATTTTTCAGAAGTACGCGAGACGCTGCGGCCTCAAAATCGTCAGCACCAGCGCTGACCAAGTCGGCTACCGCAGCCTGTGCCAGCTCCTGGACATCAACGCCAAGTGAGGCCGCAATCGTCTGCAACCGCTCCGCCTGGGACTGATTCAACTCAATCGCGATCTTCATGGCTCGATTGTGCCACCAGCTCCCGGAGGTGACCAAGCCCATCCCTTGACGGCGAAGGCGGGTGGCGAGCGTGGGCTCGGCCTTGCCCTCGTCCTGCTCTCGATGGGCCTCCAGAATCTTCTGGGTCGCCTTCTCGTAGCGTTGTGCCTTGTGGGCCAGTTCCGCGTGCGTCCCGCTTCTTTCCTTGCTCGCATTCGACGGCAGCTTCACCTCGTCGATCGCGAACATCTCCCGCCCGATCAGGCCTATCTCGTCACACACGAGCAGCACCTGCGTGAACAACGGGTGGATCTCCGGACCCAGTTCCCTCATGAATCTTGCGATGCTCGTGTACGCCGGCGCCTGGTCGCCGCTGATGGCCATGAACACCACGTTGTCCCGGCACGCCCGCTCGATCGACCGGCTGCTGATCAGACCCCGGCTGTACCCCAGCAGCACGATCTTCAGCATCCCCCGCGGGTCGTAGGCCGTGGCACCCGTCTCGTCGTTGCGGAACTTCGCATCCAGCCCCGACAGATCGAGTTCGTTATCGACCAGGTGATCCAGTGCGAACTCAAAGGTCCCGGGCTGAATCTGCTCTTCGAGCACCACCGGTAGAAACCTGGGACTGCGATCGACGGGCTTGTAACGCGGCATGGCGAACCCCTCTTCGGCTCAGGTCAATTCTCCGTCGATCGGGGGTTTTTGCATAGCTTCAATGTTCGAGCTAAGCCGCGTGCCGCGCCGTTGCGCGTCGGCGCTTGAGCGAGGGGTTAGGCGTCACTTTCCCGGGCCTAGACAAATATCTGGCTCCCGACGTACCCGTCCAGGGGCAAGAATGATGGACAACGCCGCAGATTCATCAACGAAGCAAGCTTTGCGATGCGCACATTGTGAACGGTATTGAGATACCGCTTATGAGTCAACGTCCAAACCAACCGGGCAATCTCTTCCTTTGGAGACCTAACGGCTTCACAGTTTGAATACCTCTTGGGGCACTTCTTGAGAGAGAACGTCTCTCTAAGGGCGCTCTCATCCGAAAGGAGCCATGCTTCCATCTCTTCCACCGGAATCACAATCAGCGCCCTTGGGAACTCCGCAGCACTAACCTTTTCGGCCAGCTTCGCTCTCAATTCGTCTATGTTGCCGCGGTCAAGGTCATGCAGCAGAAGTACATGGCTGCAGCCACGATCGAACAGCGCCTGCGCCCAGACTCGGCACTTGTTCTTCAGCCGACCGCACCCGCTGCCTACGAACTTCTTCACCGAGAAGGGTCGGTCGGCCGCATACTTCAGAAGTATTTCACGCAGCACTTCGACGTCACTGTCGTCCTCGGCGATCACGCCAATATGAATTGGCTTATGCCGTTTCAAGGTCACCATGCTTCCAATACTCACCCAAACTTCCTTCGTTCTCTAGATAGTTGCGTAGAGCCGCAATTTCTCTAGCGCTCATGTTGCCGCGAATGCTTGAAACCAGCGTGCCCGACTCTCTGGCGCGGCTTACTCGGAATACGTTCTCAAGGTCCACTTTGTCAAGGACAGAATCCGAATGCGTGGATACGAGTATTTGCTTCTCCGATGAATAGACCCTAATGAGCTCTACGATGCTGCTCAGAAGCCCATGATGCACACACACCTCTGGCTCTTCAATCATTAGTAAAGTGCTGCTGTCAGTAACCAAGCAAAATATTAGCGCCAGAGTCTTGAATGTACCCTCGGACAACTGACTGGGAGACAGCGTATTGCCAGAGATCTTGATCTGAGGAACGACGAGCAAATTCGTCTTCTCTTTCTGCACAACGGTTCCGCCGGTTCGCACCGTGTAGCTAGAGGACGACGTTTTGATCTCCTCGAAGTCAAGCCCATCAATCAGACCAATTCCGTCCGGCCCGACAAGGCTTATGAATTCAGCGTAGGTTCGAGTCTTCTGCAAGTGCTCCTGATATATGTCGAACAAGAGGCGCTTGTGACCGGTTATTGAGATGCCAACTCTACGTTTGGCCTCACTTTCAACTTCGATTGAAACAGGTGCCGCACCTGGATTCGTGAACTGCGAAGCGCTGTAGTACTTCAGCCGCAGTATGAAGCCAATGATCTGCGTTAAAGCCGCCATTGTTTCCGGGACAACCTTCCGCTTTTTTAGCCACGAGACAAAGTGTTCGCGGCGCGAGTTCCCAGACCAAGAAGACCCAAAAGAGCGGTCGCCTGCAATGTCAGCAAGAAGGTAGGTTGGCACGCCGATTCGACGGCGGCGACCGTTAATGCCCGGAACGGACCAAACCTCGTCGGCCCGAGATACTTCGTCTTGATTCTTTTCGTTGGTGACGCAAAAGACGGTAGCGGTGTAGATAATTTCCAACCCATCTACGTCGTACACGACTCTAAGTTCGGCCGGCGATGATGCGTGGTCATCGGCCTCGAGGCGGCGACTCGGTATCAAATTGACTAGGGAACGTCTGAACAAGGTGGACTCTCGGAGCCAACTGGCGAGAACCGCCCGAGCGAGATAGGAGCACGCCAGCTGAGCCCCACTTCTCGAGGCCATTTGGCTTTCCCTTGGTGGTTCATGCCGCTTTCGGGCGGACT
>WGLR01000017.1 GCA_016125475.1 Betaproteobacteria bacterium
AGCGTCGCCGACTACGCGATGGGGCTCGTGATCTCCGCGTGCCGCCGCATGCCCGAGGCGGAGCGCTACCTGCGCAACGGCGAATGGCACGGCACCTTCCTGAAGCAGATCCTCGGCGTGGACGTGCACGGGGCCACGCTCGGGATCATCGGCATGGGGCGCATCGGCCAGGCGGTCGCACGACGTGCGCACGGATTCGAGATGAAGGTGGTGTACCACAACCGCACGCGTCTCAAGCCGGAACAGGAGTCACAGAGCCACGCGCAGTACCGTTCACTGGACGACCTGCTGCGCGAGTCCGACATCGTCGTGCTGCTGATCCCGTATTCGTCCGAGACGCACCACCTCGTCGGGGCGCGCGAGATCGCGCTCATGAAGCCCACGGCGGTCCTCGTGAACATCGCGCGCGGCGGCATCGTCGACGACGCCGCGCTCATCGATGCACTCCGCGCGCGAAGGATCTTCGCCGCGGCGCTCGACGTCTACGAGAACGAGCCGCACTTCAACCCCGGCTTTCTCGAGCTCGACAACGTCGTGCTGTCGCCGCACATCGCCTCGTCCTCGGAGCCGACGCGCAAGGCCATGGCGAACACCGCGGCGCGCAACTGCATCGCGGCGCTCACGAGCGGGCAGCCGCCCCACCTGCTCAATCCCGACCTGAAGCGGCGGCCCTGATCACACGGGACGGAGGCAAGACGCCCATGAAGAAGGCTCGGCTGTACCGGCTCGGGCTTCGCGAAGCCGCGAACCTGATCCGTTCCGGAGACATCACGGCCGAGGAACTCGCCGCCGCGCTGATCGAACGTGTCGCGGCGCGCGAGAAGGACGTCCGGGCGTGGGTCTGGTTCGATGCGGACCGCCTGCTCGCCGCAGCGCGTGCATCGGATGCCCGGCACGCCGGGCGCGGCAGGAGTGACGACCCGCGCGATGCACTGTCGGCCGACGAGCGGGGGCTCCTGACCGGCGTGCCGGTGGCCGTGAAGGACATCGTCGACGTCGCCGGAATGCCGACCGGCATGGGTTCCCCCGTCTACGCCGACAACTGGCCGAGGCGTTCCGCCGCGCTCGTCGATGCGCTGACGCGGTCGGGCGCGATACCGATGGGCAAGACGGTGACCACGGAGTTCGCGTTCATGGTGCCGGCCGGGACGCGCAATCCGTGGAATCCCGCGCACACACCGGGCGGTTCGTCGAGCGGTTCTGCGGCGGCGGTCGCGTGCGGCATGGCGCCCGCGGCGATCGCGACGCAGACGAACGGATCGGTGATCCGCCCCGCCGCCTTCTGCGGGGTGGTCGGTTTCAAGCCGGGCCGGGGTCAGATCGCACTCGACGGCGTGCTGCCGTTCTCGGGCACGCTCGATCAGCCGGGCGTCATCGCTCGCAGCGTCGACGACGCCGCGCTCGCCGCGTCGTGGCTCACGCGTCGCGAGGGCGCCATCGGTCATCGTGTCGTCTCGCTGAAGACCGCTCCCAGGCTGCTCGCCGTGCGCTCACCCGTGTGGGAGCGCGCGACGTCCGTGCAGCGCGAACGTCTCTCCGCGGACGTCGCCACGTTGCGGCGTGGCGGTGCGGAGGTCGACGAACGCGAGCTGCCCGATCACTTCGCCGAGGCGTACGGCATTCATCGCACGATCATGCTCCACGAAGCCGCGCGTGGCGCGCGCGCCTTGCGCAAACGCCATCGCGCCCTGTTCAGCGATTATCTGAACGCCGCTCTCGACGAAGGCGAGCGCATCGGCGTTCGCGAATACCGTGCGGCGGTGCGTGCCTGTGGCACGTTCATCACCGAATTCTCCCGGTTCCTCACCGACCGCTACGACGCGATCGTCACACCGCCCGCGCCGGGCGAGGCGCCGGCCGGCCTGGACGGAACCGGGGATCCCGCGTTCTGCACGCTCTGGACGCTGCTGGGCGTGCCCGCGATCACGATCCCGACAGCGCTGGGGCCCGGCGGCCTGCCTCTCGGGCTGCAGATCGTCGCACGTCCTGGTGAATGCAATGCGCTGCTCGCGGTCGCGGCGTGGTGCGAGGCCCGCCTGCCTTTCCGGAACCGTCTCCTGAACGCACGCTGAGCGAACGCTCGCGGTCATACCGTCCCGCACGAGAGGCCGACGAACCCGGACGGACCCTGACGGAGCCCGCCGCGGGACGCCGCGGTCAGTCCGGCGCCGACGGAAAGCGAAACCGTTTCACCATCTGGTCCTGGCCCCGGTAGAGCCGGATCGCGACGATGTCGCCCGGGTGGTGACGCCGCACGACATTCGCGAGATCCTCGATGTCGCGAACCAGGTCGTCGTCGATCGCGAGGATCACGTCGCCCTGGCGCAGGCCTGCCCGTGCGCCGTGCCCGCCCGGATCGATCGAGCCGATCACGGCACCGCGTTCCGCGAACAGGTGATCCCGTTCCTCCAGCGTGATGTCGTGCACGACGACCCCGAGAACGTCGATGTCGCGCGCCTTCGGCGCCGACGGCTCCGCCGCGGGATCCGGGGCGGTGCCCGAGTCTGCCTGTGCGCGCAGTTCCGCGAGCCGGGCGTCGTAGACCTCCTTGGGGATGATGCCCGCGCGATAGACGTCCTCGAGTTCCTGCATCTCCGCTTCCGAAGCGGCGCTGCGACGTTCGTCGGACGAAGGGCGTGCGGGCGGTGTGGCGCTGGCCGTTTCCTCGACGTGGCGAAGCAGGACCTGGCTGAATCCGTAGGACTGGGCAGGCAGGCGCGATACGGTGAGCAGGACACCGTCACCGAATTTCCCCGCGGCGACACGCACGAGAGACGCGATTCCCCGATTGTCCATGCCGGAGTACACGACGGCCTTGCCGGCCACGCTGCCGAACGTGGCGGGCTCGTCGCCGACCTTCGACAGACGGGTCCAGTTCTTCCGGACGTCCGCCAGTGCGCCGGCGAGGACTGCGTCCACGTCGTGATCCGGCTCGTAGCGGATCGACATCGAGGAACTGCGGGAACGAATCTCGGCCGAATCCGGCTTCCGGCTCGCGAGGTGCCAGCCCTTCGGGACCTCGAGGTAGAAGTGGCCGGCAGGATCGGCATAGTGCGTCTGGGCGAGGGCCGCGGGCGTGCTGCAAAGCAGCACCGCGCAGGCCGCGGCCCGGCACAGGCGAACCATCGCGAGAGGGCCGGAGCGGAAAGGCCCGACTTTCGAAACGAACTGGGACACACGCAGCACCATTGTCCTCCATACAGCCTGTCACGATTCAATGATGGGTGTCGCGGGCGGCACGCACAATCCGGACATTCGAGCGCTGTCCAGGGACATCCCGTTCGCCGGCACCCGGGAACATCGTCACGTTATGACGTGATTGCCGCTCTTCGGTTCACGTTCGCCGAGGGCGAGAACCGCCGGATGCAGGCGCCGGCCCGTGCTGCGGGCGCAGGTGCACCGCGCCGCCCCGGGGCGGCGCGGGGAACTCACGCAGGGGGAAGGAGTCTGACGACGCCGTGAGCGACGCGGCGGGCGACCGCGGTCTCGGAGTCGATGCCCTCCGAGTAGGAGAGAATCTCGAAGCCGGGTGCGCCGTTCCGGTACGCGATCTCCTCGGCGCGCCTCTGGAAGAGATCCTGGGCCTCGCCATCGCCGCCCGTGGAGAACCGCTTCTTGCGCAGCCTGATCTCGACGCGGTGCACGTCGAGACGCTCCGCGCGGACTTCCCAGTTCGGGGCGAGCGGATCGAGCACGTAGTAGGCCGCGGCGCCGATCACGACGCCGGCCAGGATCGCATCGGCCGGCGGCTGGAAGTCGGCCGAGATCGCGACCGGATTGTCCGGGAACAGGCGGTACGATGCGCAGCCGTTCAGCACGGCGAGCATTGCGACGAGGGGAACGAGGCGCATCGGGGTCTCCTCCGGGATCGGGACGGCATTCCGCGCACACGAGGCGTGTGCGCTCGTGTAACGGTGACAGTACCCGGTAACGGCTTCGCGCGAGGGGTCTTTAGGCCCCGACGTCCGTCGCCCGTGGCCGGATGGGGCTGAAGCGCAGCCGTCCGACCGGATTGCGGCCGCGAGAGTCGCTGTGGTACGTTTCGGCGGTTTCATTGGTTCGGGCCTCGAGATCGACAGCGTCGTGTGTTCCTTCGCGCGCCGCGATCGATCCAGGGCACGGGGCCGGCGGGCAGGAGGCGTGCAGGAGCGGCGGAGCGCCTGCATCGAAAAAGACAACCAACGATGATTCCAACACTGAGTCTGGTGGCCAGTCTGTTCGTCTTCTGGCTGCTCCTGTCGGGATACTTCCAGGCGTTCCTGATCTCTGCGGGGCTCGGGTCGGCCATTGCCGTCGCGCTGTTTGCGCGCCGCATGGACGTCGCGGATCGCGAGGGGCACCCGATCGACCGGGGCTTTCGCGCGCTGGCCTACTGGCCGTGGCTCGTACTCGAGATCATCAAGTCCGGGTGGGCCGTCACGCGCATCATTCTCGACCCCCGACTGCCTGTGAGTCCGACACTCGTGCGATTCCGGCCTTCGCAGCGGACCGCGGTCGGGCTCGTCACGCACGCGAACTCCATCACGCTCACGCCGGGCACGCTCACGGTCGAGGCCTCCGAAAAGGAGTTCCTCGTGCACGGTCTCACGCGCGACGGTGCAGAGGGCTGCGTGGACAGCGAGATGGACCGCCGCGTCACGCACTTCGAGGGGACCACCTGATGTTCGTCGCCGTCACCGCCGCGCTCGTCGTCGCGCTCGCGCTCGCGCTCGTGCGCGCGGCGCTCGGGCCGACCGTGTTCGATCGCGTGCAGGCCGCGAACACCGTCGGGACGCTCGCGATCCTCATGCTCGCAGCGCTCGGCTTCGTTTCCGACCGGCCCGAGTTCCTCGATCTCGCGATCGTCTATGCACTCCTGAACGTCGTCGGGACCTTCGCGGTGCTCAAATTCTTCCGGTACGGGGATCTCGGTCATCCCGGCGAAGAGACGGAGCAGCGGCCGTGAGCACGATCGTCGACATCCTGAGCTGGGTGCTGCTCGTCGCGGGCGGATTCTTCTGCATCGTGGGGACCATCGGTCTGAACCGGATGCCCGATTTCTTCACACGCATGCACGCCGCCAGCGTGACCGATACGCTCGGCGCGGGTTTCGTGCTGCTCGGGCTCATGCTCCAGGCCGGCTGGACCCTCGTGATGGTCAAGCTGGTGTTCATCGGACTGCTCATCTTCTTCACGAGCCCCGCCGCCACCCACGCGCTCGCGAAGGCCGCGATCGCGCGCGGCCTCAAGCCGCTGCTGCACAGGGACGAGTCATGATCGACGCCCTCGTCGTCAACGCGCTGCTCACGATGATGGTGTTCATCGTGCTCGTGATGGTGGGCCAGCGCAATCTCTTCGCGGTCGTGATTCTCGGGGGCATCTACAGCTTCCTGATGGCCACGGCTCTCGTCGCACTCGACGCGGTCGACGTCGCGATGACCGAGGCGTCGGTCGGTGCGGGCATCTCGACCGTCCTGCTGCTCGGTGCGCTCTACCTCACCCGCGGGGACGAGGCGAAGCCCATGCGGCATTCGACCATCCCCCTGATCGTGTCGGTCGCGGTCGGGGCAGCCCTCGTCTACGGCTCGCTCGGCCTGCCCGCATTCTCGGACCCGAACGCACCGATCCAGACCCACGTCGCGCCGCGATACCTCAAGGAAACATTGAGTGCCACGGGTGTCCCGAACGCCGTCACGTCCGTGCTTGCCTCCTACCGGGGCTACGACACGCTCGGCGAGACGACGGTCGTGTTCACGGCCGGGGCGGGCGTCATCGCCCTGTTGCGGCGTCGCCGGCGCATCCGGGAAGACGAAGAAAGATGAGGCGCGACATCGTCCTCCGGGTGATCGCGAAGCTGATCATCCCGTTCATGCTGCTGTTCGCGCTATACGTGCAGTTCCACGGCGATTTCGGTCCGGGCGGCGGATTCCAGGCGGGCGTGATCATCGCGACCGCCGTCATCTTCTATGCACTGATCTTCGGTCTTCCCGCCGCACGGCAGCTCCTGCCCGAATGGATCGTGGAGACCATGGTCGCGAGCGGGGTCCTCGTCTACGCGGGCGTGGGCATCGTCTCACTGCTGCTCGGCGGCAGCTACCTCGATTATTCGGTGCTCGCCCATGACGCCGTGCACGGGCAGGAACGCGGGATCTTCTGGGTCGAAGTCGGCGTCGCGATCACCGTGTCGGGCGTGATGCTCAAGATCTTCTACATGTTCGCGGGCCGCAGGCGGGACGAGGACAACGGATGAGCTTCGCGAGCCACTACAGCTACTGGGCGACGATCGTCCTCATGATCGCGGGGCTCTACGTCGTGATCGCGCGCGGCAACCTCGTGAAGAAGCTCATCGGACTCGGCATCTTCCAGACGTCGGTCTACCTGCTCTACGTCGCACCGGGCAAGCTGATCGGCGGTACCGCGCCGATCATCGCCGAGGGCTACAGGACCTACTCGAATCCGCTGCCGCACGTTCTGATACTCACCGCGATCGTGGTGGGTGTCGCCACCCTCGCGCTGGGCCTCGCGCTCGTCGTGCGCATCCGGGAAGCCTACGACACCATCGAGGAGGACGAGATCCTCCGTCTGGACGACGAGGACGGATCGTGATCCTCGATCATCTGCCGGCGCTGCAGGTGGTCCTGCCCCTGATCAGCGCACCCGTGATCGTGCTCGTGCGCCGCAGCCGCTTCGCGTGGCTCATGGCCGTGGCGGTGAGCTGGGTCGCGGCCGCGATCGCGGTGATGCTCGCGATCCGCGTCGCGGACGCGGGCGTGATCTCCTACGCGCTCGGCAACTGGCAGCCGCCCTGGGGCATCGAGTACCGGGTCGACCCGCTGAGCGCGTTCGTGCTCGTGCTCGTGGCAGGCACTGCCGCGATCGTCGCGCCGTTCTCGCGCATCAGCGTCGTCGCGGAACTGCCGCGCGAGCAGGAGTACCTGCTCTACGCGATGTTCTGCCTGTGCCTGGCCGGCCTGCTGGGCATCACGATCACGGGCGACGTCTTCAACCTCTTCGTGTTCCTCGAGATCTCCTCGCTGTCGACCTACGTGATGGTCGCGCTCGGTCAGAAGCGCCAGGCGCTCGCGGCGGCATACCGCTACCTGATCATGGGCACGATCGCGGCGACGTTCTACGTGATCGGGATCGGCATGCTCTACCTGATGACGGGCACGCTCAACATGGCCGACCTGTCCGTCCGGCTCGCGGACGTCACGGACGTCCGGCCCATCCTCGCCGCGTTCGCGTTCATCACCGTGGGCATCGGCCTGAAGCTCGCACTGTTCCCGCTGCACCAGTGGCTGCCGAACGCCTACACGTTCGCGCCGTCGGCTGTCACCGCGTTCCTCGGCGCCACGGCGACGAAGGTCTCGATCTACGTGCTGCTCCGGTTCTACTTCACCGTGTTCGGCACGACGCTGCTCTTCCGCGCCATGCCCACGGACCAGGTGCTCATGCTGCTGTCCCTGCTCGGTGCCGTGACGGCGTCGCTCGTCGCGGTGTTCCAGAAGGACATCAAGCGCATGTTCGCGTACTCGAGCGTGGGCCAGGTCGGCTACATCACGCTCGGGATCAGTCTCGCGAACACCTCCGGCCTCACCGCAGCCGTGGTGCACCTGCTCAATCACGCGGTCACGAAGGGCGCGATCTTCATTCTGATCGCGGGCATCACGCTGCGCACGGGCGGTGCGTCCGGGTTCGATCGCCTCAAGGGCATCGGCAGCCGGATGCCGTTCACGTCGTTCGGGATCGTCATCGGTGGCCTGAGCCTCATCGGCGTTCCCGGAACCGCCGGGTTCGTGAGCAAGTGGTACCTCGTTCTCGGCGCGATCCAGCGCGGGGAGTGGATCGTGGCCGCAGTCGTGCTCGCGAGTTCGCTGATCGCGGCCGCCTACGTCTGGAAATTCGTCGAGACGGCCTATCTCACGAAGCCGGACGAGTCGTCCGTGAAGGCCGGCGAGGCGCCGCTGCCGATGCTCGCCTTCGCGTGGTTCATGGTGGTCCTCTGCGTGTTCCTGGGGCTCGACACGTCCCTGTCGGTCGGAGGCGCCCGTGCGGCGGCGGACTTCCTGCTCGGGGGGCTGCGATGAGTCCGGAACTCGCGATGCTGCTGGCACCGCTGATTCCGGCGGTCGCCGCGGTCGGGGTCGCGGCGTGCCACCGTGCACCGAACCTCCGGGAAGCCGTCACGCTGACCGCGTCGGCACTGCTCATCCTGTGCGTGATGTCCCTCGTCGGGCCCGTGGCGGCCGGCGCGACGCCCGTGGTGCGTCTGTTCGAGACGCTGCCCGGACTCTCGCTCGAATTCCGGATCGAGCCGCTCGGCATGCTCTTCGCGCTCGTGGCGTCCTGCCTCTGGCTCGTGAGTTCCGTCTACTCCATCGGCTACATGCGCGGCAACGACGAGGCGCACCAGACCCGCTTCTTCGTGTGCTTCGCGCTCGCGATTGCCGCCACGATGGGGATCGCGCTCGCGGGCAACCTCATCACGCTGTTCCTCTACTACGAACTGCTCACGCTCGTGACCTATCCGCTCGTCACGCACCACGGCGACGATGCCGCACGCCGTGGTGGACGCGTGTACCTGGGCGTGCTGCTCTTCAGTTCGATCCTGCTCTTCCTGCCGGCGGTGATCGCCACCTGGGCGCTCGCGGGAACGCTCGAGTTCGTGCCCGGCGGCATCCTGGCAGGCAAGGTGTCGGGCACGGGGGCGATGGTGCTGCTCGCGCTCTACATGTTCGGGATCGGAAAGGCCGCGCTGATGCCCATGCACCGGTGGCTGCCGTCCGCCATGGTCGCGCCGACGCCCGTCTCCGCGCTCCTGCACGCCGTCGCCGTCGTGAAGGCGGGCGTGTTCACCGTCGTGAAGGTGGTCGTGTACGTGTTCGGTATCCATTTCGACGCGGCCGTGTTCGCATGGCTGCCCTGGGTGGCGGGCTTCACGATCATCGCCGCGTCGCTCGTTGCACTCCGGGCGGACAACCTCAAGCGGCGACTCGCGTATTCCACCGTGAGCCAGCTCTCGTACATCGTGCTCGCCGCGTCGCTGCTCGCGCCGCTGTCCGTGATCGGCGCCGCCCTGCACATCGTCGCGCACGCGGTCGGCAAGATCACGCTCTTCTTCGCGGCCGGCGCGATCTACACGGCCGCACACAAGACCGACGTGAGCCAGCTCGACGGCATCGGTCGCCGGATGCCCTGGACACTCGCGGCATTCGGGATCGCCTCGCTGTCGATGATCGGCCTCCCGCCCGCGGTCGGCTTCGTGAGCAAGTGGTACATGGTGGCCGGCGCGCTGCAGGCGCACCAGTGGATGGCCATCGCCGTGATTCTCGTGAGCACGCTGCTCAACGCCGGCTATTTCCTGCCGATCGTCTATCGCGGTTTCTTCGTGCGACCGGATCCGAACGAGGCCGCTCACGGCGAGGCGCCGTGGCCGATGGTCGCCGCGATGGTCGCGACCGCGGCGCTCACGATCGGCCTGTTCTTCTACGCGGACCTGCCGCTGCGGTTCGCGAGAATGCTCGTGGGAGGATGAACATGGACCGCCACTGGCTCACCCGTCCCGGTACGATCGCGCTGCTCTGGGTCGTCTTCGTGCTCGTGCTCGCCGGCACCGTCGTCGCCGAGGCGTTCATCCATCGTCACGCCCACTTCGAGGTGACGTCCTGGTTCGGGTTCAACGCCGTGTTCGGTTTCGCGAGCTGTGCCGTGATGATCGTCGGAGCCAAGGTGATCGGATTCGTGCTGAAGCGGCCCGACACCTACTACTCGGAGGATGGCGATGACTAGCCTCCTCGCCCATCCGACCACGGCCCTCTTCCTGGGGGCGGTGCTCGTGGCCATCCTGAAGGGGCAGGCGCGCAGCGTCGCCGCGCTCGTCGCGCCGCTCCTCGCGCTCTGGCTCGTGTGGCAGGTCCCCGAAGGCATCGTCTGGCAGACGCACTTCCTCGGTGTCGAGATCACGCCGTTCGCGGTGGATCGCCTCTCGCGGCTGTTCGCGACGATCTTCTCGATCATGGTGTTCAGCGGTGCGCTGTTCTCGCTGAACCAGACGAGCCGGCTCGAACTCCCCGCGGCCTTCGTCTACGCGGGTTCCGCGATCGGCGTGACGTTCGCGCGCGACCTCGTCACCGTGTTCCTGTTCTGGGAGCTCATGGCCATAGGCTCGACGCTCGTCATCTGGAGTGCGGGCACGCGTCGGTCGTACGCCGCGAGCATGCGTTACCTGATGGTTCACCTCACGGGCGGCGTGCTGCTCCTGATCGGCGTGACCGCGTTCATCGCCGAGACGGGTCAGGCAACCTTCGGCGCGATGACGCCGCACAGCGTCGGCACGTGGTTCATCCTCGCCGCATTCCTGGTCAACGCGGGCGCACCGCCCCTGTCGGCGTGGCTGCCCGATGCATACCCCGAGGCGTCGTGGAGCGGCACCGTGTTTCTTTCCGCATTCACGACCAAGACGGCCGTGTACGCACTCCTGCGCGGCTTCCCCGGCGCAGAGATCCTCGTGTTCGTCGGGTTGTTCATGGTGTTCTACGGCATCCTCTACGCGCTGCTCGAGAACGACATGCGCCGGATCCTCTCGTACAGCATCGTGAACCAGGTCGGTTTCATGGTCACGGGCATCGGCATCGGCACCGAGATGGCGCTGAACGGTGCGGCCGCGCACGCGTTCGCGCACATCATGTACAAGGCGCTGCTGCTCATGTCCGCGGGGTCGGTCTTCTACGTGACCGGCAAGCGCAAGTGCACGGATCTCGGCGGGATCTTCCGGACGATGCCGCTCACTGCCATCTGCGGGATCGTCGGCGCGCTCGCGATCTCCGCCTTTCCGCTGACCTCCGGATTCATCAGCAAGTCGATGATCGCTCAGGCTGCCGCCGACCGGCACATGACCGTGGCGTGGCTCCTGCTGGCTGCCGCGTCCGCGGGGGTGTTCCTCCACGCAGGCATCAAGTTCCCGTGGTTCGTGTTCTTCCAGAAGGACTCCGGGCTGCGCCCGCCCGAGCCGCCACTGAACATGCGGATCGCGATGATCCTGCTCTCGGTCGTGTGCGTCGGGCTCGGTGTCTTCTACGAGCCGCTCTACCACATCCTGCCCTACGCGACGGACTACAGGCCGTACACCGCGGACCACGTCGTGACCCAGCTCCAGCTCCTCCTGTTCGCCGGACTCGCGTTCTTCGTGATGCTCGGGTGGCTGCGCCGCACGCTCACGATCTCGCTCGACTTCGACTGGTTCTATCGTCGCCTCGGGCCCGCCCTCGTGCGTATCGCGGAAGCCGTGATAGAGGCCGGGCGCGCAGCCGTGCGGACGGCGGTGTTCGACACGATGCGCGCCGTGGGTGCCTGGCTCGTGGCACGACACCGTCCCGATGCGCTGCTCGCACGTACCTGGAGCACGAGCGGCATGGCACTGGGCGTCATGCTGATCCTGCTCGCCTATCTGGTCGGTTTCTACGTGCTCTGAGTCTCCGCGGCGCCGCCCTGCGGCGCGTGGGCGCATCCGCGGCGCGATTCCGTGCGATCATCGTCTCCGACCGTGCGTCCGTGCCTGCAACTTTATGGCCGCGCCCCGCTCGAATTCACAACATCACGATCCATCAGGACCATGAAGAACTACACGACAGACAGTGCCGAAGCCATGGCGCGCGTGCTCGCCATGACCATGATCACGGATGCCCGTCTCGATGACACGGAACTCGAGATCATGGATCACCTTTTCCTCTACGACGTCCTCGGCATCTCGCGCGACGACTTCTCCCGGGTGGTCGGGGACTACTGCGAGGATCTGCTCGAGGGCGGCGCGCCGGACGGGAAGATCGCGCTCATGGACGAGAAGCGCATCGACGCCGTCATCGGCTGCGTGAAGGACCCGCAGAAGCGCCTGGTCACGGCGCGCATGATCGCGAACATCATCAAGGCCGACGGCAAGCTGCACGACGCCGAACTCGCGCTGTTCCGTCACATCCTGGAGCGCTGGGATCTCACGCTCGACCAGCTCAAGGGACTGGTCCACCCCGCCTGACCGCGGCACGACGGGACGGCGGGTTTCCGGGCTCCCGTCCCGTATCGCCACGGAAAGCGCCGTCGCCGACCTTCGCACGCGTCGACCTTCGCACACGTCGACCTGTTGACCTGCGTCAAGAAACGCCGGCCTCGCATTCTGCACAATTGCTCCATCGCACCTCGCGGCCCCGCGGGATTCAGGGCCGGGTCTTCTCGAGTGCAGCGTGCCGGTGTTTTTCCGCCGTCGGGGGTAGCGACCTGACGGAGTTCGGTGGTTGCTTCGCTACGTCGTTTCAGGGATTTCGGGGTGTCCTCGGACACCCCTTTCTTTTTCATTCTTCGTTCCGTGCCGCTCGATTCGCAGCCTGTCACGCCGCGTGTCTGAGCGCCCCCTCGCGCGCAACCCCCGCCTCCTGCAGCGCGCGCCTCAGGTCCTCGATCTCCTTCGCAGGAATCTTCACGAGGGGCGGGCGCACGAATGCCTTCTCGAGTCTCCCGAGCAGCACGAGGGCTTCCTTCATGCGGTTGTGCATGTCGAGGAACGGTGGCGCGTAGAAGGCCTGCGCGAGCGGGACGATCCGGTCGTTCACGGCGCGTGCAGCGGCGAGGTCTCCGGCCTGCACGGCACGATACAGCGCGACCTGCAGGTCGGCGATGACGCTGCCGGCGCCGGACAGCAGTCCGGCGGGGCCCATCGTGAGGGAAGCCATGAGCCACGAGGAGTGCGTGGTCAGCACGTTCACCGGGCGCGGAAGCGTCTGGAAGGTGCGGATGTGGCGTTCGTGCAGCATCGCGTCGTTCGACCAGTCCTTGATCGCCCGGATTGCGGGGACCTCGTCGAACAGCCGCAGGAGCGTGTCGAACGGATATCCCAGTCCTCCGGCCATGGGGTACTGGAACACGATGATCGGCAGGTCGGTCGCGTCGGCGATGCGGCGGAAGTGTGCGACCGCCATCCCGGGCCTCAGCTGCCCTCCCATCGCCATGCTGTTCGGCGGAAAGACGAGCAGTGCCGACGCACCTTCGCGATCCGCCATGGCGGCGATGCGGGCGGCCTCGAGGCTGCCGTCGGCGTACACGCCGTTGATCAGGGGAACGCGGTCGCCGACCTCCGCGAGCGACGCGGCGAGAATCCGCCGCTGTTCGTCGAAGGTGCAGGCGTGCACCTCGGACGCGTGACCGTTCACCGTGATCGCCGTGATCCCGTCCACGTTCGCGCAGTCGCGGAGGTGCCTGCGGGTCTCGCGCTCGTCGATCGTGAGGTCTTCGTTCAGTGCGAGCAGCGTCGCCGGAATCACGCCGGCGGGTCGGAAGTCTGGGAAGCGGCGCACAGGTCCCTCCACTCGTAGACGGAACACACGCCGCCATTATAGGGGACGGTACGCATGCCCCGGCCGCACGCAGCCGCGTGACGTCGGGCGGAAACCGCACCCGGACCTCGTTGCGCGGCCCGGGTGCGGCGACTACCGGACCGCGGTCAGTTGCGGTCCTCGCTGCCTGAGGACTCGTCGGTCGGCGAAGCCGGGCTCATGTTCTGGTCCGGGTCGATGGCAGGGCTGGCGGCGTCACCGTTGTCCTCTGCGGGTGCGCCGACGTCCGGTTGCGCAGCCCCGGAATCGGCCGGGTCGACGGCTGCCGGTGCGCTGTCCGGGGGTGCTGCATCGCCTTCCTCCGCCCGGACACCTGCGGAGAGAGTCGCCGCCACGAGCGCGAGTGCGAACATGAAGGTCGTGATTACGCGTCTGGTTTCCATTTGAATGCCTTTCTTCGATGAGTTTCGATTCGATCGGAATACCGCGATACACCTGTGTACGGTGCCAGCGTGCGGGGTGGCCTGTGTCGGAGGGCTCCTGGGGAAGGGGGATGAGGCGCCCGCAGCGCGCGAGACGCGCGTGGCGGGCGAGATGACCTCAGCAGGGATGCAGGGTCGGTGTCATCGCGCGGTCAGCCGCTCTCGGATGCGATCCGGACCAGCCGCTTGCCGAGGTTCTCGCCACGGTAGAGCGCCGCGATGGATCCCGGTGCGTGTTCGATGCCGTCCACGATTTCCTCGCGGTAGTCGATCGCGCCTTCGCGGATCCAGCCCGCGAGCGCCTCCAGCGCTTCGTGGTAACGGTCGGCGTAGTCCAGCACGACGAAACCCTGCATGCGCGCACGCTTGACGAGCAGGTGTCGTTCCACGCGCGGACCCTCCGGGGGCGGGTCCCAGGCAGAGATCGAGGCCGTTCCGCAGATCACCACGCGTGCGTGCGGGCGCAGACGTTTCATCACGGCATCCGTGATGCTGCCGGCCGTGTTGTCGAAGTAGACGTCCACCCCTTCCGGGCACGCGGCCGCGAGCGCGTGGTCCAGGTCTCCGGCCTTGTAGTCGATGGCTTCGTCGTACCGGAAGAGTTCCCGGCACAGTCGCACCTTTTCGGCGCCTCCGGCGATGCCCACGGTGCGACAGCCCACGAGTTTCGCGATCTGGCCCACGCAGGATCCGACGGCACCGGACGCGGTCGAGACGACCACCGTTTCGCCCGCCTTCGGCTGACCGACCTCCAGCAGGCCGAAGTAGGCCGTCACGCCGTTCAGGCCCAGCACGCCGAGCGAGGTGGAAAGCGGCAGGTCCCGTTCGACGATCTTGCGGTCGATGCTGGCTGCGTGAACGGCGGCGTAATCCTGCCAGCCGAACATTCCGGTGACGTAGTCTCCGGGGGCGTAGGCGGGATCGCGCGAGGCGACCACGCGGCCGGTGGCGAACGACCTCATGACCGCACCGATCGGAACCGGCTCCGAATAGTTCGCGGCAGCGTTCACCCACCCGCGCATCGCAGGGTCCACGGACAGGTAGATGTTTCGCACGAGCACCTGACCCTCCCGGAGTTCCGGTACAGGTGCCGCGACGATCTCGAAGTGTTCGGCCTGGGGAATGCCGCTCGGGCGGGACTTGAGCCTGACCTGGCGGTTGATCGGTTGAGACATGCGGGATTCTCCGTTTGGCGCGACAAGCGGCTCCGTGTCCCGGTGGGCCGGCCGCGAGCGGTGTGGTGGCAGCGATGGTACGGCCGGCGCGGCCCGAAGAGAAGGGAACGGCGGGAGCTGCCGCCGTTATTGCTCTGCGCTCCCGAAGGGGGATGAAGACGTCACGACCTGGGCGGGTGAAGCCGTGTCCGCTCCACCGTGTCCCCCTGCCACCACGCCCGGCCCGTTCGCGACGAGGTCGTGGACGCCGAGCGCAATCGCGGTGGCGATGACGAGGGCGGTCAGCATTTCGGTCACGTCCGGCTGTCTCCTGATATTGTCTGCGGATTCTTCCTTTCTATCCCTAGCCTAGGAAGACGACCTTACGCAGACCTGAATCGCCGGCCGGACGACGTGTTCCGTGCCGCGCGGGGCCGCAGGATGCGCCTATCATGGTGGTCGAACGACATTCCGGGAGGTGTGCCATGCTTCGAGCCGTCCTTTACTGCGTGCTGCTGTCCCTCGTTCCCCTGAGCCAGGTGGCGGCCGGCGACGACATCGACGGACGCGAGTGGGACTCCCTGCGACGCCTCGCGTTCGGGGATCGACCGGTGCGGACGGATTCGGGGAATGTCGTCGAACTGTTCGTGCGGGAGCAGGCGGACGACGCCGCGTTCGTCCCGATCCTGATCCGCACGCGCATGGAGCAGCAGCCGGACCGCTTCATCAGGTACCTGTGGCTCGTCATCGACAACAATCCGTCGCCGTTCGGGTCACGTTTCACGCTCACGCCGGACAGTGGCCGCGCCGACATCGAGACACGCGTGCGCCTGGAGAGTGCCTCGCCCGTGCGCGTGATCGCGGAACTGAACGACGGAACGCTCTGGATGGCCGCGAAGAAGGTCTTCGGGGCGGGCGGGTGTTCGTCGGCCGCGACGAAGGACCTCCGGGCGATGCGAAACATCGGGAAGGTGAAACTCACCGTCGACGAGCAGTTCGCGGACGAAGGAGAGCCGTTCGTCGCCGACCTCAAGGTGAGTCATCCACAGTTCTCGGGCATCGGTGGCGACGACCCGGAGCCCGCCCGGTTCATTCGCGAGGTGCGGGTCTTCTATCGCGAGAAGATCGTGCTGTCGGCCGAACTCGACTTCACGATCAGCGAGAATCCGAGCTTCCGGTTCTATTTCCTGCCTGGTGCCGGCGGCGAACTCCGCGCGGAAATGGTCGACACGGCGGATCTGCGCGTCGAGGCGAAGCTCCAGATCGATCCGGGAAAGCTCCGTGCGCAATAGGTGTGGTGGGCGAAGACGCACTTTCGCCGCCGGCCTGTGGCGGCGGGTGTCCGGCAGGCCGGAGTCTGCGACTCATCCGGTTGCCGGGGCCGTCGGGGCGTCGGCCCTGCGGCCGGGCGACCTCCCGGACTGCCCCTCGAAGACTTCACGCACGTTCACCCGGAGGCCGCACCGACGAAGCGACGGAGCCCGTGCGTCCGGGCCGTCGACAGTCGGGCCGGTCCGAAGGCGCCGGGATGGCATGGCCGGGAGGAGCGCCGTCGCAGGTCAGGCCACCCGCAACCCTTCGTCGTCGGGCGGAACGCCGGGCGCCAGGACGTTCCCGGGTGGCGAGACGTTCGGAACGAGGGTGAGCGAGTCGACGCCGTGGCGCGCACGGGCGCGCAGACATTTCTCGTCTCCCGGTTCGAGTTCACGACAGGGCCCCGGTCGTCGCTCGTAGAGCGTGCAGCGAACGCTCCGGCCGACCTCGCCCTCCAGCGCGACGCACCGTGGTTCGGGCTGACTCGTGCCCGCCATGCACGCGTAGACCGGCGTGATGGGTATCACGAGTTCGTCGGGTATCCCGTGGACTTCCGCCTCGGCCCAGTAGAAGGAAACGCGAAAGGTCGTGCAGCATGCGCCGCAGGACACGCAGGGGTTGCCGGGCGGGATGCCGGCGGGAGAGGGTGGGAGCAAGTGGTGCGAACACCGGAATGCGGAGCGTGAATTCTCGCCGAGCGCGTGATCTGCTGGCAATGGGTCGGACGCATGAGGATGCCTTCCGACGGCAGGCAAACATGCAGACCAGACCCTGCCGGACGCCTCCCCGGTGTGGCCGACTGGACGATCATCGCCGGAATCGGATCCGCCGTCCGGCCGCCACCAGTCCCAGTCCGGACAGCAGGAGGACTGCCGCCGAGGGTTCCGGCACCGGGGCGGCCGCGACGTTGGTGAAACGGATCTGCCCCGCGCTCGAATCGATCAGAACGTCGTTGCCGTCGATCGTCGCCGATGCGACCGAGAGTCCGTTCAAGCCGACACCCGCGCTCGTCGTGTCCGCGATCGTGAGCCCGAGTGCGCCCGAAGACGGATCCCAGACGTAGCGGCCCGACTCGAGCGCACTCGCGCCGGATCGATCCGTTCCGAACAGGTAGGTGCCGTCCGGCAGGAAGCTGAGCACCGTCAGGTCTCCGGGAGCCGGATCGTCTCGCAGGGACCAGCTCCCGACGAGCGGGGACGTCGGGCTCGTGAGACGCGGCAGGACCAGGTCGGCCGGCACGGCAGGTACGTCGAGCGTGTCACCGGTCACGAACACGGTGAGCGGGGGGTCGTTCGAGAGCCCCCACCTGCCGTCCCCGTCGACCTTCGTGACGATCCCGAGCGCGCCGGTCTGCTCGTTCCAGGTATAGGTGCCGCGCTCGACGCCGGGCCTGCCGGTCGGGTCGCGTACCGGATCCCCGTGATCGTTCAGGAAATATTCGCCGTCGGGGAAGAACGAGAGCGTCACGACACCCCCGGCGTCGCCGAGATCGACGCCGAGCCAGCTCCCCCAGATGGAGGCTGCCGAGGCATTCACGGAAACGAGCAAGAGGGCCGACAGAATCAGGCGACGCATGGCGGAGCCTCCATGGCAGTGGTCAGGAGGCCGACCCGGCGCGGTGCGCGCGTCCCGGATCCGACCCGGATTTCGATCCCTGCTCCCTGCAGGTGCAGCACCGCGTCGCAGCCGTGTCGCGCGAACCGGTGCCGATCGAACGGGATGGATTGCACCGCGAATCGAGGCCGCCCGCATCACCCGTTCGGGCTACGTCGTTTCGGAGCAGCACGGTGCGCCTTCGGCCCGGGCGACGGAGGACTCCCACGGCAGCGTCGCTCGCGTCCTCCGCTCGGGTCGCGACGGTATCGTGGAGGCGTGTACCTCGCGAAAGCCCGTTGACCCTCCGCGGACGGGGCGGACCGTCCCGCACTTCCCGTGGCGACGGTATCGGGCCGGTGGCCCGGAACTCAGCGGCCGGTGTCGTAGATGCGCAATTGCGCGGGCAGGGGGCCGGAGGCCGGGAGCGCGACGATGAGCCGGTGCAGAGCCGGGACGAACAGGGATGTTCTCGCGCCTCGCCGGGTCCGGATGGACGCCGTGCGCGCGAGTGTCGGTGCATGCGCGTCGTGCACTTCGACCATGCCGGCCCCACCGCTCACGTAGACGAGG
Organism: Betaproteobacteria bacterium; assembly: GCA_016125475.1. Lineage (GTDB taxonomy): Bacteria > Pseudomonadota > Gammaproteobacteria > Burkholderiales. The sequence continues at coordinate 18,415 of WGLR01000017.1, forward strand.
TCCCGCGCGCGGTCGAAGTGGATGTCGTCCGCGTCCGCGACCGTCGGCACGCTCTCGAGAATCTTGCCCGAGCGCGTGTCCAGCACGATGAGGCGTGCCGGGTCGCGGGTGGCCACGAACAGCCGGTGGCCGCCGTCGTCGAGCGCCATCGGGAAGTTGGCGGCCGCCGGCAGGGGCCAGCGCGCGACGACCCGGCCTGCCGTGCGGTCGACGACCTCCACCGCGCTGTCGCGGGGAACGTTGACGTAGATCCGTCCACCGTCGGGAGCGAGCCGGAAGGATTCGGGATGTCCGGGCAGCCGGATGCGGCGCAAGACGCGACCCCGCACGACGTCCGCTTCCAGCAGGGCGGCCGTTTCGCCGCTGCCAGCTCCGAACCACACGTGATCCGAATGCGGATCCCTGCGCACATTGTCGCCGTCGTCCGGCAACTGCACCTCGCCTTCGCGTTCGAGCGTGCGCGTGTCGATGATCGTCGCGCGTCCGGCCGTCGCATCGGTGACCACCACACGGTGCAGGCTCGGGACCACGATCACGCCCTGGGGGGCACCGAACGGCGTGATGCGCGCGACCCGGCGGCGCTTGCGCATGTCGACGACGTCGACTTCGCCGCTTCCGAGAGCGGCCACGTAGAGGTGGTGATCCCGAGGGTCGAGGGAAAGGTGATCGATGCGGCCGGACACGCCGGGCAGGTCGATCCGCGCGACCAGCGGGAATGCCGGCGTCGCCTCACCGCGGGCCGGCGCGGCCAGCACGGCAAGCATGCACAACGTCGTGAAGGCGCGTCGATGCAAGGCATGTCCTCCTGGTCGCGGGCGTTCGCGATCCGTCCCGAAACCGTTCGACCGCGACCGGCTCGCAAGTTTCCCCGGTGGGCCGGACGGATCCGGCGCGATCGTCGCGAGGACGCTCGCGACGCCCGTCGCAGACGTCGCTTGTCTCCGGCAAAGTGCTATGGCACGCTCCTCGCTATCCTCGCGAGGCGGCGTCGTTCCGCAGATTTCGGCCCGAAGTGAAGCGAGAAGGCCGCAGGTCCGCATGCGACGCTCAGCCGCCAGGGGTGGCCGTGCTCGAGGGCGGTCCCGGATCAGAAAAGGAGACTAATCAAATGAAGAAAATTGCAGCAGGCACCGCGGGTGTCGTGCTGGCACTCGTGGTCGGAGCGGCACCCGCGACTGCCGCATCGTCGTTCGACCAGATGTTCGTTTTCGGCGACAGCCTCTCCGACAACGGAAACCTGTTCCAGATGACGCAGGTGATTCCGGGGCTCGGCCTTCCGCCATCACCGCCCTACGCGCAGCGCCTCTCGAACGGTCCCGTCGCCGCGGAACACCTGGCGGCGATGTTCGGCATCACGCTCGCGCCTTCCCTGAGCGGCGGCACCGATTATGCGGTCGCCGGCGCCGCGACTTCGACGTATACGGCGCCCTACGAACCGTCGCCGCCGCTTACACCTCCCAGCTCGACGGTCACCGTGAGCAACTACATCCCGACGAAGTACTGGCCCGTGGACGGCGTGGTCAACGTCTCCGTCACGGCCGACAAGGGCATGCAGTGGGAAGTCGACCAGTTCAAGGCCGCGGCACCTGCCTTCAACCCGAATTCGTCCCTGTTCATGGTCTGGGGGGGCGCGAACGACTTCTTCCTGCTGCCCGGTCTCGTCTCGATCGCGAGCGATCCGCAGGCGACGGCCCTGGCGACTGCAGGCGGTGCTGCCGCGCAGATCGGGAGCTTCGTGAGCCAGCTCTACGATTCCGGCGCGCGCAATTTCCTGGTGCCCAACCTGCCGAACGTCGCGAACATTCCGGGCTTCGCGACCCTTTCCCCGACCGACAAGCAGGTGCTCACCGACCTCACGCAGTACTTCAACGTGAATCTCGCCGGACAGCTCGTTGCGCTGAGCGCCGCGCATCCGGACATGAACATCATCGGATTCGACACGTATACCGCGTTCGAGAGCGTCCTCGCGAATCCGGCCGCGTTCGGTCTCACGAACGTGACGGACGCGTGTCTCGCCTCCGTCACCGCGACGCCGTGTGCACAGCCGGACTCGTACCTGTTCTGGGACGACGCACATCCGACCACGCGTGGCGCCCAGATCATCGCGGATGCGCTGTACGGCCGTGTGCAGGCGGCGATGGTGCCGGAGCCCGGGACCTGGGCGCTGATGGTGGCGGGACTGTCGCTGGTCGGCTGGTCGGCGAGCCGCCGGGTTCGCGGCGGGCGCGCGGCGGTGACCGCCGTCTGAGTCACGATCGCGATTGCCTGCGGGAACGGAGGGCCGGCGTTGCCGGCCCTCTTCTTTTGTGTGCCGCCACGCCGGGTCGTGCGGATGCCGGCGTGACGGGGACGGTCCGGCCGGGATATGGCATAAGATCCGTGCCAGTGGCCGAAGCGGGTTCCGGGAACCCCAAGCGGAAGCCGATTTCCGGACCTGGGTCCGACGTTTCTGGGAGTGATCATGGATGGTGTGAAGGCTCTGTTCTTCGATGTGTTCGGCACGGTGGTCGACTGGCGCACGAGTGTCGCGCGGGAAGCGCGCGTGCTGCTCGAGCCGCGCGGGTACTCGCTCGACTGGCTCGCTTTTGCGGATGCGTGGCGAGCCGAGTATCAGCCCGGGATGGAGGAGGTGCGTTCCGGACGGCTCCCGTTCGCGCGGCTCGACGTGATCCACCGCAGGATGCTGGACCGTATCGTTCCGAAGTTCGATCTCGGAAAACTGGACGAGACGACCCTCAGGAACCTGAATCTCGCCTGGCACCGACTCGACGCCTGGCCGGATTCCACGCGCGGCCTGCATCGCCTCCGGGAGAAGTACTTCATTGCACCCGTGTCGAACGGCAACATCGCGCTGATGGTCGATCTGGCGCGCCGCAACGACTTCCGCTGGGACACGATTCTCGGCGCCGAGATCGCGGGCGACTACAAGCCGAAACCCCGCGTCTATCTGGCTGCCGCCGAAGCGCTGGCGCTGGAACCCGGGCAGTGCATGATGGTCGCGGCGCACAGCGACGACCTCGCGGCGGCGGCGTCGAACGGATTGCGCACGGCCCACGTCGCGCGTCCGAACGAGCACGGTCCGGGCAAGGGAGAGCCCGGACCCACCGTGCCCGTGGACGTGGCCGCATCCTCCTTCGAGGATCTGGCCGACAGGATCGTCTGAGCACGTCGCACGATCAGACCCGGGCACGAGCCGCGTCCCTCTCGAGACTGCGGACGTGCCCGGGCGGCGGGTCCTGGGCCGTGTCGTCCGGCAGCGGCCTCAGAAGCGATAGATCGCGTCGAGAGAGACGAGACTCAGCGAGCCTTTTCCGGTCCCCGTGTGCGCGGCGAAGTTGGCGTCCGACCCCGCCTTGCCGAAGTATTCGTATTCGACCCTCAGGCCGAAGTTGTCCGTGAGGTCGTACTCGCCGCCGACGCCGAATGCCGCGCGCACGTGACTTTCCTTGTTCTGGTAGGCCGCGGTTTCCACGGTGTCCGCCTTGAGCCGGTTGTCCGCGATGCCGATCTTGCCGAAGACCAACAGACCGTCGTCCAGGGGGAGGGTCCCGACCCCGAAGACGTTCCAGATTCTCGCGGTGTACTTGATGCCCGTGTCCGCCGTGCCCGGGTTGCGATAGTGGAAGCTCCGCAGGTCGTCGTAGCCACCCTCGACCGCGAAGTTCCGGTTGAACTGGTAGCCCACGCCGAGCTTGAAGCCGACGCCCGACTTGTCCACGGAAGACGACGGCGGCAGACCTGCAGCGATCGCCTGCCCGTCGAGAGCGCCCCGTTCGACACCCATGCGCGCGTAGCCGACGGCGCCCAGCACGTACGGGCCCTGTGCGAGTTCTGCGGCCTGGGCCATCGAGCAGGCTCCGAGAATTGCGACGGAGCAGGTTCCCGCCACGACGGCCGACTTGAACATCCTGGTGCGAGGCATTTCGATTCTCCATGAAGAGGGCGGGACATGATTCGTCCCGGCCGGTGGTATGCGTGCGGGCGTCCCCCGCGGGAGACACCCGTGCCGGCCCCTGCGCGGAACGGACCGTCCTCGCGCCTCGCGCCGACAGTCCGAATTCTGGGTGGAGGTCCGGGGACCAGACAGTAGCGAGCGTCACGAAATCGCGTGACTGGCGTCACGACCGGGCCATGGTCCGGCGCCGTCGTGCCGGCTGCGGTCAGGTGCCGGAGGTCACTGTCCCGATGACGTTCGTCACGGGAGGCCGCCGGGGCGCAGCCGGTCCGTCTTGAGACACGTCCGCACTGATGATATGGTCCAAATGCAATTCACAAACAGTCCACGGATCGTGCGCCGTGCTGTCGTGCGTGTCGGTACCGTCGGACGGCCTGCCAGAAGGAGACACGACCATGACCATTCGCACGCTGTGTGCACGCCTGGGTTTCGGGCTCGCCGTTGCAGGCGCGATGACGGGTAACGCGAGTGCCCTCGTCTTCGACAGCGGGACCACCGAGAATTTTTCGGACACCGTCCCGGAAGGCATCCAGGTCTACGACAGTCCTGCCGCCGTGCCGACGACGCTCAACGTGCTCGCGGGCGCCTCGGTGGGATCGACGACGCTGGTTCACGACTTCTCGGTGCTCAACGCCTTTCCCGGCGCGACCTTCGGCGACACAGTGCGCGGTTTCGACCAGTCCGACGTGAACCTCCACGGGGGCACGTTCCGGACGCTCGATCTCGCGAACGGTGCCCACGGGACGATTCTGGGCGGCACCTTCACGTGCGGCGGCAGCGCGCGCTGTGTCGGACTATTCGACAGCAGCACGGCGACGATCGCGGGGGGTGACTTCGCCACGGCGCCGGTCTTCGCGTTCGACAGTTCCCGGCTCGCGGTGACGGGCGGCAGCCTCGGCGGTGGCGTGGTCGCCGACCACGGCGAGGCGGCCATCCATGGCGGGGATGTCGGGTCGGTTCAGGCGACGAACGGCGTCGTGACCCTGTTCGGAAGCAGCTTCGTCGTTCACGAGGACGGGGTGGCCGATCCGATCCTGACCACCTACGGCGTGATCCCCGAGTTCACCCACGGCACGATCAGCGGCACCCTCGGCGACGGAACCGTGCTGACGGACATGCCCTACCAGGTGGGCAACAACGGCAACATCGTGATCGCGGCGGCGGTGCCCGAGCCTTCGACGCTCGCGTTCCTCGCGGCGGGTGCCGGGCTCGTCGCCGGCGTCGCGCGACGCCGGCGACACTGACACCGCAACGCGGACGGGGCACGTCCCTGCCGGCTTCACGGGCGGCGGTTCGATCCGCCGCCCGAATTCTTGTGGCCGTACATCGCCACGTCCGCGCGCGCGACGAACGCGGACGTGGTCTCAGCAGACTCGAACTCCACGATCCCCGCACTGATTCCGAGCGGACCATCCCGCCATAACGGATCCTGCCTCACGCAGTGATCGCGGATTCTCGCGACCACCGCGTGACCGTGCGCCGCGTTGCTGCCCGGCAGAAGCAGTGCGAACTCGTCTCCTCCGAGCCGGAAGCCCCGGTCGACGTGTTCGCGGATCGCGCGGCGGATGGCGTTCCCGAACTGCTGGAGCACCGCGTCGCCGCGCGCGTGCCCGGACAGGTCGTTCACCTGCTTGAAACGGTCGAGGTCCATCAGTACCAGCGTGAGCGGAACCACGAGTCGCCGGGCGCGCGTGCACTCGGCCTCGACCTCCTCGGCGAACGCACGCCTGTTACCGAGACCCGTCAGCGCGTCCGAGCGGGCCAGCGACAGCAGCGCCAGGTGTTCGCGCCGCAGTGCGTGGACGAGCAGCGCGATCAGCACGCCCACCGCCGCCTCCGTGAACCATTCCCGCGGGGAGTGGGGCAGTCCTCCGGTCTCGATCACGTCGGTCAGGATCGGAAAGCACACGAGGAGATACATCCATGCGCGGCTGGTGCTCGCGCGAGCGGGGGACTCGAGCGGCATCACACGAAAGACAGACCCATCGCCGCGACGACGACGGTCATCACGGCCGTCGCGAGCCAGCCGAGAACGCGCAGTCGCGCACCGATCACGTGAGTCCCCATGACGTCGGGACGCGACGCGAGATGCATCATCACGGCCATCACGGGTACGGCCGTCACGCCGTTGAACACGGCCGCCCAGAACAGTTCCCTGACGGGGTCGCTCGGCGTGAAGCACAGCACGATGCCGTAGAAGCGGCGTCCTTCCTTGTTCTCGACGCGGATCTTCATGCTGCCGCGCCAGCCTGCCGCTTCGGCCACGGCGTAGGCGGCGGAACCGGCAAGCACCGGTACGGCCAGCATGCCCGTGCCGACGATCCCCAGGCTGAACAGCAGGGCGCTCAGATCGCCGGCCATGGGGCGGAGTGCCTGGGCTGCCTGGACCGACGTCTGGATGTTCGTGACGCCGGACGCGTGAAGGGTCGCGGCCGTGCTGAGGATGATGCAGAACGCGATCAGGTTCGAGATCGTCATGCCGGCGATCGTGTCGAGGTCGATGCGCCTCAGGTGATGGCGGACCTTGCGAGGCGTGTGCGGCCGGGTATCGATGCCGGCCTCCATTTCCTGCGCCGCCTGCCAGAAGAAGAGGTAAGGGCTGATCGTGGTGCCCAGCACCGCCACCACGGCCAGCAGCATTTCCCGACGCGGGACACCTGCCGGCAGGCCCGGTCGCACCGCTGCAACCATGACGTTCCACCAGTCGACGTGCAGTGTGAACGCCACGCCGACGTACGCGAGCAGCGCGAGCGTGAGGACGGTGAGCCAGCGCACGTAGGTCCGGTAGGGCAGGAAGACCTGAAGCAGCAGACACAGCATGCCGAACCCGGCCGCGTAGAGATGGGCCGATCCGCCCAGGAGCAGGCGTGCGGCTTCGGCCATCGCGGCGATGTTCAGCGTGTTCGCGGCGACGAGCATGGCCACGAGCGACAGGACGATCGGGCGCGGGTAGCACGTCTTGATGTTCGCGGTCAGGCCGCGTCGTGTCACGTATCCGATGCGCGCGCTCACGATCTGGATCGCGATCATGAGCGGAAGCGTGAACACCACCGTCCAGAGCAGGCCGAACCCGAAGCTCGCACCGGCCTGCGAGTACGTCGCGATCCCGCTCGGATCGTCATCCGCGGCCCCCGTGATCAGGCCCGGCCCGAGCCTGCTCAGCCGGCGTGGCACGCGTCGTCCGAGGTGCGAGGCGAACCCGGTCCGTCTCGCGCCCGCGTGCCGCGGACGAGCCTCCGCCATGCGGGGGCGCGCCGACTTCACCGCAGGCTCCCGGACGATCGCCTTCCGGCCGGGGTGCCCGGTTCGGGGCAACCTCGACGGCTACGTGCAACCTCGCGGAGTCGGGCTGGCAGGCGGAGTGACACGATGATCTCCCGAAGTCCCCGAGGGGATGCGTCCGGGGCCCGGACGTCGTGGTTTGTTGTGCGAAGGACGGAGCGGTGGACCGCCTCGCGCTACTGCAACAGATCCGTCTTAACGACGCCTTAACCGCGGTCTCGTGACGGCCGTCGCGAGACCGCGGCCCGTTGCGACGGTTTGCCTACCGTACCGTGTATCCCCGGCCGTCCAGGCACGCACTCATCGCACGCGAGAAGTCCGAGATCTGTCCGGAGGTCACGCCGGCAGCCTGCGCGGACGGGTCGAATCCCACCTGGTCGACCGCCCATGCGTGACATTCGGATCGATCCCTTTCCTGCTGGTCGGCGCTCTGCCCCTGACGCGGGTAGATGAACAGGTGCGGAAGGGGGCTTCCTGCCGCCACCGTGGCACCTGCCGGCGCGGAAGCGGGTGCCGGCGCGTGGCTGCCCGATGCGGGAGACGCCGGAACCGGCCCCTGCTCGATGACCGCGTTCCCCGAAGTCGTCGCCGGCGGCGTCGCGCCGGGCGGCGGCGTCGTCGTGACGGCGGCAACCGGCGCCGGAACGACCATGTAGCCCTGCGGAGTCTGGGCGTAGTAGGTGCGGTTCGCGTAGTAGTAGGGGATGCCGCCGACCCAGACGGTCGTGGAGTAGGGCGGAAGTACGGGAATGGTGATGCCGAACGGCGGTGTCACCGCCACGTACTCGAAGCCGTCGAACGTGAACCACAGGGCTCCCGAGCAGAAATAGTGCACGCCTCCGAAGAAGATGTCGTGGTAGCCGACCGGCAGGCGCCGGAAGCGATAGCCGAAGGGCGGGTAGTAATGTCCGTGATGGAACCGGTCGTCCAGGAACCGCCTTTCGTGAAACTCGCGCTCCCGGAATTCATGGGGCCGGAAGTCATCGTGACCACGATCTCCGCGGTCGAACCGGTCGTGATCCTCGAAACGTCCATGGTCCTCGAAACGACCGTGGTCGCCGGAGTGGCCGCGATCGTCGTCGGCGCGGCCCGTCGGGGAAAATGCGAGTCCCGCGGTCAGCAGTGCCAGACTCGCGCAGAGGATGGTGGTGTGGCTGGTCTTCGTCATGACGGCGCTCACTGGGTGGATCTCGGTGTGACGGTCACGTTGATGGGCAGTCTGCTGCCCGGGTCGTACGGCAGCCGGGTGGAGAATCGCTGACCGTCGTAGTCGAAAGTGACCTGGTAGCCGGTGGTCACCGTTTCATAGTGATCGACCTGCTGGCAGCGCTGCACCGGCACCGAATAGGGCGCCGCCTGTGAAGAATCGGAGTTCGCGAGCGCGTCCCCGGTGAGTGCGCCGATTCCTGCACCGATCGCTGCGCCCGCCACACGACCGCTACCGCGGCCGATCGTGCTGCCGAGCAGGCCGCCGGCGATCGTTCCGAGCACGCCACCGACGTAATTGTGTTCCTGCGGAGGCGGTTGCACGGTCTGCTGGCCTTCGGTCCAGCACTGCTGCGTGGGACGGTTCACGGTCTGGGTGATCGGGGTGCTCTGCACGACCGTCGCGACGGCGTCGTAGGCGAGAGCATCGGTGGTCTGTACCAGGAAAGTCCCGGTGCACAGCGCAATGATCAGATGGTTCTTCGTCAACATGGGTCCCTCCTGTCTTCCGGACGGACGAAGGGACGACGGTCCCTTCTTCTTGCCGCCATGTTGCGCGCCGACTGTTAACACTGACTTAAGAGTCAGTTTCGGCGGGAACGGGTGACAGGGGAGGGACGACAGGCGATGGGCGACGGGCAAGGGGCGATCGGCACCCGGAGTGGCCCGACAGTGGACGGCCGGCGTCTCGCCGCCCTCGTCGTGGCGTACACGAGGGTGGACATTCCGGTGCCCCCGTCGGGCGTGACGAGCGCGGCGCTGGCACACCATCCGGTCGCGGGGCGGTGGATCGACTCGTGACTCGTGGATATGCTGCCCGCGGTGAGCGTCGTGAGAGGCATGCCTCTGGCCGAGCGGTGCGTCCGGGCGGTCGTAGCGACGAGTGTGTCTTGCGCAGCCGGAGCGGGTGTCGGGGTGCGCCAGGACGATACCCCGATCGGACGTTGCCGTGATCGGTGAACCCTGATGCGTTTGGGGAGATCCGGGCAGCCCGTAACGCGCCGGTAAGGGCCGACCCCTAACATGCCAGGAAACAGTCGTCGAACATGCGAACCTTCTCTCTTGTCCTTGGCGCTTTCCGGAACCTGTCGTGGGGACGTCTGGCGATCATGCTGCCGCTCGTCGCGCACGGCGCGCCGCTCACCGGGGATGCGGATGCCCGTCTGACGGCCGGCAAGCCCGTACGTGTCATCGTCGAGTACTCGGCGGCATCGGTCGACCGGACCGCCGACGACGAGCGCAGTCGCCGCCACCTCGTCCGGGACGATGCACGGATCCGTGACCTGCGCGCGAAGGGTTACGACCGCATCAAGGCCGACGTGGACGCCGTCGCCACCGGGACGGACGGCGCGAGGGTGCGGGACTATTCGAACCTGCCGATGTCCGTCTGGCGTCTGAGTTCGCAGGCCGCACTGAAGCGCCTGCTCGCCCAGCCCGGCGTCGTGGCGGTCCACGAGGATGTGCTCATGCATCCCGTGGGGGTCAGCGACCTCGGATTCATCAACCAGCCGCAGACCGCGTCGCAGGGGGCCACGGGCGCGGGCACCGTCATCGCGGTGATCGACGGCGGCCTCGGCACGAACTACCAGAGCTACACCGACTTCGGCACCTGCACGGGCGTCGGCACGCCGGCCGACACCTGTCGCGTGGTCTACGACGTGGACTACTACCCCGGCGCATCCACGGTGGTGAGCCACGGTACGAACGTGTCCGCGATCGCGCTCGGCGTCGCGCCCGGTGCGAAGCTCGCGATGTACGACGTCTACAACGGGGGCACGGCCGCGACCTCGGACATCCTCGCCGCGATGAATCACGTCATCGCGAACGTCGATCCGGTGAACTACAACGTGGTCGCGGTGAACCTGAGTCTCGGTGACGGCACGAGCCACGCGCTGCCGTGCGACAGCACGTCCCGTCGCAGCGCGAACTACAGCGTCTACAACGCGCCCGTCGCGGCGCTCGCGAATGCCGGCGTGATCACCGTGGCTGCGGCCGGGAACAACGGTTCGAAGACGGGCGTCGCGCAGCCCGCGTGTGCGGGCGGCGTCGTGTCCGTCGGCGCGGTGTTCGACAAGACCTACTCGGGCATCTCGTGGGGCGCGCCCGCCTCGTGCACGGATGCGCCGGTCGCGGATCTCGTGGCCTGCTTCTCCCAGAGCGCGAGCTACCTGACGATGCTCGCCCCGGGCACGTTCGTGGACGCCCCGACCTCGGCGTTCCGCGAGTCCGGCACGTCCCAGGCCACGCCGCACGTTTCCGGCGCGGTGGCGGTCCTGCGTGCGCGCTACCCGGCGGAGCCTCTGTCCCAGACGCTGCAGCGCCTCACCGACACCGGCGTGCCCGTGGCGGACCCGAATGCCGGAAACCAGGTCACGCCCCGGCTGGACCTGCTCGCCGCGACGAACGAAGCGACCGTGCTTACGGTCACGGGTACCGGCCCGAGCCAGGGCACGGCGCTGCAGACCGGCACCTACGCGCTGACCGTCACGAACTCGGGGCCGCTCATCGCGACCGGCGTCAGCGTCACGAACACGCTGCCTGCGGGGGCCACGTTCGTGTCCGCGAGCGCCGGCTGCACGCAGGCCGCCGGCGTCGTGACGTGCACCGTTCCGAGCCTCGCAGTCGGTGCGGCGCAGACGTTCGACGTCACGGTGCAGTGGAACGTCACGGGCCCCGTCTACGCCACGGCCGCGGTCGCGGCCGATCAGGGCAACGCAGCGCCCCCTTCAGGGCAGCAGGTCGCGTTCGGGACACCCGCGGCCTGGGACATCTCGACCGAGGACGTGCCGCTGCCCATGTGGGCGAACGTGCTGCTGGCCGGCGGTCTGATCGCGGTGCTCGCGAGGGCGCAGAAGCGGGCGCGCGGCACGATCTGAATCCTGCGCCGGGAGAAGGGAGGACCGGGCCGCGGGTCTGGCGGCCGGTGCATTGCACTGCCGGGCAAGACCCGGTAGCCTGAAAAAACGTTCGACCAAACAAGAATCGGCCAGGAGACCCTCCATGGACATCCGTCCCGTCGCGGCGCTTGCGCTCGTGTGGGGCAGCATCGTCCCGTGTCTCGCCCAGGCAGTTCCGCAATACCGGATCGTGGATCTCGGTCACGAGATCGCGAGCGGGCTGTCGGCTTACGGTTCTCTCAAGGATGGCCTTCGCATCGGGCCTTCCGGCGAGGTCGCCGCGGCAGTGAACGGTAATCTGCTGATCAGCAGGAATGGTCTTCTCGCGACGATCGCTGCGCCCTCTGGCTGGCGCATCGACCGCGTCACGGACATCAACGGCAAGGGGGACGTTCTGCTCTCCCTCTGGAATTCAGGACGTCCGCGCGGTGCCGCCGTGCGCGGAGCGCGTCGCGGGGTTCTGCTCGCAGTGCTGCCCGTACGGGGTCGGGACGTGCCCGCTCGCCCGCCCCCTGTAACGCTGCTCGAGCTCCTGTGCGCGGCCGGCCACGAGACTCGCGTCGCGCATCCGGCCGAGCGATGACAGCACGCCCGCGTACTCCTCGAGAATCGTCGCGTAGCCGATCGGATCCTTCATGTCCGCGTTGACGCTGTCGAGCGCTTCCTTTGCCGTCCCGAAGTAGCGGGCGGACAGTTCCAGAGAGCCCCGCGCGTGATACATGCGTGCGAGTTCGACGAGCGACATGTAGACCGGGCCGTTCGACCGTCGATCGATCTCGAGGGCCTTGAGCAGACCGTGCTCGGATTCCGCCCAGTCGCAGATCACCCCCGACGCACGGCCGTATTCGTAGGCGTACGTGGCCGTCACGCGATCGTCGGCATTTCCCGAGTCCGCGTTGGTCCAGGCCCGGCCGAAAGCCATGCGGGCCTTCGACCAGTCGCCCTGTGCGGCCTGTCCCCGGCCGCCCTCGAAGTAGCGGTTCGCGGTGTAGAGGTTCAGCGGGTTCGCACACGCCGCGAGCAGCAGCGACATGAAGATCGCGGAACGTTTCATTCTGTCTCCTCGTGTTCCATCCGTCGCGGTCGCGATGCGCGGTGGTCCCGGCTTCCTGGCTCCGGGTCGTTATTCTGGAGCAATTTTTCGCGCGCGGCACATCGACCGCCGATGATGCGCGAAGCGTCCGTGTCGCCGGAGGCCTGCACGCGCGACGGTCCCCGCCGCGACCGGACGGTCCTGTCGCGGTAATAATTCACGGGGGAAGCACGCGCCGGGTGTGGCATTCCGCCACCGCGGAAGTCTTCGAAGTCAACGAGCCGACGACTCCGGCCGCCGTCGTGGTGCCGGAAGCCGGCAATGGGAGGGTGTCGCATGTCCAGGGTCGAATATCTCAATCCGCCGGCCACGCCGCCGGCACAGGGCCTGTATTCGCACGTCGGCAGGGTCTCGCCGGGCAGCCTGCTCTTCGTTGCAGGGCAACTGTCCATCGACGGTTCGGGGGCCGTCGTGGGCCGTCACGACTTCGCGGCGCAGTTCCGGCAGGTGTTCGACAACCTCGGCGCGGTACTCGCCGGTGCAGGGAGCGGATTCGACGACGTGGTCAGGTTCACGACGTATCTCGTGCACGCGCAGGACATCGAGCCGTTCATGACCCTTCGCGCGGAACTGTTCCCGAGGATCTTCCGCGGGCCGCTGTACCCGCCGAACACGCTGCTCGTCGTGGACAGGCTCGTGAAGGAGGACTTCCTGATCGAGGTCGAGGCCATTGCCGCGACCGGGTCGCGCGCACCGTGACGTCCCGCGAGCGGTGCGAGGATCGTGTGATCGCGCGATAATGCCGCTCCGCCATTTCGCACCGAGGCAGACGCCGTCATGTCCGCAACCGCACGGAAGACCTCCTGGCCGTTCACCGTCCGTCCCCTGACGCCCCGGCTGGGTGCCGAAATCTCGGGCGTGGACTTCACGAAGCCGATGGAGGGCGCGCTGTTCGACGCGATCCACGACGCCTTCCTGACGTATCAGGTGCTGCTGTTCGGCGTGCAGGATCTCGATCCCGGCGACCAGGTGGCCTTCGCACGCAATTTCGGTGACGTGCAGGTGCACGTGATGAACCAGTATCACGCCGTTGCCCACCCCGAGCTGTATCGCCTCTCGAACCTCGACGAGCAGGGCAATCCGAACGGCCGCCACCCGGACAAGGGGACGCTCGCGTGGCACACCGACGGGTCCTGGATGCGCAACACGGGGCAGGCGACGATCATCTACTCGGAGGTCGCGCCGGAGGAGGGCGGACAGACGCACTTCTGCGACATGTACGGTGCGTACGATCGGCTCAGCCCGGCGTGGAAGTCCCGGCTCGAAGGCCTCCGTGCCGTGCACAACCTGGATTTCTCGCGCACGCGCCGCCACGGCGTGGACCTCATGACGGACGATCAGAAGCGGGCGGTGCCGCCCGTGGATCACCCCGTCGTGCGCACGCACCCGGAAACCGGCCGCAAGGCCGTGTTTCTCGGGGATCACGCGGAATGCATCCAGGGCATGGACTACGACGCGGGACGTGCGCTGATCGAGGAAGTGAACGCGATGATCGTGCATCCCGACCTCACGTACGAGCATCGCTGGACACCCGGCGAACTCATCGTCTGGGACAACCGGTGTCTGCTGCACCGCGCGACCGAATACGACGCGGCGACACAGCGGCGCGTGATCCGGCGGTGCACGGTGCTCGGAGAGGTGCCCCGGTAGGGCGGAGCTCCGGGCCGGGGTACCCGGTTCGCGGGCCGCTGTTCCGTGCGGCGGGGGCGTCCGGCGGCGCTCGCCGATCGCCGACGGCAAGCGAGAACGCGTCCCGGCGACATCCCGGCAACGGGACGTCGGTCCCCGGGGATGTCTTCTGCCTGCCATTTCCGTGGCCGGATTCCCGTCGATCCGCGTTAAAGTACCGCCCTTGAACGGTATCAAGGAGAGACCCATGGCGGTCATCGAGTGGAACGACAGGCTCGCGATCGACGACGGCGTGATGGACGAGACCCATCGCGAGTTCGTGGATCTGGTCAACCGCATGGCCGACGCGCCGGACGAGCAGATGGAAGCGATCGTCGACGAGTTCATCCGGCACACGGAAGAGCACTTCGGGCAGGAGGAGCGCTGGATGCGCAGCCTGTCCTTTCCCCCTCTCGGCTGTCACAAGCGTGAACACGACGGCGTGCTCGAGATCGCGCGCGAGGTGAAACAGCGTATCGCGCGAGGCGAGATCCGCTTCGGTCGCGTGCTGGCCCAGGCCGTCGCGGAGTGGTTCGCCGATCACGCGGCGTCGATGGACACCGTGCTCTCGATGTACATGAAGGACCAGGGCTACACGCCCACGGTCGGCGCTCTCGAAACCACCGAGCAGGCCGACTGACCCGGAGCATCCGTCACCGTACGGGGCGCGGATCGCTTCCCGGGCGCGCTGCTCTCTTCCGCTGCATGTCTCCCGACGCCCCTGACGCCGGGCCCGGTGCCGTTCCTCCCGGGGCTGCCAGCGTCACGGTAGCGGGCGAAGGTCTCGTGCTGCTGCCGGAGCGCGCGGTCCACTGGGCGGCCGCGGCCACGGCCCTCGTCGCCGACGTGCACTTCGGCAAGGCAGCGAGCTTTCGGGCGCGCGGCGTGCCGGTGCCGGGCGGTACGACGCGGGAGAACCTGGAACGGCTCGACCGCGTGATCGCGACGACGGCCTGTCGACGTCTCGTCGTTCTCGGGGACTTCCTGCACGGACGCATCGCGCCTGAGTCTTCCGCCATGGCCTGCCTGCACGCGTGGCGCGAACGTCACGCCGCGCTGGACGTCCTGCTCGTGCGGGGCAACCACGACCGGCACGCGGGTGATCCACCACCCGGTCTGCACATCGAGGCCGTCGCCGAACCTTACGTTTCACGTCCGTTCGTGCTTCGCCACGAACCCGGGACGAGCGAGGACGGCTATGTTCTCTCGGGTCACGTCCATCCCGCCGTGCGGCTTTCGGGTCGCGCACGCGAGCGGCTGCGCGTTCCGTGCTTCTGTTTCGACGCCTTGACCGGCATCCTGCCTGCGTTCGGTGCGTTCACGGGGACCGCCGTGGTCGCACCACGGCGTGGCACGAGGATCTTCGTGGCAGCGGGCGACCGCGTGGTCGCGCTGCCCCCGGAATCCTGAAGGCACGGCGTTTGCAATCCGACCCGTGCCGGCCTGCCCGGGGACCGTAAACGAAGATTTCCGGCTCTCCGCAGACGGTTCACGGATGAAATCGGTGGTTTCGCGCGGCAGGTCGCTGCCGACACTGTCGATGATTTGAACAAAAACATCGAGGCCTTCACGACCACGGCGACATCCTCCGGGATGCAGGCGTCGGGATGGCCAGAGGAGCCACCGGACACCCATGAGGCCCTTCGCGGACCTCCCGTTCACCCGTCGTGCGGCGTCGCCGCCGGACGGCGGCCGTACCCGCACGCTTTCTGCCCGGACGTTCGAGTGGATTCTGGCAACGGTCGCGCGACTGCATGGAGTCGACGTGGATGCGGCCGCAGTCACGCGTGATGCCCTTCCGCCGCGCACGCCGGACACGCTGGCGAGCGTATTCGAGTCGCTGGGCTTCGCGTGTGCGCAGCTGCGGGTCACCGACTTCGCCGCCCAGAAGATCCCGCTGCCGTGCATCGCCTTCTACCACCCGCCCGGGGGACGTCGCGGTGGTGTCGGCCCGGACGGGCCGCCCGGGATCGCCGTGATCGTCGCCCGCGACGGTGACGAGATCTCTTACGTGGCCGACGGCGACGAGAAACCCGCAAAGCTCGCGGCTCAGGCGTTCCACGTGGTCTTCGCGCCGGAGGTCGTGTGCGTGCGTGGACCACGCGAGCGGCTCCCCGCGGAGGAGGACTCCGACGATCCCGCCGTGCGACGACCGTTCGGGTTCCGCTGGTTCCTTCCGTCGCTGCTCCGGCACCGGCGGGTCTGGCGGGACGTGCTGCTCGCCTCGGCCGCAATCCAGCTGCTCGCGCTCGCGACGCCGCTGTTCACGCAGGTGATCATCGACAAGGTGGTCGTTCACCACACCCACAGCACGCTGCTCGTCGTCGCGGCGGGCATGGGAATGTTCCTGCTCTTCTCGAGCGCGATGAACTGGGCGCGCCAGTACCTCGTCGCGCACACGGGCACACGGATCGATGCCGCGCTGGGGGCCCGCGTGTTCTCGCACCTGCTGGGTCTGCCGCCGGGCTATTTCGAACAGCGTGCGACGGGATCGGTCGTCGCGCGATTGCAGGCCGTCGAGACGATCCGGGAATTTCTCACCGGAGCCGCCGTCGCGCTGCTCCTCGACGTGCCGTTCCTGCTGCTCTTCCTCGCGATCATGTTCTGGTACAGCGCGTCTCTCACGCTGATCGCGCTCGCCTGTCTGGGCGCCCTCGTGGGCGTCAGCGCGTGGGTCACGCCGATGCTGCGCGCCCGCCTGAACGACCAGTTCCTGCTCGGTGCACGCAGCCAGGCGCTCGTGACCGAGTACGTCGCGGGCATGACGACGGTGAAGGCGCTGCAGATGGAAACGCTCGTCGCGCGTCGCTACGGCGAGTCGCTCGCCGCGCACCTGTCCGCCGGACTCCGCACGCGCACGCTCGCGAATTCCTACCAGGTCACCGCGGCGACGCTCGAAAACGTGATGACCGTCGCCGTGATGGTCGCGGGTGCGTGGCTCGTGATGGGCGACACGGGTTTCACCGTGGGCATGCTCGTCGCGTTCCAGATGTTCGCGTCGCGACTGGCCCAGCCCCTGCTGCGTCTCGCCGGTCTCTGGCAGCAGCTGCAGCAGGCGGGCGTGGCGATGCGCCGGCTGGGCGATCTCATGGACACGCCGCAGGAGCCGACCCGGGAACGGATCGCACGCACGGCGCCACCGCGGGGCGCGGTCGTGCTCGAGAACGTGGGGTTCCGGTACGGCGAGCGTCGGGCATTCGTGTTCCGCGGACTTGACATCTCGCTGCCGCCCGGCCGGGTCACGCTCGTGTCGGGTCCTTCGGGCGTCGGCAAGAGCACCCTTACGAAGCTGCTGCTCGGATTCGAGCGACCCACGGAGGGGCGGATCCTCGTCGACGGTCGCGACACCGGACACTTCGCCGTGAACGAGCTCCGGTCGCTCTTCGGTGTCGTGCCGCAGGATTCCGTGCTGTTCGCGGACACCGTGCGCGGCAACCTCGCGCTCGCGCAACCGTCGGCGTCGCTGGCCGACATGATGCTCGCGTGCAGGCTCGCCGGTGTTCACGACGACATCGACCGCCTGCCGGACGGCTACGACACGCGGCTCGGTGAGCGCGGTACCGGTCTGTCCGGCGGGCAGCGACAGCGGCTCGCGATCGCACGGGCTCTCCTGAAGCGGCCCCGTGTCCTGATCTTCGACGAGGCCACGAGTCACCTCGACGCGGACACCGCGCAGTCGCTCGTGCAGACGGTGAATGCGCTGCGCGGACAGGTCACGGTGCTGTTCATCGCGCACTCGGTGCCTGCGGGCCTGCTCGTGGACCAGGTCGTGCGTCTTACGGCCTCGGGAGCGCGGTCGATCGTGTCCGCGGTGGCTGCGCCGGATGCGCGCGAGCCGCGTGGTGCGCCGGAGGGGGCGATCGATTCGGCGACGCCCGGCGTGGCGCCGGCATGAACGCGTCCACCGACCCGCGGCCAGTCACCCCGCACGCGCTCGCGCTGCTCGCTCCGCTCGAACGTCTCGAGCTCGAGCCGCCACCACCGCTCGCCGGCCTGGTGCTCCGTCTCGTACTGGCGCTCGTCGTGGCCGTGCTCGCCTGGGCGTGTCTGGGCAGGCTCGACGTCGTTTCCGTGGCGGAAGGCCGGCTCGTGCCGCGAACGCGGCTCAAGGTCGTGCAACCCGCTGACGGCGGGATCGTCCGGAACATCCTCGTCCAGGAGGGTGACCGGGTAGTTCCCGGACAGGTGCTCGTGCGGATGGACAGCCGGCTGTCGGACGCGGACCAGCGGCGCCTCGTCGCCGAACTGAAGGAGCGCTCGCTCCAGCTGCGACGCATCGACGCCGAACTCGCCGCGCGTGTGCCGGCGCGCGATGCCGGCGACCCGGAGGAACCCTACGCACAGATGATCGCGCGCTTCCACGCACGCCGTCGCGCATTCACCGACGTCCTCGCCGAGGAACGGGCGGCGCTCGCGCGCACCGAGCAGGAACTCGCCTCCGCGCGTGCGACCGAGCGGCGTCTTCGCGAGACGCTCGCCACCTTCCGTGTCGAGGAACGGGCGTGGCGCGACCTCCAGCGTGACGGTTTCGCGGGCAGGCTGCAGGCGGAGGACAAGCGCCGGAAGCGCGCCGAGGCCGAACAGGACCTCGAAGCGCAGGTGCACGTCATCGCGGGCCTGCGCGCGTCGATCGAACAGGCGCGTCGTCTCGTCGCGCGCACGACGTCGGAATACCGGCAGCAACTGCTCGCGGAGCGCGTGGAGGCGGCCGCGCAGGAACGCCGCCTCCGGGAGGAACTCGCGAAGCAGGCGGTACGTCGGGACCTGCTCGAACTGCGTGCCCCGCAGGCCGCGATCGTGAAGGAACTGGCCACGCACACCGAAGGCGCCGTGCTCGCACCCGGCACGGTGCTCATGACGCTCGTGCCCTCCGGCGAGGCGCTCCAGGCCGAGGTGTGGATCGGCAACGAGGACATCGGCTTCGTGCGGGAGGGCCAGCCCGTCCGGGTGAAGCTCGCGCCGTTTCCGTTCCAGAAGTACGGCATGCTCGACGGAACGGTCACGCACGTGAGCGTGGATGCGACGGAGACACCGGGCCCGGCGGTTCCCGGTGACGCCGGGCCGGACGTGCCGCGCGCGGCGCGCTACGGTTACCGCTACCGCGCCATCGTGGATCTTCCCGCGCAGTCGCTCGAGGCAGACGGCGTGCGGTATCCGCTGAGCCCCGGCATGCAGGTCAACGCCGAGATCCTGCTGGGCGAACGGCGCGTGATCGACTACGTGCTGTCGCCCGTGCGCCGGGCCTTCCACGAGGCAGGCCGCGAGCGCTAGCCGGCCGGACACGGGCTCACGCCATGAGCCACCCGCAGCCGTACGCTGCGTGCATGGAAACCGTCCCACCCCTGTGCATCGGCTGCCGCTTCGGCACGGTGATTCCCGCGTGCATCGCAGCGGAGCAGCGATCCGTCTTCTGGTGTCGGCAGGGCGTACCGCGTCAGCCGGACCGGCAGAGCTGCCCGTGCTTCCTCGGGGGTGACGGCGTCGCCGACGGGCTCGATCCGTCGCGGGTCATCCGGGAAACCGCGGTGCGGCGACGCGCCCCGCCGTCCCGTGACGGGTAGGCGCCTCCGCACGCAGGGCGGGCATGGCCGTCGTCGGGCGTACACCGGAGTGACGTGGTCGGCTTCGTGGGCCGCAGGTGCGCCGTGCGCACCCTGCGGGGTGATCACGGAATCGCCCGCCTGTCGCAGGGTGGGCAACGCCCACGCGGCCGGCCGAGTCCCGGCAGCGCGTCGGAGAAGCATGACCGAAGCCCGCGCCGTCGTCCCCAAAGCATTTCGCCTCGCGGGTTCCGCGTGGGAGGTCAGAACCTCACGTTCAGCGCGACGTTCAGCGAACGACCCGGCCCCGGCACGGTGATGCCCCACGGAATGCCGCCGAGTGTCATCGACGGGCCCTGGCCGAGATAGGCGCCTCCGAGGGGCAGGAAGTTGAAACGATCGAAGACGTTCTCGATGGACGCGTCGATGCGCAATTCCCGCCACGCGTAGCTGGTGCGCAGGTTCACGAGCCCGTACCCGGGCGTCGGCACCTCGTTGCGCACCCGTGACACGTGCGTCTTCGCGGACACGCCGCGGATCTCGACCGTGTTGCGCCAGGCACCGATCGCCTGCGTGATGCCGAGCACCGCATTCAGGGGCATGATGTGATAAAGGTCGTCACCCGTCGTGCGGTTCTCCCCGCGCACGTAGTTCACGGTGGTGGTCACGCCGAAGGTGCCGAGACTTCCGGCTTCGCCGAGTGACGAATGTCCCGAGAGGTCGATTCCGTAGAGCCGCGCGGACTGGTTCGCGTACTGCAGCAGCACGAACCCCGTCGTCCTCGCGACATTTGCGCTGCCCCCGCACTGGCCGAAATCGCACCGTCTCGCGTCGATGTAGCCGTCGACGTACGTGACGTACGTGGTGGCCTTCAATCCCCAGAGGCTCCCGTCGGCGTCGTGCCAGTCCCCGGAGACGCTGAAGGTGTTGGCCGTTTCGGGTTTCAGCGCCACGTCGCCGATGTACCCGTTGCCGTCCCCGGCGAAGTTGTTCATGAGGGCCGCCATGGCCTGCGTGGACCACGCGTAGCGTTCGTAGAGGCTGGGCGAGCGTGTCTTGCGTGCGTAGCCGGCCTCGAGCGTGAGCGTCTCGCGCGGTTCCTGGCGGACGAGCGCGGAGAACCCCCAGTGGTGATCCAGGCGCGAGTGATCGAGTGTGTTGAAGCGGGCTGCGTCCGCGGACCACATCCCGGAGGTGCTGTAGCCGGCCGCGTCGCCCGCATCGCTTCTCACGAGATCTCCGCGGATGCCGACGAGTCCCGTCCACGCGGATGCCCAGCGGGTTTCCCATTCTGCGAACGCGCCGACGCGGTTGCGCCTGCCGTCGCGAACGTTCCAGAACGTGTCGCAACACATCGAACCCGCGGTGCCGACCGGTGGCCACCAGTCGTCGAGGCTGTAGAGTTGCAGGTCGCCCCCCACACGCAGGATGTCTCGCGGCGAGAGGTCGATGTCGCCGCGAATCGACGCGCCGTGGGTGGCCGCCTTCGATTCCATCGGCATGCCGGTCCCGTAGGAGAACCGGTCCGTTCCCATGTCCATGCCGTGGCGCGTCCTCTGCGTGGAGACGCGTGCCTCCAGCGCGCCCCAGCCGAACTGCCCCGTGTAGCGGACGTTGACAAGGGTGTTCCGGTTCGCGGTCATGTCCATGCGCTGGTTCGGGAATCCCTCGAAGCCCACCGTCTGCTCGCTCACGTTCAGCTGCACGAGGTGGTTCTCCTGCTGGGTCGCAATGCCGAGTTCCCGATCGTGCGCACCGAACCAGGCGCTGGACGCGACTTCGTCGCCCTCGATCCACGCACCGCCGGGAAGCAGCGACCCGATGGCCGCGGGCTTGAAGGCCGCCCCGGCGTGATGGTTGTGCGACTGCGTGCTTGACTCGTCGTACGTGACGCTCAGGCGTTCGCCTGCGAGCGTCGCGCCGACGTCGTGTCCGTGGGCGTCGCCGTTGCTGCGATAGAACGCGCCCGCGCGCCCCCTGGCGAGGAGACCTTCCCCGGTCACCGCGAACTCCGGTGGTGCCGACTCGACCTGGACCGTGCCGCCGATGTTGTCGCCGCCCGCACTCACCGGCGCGATGCCGGACAGGACCGTGATCCTGTGCACCTTCGTCGGATTGACGTAAGAGAGCGCGGAATTCATGTGGTTCGGACACGCCGACATCGGGGCCGCACCGTCCACGAGAATGTTCAGGCGGTCGTCGGCGAGCCCGTGGAGGACCGGAAGGCTGGAGATGCCGCCCGCGCCGTACAGGCTCACGCCGGGGAGGTCCTGCAGAAGACGCGCGCTGTCGGTGGTCGTCGCACGCAACGCGGCGAGATCCTGCTCTCCGAGCGACGTGCGTGCCGGCGCGTCGCCAGGAGATCGGCCCGTGACCACGACCGTCGGAAGGGTCGTGGAGTGTGCCGACGCGTCAGGACGTGGTGCGGTCTGCGCGCACGCCCTGCCGGACACCGTCAGGACCAGCGCGAGAGCGGCGAAGGGAAGGCCGTGTCCGACGGGTGGACAGCGGGAACCGATGGACATGGAACGCCGGTGACGGGCGTGGTCAGCTCCGCGTGCGTCTGCGTGCGACCCACCCGACCAGGCCGAGACCCGAAAGCAGCAGGGCGTACGTTTCCGGCTCCGGAACGGCGGCCGTGATCGTCTGTGACACGGGATAGCCGTCCATCGTGCCGATCGCTCCGTAGCCGGCGACCGTCGTGCCGGTCATGCAGGTGCCGCCCATCATGCCGCCTGGCGTGCAGTCCGCGTATGCGAGTCTGTCCAGCTGCGCCTGCGTGAGCGGGGCGGTCGGATCCGACGTGTTCACGAAGATCCGTGCGTAGGCGTTGCCCGGATTGGTGCCCGGAAACCCGTGATAGAGGCCGAATCCGGTACCCGGCGACCAGCCGTCGCCTCCGCCCATCGTCGACAGGGTGTCCGTGTCGGTGTTAAGGAAGGTCGTGACGAGCAGTCCGCCCAGCGCGGGGTCGTACACGGCCGATAACTGGTGGGACAGACCGAGCAGCGCCATGTCGTAGCCCGGGGTGGTGCCCGTGCCCGCGCCGGTCATCGCCTCGGTGAGGGTGCCCGAGAGGCCGGACACCGTTTTCGACACGTCGTCGAAACTGAACGAACCGGTGAACACCGTGTTCTTCGGCTGGGTCTGGGGTTCCGCGAATGTCGCGACCACGTCGTAGACCGTGACCGTGGCGTGTGCGGCCGGGACGATGGCGAATGCCGACAGTGCCGCGGCGATGGATGCAAGTCTGTTCATTTCGGTCTCCTCTCGATCAGGTCACGGCCCAGAGCGGGCACCGTACCGGCGCCGACATGCGACTGCGCCGACGAGGCCGAGCCCGACGAACGTCAAGGCGAACGTCTCGGGCTCACGCTTCCTCCCGGCGGGTGTCAGGGACGCACGAGCGCCTGGTGGGCGCGAAGTATCCGGGGAACGTCGGAAGAAGTGGATGCGACACGATGTCGCAGCGGTGAGGGCGGGTGCTCCCTACCGACCTCCCCCCGCTGTCGCGGAGGGAGAGTCGGTGCGTGGTACGCACCCTACGGCTCGCGGGGGAGGGATGGGGAGGGGGTGGCGGAATCCTCAGCCGTTGAACCTGCCGCCCTCGCTGCCGAGCCTTTCCAGCAGTGGTGCGGGCTTCCAGAACCGGCCGAACCTCGCTTCGTATCCGCGCACGGCGTCCAGCACCTTGTCGAGCCCGACGGTGTCTGCGTAGAACATCGGGCCGCCACGGTAGCGCGGGAACCCGTAGCCGTAGAGATACACGATGTCGATGTCGCTCGCGCGCTGCGCGATGCCTTCCTCCAGCAGTTCCGCGCCCACGTTCACGAGCTGGTACACGCAGCGTTCGAGGATCTCCTGGTCGCCGATCTCGCGGCGTTCGATCCCGGCTTCCTTCGAGGCCTCGACGATCAGTGTCTCGATCTCCGGATCGGGAATCGGCTTGCGGCTGCCCGTCTCGTAACGGTAGTAGCCCGCGCCCGTCTTCTGGCCGAAGCGCCCCTTCTCGCAAATGCGGTCCGCGATCGTGGAGTAACGCTCGTTCGGGTCGCGCGTGGCGGCCTGACGCTTGCGGATCGCCCAGCCGATGTCGAGGCCGGCGAGATCGCTCACGCGAAACGGCCCCATCGCGAAACCGAACTCCTCCATCACGCGGTCCACCTGCTGCGGGAGGGCGCCCTCCTCGAGCAGGAAACCCGCCTCGCGGAAGTACGCGTGGACCATGCGATTGCCCACGAATCCGTCGCAGACGCCCACGAGGACGCCGACCTTCCGGATGGTCTTCGCGAGCTTCATGCTCGTCGCGATCACGTCGTTCGCGGTCTTCGCGCCGCGCACGATCTCGAGCAGGCGCATCACGTTCGCCGGGCTGAAGAAGTGCAGCCCGATCACGTCGGCGGGCCGTGACGTGACCGCCGCGATTTCGTCGATGTCGAGCGTCGAGGTGTTCGTCGCGAGGATCGCACCCGGTTTCGCGGCTGCGTCGATCTTGCGGAAAACGTCCTTCTTGACGTCCATTTCCTCGAACACGGCTTCGACGACGATGTCCGCATCGCCGATGTCGTCGTAGCTCAGCACCCCCGTCAGGAGACCCATGCGCCGGTCCATCGCATCCTGCGAGAGCCGGCCTTTCGCGACGGTTGCCGCGTAGTTTCGACGTATCGTCTCGAAACCCTTGTCGAGTCGATCCTGCGCCGCCTCGAGCACCTTCACGGGGATGCCGGCGTTCGCGAAGTTCATCGCGATGCCGCCCCCCATCGTGCCTGCACCGATCACGGCCGCCGTCCTGATCTCCCGCAGCGGGGTGTCGTCCGGAAGATCCCTGACCTTGTTGGCGGCGCGCTCCGCGAAGAACGCGTGACGCAGGGCCTTCGACTCGGTCGTGCCGACGAGGTGTTCGAACCGCTCGCGCTCGAACTTCACGCCCTCGGCGAAGGGTCTGCGGGTCGCTGCCTCGACGCACGCCAGGCATTCGAGTGGCGCGGGGTAGCCGCGATGCTCTCTTGCGATGCGCTCGCGCGCCTGCGTGAAGAACGCGTCGACATCGCCGTCCACGGCCACGGCGAGCGCGCTCGCGCGGCGTATCGGCCGGCTTTCCCTGACGACACGGGTCGCGAACGCGATCGCCGATGCGCGCAGATCTCCGGTCACGATCTCGTCGACGATGCCCAGTTCGTGCGCCTTCTCCGTGCTGACCGGGTCACCCGACACGATCATCTCGACACCTCGGGCGGCACCCACCAGCCGCGGCAACCGCTGGGTTCCGCCTGCCCCGGGCAGGATGCCCAGCTTCACTTCCGGCAGTCCGATCTGCGCCCCCGTGATCGCGCAGCGGTAGTGTGCGCCGAGCGCCAGTTCCAGCCCGCCCCCCATCGTCGGCCCCGCGATCGCGGCGACGATCGGTTTCGTGATCGTGTCCATGTACGCGAGCACGTCGCGCAGGTTCGCCATGCCCGGAACGGGTGGCTTGCCGAATTCCGAGATGTCGGCACCACCGGAGAAGTTCCTGCCCGCGCCGATGAGCAGGAACACGCGCACGGCCGGGTCGTGGTCTCCCTGCTTGAGCGCGTCGAGGATGCCCTGGAGCAGTCCCTTGCTCACCGAGAGCGCATTGACCGGAGGATTGTTCAGCGTGATGACGCCGACGTGGTTCTTGACCTCGTATTCGATGATGTTGGACATGTGTCAGCCGCCTTGTGGTGAATCGTGCCGCATCGGCAGGAACGCCGGGTCGGGGCGAGTGGCTCGCGCGAACCCGACGTGCCCCGGACGGGCACCGGACCGCGAACTTTAGCGCACGCCCGCGACAGACGCTTTCCGTGCCACCGCGACGCCACGAGCCCTTCCCTTGATTTCGGTCAATCCGTATGACTTTCCGCGGAGCGCGTGACACGGCGCTTCGGCATACCATGGGCATGCGGGTGTGTTGCGATGGACTCGTACCGTCGCCCGGGTCGACGGGTTCCGGCGCAGGGGCAGCCGTCCTGCAGAGGCGGCGAGGGTGGAGACGACGCACATGAACGAACGCAGTCTCGGTGGACTGCCGATAACGGGATGGCTGGGGATCGTGCTGGCCGTCGTCGGCGTGCTCGTGTGGAAGCAGGCGCCGCTCGATCCGAACCGCGCGACCGGCAGCGAGGTGCCGCAGACACAGCTCCGCGCGCTGCAGGACGTGAGTGCGCGGCTCTGGGAGGACCCGTTCACGGCGCTCGCGCGGGCCAGGGCGGACATGCGCAACGCCGGTGTGGCCGAGCAGGAGAGCGCGCGCTCCATCGAGACAGTCTGCGATCAGCTCGTCGCGAGCAGCGGGGATTCGACGTTCCATCTCCACGTGATCGCGGCGATGGTCTCGAATGCGCCCTACGCGGACGGTGACGAGAGCCGCCGGCGCGTCCGCTATGCGACGGTCTCCGCGCTCAACGTCGCGCACTTCGTGCCCGAGAATGCCGACCACCTCGGCTACTTCCGCTGGAACGGGACGAACGACGTGCCGTTCGAGGCCTTCCGCCGGAAGAACACCCGGGGCGACAAGTTCTTCGCGCTCGTGCTGTGGCTCGAGGACGAGGTCGTGTCGTGGACCGACGTCGACAATCCGTCGGCGCAGTCTCTCGACGGCCGCCCGCTGCACCGTCTCGCGCAGCTCCGCGACCAGGTGCGGCACGCCTGCATTCCGGGCAGCGCCCGGAAGAGCCCGCAGAACTTCACGTTCTCGGTGCTGGGACCCGCGAATTCCCAGACGCTGCGCACGATGACGCGCGAACTCCAGGCGCAGGGGGCGAACGCGGCCGCCGCCCGGCGCGCCTTCGGCGAACCCTTCGACATCTACTCCGCGTTCGCCACCGCGCCCGCCAAGGAGATCATGGGCAGCTCGCCTCCTCCCGGCGAACACGATGCGTGCACCGGCTCGCCGGATCCCTGGTACTGCCGTCTGGGCATGCTCTTCCGCCAGCACGGCATCCGCTTTCACCGCGTGAACGCGACCGACAACGCGGCCGCGCAGGTGCTCGTGGAGGAGCTCGAGCGGCGTGGCGTGCACGTGAAATCCGCGCCAGCGGACGACGAATCCCGGCACCACGTCGCGATCGTCTCCGAATGGGACACCTACTACGGCCGCCGCCTTCCGGTCGTCTTCCTGCGTGCCGCCGGACTCGAGGCGGCCTGCGAGACCGATCCGAGCGAACACGATGCCGAGGACGAGGCAGCCGGCGGCCCGCCCAGAGAGTGTCGTGTCGTGCGTTTCAGCTATCTGCGTGGTCTGGACGGAGAAGGGCCCCGATCCGCTTCTGCGTCGAAGTCGGCGTCGAAGGCCGGCGACGAGTCGACGCCGCGGGGCACCGCGACCGAGCCGGCGGAAGGGTATTCCCAGTTCGACTACCTCAGGCGTCTCGCCGCGCGGATCGAGCGCGAGAACGACCGCCTCAAGCGTGCGGGACGCGGCGAGATCGGGGCGATCGGCGTGCTGGGCAGTGACGTGTACGACAAGATCGCCGTGCTGCGCGCGCTGCGTCCGTCGTTTCCGCGCGCGGTCTTCTTCACGACGGATCTCGACGCGCGGCTGCTGCGCGCGGAGCAGCTCGAGTGGACACGCAACCTGATCGTCGCGTCGGGGTTCGGGTTCGCGCTCTCGCCGTGTCTCCAGAAGGACGTGCCGCCATTTCGCGGCACCTACCAGACCGCCGCATTCTTCGGTGTGCGCGTCGCACTGTTCAATGCGATGCCGGCCGATTCGCCCTATCGCGGCACGCTGTGTCCGGAACACCACGCGCCAGACACACTGGATTCGGTGCCGCCGGCGCCGACGGCGAAGTCACCGGAAAGGATCACGTCGGCCGCGCTCGACGGGTGGCTCGCGACGCCGCGACTGTTCGAGCTCGGGCGCACGGGTGCAGTGAGCCTCGACGGGCCGGCCGCGCAGTGCCTGGGGCTGGACGACTGCGGAAGCGTTCACCCGACGGACAGCGACGCGGTGGCCGGCACGGAGAAGTTCCTGTGGGGATGCGCCGCGGCCGGTGCGTTCTTCCTGCTGCTGGTGATGATTTCCGGCACGCGCCCGATCGTGATGCGACCGTTCCTGTTCGCGGTCGACTACCTCGGGAACGGTACGCAGTCGCAGCGCGTGGGTGTCCTGTTCGTGCTGGCCGCGGTGATCGGTCCGCCGATCTGGGTGATCCTGCGCGGTCTCGCGAGCATCGGCGACCCGGGTGGCGAGCCGTTCTTCTGGGCCGAGGGGGTGAGCGTCTGGCCGTCCGAACTCCTTCGTCTCGTTGCGCTCACGCTGGGTGTGTGCTTCCTCGTCTACGCGTTCTCCGAACTCCACCGCAGTGCCGACCGGCTCGCCACCCGCTTCGACCTCGAGGGCGGGACGGACCTGCGGACCACCTGGCGTGTCGCGCTGGGATGGTTCGGCACGCGGAAGAACGACGTCGGCACGAAAGGGCGCGCCGCCCAGCTCTGGGCCCAGTACCGCCGATCGGGTCATCTGTTCTGGCGGCTCGCGCGGTCCTTCGCGTGGGTGGTGCTCTTCTACCTCGGTGCCGCCGTGATGTTCCACCTCACGGAGCGCCCCAACAACCCCGCGCGTGGCCTGGCTGCGATGCAGGTGGAAGGTTTCCTGCGCATCACGGTGGTGTTCGTGTTCCTGTTCCTGCTCTTTGCGGTCAACGACGCGATCCGTCTCTGCACGCGCTTCCTGCGCGAACTGACGGCCTCCCGGGAGACGAACGACTGGTCACCCGGCGCGTGCCGCGAGTTCGGGGAGGCGCTCGGACTGCCCGCCACACTGCAGCCGGCCGCGCGCGACAAGGTGCTCGACGCGTGGATCGACACGCGTTTCGCCGCGCGGCTCACGGCCGACGTCGGCCTTCTCATCTACTTCCCGTTCGTGATCTTCGCGTTCCTGCTGGCGGCGCGCTGGCACGTCGTGGACGCCTGGGATCTCGCGCCGGGACTCGTGGTCGTGCTGGCGGCGGGGTTCGTGCTCGCGTGCGTGAACGCGGTCGAGATGCAGCGGGCGGCGTCGCGCGCGCGCCACTCGGCGCTCTGGCGCCTGAACGACATGGTGATTCGCGCGAGTGGCGGCGCCGACAAGGACTATCCGGGCGTGCAGTCGCTGCAGACGCTCGTGCGGATGATCGAGACGCTGCGGGAAGGCGCGTTCGTGCCGTTCGTGGAGCAGCCGCTCGTGCGTGCGGCGCTGATCCCGTTCAGCAGCGCGGGTGGCCTGTACCTGATCGATCTGTTCTCGCTGGCGAACTGACGCCCCCTTCCCATCCTCCCCCCGCTCTCGCGGAGGGAGGGGCCTGCACGGGTTCCACGTGTTCTCTCCCTCCCTCGCTCGCGGGGGAGGGCCGGGGAGGGGGCGCGTCGTCCCTGCCCTGAAAGGATTACCATCCCGTCGAGCCGGGCAGCGTGTCGCGTCGGACACGTTGCCGGCCGGACTCTTTCCCGCTCCGCCACGCGCCACCCATGGCCCTCCCAGAGACTTCCCGTTCCACGATTCACGCCGCGCTCGACGACTTTCATCCCGCCGTGCGCGCGTGGTTCGCTGCGACGTTCGCGGCGCCCACGGACGCGCAGCGCGAGGCCTGGCCCGCGATCCGTGCCGGATCGGACGTCCTCGTGGCGGCGCCGACCGGTTCCGGCAAGACGTTCGCGGCGTTCCTGTCCGCCATCGACGACCTCGTGCGCGAGGGGCTCGCGGGCCCGCTTCCCGACGAGACCCGCGTCGTCTACGTCTCGCCGCTCAAGGCACTGTCCAACGACATCCGGCGCAATCTCGAAAGCCCGCTGGCCGGCATTGCCGGGGAGCTCGCGCGCGAAGGGCTGCCGGACGTCCCGATCCGGACCTGGGTGCGCACGGGAGACACGCCAGCCGCGGAACGCACACGCGCGGCGAAGAAGCCCCCCCACATCCTCGTCACGACGCCAGAGTCGCTGTACATCCTGCTCACGAGCCGGTCGGGGCGCGCGATGCTCGCGACCGCGCGTACCGTGATCGTGGACGAGATCCACGCGCTCGCGCCCGGGAAGCGCGGCACGCACCTGTCCCTGTCTCTCGCGCGTCTCGACGCGCTCGCCGGGCGTCGCCCCGTGCGTGTCGGACTCTCCGCGACGCAGAAGCCGCTCGACCTCGTCGCGCGGTTCCTGAGCGGTACCGACGGACACACCGCCCGTCCCTGCCGGATCGTGGACACGGGCCACGTTCGCAACCGCGACCTCGCGCTCGAACTGCCCCCGTCTCCCCTGCAGGCCGTGATGTCCGCGGAGGTCTGGACCCAGGTCTACGACCGGCTCGCGGAACTCGTCGCCCGGCACCGCACGACGCTCGTGTTCGTGAACACCCGACGGCTCGCCGAGCGCATTGCCCGCAACCTCTCGGAAAGGCTCGGGCCCGGCCGGATCGCGTCGCATCACGGCAGCATGTCGCGAGAGCAGCGTCTCGATGCCGAACAGCGGCTGAAAGGCGGGGATCTCCACGCGATCGTCGCGACGGCATCGCTCGAACTCGGCATCGACATCGGCGACGTGGATCTCGTCTGCCAGATCGGGTCGCCTCGATCGATCTCCGCATTCCTGCAGCGTGTCGGGCGCTCCGGTCATGCCGTCGGCGGAACGCCGAAGGGCCGCCTGTTCCCGCTGTCCCGCGACGATCTCGTGGAATGTGCCGCACTGCTCGATGCCGTGGGCCGCGGCGAACTCGACCGGATCACGATTCCCGAACAGCCGCTGGACGTGCTCGCGCAGCAGGTCGTCGCGGAGGTATCGCAGCGCGAGTGGCGGGAGGACGATCTCCACGCCCTCGTTCGTCGTGCCCACCCCTATCGCGATCTTTCCCGGGAGCGGTTCGACGAGGTCGTGCGGATGGTCGCGGACGGCTTCCACACGCGCCTCGGGCGTCGGGGCGCCTACCTGCACCGCGATGCGGTCAACGGGGTGCTGCGCGCGCGTCGCGGTGGCGGGCTGGCGGCGGTGATGTCGGGCGGCACGATTCCCGACACGGCCGACTACACGGTCGTGCTCGAACCGCAGTCGGAAGTGGTCGGTACCGTCAACGAGGACTTCGCGGTCGAATCGCTCGCGGGCGACGTGTTCCAGCTCGGCAACACCGCGTACCGCATCCTGCGCATCGAGCGCGGCACCGTGCGCGTGGAGGACGCGAAGGGACTGCCCCCGGGCATTCCGTTCTGGCTCGGCGAGGCGCCGGGGCGCACCGCGGAGCTGTCGGCGGCAGTGATGCGTCTCCATGGCGAGGTCGCGCGCATGGCCTCGCACGACGACACCCAATCGGTCGTGACGGCCATCGCGGGACGGGCCGGCATCGGGCAGGACGCGGCGGAGAGGACGGTCGAGTACCTGTCCGCCGCGTACGTCGCGCTCGGTGCGCTGCCCGACGAAAGCACGGTCATTCTCGAGCGCTTCTTCGACGAGTCGGGCGGCATGCAGCTCGTCGTGCACACGTCGTTCGGGAGCCGCATCAACCGCGCGTGGGGGCTCGCGCTGCGCAAGCGCTTCTGTCGCCGGTTCAACTTCGAGCTCCAGGCCGCGGCCACGGAAGACGCGATCGTGCTCTCGCTCTCCACGAGCCACAGTTTCGAACTCGCCGAAGTCGCGCGTTACCTGTCGTCGGGGACGGTCCGCGCGCTGCTGGTGCAGGCGGTCCTCGATGCGCCGATGTTCACGACCCGCTGGCGCTGGAACGCCACGGTCGCGCTCGCGCTGCTGCGCGTGCGCGGCGGTCACAGGGTGGCACCGCAGCTCGTCCGGATGCAGAGCGAGGATCTGCTCGCGACCGTGTTTCCCGACCAGGTCGCGTGCGGGGAGAACATCGTCGGCGACCGCGAGGTTCCCGATCATCCGCTCGTCGCCCAGACCCTCGAGGACTGCCTGCACGAGGCGATGGACGTGGACGGGCTCGAGGACGTGCTCGCGCGCATCGAGCGTGGTGCGATACGTGTGGTGGCACGTGATCTGACCGGACCGTCCCCGCTCGCGCTCCAGGTGCTTGCCGCGAAGCCTTACGCATTCCTCGACGACGCGCCGCTGGAGGAGCGTCGCACGCAGGCCGTGCTTGCCCGCCGCTGGCTCGACCCGCGAGCGGCTGCGGACCTCGGCCGCCTGGATGCGGACGCGATCGCGAGCGTCCGTGCACAGGTGTGGCCGGAGGCGCGCGACCCCGACGAACTGCACGATGCGCTCGTCCAGACGGGGTTTCTCGCGGACCGCGAGATTGTGGCGGTGCCGGCGTGGCGCGACTGGCTGAAGGTACTCGTGGACACGGGGCGCGCGACGTCCCTGACGCCCGACACGAAGGCGCCACCGCTGTGGTGCGCGACGGAAAGGCTGCCCGAGCTGCGGGCCGCACACCCCGAGGGGGTCGTGAGCCCGCCCGTCGAGGTTCCGGCGACGCGCGAGGACCGCGCGTGGTCGCGCGAGGATGCCGTGACGGAACTCCTGCGTGACCGCCTGGGCTGTTCCGGGCCCGTCACGGTCGCGGAAATCGCCGCGACTGCCTTGCTGTCGCCGGCGCTCGTCACGGCGAGCCTGATCGCACTCGAGTCGGCGGGCGTCGTCATGCGCGGGCACTTCACGCCCGGCGCGCAGGACGAGGAATGGTGCGACCGCCACGTGCTCGCGCGCATCCACCGCCGGACCGTCGACCGGTTGCGCCGGGAGATCGAGCCTGTCGCGCTGTGGGAGTTCTCGCGCTTCCTGCTTCGCTGGCAGCACGTGGAAGCGGACTCTCGGCTCGAAGGGCCCGATGCGGTCGCGGCGGTCGTCGACCAGCTCGAAGGCTTCGAGATTCCCGCCGGTGCGTGGGAATCCGAGATCCTGCCTGCGCGGATCGCGGGGTACGAGGCAGCGTGGCTCGACGACCTGAGCGTTGCCGGGCGCGTGGTCTGGGCACGCCTGTCCGTCCCGCGAGGGGCGGGCGAGCGGGCGGCGTCGCCGGTGCGCACGACACCGATCGGGCTGGTCCCCCGGCGCCATCTCGCGAACTGGACTGCGCTCGCGGGCGAAGCGACCGAAGCGCCGCTGTCCGCAGCGGGCCGGGCGGTTCTGGACGTTCTCGAGCGCGAGGGCGCCTCGTTCTTCGACGAACTCGTGACCACCACGCGGCTGCTGCCGTCCCAGGCCGAGAGCGCGCTCGCCGAGCTGGTCGCACGCGGACGCGTGAGCGCGGACGGATTCGCGGGCCTCCGCGCGATGCTGGTGCCGCCGGACCGCCGGCGCTCGACGACAGGTCACCGGAGACGTCATCGCACGGTCGCCTTCGGCATCGAGGATGCCGGGCGCTGGGCGTCGCTTCGGCGCGGCGCATCTCCCGCGGAGTCCGACGAGGCGAGGGCGGAACACGTCGTCCGCACGCTCCTGCGCCGTTACGGCGTCGTGTTCTGGCGGCTGCTGGAGCGCGAGGCGCACTGGCTGCCCCCGTGGCGGGTGCTGCTGCGTGCACTGCGTCAGCTCGAGGCGCGCGGCGAGATTCGCGGGGGGCGGTTCGTGGCCGGCATGTCCGGGGAACAGTTCGCGCTGCCCGAAGCGGTCGCGACGCTGCGCGAGGTGCGTCGCCTGCCGCCGTCGGGCGGGCTCGTATCGCTGAGCGGCGCGGACCCCCTGAACCTGCAGGGCATCCTGGTGCCCGGGGCGCGGGTGCCTGCTCTTGCCGGTAACCGCGTGCTCTACCGCGACGGCGTACCCGTCGCGACGCTCGTCGCGGGCAAGGTGCAGGTGCTCGACACATGCGATGCACACACCGGCTGGGAACTGCACAAGGCGCTGATTCGGCGCAACGTTCCGGGCGCACTCGCGCATCCGGCGTGACCCGGGGTCCGTTGCGCGACAGTTTTGTTGCGTTGCGGAATTCCCGGCTATCATCGGGCCTCGAGCCGGGTCGCGGGCCGACACGATCGGCCCGTGGATCCGGCGTCCATCGACACCCAGCCCGAGACTGCCCATGAAACAGATTCGCAGCCTGCTCGTTGCCAACCGCTCCGAGATCGCCATTCGCGTGATGCGTGCCGCCGCCGAACTCGGCATCCGCACCGTGTCCGTGTTCTCGAACGAGGATCGCTTCGCCCTGCACCGGTTCAAGGCCGACGAGAGCTATCTCGTCGGGGCGGGAAAGAAGCCCATCCAGGCCTATCTGGACATCGAGGACGTGCTGCGCATCGCGCTCGAGGCGAAGGTCGACGCGATCCATCCGGGCTACGGCTTCCTCTCCGAGAACCCCGACTTCGCCCAGGCGTGTGCCGACGCCGGCATCACGTTCATCGGACCGAAGCCCGAAGTGATGCGGCTGCTCGGGAACAAGGTCGCGGCACGATCGCTCGCGCAGAAGGTCGGCGTTCCGGTCGTGCCCGCGACGGGCGCACTGCCGCGCGACGTCGAGGAGGCGAAGCGCATGGCCGCCGCCGTGGGCTATCCGCTCATGCTGAAGGCGAGCTGGGGCGGTGGCGGACGCGGCATGCGCGTGGTCGAGTCCGAGGCGGATCTTCCCGGGCACCTGGACGTCGCGCGTCGCGAGGCGCTGGCGGCGTTCGGCAACGACGAGCTCTATCTGGAGAAGCTCGTGCGGCGCGCACGCCACGTCGAGGTGCAGATCGTCGGCGACCAGCACGGCAATCTCGTGCACCTCTTCGAGCGCGACTGCTCCGTGCAGCGGCGCAACCAGAAGGTCGTCGAACGCGCGCCGGCTCCGTACCTCGACGACGGGAAGCGTGCGGCGCTCTGCGACGCGGCGCTCAGGCTCGCGGCCGGTGCGAACTACACCCACGCGGGGACCGTCGAGTTCCTCATGGACGCGGACACGGACGAGTTCTACTTCATCGAGGTGAACCCGCGTATCCAGGTCGAACACACGGTGACGGAGGAAGTCACGGGCGTCGACATCGTGAAGGCGCAGATCCGGATCAGCGAGGGCAAGCGCATCGGTGACACCGACTCCTACGTGCCCAAGCAGGACGACGTGCGGCTGAACGGTCACGCGCTGCAGTGCCGGGTCACCACCGAGGACCCGGAGAACGGCTTCATGCCCGACTACGGACGCATCACGGCCTACCGCAGCGCGGCGGGCTTCGGCATCCGGCTCGACGGTGGCACGGCCTACAGCGGCGCGGTGATCACGCCCTATTACGACTCGCTGCTCGTGAAGGTGACGGCGTGGGGTCATTCGACGGAAGAGGCGATCGCGCGGATGGATCGCGCGCTGCGCGAGTTCCGGATCCGCGGACTGTCCAGCAACCTGCAGTTCCTCGAGAACGTGATCGGGCACGCGAAGTTCGCAAGCGGCAGCCTCACGACACGCTTCATCGACGAGACGCCCGAACTCTTCCGCTTCACGCTGCGCCGCGACCGCGCGACCAAGCTGCTGCGCTTCATCGGTGACGTCGTGGTGAACGGCAATCCCGAGATGAAGGGCAGGCGACGCGCCGAATCCGGGCAGGTCGACGGACACCTGCCGAAGTGCGATCTCGCCGCGACGCCTCCGGAAGGTTCGCGCGACCGGCTGAAGGCTCTCGGCCCCGCGGGATTCAGCGCCTGGATGAAGTCCGAGCCTCGCGTGCTGCTCACGGACACGACCCTGCGCGATGCACACCAGTCCCTGTTCGCGACCCGCATGCGGACCGCGGACATGATGCCCGTCGCGCCGCACTATGCACGCATGATGCCCGGCCTGTTCTCGCTCGAGTGCTGGGGCGGAGCCACGTTCGACGTCGCGATGCGGTTCCTGCGGGAAGATCCCTGGGACCGGCTGGGCCAGCTGCGCGAGGCGATCCCGAACATCTGCTTCCAGATGCTGCTGCGTGCGTCCAACGCGGTCGGGTACACCAACTACCCCGACAACGTCGTGCGCTACTTCGTGCAGCAGGCAGCGAAGGAGGGCATCGACATCTTCCGCGTGTTCGACTCGCTCAACTGGGTCGAGAACATGCGCGTCGCGATGGATGCCGTGCTCGAGTCGGGCGCGGTCTGCGAGGCCGCGATCTGCTACACGGGCGATCTCTTCGACGCGGCCCGGCCGAAGTACAACCTGCGCTACTACGTCGACATGGCGAAGGCACTCGAGAAGGCCGGCGCGCACGTGCTCGGCATCAAGGACATGGCGGGGGTGTGCCGGCCGCGCGCGGCGCACGCACTCGTGACTGCGCTCCGGCAGGAGGTCGGCATTCCGATCCACTTCCACACGCACGACACGAGCGGCATCAGCGCGGCTTCAGTGCTCGCCGCGATCGATGCCGGCGTCGACGCCGTGGATGGCGCGCTGGACGCGATGAGCGGGCTCACCTCGCAGCCCAACCTCGGCTCGGTCGTCGCGGCGCTCGAGGGTACGGAGCGCGCGCCGGCCGTGGACCTCGGGGCACTGAAGTCGCTCTCTCACTACTTCGACGGCGTGCGCCGCCACTACGCACCGTTCGAGGCGGACATCCGTTCCGGCACGTCCGACGTCTACCTCCACGAGATGCCCGGCGGACAGTACACCAACCTGCGCGAGCAGGCGCGCGCGATGGGTCTCGATCACCGCTGGCCGGAAGTGTCGGCGGCCTACGCGCAGGTGAACCGGCTGTTCGGCGACATCGTGAAGGTCACGCCGACCTCGAAGGTCGTCGGCGATCTCGCGCTGTTCATGGTCGCGAACGATCTCTCGCCGGACGACGTGCTCGATGCGACGCGCGAGGTCGCGTTCCCCGAGTCGGTGATCTCGATGATGAAGGGCGAACTCGGCTTCCCGCCGGAAGGGTTTCCGCAGGACATCACGCAGCGCGTCCTGCGCGACGAGAAACCGATCGAGGGCCGCGTCGGCGCGACACTGCCGCCCGCGGACCTCAAGGCCGTGCGCGCCCAGGCCGAGAACGCGATCGACCGCAAGGTGAGCGACACCGAGCTCGCCTCGTATCTCATGTACCCGAAGGTCTTCGTCGACTACGCGAAACACCTGCGGCAGTACGACGACGTCTCCGTGATCCCGACGCCGGTGTTCTTCAACGGCATGAAGGATCGCGACGAGGTGTCCGTGCCGATCGCGAAGGGCAAGACGCTCGTGATCCGCCTGCAGGGACGCTCGGAGCCCGACGACGAGGGTGTCGTGCGGCTGTTCTTCGAACTGAACGGCCAGTCGCGCGTCGTGCGTGTGCAGAAGGCCGGCGTCGCGACCGCGAAGCAGCGCATGAAGGCGGAGGATGCGAACGCGAACCACGTGGGGGCGCCGATGCCCGGCAGCGTGGTCACCGTTTCGGTGAAGGCCGGTCAGCAGGTGCGCAAGGGTGCGCCGCTCGTGTCGATCGAGGCAATGAAGATGGAGAGCGTGATCCGCGCGGAACGGGACGCCCGCGTGAAGGCGGTCCACGTGAAGCCGGGCGAGCCCGTGTCGGCGAAGGACCTCCTGATCGAACTCGCGTGATGCGCGTATCGTGCATGTCACGAGGGCAGAACGGAGTGGAAGCGTCATGACCGGGGACGGCGACGGTACGAAGGCAGCGACGGGCAGCCTGCACGATCGCATCGACACCGAGCTCGAGCGCGCGTGCGCGACCGGACGCCTGCCGGGTGTCGTGGCGGCCGTCACGACGGGACGGGGCACCGTCTACACGGCTTCCTTCGGACGCCGACACGTCGGTTGCGCCGAGGCGATGACACCGGACACGGTGTGCTGGATCGCGTCGATGACCAAGCCGGTCACCGCGGTCGCGGCGATGCAGCTCGTGGAG
Organism: Betaproteobacteria bacterium; assembly: GCA_016125475.1. Lineage (GTDB taxonomy): Bacteria > Pseudomonadota > Gammaproteobacteria > Burkholderiales. The sequence goes on from WGLR01000017.1 coordinate 55,761, forward strand.
CGCGGCGATGTCTCGCTCGACGAGCCGATCGGCCGGGTCCGGCCGGAACTCGCCGCGATCCGGGTGCTGACGGGCTGGACCGCCGACGGGGAACCGGTCCTGCGAGACCCCGTGCGTCCGATCACCCTGCGTCACCTGCTCACGCACACGTCGGGTCTCGCCCACGGTCTCTGGAACGCCGATCTCGGGCGGTACCAGAAGCTGCGCGGTCTGCCCGCCACGATCTCCGGCCGCCTCGGCGCGCTCGACGTGCCGCTCGTGTTCGACCCCGGTGAACGCTGGGAGTACGGCATCGGCGTCGACTGGCTCGGGCGCGTCGTCGAGGCGGTCACGGGGGAGCGTCTGGGCGAGTACTTCCGGACGCGCGTGTTCGAGCCGCTCGGCATGGGCAGCACCGGGTTCCGGATCACGCCGGACATGCGCCGGCGTCTTGCATGTGTCCACGCACGCGGGATCGGCGACGCACTCGAACCCACTGCCTTCGAGGTCGAGCAGGATCCCGAGTGGGACGTGGGGGGCGGCGGTCTCTACTCGACGGCCGGTGACTACCTGCGCTTCATGCGGATGATCCTGAATCGCGGCGAACTCGACGGCGTGCGCGTGCTCGCGCGCGACACGGTCGAACTCATGGGGAGGAACGCGATGGGCGCGCTGCGCGTCCGGCCGCTCGCGAGCGCGAATCCCGCGATGACCCGCGACGTGGACTTCCACGCGGACGTGCAGAAGACCTGGGGCCTCTCGTTCATGATCAACGAGACGGCGTTGCCGACGGGGCGAAGTCCCGGTTCCCTGACGTGGGCGGGCCTCGCGAACACCTACTTCTGGATCGACCCGACGCGCGATCTCGCCGGCGTGTTCCTCACGCAGATCCTGCCCTTCGCGGATCCCGCCGCGCTGGACCTGTTCGGCCGGTTCGAGACCGCCGTCTACAAGTCCCGGGACTGACCCGGCGCCACTTCAGCCGCGGAGCGCATCCCCGACCGCCGGCGTCGCGATGTCCGGCGCATCGAGCAGCGTGACGTGACGAACGGTCTCGTCGAATTCGGTGGCGAGCCCGGTCTTCAGGGTGGCCAGCATTGCCCCGTCGCCGGCATCGCAGGCTTCCTCGACGCGTGCCATGAGCCGCGCCAGCCGATCGAGTGCCAGATTCGCGGAGACGCCGCGGAGCCGGTGTGCGAGAGCCCGGGCGGCGGCCAGATCGTCCCGAGCGATGGCGTCCGCCAGGTTCGCCGGTGTCTCCGCGTGCGACCGCAGGAACCTGCCGAGCGCGTCGAGGTATTTCGCGCGCTTCCCCGCCCACCTTCGTACGCCGGCTGTCACGTCGACGTATTCCACCGTGTCCTCCACGACCGCGGGGGCGGCGGATGTCGCGGCCAGTCCGAGCACGCGGGCGATTTCCCGCTCGAGCACGGGCAGGTCCACGGGCTTCGTCGCGAAACCGTTCATTCCGGCCGCCATCGCGGCGTCCCGGTCCGGCGCCAGGACGCTCGCGCTCAAGGCGATCACCGGAACGGGGGCCTGATCGCGCCCACGTTCGCGCGCGCGAATGAGCGTGCAGGCTTCGCAGCCCCCCATGCCCGGCATGTGCAGATCGAGCAGGACGAGGTCAGGGTGCTCGCGGGACGCGATCTCGACGGCGGCCTGTCCGTCGGCGGCAGTCAGAACCGTGTGCCCGCGTGCGGACAGCATGATCTCCAGCAGTTCGAGATTTTCCGGGACGTCGTCGACGCAGAGGATGCGCAGGGGCGGAAGCCGTGCCGCGTCGGGTTCCCGACGGGTGTCGTCGCGTATTCCCGCCGCCGCACGCAGGGGCAGCACGACGTGAAACGTGCTGCCCGACCCGGGCGTGCTCTCGGCCCGGATCGACCCGCCCATCAGGTCGACCAGCTGGCGACAGATGGTGGTGCCGAGTCCGGTGCCGCCGTAGCGACGCGTCGTGGACGCGTCGGCCTGCGTGAAGGGTTCGAAGATGGCCTCGAGACGGTCCGGGGCGACGCCGATCCCCGTGTCGCGAATGCGGATGTGGATCTCCTGACCCTCGCGCCCCACGTCGATCGAGACGGTGCCGTGTTCGGTGAACTTGATCCCGTTGCTCACGAGGTTGACGAGAATCTGGCGGACCCGCAGTTCGTCGCCGTGCACGAGGCGCGGCAGCGTGTCGTCCCACGCATGCACGAGTGCGATGCCCTTGCGGTCGGCGTCCGGCCCGAACGTGGCGCGGACGTCCGCGACCAGGGCCGCGAGATCGAAGTCGCCGAAGCAGAGCTCGATCGCGCCCTTGTCGAGCCTGGCGGCGTCCAGCACGTCGTTCAGCAGGCGCAACAGGGAACGTGCCGAGCCCTGCACGGTTTCGAGACGCCGGCGCTGCGTGTCGTCCAGCGACGATTGCAGCAGCACGTCGGTGAAGCCGAGTATCGCGTTCATGGGCGTCCGGATCTCGTGACTCATGTTCGCGAGAAACGCGGCCCGGGATTCCGCCGCGAGTTCCGCCCTGTCCCGGGACTCGCGCAGCGCTTCCTCCATGTGGTGACGGTCCGTGATGTCGATGATCACGCCGTCGAGCCAGCGCCCGCTGCGCTGGTCGGTGTGCACGATCCTGCCGCTTCCCCACATCCAGCACGTGCTGCCGTCCCGGCGCACCAGCCGATACTCGATCCGGTACGGACGCTCTTCCCGCAGGGCCGTGCCGATCTCGGTCGTCACGGCGTCCCTGTCGTCGGGATGGACGAGGTCGAGGTATCCCACCCTGGCGTCCGGTCCCAGAAAGTCGCTGGCCGGAAACCCCGTGAGGCGTTCGACGCCCTCGCTCACGAAGACCATCTCGTGTCCGTCCCGCGTGACGAGACAGCGGTACGTGACACCCGGTATGTTGCCGATCAGGGAACGCAGCTGCTCCTCGCTCTCGCGCAGTGCGCGCTCCATTCTCAGACGTTCCGAAATGTCGGAGACGAATGCGATGAAGAGATCCTCGTGGTCCAGTTTCGTGTGGCCCACGGCGAGGCGGACCGGAATCTCGGTGCCGTCCCGTTTGCGGACGACGATCTCGCGGCTGCCCCGCAGTCCCGCGATGGCTCCGGGCCGCGACAGGCTGTCCAGGGCCTGGCGGAATTCCCGTGCGTGGGATTCCGTCATGAGATGCGTGATGTCCGTTCCGATCGCCTCCCCGTGTTGCCATCCGAACAGCTCTTCCGCCGTGGTGTTGACCTCGCCGATCCTGCCCGACGCATCGAAGATGAGCACGCCGTCGACCGTGGTCGCGAGAAGGCTTCGCATGCGGGCCTGCCTCTCGCTGAGGCGTCGATAGAGTTCGCGCACACGGAGATAGGCGTTCGTCGCGAGCACGATCGTGGCGAGTGCCACGGTGGTGAGGCTGATCGCGATGGCGAGCGTGGACGCATTTCCGCCGCCCGACGTGCTGCCCACCGGCATGTTTCCGACGAAACGTGCTGCCGCCATGCCGGTGTAGTGCATGGCGGCGATCGCACACCCCATGACGACCGCGCTGGCATTGAGACGCCAGAACGCGCTCAGTTTCCGGACCTGCCCGAGCCCGAACCGGATCCAGAGCGACAGGAACGCGAGCGCGACCGCGACGACGATCGAGAGTGCGAAAAGGGCAGGGTCGTACCGCTGGGCGAGGGGCATGGTCATCGCGGCCATGCCCACGTAGTGCATGCAGCCGATGCCCGCGCCGACCAGTACGCCGCCGACCACGAGCCGCCTGGTGCTCACCCGTTCGCGTCCGATCACGTGCAGGGCGATCGCCGACGCGAACACGCTCGGCACCAGGGACCACGCGGTGAGCGCAGGGTCGTACGTGACGTTGCAGAGACTGAACGCGAGCATGCCGATGAAGTGCATGGCCCAGACACCGCAGCCCAGGGCGATGCTTCCCGTGAGCAGCGCGATGTTGCGCAGTCGTCCGCGGCGGTGTGCGAACGCGAGTCCGGAAACCTGGAACGCCATCCAGGACGTGAAGATGGCGATCGCGAGGGACAGCGTCACCAGCCACGGATCGTAGGTGCCCAGTTGCAGCAGGGACGGGTCCTGAGGAACCGTGAAGAGCGTGCGGAGGGTGCCTGAAATGTCCATCGGTGCTGCCAGCCTGTCGGGGGTGATGCGGGGGGCGCTGCCTGCTGGGGGCCGGACGGGAAGGGCCGCGACGAAAGCCCGGGGAGCGGGGGCGCGCGGCAGCATCCGGATCATCCGGCACGGAAGCCGGACGGGGGAGAGGTGAATCGCCGTGTGTCACCGGGTAACGGCGGAAAATCTCGCGACTTGAGAGATTTTGGGGAAAGGGTGCCGCGGATGCCGGGCGGATGGCGCGACCCGGGAAGCGCTTGCGGTCGTGCCGTGATGCACAATCGCGGGGTGCCGCCGCCGAGGCGGTCATTCGCCGGAAAGGATCCTGAATGACGAACCCAGCAAGCGTTTCCTCCAGCAACCGCGTCATCGTGAGCGTGATCGGCCAGGACCGCGTCGGCATCATCGCCGCGGTGGCCACGATCCTGGCCGACGCGAGCGCGAACATCCTCGACATTTCCCAGAGCATCATGGAGGAGTTCTTCGTGATGATCATGATGGTCGACCTGGAGAAGGCCTCGACGTCGTTCGACGACCTCCGCCAGCGCCTCGCGCGGAAGGGCGAGGAGATGGGGCTGCGCATCGACGCGCAGCACGAGGACGTCTTCAAGTACATGCACCGGGTCTGAGGGCGGTCACATGCAGCGCTTCTCGCCGCAGGAAATCGTCGAGACCATCCGCATGGTGCAGATGGAGAAGCTCGACATCCGCACGATCACGATGGGGATCAGCCTGCGCGACTGCGGCGCCGATTCGATCGGTGTGGTCGAGCGCAGGGTCTACGACAAGGTTTGCCGCCATGCGGCGCGTCTCACCGCCGTCGGCGACCAGATCGAGCGGGAGTACGGCATTCCCGTCATCAACAAGCGCATCTCGGTGACGCCCGTGGCACTCGTGGCCGAGAGCACGGGCACGTCGGACTACGTGCGCATCGCGCGGGCGCTGGACCGCGCCGCGACGGAAGTCGGCGTGAACTTCCTCGGGGGCTATTCCTGTCTCGTCGAGAAGGGTGCGACGCCCGGTGACCGTGCGCTCATCGATTCGATACCGGAGGCGCTCGCGACGACGGAACGTGTCTGCGCATCGGTGAACGTCGGCACGACGCGCGCGGGGCTCAACATGGATGCGATCGCGCGCATGGGCGAGGTGATTCGCGACGCCGCACTGTTGACGGCCGACCGGGACGGGCTCGGTGCCGCGAAGCTCGTGGTGTTCTGCAACGCGGTCGAGGACAACCCGTTCATGGCCGGTGCGTTCCACGGCGTGGGAGAGCCCGACACCGTGCTGAACGTGGGCGTGAGCGGACCGGGTGTCGTGCTGCGTGCGGTCGAGACCGCTCCCGAGGCCGACTTCGGCGCGCTCGCCGCGATCATCAAGCGCACCGCGTTCAAGGTCACGCGCATGGGCGAGCTCGTCGGACGCGCGGCATCGGAGAAGCTCGGCGTCCCGTTCGGCATCGTCGATCTCTCGCTCGCGCCGACGCCCGCAGTGGGTGACAGCGTCGCGCGCATCCTCGAGGCCATGGGCCTGGAGCGTGTCGGTACGCACGGCTCGACCGCGGCTCTCGCGCTGCTCAACGATGCCGTGAAGAAGGGAGGGGCGATGGCGTCCGGTCACGTCGGCGGTCTGAGCGGCGCCTTCATCCCGGTCTCGGAAGACATCGGGATGATCGAGGCCGCCGAAGCGGGCATGCTCTCGATGGACAAGCTCGAGGCGATGACGGCCGTGTGCTCGGTGGGGCTCGACATGATCGCGATTCCGGGCGAAACCCCCGCGACGACGCTGAGCGCGATCATCGCGGACGAGGCGGCGATCGGCATGATCAACCGCAAGACGACGGCGGTGCGGCTGATTCCGGCACCGGGCAAGCGCGTCGGCGACAGCGTGGAATTCGGAGGGTTGCTCGGACGGGCGCCCGTCATGGCCGTGCACACGGCCTCGAGCGAGGGATTCGTGCGGCGGGGCGGGCGGGTACCCGCGCCGCTTCAGGCGCTCAACAACTGATCACCACGCGCCCGGGTCAGAAGCAGAGGATGCCCTCGACGAAGTCCTGATGCCCGGCGAGGTCTTCCTCGGACAGGTCGAGCACGTCGAGCGCGAAGCCGCCCGCGAACCCCCACTCCGCGCAGTCGGTTCCCGTGGTCAGCCTGGTGTGGACGGTCTCGGCGACGAGCGCGAGTGCGACGAGCCGGCGAGTCGCCGCCGACACGCCGCTCTCGAACAGCGCCGAACGCGCGTGATGCAGCGCGATCGCGTTCGTGATGTCCTCCGGGAGGTACCAGGTCTTCGCGAGGTGGGCGCCGACGCGTGCATGGTCGGTCCCGAAGGTCCGGGTCTCGATCTCGGTGATGGGCTCCTCGCCGGTGGCGGACTCCAGAAAGAAGTGGTCGTATTCGTCGAATCGACGCGCCATGAGCGGGATGCCGCAGTCCCGGAACAGTGCGAACGTGTAGGCGTCGTCCCGGTCGATGCGGCTGACTTCCTGCGCGAGGAGCGCCGCCGTCTGGGCAATGGCCGCCGAGGTGTCCCAGAATTTCCCGAGCACGACGTTGTCGCCGACCGGCAGGGCGTCGCGCAGCAGCAGCCCCGTCGTGATCTGCTTCACGTTGCGCACGCCCAGGAGCTTCAGGGCCTGGTCGACGGACTTGACCTTGTTGCGCAGGCCGAAGAACGGCGAGTTCACGGTCTTGAGAACGGCCGCGGCCAGGCTCACGTCGCCCGTGACCAGGTTGCCGATCTTCACGAAGTCCGGATCCTCGCGCCGCATCTCCGCGATGACCTTCACGAGAATCTCCGGGCATGGGGGAATGCCGAACGATTCGACGATGGCCTGTGCTTCGTCGTCGGCCGTGAGGACAACCGTTTCCATGAGGGTGTTCGCCTTTCGGATGGCAGGCAGTGCCGCGATGGATCGAACATCGGTCGGAAAGCGCGGTTCTTGAGGCAGTGTGCCGCACGGACGGGGGGGGGGGAGGCCACGGGGGGCGCGCGGTGAGGATGTTCCGCTGCCCGGAATCCCGAGGGGGCGGGTGACTCGCGCGATCGCGCGAGACGGTCAGGCCCGTGGCTGGCCGGCGACCTGCACGGCCCCGGCCGCGACGAGCGCGGTCACGCGCTCGGGCGGGTAGCCGAGGACTGTCTCGAGGATCTCCGCGGTGTGCTGACCGACTTCGTAGGGAGCGGGACCGGCGGGCACCGTGGGTTGCCCATCCACGTGAAAGGGTGTTGCGGTCACCCGGACTGCTCCGCGCGAGACGTGCGGCACCTCGGGGAATGCGCCGCGCTCGCGCAGGTGGGGGTGCGCGATGACCTCCTCCGGGGACAGCATCGGCACCGCCGGCACTCGCGCAGCGGCGAGTGTCTGCACGGCTTCGTCGACGCTCGCGAAGCCGTCCAGCCACTCGCGCAGGCAGGCCATGAGGTCCGGCCAGTTGGCGCGCCGCCCGGACGGTGTCGCGAATCTGGGATCCGCCGCGAGTTCGGGTCGGCCGACCAGTGCGACGAGTCGCGCCCAGAGATGGGGGGCCCCCACGGTCTGCAGCGCGACGTGGCCGTCCCCGATGGGGTGGACCATCATGCCCGGCCGCGGACGACGCTCGACGGCTCCCCCGTTCAGTGCCGTGCAGTAGGTGATGTCGTCCGCCGCGATCAGGCACTCGAGCATCGAGACGTCGAGACGGGCACCTTCACCCGTGCGGGCCTGCCGGACGAGCGCTGCGCAGATCGCGCCGAACGCGTGCGCGCCCGCGAGCACGTCGGCCGCCTGCAGGTAGGACACCCGTGGCGCGGGATCGCCGCAGCGATCGAGATCCATCATGCCCGAGATGGCGTTGATGAGGTGGGCGTAGGCCTGCATCGAACTCAAAGGGCCCGTCTGTCCGAACCCGGAGATGGAGCAGTAGACGAGCCCCGGCTTCCGCGCGTGGAGGCTCGCGGCGTCGAACCCGTAGCGCGCCATCACACCCGGCGAGAAGTTCTCGACGACGACGTCGGCGCGTTCGACGAGATCGAGGACGATCGCGCGCGCATCGGGGTGCGCGAGATCGATCGCGATCCCGTGCTTGCCCGCGTTCAGGCGCACGTAGTAGGAGCTCTGGTCCGCGCGTGCCGGATCGAGCTGCATGACCGTGTAGCGGATCTCGTCGCCTTCGCCCGGTCGTTCTATCTTGATCACGCTCGCGCCGAGGTCGGCGAGCAGTCGGGTGCAGTAGGGGCCGGCGAGCACGCGCGTGAAATCGAGGACGGTGATGCCCGAGAGGAGGGGAGTGCTGCCGTCTGACCGCATGGGGCGCCACCTGTCCGTGAGGGAGTCGGGCGGACGATACGCAGGCTCTCGAATACGTGCAAGACGCGGTCGGGCCGTGACGACACGTCGGGCAGGCCGTGGAGACCGTCGCGACTGCGTGCGTCGTGCTGCGCCCCGCAGGTCGCGGGGCCGTCGGGTCCGCGCGTGTTCGCCCACCGTTCCGGCACGTCACGATCGCCTTCGTACGTGAACCGCGGGACTGCATGACCCCCGGGAGTCGCCGACGCGCCGCAACGAGGCCTTCACGATCGCGCGTGTGCCCGGGATGTCCGGAAATCGCGGGCGCGGAACCGGCCATTCGGAGGATCCCGGCGCGACCACCGACGCACGTCCGTGCGGCCGGACGATCTGCGGCATTCCATCGAAGGCGCAGAACATGAAGACGATGCGTTCGTTCTCGCGCGCCCCGCCGAGCGCATCGTTTTCGTCGCTGGAGGGTGTCCCCTTCGTGCGGTCGCCGCGCGCGCATGCCGCTCCACCCGGCCCGCCCCCGACACCCGCTCCCGGGGTCAGGCTTGCAATGTTGTATTGCGGGCGGGAATCGGATACGTTCCCGCCATGGCGCGCAAACCAAGAGTCCACGTTCCCGGAGGCCTCTACCACGTCATGCTGCGGGGTAACGCGTCGGGGGACGTGTTCTTCGGGGCGGACGACTGCGAGGTCTTCTACGATCTGCTCGAGGACGGGTGCAGCCGGTTCGGTCATCGTGTCCATGCCTTCTGCCTGATGCCCAACCACGTGCATCTCGCGCTTCAGGCGGGCGAACTGCCGCTGTCGCGCGCCATGCAGAATCTCTCGTTCCGCTACACGCGGCACGTCAACCGGGTGCACGGCCGCGTCGGCCACGTGTTCCAGGGTCGCTACAAGGCACTGCTCGTCGACGCGGACAGCTATCTGCTGGAACTCGTGCGATACATACACCTGAACCCCGTCCGGGCCGGGATCGCGCGGTCACCGGACGACCACGCCCACAGCAGTCACCGGGCATACGTCGGGCAGCATGCGGTTCCCTTTCTCACGACGGATTGGGTACTCTCGCGGTTCGACGAGCGACCGGGTGTCGCGAGACGCCGCTTCGCGCGGTTCGTTGCGGAAGGTCTCGCGCAAGGCCATCGGGGCGAATTTCATCGCGGAGCGTCGGAATCCCGCGTGCTGGGACCGGACCGGTTCGTCGAGCGGGCGCTCGCTGCAGCCGGGAACGGCGGCGGGCTGCCGCCGGCGCTGAACGACGTTATCGTCTCGGTGTGCGAACAGCTGGCCGTCGATCCGGAGGCGCTCGCGGGTGCTGGCCGGGCACGGCAGGCGGCACGCGCGCGGGCCATCATCGGCTGGCTCGCGATGGGCTCGGGCGCGGGGACGCTCACCGAACTCGGGCAGCGTTTCGGTCGCGACGTGTCGACGCTGAGTCGGCAGGTCGCGGTGATCGAGCGGGAGGCGACGGATCCGGGCAGGACCGGTCGAACGCTCAGAAGACTCAGAAATACAATAACGCAGGCCTGACCCCGAACAAGGGGTTCGCGCCGCGAAGCCAGGAACGTCGCGCCGACTCGCCCACCGGGGGGATCAGCGACCGGCGACGACGACGGGAGGTGTCATGGGTGGTTTCGTCTGGGAACGGCTGTTCTCGTTCCGGGGCCGCATGTCGCGCAGGTCGTTCTGGTGGACGGGTGTCGCGGTGGGAGCGGTCTTCGTCGCAGGCTATGTCCTGCTGGGCCGCAGCTTCGGGCGGGCGGCCGTCTTCGCGCTCTATCCGCCGTTTCTCTGGGTCGGGCTCGCGATCTGTGCCAAACGCATGCACGATCGCGGGCACGCGGCGGGCTGGCTCGCGGTGATCCTGATCCCGGCGGTCGGGCCTCTCCTGCTCTTCCTTGAACTCGCGCTGATGCGCGGCACGCAGGGTGAGAACGACTACGGTCCGGATCCGCGCGAGGTGCGGAGGGACTACTTCACGGTGAGGTGACGGTGATGACCACGCGCACCGCGCCGCAACTCGTGACGGACGTCACGGGGCTCAACGCCATACCCGTCTGGGCCGTCGCCGTGCCGGAGAGTGTCGCGGACGTGCAGGACGCCCTGCGCCGAAGCATCGGTCCGGTGTCGATCGGCGGAGGACGCTTCAGCATGGGGGGGCAGGCCGCGAGTCCGGGCAGCCTCCACCTCGACATGCGGCGCCTGAACCGCGTGCTGGATTTCTCTCCGGAGCGCGCGACGATCCGCGTGCAGGCGGGGATTCGCTGGTGTGACGTCCAGCAGTTCGTGGATCCTCACGGTTTCGCCGTGAAGATCATGCAGACCTACGCGAACTTCACGGTGGGCGGCTCCCTCAGCGTCAACGTGCACGGGCGCTATGTCGGGCTGGGGCCGCTCATCCTGTCGGTGCGCGGCATCCGCATGGTGCTCGCGGATGGCACGGTGGTCGATGCGAGTGCCACCGAGAATGCGGAGATCTTCCACGGTGCGATCGGCGGGTACGGCGGCCTGGGTGTGATCGTCGAGGCCGAACTCGATCTCGCGCGGAACTCGCGCGTCGAGCGGCAGGCGGTGAAGCTGCCGCTCGGCGAGTATGCGGCCTGGTTCAAGCGACACGTGCGCAATACCCGCGAGGCCGTATTCCACAATGCCGATCTCTACGTGCCGCACTGTCGCACCGTACGCGCGGTCACGTGGTCCGAGACCGAACGCGCCCCCACGGTGCCGTACCGCCTCCAGCCTCACCGGCGCGGCTATCCGCTGGAGCGGTATGTCCTCTGGGCCATCTCGGAGACGCCGTTCGGGCGCTGGCGCCGCGAGTTCCTCATCGATCCGGTGGTCTACCGGCGCCGCAAGGTGCACTGGCGCAACTTCGAGGCCGGCTACGACGTCGCTGAACTCGAGCCGCCGTCGCGCCGGCACCGGACCTACGCCCTGCAGGAGTACTTCGTACCCGTCGATCGCCTCGAGAAGTTCGTGTCGCGGATGGCCGAGATCCTGACGCGACACCGCGTGAACGTCCTCAACGTCTCCATCCGCCACGCGATGCCGGACCCCGGTTCGCTGCTCGCGTGGGCGCGCGGCGAGACGTTCGCGTTCGTGCTCTATCACAAGCAGCGCACGCGCAGGAATGCCTGCGAGCGCGTCGCGGTCTGGACCCGCGAGCTCATCGATGCCGCGCTCGCCGAGGGCGGCGCCTACTATCTGCCGTACCAGGCGCACGCAACACAGGCGCAGTTCCACGAGGCCTACCCGCGTGCGCCGGAGTTCTTCGCGCTGAAGGATCGTCTGGATCCGGATTTCCGCTTCCGCAACGTCATCTGGGACGCCTACTACGCGCCGATACGGGAGGACACGGCCCGCGACGACGGGGCGCCGGCCAGACAGGAGTCCGAGTTCCACGTGGTGTACGACGACACCGCGTCGCGCGACCGCTTCTACCGTTTCCTGCAGAACATCTACCGCCTTTTTCCGGAAGATCGTTTCCACACGCTCATCCGCGAAGCCTGTGCGGACTTCGCGGACGACGAGTCGATCTACCGGACGGTCCAGAAGAGGCTCCCGGAGATCGCGCCGAGGATGGGTGCGCTGACGTTCGCCCTGCCGGCCCTGCGCAAGCAGAAGCGCGAGATGCTGCGGCAGACGCTCGAGATCCTGGGGGAGCGGCGCCAGTTCGACGGATACGTCGAGATCGGTTCGACCGGCCGATATCTCGGCGTGTTGCGCAGGCCGCTCGCGCTCACGGGTGACCTCGTGCTCGTGAACGATGTCGCGCCCTCCTACTCGGCAGCGGACATCGCGGAGCGCGGCGGACTGCTGCCGCGGGGGCGATTCGTGCCCCTGAGGGCGTACGCCCCGATCGCGGAAGAGGACGTCGCCTCGGACAGCGTGGATCTCGTCACGTGCTACGTCGGACTGCATCACGTCGAACCCGAGGCGCTCGGGCCGTTCGTCGCGTCGATCGCGCGCGTGCTGCGTCCCGGTGGCGTCTTCGTGCTACGGGACCATCACGTCACCACGCCGCAGGCCTATGCGTTCGTGTCGCTCGCGCACGCCGTCTTCAACGCGGGGCTCGGCGTGCCCTGGGAGACGAACCGTGACGAGCCCCGGTATTTCGCGTCCCTCACGCACTGGGTACACCAGCTCGACGCGGCCGGTCTCAGGGACACGGGCCAGCGACTGCTCCAGGCGCACGACCCGACCGAGAACGTGCTCATGGCCTTCACGAAGGGCGCGTCGTGACGCGGGCTCTCGCCGGACTCGTCGCGGCCATCGTGCTTCTCGCGGCCGCGGTCGCGACCGGTCCCGAGCCGCTGACGCCCCCGGTCTACCGGCGTTCCGCCGAGCAGACCTTTCTCACGTATCCGGAATGGTTCCTCGTCCACAGTCCCGCGGAGTACGCCGAGTTCATCCGCGAACACCGGCCCTCGGAGTTTCCCTGGATGGGGCACGTCGCGCAGTTCTGGTCCGCCTACGCGGCCGTGGCGCGCGCGACGGCCGGTGATCGGTTCAACTTCGGCTATCACGTGATGATCGTCGTGATCGGCGTGAGCACGACCGTCGAGTACGCCCTGCGTGCCGTCTACGAGACGCTCGTCGGCCGCGTGACCGAACGCCTCATGCCTCCCGACGGGACCGACGAGGACCGGTACGCCCGGCGTGTCGCGCAGGACTACGTGAACTTCATCCGCATGCGTCCCTGGTACGAGTACGACTTCCTGGGCAAGCTCGTCGGGCTCTGGCGCGAGACCTCGTTCTTCGGTCCCGGGTTCGTGCGCAAGTGGGAGCGCAAGTATCTCCTCACCACCGAGTACGGCCTCAAGGGCGTCTACGCGTGGTTCATCGCGCTGGCCACGTCCGCGGGCTACGAGGCCGAGCGCAACGACACGGCGATCGTGCTCGATCACCTCCCCGCGAGCACCGCCGACCTGCACATCATCGAGGTGGTGTCGTCGAAGGAGGATGGTCCGGCCATCGTGACGGTGCCCCGTTATGCCGCGTTCGGCATCGCCGCGATCGCGCTCGCACGCGTCGGCGTGGATTTCGTCGAGATCGCGGGCAATCGCGGAGACATTGTGATGAGCGTCATCGCCCCCGCCTACTGGGACGATCCACCGGCCGGCACGCGAGTCCTCCTCGAACAGCCTGTCCTGACCCGCCCCGGCTACAAGCGCGTGGCGCTGGTCATGCAGGTCTCCGAACTCGCTCACGTCCTGCGAACGTGTCAGGTGCAGATCGAGCACGTCTACGACTACTGACGTCCGCCGTCCCGCCTGCGCCGCCGGTCGGTGCGCTGAACCGCGTCGGCCCGAGGCTGTCACAGGTCGGTGTGCGGAAGTGCCGCGACGGTCCGGGACCGCTTCCGGCGCTCGACGGCCCGTGCCGCTCGATCCTGGAGGAGGATTCACCATGGAAAAGGCGATATCCGGCTCGTTCCACCCCCCGCGTGCCCTCGACGTCGCACGCGTGTCGCCACTGCGTGCAGGCCGATGGCTGCGCGCCGGCTGGGCCGACCTGCGCGCGAACCCGGGACCGAGCCTCTCGCACGGGTTCCTGTTCGTCGCAACAGGCTGGACGATCTTCCTGATGTTCGGGACGCACATCGATCTCGTCGTGACCGCGGTTTCGGGCTTCCTGCTCGTCGGTCCGGTCGCAGCTGCCGCGTTCTACGAACTGTCGCGCGAGCGGGAGGCGGGTGTCACGGTCTCGTTCGACGGCTCTCTCGCAGGGGCGTCCCGTCGCGCCGGGGCGCTGCTCAGGCTCGGTCTCGTGCTCGCGCTGCTCGGGGTGATCTGGGCGTGGACCTCGGCCGAGCTGTTCCGTCACGAGTTCGGCGCCATCCTTCCCTCGATCGGCGACGATGCGTGGCGGAACGTCCTCGACTGGCGCTACTCCGGGTTCGTCACGACGTACCTCGGCACGGGTGCCGTACTCGCGGTGATCGCCTTCGTCGTGGCCGCGGTCTCCGCGCCGCTCCTGTTCGACAGGCGGACGGACACCACGACAGCGATCCTCACGAGTCTGCGCGTGATCGGGACGAATCCGGTCGCGATGCTGATCTGGGCGCTGTCGATCGCGGTTCTCGTGACGGTCGGATTCCTGACTGCCATGCTCGGCCTGATCGTGATCCTGCCGTGGCTCGGCCACGCGACGTGGCACGCGTACCGGGACCTCGTTCGACGGTGATGGCCTCCTGACGTTTCCGCGAACCGGAACCCGGAATCGGACCGGCACCGCCGGGTGGACTCGCTCGCGTTGCGCCAGCACCGCGCGTCGCACCCGCCGCACGACGGGCGGGGATTGACCGGCGTCAATCGGGCGCGTCCGGCCTTTGCCTACACTGCGGTCCCATGCACGGCTGTCGGCCATACGGACCAGGAGGAGTCATGGCAATCGGGGAAATCTGCAATCGCGAAGTGATCATCGCACGCGGCAACGAGACCGTTGCCGCAGTCGCGGAACTCATGCGTCGTCACCACGTGGGCTCGGTGGTCGTCGTGGAGGGGCTGGAAGGTCAGTGGGTGCCGCTCGGCATCGTGACGGACCGGGACATCGTCGTGGGTGTCGTGGCGAAAGGTCTGGATCCGCAGACGATCGAGGCCGCCGAGGTCATGGGCACCTCGCTCGTGAAGGTGAAGGAGTCGGCAGGTGTTTCGGAGACGATCGAACTCATGCGTGCGCATGGCGTTCGCCGCCTCCCGGTGACCGGTGAGAACGGCGCGCTTGCGGGAATCGTGGCGGTCGACGACCTGGTGGATCTGCTGGCAGAAGAAATGGGTGCGCTCGCACGGCTCGTCTCGCGCGAGCGGCAGGGGGAGGAAAGCGCGCGCGCGGTGTGAGAAAGGTTCTGCGTCTCCGGAGGCCGGTCCGACCGGCGTTCCGGGAACGTGCTCAGTCGCCGGCGCGTCCCAGCGCGGCCAGCTTCACGATCCACCGCTCCCGGCCTTTCTCGTCGAGGTTGTCGACGAGACCGATCAGTGTTTCGCGGACCGGCGCGATACCCACGAAGCCGAGAACGTTGCGCTCCAGCGACTTGACGCTGTGTGCGCGGAAATAGAACCGGTAGAGCGCTGCGGGCATGCCCATCGTGACCACGACGCGTGCGGACCGGCCCCGCAGTGCCTTGTCCGCGAGCGGATTGCCGCCGCTCGTGTGGAACGCGAAACCCGGGCGCGCCACCTGCTCGAGGAATCCCTTGAGGAGCGCCGGCATGTCGCCGAGCCAGAGCGGGAAGAAGAGCACGATGTGCTCCGCCCACCCGATGGCCTGCTGCGCGTCCCCGAGCGAGGCCGGCAGGGCGCCGTGCTCCCAGTCGGCCTTGCTGCGCAGCAACGGAAACTCGAGCTTCCCTACGGCTATCTCGCGAACCTCGTGTCCCGCCGTGACGGCCGCCCCCGCGTAGGTGCGGGCGAGGGCGTGGCACAGGTGACGGTCGTTCGCGTCCGGGTGCCCCTGGATCATCACGATCCGCTTCGTCATCTCCGCCCTCCGGTGTCCGCTCCGACGGACCTTTTCGCCGAAAATCGTCGCGCATGACGCGCGCGGCCGCCATGACCGACGTCAGAAGACATCATTGCTCGAACCCTCGCCACGCGCGGACGTGCGCGTGGCGACTTCCGTTCAGCGCGTGAACTTCTCCTTGAGCAGGCGGTGCACGATCTTGCCCGTCGCCGTTCGGGGCATGTCGGCCTCGACCATGAACGCGATCGTCCGCGGCCGCTTGTATCCGGCGATCTTGTCGCGACACCAGTCGAGGATCTCCGCTTCCGTCGCGGATGCGCCCTCCCGGAGGATCACGACGGCGTGCACGGCCTCGCCCCATTTCTCGTGCGGCAGTCCGATCACGCCGACGTCCTTGATCTTCGGGTGGCTGCCGAGCATCGCCTCGACCTCGGACGGGTAGACGTTCTCGCCGCCGCTGATGATCATGTTGCTCTTGCGATCGACGAGATAGTAGAAACCGTCCTCGTCGCGGCGCGCCATGTCGCCGACCGAACAGTACGGGCCGCGAAATGCCTGTGCCGTCTTCTCGGGCAGGTTCCAGTAGCCCTGGAACGTGTAGGGCGTGCGCGAGAAGAGCTCGCCGGCCTCGCCGTCAGGCACGTCCACGCCCTCGTCGTCGAGAAGCCTGATGCGCCCCGATCCGGTCCACTCCCGGCCGATCGATCCGAGCTTCGTGAGCTGTTCGTCCGGGCGGAGCACGGTCGCCCAGCCGGCCTCGGTCGAGCCGTACATCTCGAACAGCTCCGAGTTGCGGAAGTGCTCGAGGATCGCGAGCTTCGTCTCGCGCCGTGCGGGAGCGGAGGAGATCACGAGCTTGCGCAGGCTGCCGGCCTCGTAGCGCGACTTCACGTCCCCGGGCAGGCCGAGCATCATGATGTAGTGCGTGGGGACGAGCGACGTGAACGTCACGGCCTGTTCGGAGAACGTACGGAGCAGGTGCTCCGGGTCGAAGCTTGCGCGGTCGTAGACGAAACACCCGGCCCCGCAGTAGGTGAAGGAGAACGCGAAATAGAGCGAGTTGGCGTGACACATCGGCATCACGAACAGGCCGGTGTCGCTGCGCGAGAGCCCCATGTCGAGTTCCGTGACGAGCGCGAGCGCCGCGCTGCCTTCGTGACTGCGGATGGCGCCCTTCGGCTTCCCCGTCGTGCCGGACGTGTACATGAGCGCCCACGGCTCGTCCGGCCGCTGAGGCACGCCGGGCTCGGATGCCGACGCCCGGCCGATCGTGTCCTCGTAAGAGCGATAGCCTGCCGGCGTCGCGGTGCCGCCGAAGTGCAGGAGACGGTCCGCCGTGATCGCGAGATCTCCCCGGATCGCCTCGATGCGATCGACGAGATCGTGCTGCACGACGATGGCCCGCGCGTCACAGTCCTCGACGATGTAGCGGATCTCCTGCGGCATCAGGCGGAAGTTCACCGGCACCGCGATGAGCCCCGACTTGGAAATGGCGCCGTAGATCTCCATCCACTCGACACAGTTGTACGCGAGGATCGCGACGCGGTCACCCTTCTCGAGGCCGAGGCCGATCAGGCCGTTCGCGAGGCGGCAGGCCCGGTCGTTCCACTGGCGGAACGACAGTGCGCGGCGGGAGTCACGGGCACCGGGCCTGTCGGGATACAGCGCCGCATTCGCGGTGAGGATCTCGCCGATGGTGAGAAGCTGGCTCATGGTCGGTCACCCGTCATTCGCCCGAGCGCCGCTTGCGCTCGGCGTCGTCCCAGGCCGTGAGCGCCTGATAGTCGGGGACCCAGCCGAGTCCCTTGCCGGCGTCCGACGAGATCGCGTGCTGCGTCACGACGACGTCGAGCAGCGCGGGCGCGTTCTGGAACGCCTTTTCGAGGGCAGGCCCGAGCTGCGTGGGGTCGGTGATCCGTTCCGCGTGCAGACCGAACGCGCGCGCCATCATCGCGTAGTCCGACCACGCGAGCGTCGTGCCGACCACCCGGCCGCCGTAGTTCATCTCCTGGTCGAGGCGCTCGATGTTCCACGCCGCGTTGTTCGAGATGATGAACACGACCTTCGCGCCGTGCCGCTTGGCGCTGTCGATCTCCATGGCGTTGATGCCGAAGGCACCGTCACCCGAGACGACCACGACCTGTCGCCCCGGGTACGCGAGGGACGCCGCGACGCCGTACGGCACGCCGACACCCAGGCAGCCGAACGCACCCGAGTCGAGGTAGGTCGAGGCCGCGAGGCCCATGCGCGCGAAGCTCAGCAGGTCCCCGCCGTCGGCGATCGCGATCGCATCCGGCGCCAGATGGGCCTGGAGTGCGGCGAAGATCCGGTTCGGATGCATGTGCCCGTCCTTGCCGGCCGGTGCCGTGCCGAGCGATTCCGCGTACTTCGTGGAGCGTCGCACGTGCTCCGCCCGGAGAGCCTCGGTCCAGGCCGTGTCGACGCTGCGTGAGCGCTTCGCCACGGCTGCGGCGAGCGCGTCGAGGGCGAGGCTCGTCGTCGCGAGGATCTCCACCTCGCCACGCCGGTTGTCGCGGAGTTCCTCGGCACAGTCGGCGATCCGGATGAAGCGGGCGTTCGGGAGAACGGCCGGCGATCCGTAGCCGACCTGGTAGTCGAGCTTGCGGCCGATCACGACGAGGAGATCGGTCTCGAGCATGGCGCGGCCGCGCATCGCGCCGACGATCGACGGATGCCCGGACGGGACGAGACCGCGACTTTCCTGTGTATCGAGGTAGACCGCGCCCGAGGCGTCGAGCAGCGCGGTGACCTCGGCGCCGGCGCGCTGTGCGCCGCGGCCCGTGATCACGAGCGGGCGCTTCGCGGCCGCGAGGAGATCTGCCGCGCGGTCGATGTCCGCAGGGTCCGGCGGCATGCGCCGCGTGCGCGCCGGACGCAGGTATTCCTCGAGCACGAGCGCCGCGGGCACGGTCTTGCGGAGCACGTCGGTCGGAATCTCGACGTAGACGGGGCCCGGAGCGGCTCCGTCGCCCAGTGCTGCGCCCACGGCCTTGTCCAGATCCCGCAGGATGTTGTCGGCGACACGCAGGGTGCGGGACATGCGCGTGACCGGTTGCATGATCTCCCGGTGAGGCACGCCCTGGAGCGGTCCGAGATCGTCCTGGGGCACCGGCGCGCAGCCACCGATCAGCAGCACGGGAACACGTTCGAGCTGCGCATTCGCCATCGCGGTCACGCAGTTCGTGACGCCCGGACCCGCGGTCGCGAGTGCGACGCCCAGCCCGCCCGTGAGCACCGAGTGCGCGTGCGCCATGTGCACGGCGGCGCCTTCGTCACGCACGTCGACGATGCGAACGCCGCGCTGTGCGAGCAGATCCCAGATCGGCTGGATGTGGCCGCCCTGCAGGCCGAACACGCGGTCCACGCCCTGGGAAACGAGAAAGTCCGCCACGAGTTCGGCGACGCTACGGTCGGGTGATGCGCCCATCGGATCGACTCCTTCAATACGAGTGTGAGTGTTAGATGCCCGAATTGCCGCGTGTGACACGGCCACGGATCTTCCCGGCCGCGGGGTGACCACGGCCTGCAACCGACTCCGTGCGCACGACCGGGTCGGTCGTGGGCGGCGTCATTCTACCGGCGAAGCATGCAGACCCGAATCCCGGTACGAACCGGAGCCCCCGTGACACGAGCGGATGGCCGGGACGCGGCGCGTGTGGCTGGACGCCGGACGGCGCGGCGTGCCGCCGGCCCGTGGCCGGCGGAGGCGGAAGGTCAGCGGGCGGGACGCAGTCGTGCAATCAGTCCGAGCACGGCGAGGCCGCCTGCCAGGAGGCCGAGCGTGCCCGGCTCGGGTACGGGCACGACGTCGAACGTGACCGTGTACGACCACTCTGACGCGGTCGAGACGTGGTTGCCCCACGACGCCTCGTCCCAGCGGTACAGTCCGTCCGGAACCGGTGTCACGTGCCCGAAGACTGCCACGGGCGAGGCACCGAACAGGTCGATCTCCGGCGTGGTGGTGATCGGAACCTGATTCGCGTCGCTGAGCCGGAACCGGACGGTCGTGATCGGGATGCCCGCGAGGAGTGTCGTCTCGTGGCCAAACGATATCGACGCGACACGCAGGCCGGAGGGCACGACGAACGAGAACGGGTCCTGGTCGAAGTCGTCACCGGGTCCCGAACCGGAGGCGAAAAGGTGCGAGGTTCCGGTGACGACGTTCTCGCCAGCAGCGAGCCTGAGCAGAGGCTGTGTTGCGAAGGCGAGATCCCCGTCCACGCTTTCGTCGTAGATCGTGGCTGCCTGCGCTGCCGTGGTCGAGATGGCTGCCGCGAACGCGAACCGCCCGGCGGCACGGACCGTTCTGTGGCGCGTGCGCCGAGAAAGCCGCCCGGCCGGTTGTTTCCCGCTTGTCCCCGCCTGCGAGGCTGGCATCTGCCCCGAATCGCGTGATGGCTGAAGAAAGTTCTGTCGCATGGTCTCGGTCTCCTGGTCTCCGTTGGGTGGCCGGCATCGTTCGAGCCCGTCACGCGTGCTTGCTGTATGCCGGGATCACGGCCATGGTCATCATCGCGCGCCCGGGGATTCCCGCGGATGACGGGCGTCAAGACCCGGCCGATCCGAGGCACACAGCGCCCGGCCTTTTGCGTTTGGTCAAATCAGTTGCCGCCCGTGACGAAATGACCCATGGCAAAAGCGAGGGGGTGACCTCCATCCGCGAGGCCAGCCGAGATCATCATGTCCGGATTCGTCAAGACGTCCTCGGCATGCTGGTGCGCGGCTACGATCTTCCGCAGGCGATCGTTTCGCCTGTCGCTCGCACTCGGTGTGACTGCGGCGGCGTCGGTGCTGCCACACGTACGGACTGCCTCGACCTTCACGGAACCCACGTACGGCGTAGATCTCGTCTCGCACGGCGGCACTGCGACGGACCAGGACTTCGGCTCGGACCCGTGTCTGCCACGGCCGACAGTGCCTGGTGGTATACGACGCCCGGCTGCAGTGTCGTCTTCCGTCCGGGTGCCGGGTCGCGCCGAGCAACGGCGAGCGCCGACGCAGCGGCGAACACCCTGCGAACACGGGCCGGGACCTGGAACAGCGCCGAGAGCATCGTGCAGTGGACGATCTCCGTGCCGTGGCTGCGGGGTGGGTCGATCCCGTACTCGCCGGGAAACCGGGGGGGCTGCGTCGAGCGCGTCCGCGCGTGCCGCCGGGAGCCGTGCTCGTTCCCGTGCCCGAGCCAGCGACGCGGGCGAAGACGCTCGCCCGCCTGTCGCTCCTCGCCGGCGCCGCATGGTCCCGTCAGCGTCGCCGCACGCCGGGCAGCACGCAGAGCATCTCGTAGAGGAGGTTGGCGCCGAGCATCGAGGTGTTGCCGCTCGGGTCGTACGGCGGCGAGACCTCGACGAGATCGCCCCCGATCACTTCGAGGCCGTGGCAGCCGCGCACGATCTCGTAGCCCTGGATCGACGTGAGACCCGCGAACTCGGGAGTGCCGGTGCCGGGTGCGAAGGCCGGATCGAGTCCGTCGATGTCGAAACTCACGTACACGGGACCCGGACCGAGCGACGTGCGCACGTCGTCCATGAGCGGCGCGAGCGAGCGGTGCCAGCAGGCCTCGGCCTCGACCACGCGGATGCCCCGCCTGCGCGACCAGTCGAAGTCGTCGGCGGAGTAGCCGGTCGCACGCAGGCCGATCTGGACACAGCGCGCGGGATCGACGAGATCCTCCTCGACCGCACGGCGCAGCCACGTGCCGTGCGTGACACGCTCGCCGAACATCTCGTCGTTCACGTCGGCGTGCGCATCCACGTGCACGAGACCGATGCGGCGTGGCCCGATCGCTTCCGCGTGCGCGCGGAGGATCGGGAGCGTGATCACGTGGTCGCCGCCGATCGACAGCGTCCGGCAGCCGTGTGCGAGCACGTCGGCGTAGAACCTCTGGACGATGTCCACGGTCCTTCCGAGATCGAACGTGTCGATCGGGACGTCCCCGAGGTCGGCGATCTGGAGACTGTCGAAGGGGGCTGCGCCCGTCGCCATCTGATAGGGGCGGATCATCACGGATTCCGCGCGGACGCTGCGCGGTCCGTAGCGCGCACCCGGACGGTTGGACGTGCCGATGTCGACGGGCACACCGACGAATCCGACGTCGAGCCCTTCGGCCGTCGCCTGACCGGGCAGTCGCATGAACGTTCCCGGTCCCGCGAACCGCGGCATCTCGTTGCCGCTCAGTGGCTGGTTGTACGTCATGCTCGTCGACCTCGCTTTCCCGCAGGGGGGAGAGGTGAACGGTGCAGTGGCCGGCGCCGGGGACCGTTCAGAACTTCGAGAAGTCGGGGGGGCGCTTCTCGAGAAAGGCGGAAAACGCCTCGCGCGCCTCGGGCGATGCCAGGCGTGTGCGAAAGAGGGCGAGTTCTTCGTGCATCTGCTCGGCCACGAGCGGTCGTGCGTGCTTCTTCATGAGTGCCTTGGTCATCTGCACGGACGCGGCGGGAAGCGCGGCAAGCGTCGTCGCGGCCTCGACCGCGTAGTCGATGACGTCGGCCTCGGGGATGACCTCCGTGACGATCCCGGCTTCGAGCGCCTTGGCCGCGGTGAAGGGCTTGCCGAGCAGAAGGAGTTCGGCCGCTCGCTGGTACCCGGCGAGCGCAGGCAGCAGGTAGCTCGACGCGGCTTCGGGTACCAGGCCGAGGAGCGTGAACGGCAACTGCAGCTTCGTGTCCGGGGCCGCATACACCAGATCACAGTGCAGCAGCATCGTCGTTCCGATGCCGACGGCGGGCCCGCCGGTGGCGGCCACGATCGGTTTCACGGCGCCGGATATCGCGTTCAGGAAGCGCACGACGGGCGCGTCGTCGTCCTGCGGCGGGTTGTTCAGGAAGTCATCGAGGTCGTTCCCCGCGCAGAAGCAGTCGGGCCGGCCGTGGACCAGCACGACGCGCACGCCGGGGTCCGCGTCGGCTTCGACCAGCGCGTCGGCCATGGACTGGTACATCCCGACGGTCAGCGCATTCTTCTTGTCCGGCCGGTCGATCAGGATACGGCGTACGCGGTTGAAGGTTTCGGTGCGAATGTGTTGCGTCATCTCGGCGTTCCTCGTTGTCGACGTGGCCGTGAACGTCGTCGCGCGGGTCGCGGAACACGGCTTTCGTGCGCCCGCGGTGGTGCTCGTCGCTGTCGTCCCGGTGCACGGAGCCACTCTGGTCCGGGGAGTCTAACCAATGCGCCCGACCACGGCGAGCGGGTGCGCGCGCCCGCCCCACGGCCCGTGGTGCCGGGTGCCGTGCCACGACCGGGCAAGACCTGCGCATCCCCTTGTCGCGCACGGACACGGTCAGGTCTTTCCTGGCGGCCGCCGGGAGGTAAGAGAACGCCTACATGCGAACGCTCGGATGTCCGATGCCGGCCGCGGGGTGATCCGGACACACTTGCACCATGTTCTTTCCGCAGACGGCGCGTGGCGCCGCGCGGAAGCCGTTCACGTGGCGGCCCGTGACCGGGCCGCCATCCCGGAGAGTGGCGTCCGATCGACGCTCGCTCACTCTCCCGTTCAATTTTCCAATCGTGGAGACAGACATGAAAAAACCCATCGATCGCACTTCCCTGACGACCCTGAAACCCGTTTTCGCCGCCGTCGTGCTTGCGACGAGCAGCTGGGCGGTGGCGGCCGACGCGCCGGTCAGCCGGGCGGGTACGGAATACGTACCGCCGGATGTCTCGGCTCATACGGTTGTCCAGAAATCCAAGTCCATCGCATCGGACGTCGTGCACGACGTGAAGCACGTCGCGAACAAGATTTCGGATCGCGCGGAGTCCATGCCGGCTCGCGGTTTCGAGACACCAGCCGTTTCGCGTGCGGGTCGCGAGTACGATCCGCCCAGTGTCTCGGCCGACGACGTGTCCGGCAAGCTCGATTCGGACGTGACGTACATGCTGAGCAGTGAGGACGTTTCCGGCTGGCACGGCACGATGCACCTTCCGCACACGACCCGTGCGGGCAAGGAGTTCGTCCCGCCGGAGACCAGCGTGAAGGGCATCGCGGATGACGTCTCGGACGCCTACGACGACATGTCGGACTCGCTCGCGAGCAATGACATGCAGGGCGAGGGTGTGGATCTGCCCACCGTCACCCGCAAGGGGGTCGAGTATTCGCCGCCCGAGTACGCGAACATCGACGACTGGGGTTCGGCGGTCGACAAGTCGATTGCCCCCATCGGGGGTGCGCGAAGCTGACGTCGCGTGACGTGCCTGGCGCGGCCGGGCGCGCACCATCGAAACACGCCGCCCTTTCCGGCAATGCCGGGAAGGGCGGTTTCGCGTCTGCGCTACCAGCCTGCGAGCACCACCTTGCCGGTCGTGTGACCGCCTTCGACGAGCGCGTGTGCGCGGCGCAGGTTCGCGGCCGTGATGGTTCCCAGCGACTGGCCTCTCGTCGACTGGAGGCGACCTGCGTCGACGGCTTCGGCCACGCGCGTGAGCAGCCTGTGCTGCTCGATCATGTCCGCCGTCTGAAAGTTCGAGCGCGTGAACATGGACTCCCAGACGAACCGCGCGCTCTTGTCCTTCAGCCGTTCGACCGGAAGCGGAGCACGGTTCGCGACGATCGAGCAGATCGCACCCTGCGGTGCGACGAGGTCGGCCGCGACGGCGAAGTGACGATCCGTGTCGTTCAGGCAGAGGACGTAGTCGACTGCATCGAAACCCAGGCCACGGACCTGCGCAGCGATGTCGTCGGTGTGGTCCACGACGTGGTCCGCACCGAGCCCGATGCACCAGGTCCGTGACTCTTCGCGCGAGGCCGTCGCGATCACCGTCAGGCCCGCGATGGCCTTCGCGAGCTGGATCGCGACCGAGCCCACGCCACCGGCGCCACCGATCACGAGGATGGCACGCGTGCGGGCGGAGTCATCCAGTGCACAGCCGAGGCGGTCGAACAGTGCCTCCCAGGCCGTGATCGCGGTGAGCGGAAGGGCCGCGGCCTCGTCGAAGTCCAGCGCACCGGGCATCGGTCCGGCCAGCCGCTCGTCGACGAGGTGATATTCGCTGTTGGTGCCCGGTCGCCGGATGCTGCCCGCGTAATAGACGCGGTCACCCGCACGAAACAGTGTCGCATCGGGCCCTGCGGCTGCCACCGTACCGGCGGCATCCCAACCCAGGATGCGCGGGGAGGCTCCTTCGGCGATCGGGACCGCGCGCATCCTGGTGTCCAGCGGGTTCACGGACACGGCTTCCACGCGGACGAGCACGTCGCGCCCCGTCGGGGCTGGCGTCTCGGTCTCGAGGTCGACGAGGCATGCCGGATCGTCGACGGGCAGGTTGCGTGTGACGCCGACGGCCTTCATGCACACGCTCCGGACATCGAGGCGGGATTCGAGGCCAGCACGACGGCGCCGCTGGCGGCCAGTCGTGCGATCCCGGCATCGTCGTAGCCGAGTTCGCGCAGGACTTCGGCGCTGTGTTCCCCCAGCCTGGGCGCGGGCCGTCGGCCCGGGGCGGCGGGCGTGTCCGAGAACTGCGCCGGGGCACCGGTCTCGAGCAAGCGGCCTTCCGTCGGGTGCTCGACCTCCCGCACGAAACCCGTCGCGAGAAGGTGTTCGTCCCGGGCGAGGGCGTCGATGTCGTGCATCGGCATGGCCGGAATGTCCGCGGCGTCCAGTGCCGTCATCCATTCCTGCGTCGTCCGCGTCGCGAGCGCCTCGCCGACGAGCGCGTAGAGTTCGCCGATGTGCCGCGTGCGGGCGTCGATCGTCGCGAGCCGGGGGTCGTCCTCGAACAGGTCCGGCCGACCGACGAGGTCGAGGAATCGCCGCCAGTGTGCATCGGAGTAGGGCATCACGCACAGGTGACCGTCGAGCGTGCGGAACGGCCTGCGCTCGCGCACCAGGAGCCTCGGGTAGCCGGTCGGACCCAGCGGGGGCACGAACGTCTCTCCCGCGAGGTGGTCGCTCAGCGTGATCTGCGCGAGCGTCTCGAACATGGGTACCTCGAGACACTGGCCGCGCCCGGTGCGTGCGCGGGCCACGATCGCGCCGAGAATCGCGTTGGCGCCCATGAGCCCCACGGTGCGGTCGGCCATCGGCAACGGGACATAGCGCGGTTCGCCGCCGCTCGCGCGCGCCATCAGGGACGGAATGCCGGTCGCTCCCTGAATGAGGTCGTCATAGGCGGGGCGTCCTGCGTAAGGCCCCCGCTCGCTGTACCCGTAGAGGCCCGCGAACACGAGGCGGGCGTTGATCGCACTCAGCCGCTCCCACGTGAGACCGAGTCTGTGCATGGCCCGAGGTCGCAGGTTGTAGACGAGCACGTCGGCCGTCTTCACGAGGTCGAGCAGCACGCCGAGGCCGTCCGGGTGCTTGAGGTCGAGCACCACGCTGCGCTTGTTGCGATTCACGTGCAGGAAGATGTGCCCCATCCCGGCGTGGCGCATCGGGCCGATGCCACGCACCGTATCCCCCGCTCGCGATTCGATCTTGATCACGTCGGCGCCCATGTCGCCGAGAACCTGTGTCGCGTAGGGCCCCATGAGCACCGTCGTGAGATCCAGCACGCGCACGCCGGCGAGCGGTCCGCCGGCGTCTTCGCCCGTGAGCGGCATGTCAGTCGGAGAAGCGCGGCGGGCGCTTTTCCACGAAGGCGTTCACGGCTTCGGCGTGCTGCGGCGTCTTGTGCGCGAGCGCCTGATAGGCTGCGGCGAGCTCGAGCAGCGAACCGAGGCGCATGTGCTGGCCCTCGCGCAGCAGTCGTTTCGACATGCGCAGGACCGGTCCCGGGTTGGCGGCGATCCGCCGTGCGAGCGCATGAGCTTCGTCGAGCAGCCGGTCCGCCGGCACGACGCGCGAGACGAGCCCGCACGCGAGGGCCTCCTGCGCGTCGATCGTGTCACCCGTGAAGGTCATCTCGGCGGCCTTCGATGCCCCCACGATGCGTGGCAGCAGCCATGCGCCGCCGTCACCCGGAATGATGCCGACCTTCACGAAGCTCTCGGCAAAGCGCGCATGTTCGGAGGCGATGCGGATGTCGCACATGCACGCGAGATCGCAGCCCGCGCCGATCGCGGGCCCGTTGACGGCCGCGATCGTCGGCACGTCGAGTTCGTAAAGCGCGAGAGGGAGGCGCTGGATGCCCTCGCGGTAGTCCTGCCGGATCCGTGCGGGGTTCACTTCGTCACCCAGGTAGCGCCCCATGTCGCGCACGTTGCCACCGGCGGAGAACGCCTTGCCGTTGCCCGTCACGACCACCGCGCGCACGGATTCGTCCGTCGCGATGCGCGCGCACGCGTCGACGAACTCCTGCACGGCGGTGTTGCCCGTCAGCACGTTGCGGAGGTCCGGCTGGTCCATGGTGAGTGTGACCACGGAGCCGGCCTTCTCGTATTTCAGGAATGCACTCATTCTGTTGTCGTCCTGTCGGTTCGGGAAGACGCGAAGACCCGGTCGACGATGAAGCCGGCAGTCGAGGCGTCCCGGGACTCGACGACGGCACGACCGATGCGGTCGTGCCAGTACGACTCGGAGCCGAACGCGAGACGCCATTCGTGGAGACGGCGGGTATGGAGCTGCAGGTCGTACTCGGCCGTGATGCCGATCGCGCCGTGCACGGCGTGTGCGATGGCGGTGACGGTCGGGACCGCTTCGCTCGTGCGGCTCTTCGCAATCGCCGCGGCGAGCGGCGACGGTTGCCAGCTCGTGCTGTCGGCGCCAATCTCGGCGGCCATGCGGGAGGCGGCGACGTGTTCGGCCATGACGCTCACCTGGTGCTGGATCGCCTGGAACTTGCCGATCGAGCGTCCGAACTGGACACGATCGTTCGCGTAGCGAAGGGTCAGGTCGAACACGCGCGACATCGAGCCGGCCATCTGGGCCGCGAACACACACGCACCGATCGCGTGCCAGTCGGCGTCGTTCGCGATCCGGATCGCGTCGGCCGGCGGTGGTCCCCACGTCAGACCGGCCTCGAGCGAACCGTGAACGCCCGGCGATTCCAGCCGCGCGGCCGCGGTCGGCAGCAGCCGGCAGTGCGTCCCGGACTGCACGAGCACCCAGTCGCTCGTCGTGGCGTGCGTCACGCGCGAGCAGACGATGTCGTGTTCCCCGCCGCCGGCATCCGCGATCGCGAACGTGGCGGGGCCAGGTGGAGGCGTCACGCCGGACGCTGCGAGGAAGCCACGCACGAGCATGGTCTGCGCGAACGGCACGGGCAGGACGACACGGCCGCACGCCGAGAGGATCGGCAGGGCATCGCGCAGGGACAGGCCGGCGCCTCCCGCGTCCTCCGGCACGAGCGCGTCCGCGAACCCCGAATCGGCGAGCGTCTGCCAGAGTCGCGCGGGCGATCCGCCTTGCTCGATCGCGCGCACGACTTCCGCCGGGCACGAGTCCTCGAGGAGCGCGTCGATGGAATCGGCAAGCACGTTGTCGGTCATGACGTCACCTGAGGCCGAGACCGCGGGCGATCATGCCGCGGAGGATTTCACGCGTACCACCGCGCAGCGAGAAGGACGGCGCCATCTGCGTGACGAACGCGAGCGCACGCACGAGCGAGGCGGAAACCGGCGCGTCCGGCGTGCGTCCGATCGCGTCGGCGATCAGCGTCGGCGTGAGCTGTTCGATCTCGGTGCCCATGTCCTTCACGAGCGCCGCTTCCACGACCGGACTCTCGCCCCGGCTCAGCTTCGCGGTGATCGACAGGGACAGGGCGCGCAGAACGGACAGGTTGGCGACGAGGCGTCCGACGAGGGCACGCGAATCGCGGTCGTCGGCGCCACGCGCGCGAAGTTCGGCGATCCACGTGTCCAGCAGTACCACGCTCGAGTAGAGCCGTTCCGGCCCGCTGCGCTCGAACGCGAGTTCGGCCGTCACCTGACTCCACCCCTCGCCCTCCTGCCCGACCAGGGCGTCGTCGGGCAGTGCGACGTCGTCGAAGAACACCTCGCAGAAGTGCCGCCCGCCCGCGAGATCCTCGATCGGCCGGATCGTGATGCCGGGCAGCGAGAGATCGACGATGAACTGGGTCAGCCCCCGGTGACGGTCCTCGGCCGTGCCCGAGGTGCGCACGAGGGCGATCATGTACTGGGACCGATAGGCGTTCGTCGTCCAGATCTTCTGCCCGGACAGCCGCCAGCCGTCGGACGTGCGCGTGGCCCGGGTCTTCACGCTCGCGAGGTCCGAGCCCGATCCGGGTTCGCTCATGCCGATGCAGAAGAACGACTCGCCGCGACAGATCGGGGGAATGTGGAAGTGCTTCTGGGACTCGGTGCCATAGCGCAGGATCAGCGGGGCGCTCTGGCGGTCCGCGATCCAGTGCGCGGAAACGGGGGCCCCCCACGCCAGGAACTCCTCGACCAGCACGAACCGCGCGAACGGGCTGCGTCCGCCGCCGCCGTACTCCTTCGGGAGCGTGATGCCGAGCCAGCCGCGACGACCGAGTGCGCGGCTGAACTCGGCGTCGAAGCCCATCCACGAATGCGCGCGGATCTCGGCGGGCACCCCTGCGAGCGCTTCGGACAGGAATTGCCTCACCTCGGTCCGCAGCGCCTCGTCCTCGGGCGGGACCGCAGCAAGCGGCAGTGCGTCGATCATCTCGAATCAGGGCTGCGTTTCGGAGTCCGTAGTATCGGCAGCCCGTGGCCGTCAGGTCAACCGCGGCTCGCGCGCGCCGCGCAGTGGCACGCCAGCCTGCCACCATCGGGCAGAATCAGGGACTCGTGCATCGGAGGCAGACATGATCGAGATGACGCTCAGGCTCGCGGAGCGGGCCGCCAGCGCCGCCCTCGCGAAGGCGGCCGAAATGGGAGTGGGCATGACCGTGAGCATCGTGGACGAGGCGGGCCGTCTGGTTCTGACCCTGCGGGGCGACGGCACCGGTTTCTTCACGACCGACACGTCGAGGGCCAAGGCGGTGGCAGCGGTGTCCTTCCGCCGCCCGACGCAGGAACTGGTGGCGCTGCGCGAGTCCAACGCCGCGTTCTGGTCGGCGGTTCCCGCGGTCGCGCGTGGAGAAATCCTGCCGTCGACCGGTGGTGTTCCGATCACGCGGGAGGGGCGCGTGATCGGAGCGATCGGGTGCGGGGGCGGAAGCCCGGAGCAGGACCACGTCTGTGCGGCCGCGGGTGCGGCCGACGCGAACGGCCTGGGCGAGGCGGACCGGCTCAGGTGAACGCCTGCAGCCCCGTCTGCGCGCGTCCGAGAATCAGCGCGTGGATGTCGTGAGTGCCCTCGTAGGTGTTCACGACCTCGAGGTTCAGCATATGGCGGATCACCCCGTATTCGTCGGAGATGCCGTTGCCGCCGAGCATGTCGCGCGCGAGGCGCGCGACGTCGAGCGCCTTGCCGCAGGAGTTGCGCTTCATGATCGACGTGATCTCGACGGCGGCGATGCCTTCGTCCTTCATGCGCCCGAGGCGCAGACAACCCTGCAGGGCGAGCGCGATCTCCGTCTGCATGTCCGCGAGCTTCTTCTGCACGAGCTGGTTGGCGGCGAGGGGTCGGCCGAACTGGTGGCGGTCCAGCGTGTACTGGCGGGCCGTGTGCCAGCAGGCCTCGGCCGCGCCCATCGCGCCCCAGGCGATGCCGTAGCGGGCCGAGTTCAGGCAGGTGAACGGACCCTTGAGCCCCTCGACGTCCGGAAAGCGGTTCTCCTCCGGAACGAACACCTCGTCCATGACGATCTCGCCCGTGATCGAGGCGCGCAGTCCGAACTTGCCGTGGATGGCCGGAGCGGACAGTCCCTTCATGCCCTTCTCGAGCACGAAGCCGCGTATGCGGCCGTCGTCCGTCTTCGCCCAGACCACGAACACGTCCGCGATGGGGGAGTTGCTGATCCACATCTTCGTGCCCGTGAGCGAGTAGCCGCCCGGGACCGTTTTTGCGCGCGTGACCATCGACCCGGGATCCGACCCGTGATTGGGTTCCGTGAGACCGAACGCGCCGATCCACTCGCCCGTGGCGAGTTTCGGCAGATACCTGCGGCGCTGGGCCTCGGTGCCGAACTCGAAGATCGGCAGCATCACGAGCGAAGACTGCACGCTCATCATCGAGCGGTAGCCGGAGTCGACGCGCTCGATCTCCCGTGCGATCAGGCCGTAGCAGACGTAGTTGAGGCCCGCGCCACCGTATTCCTCGGGAATCGTCGGTCCGAGCATTCCGAGCGCCCCCATCTCGCGGAAGATCGAAGGATCGCTCTGCTCGTTTCGAAACGCCTCGAGCACGCGCGGCGCGAGCTTGTCCTGCGCGTAGGCGCGGGCGGAATCGCGCACCATCCGCTCGTCCTCGTCGAGCTGACGGTCGAGAAGCAGGGGATCGTCCCACTGGAAGGGGGCCTTCTGAGATGCCATCGTTCACTCCGTAATCGTTGCTGTCCGGGCCCTCGTCCGACAGGGCGTGTTCCCGGTCGGAAGTTCGGGAGATCGTCGCGTGTCGCGGACGCTCGCCGATGATCGGTCGCCGCAATTATGCCGGTACCTTTGGAACCCGTTCGGCAAGGGCGACCGCGCTCTCGTGAAGAACGTCGGGCGAGGCTCGCACTCACGACGGGCGTCGCGTCAGGTATGCCGGCACGGGCACGCCAGCCGTCAGCCGCTCGTCGGGCTGCGGGCTGCCGGCCTGCAACGCCATCGGCACCACGCCTGCCCACACCGGCAGTGCGTAGTCTTCCTCGTCGTCGGCCGGTGGTCCGGTCCGGATCTTCGCGGACGCCTCGGAAACGGGGAGCTTCAGCACTGCCGTCGCGTTGAGTTCCTTGCTTGACGGCCCGCGGATCTCCGCCCAGCGGCCGGGCAGGATGTGTTCCGATATGACTTCCAGCGCGTGCGTCTTCTCCGGGCCCGTGACGGGCGTGGCGTGTCCGAGAATCACCACGGAGCGGTAGTTCATGGAACTGTGGAAGCCGGAACGCGCGAGGACGAGCCCGTCGAGCAGCGTGACCGTGAGGCACGCGGGATGTCCGTCACCGAGGTGCTTCAGGGTGCGGCTCACGGCGGATCCGTGCACGTAGACGTGCCGGTCCTCCCGTCCGAACGCGGTCGGGATCACGAACGGCTGACCGTCCACCACGAGCCCGAGGTGGCACAGGAAACCCGCGTCGAGGATCGAGGCGATGGTCTCGAAGTCGTGTCGCGCCCTCTTGGGCAGGCGCTTCACGGTCGTTCTCGGGGTCTTCAGGGACATGGTGGGCTCGCATCGTCAGGAAAAAGGGCCGCGATGACCGGGGCCGGCGCAGTCGCGGGAGGCTCCTCGTCGTTCCGGTCCGCCGGGTCAGCGGACGTTACACGAACGCGCGAGCCGACGGAAACTTCCGGGCTGTCCCGTACTCTCATGATTACGGTTCCCTGATTCCGTGCGATGGGCGCGAAGCGTGGGGGAAATTCACACGCGCGGTGTCCGCCTCCGGTGCCGGCGACAGACAGGGACGATGACGTTTCCCCGTGCAGGGCGTAGACCCTCGCGGCCGCAGGCGTACTCACTTCCCGCTCGCGACACGTATCTGCTGTGTCGCACCCGGCGGTCCGCACGACACCGCGATGGTTCCCGTTCCCGACTCGGTGGGTAGCGTCGCGACATCCCGAGCGCGGGCGCGCGAAGGGGTTTTTTTCGCTTACCCACTAGGAATTCGTGGGGATTTTGGTAAGCTTTTGAAGCTTTTGTGAAGAATCTTTGCGGCTGGAGTCTTGAGTTTTCCGGATTCGGGTCGCAAATAACCCCAGGTCTCCTCCCCCCGCTAGGGGGTTTGCAGGGCAGCTCTCTCGAGGGCTGCCCTTATTTTTTTCCAGGTGCGTGGCGCCGATTCCGCGGGCTCCCGCACCCGGGCGAAAAATTCTTCGCGCGAATCCCTCAAGTTTTCGTGACGAGGGTCGAAATCAAGGGCAGGTCTCCTCCCCCCGCTTGGGGGTTTGCAGGGCAGCCCTTCGGGCTGCCCTCTTTTTTTTCTGTCTCAGTATTCCACTGCGCCGGAATCACGCGGCGCCCTCTTGAACAGCTTCCGCTGCAGGGTGCGCCGGTGCATGCCGAGCGCGCGTGCGGTCGCCGACACGTTGCCCTGATTCTCCGCGAGCACCCTCTGGATGTGCTCCCACTCGAGACGATCGACCGACATCGGTCGTGTCCGCGTGTCGGGGCCTTCCGGCGACCGGGACTCCCCGAAGGCGGCGACGATGTCGTCCGCGTCCGCCGGTTTCGCGAGGTAGTGCGTTGCGCCCGCCTTGATGGCCTCGACGGCGGTCGCGATGCTCGCGTAACCCGTGAGCACGACGATGCGGATGTCCGGCGACGCTTCCCTCAACGTCCGGACGAGTGAAAGGCCGGAGGCGCCGGGCATCCTGAGATCGACCACCGCGTGGGTCGGCGTGGTGTCGCGCATGTGCGTGACGGCCTGTTCCGCGTCGTGCGCAACGGTCACGTCGAATCCACGCCTGACGAGCGCACGGGCGAGCACCTCGCAGAACGTCGGGTCGTCGTCCACGAGCAGCAGGGGGCGCCCGGACACGCTTCCGCTCACGCGGCAAGTCTCTCGAGCGGCAGTTCCAGACGCGTGCACGCGCCGCCGTCGTGACGATTCGCCAGCGTGACCTTCCCGCCGAATCGTTCGAGCGCCGCGTTCGCTATGAGCAGGCCCACACCGTGCCCCGACGCCTTGGTCGTGAGCGGGCGCCACCCGGCAGCCCTGAGCACGGATTCCGGTACACCGGCCCCCTTGTCCCGGATCTCCACGGTGAGTTGCCCGGGTGTCCAGGTTCCGGCGAGTTCGACGCCGTCACGGGAGGCATCCGCAGCGTTGTTGAGCAGCGTGACGAGCGTGTGCCCGAGTGTCTGGTCGGCGAGGATTCGCGGTGGGGGCTGCGAGCCGGCGAGCGTGGTCGCGATCGAGATGCCGGGACGCAGCGCACGCCAGTTCTCCACCGTGCTTTCGAGGAATCGGTCGACGGGCTCCATCCGCCCGCCTTCCGCACGGGTCTGACCCGCCGTCGCCACGAGGTCCGAGATGATGGCCTTGCACTGATCGACCTGACCACGGATCGCGGCGAGTTCGTGCGCGAGTTCCCCGTCGCCGGCGCGTTCCAGCTGGAGTTCCCTGAGCATCACGGCGATCGTCGCGAGCGGTGTGCCCAGCTGATGCGCGGCGCCCGCGGCGAGTGTGCCGAGCGACAGGACGTGCTGATCACGAAGCGTGCGCTCGCGTTCCGCAGCCAGCTCGCGGTCACGCTCGCGCAGGGACACCGCCATGCGAGTCACGAAGTACGCCACGACCGCGGCAGACAGCACGAAGCTCACCCACATCCCGAACACGTGGAGATCGAAATCGGAAGTCATCCCGTGGTGCATGTGGGGCAGGGGAACGTACCAGAAGCCGAGGCCCGTGTAGGCCGCGAAGGTGACGAGCGCCAGGACCCAGGTGAGGCGCGGTGGCAGCAGCGTCGCCGCGATCACGAGCGGAAGCAGAAAGACCGACGCGAACGGGTTGGCCCAGCCTCCCGAGAAGTAGAGCACGCCGCTCAGGACCGCGGTGTCCCCGAGCAACTGCAGGAAGATTTCCGTCTCCCGCACCGGGCTCTCGCCGCGGAGGCGCCACGTGGTCCACGCGTTCAGGACGAGTCCGGCGCCGAGGCATCCTGCCAGTGCACCGACGTCGAGCATCTCCCCGAGCACGTGGCGTGCGATCGCGACCGTCGCCGTCATCGCACCCAGCGCGATCCAGCGAAGGATCCAGAGGCGCTCCAGGTTGCGGCGGGACGTGTTCAGGAGATGTCCGGAGTCTCGGTGCTGGACCATCGGCAGGTCCTCTCGCGGTGCGCGGGATGCGGGCTGCGAATTCTAGCCGCCCGCACGCGCTGCGCCTGCGACAACTTGTCGCAGGCCGTCGTGCCTCGGCCGCGCGTGCCGTCAGGCCGTGATGTCGAGAAGGGCGCCGAGGCCGGGGCCGCTCGAGGTCGAGTCGACACCGAGCGTCTGAACCGTGCTGAAGAGGTTAAGCGCGGATGCGTACAGGCTCAGCGACTGTCGCGTATCGAGTTGCTGCAGGGCCTGCGGCAGGCCCGTGCGGCCGAGAAGGCCCTCGATTCCGAGATTCGTCGTGAACGAGGGCGTGAGCGTCAGCGGGTTCGGGGATGCCGTCGACTGGGCGAGCCCCGAAACCAGATCCCGGAAATAGGCGCGGTCGAGCAGTGTCGTGGTGTCGATCCGCGGTACGGCCGCGGCGAGACCGCTCGGGACCGGGGCGCCGGTTGCGACGGCATTGTTGACGGCAGCGGAGAACACCGCCGTCGGAGACTGTGACGCCGTGGCCGGCGTGAAGGGCGAGAGGAAGCCCGGGCCCTGCAGCGGCGTCAGCAGCACGTCGGGGATGGGAGGGATGGCCATGGCATGGTGTCCGCCTGACGACTTCGTGGAGATGTTAGCGCGTCACGGCCGTGCGCGCGATCATTTCGGGTCACTTCCAGTTCCGTGCGAGGTCCGCCGCGGATGGTTCACCGATCGGTGGCGATTCCGCGCGGTCGGTGTCGAAGAGATCCTGAAGTTCCTGTGCCGCCTCGCGCGAGGTCTGGATCATGGTCTCCTCGTCCCCCCGCGCCGCGAACTGACGCCTCAGCACGCTCTCGTCGTGCTCGCGGAAGCGGGTGACCGTTTCCCTGGCCTCGCTCTCGCCCGTGCCGAGCGCTTCCAGGACGTGCCGGGCCATCTCGAGCGACGATGCGAAGGTCTCGCGCGTGATGAGGCGCGCGCCGATCTCGGCCAGCCGGTGGGCGTGGATGCGGTTCCGCGCGCGGGCATGAATCGCGAGATGCGGGAAGTGCTTCCTGACCGTCAGTGCCGTACGCACGGAAGCTTCGACGTCGTCGATCGCGAGCACGAACACC
This sequence comes from Betaproteobacteria bacterium, assembly GCA_016125475.1. Taxonomy (GTDB): domain Bacteria; phylum Pseudomonadota; class Gammaproteobacteria; order Burkholderiales. The sequence continues at coordinate 91,394 of WGLR01000017.1, forward strand.
CGCGCCCTGTCCGCCTTCGCCGCGCGCAGGAGATCGAGCTTCGACGCGTCCCCGTAGTAGGCCTTGCGTCCCACGCGGCGGATCGTGTCCACCTGCTCCGGGTTGATGTCCAGCGCGGTGTAGGGGATGCGTCGCGCGGTCAGGATGCGGCTCACGATCTGACCGACGCGTCCCACGCCCGCGATGATCACGGGCACGTCGTCGTCGTCGTCGTCGATTTCGTCGTAGGCGGGCGGGGCGGTCTTCCGGAGTCTCGGCGCGACGACGTTCTCGTGCACGAGGAACAGGATCGGCGTGAGCGCCATCGACACGGTCACGACGACGACCAGGAAATCGGCGGTGCCGCGCTCGAGGAGGCCGCTCTCGAGGCCGACGCCGAACAGCACGAACGCGAATTCGCCGGCGTGTGCGAGAAGGACGGCGAGAGATCGTGCGCTTTCTGCGCCATGTCGTGCACCCGCCGCGAGACCGAAGACGATCGCGGCCTTCACGAACATGAGGCCCAGGGCCGCACCCAGGATCGCCGCGGGCCGCTCGAGCAGCAGTCCCATGTTCACGCCCATGCCGACCGTGATGAAGAACAGTCCGAGCAGTAGCCCCTTGAACGGTTCGATGCTCGCCTCGATCTCGTGCCGGTACTCGGAGTCGGCGAGCAGCACTCCCGCGAGAAACGCTCCGAGCGTCATCGACAGGCCGGTTCCCTCCATGATCAGCGCCGTGCCGATCACGACGAGCAGCGCCGCCGCCGTGAAGATCTCCTGAATGCCGCTTTCCGCGACGGCCTTGAGCACGGGCCTCAGCAGGTAACGACCGCCGACGATCACCGCTGCGATCACGGCCGCCGCCTTCAGTGCGCCGAGCCACGCGTGAGCCGCACCGGAGCGATCGTGCACGACGAGCAGGGGCACGATCGCGAGCATCGGGATCACGGCCATGTCCTGGAACAGCGATATCGCGAATGCGGCGCGTCCGTGGCGCGTGGTGAGCTGATGACGTTCGCCGAGCAGCTGCAGCACGAAAGCCGTCGAGTTCATCGACAGGGCGACGCCGATGACGAGCGCCACCTGCCAGCCGGACCCGAGCGCGTAGGCGATGGAGCCGACCGCCAGACCGGTCGCGCCGACCTGAACGGCCCCGAGTCCGAACACCGATCGGCGCAGCGCCCAGAGGCGCGAGGGCTGAAGCTCCAGCCCGATGATGAAGAGCAGCAGCACGACGCCGAGTTCCGCGAAGTGCATGATGCTTTGCACCTCGGTCACGATGCGCAGCCCCCAGGGGCCGATCGCGAGGCCCGCGACGAGAAATCCGAGCACGGCCCCGAGCTTCAGCTTCCTGAAGACCGGAACCATCACGACTGCCGCGGCCAGAAATACCGCCGTCTGGGCGAGGAGGGGCATGGAGAGCGTCCGGGTCCGCGGTGCCGGGTCAGAGATCGTGACGATGCGGCGTGCGCCGGGCGCGGTACGTGCCGTCGCCCATGGCGCTATCTCGCCGCGATCACCCGTATCTCCACGAGGTATCTGGGATGGGCGAGCCGGGATTCGACACACGCACGAGCGGGGGCGCTTCCCTCGGGGACCCATTCGTCCCACACGGCGTTCATGGCGTCGAAACACGTCATGTCCGCCAGCCAGATGGTCGCGGAGAGAATGCGCGAGCGGTCGCTGCCGACCTCGGCGAGGTAGCGGTCTATCTTCTCGAGGATGTTGCGCGTCTGCGCGCCCGCGTGTTCCGACACCGGTTCATCCGAGACGATGCCGGCCAGGTAGATCGTGTCGCCGTGCACGACCACCTGTGACATGCGCCTGCTCGTGTGCCTGCGTTCGACGGTCATGATCGGTTCTCCTCGGGGGTGGCTCTGGCCGGGCGGGCAGTCTTCATGGTGACCATTTCCTCCGCGGCGGTCGGATGGATCGCGACGGTGTCGTCGAAATCCTGCTTGGTCGCGCCCATCTTCACGGCGACCGCGAAACCCTGCAGCATCTCGTCCGAGCCGGGTCCGATCGCATGGCAGCCGACCACTTTCTCCTGCGCACCGACCACCACGAGTTTCATCGACATCCTGACCTGTCGCTTCGTGAACGCGTGGTACATCGGCGTGAAGCCTGTCTCGTAGACTTTCGCCTCCTCGCCGTGACGCGCGAAGGCCGCTTCCTCGGACAGGCCGACGGTGCCGATCGGCGGGTGGCTGAAGACCACCGTGGGCACGTTCTCGTACACGAGGCGGCGGTCGGCCTGGCCTCCGAAGATGCGGTCGGCGAGGCGCCGTCCCGCGGCGATCGCGACCGGCGTGAGTTCGTGGTGACCGATGATGTCGCCGACGGCGTAGATGCCGGGCACGCTGGTCTGCTGGAAGGCGTCCACGGGAATCGTGCCGTCGCGGTGCACCGTGACGTCGGTGGCCTCCAGTTCCAGTGAACCCGTGTTGGGGGCCCTGCCGATCGCCCAGAGCACGCAGTCGAAGGGGCCGTGCGAGGCATCGTCGTACCCCGTGAGGTACATCCCGTCCTTTTCCTGATCGACGCGCGCGATGGAGAACCGTGTCACGAACGACACGCCATCCGCCTGCATGTGGGCCATGAGCTGGTCCCGGAGCATCGTGTCGAAGTCGTGCAGGAAGTGGTCGCGTCGCAGGAAGTGCGTCACGCGGGTGCCGAGCGCCTGCATGAGGCCTGCTACCTCGACAGCGATGTACCCTGCGCCGACGATCGCCATGCGGCGCGGCTGGCTCTCGAGTTCGAAGAATCCGTCCGAGGTGATCCCGAGTTCCGCGCCGGGCAGGTTGGGTCGCGCGGGATGTCCGCCGACCGCGATGACGATGTGATCGGCCGAGATGCGCCGGCCACCGACGTCGACGATCTTGCGGCCGACGAACTTCGCGTGTCCGCGCACGATCTCGACCTTGTTGGTGCCGAGATAGCGCTCGTAGGCCCCATTGAGTTTGCGCACGTAGTCGTCGCGTGCGGACCTGATCGTGTGCCAGTCGAAAGAATGCTCCGGCACGGAGAATCCATAGCCGGCCGCATCCTCGAGCCCGTGGGCGATCTGGCCTGCGGTCCACATGATCTTCTTGGGCACGCAGCCCACGTTCACGCAGGTTCCGCCCATGCGGCCGGCCTCCACGAGGCACACGCGCGCACCGTGGCTCGCCGCGCGATTGGCCGTGGCGACGCCGCCGCTGCCGCCGCCGATGCACAGCAGATCGAAGTGTTCGGTCATGAAGTTCGTGTCGAAGAATTGGTCCCGCCCAAGCATAACCGGCTTTCGCGCGCTCGCGCCGGAACTGCTCGGGCGCGAGCGGTGTCGGGGACTATACTGCCCGTCAGGTGCCGGGGACGCGGAGCAGTGCATCGACTGTTTCCGTCATGCGCGGCCATGCCGGGCAACCGCGCGTTCTCCGGCAGGGGCGGTACGACGCGGCCCCGTGCGACGTGACCGACCGGCTCTGCTCTCCCTCATCAACTTCCCGAACCGACATGATCGATCTCTATTACTGGACGACACCGAACGGACACAAGATCACCATCTTCCTCGAGGAGACCGGACTTCCCTACGCGATCAAGCCGATCAACATCGGACGCGGGGAGCAGTTCGATCCGGAGTTCCTCGCGATAGCACCCAACAACCGCATTCCTGCAATCGTCGACCGCGATCCCGATGACGGCGGCTCGCCGATCCCGGTGTTCGAGTCCGGCGCGATCCTCGTCTACCTGGCCGCCAAGACCGGCAGTTTCCTGCCGCGCGACACACGGGCCTGGGTCGACGTTCTGCAGTGGCTCATGTGGCAGATGGCGGGGCTCGGGCCGATGGCCGGACAGAACCATCATTTCGTGCAGTACGCGCCCGAGCGGATCCCCTACGCGATGGATCGGTACGTGAACGAGACGGCGCGACTGTACGGCGTGCTCAACAAGAGACTTGCCGACCGTGAGTACGTCGCGGGCGAATATTCGATCGCCGACATGGCCTGCTATCCGTGGATCGTGCCGCACAAGCGCCAGCAGCAGGATCTCGACGACTTTCCGAATCTGAAGCGATGGTTCGAAACGATTCGCGAACGTCCTGCCGTGGTGCGCGCATACGAACTTGCGAAGGCGATCAACGTGAAGCCGACCGTCGACGAAGAAGCGAAGAAAGTGCTGTTCGGACAGACGGCTGCAAACGTGAAATGACGCCGGATCGGGGTCCTGCGCGAATTGCGGCAATGCAGCATGAATTCGTGTCCGACAGGGCACCCACGAATGCGAGTTTTGCGTCGAGAGTATTGACCACTCTCGCATGTTCCTATGTTATCGTCGGCGCCTGTCTGTCATGGGCGATTCCGCTCGTCACAAGACTGAGTTGAGAGCGCGGATCGCCGCGCTCCCTAGTGGGATAGTGGGACTCTGAGCTACGGGAGGACTTAGTTATGCGAGTCACAGTCAACAATCAGGTGCAAAGTTACGATGGCGACCCGCAGATGCCACTCATGTGGTACCTGCGGGACGAACTGGGTCTGACCGGGACCAAGTTCGGCTGCGGCATCGGGCTCTGCGGCGCCTGCTCCGTCCACGTCGACGGCAAAGTCGTACGTTCGTGCGTTACCGCAATGAGCGATGTGTCGGACCACAAGGTCACGACGATCGAGGGTCTGTCGCCGGACGGCAATCATCCGGTGCAGAAGGCATGGCGCCAGTACAGCGTGCCGCAGTGCGGCTACTGCCAGGCTGGCCAGATCATGCAGGCGGCCGGATTCCTGAACCAGAATCCGAAACCCTCCGACGAAGACATCCACTCTGCGATGGCCGGCAACATCTGCCGTTGCGGCTGCTACGAGCGGATCTTCACAGCCGTCAAGACCGCGTCGCAGGAGGTGTGAAATGAAAGGCGAAAACTTCGAGAATCAGGCGATCATCGAAAACGTCAGCCGTCGTAACATGCTCAAGGGCGTGGCGACTGCCGGCGGCCTCGTGGTGGCCGCGCAGTTCCTGCCCGGCGTCGCGATGGCCGACGGTTCGCAGGCGTTCCAGTACAAGACCGGCGCGGGCGGCATGCCCGGCGGCGTCGTCTGGGATCCGCACGTATTCGTTTCCGTCGCCACCGATGGCACGGTGTCGATCGTCACGCACCGTTCGGAAATGGGAACGGGCTCGCACACGTCCCTGCCGATGGCCGTGGCCGACGAGATGGAAGCGGACTGGTCGCGCGTGAAGGTCGTCCAGGCCCCTGGTGACGAGCAGAAGTACGGCAACCAGGACACGGACGGCTCGCGCAGCATCCGTCACTTCATCCAGCCGATGCGCGCCTGCGGTGCGGCCGCGCGCCAGATGCTCGAGATGGCAGCGGCCCTGCAGTGGAGCGTGCCCAACACCGAGGTGCGGGCGGAGAACCACCAGGTCGTTCACGTTCCGAGCGGACGCAAGATCGGCTACGGTGAACTCGCCAAGACCGCGGCCGGCCTGCCGACCCCGCGTCTGAACACGATCACGCTGAAGGATCCCTCCGAGTTCCGTTACATCGGCAAGGGCGAGGTCAAGATCTACGACCTGCACGACATCACGGTCGGCAAGGCGATGTACGCGCAGGACATCCGTCCGGAAGGCACGTCGTATGCCGTGATCGCGCGCCCGCCGGTCGTGCTCGGCCGTGCGAAGTCGTGGGATGCGGCTGCCGCGATGAAGGTGCCTGGCGTGCTGAAGGTCTTCGAGATTCCCCCGACCCCCATGCCCGCGAAGTTCGCGCCGCTGGGCGGTGTCGCGGTCATCGCGAAGAACACCTACGCCGCCATCAAGGGCCGCGAGGCACTGAACGTGAAGTGGGACGACGGCCCCAACGCCGACTACGACTCCGACACGTTCAAGCAGCAGATGGCCGAGACGTCGCGCAAGCCCGGCAAGATGGAGCGCAACGAAGGTGACGTCGACAAGGCGCTCGCGGGTGCCGCGAAGGTCATCGATCGCGAGTACTACATCCCGCATGGTCACCATGCGACGATGGAACCGCCGGCCGCGACCTGCCGTATCGTCGACGGCAAGCCCGAAGTCTGGGCCTGCGTGCAGAGCCCCGGCGGCACGCGCGGCGACGTCGCCAAGCTGCTCGGTGTGCCCGAAGACCACGTCACGGTTCACGTGACGCTGCTCGGCGGTGGCTTCGGCCGCAAGTCGAAGTGCGACTTCGCACAGGAAGCCGCGCTCTGCTCGAAGGAAATGGGCGGCCAGCCGGTCAAGGTCATCTGGACCCGCGAAGACGACATCCAGCACGGTTTCTACCACTCGGTGTCGTACCAGCACGTCACGGCCGGCCTCGACGAGAACAACAACGTCGTCGCCTGGCGTCATCGCAGCGTCTCCCCGTCGCTCATGTCCAACTTCATGCCGGATCCGAAGCGCGAGAGCGCCCTCGAACTCGGCCTGGGCCTGATCGACACGCCGTTCGACGTTCCGAACCTGCGTCTCGAGACCGGCACCGCGCCTGCCAAGACGCGTATCGGCTGGTTCCGTTCCGTGAACAACATCCCGCACGCCTTCGCGATGCAGTCGATGGTTGCGGAAATCGCGGCGGAAACGGGTCGTGACCAGAAGGACTTCCTGCTCGAACTGATCGGCCCGGCACGTATCGTCGATCCGCGCAAGGATACGTCGCAGCCGCTGTGGAACTACGGTGATCCGTTCTCGACCTACCCGATCGATACCGGCCGTCTGCGTGCCGTGATCGAGCGTGTCGCGCAGGAAGCCCAGTGGGGCAAGCGTTCGCTGCCGAAGGGTCATGCTCTCGGTATCGCCGCGCACCGCAGCTTCCTGACGTACGTGGCGACGGTGGTCGAAGTGGGCGTGGACGAGAATGGCAACGTCACCGTGCCGCGCGTGGACACCGCGATCGACTGCGGCTTCTGCGTGAACCCCGAGCGTGTGCGCTCGCAGATCGAAGGTGCCGCGGTCATGGCCCTCACGATCTCGAAGTACACGAACATCACCTTCAAGAACGGTCGTGTGCAGCAGCACAACTTCAACGACTACAGGGTGCTCCGGATCGGTGAAGGCGCCATGGACGTGCGTACGCACATCATGCCGCACGGCATCGAAACGCCGTCCAGCGGTGTGGGTGAGCCCGGCGTTCCGCCGTTCTCGCCGGCCTTCTTCAACGCCCTGTACAACGCGACGGGCAAGCGGATCCGCGAGCTTCCGCTCGGCGATCAGCTGCAGGCCTGATCGGAGGGTTCCCGGGCCGTACGGCCCGGGAGACCCGCCGAAGCAGTACTCATTCGGTCAGACGATGGCCCGTTCTCCGCAAGGAGAGCGGGCTTTTTTTTTCGGACTTGGAGCCTTCGCGTCATGCCTTCGCCGCGCGGGTTTCCCGGCACGCCCGATCCTGGCGGCAGGGAGTTCCGGACCGTCAGGCGCCCGTTGCGCGGAACCGGATCTCGAAGCGGCTGCCGTTGTCCGGTGCCGTCTTCAGTTCCATGGTGCCTCCATAGCGATCCACGATTTCGCGCACGATCGCGAGGCCAAGACCGGCGCCGCCCCGCGGTGAGGAGTCCGGACGATAGAAGCGCTGGAACACGTGATCCCGTTCGCCTTCCGCGAAGCCCGGGCCATCGTCCTGCACGGCGAGTACGACATCGCTGTTCTCCCGCCGTGCCTCGACGGTCACGCGCCCTCCGGCCTGCCCGTAGCGCAAGGCGTTGTCGACCAGGTTGCCCAGCAGTTCGCCGAAGAGGACTTCGTTCCCGAGAACCTTCATCGGGACCGTTTCGCCTTCGTATCCGAGGTCGATGCCACGCTCGTCCGCGAGGTGGAGATGACGCTCGACCACGTCACGGATGACTTCGTGGACATTCACCGTCTGGCCTTCCGCCCCGGGATCGGCGGCCTCCGCGCGCGACAGCACGAGCAGCTGATCGACCAGGTGCGAGGCGCGCGCGGCGCCGTTCTCCACGTCCTCCAGGGCTGCGTACATCGGCTCCGGTGCGTCCTTCCGCGCGAGCTGTGCCTGCAGCCGGATGCCGGACAGCGGCGTTCGTAGCTGGTGTGCGGCATTGGCGATGAAGTGACTCTGCGACTCCATCACGTTCGACACGCGCGACATCAGGCGGTTGATCGCCTGAATGAGGCCCCGCACCTCGGCAGGCGCGTTGAGGGGATCGAGAGGCTGGAGATCGGTGCCCGACCGGCGTGCTGCCTCCGTTTCGAGCAGCTTGAGCGGCGCCAGCGCCGCCCCTACGCCGTGCCAGACGAGACCGGCGGCCAGTACCACCGTGGATGCCATGAACAGCGCGGCGACGACGAGGATCGTGCGGGTGAGACGATCGCGCTTGCGCGTGGTTTCCCCGATCTCCACGAGAACGGGCACGTCGCTCGGATCGACGAGGTGTCGGGTGTACGCCACTCGCAGGCGGAGGTCCTGTCCGTCGTAGTAGCGGTAGGCGGGTTGTCCGACCAGGCCCCGATCGTTCGGGAGAAGGCCGATGTCGCCATTCGAGAGGACCACCTTCCGGTTGCGGAGGTCGGTGATCCGGTAGCGGATCACTTCACCGCCGTCCGAAAGCAGCCATTTGAGCGCAGCGGGGGGCAGATTGACACGCAGGGCCCCGTCGTCGCCGGCGTCGATATGATCGGCGAGCGTCAGGACGCTGTCGAACAGCGCCTGATCATAGGCGAGGTTGGCATACCGCGACCCGAGAACGTAGAAACCGATCGTTCCGACCACGCCGATCGTCGCGAGCACGAGCGCGAGCCGGCGCGTGAGGCGCGCGCGCAGGGATCCGGAGCGGTGAACCACGTCAGGCCACCTCCCTGGCTTCCTCGATGCGGTATCCGAGCCCGCGGATGGTCCGGATCTCCACCTGGGCCGATGCGAGCTTGCGCCGGAGACGGTGCACGTACACTTCGACGAGATTGCTGGTCGAGGGTGCGCCATCTTCCCCAAGCCGGAGGCTCAGGGTTTCCTTGGAGACGATGCGTCCGGGGGACTGTACCAGGGCTTCGAGGAGACCGACCTCGTGCCGGGACAGGGTCACCCGGCAGTTGCCGACGGTCGCCTCGCGTGTTTCCCAGGACCAGTCCAGCAGTCCGACGCGTACCACGTTCGCGTGCCCTCGACGCAGCAGCGCACGCACACGCGCCTCGAACTCCGTGAGATCGAACGGCTTCGTCATGTAGTCGTCCGCCCCGAAATCGAGGCCGCGGACCTTGTCGCGGATCTGGTCCCGGGCGCTCAGGATGAGCACGGGCACGGCCAGCCGGCGCCGTCGCAGCCGCTCCAGGACGGTGAGGCCATCCATGCGCGGAAGTCCGAGATCCAGCACGACCAGGTCGAAGGGTTCGGTCGCGAGGAGGAGGTCCGCATGATCCCCGTCCGCCACCGTGACCGCGGTGTGGCCGATTTCACCGAGTACCTGGAACAGTCCCTTCCGGAGAGTCGGGTCGTCTTCCGCAACGAGTATGCGCAATTTCGGGTCTTCAGTTTCGATTAAGTTTGTCTTTCTAGACTGCCGCCTTCCGAACGAACGAACGGTCGCGATGGCAGACGTGCGAAGCACTTCCCGAACCCCGCTGCTCCTGTTTCACGGGCTGCTGTCCTCACCACGGGAATTCGGGCTCATTGCTCCGCATCTCAGAATGCGCGGCATAACTTTCGAGAACGTGACCGTTCCGGGCTATTCGAGCGATCACGAACCGTCGGCCGACAGCTGGGAACGCTGGCGCCGCTCGGCTTCCGAAGTGGTCGAGCAGCGGGTACCGCCCGACGCTCCGGTCGTCCTGGGCGGGTTGTGCACCGGCGGGTTCCTCGCGGCCGCCGTGGCCGTCGAGTCCCGGCGACCGGTGGCCGGGCTCGTCCTCATCTCGCCGACCTTCGCGTACGACGGCTGGGGGCTGTCGCCGATACGACACCTGCGCCATCTGGGCTACTGGACCGGTCTGGACCGCTTCTTCCGTGTCGCCGAGCGCGAGCCGTTCGGTGTGAAGAGCCCGCAGGTCCGCCGCTGGATCGCACGCGAGTTCCAGGAACGCGACCACTCGGCGGTCGGCCCGGCACGACTGCCACTGCGCGCGCTGCGCGAGGCGGAGGCGCTCGGCCGGAACGTGCGCAGGCATCTTCCCCGGCTGACCTGCCCCCTGCTCTTCGTGCACGCGAGGGAAGACGAGATCACGCGCGTGGCGAGCGTCGAGCGCGTCGTGGCGGGGCTTCCCCAGCGCGACAAGTCCCTCGCGATACTCGAGGACAGCTACCACATGGTCACGATCGACAACGACCGGCTCGAACTCGTCGCACTCCTCGAGCGTTTCGTGCGGCGTGCGGAAGCGCGTCCGGATCCCGAATTGCCCGCACGGGCAAGGCGTGTCGCATGACGTCCGGCGGCACGCCGTCACTTGCAGGGCCAACTGCCAGGAGAGCACCCATGACCACCGTTGATGAACTGAAAGGCCTGATTCACGAGAACTTCGGAATCGAAGCGGCCGAACTGAATCCCGCCCGACCACTCTCGGAGTACGGCCTGGATTCCCTCTCCCTTGCCGAACTCGTCTTTACCGTCGAGAAGCACTTCGGCATCGAAGTGCCCGACCTCGGCGAGGAAGTCCGCACGCTTTGCGGCCTCGCGGGCGTGATCGACAATCTTCGGACGCAACAGGCCGCATGAACCGGGGCGTGGCGATCACCGGCATCGGCGTCGTCGCCCCGCACGGGGACACCGCTGACCGGGTATTCGGCGCACTCCTCGACGGGGAGTCGGCGGTTCACCGCTGGGATCGAGACGACGTTCCCCCGACAGTCGTCGCGAGTGCGCCGTTCGACGGCACGGCATGGTTCACGCGCCTCCAGTTGAGCGGGATGGATCGCGTGAGCCAGATGGCGGCCGTCGCGGCGGAGCGGGCGCGTGCGGACGCAGGGCTGGACCGCCTCGATTCCGGGAGCGGCCTGTTCGTCGGCACCGGCACCGGCGGGGCGACGAGCGTGGACGACGGTTTCACGAGTCAGCGCAAATCGGGTCGGCTCTCGCCGCTCACGGTGCCCGCGAGCATGGCGAATGCGCCTGCCGCCCACATTGCGATCCGGGAAGGCATTCACGGCCCCGTCTACACGTACTCCGTCGCTTGTGCGTCCTCCGCGATCGCCATCGCCGAGGCTGCCAGGGCCATCCGGCGCGGCGACATCGACTTCGCCCTGGCCGGTGGCAGCGAGGCCCTGCTGGTGCCGGGTTTTGTCCGCGCGTGGCAGGCGATGCGCACGCTCGCGGATGCCGAGTCCGGCGTGCCCGCGCACGCGTGCCGACCCTTCAGCGCGGCCCGTACCGGTCTCGTGCTCGGCGAAGGGGCGGCGTTCCTGTTCCTGGAGCCCGTCGCGTCGGCGGCGGCGCGGGGCATCCGCATCTACGCGGAACTCGCGGGCAGTGGCGTCTCGTGCGATGCGACGCACCTCACGAAGCCCGACGCCTCCGGCCAGGTGCGTGCCTTGACCGCCGCACTGCGCGACAGCCACCTGACCCCCGAAGAGGTCGGGTACTGCAACGCGCACGGTACCGGCACGGTCGTGGGCGACGTCGTCGAGTGCGAGGCACTGCATCGCGTATGGGGCCACGCGCTGCCGTCGCTTGCGGTCAGTTCGACCAAGTCGATGCACGGGCACCTGCTCGGCGCAGCCGGCGCACTGGAGGCGGTCGTCACCGCCATGTCCGTCTACAGACAGGCCGTTCCTCCGAGCATGCACTGCGAGGACCCGGATCCGGCCTGTGGCGTTCACCTCGTTCGGGAGTCCCGCGCGCGCGTGACGAACCTGGATGCCGCGATCAGCAACTCGTTCGCGTTCGGCGGCACGAATGCGGTGCTGGCCTTCCGGAGAGTCGATCCCGTGACGGGCGCACGTCCGTCCTGATGCCGTCGCCGGCGACCTGGAGGAAGCTGTCCGTGAAAATGTCATCCGCGGGGTCTGGCTTGCGTTCTTGCGTTATCTGACGCCGGCGACGCACGGACGACACTGCGGTCCGGTCGGGCGTTCCAGGCTCCCCGGCGGTACCACCGCCGCCGCGGTCGTGTCAGAATGAAACGACTCGCCACGTGCCTCCCGGGCATGTGGGGGGTCTCGCACTGCACTCGCACAGGATGCCTGCACCGGAGCCCATGACCAGACTGATTCGCAACGGCGTGTTCGCAACTGCCCTCGTGACGTTCCTGCTCGCTGCGACGGGATCCCTCGCCGCCGACCCCGGCACCAGCGACCCGCCCTGGAGCCCGCCTCCCGAGGGAGGCGTCAACTTCACGATCCACGGTATCGACAACGCGCCGGACCTGCACGGCGACATCAACGACCCCCAGCTCACCGTGTTCTTCGCGGGCAATCAGTACATGGTCGTCCATGACCTGATCGACGCGTTCCGGTCCGTTCACCCGGAGTATCGGCGCATCTTCGTGGAAACGCTCCCGCCGGGCATCCTGGCCCGCCAGATGGAGCAGGGCAGCCTGGTCGTCGGCAACATGAGGATCACGGTCCAGCCCGACGTGTACACGGCCGGCCGTGGCCGCATGGAGACTCTGCAGCGCGACAGGAACTGGTTCGTGCGCACGGAGCCCTACGCTCGCAACCGCCTCGCGATCATGACCGCGCTCGGCAATCCTCATGGCATCGCGGGATGGTCCGACCTTGCCGATCCGGGCATCACGGTGTGCATGCCGAATCCGGAGTGGGAAGGAATTGCGAAGAACGTGATCATCCCGGCGATCCGCACGACGGGCGGAGACGCCCTCGTCAGGAAGATCTACGAGGACAAGGCTCGCGAGAAATCCACGCATCTCACCCAGATCCATCACCGGCAGACGCCTCTGTGGATCATGCAGGGGAAATGCGAGGCGGGCGCCGTCTGGTACACGGAGGCCTATTTCCATGCGACGGTGAAACACCATCCGGTCAGTCTGGTGACGCTGCCCGACGACCAGAATCGTACCGCCACGTACGTGGCCGGCCGCCTGCGCGATGCCCCGCATCCCGAGGCTGCGGACGCGTTTCTCGACTTCCTCGTAAGTGCCGAAGGCCAGGCGATCTATCGCCGGTACGGGTTCCTCCCGCCGGCGCCATAACTCGTAACCGTCATGAACCCGAACAGATTCCGAAGTGCCGCATCGCTCAGGCTCACGCTCGCCGGGCTCGTGCTCGTGACCGCCGGCGCCGGCCTCGCCATGAAGTCGAGCTGGTCCGACGATACGGCGGATTCGGTCATCTTCCACGGCAACGGCAAGGCGCCAGGGTGTGTCGTATGTCACGGTGCCCACGGTGAAGGGGGTGGGAATGGTGCCTTTCCGAGAATAGGGGGCCAGCCCGCCGCCTATCTGGAGGCGCAGCTTCGCGCGATTCGTGACGGACAGCGCGCCAATGCCGTGATGGCGCCTTCCGTGGCAGGACTCGACGATGACCGGCTGCGCGCGATCGCGCAGTATTTCAGCAGACAGGAAGTGGGGACATACCCACCCGCACCCGAAGCGTCACAGGCTCGGACGAGTCGCGGGTACAGGCTCGTCATGTTCGGCGACTGGGACCACGGCGTGCCTGCCTGCGCCGACTGCCACGGACCCGCCCTGAACGGGGTGGCGCCGGCCATTCCGGGGCTCACCGGGCAGACGGCCGGATACCTGTCCGCACAGCTGGACGCCTACCGGAACGGACAGCGCCCCGCGAACGCGCTCGGCCTCATGCCGCGCGTCGCACGAGGGCTGTCTCCCGACGACATAACTGCCGTGTCGACCTACATCGCCACGCTGCGCCCGGGCGGAGTCATGGAGGCTCCGGCCGCACCCGAAGCGGCGAGCTGGAAGCCCCGGGCACAGTCTCCCGAGGACTTCACCCCGCCCCCCGATACGGCGATTCCCGAGGGGCCGTACGGCGACATGATTCGCCTCGGCGAGAGCATCTTCAACGATACGCCGACTGGTGCCTCGAAGTACGTTCGCAACGACCTCAGCTGCCGGAACTGTCATCTCGACCGCGGTCGACTCGCGAGTTCCTCTCCCATGTGGGCAGCCTACGTCCACTATCCGGAGTACCGGAAGAAGAACAGGCTCGTGAACACGATGCAGATGCGCATCCAGGGCTGTTTCCGGTACAGCGAGAACGGCATCGTCCCGCCCTCCGACAGCCCGGAGATCACCGCACTGGTCACGTACTTCCACTGGCTGTCGACGGGGCTCCCCGTAGGCATCAAGCCCCCGGCGTCGGGCTATCGTCGACTGCCTCCACCCACCGGGACTCCCGATCGGGGCAGGGGCGCCGTGGTGTATGCGGCGAACTGCGCGATGTGCCATGGCGAGGACGGCCAGGGTCGCGTGGCGGGCGGGCGTGTCGTGTTCCCGCCACTGTGGGGGCCTCGATCGTTCAACTGGGGTGCGGGCATGCATCAGGTCGACATGGCGGCCGCCTTCATCAGGGCGAACATGCCCTACGGTGCCGGTGGCACGCTCAGCGAGCAGGACGCCTGGGACGTTGCCGCCTACGTCAACAGCCACGACCGTCCGCAGGATCCTCGCTTCGTGGACGACGTCGAGACCACGCGCGAGAAGTTCCACGCGAAGCACAGGTTCGGCTATTACGGCCGGGACGTGGAAGGCGTGACGCTCGGAACCCCTGCGCACTGAGCTGGTGGCCCTGGTGACAGGTCACCGTCGATAACCACGTCACGCGTCCGGGACGCGAGGCGATCGGGCGCGCGGTCGCACCGGTTCGCGTTGCATGAATCCGGAGCGGTCCTGCCGCACGTTCACGCATTCCCGGGCCGGCGCGGACTCGACCTGCTGCACTGCGTTCGCGACGAGTCGGCCGGGTTCCCGTCACGTGATGAACGAGATACGCCATTCCAGGCACGGAAAGAATCCCCGGTTCGGGCGCGGGCAGCGGAATGATGCCGAAGCCCCACTCGATTCCTGGATGGGCCGCGATTTCGCGAGTCGAGAACTCGATGGACGTCAGCCAGGCTGCCGCGAGCGAAGTGCTTTCGACGGTGACGCCGGTCAGGGCACTTGATCTCGCGCAATTGCAGCACAGAGGTTCCTTTCTAGACTGCGCCTTCATGTATCCAAACACGAAGCGGTAGGAAGGAGACCTCCACCATGCGGATATTCCGGCCTGTGGTCGCCGTTGCGGCGATTCTCGTCAGCCATGCGGCAGCGGCGCTGACACTCGTGTCCGACGGCTCGGACGGGGCGTTCCACCCGACGTCCAGCGTGACGCTCGATCTGCCCGACGACGGCGTCTTCAATTTCACGACCATCGACATACCGGACGGGGTGACCGTGAGATTTCGCCGCAATGCCGGGAATACGCCAGTCGTCCTCCTCGCGACCGGGGCCGTATCGGTTTCCGGCGTGATCGACGTGTCGGCGGGTTCCGTGAGTCTCGCGGACCTGACGGATCCGAACGTCGGCTACATCCGGCCCGCGACCACGAGCACCGGAGGTCCCGGCGGTGGAATCGGCGGTCAGGCCGGTGTCGGCGACACGACATGCGCGGACCCGTCGTGCCGCGACGCCACGGCGGGAACCGGGCCGTCGCCCGGTCTTCCCGGACCGACGCCGACTCACACGGGCCTCAAGGTGTACGGCGTGTCGGGCGGAGGCGGCGGCATGGCGACCGACGGACTCGCGGCCGTCCGCTACACGGACGGCGTCGCGGGAAGCCCCGCGGTGCCGTTTCCCGAGCCCTTCACGGGCGGGTCGGGTGGCGGTGGCGGAAGCGGCTGGTACTTCTTCGGCGTCCAGCTTGGCGGTGGGGCGGGGGGCGGTGGAGGCGGTGCGCTCCAGATCTCGACGTCCGACACGATCACCGTGGACGGAAGCCTCCTCGCGCTCGGCGCCAATGGTGGCTGGTCGTTCGCGAACGTGGGCGGCATGGGCGGCCCCGGAGGGGGCGGCAGCGGCGGCAACATCGTGCTCGACGGTGCGTCGGTCACCCTGATGCCCACGGCGCTCGTCGACGCAACCGGAGGATTCGGCGGCGGGCTCAGCACGCAGACCTACACGCTGGATCCCCGGGCGTTCGAGAACGGTGCGCGCGGCGGAACCGGTTATCTGTACATATCCGGGGGACAGGTCGTGCTCGACGGAACGTTGAACGCGACAGTGGTCGCCGTGCCGGAACCGGGAAGTGTCGCGCTCATGGCCGGTGGTCTGGTGGTGATGCTTCTCGCTCTTGGAAAGAGGGCTCGCCACGAGATGCGCCCGGCCTGACGTCCGTCACGGCCACGCAACGCTTCGCCGGTACGCGGCAGTCACGACGAGTCGTGCACCAAATCGTGCGATCAGTGGCTCGCCGTTCCGAAGGTCGCGATCACGACGCCGAGCAGCAGAAGGTCGGAAAGGAAGGACACGAGCAGCACCTTCAGCACGGTCCCGAGCTGCCTGAGCGACGCGTCCTCCAGCGTGCGTGTGTCGCCCCGCACGATGAACAGGGCGAGTCGTGCCATCGCACCGATTTCGCGGGGCGAGTAGAGAGTGTTCAGGCTCGCACCTGTCGCCCCCATCTACGTGAGGACGGCCGGGTGCGGCGTCGAGCGGTTCGATGGTGCCGTCCACCAGAGCCAGCGCATGACGGGTCGGCCCAGTGATGCGTACACGGCAGGGTCGCGCTCGTGCAGTCGAGTCAGGAAGCGGGCCAGGCACACGAGCCACAGTGCGGCCGTGGTCATCGCGACTGCCATGAGTGCAAGGAAGACGGGCATGGGTTCTTTCCGGCGACGAGTTCCTGCACATAGCGACACCGCACCGCGGGCACTTTAGCCCTGGCGAAATCAGGGGATCGGCGGTCGCGATGGAAATGCCCCCGTACCGCGAAGTTGGCCCCGGTCGGGTGTGCCGAGTTCGTAACGCTCGGTTGGCCGGCTGGCGCCTGCGAGCGCTTCTGGCACTTTCCGAAGATGCCGATTCGTCTCGAGGGGAGACATTCCGGGCGGCGGAACGGCCGCACCATGCTTCTCCAGGTCCGGATGACGGCATGGCGATCGTGGGGCGGGGAATCAGTCCGCGACGCCGCCCGGACGCTCTCGTGGCCAATCTCTCACCCGTCCCCGTAGAGTCGACGCGCCTGCTTCTCGCGTCGGGCGCACCGTTCATATCGGGAACATGCAGGCTTCCGCGCATGCGGGTTCGACACGCGATCGAGCGTGGCGGCGCGAGTTGCTGCCAGGCTTCAGCGTGCGCTCCAGGAGAGTCCGCCGTCGGCACCGCAACCAGACCGAACCCGCGGGCCGCGACACGGTGCGTCGATGTTTCTTCACTGCGGTGCCGATGGCGACGGGATGGCTGTCTCCGTTGCCATCCGCGCGTTCATCTGGCGCGTCGCAACGGCTCTCCCGGAACGCCGAGGTCTCGCTCCGGGTTCAGATCGGGGTCGTCGGACAGCACGTAGGTTCCGTCCCGCAGCTTCCATGCGTGGCGGTAGTTCTGACTGAGTTCCACGGCGTGACCCGAGTCGGGATCCTGCCACGCGTCGACTTCCCCGATGCCCCGGACCGCATTGGCCTGGCCTGCGTCCCGCATGGCGCCACGGTTCTCGAACCCGCGCTGTCGCATCTCCATGACTTCGCGGGCGGTCTCCGACTGAATGCGGCTGATGCGCCCGGCGGTCTCGGCGTCCTGACGATTCATCGAAGCGTTGGCCTGCGCAATGCGCTGTGCCCAGGCCGGGTCCAGCCGCAGTGTTTCCCATATCGCGTCGAACCGGCGCTGGGGTGGTTCGCCCGTGGGCACCCGCCATGCCAGCACGCCCATGGACTGGCCCGTGACATTTCCGACATGGCGCAGGGCCGGATCCTGCGGGACATTTCTCGTGAAACGGACGCTGACCGCGAGCAGCTCGTTCCACGACCGTCCGTCCGCGTCGTACGAGATGAGTGCCTGTCCCGTCTCGATGCGTGTGCCCGTCGCGATCATGCCGTAGGACTGGACCTGCTCGGGCACGGACTTGTCGGGACGTGGCTTGAATCCAAGCCATCGTGCCCCCGGCCGGTGCCGCTGTACCCAGCCCTGCAGGTAGTTGGCGGTGTCGGCCCAGGGGGCGAACGGGCAGGTGGGCATCGCGGCGCCCTGGAACGTGAAGCCCCAGTTCTCGCCCGGAAGGAGTTCGATGACACCGCGGCCATCGGGAGCGTCGGCCCGGACCACCGGCAAAGGTTGCAGCACCCCGCATTCGCGCTGGCGCGGCCACGCCATGCCGGACTGTACCCGCCAGCCGGCCGGCAGCATGAGTCCTGCCGCGCGCATCGGGCGCTCGAATCCCTGCCGGTCGATCACGTCGACGGACTGGACGCGGAACGCGTCCTTGCGCGGAGGCGACCCCGGTGCCGCGTGGGCGACGGGCACGAGAACCATCGCAAGCGCCAGCGAACGCAGGGTGCCGGTGAAGCGGGGTCTGTCCCCCGGGTGCGAAGACTGCCGCATCCGGTTGTCCCTCGTGATCGTGCGCGAGTGTTGCATCGGAGTCGCTCCTGTTCTTTCGGTTGCAGGCCGTCGGACGACCGCGCTACGTGTCGCGCGGCAAATGTCGAGACATGTTCCGGATATTACATTTCTTTCAACGGATGCTCGGGAATCGGAACACGTGGTTCCAGAGTGGTGGGGGGGGCTCATGACGAGCGCCATCCCTTCAACCGGAATGCCTTGCACAGGGATGCGGCGGGCCCGAGCCCTGGTCGATCCACGGAAGTGCGTTCCGCGGTCCGGAAATGCAAATGCGCAAGCCTGACCCCTCTTTCCGACCCCAATTTCTTCGGACTCCGATGCCGATTCGTGCCGACGTTCCGGCGGGTGTTGCGGAAGGGGGGGGCGGGAGAATCCGGCGCGGAAACGAAAGCGGCCACCCCGCAGGGTGGCCGCCAGGCGTGAAACGAAGATGGTGCTCAGAACTTCAGTGCGACGTCGAACTGCATGAGCTTGAGTTTGTCGATCGTGCTTCCGACCGATGCCGAGTCGTCGTTGTATCCACCGGTGGTCAGGTTGGAGTTGTAACGCGACGCGTGGCCGAACGTGAAGGTCGTGACGATCCGGTCCGCCGGGCTGTACGAAGCCGAGAGGAAGATGCCCTGCATGTTCGTGCGCTCGAAGATGTCCGAATCGATCATGTTGGGATCGAGTGCGAACTGCTCGATGCGCTGCCAGTAGGTCTTCACGTTCCACGCACCCTTCTTCGCGGAACCGCCGTAGGTGCCGACCGAGAATCCGATCTGCATCGCCTTGTCCTGGTCGGTCTGGTTCGGGAATCCCGCGTTGATCGCGCGATCGTTGCCCTTCAGGTTCTTCGCGAAGTCACCGAACACGACACCCGACAGGCTGGACAGCGGGAAGCGGAATTCGGCGGGAATTTCCAGTACGCGAAGGTCGTTGATGCCGAACATCCCGGCGCCACCCGTTCCGGCCGTACCGGTGAACGTTTCCCGAAAGCCCGTCGTGCCCTGGCCGCCGGCGTAGGTGTAGTAGTTCACGGCGGCTTTCAGCGAAGACTTCTCGCTGAGCTTGTAGCCGGCACCGACCTCGAACGCGTAGAGCATGAGGTTCTGACGACCGATGGAGAGACTGCTGTCGGTGCTCGAGGGCTTCGAGAAGTCCTGGTAGATGAACTGTCCGGCCGTCGCGAACGCCGTGAGATTGTCGTTCACCTTGAACTTCGCGCTCTGGGAGAGTCCCTCCGGCGTGATGTCGCCGTCCCAGACCATGTGCGTCGTGTAGAGCGGGTTGGCCTGACGACCCGCGATCACGGTCAGCCAGTCGGTGGCGCGCCACCCGAGGTAGACGAGGCCGACGCTCAGGCCGTCGTTCGACTTGTTCGCCTGCGCGGACTTGCCGCCCTGTCCGCCGTTGTCGTCCGCAAAGGTGTTCCAGCCCGAACGGCCGTACGTCGACGTGTCGAGGCGGAATCCGTAGAAGAAGTCGTCGTTCACGTCGCCGCGGACACCGACCCGCAGCGAGTAGCGCCAGCGCTGGCGGTTGAAGCTCGCATTGTTGGGGTCGGTCGCGGCGCGATCTTCGTACCGCAGGCGAAGATCACCGAACAGCTCGGCGCTCCGGATGGCGTCGTTGATCTTCAGAGCGTGGGGGGCTTCGCTCTTCTGCTGCTTCTTCTCGTCCGCGCGGGCGTTCTCCAGGGTCCGATACTCGTCCGGCGAGAGGATGCCCTTTTCCTTCAGCGTGCCGAGCAGGTCGTCCACTGTCTCGGCGTGCGCGGGGAGCCCGAGTCCGGTACCGAGGGCTGCGATCGTCGCGATCAGCGCCCACGGCCGTCGGCGGGCGTGGCGGGTTGCGGGGTCGGTCGGGGAATTCTTCTGAGCTGCCATCTGCTTCTCCAGGGTTCGGGGCTCGACTTTGGAGATCCGCCCGAGTCCGTCTTCGGGCGGATTTCAAAGATCCGGAACAGGCCTGCTGCACTCCGAAGGTGCGCGCGAGGCCGAACGCGGGCGGCAGTTTGTCTCTGCAACATGACAGCTATGTGACAGTCTAGCCCATGAGGTGGTCCATTCGCGGAAATACAACGCCCTCCAGTGTCACGTTGCTGTCACGATGTCGCGACGGAGCACGGCACAGGATGCTCGTCGTTACCTGTTGGGGACGCTTGGACGAGCCGGGGGGTGTTCGAATCGGATCCGGCTGACTGGTGCCGATGGCGGGCATTTGGCGCGCTCCGGCTGCCACGTGAGGACATCAGTCGGGGACGCACGTCCGGGCAGCGTGATTCGACACGGGAATCGACGGGACCGGCGCGACCGTCAGGGCAACGGACGGCAGGGGACGCGTCGTACGGCCGGGACTAGCGGTCCGCCGGCGTCGACCGGAAGGAGGCGGTGCGCCGGACGAGCGCGTGTCGCTTCGTCCGCGCTCGGATTCCTGCGCATCTTGGTGAAGACGTTCTGTCCGAGGGGGGGGTGTCGCGGACTGTCGTTCCGCGGCGGGCGATCATCGAACACCTTTCCTGCACGCGTTACCTTATCGATGACATGCGTGGACAGGGATTGGGCACGACCGGCAGTGTGCCGATCGGCAAGGCATGGTCGGCGACACGTCGCAAAGCGCCGCGAGTCCGGCGCGGATGCCCGGATGCCCCGAATGTCGGGACACCGGGGATCGACGGGGCGGGATCGAAGCCCCCAGGTACTTTCAGTGCGCACTCCCGGCAGAAGCGTGGTGCCGCGCGGAACCGGTGCGACGCTTGCTCCTCGAGAGTGTGACGAGCGAGACGAGTCCGAGCCCCACGAGCGCGAACGTTGCCGGCTCGGGTACTGGTGCGAGGGTGAAGAGGTGGATCGTATTGTCGTTCGGGTCGAACGCTCAGAGCTCGGGTCCGGAATCGCCGATCGCATATACCTGCGTCGAGAAGCCGAGGTCGTCGATGGGCAGACCCGTTACTGCGTCGTAGTAGAAGCGCGAGCCGAACGCCACGTCCCCCGTCGCCGCGAAGATCGCTTCCGGGAAGACCTGCAGCGTGTTCGTGACGTCGAGGGCCTCCACCTTGAGTGCGCCGTAATAGAGCGACTGCTGGTCCTGCGAGAGGACGACCGAACCGCCGTAGCCTTGCGCCGTTCCATACGTTCCCGTCGATTCCTGCGCGAAGAAGTCGTTTCCGTTGATGCGATATGCCGCGACTTCCTGTGAGCTCAAGCCCGAGTTCCCGTGAAGGATCCGGCCGGTGGAACTGTCGTACTCGATGTCCCCGGCGTAGGCCGACGTAGAGAAGTAGCCAGTGGATCCGCCATACGAAGACGTGCTCACGATGGGGGCCACATTCGTCGTACCCCATTCGTTCATCGTGAAGGTCGTCCACTGGTCGAGCGAGGACAGAACGAAGCGGTCACCCGAAATTGCCTCGACGTGCCCCGCGATGGCGGGCGTCTTCTTCGTCTCCCAGGTACCCGTGAGAAGGTCCAGTCTGTGAACGTAGTGAATGTTCGAGGGTGTGCTGTAGCCGATGTTCTCGCCGCCGTAATCGGCCGCGAAAACGTAGCGACCATCCGGTGTCAGATCGATGTCGTTGAAGGAATAGTTCGCGAGGAACGGCGACGATATGGCTCCCGTGGTCAGATCCACGACCCGTACGGCACTGCCCGAATTGCGCAGGATGAGCCTCTTGTATTCCGACGAGTAGAGCATCTGTTCGACGTTGCCCGGCGAAGCGAAATTGCCGAGATCGGTGTAGGTCGTCGCCGCGGCCCGTGCCACGGGTGTTGCCAGAACCGACATGCCCGCGAGAATGATCGATACCACTGAATATGATTTCATTGTCTTGCTCCTCGTGCGTTTCGTTTGAGTGAATGGCGACCGGTCTCGATTCGTGATACCTGGTCGCCGGGGGTATTGAAGTGCGCCGCCTTGCGGTGTGCACATTTCAAGTCGTGAAGTCGGATGGGGACGACGGGCAAAGATCGGTCCACAGATGCTGGCGGGGGCTGCGCGGGGATCGAGGCTTCGATCGAGCACGACGTGCCACTGCGCTCGACGCATGCGCGTGCGCGCATCTCGTGCTCCCGGGGACGGGAGGGATGTCCGGATCGAATGCGTGCCGCCTGGCATGACGGTCTCCCAATGCCGGATTCCTCGGTGGAATCTCTCGATCGACTTTCTGTGCGGCTTCGCCGGCAGGCCTCCGGTGCCGTAAGTCGCTCGTGCCCCGGACGCGTGCTCCCGGCGTTTCCCGCCTATGCATTCGCACGAATATTTGTCCGGTGGAACGTGTCTACTTCCCGGAACACTGCTCTTTCAGGTCATGGACGGCTCACCGCGGCCACGAAATCATTCGATCACGATTCCACTGGGGACCCCGGTGACGTAATTCCGTGACAGCGAATGACGCTCGTGCTAAGCATCACGACCTCGCGCCAGTCGAGGGTCACGTCGGCGGCGTTGTCGATATTCCTGTCACCGTATCGGGAGGTACCTCGCTGCCGGGTCGATTAAGGTGGTCGCGCGTGTGTCTGTCCGGAGAACGGGGATGTCGATGCGATGGTGCCGCTCGGAGATGTGACGGCGTGATGCTCCTGCCTGGCAGCAGGACCGATGAATGGCCGCATCGCAATCAGAGCGATCTGCGTCGCGCATGCGATCCGAAACCGCACGAGCTCGGGCGCGCCGCGCTAGATCGCGTTCAGAAAGCGCCGCAGCGCCTCGCGATCCGGACGTGGCAACCGCCTGAACGCGTCCCGCGACACCTCGGCCTCGCCGCCGTGCCACAGGATCGCCTCGACGACGTCGCGCGCGCGGCCGTCGTGCAGCAGCGCCGTGTTGCCATTGACCGTCTTCGACAACCCCAGGCCCCACAGCGGGGGCGTGCGCCAGTCCCGTCCTCCGGCCTCGAAGTCCGGCCGGTCATCGGCCAGGCCCTCGCCCATGTCGTGCAGAAGCAGGTCCGTGTAGGGGTGGAACGTCTGCCTGGAGAGCTCCGGCAGTCGCGGGAAGTAGTCTGCCGTGCGCAACGTCGGCACGTGGCAGACCGCGCATTTCAGATCTTCGAACACGGTCGCTCCCCGTCGTACCTCCGGGTCGTTCACGTTTCGGCGCGCCGGCACGCCGAGCCCGAGCGACCACGACTCGAGATCGTCCCAGGCGGCATCGGTCAGTTCGGGATCGTTGCCGGGTACCTCATGCGTGCAGAGGGTCTGGACCGCCGGGCAGTTCTGCCTGGGAAAGAGGCTGGACGTCGCGCCGATGTCGTGCAGCGCGGCGGCGGCCACCTGCTGCCGCACGCTCGGCTGCGTGGCCTTCCAGCCGAAGCGCCCCAGCGCGCTCTGCCCGCGGATCGCATCCCGGACGCGGTTCGGGCGACCCGCGAAGCCCAGCCTGCGCTGGCTTTCCGCCAGAGCCAGGATGGATTCTTCCGGCACGGCTTCGAGCAGACCGAGGCCGAACACCGGCGGCGCCAGGCGCAGGGACGTCATCGTGTCGGCAGGCAGTGCGCCGAACGCGGGGTTCTCGATGCGCAGGCGCGTGCGCCGCAGCGTCACCCGGGTACCGTCGGCCAGGGAAACGTGGTGTTCCTCCCAGTCGACGAACAGGTCCGCTTCGGCAGGTACCGGCGCATAGGCGTACTGGAAGTTGGGGTGCTGTCCCTGGAGTGCGCGATTCTGGATCTGCCCGCCGTAGTTCGCGAGCGGCCGGGGGCCGCCGGACGGGTCGGTGCCGGGCACGCTCACGCGGGCGACCATCGCGAGCAGTGGTTCGTCCGGTGCATCGGGTGGCGCGCCGCGCCCCGCGCGGCTGTGGCATCCCCCGCATCGGTCCGCGACGAACGTGGGTCCGAGACCCCAGTCGCCCGCGCTGACGCCGAAGACGACCCACGGCCTCAGAAACCCCGCGCGCCCGCGCTGGAAGGCGGCACGCTGCCGTTCGCTCAGCACGGGAGCCGGCCGGAAATACGCGTCCCGACCCGCAGGGGAAACGGTGAAGCTGCCTGCGGAAAGCGAGTCCTCGCGGTCGTCCGCGACGCTCAGAAGGCTCGTGACCGCCACGGCCCCGGTGAGGAGGAATCGAGTGAATTTCATGGGGCCGGAGTTTGCCTCGACGCGAAACGCCTTGCCACCCCGCGACGTATCGGAGCCCGGCACCTCGACACGCGCGGGGGTCAGGGGTTCACTGACGGGAAGTGACCGGCTCGACCGCGGGCCAGCCGATGCTGGGTGCGTGGCCGCGGAAATTCTCCAGCCACCAGCGCCAGTCCTCGGGCACGAGCGAGAATGGCGAGTCGTGATGGAGCTCCCGCGCGGCCCAGATCGGCCAGTGCGGATTGGCCAGCGCCGGGCGGCCGAGCATCACCAGATCCACGAGCTCCTCGCGAATGACGCGGTCGGCCTCCTGCGGAATGCCCAGGTTCCAGCTCGTGGCGACCGGCAGTCCCACCTCCTGCCGGACGCGATGGCTTCGCTCGACCATGAAGGACATCCGGTTCATCGGCGGATCGATCATCGCGTCGGTGTTGAAACCGAGCGAGAGGTCCGCCAGGTCCAGCCCGTGGTCCTTCATCATCCTGATCGCGACGAGCGAGTCCTCGAACTGCGTGCCCTCCGGATTCAGGTCGTCACAACCCAGCCGCATCGTGAGCGGATACTGCTCGGGCCAGACGGCCCGCACCGCATCCAGGGCTTCCAGCAGGAAGCGGGCGCGATTCCCGACGCTGCCTCCGTAGGCGTCCGTCCGCCGGTTCGCCAGGGGCGAGAAGAAACTCGCCGCGAGATATCCGTGGGCGAAGTGCAGCTCGAGCCACTGATAGCCGGCATCACGCGCACGCACGGCCGCCTCGGCGTAGCGCCGGTGCAGGGCCCTGATCTCGTCGACGCTCAGGGCGTGGACGGGGTGCGTGTGACCGCCGTATCCGTACGGGACCGGTGACGGTGCCACGCAGGTCCAGCCGTCAGGGTGGTCGGGGGGCAACTGCTTCTTGGTGCGGTCGGCGTTCACACCCTTGTGCGGCGGAAGCTGGCTGCCCTTGCGCCCGGTGTGGCCGAGCTGAATCGCGGGCACGGCTCCCATCCGCTTGACGATCGCCGTGACCCGCGCGTGCCCCTCGACCTGACTGTCGTCCCAGATGCCCGCGCACGACGTGGTGGTCCGGCCGTCCGGCGTGATGGCCATCTGCTCGCCGAACACGAGCGCGAAGCCGCCGGCCGCGCGGGCGCCCAGGTAGCTCACGTGATAGTCGTCGAGCCGGCCGTCCACCGAGCTGTACATGGTCATCGGTGACATCACGATGCGGTTGCGCAGCGTGATGCCCTTGAGGGTGAACGGGGAGAAGAGAGTGGGCATGCGAAATCCGGAAGTACGGGGAGGTCAGGGGGCGCCGGCCACGGTCCGATTCCCGACACCTTCGACCGTTTCGGCGGACCAGCAACTGTTCGTGGCGGGCGCGAGTTTACCCGCACGCCGCGGTGGCGTTGGCGGGCAGGCCGCGAACGAGCTTCGCCGCGACGTGCCACCGTGCCGGGCGCCTGCACCCGGCTCCGGCTCGCGTGTACACCCTAGACCATTGCGATCGGACGGGCCGGGGAGCCGGTCGCGCCCTTGAACTTCACGGGCAGCAGGATGAAACAGAACTCGGCCACGCGAGCATCGACCAGGGGCGTCAGCAGCAGGTTCTCGATCAGGTAGACGCCCGCCTCGACGAGACAATGCTGGTGGACGGGCATCTTCACCGCGGGCTCGTCCTCGCCAGGCAGAACCTCGACGGCCATGTTGTCGCAGCCGATCGCGGTGACGCCCTGCTTCGTGAGCCACTGCGCAGCCGCGACATTGATGCCGGGTTCGCCGGACAGGTACCGCGGGTTGTCGGTCATGTAGAACCGGCCCCAGCCCGTGTGGACCAGCACGATGTCGCCGGGACGGATCTCCATCTTTTCCGCGGCCAGGCACTTCTCGATGTCGTCGGGGCCGACGGAACGGCCGGCTTCCAGAAACGGACCGCCATCGAGCCTCGAGACGTCGACCATGAGCCCGCGCGACACGATCGACGGCGCGTGCTCGATGCCGAGCTTCGCCAGCCCGAAATCGGTCATGGTCTCGTTCGCGTCGTGCCCGCCGTACATCTCCGCGCCGATCGTGAAGTGCCCGAGCGCATCGATGTGCGTCCCGACGTGCGTGGTCATCTCGATGCGCTCGAGGTTCGACCCCGCGTCGTTCGTGGCACCGGCCTGACGCCGGCGCCGGATCCCGCCCTGCCAGTTCGGCGCGCCGAGCAGCAGGTACGGGGTCTGGACCGGCTCGAAGCGCGGGGCACCGATCTCGATCGTCTGGCTCAGGTCGAAGAGCGCACCCTCGCGTACGAGTGCGAGCGCTTCGAGGCGTTTTGCGGGCGTCAGATGATTGCCGGCGCCGAGCTGATCGCCGGCGGGCCACTGGCCGTGGTCGTGAACTGCACAGGGCATTTCTGGGACTCCTGCTGTCTGGCTACGCCTTCGATCGCGTGAAGCACGCGGGCGTCGCGAAAATGGACGGTGGCTCGTGGCTGACGATCTCCACGCTTCCGACAAGGGGCGGATCCTGTTTCGGCTTCACCGCTTTCGACGGATCATCGCTGACGCCGCGGGTACATGCTTCGCACAAGGAATTCGACGTCATTTCGGGGCTGCCAGGAAGGTGGTTGCCGAAAGGTGGCACGTCGTCTCGATGGCGCCAGCGAGTGTGTAGAGGCGCGGCGCCTGCCGGAAAGCGAACAGGCGATAGAGATGGTACCGAGACGCATGCCTCCCGGACGTTTCCACTTCGTTCCGCGTAACGAAGAACGGCGTGTCGCCACCGTACCGCGTGGTCTTCACCTCGATGAGACGCTCGGCGCCGGACGTCTCGAACGAAAGAATGTCGAATCCCTCGTGGTCACCGCGAACCCTGGAGGTGTGCTCGATCTTCGCGGCGAGGGACTCCCGACCTTCGTGGATCAGGCGTGCTCTCTCGTAGTTCAACGTGAACAGTTCGCCTGCATGGCCGAGCGACTGGTTTCGTGCTTCGCGCGCGATGAAGTTCGTCGGCAGGCGGACGGCGTGAGGTCCGGGTTCCGACGCAGTCCGAGAATCGAGTCGAGACGCAGGCGGGACGGCCAGTATTGCAAGGATGTTGTCGACTTCGGGGACGGCCGTTGGGCGGTCCGCGTCTGCCGCCGCAATGGCCATGAGTTCGGGAGATCGAGCGAGCCGGTCGACTACCACCTCGGCGAGCATCGTCTGGTAGTTGGAGCGGGGCTTGTAGCCGTTGATGTACGGAAAGCCGGCATCGAGCAATGCCGCGCTGATGTTCGCGTGCTTGAACTCGATGGACTGATCCGAGCGGCTGTCGAGAAGTGGCCTGAGTGCCTTGCGGTGTGCGGCCTTGTTGTAGGGTGTACCGGACAGTTCCGACGCGAGCATGGACAGATAGTCCTCGACGATCGCTTCCACCTCCGCTCGTGTCCAGTCGGTGCGACTCATGAAGTGATCACCGATTCGTCTGGACTGTGTCCGGGCTGCCGGACACCACCACACGTCGACGGGCGTCGGTACATCCCTGCCAGATGGCGTGACTGCGACGAGCCGCACGAAGCCGGTCGTCCCTCGGGTTCCGTGTACGTCGTCGCCACGGCGATGGCGGGTGGTTCCCGCCACCGCCGTCGGGTGTGTGGGCGTTGCGCGGTTTGGCGTGTCCCGCGGAGTGGGCACCCGACGATGTGTGGCCGATGGCGGGCACCGGAATCGCGGCGATTCAGCCCTTCTTCTCCGGCAGCTCGATCCCCGTCAGCGCCTGGAAGACCTTCACGACCGCGGAGTCGTCCTCGAACCCGTGGCCGTGTGCCGCGGCCGCGAGATAGAGCTGGTGCGCGGATGCGGTGATGGGCAGCGGGAAGGTCATCTTGCGCGCGGAGTCGAGCACGATCCCGAGATCCTTCACGAAGATGTTCACGGCCGACAGCGGCGTGTAGTCACCGTCGATCACGTGCGGCATGCGGTTCTCGAACATCCAGGAGTTGCCCGCGCTGTGGGAGATCACGTCGTAGATGACCTTCGGGTCGACGCCAGCCTTGATGCCCAGGGACATGGCCTCGCACGCCGCGGCGATGTGCACGCCCGCGAGGAGCTGGTTGATCATCTTGACCTTCGATCCGGGGCCCGGGACGTCGCCCAGACGGTAGACCTTGACGGCGATCGCGTCGAGCACGGCCTTCGCCTTGTCGAACGCCTCCGGCACGCCGGAGCCCATGATGGTCATCTCGCCCTTGGCGGCCCGGGCGGCCCCCCCGGATACCGGCGCATCGATCATGAGGAGCCCCTTGTCTGCGAGGCGCTTGCCGAGGTCGATCGCGTACTCCGGCGCGACCGTGCTCGAAGCGATCACGATCGACCCCGGCGCCATCTTCTGGACCGCGCCGTCGGGGCCGAACAGTACCTGCTCGGTCTGGTCCGCGTTCACGACGAGCACGATGGCGATCGGCACGGCGGCACCCAGTGCCGCGGGACTGGCCGCCGCGACGCCGCCGTCCTTCACGAACTGCTGGACGACCTCCGCACGGACGTCGCAGGCGTGGACCTCGAAGCCCTTCGCGACGAGCGTTTTCGCGACGCCGAGCCCCATGGACCCGAGACCGATGACACCGACTTTCTGTTTCGACATGGCTTGACTCTTCCCCTTGTGTTGACTGGGCCCGGAGAGTCGAGTCTCGCCGGGCACGGTGAATCGTGGGCCGAGGTCGTGTGCAGCGTGTGTCGTGAACTCTCTGCCCGAGGGCTGGATTGTGCACCTTTCGGACGTCGCGGGTCTCCACGATGGCGTGTCCCGCTGCACGGCGCCACCCTTCGGACCGCCCCCTCCCCAGCATGCGGGGGACGGGATCGAATACGGACCGTGCTCACGCTGCGAAACCAATGGCCGAGCGTAGATACCGTTATGGAAATCAAGTCAGATGTCGGGTGAGATCGAAGGGTCGTCCGGACTTGAGGATCGCGTGAGCGATGGCGACGAGCTTGCGCATCAGGGCAACGA
>WGLR01000042.1 GCA_016125475.1 Betaproteobacteria bacterium
GCCAGCCGACGCGCTTCCTCTTCCTCTGCCTTGCGACGTGCCTCCGCTTCCTCGGCTTCGCGCCGCGCCGCTTCCTCCTCGGCCTGCCGACGTGCTTCCTCTTCCTCTGCCTTGCGACGTGCCTCCGCTTCCTCGGCTTCGCGCCGCGCCGCTTCCTCCTCGGCCTGCCGACGTGCTTCCTCTTCCTCTGCCTTGCGGCGTGCCTCGGCTTCCTCGGCGGCACGGCGTTCTGCCTCCTCCCGCTCCTTACGCCGTGCGTCTTCCTCGGCCCGGCGTGCGAGCTCCTCGCGTCGCAGCGCTTCCTCCTCTTCCCGCCGCCGCACGGCCTCTTCCTCGCGTCGCCTGAGGTCGTCCTCCCGCTGACGCAACTCCTCCTCGTATTTCAGCAGGCTCGCCTGGTGTTCCGCGTGCTGGGCCTCGAGATCGGTGACAGTCCGGACTTCCTGCTCCCGCAGTGCACGCTCGCGCGCTTCCCGCTCGGCACGGCGACGTTCGTCGGCTTCGCGCCGCTCCCTGTCCTCGGCCTCGCGAGCCGCCTGCTCCCGCTCGCGCCGCAATTGGTCCTCTTCCGCACGCCGCGTCTCGAGTTCCTCGCGTCGCCTGAGTTCTTCCTCCAGCCGCCTGCGCTCGTCGGCGTCACGCTGACGCTCCGCTTCGAGCTCGCGCCGCCGCACGTCCTCGGCCTCGGCTCGCCGGCGCTCCTCCTCGTCGCGCTGCGCCCTCGCCTCCCGCTCGTGTTCGAGCTTTTCCTCGAGTTCGCGACGAATGCGGTCCTGCTCCTGCCGGCGCGCGTCCTCGTCTGCACGTCGTCGGTCCTCCTCGGCCTCGCGTGCCCTGCGTGCCTCGTCCTCCTGCTGGGCGCGTGCCGCCTCCTCCTGCCTGCGCTGCTCCTCCGCCTCGTGGCGGAAACGCTCGCGTTCCTCGACGACACGTTTCTCGGCCTCCTCGCGTGCGCGACTCTCCGCCTCCTCGCGGACACGCTGCGCCTGCTCGGCGAGCTTGCGCTCCATTTCCTCCCGCGCGCGCCGTTCCGCGTCCTCGCGCAGCCTGGCGGTCTCGTCCGCGAGACGCTTCTCCGCCTCCTCCCGGGCCCGGCGCTCGGCCTCTTCCGCGAGCCGCGCGGTTTCCGCGACGAGTCGTCGTTCCGCCTCCTCCCTGGCCTGCTTCTCGGCTTCCGCCTTGAGACGCACCGACTCCTCGGCGATCCTGCGTTCGGACGCCTCCCTTGCCTCGCGCTCGGCCACTTCACGCAGCCGCTTCGTTTCCGCCTCGAGTTCGCGCTGCGCGGCTTCACGCGCAGTGCGTTCGGCCTCCGCCCGGAGCCGTCGTCCCTCTTCCTCGATGCGACGTTCGGCCTCGGCGCGGGCGCTGCGCTCCGCTTCCTCCCGTGCGCGACGCGCGTCCTCCTCGGCCTGGCGCTTCGCTACCTCGCGCGCCACGCGCTCCGCCTCTTCCTGAAGGCGCCGCGCCTCGTCGGCAAGCTTGCGTTCGTATTCCTCGCGGGCCTGGCGCTCGGCTTCCTCCCGGGCCTTCTTCGTCTGCGCGTCCAGTTCGCGCCGTGCCTCGTCTCGCAGCGCCTTTTCGGTTTCCGCCCGGACCTTCCTGGTTTCCTGCTCCAGACGCGTACGAAGCTCCTCGCGGGCCTTGCGCTCGGCTTCCTCGCGCGCGGCCTTGGTTTCCTGCTCGAGACGCTTGCGCTCCTCTTCCAGCTTGCGCCGTTCCGTCTCGAGGCGCTTCTTCGCATCCTGGGCGAGGTGCGCCCGGCGCTCCGCGTCCTCGCGGGCGAGTTGCTCGGCCTCGATGCGCGCGGCTGCTTCCGCCGACATCTTCGCGATGAGGTCCGCGTCCTGCTTTTCGCGGCTCTGCGCCTGGGTTTCCTGCTTCTGTCGGGCTTCGGCGTCACGCTTGGCACGCCGCTCGGCTTCCTGGCGGGACTTGAGTTCCGCCTCCTCGCGCTGCTTGATGGCCCGCTGCTCGGCCGCCTTGCGCTCGGCATTCTCGCGGGCGCGTCGCTCGACCTCTGAATTGGAGTAGACGCTCGCCTTGGGCGTCGGAGCGTTGTAGAAGGACGTGAAATCGAGATCGTCCGCATAGTCGACGCCTGCAGTCGGCACCGACTCTGCGGCACTGCTCGACGAAACGATCTCCTTGATGAACCCGAGATCGGACAGCTGGCGCAGCTGGAGGACGAGGTCGCGCTCGGACGGGGGCGCGACCTTGTCGATGAGTTCCTGCAATGTCGACCGCCCGTCGATGGTCGTCAGCAGCTTGAAGAGGTCTTTCGACAACGCACGCGACCGGTTCTTGACCTCCATGAGGCCCTTGCCCGTCTTAGCGTACAGAGTCGACTTGTCCATGAATCCCTTAAGGCGACAGCCTCGAAACGGAAATTCGACCCGGAAGGAAGGTGGGACGGGTCTCGCTCACGGACACATCGTCGCGTCCGCAGTCGCTACGTTCGTCCACCGGACATCCGGGAACCGTCAGTGCGGCTCGGGCATTCGCTCACACGCGTCGGCCGGCCCGCTCCGCGAGGACCCCGGAGCCGCCCGACACGCCAACCATTGATCTCCCGACCGGGAAACCGATTATAGGGTGAGATTTCGGCACCATGCGCACTCCGCGCGCATCGCCGCACAGAGCATCATCATCGGCGTTCAATCGATCGCCTTGACGATCTCTTCGATGACTTTCTTCGCATCCCCGAACACCATCATGGTCTTGTCGAGGTAGAAGAGCGGGTTGTCAAGCCCGGCGTAGCCCGACGCCATGGACCGCTTGTTCACGATCACCGTCCGGGCCTTGTGTGCCTCGAGAATCGGCATCCCGTAGATCGGACTTCCCTTTTCGTGCGCAAGCGGATTCACGACGTCGTTCGCACCCAGCACCAGCACGACATCCGTCGTGCCGAAGTCGCTGTTTATGTCCTCCATCTCGAAGACCTGGTCGTAGGGGATCTCCGCCTCGGCCAGCAGGACGTTCATGTGCCCGGGCATCCGGCCCGCGACGGGATGGATCGCGTAACGGACCTGCACGCCCTTGTCCGTAAGCTTCTGCGCCATTTCCTTGACGGCGTGCTGGGCACGGGCCACCGCGAGTCCGTAGCCGGGAACGATGATGACGCTGTCGGCGTTGCCCATGAGAAACGCTGCGTCGTCGGCGCTGCCCGACTTGACGGACTTCTGCTCGCCGCCGCCGGACGACGAGCCGGCCTCTCCTCCGAAGCCGCCGAGGATCACGTTGAAGAACGAGCGGTTCATCGCCTTGCACATGATGTACGAGAGGATCGCGCCCGAAGACCCCACGAGCGAGCCGGCGATGATCAGCATGGGATTGTCGAGGGAGAAGCCGATGCCCGCGGCGGCCCAGCCGGAATACGAGTTCAGCATCGACACGACGACCGGCATGTCCGCACCACCGATGGGGATGATGATCAGCACGCCCAGCACGAAGCTGAGGAGGAGCATCAGGAAGTACGCCCCCCAGTTCTCGGTGGCCATGAAGCCCAGTCCGAGCACGATCGTGGCGATCCCGAGCAGCAGGTTCAGCATGTGCTGGCCCTTGAACACCACGGGCGCGCCCTGGAAGAGCCGGAACTTGTACTTGCCGGACAGCTTTCCGAAGGCGATGACCGACCCGCTGAACGTGATCGCGCCGATCGCGGCGCCCAGGAACAGTTCCAGGCGGTTGCCGGTGGGAATCGGGGGAACCGTTCCGTCCGCGTTCTTCGCGACGATCTGGAACGCGTACGGTTCTGCCACCACCGCCACGGCGATGAACACCGCGGCGAGGCCGATCATGCTGTGCATGAACGCGACGAGTTCCGGCATCTTGGTCATCTCGACACGCTTGGCCATGACGGTCCCGATCGCACCACCGATGACCAGACCGGACAGGACGTAGCCCAGTCCCACGGCGGGCCCGCTGGACAACCGGATGATCAGCGCAATGGTCGTGAGGACCGCGATCGCCATCCCCACCATGCCGAACAGGTTGCCGATGCGGGAGGTCGTGGGATGCGAAAGCCCCTTCAGCGCCTGAATGAAACAGATCGAAGCCACCAGGTACAGCAGCATCACGACGTTCATGCTCATCGACTCGTCTCCCCTCTCAGGTCGGCGCCGTCAGCGCGGCACGCGGATGTCTTTCTCCCGAGGCGAATCGACGCCTCCGATACCTTCCCTGCGGGCCGCAATCGCCCTGCCTGCGCGGTGACCGTCACTTCCCGCCCCCCTGCGCCGGACGCTCCTTCTTCTTGAACATCTCGAGCATGCGCCGCGTCACGAGAAAGCCGCCGAACACATTGACGGCGGCCAGCGCCACGGCGGCGACGCCCACGGTCTTGCCGAGCGTCGTCTCGGTGAGTGCGGCCGCGAGCATGGCACCCACGATCACGATCGCGGAGATCGCGTTGGTCACGGCCATGAGTGGCGTGTGCAGCGCGGGCGTGACGTTCCAGACGACGTGATAGCCCACGTAGACCGCGAGCACGAAGATGATGAGATTGATGATGGTGGGATTCAGCGATTCCACGAGGGCGCTCCGTCCGTTGCTGTCGTTTTGGGGGGGTCGATTACTTGCCGGTCACGCGCGGCGTGAGTTCACCGCCGATGCACACGAGCGTGCCGGCGATGATCTCGTCCTCGCGGTCCAGCTTGAACTCCCCGGTCTTAGGATCGATCATGAGGCCGAGGAAGGTGAGCAGGTTGCGCGCGTAGAGGGCGCTGGAGTCTGCCGGCACGAGCGCGGCGAGATTCGCGATGCCCACGATGTGCACGCCGTGCTTCAGCACGACCTGGTCGAGTTCCGAGAGCGGACAGTTGCCTCCCTGTTCGACGGCCATGTCCACGATGACCGAACCGGGCTTCATCGTCGCGACCATCTCTTCCGTGACGAGTACGGGCGCCGGCCTGCCCGGGATGAGTGCGGTCGTGATCACGATGTCGGCCTGCCTGATGCGCTCGGCCACGAGTTCGGCCTGGCGCTTGCGGTAGTCCTCGCCCATGTCGCGCGCGTAGCCGCCCTGTCCCTTCGCGAGTTCCTTCTCCGCCTCGGTGAGAGGCACCTCGATGAACTTCGCGCCGAGGGATTCGACCTGCTCCTTGGTCTCCGGACGCACGTCGGTGGCCTCGACGACCGCGCCGAGACGCTTGGCCGTCGCGATGGCCTGGAGGCCCGCCACCCCGACCCCCATGATCACGACACGCGCCGCCTTGACGGTACCCGCGGCGGTCATGAGCATCGGCATGAGCCGGCCATAGGTGTTCGCGGCGACCATGACCGCCTTGTAGCCCGCGATGTTGGCCTGCGAGGAGAGCACGTCCATGCTCTGCGCCCGGGAAATCCGCGGCAGCCACTCCATCGCGAACCCGGTCACGCCCTGCTTCGCGAGCGCTTCGATCCCCTCCTTCCGGAACGGATTGAGAAGCGCGACGAGCATCTGGTCCTTCCGGAGCAGCGACAGTTCCTGCGCTTCCGGTCCGCGAACCTTCAGGACGATCTCGGCGCGCGAGTAGATCTCCTCGGCCGAGTCCACGACGGTCGCGCCGGCCGCGGCATAGTCGGCGTCCGGATAGGACGACGACAGGCCCGCTCCGGCCTGCACGAGTATCGTGTGGTGCCCGCCCTGAGCGAGCTTCTTGACGGTATCCGGCGTGGCGGCAACGCGAGTTTCGCCCGCCCGGATCTCTGCGGGAATTCCGATGTGCATCCCTGAAGAACCTCCCTCGTGACGCGTTCACCGGGCCGTTGACCCGGGTGTCGACCGCTTCTTCGGCGGCGACGCGAAACGGCGCATTATAGGTGCCGTCCGGCCGGATGACCATCCGGATTTGTGCACCGCAACATCGACCGTCCCCTATAATCGCCTCATTCCCATGGCATCCATTCGCGTACTCCCCGATCTTCTCGTCAACCAGATCGCTGCCGGCGAGGTCGTCGAACGCCCGGCTGCCGCGCTCAAGGAAATGCTCGAGAACAGCCTCGATGCGGGCGCCCGCGAGATCGCCGTCACCCTCCGCGAGGGCGGCATCAGACAGATACGCGTACAGGACGACGGCCGGGGTCTGGAAGCCTCCGACCTTCCGCTTGCCGTGGCCCGGCACGCCACGAGCAAGATCGCTTCGCTCGACGACCTCGAGCGCGTCGCGACACTGGGCTTCCGCGGCGAGGCACTCGCGAGCATCGCCTCCGTATCGCATTTCACGCTCACCTCGCGTACCGCGTCGGACCGCCATGCGTGGCGCATCGAGGCGCAGGGCGGTGCCGTCGGGGACGTCGGCCCGGCGCAGGGTGAAGCCGGAACCGTCGTCGACGTGCTCGACCTCTATTACAACACGCCCGCCCGCCGGAAATTCCTCAGAACCGAAGCCACCGAGTTCGCGCACTGCGAGGATGCCTTCAAGCGGGCGGCCCTGGCGAACCCCGGCGTGGGTTTCCGCCTCGCACACAATGGCAAGGCCCAGTGGCGACTCCCGGCCCAGGACCTCGAACATCGCGTCGCCGAGCTTCTGGGACGGGAGTTCGTGGAAAGTGCCGTCACGTTCGACGAGCAGGCGGCGCAGTTCCGGCTGTTCGGCTATGCGGGACTCCCGACGACCGCGCGATCGTCCCGGGATGCGCAGTTCATCTTCGTGAACGGCCGCTTCGTGCGCGACCGCCTGCTGTCGCACGCGATGCGCGAGGCTTACCGCGACATCCTGCACAACGATCGGCATCCCGCGTACGTGGTGTTCATCGAACTGCCGCCGGACGCCGTGGACGTGAACGTGCATCCGACGAAGATCGAGGTCCGCTTCCGCGAAAGCCGGGCGGTCCATCCGTTCGTGCGGCAGAGTGTCGAGCGTGCGCTGGCGGCACCGAAGGGCGCGGGGACGGCGGCACCGGCGCCGGCCACCGACTGGATGAGTGCCGTGGCTCGTCCGCAGACGCCGATGCCACCCATGACCCAGGCCACGATGCCGCTCGCAGCAGGCCAGTCGCTCGCGTTCTACGACCGCCTGTTCGGCCGGCGCGACGAACCCGGCCAGACCTCCGTCCCGGAAAACCTCGTCGCGGACGAGTCCGAGCGTCAGGACGACGAGCGCGGACCGCCGCTCGGGTTCGCGCTCGGCCAGCTCGGCGGCGTGTACATCCTCGCGCAGAATTCGGACGGCCTCGTCGTGGTGGACATGCACGCCGCGCACGAGCGCATCGTCTACGAACGCCTGAAGGCGGCGCTCGATGGCGAGGACATTCCCACGCAGCAGCTGCTGATTCCCGCAACACTCGTCGCGTCCACGCTCGAGGTCGCGACCGTGGAGGAAAACCAGCCACTGCTCGGCCGGCTCGGATTCGAAATGGCGGTGCTCTCGCCCACGAGCATCGTCGTGCGTTCGATACCCTGGCTGCTTCGGGACGCCGATCCCGCGGGGCTCGCGCGAGACGTGTTGCGGGAAGTGCACGAACTCGGATCGACCCAGGTGCTCACCGCCCGGCGCGACGAAATCCTGGGCACGCTCGCGTGTCACGGTTCGGTACGCGCCCATCGTGCACTGGGTCTTCAGGAGATGAACGCGCTGCTGCGCGACATGGAGGCGACCGAGCGCTCCGGCCAGTGCAATCACGGTCGCCCGACGTGGTACCAGTTCTCGATGAGCGATCTCGACCGCCTGTTCATGCGAGGCCGCTGAACCGGCAGGACCGCCGCGAGCCCCCGGTGCGGGGGGCACGACCGGAACCGCCATGCCGAAACCACCCCGACCCTCATGCCCTCGACACCCGAGCGACCCTCTGCAATCCTCCTGATGGGCCCCACGGCCAGCGGCAAGACGCGGGTCGCCATGGCACTCGCCGAGCGCCTGCCCGTCGAGATCGTGAACGTCGACTCGGCGCTCGTGTACCGCGGCATGGACATCGGCACCGCCAAGCCCGACCCGGCCATGAGGCACCGCGTGCCGCACCACATCATCGACATACTCGATCCGACCGAGAGCTATTCGGCGGCGCGTTTCACGGAGGACGCGTGGGCACTCGTCGACGAAATCGCGGCGCGGGGCAACATTCCCCTGCTGGTCGGCGGCACCATGCTGTACTTCAAGGCATTTCGCGAAGGGCTCGCGGATCTCCCGGCGGCGGACTCCGGAACGCGCGCCGTGATCGACGCGATGGCGCGCGAACTGGGCTGGCCCGCGATGCACGAGACGCTGCGCGATCTCGACCCCGTGACTGCCGCACGACTCGAGCCGACCGACGCCCAGCGCATACAGAGGGCCCTGGAAGTCTGCTATGTGACAGGGCGTCCGATGTCCGACCTGCTCGCCACCAGCTCCGCGGCGCCCGCCTCCCGCCGCCTGACCGCGATCGCGCTCGAGCCCGGCGACAGGGCGGTCCTGCACGCGCGCATCGCTGCGCGCTTCGAGGAAATGCTCGAACTCGGACTGATCGGCGAGGTGCGCGGACTGCGGGAGCAGTATCCGCTGTCGCTCGCGCTGCCCTCGATGCGGTGCGTCGGATACCGGCAGGTCTGGCAGTACCTCGACGGCGAGTTCGGTCTCGCGCGCCTGCGCGAGACCGCCGTGGCCGCGACGCGTCAGCTCGCGAAGCGGCAGCTCACGTGGCTACGATCGTTCGATCACGTCGAGCGGTTCGACTGCTTCGACCCGGCCCTGGAAGACCGCATCCACGAACACGTGAGCGCGTCGTTCGCCGCGGGTTGACGGGCCGGCGGTGGGCCTCCTAGTGCTGGGAAAGCGCGTCCGCGCCGGCCTTCGCGACCTGACCGTCCTGTGAGGACGTAGCCCCCGACACGCCGATCGCTCCCACGATCCGCCCTTCGAAGTAGAGCGGCACCCCGCCTTCGAGCGGCAGTGCACCCTCGAGCGCCAGCAGCGTCGTGCGCCCCCCGGTCATCACGGCATCCTCGAAGACCTTCGTCGCGCGCCTGAACGCGGAGGACGTGCGGGCCTTGCGGATCGCGACATCGACACTGCCGTACTGCGTCCCGTCCATTCTCTCGACATAGACGATCTGGCCGCCGTCGTCCACGATGGCGACGACGACGTTCCACTTGTTGCGCGCCGCTTCGGCCTCGGCAGCCGTGGCGATCTTCTTCGCTGCCTCCAGCGACAGCGTCTTCTTTTCCAGCATCTGCGCGTGCGCGAGCGGAGCACACGCGATGCCCGACATGCACGCGATCGCCACGCAGAGCGCTCTGAGACCTTTCATGTGTCCTCCCGTCAGAAACGGCACGAATTGCGAGCCGGCGATCCGCACGCGAAACGACGTGCCCGCGGCGCCATACGCAGCCGGCCCGAACGATACCCGGTACTCCGCATCGCGATCAATCGGGCCGGAC
The DNA here is from genome assembly GCA_016125475.1 of Betaproteobacteria bacterium. GTDB lineage: Bacteria > Pseudomonadota > Gammaproteobacteria > Burkholderiales. The sequence continues at coordinate 9,335 of WGLR01000042.1, forward strand.
CGTCCTGACGACGACGCCCGCCTCACCACGCGCGAACTGAATCCGCACGTCCTCGTCGACGTGCAGCGTCCCGGCGTCGGAGACGACGGCGCCGGCACCGTTGCGAACGATCGCGTAGCCCCGATCGAGCACGCCGGACGGATCGAGATGGCGCAGGGCGTGTTCGAACCGATCCACGGACGCCTCGCGACGCTGGGCCAGCGTCCGCCCGGCGCTCGTCAGCCGCGTTCGCAGCACATCGAGAGCGAGGGTGGCCGCCTCCGGCGACGGTCGTGCGAGTGCGAAGCGCTTCCCCAGTGACTCGACGGTCCACGACCGCCTGTCGAGGGCCACGGCGGCACCGCGGGCAAGGCGCGCACCCAGGGTGGCAACGCGGTCGCGCTGCACGGCGAGTCGTTCGCCGGGGTGGCGGAGCCGCATGGCCGCAGCGTCGACACGCTGGGCGCGCCGCTCGAACCCGCGCAGCATCGCGCCCGCGTGCGCGGCCGCCACGCTCTCGAGCCTGCGCGCGAGCGCGGCACCGTCCGGTACGGCGAGGACGGCAGCGCCGGTGGGTGTCGGCGCACGGGCATCCGCGACGAAATCGGCGATCGTGACGTCGGTCTCGTGCCCGACGCCGGCGATCACGGGAATCGTGCAGCGCGCGATCGCGCGGGCGACGGACTCGTCGTTGAACGCCCGGAGATCCTCGATGCTTCCGCCGCCGCGGCAGACGATCAGCACGTCGACGTCGCCACGGTCGGACGCTGCGTCGATGGCGGCGACGATCTGCCGTGGCGCATCGTCGCCCTGCACGAGCGTGGGATAGAGCACGACCGGAATGGCCGCGAGGCGTCGCCGCAGCGTCGTGAGCACGTCACGAAGCGCCGCCGCCTGGGGCGACGTGACGACACCGACCGCCCGCGGCCACGGCGGCAGCGGGCGCTTGCGCTCGGGTGCGAAGAGTCCCTCGGCCTCGAGCTTGCGCTTCAGACGTTCGAACGCCTCGTACAGCGCCCCCAGCCCGGCACGACGAACGAATTCGACGTTCAGCTGGAAGTCTCCGCGCGGCTCGTAGAGCGTGGGCGTCGCGCGCACCTCGACCTGCGAACCGTTCGCGAGCGGCGCATCGAGATGTTGCGCACGATGCCGGAACATCACGCACCGGACCTGCGCCTGTTCATCCTTCAGGGAGAAATAACAGTGACCGGAGGCCGCGCGCGTGAAGTTGGATATCTCTCCCGCGACCCACGCGAGTGGCAGCGTCCCCTCCAGCAGGCCGCGAACCCGGGCGTTCAGCACGCTCACGGGTATCACGGGCGCGTCGGATACGGATCGCTGGTCGTTCATGATCCCGAAGCCCGCGAACGCGCGCACGACGAGTCACCGACGACCCGAAGCAGTCCGGCTCGACACAGTCGTAACGGACGTGAAACAGTCTCGCCGCGATTGCACGCCCGAGAGGGAGAATTACATAAATATCTGTTTATAAACACAATTGTTCGTGCTTAAATTTTAGGCTCGACAACAAAATTCATTGTGAGCGGACTACTTAGAAACGCTTTCGACAACCTGTACACAGTGTTATCCACAGGGTTTGTGGACAACACGATGGCATATGACCGGTGACGTCCGACCCCTGCGCGGCACCCTCGGGAGCGGTCACCGTCCCGGGTAACGCATCTCGTCACCCCGGCACGCCACCGAGTTGCGTCCCGAATCTCCGCAGGCTACATTGCCGGGATTTGCAGAGGGAGCGGGACGAACGTGCTGGCGATCATCGACGCAGCAGGCTGGCCCATCTGGCCCATCATCGCAGCCTCAATCATCGCGCTCGGAATCATCGGCGAGAGGCTCTGGACGCTGCGCACGAACTCCGTGGCGCCGAAGGGCCTGCTCGATCAGGTCGTGGCGGAGTATCGCTCGAAAGGTGTCTCGCAGGAAATGCTGGACCGTCTCTCGACAGGCTCCATGCTCGGGCGCATCTTCGCGGCGGGCCTGCGCAACGAGAAGAGTCCGCGCGAGGTCATGAGGGAGAGCATCGAGGAGGCAGGGCGTGCAGCCGCCCACGAACTCGGGCGCTATCTTCCGCCGCTCGGCACGATCGCGTCGATCTCGCCGATCATGGGCCTGCTCGGCACCGTGATCGGCATGATCGAGATCTTCGGCTCACAGAACCCCTCGGGCGCAAGCCCCTCGCAACTCGCACACGGCATCTCGATCGCGCTGTACAACACGGCGTTCGGTCTCATCGTCGCGATCCCCAGCATGATCTTCTACCGGCACTTCCGCAGCCGTGTGGACTCCCTCGTCGTCGAGATGGAACAGCAGGCCGTCAAGCTCGTGGAGATGATTCACGGCGACAGGCAGGAGTAGCGAGCGGTGGACTTCCGGCGCGGAACGTCACGCGAAGAGCCCGAGATGAATCTCGTCCCGCTCATCGACGTGCTTCTCGTGATCCTCATCTTCCTGATGGTCACGACCACGTACTCGAAATACGCGGAACTGCAGATCAACCTTCCCACGGCAGACGCCCCGCAGGCCGCGAACCGTCCGAAGCAGGTCGATGTGGCCGTCACCAGCAATGGCCGCTACATCGTCAACAACACGCCCGTGGCGTTTTCGACCCCGGAAGCCTTCAGCACCGAACTGAAGCGCGCGGCAGGTGACGAACCCGATCCGATGATCGTGATCGACGCCGACGCGAGCGCAACGCATCAATCCGTCATCCAGGTCCTCGAAGCCGCCCGTCTCGCCGGCTACGCACGCGTCACCTTCGCGACGCAGCAGAAGCGCAAGTGAACCTTGCGCCACGCGCCGAGGGCAGAAGCCGTCGGCACGGGCGTGCCCGGCCCTTCCCTCAGTTCGGGCGGGCGCGCATCGATCCCGGATGCCCCGGCAGCTCGATGCGCGTGTTCGTGTCGACCAGCGTCCCGCCCTCGACCCGGAACACGCGCAGCGTCTGGTCGAAGAACTGGCTCATGTACAGATAACGCCCGTCGGCCGAGAACGCGACGCCTTCGGGCAGTTGCCCCACGGGGATCTCGGCACCGCGCGTGAGGCGGCCGTAGTCGATCGTGAAGACCACCATCTTCCCGGAATTCGCGTGTGCCCAGTGCGATGCCGGCAGGATCGATCCGCCCAGGAGCAGCGCGACGGCGATGTCTCCGCGCGGGCTGATCGCGAACGCCTCCGGTGCGTCGCCGGCCGTGACGTACTGCACCACGCGCGGGGGCGACTGCGTCAGGTCGATGACCGCGAGCGGGTCGGCCTGCCCGTCCGGCTTCCCTCCGTTGCCGGTATGCGCCACCACTGCTGCCGAACCGTCCGGCGTGATGTCGATGTTGTAGGGGAACTGGCCGACCGGCATGTCGAGCGACTTGTCGTAGGTGACGTGGTCGCCGTCGATCGACAGCACGGCGACCTTGTTCACCGAATTCTTCACGGCGAGCGCGCGACGTCCGTCCGGCGTGATCGCGACCGCCGCCACCTCGTCATCCATCGGAACCGTCTGCACGAGCGAGACCTGGTCATTCGCGATCTTCAGAACGCTCACCGCCTTGTCCGCACGGTGCGCGACGAGCGCGAGATCGCCCTTGCGGCTGATCGCGAGACCCGAGGGCTGTTTCGCGAGTTCGATCGTCTGCTTCAGTGACGGCGGATCGGAACGGAGGTCGACGACGAAGAGCCGGTTGTCCGGAACGGGTTTCCAGCCGTCGCCGCTGGACACGGACTGCATCGCGCTCGCGAGCAGCGCGATCGACTGGTCGGGTGCGACCTGCAGATTGACGGGAGGTCCGAACAGCGAGTTCTGCAGCGGCAGCGTCGTCACGATGCGCGGGTGTGCCGGGTTCGTGCCGATGTCTACGATCGTCAGCCCGTCGTGGCCGGGCGGCCTGAACACGAAACTGCCGTTGTCGAAACCGACCTTCTCGTCGAGGCCGTTGAGGAGATACGCGGGACCGGCCGCCGCCGTCAGCGCGAGGCCTCCCAGGAACAGTCCGCACAGCAGACGACCGGCAATGGTGCTTTTCATGACTCCCTCCCGTTCATTCGGCGCCGGCCCGTGCACACGGGCCGGCAGATTCATCGACCGCAAATCGTTCGGCGATTTCGAGGTTAGCACGGGGGACGACGCGACCGGTTACCGATCCGTAACACGGTGCGAGTTAACATTGTGTCCAGAATGCGTGGTGTTCCAATACGCGCACGGGCGTGCTGGCGGTGCCAGTCCGCGGCCCGTGCATCGATCCGAACACACATCGTCCGGCAGAGGGGGGGAGACCGCATGCTGGCAAGGACTCCGCAGCTCGCGAAGCTCACGCGACCGAAACTCCACGACGTGATCGCGCGCGAACGTCTGTTCCACGTGCTCGACGACAGCTCGCGCACGCGGCCCGTCACCTGGATCGAATCACCCCCCGGTGCCGGCAAGACCACCCTCGTCGCGAGTTACCTCGAAGCCCGCTCCCGACCCGGCATCTGGTTCCAGGTAGACCCTGGCGACAACGACCCCGCCACCTTCTTCTACTACCTCGGCCTCGCCGAGCGCATCCTGCCCTCCC
>WGLR01000014.1 GCA_016125475.1 Betaproteobacteria bacterium
CAGGATCGCGTGCATCGGCGTACGCAGCTCGTGCGACATGTTCGCCAGAAACTCCGACTTCGCCTGGTTCGCCCTCTCCGCCTCCTCCTTCGCCCTCAGCAGCTCACCCGTCCTCTCACCAACCTCGCGCTCCAGCTCGTCTCGGTGACGCCTGAGTGCTTCCTGCGCGTGCCGGAACTCGGTCACGTCGATGTGCCCGCCGACCATGCCGATCGGCTGTCCGCCCTCGTCCCGCCTTACCTGTGCACGGGACACGATGCTGCGCCAGGTCCCGTCCCGGTGACGCATGCGGAACTCCATCTCCATGCGATCGGTGCTCGACTCGAGCGCACGCCGCACGGACGCGAGCGCCGCGTCCACGTCGTCCGGGTGCAGGTGTTCCTGCCACGCCTGGAAGGAATCCTCGAATTCGTCCGGCCCGAAGCCGATCTGTGCCTTGTACGCCGGCGAGAACCTCACGTCGCACGAACGGATGTCCCACGACCACGTGCCCATGCCGGACGCCCACACGGTCGCGCGCAGCGTGGCCTCGCTGTCGCGCAGATCGCGTTCGACCCGCGCACGTTCGGCCTCCATCGATGCGTTGAGGTGCGCGACCTTCAGGCTCTCCGCAACCTGCGCGAGCGTCTGCTTCTCGTGGCTCGTCCAGTCGTGGGCGTCGTTCCGAGCCACGAAGAGGCCGCCCCAGGGCTCGTTCTGGAACGTGCTGGCCACGGCGACACCGATGAGCGAACGGGCCGCCGCGCCACCCACGCTGCGCACGAGCGACGCCCCCTCCGGGTCACCGCCGGCGTCGGAGAATGCGACGGTCTCGCCACGCCGCAGGATCGTCGCTGCACCGGGCGTCCCGTACAGTCCGACGCGCGGCGTCTCCGGTGTGCCGGGAACACCGTCCCTGGCAGCGAACCGCGCGTCGAGACACTTGCCCTCGGCCCAGTCCCAGTAGGACACGTCGCACCCGGGAACGGCGCGCGACAGCGCGGCCACGGCGTGACGCAGGAGATCCGGGAGCGAAGTACCCCGATTGATCTCACCCGCGATCGCGTTCAGGACCTCGAGCCGCTTCTGCCCGTCCTTCGCGGCCTGCTCGAGCGCGCGCCGGTCGGTGATGTCCACGACCGCCGCGATCACGAAGTCGCCGGCGTCCCCGAGCCGCAGCGCCGTCTTCGTGCGCAGGACCCAGCGCCCCGCCGACCCGAACCTCGCGACGAACACTTCGTCGACGAAGCCCCCGCCGTTCGCGAGCAGCCGGTCGTCCTCGCTCGCCAGGCGTTCGCCCAATTCGTCCTCGTGCAGGGAAGGTTCGTGGACCCCGACCAGGGCCTGGCGCGGGAGGCCGACCAGGGCCGCTGCCGCCTCGTTCACGGTCACGTACCGGTGACCGGCATCCTTCACGAAGATTCCGATCGGCACCGCGTTGAGCACGGCGTCGAGGTATTGCAGTGCACGCTCGAGCGCACGCTCGGCCCGTTGCCGCTCCTCGCGGGTCTCGGTGAACTCGAGGGCGACGGCGAGCGAGTCGGAGATCTCCCGTACGACGTCCGTCTCGCGGGCACCCCAGGCGCGCGGTGCCGCCGTATCGAGCGACAGTCCGCCACGCAGGCGACCGTTGCGACGGATGCCCGCACCGAGCAGCGCACCGATCCCGCGACCGGACAGTTCCCGCGCGAGAGCGTGCCAGTCCCCCTGCGCGTCGACGTCCGGGATCGACACGATGCGTCCCGCGTCCAGTTCCGTCGCGATCGACGCGGCGGCACCACCCGCGAGTTCGAACCCGTCGAGGCTCTCTCCCGGGTCATGACCGGCGTGTGCCGAGACGCGCAGCCGTTCCTGCTTGTCGACGGTCCAGTAGGCAGCGCGAACATTCGGCACCTGCGCGACGAGCGCATGCAGCGCCTGCGCGACGAGCTCGTCGAAGCCGTGGCCGGCGAGCGTCGCATCGGAGAGCGCGTTCAGGATCTCGAGCCGCCGGCGCGCTCCGACCGCGGCCAGTTCCGCCTGCTTGCGAGCGGAGATGTCCGTCGTGACGCCCAGCACGTAACGGCTCCCGTCCGGCAGCATCACGAGCGACTTGCTCTTCAGCAGCCACTGCATGCGCCCGTCGGGGCGCTGGACCTGCGTCTCGAAGACCAGATCGCGGCCCGTCTCGAGAACCTCGACGTCTTCGGCACGTCCCTCGGCCGCCGTCTCCTCGGGAAGGAGTTCGGCATCCGTCAGACCCGTCGCCTCGGCGAGGGGGCGTCCCAGCCAGCGCGCCGTCGCCTCGTTCATGAGGATCCACCGCCCGCCGGTATCCTTCACGTACACGTTGTTGGGGATCGTGTTCAGGATCGCGTCGAGGAACGCACGGCTCCGGTCGAGCGCGATCTCCGCCTGCTTGCGGCGATCGATGTTGAAGAGGCAGACGGTCACGTACTCCTCTCCGTCGTCGAGGCGGAACGCGCGCTTGTTCTTCATGACCCAGTGGCGCTCGCCGGACGCGAACGTGTACTCGTCCTCGAAGGAGGACTCGCCGTTGTCGCTTCGCAGGGCCTCGTCCTGCTCGACGTTGCGACGCGCCGTCTCGGGCGCGAAGATGTCCCAGTCGGTCCTGCCCACGAACGCCTCGCGCGGGAGCCCCTGGAACCGCAGCATCTCCTCGTTCGCGACGACGAACCGGTGGGCGCCGTCCTTCACGGTGATGGCCATCGGAATGGTCTGCAGCACGGCATCGAGGAACGCGCGGCTGCGCACGACCGCCGCCTCCGCGTCCCGCCTGTCCGTGATGTCCACGGACGAGACGACGATCATGCGCCGCCCCTCTTCGTCCTCGAGGCCACGCTTGGTCTTGAGGAGCAGGCGCGAGCGCCCCAGAGGATCCTCGAAGGCTTCCTCGACCGTGAACGCATCGTTCCTCGCGAGTGTCGCGGCATCCTCCGCGCGGTAACGGGCACCGGTCTCGGCACCGAAGATCTCGACGTCACGGCGTCCGACGACGGTATCCGTGCGCCGGCCGATCAGCTCGAGCTGCGCGTCGTTCGCGAACAGCCAGCGACCGGCATCGTCCTTCACGAGCATCGGATTCGGGAGCGCGTTGAGGATCCGCGACATGAAACGCTCGCTCTGCTCGGCGCGCGCCTGGGCCTGCTTGAGGTCCTCGATGTCCAGGTAGGCACCCACGATGTACTGTTCGCCGTCCTCCTGTCTGACCGCGACCTTGGTCATGAGCATCCATCGGCCTGGCCCGTCCAGCGTCCTCGCCCGGATCTCGCGCCGGATGGGCGTGTCGCTCGCCAGGGCCGCATCGTCCTCCTCGTACGCGATGCGGGCGAGTTCGGCGGGCAACAGGTCCCCGTCGCACCTGCCGAGCAGGTCCGCCCGGTCGACGCACATGGCGTCGGCAAAGGCCTGATTGGCGCGCAGGATGCGGTGGTCACGGTCCTTGACGACCATGGGCGCGGGCACGGCCTCCACGAGCATCGACAGGAATCGCTCCCCGGCCTCCGCACGCTGCTGGGCAGCCTTCAGTGCATCGATCGGGGTCACGAGCCCGACGACGTACTCCGTGCCATCCGAGAGAATCGCCGGTGACTTGTGCAGCGACACCCACTTCGCACCCGCCCGGTGATCCGCGGCGCGTCGCTCCTTCGAGACGACGACCCGGTGGGCGAGCACGTCGTCGTCCTCGGCGTGGGCCTCCCGGGCGAATTCGTCGGGGAGCGTCTCCGTGTCGGGACGGCCGACGAGCTGCTCGCGCGGGACACCGAGCCAGTCGGCACAGGCCCGGTTCACGAGCATCCACCGGTGCTCGCGGTCCTTTACGAACAGCGGATGGGGCAGCGCGTCGATCGTCGCCTGCAGGAAAGCACGGCTGGATTCGGCGCGCGCGAGCGCCTCGTCGCGTGCCTTCCGGGCGGCGAGTGCCTCGGCGTGAGCCGCGAGCGCGGCCGCGACGTCACGTGCGCACCGCCGCTCCTGTTCCGTCCAGTGATGCGGTTCGCGACCGTCGATCGAGAGCAGCCCGACTGCGCGCTCCGTGCGCCGGATCGCGAGACCGAGCGTCGCCCGCACACCGATCGATTCGAAGAACGCGGCACTGTCCGCGAGACCCGGCTCGACCGATACGTCCTCTGCCGCAAGTTCCTCGCCGGCATGCAGCCGGTCGAGGTAGCCCGGTGCGTCGCGCCCGAGGTCCAGCGTGACGTCTGCGAGCGGGACCAGGTCGGGCTGGCCGTCCGACACCGCGAGCACGTGCGCGCGACCGTCTTCGTCCAGGGTGCAGTAGTGCACGCGGCGCCCTTCGAACATCGCCGAGAGACGACGCACCGCGAGCTCCACCGCCTGCCCGAAGTCGAGCCCCTTCAGCGCGACCGTCGAGAGATCGTTGATGAGCTCGAGCCGGGCACGGGACGATTCGAGTTCGGTCATGGCATCCCGTCGCTCCGTCACGTCCATCTGCGACACGACGAGGATCCGGTCTCCGTTCGCGAGTCGCACGGGATTCTTCATCTTGTACATCCAGCGCACGCTGCCGTCCGGCAGTTCGTACGGCTCCTCGAACACCTGCGGCTCCCCCGTCGTGAGCGCCGCTTCGTCCTGGCCGGCGAAGTGCGCCGCCAGCGCCTCGTTGCGCAGGTCGAACTCGGTCCTGCCCACCACCGCGTCACGCGCCAGTCCGTCCAGCGCGAGCGCTGCGTCGTTCACGAGCAGCCACCGGTGTTCCGGCGTCTTCGCGGCCACCGGGAACGGCAGCGCGTTCACGATGGTGTCGAGCAGGCTCCTGCTCGTCTCGACCTCCCTCGCGAGCCGGTTGCGCTCGGTCAAGTCGACGGCGGCCGTGACGATCAGGGGATCGTCGCCCGCACGCCGCAGGACGGTCTTCATCGAGAGTGTCTCGATGGCAGCACCCGAGTGCGGACGGTAGAGGGTCTCGTACCGGATCGCGCCGTCGGAGGCGGCGGCCTCGCGGTCCCGGACGCGGATCTGCTCCATGACGTCGGACGGAAACAGCTCCGCGTCCATCCGCCCGACGAGGTCTGCGGAATCGCGTTCGAGCCAGCCGCACATGGCCCGGTTCACGACGACGTAGCGGCCCTGCCCGTCCTTCACGCTGACCGGCACGGGCATTGCGTCGAGGAGATCTTCCAGGAGTCGCGAGCTGGCTGCACGCGCCTCCGAGGCGAGCTGGATCTCGTGGACGTCGAGTCCGGCGCCCACGTACCCCTCGCAGCGACCTTCCGCGTCGAACCGCGGCTCGCCATTGACGACCATCCAGCGCCAGCTGCCGTCGGCGTGGCGCAGCCTCGCGTGGAAACGGAACCCCCGGGGTTCGGTGCGTACCGCGTCGAGCGTGGCACGCACGTCCGCGAGGTCGGCGGGCTCAACCGAATTCATCCACGCCTCGCCGCGCACCGAGTCTCGCGGGACTCCCGTGATGCGCTCCCACGCAGGATTCAGGTACTCGACCTGCAGGTTCGCGTCGGCCACCCAGACGATGAACGGCGCGGCGTCGGCGAAGGCCTCGAAGCGGCGCCGTTCGTTCGCACGTACCACCTCCAGGGATGCGCTGGCCCGGCGACGCGCGCGGTCGAGTCCGAGCGCGAGCCCGAACAGCGCGATCGAAGCAATGAGCCCGGCGGTCAGCATCCCGTAACCCGAATCACTCGCGGCCGCCCCCGAAGGCCCGGACCGGATCCACAACTCTCCGAGATCGCTTCCTCCCGCGGCGCGATGGATGCCGAACGCGATGCCACGATTACCGGAAGCCGCGGCGCCCGTCGCCGTGACCACCTCCCCGCCGATGCGCCAGGAGACATCGAGCGCGTCGCCCCCTTCCACGCTCGCGAGAAAGGGCTCCAGACGTACCGGCGTGACCACGACCCCCGTCGCCTCGCCCGTACCGTTCCGCCGGACCGCCGCGACGATGAGTAGCGCGGGCTCCCGTTCCTGGCGCACCCGACGCTGGTCTCCGTCCGGAACGTGCAGGTGGATCAGGCCGCTGTAGGCAAGCCTGCCCGACTCCACGGCACGCACGATCGCGTCGCGGCGAACCGGCTCCGCGTAGAGGTCGAATCCGTGGAGCACGTGCTCGGTCTCGCCGGTACCCCGGGCGACGTGCACGATCGGGTAATGCTCGGGCGCATCGCTGGCAGGCCAGACACGAAAGGCCGGGTGCTCGCGACGTTCTGACGCGACGAACGCAGGCAGTTGCGCCTGCGTGACATGCGGTGCGTACACCTGCCCGGCGACGCTTCGGGCCGTACCGGAGGGCAGCAGCAGCTGCCGCGTGTACGTGCTCCACTGCGCATCCGTGAAATGGTCGTCGCGCGTGAGCATCGCCGCCGTCCCGAGCGTGACCTGTTCCAGCGTCGCGAGGCGCTCGTTGAACCGGTCCACGACCCCCCCGGCCTGCTCGTTGAAACGTTGCGAGGCCCCCTGGCTTCGGTCATATTCGCGGTAGCCCCATGATCCGAGCGTCACGGCGAGACCCAGCAGCAGGACTAGCCACGGTACGATCGAGCGTCTGGTGGAAGCGTTGTCTGGAGGTGGATGCATGCGCGTGGTGTCTTTCCGGGATCTCGGCACCGCCCTCGTCGGGCGGCTTTTCACGGTCATCGTAGCCTTAACGGCCGTCCGGCAACGTCTCTTGATGACGACCGTCCTGTTCGCGTGCACGGTTGCGCCGCTCGCCCACGCGGACCCGCTCCTCACGTTTCCCTTGCGGATCAAGGGTCACGCGCTGCGCGTGGAACTGGCCGACACGCCGGACACACGGCGCGTGGGACTCATGTACCGGAGCGAACTGCCCGGGGACGGCGGCATGCTGTTCATCTTCGACCGGCCGTCGCCTCAGGCCATGTGGATGAAGAATACCGTCATCGCGCTGTCGGTCGCGTTCATCGGGGCCGACGGCCGGATCCTCGACGTCGAGGACATGCAGCCGATGACCGAGACGGCACATCCCTCCGCCGGCAACGCGCTCTACGCGATCGAAACCAATCTCGGCTGGTTCCGCCGGCACGGCGTGAAGGCGGGCGACGCGGTCGAAGGGCTGGAGGCGGTGCGCAGGACACGGTAGGAGGCGTTCGCCCCCCACCCGGCCTCCCGCACAAGCGGAGAGAGGAGCGCGGGCATGTGGGTGGGCCACGGCCCACGCGGACAACGCAATGCGTTGTTCCCCACCCGAAACGTCCGCGAGCGATGGGGCGCCGCCCGGTGCGCCTTGCGCACCCTACGCACGTTTCGCCCCGCCACCCCAGCTCTCTCCGCGTCGCGCGAGGAGGCGCGCAGGCACATCCCGCATCTGATTCCCTCCTCCGCGTGCAGGGGAGCGTCAGGGTAGGGGCAGGCTGACGAGACAGCCCTTCCATCCCCCCGGCCTCCCACACAAGCGGAGAGAGGAGCGCGGGCATGTGGGTGGTCACGGCCCACGCGGACAACGCAATGCGTCGTTCCCCACCCGAAACCTCCGCGAGCGATGGGGCGCCGCCCGGTGCGCCTTGCGCACCCTACGCACTTTTCGTCCCGCGACCCCAGCTCCCTCCGCTTCGCGCGAGGAGGCGCGCAGGCACATCCACATCTGATTCCCTCCCCCGCTCGCGGGGGAGGGCCAGGGTGGGGGCCCGTCGCCTGTCACCCCGGGTTCCCCGGCCTCACGCCGCCCCCTGCTCTCCGACCCCGGCAGCCCCTGCGCGTGCCGGCACGATCACGACGAAGCGTGCACCGCCCCCCGGACCGGCCTCGGCCCAGATCCGGCCGCCGTGCTGGGACACGATCTCGCGGCAGATCGCGAGCCCGAGGCCCGTGCCGCCTGCCCCGCTCTTCGTCTTGCTGCTCTGCACGAACTTGTCGAACACGGCCTCGAATTCGCCGTCCGGGATTCCCATTCCCTCGTCCGCGATGGCCAGCCGCACGGCGGGCGTTTCGCCATCGTCCAGGTGATCGGAGCCCACCGTCACGTACACGTGGCGTCCCGCCGGCGTGAACTTGATCGCGTTGCCGAGCAGATTGCGCACGACCTGGGCCATGCGCACGGGGTCGCACCATGCCGGTACGGGCCCCTGCTCCACGCGGGTCTCGACGACGACGCCGCGCTCGTGCGCCACCTCCGAGAGCTCGCCGACGACACCTTCCGCCACCTCGAGCAGATCGTGCCGCCCGAAGTCGTAGTTCATGCGACCCGCCTCCAGCTTCGAGAGGTCGAGCAGGTCGTTGAGCAGCGCGAGCAGACGACGGCCGCTCTGCTGGATGCGTTCCAGGTATTGCGCGAGCTTGCCGGCGTCGGCCGTGTCAGCGCTCAGCCGGTCCGCACCGAGCTTCGAGAACGACAGGATCGCGTGCATCGGCGTACGCAGCTCGTGCGACATGTTCGCGAGAAACATCGACTTGGCCTGGTTCGCGGCCTCGGCCGTGTCCTTTGCCTTCTGCAACTCCCGGGTTCGCGCGTCGACGAGTCGTTCCAGTTCGTCGCGGTGACGGCGCAGCGCGATCTCGGCTTCGGTCCTGAGCTTCTCCGCATTTGCGTTCATGCTGGCGACCATGAGGTACTCGGCGACGCGACGCGCCGTGTCCCGCTCGTCGTCGGACCACCTGTGCGGCGCCGGACTCTTGATCGCGAGGACGCCCACGGCCCCGCCGTCGAGACGGAACGGCGTGTCGAGTAAGGCCCCGACGTTCGTGGCGAGCATGCGGCCGCGGTGAGCACGTGCTTCGGGGTCGTCGGCGTCCACGTCCGCGACCTCCACGGACTTTCCTTCACGCAGGGCAGCCAGGGACGCCGTCGCCGGAGACAGGTCGAAGGAGAGGGCGGGGGCGTGCTCGGGTGCTCCGCCGACCGCCGACTGCAGGATCCGGAACACGTCGTCCGGCCCGAGCACACCGTACACGACCCGCATCGGCGTGAGCATGCGCGACAGGTCCCGCACGGCCAGCGCGGTGACCTCGTCGAAGCGCCGGCGCTCCGCCATCGCGGATGCGATGACGTTCAGGACCTCGAGCCGCTCGCGATGCGCGGCGAGCTGCTGCTCCGCGAGCTTCCTCGCGGTGATGTCCAGGTTCGCGCCGATCAGGTACTGCGAACCGTCCCCGAGCCGCACGGTGACCTTCGTCTTCATGATCCACATCGGCGTGCGCCCGGGCAGGCACAGCAGCGCCTCCTTGAACATGCGTTCGTCGGAATCCCACAGTCGGTCCTCGTCCGCGCGTGACTCGTCGGCGTAGTCACGCGGCAGGAAATCGTGATCGCTCCGACCGATGAGCTCTTCCCGCGGCCGGCCGAACTGCTTCGCCGCGGCCTCGTTCACGAGCAGCCAGCGGTGGTCCCGATCCTTCACGAACAGCGGCAGGGGCAGTCCGTTCACGATGGCGTCGAGGAACTCGCGGCTGTGCGCGAGATCGAGCTCCGCGCGCTTGCGCTCGGAAATGTCGGCCGACGTGCAGACCAGGTAGCGCCGACCGTCCGCGAGCGTGACTGCCGACTTCGACTTGAGCAGCCAGTCCACGCCGATCCTGGCGTCCAGCGTGCGCTGCTCGAAATACTCGATCCTTCCGCTCTTCCAGGCCCGCTGGTCCTGGCGGTCGAGAATCGCGCCCACGCGATCGCCGAAGATCTCCGTGGAGGTCCGGCCGACAACGTCTTCCGGCGAACGCCGAATCAGCTCGTAGAAGGAACGGTTGGCCAGCACCATGCGACCCTGCGCGTCACGCACGAACACGCATTGCGGCAGCGAGTCGAGCAGTGCGTCGAGAAATGCCTTGCCCTCGCGGACGGAACGTTCCGCGTGTTCCCGCTCCCGACGCGTCTCGATGTGCTCGAGCGCGGCGGCCAGTGCGGACACCGCGTCCTGTGCCGCCCGCACTTCGTGCGGCGCCCAGGCACGGGCCGAGAACGCGTCGGCCTGCAGCGACCCCACGAGTACGCCCCGACGCACGAGCGGCACGTCGAGCAGCGCGCCGACCCCGTAACGGTCGACGATCTCGCGGGACGCGGGGGGCAGATCGGTGCGCCGCGCATCGTCGACGACGATCCTGTGCCCGGACCGGAGTGCTTCCGCGTAGGCGGGCAATTCCGTGAGGTCCTGCTCCGCGACCACCACCGTGAGATCGGCGCTGTCTCCGGCCGCGTGGCGGACCCGCTGCAGGCCCCGTGCGTCCACCTCGCAGTAGCTCACGCGCGTGCCCGCGAAGAGCTTCGCGAGCGCCTGCACCGTGAAGGACACGATCTCGTCGAAGGGCAGGCCGGCCATGGCACCCGCCGCGATACGCTGCATCAGTGCGAGCCGGTGGCTGGTCGCGACGGCTTCCAGTTCCGCACGCTTCCGGTCGTCGATGTCGGTCGACACGCCCACGAGGTAACGCTGGCCTTCGGCGGTCCGGATGACCGATTTCGTCTTGAGGCGCCACCGGCGTTCGCCCCCGCCGACGCTCGAATGCACCTCCGCCATCAGCGTGACGCCGGTGTCCAGGATCTGTCGGTCCTCGCTCCGCGTGCGCTGGGCGGCGTCCGCGGGAATCAGCTCGAAATCGGTGAGGCCCGCCACTTCGCGACGGTTCACGCCGATCCACTCGGCGAACGCATCGTTCACGAGCAGCCAGCGGAACTGCTCGTCCTTCACGACGATCGGGTTCGGGATCGCGTTCAGAACCAGTTCGAGGAACGCGCGGCCGCGCTCGATCTCCGCCTCGGCGGCCTTGCGGTCGTCGATGTCGACGACCGACACCGCGAGATAGGTCGTCCCGTCGGCGAGGCGGAAGGCGCGCTTGCGCTTGAGCACCCAGTGCGGATCCCCGTCGTCCACCGAATAGGGTTCCTCGAAACTCGACTCCCCGAGCACGGCCATCAGGGCGGCGTCCTGGGAGAAATTCCGCGCCGTGGTCTCCGGCCCGAAGATCTCGTGATCCGTCCGACCCACGACGCGTTCCGCAGCCTGGCCCGAGAAACGCAGCATCTCCGCGTTCACGACGATGTTGCGCCCTGCCGCATCCTTGACGGCCACGCCGACGGGGACCGATTGCAGTACCGCATCGAGGAAGTCCCGCGAACGACGGGCGGCGTCGTGCGCCTCCTGCCTGGCCGTGACGTCGACGAACGTCGCCACGAGCATCCGCCCGCCGTCCGGCATCGATACGGGGGTCTTCGTCTTCGTGAGCCACCGGACCGCCCCGTCCGCACGCTCGTGCCGTTCGTCCACGACGAGCGGCTCGCCCGACGCGAACACGTCCTCGTCCTCCCTGCGGTTCGCGGCCGCGCGGTCGGGGTAGAGCTCGAAGTCGTCGTGGCCGACGAGCCGCTCCCGCTCGATGCCCAGAAAGGCGCAGGTGGCATCGTTCGCCGCGACGATCCGGAAGTCGGCGTCCTTCGCGACGACGGGATAGGGCACGGCATTCAGCACGGTGTCGAGCAGCGTGCGGGCCGCTTCGAGCCGCCGTTCGAGCGCATGCGTGTGCGACACGTCGGTCATGGTGCCGAGACAGCGCGTCGCGCGCCCGTCTGCGTCCCGGACCGCACGACCCTGGACTCGATACTCGCGGTACGCGCCCGCACGGGTGCGAACCCGCAGGACGATGTCCAGAGGCACGTCGTCCCGCATGAGCGCGAGCAGGGCGCGTTCGCGCGCGACCCTATCCTCCGGGTGGAGCCGGGTGTCGAAATCCTCGAACGCGCGCGGGGTCAGGAAGTGGCCTTCGCCGAGTTCGTCCGGAGCCATGTCGAATGCGGCGGGGTCGAGTTCCAGCAGCGCGAGGAAGTCGTTGCTGCAGTAGAGCCGTCCAGACACGAGATCCCATTCCCAGATGCCCGCGCCACCGGCGGTCACCGCGAGCCGGTAGCGCTCGCGCGCGATCTGCAGCTGATCGCGCGCGTGCTCCTGCGCACGCTCTGCTTCCGCGCGGCGGCGTTCGAGCCGCCGCACCAGCCAGAAGGCGACCAGGGAAATGACCAGCCCCGTCGCGAGAACGTCCACCGCCGAGATCCGCTCCGCGATCGCGAACGCGCGCGAGGGAGCGACGTCGAGTTTCCAGACGTCGCCGGCACGCCGGCTGTCGAGTGTCTCGCGCACCCCGGACGGTGAGCGCTGCCCGAACGACACGGACGTCGTCCTGCCTCCCGGGATGCGGAGAGTCAGCGCCATCCCGGCGCCACGCTGCCCGAGCACGGACTGCACGAGCGCATCGAGCCGGATCGCGGTGACCGCGTAGCCGACGTGCGACGAGATCGCGCCGCGGTCGTCACGCGTGAATGCCGGCGCGTACAGCAGCACGGCCGGCTCGCTGTCGGTGAGTGGTGCTGCGGTCTGCGGATCCCGGCGGTGCAGGTGCACGATGCCGGAATACGCGATGTCACGTTCCTCCAGCGCGCGGTCGAGCGCCGCGCGCCGTGACGCGTCGCTCGCGGCGTCGTAGCCGATCGGGGATTGTCGGCCCTGCCCCTGCGGCTCGTAGGTGAGCGTGAGCGGGTAGTAGACGGCACGGTCGCCGGCAGGCCAGACCCGGTACCCGGAATACTTGCGACGCATGGAGGCTTCGTGTCGTCCGAGTTCCGGGCGCGGCACGCGCGGCATGAATCCCACGCCCGTGATGGCGGTGGTGCCAGCCTCCGCGAGACGCAGGCTCCGCATGAAGGCCGTCCACTGCGCCTCCGTGAGGTCCGGCCCGAGCGCGAAGGTCTCGGCCGCGCTGCGCGTGACCTGCTCGATCGCCGCGAGTTCCCCCTCGAATCGCTGATGGACCTGACGGACCTGCGTGTCGAAACGCAGCCGGTCGAAGCGCGTGTTATCGTGCCGCAGAGCCAGCGCGATCAGGACCGTGAGCGTCAGGAGCGTGACGAACACGATCCACGCGACCGCCGGCCTGCGTGGCGGCACCCGCGCCATCGACGCCGGGCGGTCCGGCTGGTCCGCCACGAAATCGCCGGTCTCGCGCGCGGTCACGGACACCCTTTCAGGCCACTCGCTGCGCGGCGGAGCCGTCGTCGAGGCGAGCCGCAGACAGGGGCTCGCGGGCGAGCACGACGACGAAGCACGTGCCGCCCGCCGGATTCGGCTCCGCCCAGATCCGTCCCGCATGCTGCGTGACGATCTCGCGACAGATCGTGAGGCCGAGGCCCGACCCTCCGGCACCGCTGCTCGTGGACGTGCTCTGCACGAACTTCTCGAACACGTCCTCGAGTTCGGATTCGGGAATCCCGACCCCTTCGTCGCGCACCGTGAACCGGCATGCCGCGACCGGGTGCAAGGCACCGGCCACATCGAGCTCGGCCGCCCGGAATTCGAGGTGGATCGCACTGCCGCCGGGCGTGAACTTGATCGCATTGCCGACGAGATTGCGCACGACCTGCCCGATCCGGACGCTGTCGCACCAGACCGGTTCGGGCAGATAGCCGTCGGGCATCTCGAGCGTGACGTGCTTGTCGCGCGCGAGCGCGGACAGTTCGATCACGGCCGCGTCGACGATGTCGCGGAGGTCGTGCGTGGCGAAGTCGTATCGCATCTTGCCGGCCTCGAGCTTCGAGAGATCGAGCAGGTCGTTCACGAGGGTGAGGAGCCGTTCGCCACTCGTGTTGATCCGGTCCAGGTAGACACCGATCTTGTCGCCGCCACCCGGGTGGGCGGGGAGCCGCTCGCGACCGAGTCGCGAGAAGGAGAGGATCGCGTGCATCGGCGTGCGCAGCTCGTGCGTCATGTTCGCGAGGAATTCGGACTTCGCGCGATTCGCTTCCTCGGCCGCGATCTTCGCGTCGAGAAGCTCCTTCGTGCGACTCGCGACTTCCTGCTCGAGTTCGTCCCGGTGGCGACGCAGCGCGTCCTGCACGCGACGGAACTCGGTGATGTCGATGTGGCCGCCCACGAGCCGCGTCGCACGACCCTGCGCGTCGCGCTGCACCTGCGCGCGTGACACCAGATTGCGCCAGCTGCCGTCCTTGTGGAGCAGGCGGAACTCCACGTGGTAGAGCGTCGACTCGGACTCGAGCGTCTGCCGGAGCGTCGCGAGCGTCCGATCCCGGTCATCGGGATGGAGCCGTTCCTCCCAGGCACGGAGCGTGTTGGGGAACTCGTCCTCCGAGAACCCGAGCTGCGCCTTGTACTGCCCCGAGAACATGACCTCCGGACTGCCGACTTCCCACTGCCAGACGCCGAGCTCCGACGCCCAGATCACGGCCCGCAGCGTCGCCTCGCTGTCGCGAAGCGCAGTCCCGGCCCGCTCGCGAACCTGCTCGAGGATCTGGTTCGTGAGCAGGGTGGTCGCCGCTTCCACGACCTCGAGCACGATGGAGATCTCCTCCGACTTCCAGCCGTGGGCGTGCCCGGCCTCCAGACTCACCACGCCCCGGAGGTGACCGTCCGCGGATACGGGCGCCATGAGCACCGCACGCACGCCCCGGGACCGGAAGGCCTCGCGGTGGGCCGCGGCGAGTGCGTCCTGCTCGGCGTCGGCGATGCTGACGAGACGGGCCTGCGCGAGCATCCGGCGGAACGGCCCGGGAATCGAGACCGCGCCGCGGGAACCACCGGCGCCGGCATCCGGCATGTCCGCGCCCGCGACGGCCAGCTCCGTCGCACCAGCGTCCGGACCGGAGAACTCGTGGAAGCGCACCGTGAGGTCCGGAAACAGTCGCACGAGGCCGTCGACGATCCGCCGCGCGAGTTCCGGGAGATCCATGCGCTGCGCGTCACCGTCCGAGAAGGCGTTCATCAGTCGCAGGCGCTGCGTCACCCGCTTCAGCGTGTTCTCGGTGCGCTTCTGGTCGGACACGTCGACCACCGTGCCGACGATCAGGGGCACGCCCTCCGGGTCGATCACGCGAACCTTGTGCTTCATCACCCAGCGGCCCGCACCGTCCGGCGTGACGAGC
This sequence comes from Betaproteobacteria bacterium, assembly GCA_016125475.1. GTDB lineage: Bacteria > Pseudomonadota > Gammaproteobacteria > Burkholderiales. The sequence goes on from WGLR01000014.1 coordinate 14,828, forward strand.
TGCTGCTCCTCGCGGAAGGGCGCGCCGCCGTGCAGCACGCTATCGTCCTCCGCACGGTAGCGCGCCGCCACTTCCGGGGCGTACAGATCCTCGTCGCCACGGCCGACCATCCAGGCCGCGTCGGCACCGATCATCTCGCCGAAAGCCCTGTTCGCGAAGATCCAGCGGTGGCGGGCGTCCTTCACGAACGCACCGTGCGGCAGCGCGTCCAGCAGCCGGCTCAGGAACGCCCGGCTGCGCTCCACCTCGAGCGCGGCGTCGTGCTGCGCCGTGGTGTCGATCATCACGCCCACCACGTAGCGTGTCCCGTCAGCGAGAACGAGTCGCGACTTCGTCTTCAGCATCCACGCACGGCCGCCCGTCCCCGTCCACTGCTCGCGCTCGGTTCTCAGCGTCTGCCCGGTGGCGAGCAGCGCGGTGTTCTCCTGCTCGTTGAGTATCGCGACGTCCGCGGGCATGAACTCGGCGTCCGTGCGCCCGAGGATCTCGTCGGCGCTGCGTCCGAGTCTCGCGCAGCCCGCACGGTTCACGAGGACCCAGCGATGCTTCTCGTCCTTGACGTACACCTGGTGCGGAATCGTGTTGAGGATCGCGTCCAGGAACGCCCGGCTCCGCTCGGTCTCCTGCTCGGCCCGGCGCCGCTCGGAGATGTCGACGTGCGCCCCCACGATCAGCCGGCGGCCGTCCGGCAGCGACACGCACCGCTTCGACTTCACGATCCAGACCCCCGCCCCCCGGTTCGCGACGTACTGCGGTTCCTCCACCGTGAGGTCCTCGCCCCCATCGAGGAGTGCACGGTCCTCGGCGAGGTAGCGCTCCGCACGTTCGGGCGGGAATATTTCCCGATCGGTACGGCCGATGACCTGATCCCGTGTCCAGCCGTGCATCGCGAGCGCCGCCTCGTTGAGCAGCACCCAGCGGGACTCCGCGTCCTTCGCGAGTACCGGCACCGGGAGCGCGTCGAGCACGGTCGCGAGCAGCTCACGCCCCGCCTCCCGCTCGCGCTCGAGCGCCTGCGCGTGTTCGCGTTCCTCGGTCACGTCGAACGTCGTCCCGAGGTAGCCCTCGAAGCGCCCCTCTTCGTCGAAGAGGGGTTCGCCACGCGATTCGAACGAGCGCAGGGCGCCCGAGGCTGTCCGGGCGCGGTATCGCAGCCGGATGGGCCGGTGCGCCTGGGCAGACAGGGCGAGTTCCGTGCGGATCGCTTCCTGGTCGTCGGGCTCGACCTGAGCGAACCACTGCGCGGACCAGTCCGCGGTGTCCGGCACCCCGAAGACCTCGTAGCCCTGGCGGTTCGCGAACGTGAGCTTCATCTGGTCGTCCAGCCGCCACATCACGATCGGCGCGGCGTCCGCGAACTTTCGCAGCCGCTTCTCGTTGCGCGAGACCGCGTCCGCGATGACGGTATGGCGGCGCGAACGTGCCGCGAGCAGGCCGAACGTGAGCCACGCGAAGGCGAGCGACGTCGCGAGGCCGGGCACCGGGACGCGCCCCGGCAGTGCCTTCAGGCACGCCTGGTCGAACTGGCGATCCGACGCGAAACCGAGCATCCATCGGCGGCCGCCCTGCTCGATCGGGACGGACGTGTCGAACCGCGCCGGTCCCGTGTCCGCCGCGTTGCGCCGCACATCGACGATGCGTTCACCGTGCGGCGCCGACGCCGCGCGCAGCGTCACGCGACCGAGGGCAGCCGTCTGGCCGAGGACGTCGGTGAGCAGCGGTCGAAGGAGCACACTGCCGGCCAGCACCAGGGCGCCGGCGCCGTCGGCGGAAGCGGCGGAACCCCGCCCCGCCGGGCCGACCGGCACGAAGAACACGAGACCCGGGGACGAGGATGGCTGCTCGCCGGTGGAGAGATCGAGAATGCCGGTCGAGGCGACGTCACCTTCGCCGAGCGCGCGCGCCAGCGCGGCGCGGCGTTCTGCCTCCGGGGAGGCGATCGCGAAGGCCGGGCGGCGGGGGCCGGGCGTGTCGACCTGCAGGACGTGATACGTGACCGGACCGCGCCCCGCCACGCGACCGTCGACCTGAAGGAGTGCGATTCCGGCCGACTCCGGATGGCGCCGCGCGAGATCGAGCTGCGCCGTGTAACGCCGCCAGCCGCGGACTTCGGCGTCCGGACCGTTCGCGACGAGGTGGGCCACTACCCCGCGCAGAATCTGTTCCTCGGCCGCCAGTCGCTGTTCCACGCGGCGCGTCACCTCGCCCGCGGCACCGAGGAAGTGATCGCGAAAGCTCTCCTCGACCGCGCGGCGTTCCTCCGTGCGGACGATTACGCTCGACGTCGCACCGGCTGCAAAGATGGCCATGGCGACGGCATGGCGGAACCAGCGGGTGTTCAGGGTCGCGTGCAGACCGTGCTTGTGTCTGTCAATGGGCTGGGCGGGCACGATTTGTCGGATTCGCGCTGGACTCGGTCCACGGAGGTAACGTCGCTCGACGGAAGAACTTTACCCCAGTGTGGGGAAAACGCGATGTCCGGTGATCTGAACGACGAGCCCGCGGCGCCCCTGCCGGGCGGGTCCGAAAAGAAGAAAGGGCCATCGGCGATGGCCCTTTCGGGGGTCGAGGCTGCCGGAACTCAGCCGAAGTTCGCTGCCGCGAAATCCCAGTTCACGAGGCTGGAGAGATACGCCTCGACGAACTTCGGCCGGGCGTTGCGGTAGTCGATGTAGTAGGCGTGTTCCCAGACGTCGATCGTGAGGAGCGCCTTGTCCGAGCCCGTGAGGGGCGTGCCCGCGTTGCTCGTGTTCACGATGTCGACGCTGCCGTCGGTCTTCCGGACGAGCCACGTCCAGCCCGAGCCGAAGTTGCCGACCGCGCTCTTCGTGAACGCCTCCTTGAAGCCATCGAGCGACCCCCACTTCTTGCCGATGGCATCGGCCAGCGCGCCGGCGGGCGCACCGCCGCCGCGCGGCTTCATGCTGTTCCAGAAGAACGTGTGATTCCAAACCTGCGCCGAGTTGTTGAAGACGCCGCCGGAGGACTTGCGGATGATTTCCTCGAGCGACAGCGATTCGAACTCGGTGCCCTTGATGAGGTTGTTCAGGTTCGTGACGTAGGCCTGATGATGCTTGCCGTAGTGGAACTCGAACGTTTCCTTCGAGATGTGGGGCGCGAGCGCGTCCATCGCGTACGGCAAGTCCGGGAGCTTGTGTTCCATTGTGAAAACCTCTCTGAGCGGGAGTTTTGTTCGGGTTACGTCGTTCAGTCCGGCCGATTCTAGCGGATGGACATCACCCGGACCATAGACGGTCGATGAGCGACCGATCCGTGCCCGCGGCACGGATCAGGTGTCACGACTTACCTGCTGCGACAGCATGCGCGCGGCCGCGTTCACGCAATTACCGGCGGCCGGACGGCCGCACGGCGACCCGGAATGCGCGCGCGGGGCCCGCACGCGGACGGACGACCTCCCCGTCAGGGTCCGAGCGCGACACAGGCGACCGACGCATCGTTGCGGCCCATGTACCGGCTCTGGCGATCGAGGGACTGACTCACGAGCACGTCCGCGACGCCCTGGGGTTCGCCGCACTCGAGCAGGACCCGGGCAAGCGCGTCGTCGCCGAGCACCTCCCAGACGCCATCGGTCGCGAGCAGGAAGCGGTCGCCCGACCTGCAGGGTCCGTCGGCGAAGTCGACCACGAGGTGGGTGTCGAGGCCGAGTGCCCGCTTGGGCACGTGACGCAGGTCGTGCCGCGGCCAGCAGTGGTCGGTCGTGAGCTGCTTGAGTGCGTCGTCGCGTCGCACGTACACGCGCGTGTCGCCCACGTGGGCTAGGTAGTAGTGATCGGACCTGAGTATCAGGACGGACAGCGTGGTGAGCGCACCGTCCGCGTCGCGCCGGCGCGCGTTCTGGGCCCAGAGCCAGTCGTTGCAGCTCCGGAGCACGCGGTCGAGCGCCTTCGCGGGCGTCCAGCTCGCGGCCGTCGCGTAGTAATCCCTGAGCACGGCGTTCACCGCCAGCGCGGCGGCCTGCCCGCCGGAACCGTCACCGCCGACGCCGTCGGCGATCGCGATCGCGAGCCCGTGGGACGCGAGTTCGTCCGCTGCAGGACATGCGACACCGACCCGATCCTCGTTCCACTTGCCCGGGACCGACCGGCTGGCAATCCCGACGCGCGCACGGACCGGATCCGCTCCGGCGAGCGCGAACTCGACGCTCCCGGGTGCCGGGCCGACCGACTCCCGCTCCGATTCCCTTGTCATCATGACGACTCCGCAACGACTGTCCGTGGTCGCGCCTCGAGCCAGGGAGCAGCCCCCCCGACGCCTTCGCGACCGTCTGCCCTCCCGTGCAACGGATATGCCACCCGGCTGGCGCGAGCCCGCATCGGGTGGCGGGAAGGATGTTGCCGACGGGAAGCGTGCGGGCCGCAATGGCACGCGGTGCCACTGTCCGGACCGGACCGGGACTTCCCGCAAGGCGGAGCGGCGTGAGGAGGACCGGAAACGACCCTGGGCGGCGATGCCCTGAAATGGTGCCTGCGCACCCGAATGGACAAGGTCGGACGACCGGTCCCGCTGCCCGTGGCGACGCCGGGCCGGAGACCGTTCAGAGACTCTCTCCGCAACGCCAGCACACGTCGAACGCCCCGGGATTGACCTCCCCGCAGGCGCGGCAGGTCCGATCGGGCCGCCGCGACTGGCTCTCGAGCGAGCGCAGGACTTCCCGCGCGCGCGTCTCGTCCGATGCCTCGCGCAGCCAGAGTTCCGGGTACGCGTGGGTGAACGGAATCTCGCCCAGCCCTCCCTGCGCATTCTCGTTGAAGACGTGCACCTCGATGCCCGCCTGCGCGAGCAGGTCCCGAAACATGTGGGCCTCCGGCAGGGAGGCGCAGGTACAGAGGCGCTGCATGGTCCCGGGCTCTCCCGTGAGTCGTTGTCCGTTGTCGTCTTCCACCCGCGAACGGGTCCGTCCCTGCCGGATTATGCGCCGTGACGGGGACCCGCGGCCCGCGGCCGCGCCGTCAGAACAGGTCGAGTTGCCCCCCGGACGACGGTGGCCGGAACCGGCTGCAGTCGAGCGGCGGAACCGCGCCGGCCAGGCCCAGGCGACGCCGCGCGTTCCCGAAGCGTGCGGCGAGCAGCCGTGCGAGTTCACCCTCCCCCGTCATCCGCGATCCGAACCGGGGGTCGTTCTCGCGCCCGCCACGCATCGCAGCGAGGCGCTGCACGACGTGCGCCGCCTTCAGGGGGTAGTGGTGGTCGAGCCAGGCGCGGAACAGGTCGCCGATCTCGTGGGGCAGGCGCAGCAGCACGAAGCCCGCGGTGACCGCGCCGGCGGCCGCGGCGGCTTCCAGCACGTGTTCCACGCCGTCGTCGGTGAGGAACGGGATCACCGGGGCGACGAGGACGCCCGCGGGCACCCCCGCCTCGGTCAGTGCACCGATCGCCTCGATCCGTCGCGCGGGGCTGCTCGCACGGGGTTCCAGGCGGCGGGCCAGGCCGTGGTCGAGCGTCGTCACGCTCACGTGGACACGGCACAGCCCCTCCGCGGCCAGCGGGGCGAGGAGGTCGATGTCCCTGAGGACGCCGGCGTTCTTCGTGACGATGGTGAACGGGTGCCGACACGCGGCGAGCACTTCCAGTACCTCCCGCGTGATGCCGAGCGGGCGTTCGACGGGCTGATAGGGGTCGGTGTTCGCCCCGAGCGCGATGGGTTCGCACCGGTATCCGGGCTTCGCGAGCGTCTCGCGCAGGAGGGACGCCGCATTCACCTTCGCGAAGAGCCGGGTCTCGAAGTCCAGCCCCGGAGACAGGCCGAGATAGGCGTGGCTCGGCCGCGCGTAGCAGTAGATGCAGCCGTGCTCGCAGCCGCGATACGGATTGACGGACTGGCTGAACGGAACGTCCGGCGAATCGTTGCGCGAGAGGATGCCGCGCGCGGTCTCGTGCGTGACGACCGTGCGCACCGCACGGGGCGCGTCGTCGTCCGGATCCCGTGCCCAGCCGTCGTCCCAGGGTTGGCGCAGGACGGACTCGAACCGGCCTTCGGGGTTGCAGGTCGCGCCGCGTCCCCTGGCGGGTCCGCCGCCCCGCCCGTCGTGGAGTTTCATGACCATACTGTATTCTTGTACAGTCTGTCGCGAGGAGCAAGCGGAACGGACCCGAAAAACGAAAGACCCCTCCGCAGAGGGGTCTTCGTGCCTGCGGCGACCGGGCCGGTCAGCCGCGGAGCAACGGCGTCTACGCGATCTTCATCATGCGCAGGGCCGCGCGGAACAGTTCGGAATCCGGATTCGCGAAGGTCTCGAGGATGCTGAAGTGGTTGTCGCGCGGGCACGGGACGTCCTCGGCGATCACCTGCGCCCAGCGTTCACGGATCAGGGCGTGCTGCTGCTGGAAGCCTTCGATCTCCCTGCCGCCGACCGTGACGTAGAACGGGGCATCGGTCGCAGGGGGCATGAACGCGGGGCTGCACTTGATCGCGGACTCCTCCGTGAGCCGCACGTCCGTATTGACGCTCGGCACGTTCAGAAGCGCGGTGAGATCGTAGAGCCCGCTGATCGACAGGGCACCCTCGACCACCTTGTCCGGCAGGTCCGGCGAGTACTCGGGCCACTGCGCGGCCGCCATCATCGCGGCCAGGTGTCCGCCCGCGGAATGGCCCGCCACGTAGGTGCTGTTGCCGAAGGCGCCGTAGCGGCTGCCCGTCCGGTAGAGCCAGGACGTGGCCTTGAGCATCTGCTGCACGATCTCCTCGATCGTGACCGACGGGCAGAGCGCGTAGTTGGGCATCGCCACAGTGACCCCGTGCTTCACGAACTCGTTCGCGATGAAGGAGTGATCCCGCTTGTCCAGCGAACGCCAGTACCCCCCGTGGATGAAGATGAGAAGCGCCCGACTGCGCCCCTCGGCGCGGAAGATGTCGACCTTCTCCATCGGGTGATCGCCATAGGGGATGTCGAGATCGCTGTCGAGTTCGTCCCGGGCACTCTTCGACAGCCGGGTCCACCGGTCGAAGTGCTGGGCATACTCCGGCACCGCTGCGCGATTGTTGTAGCGCCGTTCGAATGCCGCGGTGTAGTCGTCCATGTTAACGAGGTCCCCCTGGAAATGGGCCGGATCGCGCCGCGCTCGGCGTCGGCCGCCCGGGCCTGCTGCCCTCACAAAAGCGTTATTGAACCTAATTGGGGCATGCCCTGTCCACTCCGGGTTACAAATAGATCCTCTAATCAGAGACATGCGGGTTCACGGCCGGAGATTTCGGGGTGCCCCGGAAGTTGCCTCGCACGCACCGCACACGCAAAATCGGCAATCCGGCCAACTAGACCTGCAAGGGAGTCAGACCCATGAACGACGCCAGCGCCGCGTCCGGCTTCATCGTTTCCGCACAGTGGCTCGCCGATCACCTCGGCGATCCGGGTGTGGTCGTGCTGGATGCGACCACGCACCTTCTGCCGCGCCCCGTCGATCCGACGCCCGACGAGCCCTACGACGTCGTGTCGGGCCGGGCGGACTTCGAGAAGGGACACATCCCGGGCGCGCAGTTCGTCGACATCGACGGCGAGATCTCGGACCGGTCGAAGGACACCCACTTCATGCTGCCGCCGCCCGAGCAGTTCGCCGCGGTCATGGCGCGCCTCGGGGTCGGTGACGACACGCTGGTCGTCTGCTACGCGACGGCCTTCCACTGGTGGGCCACGCGGCTCTGGTGGATGCTCAGGGTCTTCGGCCACGAGCGTGCGGTGGTGCTCGACGGTGGTTTCCAGAAATGGGTCGCGGACGGACGTGCGGTCGAGACGGGTTCCGGCAAGGCGCGGGCCCGCCAGGTCTTCACGGCGCGCTTCGACCCCGATCTCGTCGCGGACCGCGACGACGTCCTGAAGGCGGTCCGCGAATCCGGGGCCTGCGTCGTCAATGCGCTGCGCCCCGAGCAGCACGCCGGCGGCGGCACGACCAACTACGGCCGGCCCGGCCACATCACCGGCAGCATCAACGTCGCCGCGTCGAACGTGGTCCGCGCGGACAACACCTTCCGGCCGCTCGACGAACTGCGGGGGATGCTGGCCGACCACCTCGCGAAGCCCGAGGTGATCACCTACTGCGGCGGCGGCATTGCCGCGTCCAGCATCACCATGCTGCTCACCATGTTCGGCCACCGCGGCGTGCGGCTCTACGACGCGTCGCTCTCCGAATGGGCCCGGGACGGCTCGCTGCCCATGACCACGGCCGGCTGAGTCTTTCCCGGCCGACACCCCCGGCATTTGCGCTGGATCAACCCGGGCACGTGCCGGCCGGGTGATTCTCGTGCGGTTCCGACAGGATCCGCACGTGACCAACGGACCCCTCCCCTCTGCAGCCCCCTCCGCGCAGGCGGTGTTCCGCCTGCGCGGGGTGTCGAAGACCTATCGCATGGGCGAGGTCGAAGTGCACGCTCTGCGCGGCGTGGACCTCGACCTCTACGCGGGCGAACTGGTCGTGCTGCTCGGCGCGTCCGGCAGCGGCAAGTCGACCCTCCTCAACATCCTCGGCGGTCTGGACACGCCCACGGCCGGCGAGGTCCGGTATCTCGACCACGATCTGGCGAACGCCCCGGAAGAACTGCTCACGTCGTTCCGGCGGGAGCACGTGGGCTTCGTGTTCCAGTTCTACAACCTGATCCCGAGTCTCACCGCGCGCGAGAACGTCTCGATCGTGACGGACATCGCGGAGCACCCCATGAAGCCCGACGCCGCGCTCGCGCTGGTGGACCTCGGGGAGCGGCTCGACCACTTCCCGGCGCAGCTCTCGGGCGGTGAGCAGCAGCGCGTGGCGATCGCGCGAGCGATCGCGAAACGGCCCGACGTCCTGCTCTGCGACGAACCCACGGGCGCGCTGGACTTCGCGACCGGAAAGGTCGTGCTCGACGTGCTCCGGCACGTCAACGCGGAACTGGGCACGACCATCGCGCTCATCACCCACAACGCCGCGATCGGACGCATGGCGGACCGGGTGATCCGGATCTCCAGCGGGCGCATCGTGGCCGTGGAGGTCAACGCCACCCGGGCGAGTCCGGAGGACCTCGCGTGGTGACCCTGGACCGCAAGCTCGTGCGCGACCTCTGGCGCATGCGCGGGCACCTCACCGCGGTCGCGGTGGTCGCGTGCTGCGGCGTGGCGGTCTTCGTGACGATGCAGAGCGCCTACGACGCGCTCGTGCGGGCCCGTGCGGACTACTACGACCGGTTCCGGTTCGCGGACGTCTTCGCGACCCTCACGCGGGCGCCCGTGACCCTGCTGCCGCGCCTGCGGGCCGTGTCGGGCGTCGCCTCGGTCGACGACCGGATCGTGCAGGAGGTCACGCTCGACGTCCCGGACTTCACGGACCCCGCGACCGCGCTCGTCGTCTCGGTACCCGACGAGGGGCGTCCGCTGCTGAACGACGTGTTCATCCGTTCCGGCCGGTACCCGGAGCCCGATGCGCGGGACGAGGTGCTGGTCAGTGAGTCCTTCGCGCACGCCCACGGGCTGAGGCCGGGCGGCACGCTCGCGGCCGTGATCAACGGGCGCTGGCAGTCCCTGCGCATCGCGGGCATCGCGAACTCGCCCGAATTCGTGTACGTGATCGGGGGGGCCGGCGTGTTCCCCGACGACCGTCGCTACGGGGTCGTCTGGATGACACGCACGGCCCTGGGCTCCGCGCTCGACATGCGGGACGGCTTCAACAGCGTCGCGATCCGGCTCGCGCCGGGGGCCGACGAACGATCCGTGATCGACGGCGTCGACGAGATCCTGCGCCCCTACGGCAGTCCGGGTGCATACGGACGGGACGAGCAGGTGTCGCATGCGATGCTCGACGGCGAGATACGGCAGGACCGCGTGACGGGCATCGTCGTGCCCGCGATATTCCTGGCCGTGGCCGCGTTCCTCGTGCACAACGTGCTCATGCGCCTGATCGCGCTCCAGCGGGGCCAGATCGGGGTGCTGAAGGCGTTCGGCTATCCGGACGGGCGCATCGCGGCGCACTATCTCAAGCTCGCACTGGCGGCCGTGGTGGCCGGCGCGGCCGCCGGCGTCGCACTCGGCGACTGGTTCGGCGGCGGGCTCGCCGCCATGTACCAGCGCTTCTTCCACTTTCCGACACTCGCGTTCGAACTGTCGGCACGCAACATCGCGCTCGTCGTCGCGATCGCGGTGGCAGCGGCCGTGGCGGGCGCGTGGCCGGCACTGCGGCGCGCACTCGCACTGCCACCGGCCGAGGCCATGCGCAGCGAGTCGCCCCCCACCTACCGGCCGCTGCTGCTCGAACGCCTGGGGCTCGCCTCGCTGCTCACGCCCGTTGCGCGCATGTGGCTGCGCGCCCTCGAACGCCGCCCCCTGCGTGCGGTGGCGGCGATCCTCGCGGTCGGTTTCTCCTGTGCGCTGCTCGTCGTCGGGCAGTTCGGACTGGACGCGCTCGAGGAGACCGTTCGCCTGCAGTTCCGGGAGGCTCGCCGGGACGACGTGCGCGTGGCGCTGCGCGAGGCCCGCGGCCCGTCGGTCGAGCAGGATCTCGCGCACCTGCCCGGCGTCACCCGCGTCGAGGCGATGCGGGTCACCGTCGCGAACGTGCGCAACGGTCCGCGCTGGAAGCGCGTGACGGTGATGGGCCTCAGGCGCGACGGCGAGCTGCACCGGATCGTGGACGCGAGAGGCGCGGAGATTCCCGTTCCCGCGAACGGTGCCGTCCTGAGCGCGAGCCTCGCGCGGATCCTGCGCACGCACGCGGGGGCGAGCGTCGAGCTGGACTTCCTCGAGCGGCGACGACGGCAGGTGCACGTGCAGGTGGCCGCCGTCGTCGACGAACCGATCGGGCTGTTCGTGTACCTGGAGCGGGACGAGCTCTCGCGGCTCATGGGGGAAGGACCGGGATACACGGGTGCCTACCTGCGGGTGGACCACGACCGCCTCGGCGAACTCTACGACCGCCTGAAGCACCTGCCCGCGGTCTCGGGTGTCACGCTGCGGGAGGCGACGATCCGGAGCTTTCTCGCCACGATCGCGGAGAACATCCGCATCTCCGTCACGATCCTGATCGCGTTCGCGTGCACGATCGCGGCGGGTGTCGTCTACAACGGCGCCCGCATTGCGCTCTCGGAACAGGCCACGACGCTCGCGAGCCTGCGCGTGCTGGGGTTCACCCGCGGCGAAGTGAGTGCGATCCTCCTCGGCGAGCAGGCGGTCCTCACCGCAATCGGCATTCCAGCGGGCCTGCTGATCGGCTACGCGCTCTGCGGCTGGCTCGCCCACCTGCTGGAAACCGACCTGTACCGCCTGCCGCTCGCGCTCGAGGCCACCACCTACGGGTACGCCGGTGCGACCGTGGTGCTCGCCGCGGTCGTCTCGGGTCTCGCCGTGGCCTGGCGCGTGCGCCACCTCGATCTCGTTGCCGTCCTGAAGAGCCGTGAATAGAACCGCTTCCTCCGCCGTCTGGCGCCATCGCGCGATCGCCGTGGCCGCCCTGCTCCTGGTGCTGGCCCTCGGATGGCTGATCTTTCGTCCCCGACCGCTCGTCGTCGACGTCGCCACGGCCGGTCGGGGACCGATGTCGGTGACGGTCGATCAGGAGGGCGAGGTCCGCGTGCACGACCGGTACGTGATCAACGCACCTGTCTCCGGCCGCATGGTGCGGATCGATCTCGACGACGGCGACACCGTACGTCCAGGCCAGACCGTTGCGGAAATCGAGCCCGTCCCGCTGGATCCCCGCACGCGCGAGGAAGCCCTCGCCCGCGTCGCGGCGGCCGAGGCACTCGTGCGCGAGGCGTTGCAGAACGTCCGGCACGGACGCGCCGAACTCGGGCAGGCGAAGAGCGAGGAGGCGCGGATGGAGCGCCTCGCACGCGAAGCGTTCGTCGCGGACGAGATGGTCGAGAAGGCGCGCACCGCGCGGGTCACGGCCGCCGCCGCCGTGTCGGCCGCGGAAGCCCGCGCGACCGCCGCACGGTCCGAGCTGTCGGCGGCCCGGGCGACACTCCTCGCGATTCCCGGCAGCGACGGCCGCGCGCCGCGACACATCGCGCTGAAATCCCCGGTCGGCGGCCATGTGCTGCGCGTGCTCGAGAAGAGCGAACGGACCGTGGCGGCGGGTACGCCCCTCGTCATGATCGGCGACCCGACACGATTCGAGATCGTGGCCGACGTGCTCTCGAGTGACGCCGTGAAGATCCGGCCGGGTGCATCGGCACGCCTCGAGGAATGGGGTGGCGACGCACCCCTGGCCGCGAAGGTGCGCACGGTGGAGCCCTACGCGTTCACGAAGGTCTCGGCACTCGGGATCGAGGAGCAGCGCGTGAACGTGGTGATGGACCCCGTCGACCCGCTCGGCCGTCTCGGCGACGGCTATCGGGTGCTTGCGCGCATCGTCGTCTGGGCGGGCACGGATGTCCTCAAGGTACCTTCGAGCGCGGTCTTCCGCGACGGTGACGGCTGGGCCGTATTCACGATCGTGGATGGCATCGCGCGCCTCCGCCGCGTGGCCATCGGGCACCGCAACGGCCGGGACGCGGAGGTGACCGACGGTCTCGCGCCGGGTACGGTGGTCGTGCGCTACCCGACCAACGATCTCGCGGACGGCGTGCGCGTCCGCGCGCGCGGGACGGACGCCCCCCGGTCGCGTTAGCATTCGTCGTCGCGCGTCGCGGACGCCGGTCGCGCGTCCCGCGATCCCGACGACGGAGGAGGAACCTGCGATGCTCGATCGATTTCCGGTCTCGGCCGGCGACTATGACGGCCCCGTGCTCGTGACGGGGGCGGGCGGCTGCATCGGCAGCTGGGTGCTCGCACTGCTCCGGCGCGCCGGGGTGCCGTGCGCGGCGTTCGATCTCGTAGAGGACCGCAGGCGCCCGCGGCTGCTGATGTCCGATGCGGATCTGGATCGCGTCACGTGGCACACCGGGGACATCTCGGACACCCGGCGGGTGCGCGAGGTCGTCGAGACGTCCGGAGCGCGCGCGATCGTGCACCTTGCGGGGCTGCAGGTCCCGTTCTGCAAGGCGGACCCGGTCGCGGGAGCGCAGGTGAACGTGGTCGGCACCGTGAACGTGTTCGAGGCGGCGCGAGCCGCCGGCATCCGCCGCGTGGCCTATGCGAGCTCCATCGGCGCGCTCGGCGCGTTTCCCGACAGCCGCTGGGGCGCGACCCTCTACGGAGCCTACAAGTACTGCAACGAGCAGACCGCGAAGGTGTACTGGCTGGACTGGAAGGTGCCCAGCGTCGGGTTCCGCCCCGGCGTGGTCTACGGCGTGGGACGGGATCAAGGCCAGACGTCGAAGACGACCGTGGCCCTGCTCGCGACCGTGCTCGGGCAGCCGTACACGATTCCGTTCACGGGACCGGTCTCGTGGCTGCACGCGGGCGAGGCGGCGTCGGCATTCCTGAAAGCCGTCTCGCGCGACGGACACGGCGCGCCGGTGTTCGACATCAACGGCGAATCCGCAACGGTGGAGGACGGCATCGCACGCCTGCGTGCGATCGAGCCCGGCGCGAAGGTCGCCTGCGAGGGAGGCACGCTGCCGTACCCGATGGACCTCCCGGACGAACCGCTGCGCGCGTACCTCGGGGACTACGGGCGGATCGGCATCGAGGAGGGCATGCGTGCGACACTGGCAGCCTTCCGCGACCTCGTCGCACGCGGGCAGCTCGACGGCTCCCGCGTGAACTGAGACGCCGCACGAAACCCTCGCCCGACCGGAACGACGACGATGCAGACACGATTGCTCTCCCTCCTGCTCCCGCTCCTCCTCGTGACGGGCGGGCTGTTCGCCCCCGCGCACGCCCTCGCGGCCGTCGTGGAGGTCGGTGCCCCCGCGCCCGTGCTCAAGGGCCGGACCCTGTCCGGAGAGTCGTTCGACCTCGCCGACTACCGGGGCAAGGTCGTGCTCGTGAACTTCTATTCGAGCTACTGCAAGTTCTGCGCATACGAGATCGGCTCGCTCGAGTCCTATCGGGACGAGGTCCGTGACCGGGGCTTCGCGGTCCTCGTGATCGGCGTCGATCGTCTCGAGGACAAGGCACGCGTCGCGCGCATGCTCGGCATCTACAACCTCACGGGCGCGATGACGGACGAACTGGACGCCTGCGGCTTCGAACACCGCTACCCGACGCCGACTGCGTTCGTGATCGACCGCGAGGGCATCGTGCGCGAGAAGCTCTGGGGCGCGAAGCCGCTCCCGCGGCTGCACGCGCTGGTCGACCCCTATCTGGAGAAGCCCTGATGCCGCTCGTGAACGCGGCGCGGTCGGCGCTGCTGGTCGTCGACGTCCAGGAGAAGCTGTTCCCCCACATCCACGACTCGGCGAGGGTGCTGGACCGGTGCATCTGGCTCGTGCGGCTCGCGCGGCGGCTCGACGTACCGGTCCTCGCCTCGGAACAGTACCCCGAAGGTCTGGGCCCGACCGTCGCACCGCTCGCGGCCGAGATCCCCGGAGCGTGCGTGCGACGCAAGGTTCACTTCTCTTGCGTGGCAGACGGCTGCTTCGACGGACTCGCGGCATGGGCTCGCCCGCAGGTCGTCGTGTGCGGAACGGAGTCGCACGTGTGCGTGCTGCAGTCCGCCATCGACCTCCGTGCTTCCGGGCGGGCGGTGTTCGTCGTGGAGGAAGCGGTGTCCTCGCGCCGCCCGGCAGACAAGACTCTCGCGCTGGAACGCATGCGGGCGCACGGCATCGAGATCGTTTCGGGGGAGATGGCGGGCTTCGAATGGCTCCGCCACGCGGGCGACGATCGGTTCCGGGACGTCAACAGGGCATTCTTCCGCGCGGGCACTTCCGGCTGATCTTCAGGCCGCCGCGAGCGTCCGGGTTGCGTCCGGCCGTGCGGTGTCGGGCCATCGCTGCCCCCCGCGGACACGGGAAAGTCCGCGACGGCGCGAACGACTGCGCGATGCCGGATGTCTACGTTTCGAGTGGATCCTGAGCCAAGGGCGAATCGACGACATGAATTTGCGCAAACACTTGCTGCCGTTCGCGGTGCTGGCCGGACTCGGCGTGCCTGCAGCCCAGGGGGCCACGCCGAGTTTCGTGTGCAGCCAGGCGAAGACCTGGGTCGAAAGGACCGTCTGCCAGTCCGACGCACTGGCCGCCCGCGACATGGAGCTCGCCTCCGTTCGAGCGCGGATCCTGTCGACCATCCAGGGATCGGCCCGCGCCGAGTTCGAGGACGGGCAGCGCACGTGGTGGTCGTCCCTCGCGGCGTGCCGCACGTCCCGGGCGCCGGAATCCTGCCTCGTCGAACACTACACCCGGCGGATTGCCGCGATTCGCGCGCGGCCGGATTATCCGGGCGACTCTCCCGTCGCGCCGGTGATCAGTTCGAAGCCGGCGCCGATCGCCTCTTCCGGTGAAGGCTGGACGCGCCATCTGTCCGAGTACCAGCGCGCACTGCGCGCATGCAACGAGGAAGCGTCCACGCCGATCGGCAAGGTCCTGGCCGCGTGGCCCGGCGACATGCCGGACACGGTCGGCCTGCGTCTGGTCGACGGCAACAGCCAGGAGTGGATATGCATCGCGCACCGCGATGGCTACAAGGTCTACCGCTTTTCCCATCCGGCCGCCGACGAGATGCTCCCGCCCGCGGGACCCGTCTATCATCTGGGCGGCGAGAAACCGCCGCCCGGTTGCCACGATGCGGTCCAGGTACTGGATGCGCACGGCAAGTCCGTCGGCTGGATCAGCGAGGGGGACTGCTGAGCCGGCGGACGTCCCTGCCGACTTTCCGCCCGACCATTTCCGACACGGACACGTACTGCAGAAATGACGCCCGCCAGCCTCGTGCGCCGCTACATGGCCGCCTGCAACAGCGCCGACCGGACCACGCTCGAGGCCTGCTTCGCGGAGGACGTGATCGCGTACTTCATCGACATGCCCCCCGTCCGCGGTCGGCGGGAACTCGCGCATTTCTGGTGCCGGGTGCACGAGAAGACCGGTGCGCTGTGGACCTGCGACCGCGTGATGGCAGACGCCGACGCGGTGATCGTCGAGTGGACCGAGATGTGGACGCCCCGCGGGGCCGACGCACGCGTGCTCTCGCGTGGCGTCGATCTGTTCGAGACGCGCGATGGCCTGATTCACGAGATCCGCCAGTACCACCGGCCGGGCGCCCTGCCGTGGAGTCAGGCGTTCGAACTCGAGGGATTCCCGTACGAAGCGCGCGGCTACCCGCTGGCCGGGTCCTTTGACGAAAAGGTCGCGACGGCCGGGAAGAACGCCGGATCGTGACGCCGCACGTCGCGGCGACGCTGCCCGGCCGGGAACCTTACCGCAGGCTTACATACTGATTCATAAAATGTTTTTTTGCCACGCACCCTCAAGTTCCCCCTTTCGGACGCGTTAAGTGATGCAAGGGACCGGTGGGTCCCGTCCCCTCCAGGAGAGCATCCATGTCCACGACGAGCATCGGTTCGAGCACGCAGGTCTTCGCACTGTCGCAGGCTCGGGCAACGTCCGCGGCGCCCGCCACGCGCTCGCGCGACCGTGACGGCGATGGGGACGGCGGCGGTCCCGGCCGCAGCGGACGCGCAGGCGGCGGCTTCGCGCAGACCGTGCTGCAGGCACTCTCCCAGATCGGCGTGAACGTCGCGCCCCCCCCCGGCGGTACGGCCGCGGGCGGCGGAACCGATGCGGATGGCGACAGCGACGGCACGCGCGCAGGCGCCGGCGGACCCGGCAGTGCCGCGGGAAAGGCGGTTCACGCTCTCGTGCACGACCTTTTCCAGGCGCTGCGCGTCTCGGGAGGAACCCCGCAGACACCGTCGGGCGGCAACCCGGTCACGGCAACCGGGAGTTCCGCCGCCTACCAGGATCTGGCGACACGGCTGCAGAACCTCGTCCAGCAGCTCTCGAACGGTTCCACGTCCGGGTCCGGCAACACCGCGGTCGATCGCCTGCAGGGCGATTTCCAGAAGGTGCTGGACGTGCTCGGAAGTCCCGCGCAGGGCACCACCTCCTCCCTGCAGGGCTTCCTCGGAAATCTCCTGGCGACGGTGCAGAACGGAGCGGGCGCGGACACCACACTCCAGAACCCTCTCGGGGCCGTCGTGACGACTAGGGCCTGACGGATCGGTGCGGCCCCATCGGGGTCAGGCTTGCGGTGTTGCGTCATGAAAACGCAACACCGCAAACCTGACCCCGAACGCGTCATGCGGACGATTCCCCTCCCGACGCGAGCAGCGCCGTGACGATCTCCCCGCGCTCGGCGTCGAGATCTCCGCTCGCCACCGGGCGCCGTGCGCGCCGGTACCAGTAGCCGGCGTTGCCGAGGTCGCCTTCGACACGATGCAGGTGCGCGTGCACCCAGGCGCCTGCCGCCGAGTCGTCCGACTGCGCGATGGCGTGCGCCCGCGCCCAGTCGCCCGTCGCGCACCACCAGAGCGCGGCGAGCGACGCGTTCAGCTCCGCGGGTGGTGAAGACGACGTGAGACTGGCCTGGAATTCTTCGCGAGTCATGGGTTCACGCGACGCTCCGTTCGGCGATCGCGGTCGTGTCGACGATGCGTGTCCACCCATACGGATCGTCCGCCTGCCCGTACTGGATCGCGACGAGCGTGTCGTAGATGCGCCTGGCGACGGGGCCAGCTTCCCCGCGTCCGACGATGGTGTCCTCGCCGTTGCGCCCGATCCGCCCGATCGGCGCGATCACCGCGGCGGTGCCCATGCAGAATGCCTCGGTGATGCGGCCCTCGCGAATGTCGCGCAGCACGTCGTCCAGCGCGAGACGTGCCTCGCGGATGCGGAATCCCAGGTCCGGCGCGAGACGCAGCACCGAATCCCGCGTGACGCCCGGAAGGATGCTGCCCGTGAGCGCCGGCGTCACGATTTCCTCGCCGCCATACACGAATGCGACGTTCATCGCGCCGGCCTCCTCCACGAACCGGTGCTCCGCGGCGTCCAGCCAGAGAACCTGCTGATAACCGGCCGCACGCGCGGCCTCCGACGCTGCGAGGCTCGCTGCGTAGTTCCCGAGCGTCTTCGCCGCGCCCGTCCCGCCCGGGGCCGCGCGCACGTGAGACCCCTCGACGCGAACGCTCACCGGCTGGAACCCCGACGCGAAGTACGGATCGGCCGGGCTCAGGATGACGTAGTGCAGGAACTCGCGACTCGCACGCACCTCGAGCGTCGCCTCGGTCGCGATCATCACGGGCCGGATGTAGAGCGACGCGCCTTCCGACCGCGGCACCCACTCGCGCTCCAGTGCGACGAGCGTCTCGATCGCGCTCACGAAGTCGGCGGGATCGACCTCGGGCATCGCGAGGCGACGTGCGGACTGGTTGAAGCGTGCGGCGTTCGCGTCGGGCCGGAAGAGCTGCAGCCGTCCGTCGGGTCGCGGGTACGCCTTGGTCCCCTCGAAGATCGCCTGCCCGTAATGCAGGGTCTGAGCCGCCGCGTCGATCGAGAGCGGACGGTAGGGACCGATGGCCGCATCGAGCCAGCCCCTGCCCGCCTCGTAGCGCCGGGTGAACATGCGCCGCGTGAACACGCGGCCGAAGCCGAGCGGGCGCGGCAGCTGGACGGGGCCGCTCTCGACGGCGGGATCGATTGCGATCTGCATGCAGTGCTCTCCAACGGATGCCCCGCGCGGCCCGCCACACGGGGCCACGCGACCCGGGGATTCTACCGCGCGGACCGCGGGCGACCTCGCCGGTCGCCGGACGGCGCCGTCCCGGCCGCCAGCGCTCAGCGAGCCGCGACCTTCCGCTTCCAGAGCTGCCAGGCGCGTTCGTACCCGCCCGGCAGGGCAAGCACCCGGGCAGCCTCTTCCTGCGACAGGTACGTCGGGGTTCCGCCGAGCGCGATCGCCTCTGCCTGCAGCCGCGCATTGAGCTGGAGGTAGACGCTGCGCCCCACAGACTCGGGGAGCGAGCGGCCGACGACCACCGCCCCGTGCCCGCGCATGAGCAGCGCGGGCTTGTCTCCGAGGGTCTGCGCGAGCGCACGGCCCAGTTCCGGCGTGCGGACCAGCATGTCGGTCACGCCCCCCGCGTCACGGATCTCGAACACCGGCACGCCCGCGGCGATGAACGCCGACATGTGGTACACGGGCCGCAGCGGCACGCCCGTGATCGCGAACGGCAGGATCGCGGGAGAATGGTGGTGCACGACGGACCGCACGTCCGGACGTGCCTTGTAGATCTCGCCGTGGATGAAGCGCTCGAGGTAGAGCCGCTGTCCCCGGTCGTCGACCGGATTGCAGTCGAGATCGAGTTCGACGATGTCGTCCGCGGTCACGAGTTCGGGCGCGATCGAACGCGCGATGAGGAACCGGTCCGGGGACCTGTCGTGACGCACGCTCACGTGGCCGTAGCCGTCCACGACGCCCTGGTCGGCCAGGATGCGATTCGCGGCCACGAGGTCGTCGATCAGCGCGGGATCCGCCGGTCCGGCCGATCGCGGCATCGCGAGTGCCCGGGACGGTCGCCCCACGACGGCAGCTGCCGCCAGACCGGCGCACGCCGCCACGAACCGCCTGCGGTTCAGTCCGGAATCCCCCGGCACGAATCCGTTCATCGCTCCTCTCCTTCGATTCTCCGTCGTCCACGCACGGTCCCGGCGCGCCGTCTCCGCGACGCGATGGAAGTGTATTGCACCACCCGAAAGATCGTCGAACGCGCGCCGTTAACCGGGGCACCATCCCCGCAGCGCGGCCGTCGGGCCTCTCCAAAGATGTCAGTCCAGTCAGTCTCCCACCCCGCCGACCTGTCGGTTTCCGAGATCGAGCACGTCTTCGCGACCGTCGACATTCCCGCCTGCCCGGCGATCCTCGCCGACGTGATGAAGGAAGCCCAGCGCGACGTTCCCGACGTGCGGGCCCTGTCCCGCGCCATGGCTGCGGACATCGGCATGTCCGCGATCGCGATCAAGCTCGCGAACTCCACGCTGTTCCGCACGGGCGCCGCCGTCGCGTCCGTCCGCGGCGCGGTCGACAGGCTCGGCATCCGGAACGTGGTCTGTGTCGTGGCCGCCGCGGCGCTGCGCGCGTCGATGACCGGTCTGAAGCCTGCCTGGATCGACGGCTTCTGGACGCGCACTTCGGCGATCGCCATGGCCGCGGGCATGATCGCGAGAAGGCAGTACGGGATATCTCCCGACGCGGCCTACACGTATGCACTGTTCCACGATGCGGGCATCCCGCTGCTCATGCGACGGTTCCCCGATTACGAGCAGGTGGTGGCCCAGAACAGGAAGATGGGTTACCTCACGATCGAGGCGGAGAACGAGTACTTCCCGTGTACGCACCCGATCGTGGGCTCGCTCCTGGTCCGCAACTGGGGACTGCCGCCGAGCATCGGCCGCGCCGTGCTGTTCCACCACGACCCGGCTGCCTACGACCTCCCCGAGAAGACCCTTCCGGGCATTTCCGTTTCCCTGATCGCGGTCACCCATGTCGCCGAGCACGTCGTGAGCGAACTCTCCCGCGAACACGATCTCGAGGTGGGCGAGGCGCTCTACGAGCGAGGTCTCGCGCATCTGGGCGTCGCCGAGGACGACGTGGATCAGCTGAAGGAAGACATTTCGGCGGCGACGGCGGAGGCCGCCACCTAGCCGGACGGACGACCGGCAGGGAGAGCTTCCGGACCGGCAGCAGGCTCCGCCGTCGCGGCGTCAGCTGCCCAGCGCCGACTCCAGGCGGTCCAGGCGCTCCCGCAACTCGGCCACTTCGGCCCGCAGCCGCTCCAGCTCGGCGCGAGGCACCTGGTCCCCGGCGCTTTCGGCTGCCGGCGGTTCACCGGTCCCCGCCGCTGCCACCACGGGTCCGCTCAGGAGCTGCGCCCAGCGCGCCTCCCGCTCGCCGGGCTGTCGCGCGAGCCGCGTGACGAGTGGCACGGCGGCTCGCGTGATCATGTCCTCGAGGTACGCCTCGACCGAGGACGTGTCTGCGAAGTGGTACATGCGGTCGCTCGTCGTGCGCAGCTCACCGGCCGTGAGCGGGCCGCGCAGCATGAGGCTCGCCAGGAGCGCAAGCATGGGCTGGCCGACGCCGAGCACCTTCGCGAGATTGTGCGCGTAGCGCAGCACCCGCCCGGAAGCGCCGTAGCTCTCGATCACGAGACTCCGGTGCTTGAGGTCCTCCAGGGCGGGCAGGAGATCGGCCTCGGCCAGCGTCATCACGGGGTGACGGCTGGTCTTCTGACTGCAGCCGGCCGAGAGCGCGTTGACCGTGAGGGGGTAGGTGTCCGGCGTGGCGTACTGCTTCTCGACGAGCACACCGAGGATGCGCGTCTCGACGGCCGTGAGCGGGGACGTCTCGAAGTCGATCATCGGTGTGCCCTGCGCCGGATACCGGGGCCGCTCAGACGAGCGGTGCGACGTAGGCGGTCTTCACGGTCGTGAAGAACTCCTGGGCGTAACGTCCCTGCTCGCGCGGACCGTAGCTCGAGCCCTTGCGACCGCCGAACGGCACGTGATAGTCGACGCCTGCGGTGGGCAGGTTCACCATGACCATCCCCGCCTGGCTGTTCTTCCGGAAGTGCGAGGCGTGCTTCAGCGACGACGTGCATATCCCGGAGGTGAGCCCGAACGGCGTGTCGTTCGCGACTGACAGCGCCTCGTCGTAATCCTTGACCGCGATCACGGTCGCGACGGGTCCGAAGATCTCCTCCCGGTTGACGCGCATGGAGTTGTCCGTCTCGGTAAACAGCGCGGGTTCGAGGTAGAAGCCCTTCGTCTCGCGCTCGAGGAGGCTGCCGCCCTGGACGAGCTTCGCACCGGCCTTCTTGCCTTCCTCGATGTAGAAGAGATCCTGGTTGAGCTGGTTCTGGTCCACGACCGGACCCACGTGCACGCCCGACTTGAGCGCGTTGTCCACGACCAGACCCTTCATGCGCTCGATCATCGCCGCCACGAACCTGTCGTGGATGCCGCGCGTCACGATGAGGCGCGAAGAAGCCGTACAGCGCTGGCCCGTCGAGAAAAACGCACCGTTCACCGCGCTCTCGACGGCCGTCTTGAGGTCCGCGTCGTCGAGCACGACGAGCGGGTTCTTGCCGCCCATCTCGAGCTGGAACTTCTTCATGGTCGCGACCGCCTTCTGCGCGACCTTCTGCCCGGTCTCGACGGACCCGGTGAACGTCACGGCATCGACGCGCGGATCGGCCAGGATCGCCTCGCCGACCACGGAACCGCGCCCCATGCAGAGGTTGAACACGCCTGCGGGGAAACCCGCGCGCTGGATGATCTCGGCGATCGCCCAGGACGAGCCGGGCACGAGGTCCGCGGGCTTGAACACGACGCAGTTGCCGTGCGCGAGCGCGGGTGCGACCTTCCAGGCGGGGATCGCCGAGGGGAAGTTCCAGGGCGAGATGATGCCGACGACGCCCATCGGCTCGCGGACGATCTCGACGTCGATGCCGGGCCGGACGGACGAGAGGAGCTCGCCGGACTTGCGCAGCACCTCGCCCGCGAAGAACTTGAAGATGTTGCCCGCGCGCACGACCTCGCCGATGCCCTCCGGCAGGGTCTTGCCTTCCTCGCGCGAGAGCAGCGCGCCCAGTTCGTCCTTGCGTGCGATCATCTCGACGCCGACCTTCTCCAGCAGGTCGGCGCGCGCCTGGGTGTTGAAGGCCGCCCAGCCGGGTGCCGCGGCACGCGCCGCCTCGATGGCCTGCGCCGTCTGCGCCGCGTCGGCCTGGGCGTACTCGCCGATCACGTCGGCGGTATCGGAAGGATTGATGTCGCGCGTGTACTGCGCGCCGGCGACCCACTCACCGTTGATCAGGTTCGAATGCTGCTGGATGCTCATGACGTGCGTCTCCTCTCGAGAATCGGGGATGCTACCAAACAATGCCGTCGTGCGGCCCCCGTCGGGTACGGCTCAGGCCGCAAGTGTCTTGCGCAGGTACATCACGACGACGAGGATCACGAGCGACACGAGCCAGCCGAGCACGTAGACGATCATCGCGCGGTTGGCCTTCTCCTTCTCGTGCCAGGTCCGTGGCCGGATGTCCTTCACGAAGAACACGATCTTCGCCGCGAGATTCACGCTCACGATGTTGACCGTCAGCAGCAGCGCCGCCCCGGCGGCGAGCGCGTACTGCTGGTGGCCCAGCATCAGGCCGAAGGTCGCCGCCGGCGGCAGCAGCGCGACGGCGACCATGACCCCGACCAGCACGCTCGAGAGTCCCGTGGTGAGCGACAGCGCGGCAGCCGCCCCGGATGCCAGTGCGAGCCCGATCGAGTCCAGCCCGGCATGGGTCCGCAGGGCCAGCTCAGAACCGCCCGTGTCGAACGGCCAGACTGCGCTCAGCGCGGCCGACAGCACCACCGTGACGACGACACCCGCGAGCAGTGCCTTCGCGGACTTGCGCACGAGCGCGAGGTCGCCCAGCGCGGTCCCGAGACTCAGTGCGAGGTTCGGGCCCAGGAGCGGCGCGATCACCATGGCGCCGATCACGACGGCCACGTTGCTCTCGATGAGGCCGATCGCCGCGACGACCGTGGACAGCACGACGAGCACCAGATAGTTGCCGTCCAGCCGTGAACTGCGTTCGACCGACTCGTAGAGCGCCTCGCGGGTGGCCGTGCCGGTCTCCTGCGTGTCCTCGGCCGGTGTCTCGGGCTTGGGGAGGGACACCTCGATCTCGAGCACGACGATGCGGGCGGTCGGCTGCGCGCCGAGCACGTGCTGCAGCGTGTCGAGCACCGACTGAAGCCTGTCGTCGGCCACGAGCATCCGCATCGGCTGCATGCCGTCCTCGCCCACGACCCCCAGCCTCACGTCGGGTGCCTTGTACTTCTCGGCGATCGCCATGACCGTCGCCGCACTGCCCGCGTCCGCGACAATTTCCACGTATTTCA
The DNA here is from genome assembly GCA_016125475.1 of Betaproteobacteria bacterium. Classification (GTDB taxonomy): domain Bacteria; phylum Pseudomonadota; class Gammaproteobacteria; order Burkholderiales. The sequence goes on from WGLR01000014.1 coordinate 38,580, forward strand.
TGCGTCACCCCCTGGCCCCGGGACATCCGCCCACTGCGGCGCCGGCCGGGTGCCGCCCAATAGTGCACGGAAACCGTGCCGGCACGTACACGACCATGCAGGTCGCCGGGCGCACGACCCTGCCGTGCGGCCGACCCGCCTCAAGTCCGGGTCTTTCCGGCCGATTAGACACGTGTCGACTGGGGCAGGCCCCTCCGTATCGTGCGGAGCGGCGCCGGATGCCCACCGCCGACCTGTGTGATCGTCTCATCCGGAACCCCTTACGCCATGAACGCCTTCTTCGCGCCCGCCGTCCTGCTCATGAACCGCTTCCGCTACCTCTGGAAGTTCGCCCTGCTCGCGTCCGTCTTCGCGGTCACGTGCTGCACCTTCCTCGGTGAGATCGTGTGGAACCAGTGGCAGGACATCCGCGTCGCCTCGCGCGAGGTGGACGGCGCACGCGCCATGCCCGCTCTCGTGGCGCTGCTGGATGCGGTCCAGAAGCATCGCGGCGTGGCTGCGGCCGTGCAGGGCGGCAGCCGGGACCTCGTTCCCGAGCTCGAAAAGCGGAAGGCGGCGGTGGAACAGGCCTTCGATGCCGTCGGCGACGGCGGCGGCCTGGGCATCGGTCCCGACGTCCAGCGACTGCGCACCGCCTGGGAGAACGTCGCGGCGGCATCCACGACCGCGTCGGAGACCTTCCGGGCCTACACGGGCGTGGTGACGGGCGTCCTCGCGCTGATCTCCGAGGTCAGCGAGAAGTCGCGACTCGCCCTGGACTCCGACCCCGCGGCTCACACGCTGGCGGGTCTCGCGACCGACGTCGCACCGGGACTCGCCGAGACGTACGGTCGCGTGCGCGGACTGGGTGCAAAGTCCCTGGCCGACGGCACGCTCCAGGCGGAAGAATACGAACGCCTCGCCCTGGAGATGGATGCGACCGACGCCGCACGCGCGAAGCTCGAGCACGTCGCCGAGGCGATGAGCACCGGACACCCCCGGTTCCACGACGCGCTCGCTCCGCTGGTCGCGGACCTCGGACAGTCACGCGAGGCGATCGGCCGGACGCTCCGCGAGGCCCGTGACGGAACCGCCGTCCCGAGCGCGAGCTTCTTCGCACTCGCCTCGAAACCCGTAGACCTCTCCTATCGCATCCTCGACGTGACCCTGCCCGAGCTGAACTCGATCATGGAGGCACGCATGCACGGCCTGGTCGTCGGCATGATCGCCCGTCTCGGGTTCGCCGCCGTCGCGAGCCTGATCGTGCTCTACCTGATAGCCGGCTTCTACTTGTCCGTGCACCGTTCCGCGGCCGAACTCGGGCGCGCGGCCAAGGCATTCTCCGGCGGGGACTTCTCGACCCGCATCGAGGTGGCCTCCCGTGACGAGATCGCGGACATCGCCCGGGAGTTCAACGCGATGGCCGACGGCGTCGGCACGCTGCTGCACGAGGTGCGACAGGGCGTGCGAACCCTGAACGAGTCCGTCGCACAGCTCGGTGCGGCATCCAGTCGCGTCGCGGAAGGTTCCCGCGAGCAGGCGGAAGCCGCCCAGTCCACGGCGAGTGCCGTCGAAGAGATGAGCGTGAGCATCGCGAACGTCGCCGAGAACGTCGAGGAGACCGTGACCACGTCGAAGCGGGCCCGCGAACTGTCCGACGCAGGCGAGCGCATCGTCGTCGAGGCGGTCGGCGAGATCCGCATGATGGCCGACGCCGTCCACGCATCGAGCGAGACGATCGAGCAACTGTCGGAACATTCGACCCGCGTGAGCGGGATCGTGCGCATCATCCGTGACGTGGCCGACCAGACGAACCTGCTCGCGCTGAACGCGGCCATCGAGGCGGCCAGGGCGGGCGAGCTCGGTCGCGGCTTCGCGGTGGTCGCCGACGAGGTCCGCAAGCTCGCGGAACGAACCGCCCAGGCGACGACGGAGATCGCGTCGGTCATCACCAACATCGAGAACGGCACCCGCAGCAGCGTGGAAGGCATACGCAGCGCGGGCACCCGGGTCGAACAGGGGGTCGAACAGGCGAATCGCGCGGCGGCCGCACTCTCGGAGATCCACGGTGGCACGACGGTGACACTGGACCGCATCGCCGAGATGGCGGCGGCGGCGAAGCAGCAGCGCACGGCGAGCCAGGACATCGCACGCAACGTCGAGGCCATCGCACGCCGCGCCGAAGAAAACTCGGTGTCGGTCCACGACATCGAGGACGCGTCACGACGCGTCGCGACGCAAGCCTCGGCGCTCTCCGCGCTCGTGCAGAAGTTCCGGACCGCGGCCTGAGTCAGACCGCAGTCGGTACTCCCTCCGCCCCGGTCGGCCCGCCGCCGGGGCGAAGTTCTCCCGTCAGGTCCTTCAGGGCCGCTTCGTCCAGCGTCTCGCGCCGCAGGAGTTCCCGGGCGCAACGCTCCAGCACCGCCCGGTGACGCTCGAGCAGTGCGCTCGCGTGCCGGAACGCGTCCATCACGATGCTGCGCACGGCCTCGTCGATCCTTTCCTGTGTTTCGGGACTCACCCGGCATCCGCCCTGGAGATGATTCGGCAGATCCAGGAACCGGGGCTGCTGCGATTCGTAGGCGACGTACCCGAGATCCTCGACCATGCCGTACCGGGTGACCATGTCGCGCGCGATGTCGGTCACCTTCGCGAGGTCGTCGGCCGCACCCGTCGAGAGGTGGCCGAACACGAGCTTCTCCGCCGCGCGCCCACCGAGAAGCACCATGATCTTGTGCACGAGTTCCTCGCGCGTCATGAGGAATCGGTCCTCCGTGGGACGCTGGATCGTGTAGCCGAGCGCGCCCACGCCACGCGGGATGATGGATACCTTGTGCACCGGGTCCGTGCCCGGCAGCGACATCGCGACGAGCGCGTGCCCCATCTCGTGATAGGCCACGACCTCCCGCTCGCGCGGATTCAGGACCCGGTTCTTCTTCTCGAGACCCGCGACGATCCGCTCGATCGCGACCGTGAAGTCGATCAGCGCGACGTCCTGCGCGCCGCGCCGCGTCGCGGCGAGCGCCGCCTCGTTGCAGAGGTTCGCGAGGTCCGCGCCCGTGAAGCCCGTCGTGAGCGCGGCGACCTGCTCGAGATCGACTTCCGCGGCGAGCCGGATCTTCCTGCTGTGCACCTGCAGGATCTGCACGCGGCCGGCCTTGTCGGGTCGGTCCACGAGCACCTGCCGGTCGAAACGCCCGGCGCGGAGCAGCGCCGGGTCGAGGATCTCCGGCCGGTTGGTCGCCGAGAGCAGGACGAGCCCGGACGAACTGTCGAAGCCGTCGAGTTCGACGAGCAACTGGTTCAGCGTCTGTTCCCGCTCGTCGTGGCCGCCGACCGGCCCGCCGGCGCCCCGCGCGCGGCCGAGGGCGTCGAGTTCGTCGATGAAGATGATCGCCGGGGCCTTCGCACGCGCCTGTTCGAAGAGATCCCGAACGCGCGCCGCGCCCACGCCCACGAACATCTCCACGAACTCGCTGCCCGAGATGCTGTAGAACGGCACGGCCGCCTCGCCCGCGACCGCCTTCGCGAGCAGGGTCTTGCCCGTGCCGGGCGGACCGACCAGCAGGACACCCTTGGGCATGCGCGCCCCCAGGCGACCATAGCCCTGCGGGTCCTTGAGGAACGAGACGATCTCCTGGAGCTCCGCCTTGGCCTCGTCCACGCCCGCGACGTCCGCGAACGTCACTCCGGTGTTCTTCTCGACGTAGACCTTCGCGCGGCTCTTGCCGATGTTCATGAAGCCCCCGACGCCCTGGCGTTCGGCCATGCGCCGGATCACGAAGAACCACAGGCCGAAGAAGAGCAGCACGGGCACGACCCAGGACAGCAGGTCCCTCACGAACGTGCTCTCGACCACGCGCGTGAACGGCACGTCGTACCTGGACAACCTGTCGGCGAGCGCCGGCTCGACGCGCGTCGCGACGATCACCGTCTTGCCGCTCGCATCCGGTGACTTGAGCTTGCCCGTGATCGTCTGGTCGCCGATCGTGATCTCCGAGACGCGCCCCTGCGCGAGCGCCTTCTCGAACTCGCTGTAGGGCACCGATTCGACCCTGCGCTGCGTCTGCCAGAGATTCTGCAGCGAGAGCAGGGCGAAGACGACGACGAGCCAGTAGCCGACGTTCCACCGGATCTTGGGGTCGGGTTTCATGAGCGGCGATGTCGTTGGGCGAATGCGATGCGGATCACTTTATGGGGTGCCCGGCGCCCGGTCAACGACGGGAGTCCCGCCAGCCCCCCCGGAAACGCGACGAGGCAGGTTCGACCCGGACGGCCTCTTGTGAACCCTGGTAGTCACAACCCCGGGGTCAGGCTTGCGTTGTTGTATTGCTTCAGTCGAGCGTGCGCCTGTACACCCGCAGCCCGAGCAGCAGCACGACGACCATGAAGAGCAGGATGGGCCAGACCTGCGGCCAGAGCTCGACCGGCGTGTTCCCCTTGAGCAGGATGCCGCGCACGAGGTGCAGGAAGTGCGTGAGGGGCAGCAGGTTGCCGATCACCTGCGCCCACTCCGGCATGCCCCGGAACGGAAACATGAATCCCGACAGGAGCATCGAGGGCAGGAAGAAGAAGAACGTCATCTGCATCGCCTGGAGCTGGTTCCGCGCGAGGGCGCTGAAGGTGATCCCGAGCGTGAGGTTCGCGCTGATGAAGATCAGCACGACGCCGAGCAGCAGCAGCAGGCTGCCTTCCATCGGCACGCCGAAGATCACGCGCGCGGCCACGAGGATGATGCTGACCTGGATGAGTCCGATCAGGATGTACGGCACGATCTTGCCGGTCATGACCTCGAAGGGCAGTGCAGGCGTCGCGAGCAGGTTCTCGAAGGTGCCCCGCTCGCGTTCCCGGGTCATCGCGAGTGCGGTCATCAGGATCATCGTCATCGTGAGGATGACCCCGAGCAGGCCGGGCACGATGTTGTAGGCCGTGATCCCCTCCGGGTTGTACTGGCGGTGGATGCGAAGATCGAACGGCGGAAGGCCCGGCCGCAGCGTCTCGAGCGGCCCGTCCAGGTCGCGGTCGAACACGGTCTGCGCGAGCTGCTCCAGCGCACCCACCGCGTTGCCGGTGGCCGACGGATCGGTCGCGTCCGCCTCCATCAGGATGGCGGGCCTGCGTCCGCGCACCAGATCGCGCTCGAACGCGGGCGGGATCGTCAGCACGAACTGGACGTCCCCTTCCGCGAGCAGCCGCTCGCCCTCCTCGGCCGAAGCGATGAACGAGACCACGTCGAAGTACCCGCTGTTCTGGACCGCAGCCGTGAACGTCCGCGCGAACACGCTGTTGTCCTGCGAGAGAATGGCGGTGGGCAGGTGCTTCGGATCGCTGTTGATCGCGAAACCGAACAGGACGAGCTGCACGACCGGGATGCCCACGATCATGCCGAACGTGAGGCGGTCGCGACGGAGCTGGATGAACTCCTTCACGACGATGCCGAGCCAGCGCGAGAACGAGAAGCCGTCGAGTCTCACGAATAGTTGTCCCGTGCGTGGCTCATCAGGTGGATGAAGACGTCCTCGAGCGTCGCGCTGCTTTGCGTCCACTCGAAATCACCGGTCTTGCGCAGGTCGCGCGTGAGCCGCTCGACCTCTCCGGCATCGGTCCCGATCACGTGCAGCTTGGATCCGAACGGTGTCACCTGCACGGCCGGTGCGAGCCCGCGCAGACGGGCCTCGAGTTCCGCCAGGTCCGCACCCGACACGGTCCAGGTCACGAGCCCCTGGCTGTCGATCACTTCCTGGGCGGTTCCCGAAACGAGCAGCTCGCCGTAGGCGATGTACGCGAGCCGGTGACAGCGCTCGGCCTCGTCCATGTAATGCGTGGCGACGAGCACCGAGATGCCTGCAGCCGCGAGTTCGTGGATCTCGGCCCAGAAATCCCGCCGGGCCTTGGGGTCGACGCCGGCCGTGGGCTCGTCCAGCAACAGAAGCTTCGGCTCGTGGAGCATGCAGGCCGCGAGCGCGAGGCGCTGCTTCCAGCCGCCCGACAGGGTGCCCGCGAGCTGGTTCTGGCGCGCCAGCAGACCGAGCCGGTCGAGCGCGTTCCGGACCGTCTCCCGACGGCGCTTCATGCCGTACATGCGCGCGATGAAATCGAGGTTCTCGCGGATGGAGAGGTCTTCCCAGAGCGAAAAGCGCTGCGTCATGTAGCCGACTTCCCGCTTGATCTCCGCGCTCTCGCGCAGGATGTCGCGCCCGAGACAGGTCCCCGACCCGGAATCCGGCGTGAGCAGTCCGCACAGCATGCGGATGGAAGTCGTCTTGCCGCTCCCGTTCGGGCCGAGAAAGCCGTAGATCTCGCCCTTGCGCACGCGGAGCGCGAAATCCTTCACGACGCGCCGGCCGCCGAAGCTCTTGTTCAGCCCCTGGACGTCGATCGCGAGTTCACCGTTCATCGGCCGGCGACCTCCACGTCCACGGGCTGACCGGGATTCAGCGTGCCAGCCCGGGAGGCGTCGACGGCGGCCTCCACGAGGAACACCAGCTTCGCGCGCGACTTCCGGCTGTAGATCACGGGGGGCGTGAATTCGGCCTGCGTCGAAACGTACGAGACGGTCGCGTCGATGGTGGCCGCACAGCCGTCACAGTGGGCCACGACCTTCAGGCCGGGCCGGAAACCCGACACCGCCGCCTCGGGCACGAAGAAGCGCAGCTTCACGTTGCCAGGCGGAAGCAGACTCACGACAGGTCGTCCCGCCGCGACCCACTCGCCCTCGACGTAAAAGGTGTCGTGCACCCTCGCATCGGCGGTCGCCCGCATCGCCCGCTGGTCGAGACGCCACTTCGCCTGATCCACCACGGCCTGCGCCGCCTCGGCGTCGGCCCGGGCCGCGGCAACCTCCTTCGGCCGTCCCACACTGTCGTGCGCGAGGCGCAGTCGCGCCTGCACCTCCGCCACGCGCGCCTCGTCCCGGGCGAGGTTCGCACGCGACTCGTCGAGTTTCGCCCCCGATATGAAACCCTTCGCGAACAGCGCCTGGTCACGCCGCAGCTGGTCGGCCGAGAGTCGCCGTGAGGCCCCTGCCTGGTCGGCCTGCGCCCGCAGCGCCGCGACCTCGGGCCGTCTCTGGGCGGCATGGAGGTTGGCGAGCCGCTCCTGCGCGGCCCGGAGCCGGTCGCGGGCCTCCTGCTCCGCGGCCAACTCGTTTTCCTGCTCGAGCGCGAAGAGCGCGTCGCCGTCGTGCACTTCGCCCCCTCGCGCGACCGACAGCCGGTCCAGCCGGCCCGCGTACGGCGCGGCGACGAGCACGTACTCACCCTCGACGTAGCCGTAATAGCGCGGGGCCTGCGGCGTGTCACGACCGCACGCTGCGAGGGTGAGCACCAGGGGAATGGCCAGGAATGCCGACAGTCGTTTCATCTCGTGCTCCGACGGGCCGATCGACCCCGAGTGTTCGACGAGGGTTCCGTCACCGTGTCGCCGGCGAGCACCCGGGCCACGCCGAGCCTCACCACGCTCCGACAGTCGGCCCGTGCCGCCTCGTCGTCCTGCGCGACGTTCAGGACGGCCGCGCCGACGACCATCGCGTGGAACGCCGTCACGTCACCGGTGTCCGCCCGTGCCCCGATCGCGCGTGCGATCTCCGCGAGCGTGGCGCGCACACGCCCCACCAGCTCGCGCAGAAACGCCTTGATGCGCGGATCCTCGTCCGACGCCACCACGAGCCCGAGCATGACTCGCGCGCGCCGTCCGTCCGCGACGACCTCGCCGAGCGCCTCGCCGAGCGTCGCAGCGTTCAGGCTGCCCTCGGCGACACCGACGGAGACCTGACCGAGCGTCGAGGACACGAAGTGCATGGCCACGGCCATCAGCAGATCCGCCCTCGTCCGGAAATAGTAGGTGAGGTGACTCTGGCGAACACCCGCCCGGCGCGCGACCTTGGGCTGCGTGAGCTCGTTCACGCCCTGGTCCGCGAGCAGGTCCAGCGCGGACTCGAGGATGCGCGTGCGAACGTCCGTTGCGCCATCACCGGACGGGATAATCGTCGAATTGGTAGCCATACCAAACATTCTTGGTACATTTACCAAACCTGTCAACCTCCGCGTGCGTGTCAGTCCGGCACAGGGGCACGGCAGCGCTTGGGAGCGCCGGGGCTGCATGCGACAATGGCATGACATCCCGCCTCCGCGACGACAGGTCATGACGCACTCCCTCACCGCCCGCCCCGAAGTCCTCCGTCTGCGCAGCTCCAAGATCCGTGAAGTGGCGAACGCGGGCATGGGCCGGAAGGACGTCGTCGCGTTCTGGTTCGGGGAACCCGACGAGGTGACGCCGGAATTCATACGACGGGCCGCGATCGAGGCCCTCGAGGACGGAGACACGTTCTACACGCAGAACCTCGGCGTGCCCGCACTGCGCGAGACGATCGCGACGTACGTGTCCGGACTCCACCGCCCGACCACCGTCGACGAGATCGCCGTGACCAATTCGGGCATGTCGGCGCTCATGCTCGTGACCCAGGCACTCGTCGGCCCCGGCGACCGCACCGTGATCGTGACGCCGCTCTGGCCCAATCTCGTCGAGATCCCGAAGATCCTCGGCGCCGAAGCCGTCACGGTCCCCCTCTCGTTCTCGCGGGAAGGCTGGCATCTCGACCTCGACCGTCTGCTCGACGCCCTCACGCCGTCGACGCGCGTCCTCTATCTCAATGCGCCGAACAATCCGACCGGCTGGACCATCGACGCGACGTCGCAGCGCGCGATCCTGGAACACTGCCAGCGGCACGGCATCTGGATCCTCGCGGACGATGCCTACGAGCGCCTCTACTTCGGTGCGGGTGACGGCGAAACCCCTCCGGTCGCTCCGTCGTTTCTCGACATCGCTGGCGCCGGGGATCGCGTCGTGAGCACGAACACGTTCTCGAAGTCGTGGCTGATGACCGGATTCCGCCTCGGCTGGATCACTGCCCCCCCTCCGCTCGTGACGGAACTCGCGAAGCTCATCGAGTACAACACGTCCTGCGCGCCCGGCTTCATCCAGCGCGCGGGCATCACCGCGATCCGCGAAGGCGAAGGCGTGATCGCGCGCACGCGTGCGCGCTTCATGACGGCACGCGACCACCTCGTGCGACGGCTCAATGCACTGCCCGGCATCGATGCCGCGCTGCCGTCCGGCGCCATGTACGCGTTCTTCCGCGTGGAAGGCATGCGCGACAGCCTCGCGTTCTGCAAGCGACTCGTGGCGGAGCACGGACTGGGCCTCGCACCGGGCATCGCGTTCGGCCCGGAGGGTGAGGGCTTCGTGCGGTGGTGCTTCGCGTCGGACACCGCACGCCTCGACGAGGGCCTGGAACGCCTCGAACGCGGACTGCGCTTCAGACACGCCGCGTGAAATCCGTTCCGGCCGAAGCGACGCGGCACGACGTCGCCGCCTGGATTCTCGCAGGCGTCGCACTCTTCTCCGTCCTGCATCTGCGCCTGCTGCCCGCCCTGCTCGCAGGCCTGCTCGTCGCGGAACTCGTGCACGTCATCGTGCCGCGGCTGCGCATCTTCCGGATCAGCGGCCCGCGCGGAAGGCTGGTCGCGGTCGCGCTGCTCGCGGTCGTGATCTCTTCGCTCATCACCGTAGGCATCATCGCGCTCGTCGCATTCTTCCGCAGCGACGCGGGCAGCCTCTCGACACTGCTCGCGAAGATGGCCGACATCGTCGACGCCGCGCGGGACAAGCTGCCCGTCTGGATCGGCGACAAGCTGCCGGACGACGCCGAGTCCCTGCGCGTGGCGTTCACGGACTGGCTGCGCACCCACGCGGACACCATTCAGGTGGCCGGCGCCACGCTCGGGATCACGCTCACGCAGATCCTCGTCGGTCTGGTGATCGGGGCGCTGGTCGCCCTGCGCGAGGTGCAGACGAGCCGCAGCCCCGGTCCGCTCGCGGCAGCCATGGCCGCCCGCATCATCGCGTTCGGCGAGGCGTTTCGCCGCATCGTGTTCGCGCAGGTCCGGATCTCCGCACTGAACACCACGCTCACGGCGGTCTACCTCATGGTCGTGCTGCCTTCGCTCGGCGTCCACCTGCCGCTGCGCAAGACGATGATCGCCGTGACGTTCTTCATCGGCCTCATGCCGATCATCGGCAACCTGATCTCGAACACCGTGATCGTGATCGTGAGCCTGTCGCACTCGCTCGGCGTCGCCCTCGGATCGCTCGGCTACCTCATCCTGATCCACAAGCTCGAATATTTCATCAACGCGCGGATCGTGGGCACACAGATCCACTCGAAGGCCTGGGAACTCCTGATCGCCATGCTCGTGATGGAGGCCGCATTCGGAATTCCCGGCGTGATCGCCGCCCCCATCTACTACGGTTACATCAAGTACGAACTCGCCAAGCGTCGCCTCCTGTGAGGTGAGCGTCCGCGCACGCGGGACCTCCCGTTCATGGGACAATCGACCGAGTCGCGCGCCTGCCCGCGACCCGCACTCCATCACGCGAATTCCCGGATTGCCCATGAAGGTTCTCGTCGTACCCGTCACGCCATTCCAGCAGAACTGCTCCGTGCTCGTCTGCGAGCGCACCCGCAAGGCCGCGATCGTCGATCCGGGCGGAGACCTGGATCGCATCGTGAACGCCGTCGAGGCTCAGGGCGCTACGCCCGAGAAGATCCTGCTCACGCATGGACACATCGATCACTGCGGCGGCACGGCCGAGCTCGCCGCCCGCCTCGGCATCCCCGTCGAGGGGCCGCAGCACGAGGACGCCTTCTGGATCGACCAGCTCCCCGAACAGGGCCGGATGTTCGGGTTTCCGAGACTGTCCGCATTCACGCCCGACCGCTGGCTCGAAGGGGGTGACACCGTGCGTTTCGGCGAACAGGAAATGACGGTGCGTTTCTGCCCCGGGCACACGCCGGGCCACGTGATCTTCTTCCATCCGCACGACCGTGTCGCGTTCGTGGGCGACGTCCTGTTCCACGGCTCGATCGGACGCACCGACTTCCCGCGCGGAGACCTGGAAACTCTGCTCGGCTCCATCGTGTCCCAGCTCTGGCCGCTCGGTGACGACGTGACGTTCGTACCCGGCCACGGCCCCGCGTCGACGTTCGGCGAGGAACGCCGGTCCAATCCGTTCGTGTCGGACGCCGCGCTCGCGCGTCACGGCGCCTGAACCGCGGCATGCGGGACCCGACGACCCCGAACCGTCCTAACATGGAAACCTGACTGCACGACCGAACCCGAGCCGACATCATGCGCCTGCCCCCCCTCGACCAGCTTCAGAACGCTGCCGACATCGTCTACCGCTCGATGCTGCCGACCCCCCAGTACAGCTGGCCGCTGCTCAACGCGCGCGTGGGCGCCGAGGTCTGGCTCAAGCACGAGAACCACACGCCCGTCGGGGCCTTCAAGATCCGTGGTGGCCTCGTGTATTTCCACGAACTCGCCGCCGGGCCGAAGCCGCGCGGCGTCGTGACCGCGACCCGTGGCAATCACGGACAGTCCGTCGCGTTCGCGGCACGCAAGTACGAGATCCCCGCGACGATCGTGGTGCCTCACGGCAACAGCCGCGAGAAGAACGAGGCGATGAAGGCGCTCGGCGTCAGGCTCGTCGAGCACGGCGACGACTTTCAGGCTGCCCGCGAGCACGCCGTCTCCCTCGCCGAGTCGGAAGGCCTGCACATGGTGCCGTCCTTCCACCCCTATCTCGTGAAAGGGGTCGCGAGCTACGCCCTCGAGATGCTGAACTCGGTGGCCGACCTGGACGTGCTCTACGTGCCGATCGGGCTCGGCTCCGGGATCTGCGGGGCGGTCGCCGTACGCGAGGCGCTCGGGCTCGCGACGGAGATCGTCGGCGTCTGTTCGGCCGACGCGCCGGCCTACGCGCGGTCCTTCGAGTACAAGGAAGCCGTGGAGCGGCCCGTGCGCACGCAGCTCGCCGACGGACTCGCGTGCCGGGTTCCGGAGAAGTCCGCGCTCGAGACGATCCTACGGCACGTGTCGCGGATCGTCGAGGTCACCGACGAGGAAGTCGCTCAGGCGATGCGGCTCCTGTTCTCATCGACGCACAACGTCGCGGAGGGAGCGGGGGCCGCCGCCGTCGCGGCGATCGTCCAGGAGCGAACCGAGATCGCGGGTCGCCGTGTCGGCGCCGTGCTCTGCGGCGGCAACGTCGACCGCGACGTGTTCGCGAGCATTCTCGCGGGCTGAGCGCAGGGTCAGCCGGCCCGCGCCCGCCCGCATGCGACGAAGGAGTACACGATGCACGACCCCGCCGACCGGGTTGCCAACACGTCCGGCAACCGGTCCTTCGACGACGTCCTGCGCGTCGACCGCCAGCGCCGGCGCCTGATCGCGGGCGGTCTCGGCGCGACCGCGGCTGCCTTCGTGGGCCTGCCACCTCGCGCGGCACACGCGACGATCGGCGAGCCGCCCGTCACGTTTCGTGCCGTGCCGGTGTCGACCGAGGACACCGTCCACGTGCCCGAGGGCTACGTCGCCGAAGTGCTCTTCGCGTGGGGGGATCCGGTCTCGAACGGCCCTGCCTTCGCGCAGGATGCGAGTCAGTCGGCGGAGGATCAGGCCCTGCAGGCCGGCATGCATCACGACGGCATGCACTACTTCCCGCTGCCGCCGGATCCCGGCGAGCGCAATCGCGGACTGCTCGCCGTGAATCACGAATACACGGACGACGGCCTGCTGCACCCGGACGGCATGAAGACCTGGACGGCCGCGAAGGTCCGGAAGTCCCAGATGGCCCATGGCGTGTCGATCATCGAGATCCGCCAGCGCGGCGACCGCCGGTGGGAAGTCGTGCGCCCCTCGCGCCACGCGCGCCGTATCACGGCGGCCACGCCGATGAGGCTCTCGGGGCCGGCGGCCGGTCACGAACGGCTTCGCACGGCCGCCGACCCGGACGGCAGTCGCGTGCTCGGGACGCTGAACAACTGCTCGAACGGCTGGACGCCCTGGGGAACCTACCTCACGTGCGAGGAGAACTTCTACGCGTACTTCGTGAACCGTGGCCGGATTCCGGCGGACCAGCAGCGTTACGGGATCACCGCCAACGGGTTCGGATACCGCTGGCACGAGCACGACGACCGCTTCGACGCGGCGGCACATCCGAACGAACCGAACCGCTTCGGCTGGGTCGTCGAGATCGACCCCTTCGATCCGGACTCCGTGCCCGTGAAGCGCACGGCGCTCGGGCGCATCAGCCACGAAGGCGCGGTGCCCGCGATCGCGCGCGACGGCCGTGTCGTGGTCTACCTGGGCGACGACCAGCGCAACGAGTACCTGTACAAGTTCGTGTCCCGCGGTCGCTACGATCCCGAAGGCGGACGCGCCAATCGGGACCTGCTCGACGAGGGAACGCTGTACGTCGCGCGGTTCGACGACGACGGTACGGGGCGCTGGATTCCCCTCGTGCACGGCGGCAACGGTCTGACGCCGGAACACGGATTCCGCGACCAGGCCGAGGTGCTGATCCGCACGCGCCAGGCCGCCGACCGGGTCGGCGCGACGATGATGGACCGGCCCGAGTGGATTGCGGTGCAGCCGGGCACCGGCCACGTCTACTGCTCGCTCACGAACAACAATCACCGCGGCGGAACAACGGGCAATGCACCGGACGGCACGACGCGTTCGGGCTCGGCGAGGCCTCCGGTGGACGCCGCGAATCCTCGCCCCGACAACGTCTTCGGACACATCGTCCGCTGGCGGGAAGACCGGGACGACGCCAGCGCCACGACCTTTGCGTGGGACGTCTTCGTGCAGTGCGGAGACCCCGGGAGCGCGGACCCCGCGCGTCGCGGCAACGTACAGGGCGACCAGTTCGCGAACCCGGACGGCCTGTGGTTCGATCCGGACGGTCGCCTCTGGATCGAGACCGACATCTCTTCCAGGGAACTCGGCATCGGAGAGTTCGCGGTGATGGGGAACAACGCCATGCTCTGCGCCGACCCGGCCACCGGCCTCGTGCACCGTTTCCTCACAGGCCCGCGCGGCTGCGAGATCACCGGACTCACCCAGCCCCAGGATCAGCGCACGCTGTTCGTGAACATCCAGCACCCCGGCGAAAGCCCGGACGGTCGCAGCGACCCGGATCATCCCAAGGCAGTGAGTGCCTGGCCCGATGGCACGGCCGGCGGACGTCCCCGGTCCGCGACGCTCGCGATCCGACGCGAGGACGACGGCATCATCGGAACCTGACGCGGCGTCAGCGCGGGACGAAGCGGCGCCCGTAGAGCATCGCGGGCACGAGCACGCCCGCCTGCACGACGAAGAACACCACCGCGAACGCGAGGAACTCCAGGCTCGCGAGCACGTTCAGCGCAACCAGGGTCGCGACGCTCAGGCTGCGCGACGGGAATCCAGCAACCATCGCGACCGTCTCGCCGGCGGTGCATCGAAGCACCCGGGCAACGACGAGCCCCAGCGCGACGGCCATCGCGGTAAACACCAGGGCGGCCACCACGATCGCGCGGAGGTTCGAGGCGATCGCGTCGGCCTGCGTCGCCATCACGGTCACCAGCAGCACCACGAGTGCCGCGAGGCTCGCACGTTGCAGCGGAACACGACAACGCGCCGCGAAACGCGGCGCGCGGTGACGGATCAGCATGCCTGCTCCGATCGGCAGCAGGATGCCCGTGACCACCTGACGCATGACGGGCCCGACCGGAAGGCGTGCGCGCGAGGAATCGCCATCCAGCAGGAGGTCGAAGCCCAGCGACGCGATCCAGGGCGTCGTCACGAGCGCGGTCACGCTGGAGACGGCAGTGAGGGTGACCGACAGCGCGACGTCCGATCGTGCGAGCAGACAGTAGAAGCTGGAGATCGTCGCCTGCGGCGCGGCCGCGACGAGAATCAATCCTCCTGCCACGACCGGGTCCGGACGCAGCAGGACGATGATCGTCGCCCCCGCGATCGGCAGCAGCAGCGTCTGCGCGCCGAGCGCGAGACCCACGTGCGCCGGGTAGTGAAGCACGCGCGCGAGGTCGGCCCGCGTGAGTTCGAGACCGACGACCGTCATCGCGAACACGATGATGCCCTGCAGACCGCCGTGGACGAGAGCATCCATCGGGCCTGTCCGGACGTCAGGACGCCAGCACGCGCGCGCGCAACCGGCTGGACAGATAGTCGGCGGTCATGACCATCGCGAGGATCACGAGGACGCAGGTGGCCGTGTCCCGGTACTGAAACAGCTTCATCGAACTCACGAGCTCGAATCCGATGCCGCCCGCGCCGATCATGCCGAGGATCGTCGCCGCGCGCAGATTCACTTCGAACCGGTACAGGGTGGACGCGATCCACGACGGCACGACCTGCGGCAGCACGCCGAAGACGACGACGAGCGCCGGCCGTGCGCCCGTGGCCCGAAGCGCCTCGACGGGGCCGGGCTCGATCTCCTCGATCGCCTCGGCGAAGAACTTGCCGAGCATTCCGGCACCGTGGATGGACAGCGCCAGCACCCCGGCAAACGGGCCGAGGCCGACCGCCGCCACGAAGACGAGGGCGAAGATGATCTCGTTGATGCCCCGGAGCGCATTCAGAACCTGACGCATCAGGTGGAAGACGGCCGGATTCGGGCTGAGGTTGCGCGCCGCGAAGAAGCAGAGCGGCAACGCGAGCAGGACACCGAGCAGCGTTCCCCAGATCGCGATCTGGACGGTTTCGACGACCGGCCGAACGAGCCGGTCGGCGAACGCCCAGTTGGGCGGCAGCATGCGGGACACGAGATCGACGACCCAGGGAAGCCCGCGCACGAGCTCGATCGGACTGAGTCCGATGCCGCGCGCGCTCCAGACGAGTACCGCGACGGCGATACCGAGTGAGGCACACCACGCGAGGACACGGCGGGCCGTCCATGCCCCGCCCATCAGAACGCGCACCTTCCTCACGGTACGGCCTCCCCGACAGGGTCGAGGACGGTGCGCTCGCCCGTGCGCGTGCGTGCGACGACGAGCCCGGGGTAGATGGCGGCGAGCGCGTCATCGTCGAGAGCCGCGGGGGATCCGGAAAACACCACCCGCCCGCCCTCGATGCCGACGATGCGGTCCGCGAACTCGATCGCGTACTCCACCTGATGCAGATTGCAGAGCACGGCGATGTCGAGTTCGTGCGCCGCACGCCTGAGGTCGTCCAGCACGAGCCGCGCGGTCTTCGGATCGAGGCTCGCCACGGGCTCGTCGGCGAGAATCACCTGGGGCTCCTGCGCGAGAGCGCGCGCGATCCCGACGCGCTGCTGCTGCCCACCCGACAGACGGTCGGCACGCTGTCCGGCCCGATCGGCGAGCCCCACGCGCGCCAGGGCTGACAGTGCAATGTCGATGTCGCGGCGCGGGAACACCTGCAGCACGGCGGCCGCGAACGGCATCGTCGCGAGACGCCCGGTGAGCACGTTCTTCAGGACCGACAGGCGCGGCACGAGGTTGTGATCCTGGAAGATCATCCCGACGTGCCGGCGCACTTCACGCAGCGCGTGACTGGCACGCGGCACAGGCCTCCCGGCGATGCGGACCTCGCCGGCGGTCGGTTCGGTGAGACGGTTCACACAGCGGAGCAGCGTCGACTTCCCGGCCCCCGACGGGCCCAGGACGACACACATCTCGCCTGCCTTCACGTCGAGGTCGACGCCCCGCAGCGCCGGAAACGCGCCGTAGGTCTTCTCGAGCCCGCGGATCTCGATCACTTCATCTTGCGCAGATCGAGATTGAGCACCTTTGCCGTCTCGCGGACCACGGCGTAGTTCGCGTCCCTCGCCGGGACCCAGCGCGTGATGACGGTCCCCTTGCTCCACGGAATGTCGTGCATCGCGGCGAAGGCGGCCCGGATGCGCGCCTTCAGCGGCTCCGGCAGGTCGCGCCGCATGACGACCGGCGCGCCGGGGATCGGATCGGACTTCCAGACGATCACGATCTCGTCCGCCTTGACCATGCCGCGCGCGATCGCGGCATCCAGCAGTGCGTCGGCCACGGCGGCGGCGTCGACCTTGCCGTTCTGCACCGCGATTACGGAGGCATCGTGACTGCCCGCGAAGATCGCGCGCAGGTCGCGGTCCGGATCGAGGCCCGCCCGGATCATGCCGGTCTTCGGGAACAGGTGTCCGGACGTCGAACTCGGGTCCACGAACGCGAAGGTCCGGCCCTTGAGGTCCGCGAGCGTGCGGATGCCGTGGTCCTTGCGCGCGACGATGAGCGAGTGATAGCTCGCACCCTGGCGCTTCGTTTCGGGGACCGCGACCGGATCGACCGCGGCGATCGACGCCGCGAGCACATAGGAGAACGGCCCGAGCAGCGCGACGTCGAGCCGCCTGGCCCGGAGGGCCTCGATCACGCCGTTGTAGTCGGTCGCGACGAACGGCCTCACGTCCATGCCGACGCCATCGCGGAGCGCACCGATCAGCGCCTCGTTGTCCGCGATCATGAGCCGGGGATCCTCCGCGGGAACGAGCCCCACGTTGAGCACATCCCCTGCCCGGGCCGGCAGCGCGGCTGCCAGACCAAGAGCGACTGCCGCGCCCACGCACCGGCGGCGGCCCCCAGAAAACGGCCAACGTGCGTCTCCCATCTCCCGGCTCTCCCCTAGCGTCTTCGCATTCTCGAGTCGATCGGCGAGGCCACCGAATCGCCGTCCGGCGTGCCCGGGAAAGCCCCGGCAATCGCGGTTCACCCCGACGCCGCAGGCCTTCCCGGCTGAAAGCATACGCGTTCCCGGAATTCCTTGCGGACGGGCTGTGGGCGAAGAGACACGACCCTCGACGACAGTCGGACGAGCGGCCCGATGGCTGGTCCCAACTGACTATGCGGGACATACCCCACGGTCATGCCACCGCCAACGCGCGGCGATAGGGTCGGGACAGCGTCGGGACCGAGCGTGTCGGTAAAGGCGCACAGACAGTTTCGTTCAAATCCTCTTCTTCGGGAGACTCATCGTGACACAACGCACCCGCGTGGCCGTTGCGGTCGGGCTTGCGCTCGCCGCCTCTCAGGCCCCTGCCGCAGACAACACCTACTTCGACAACTTCACTCCCCTCACGTCGTCCGTCCCGGCAGGCTCGCTGCCGGAAGCGACGCCGCTCGTGCTCTCGTCGCCGAACTTCTCGCAGAAGACCCTCTTCGCGAACGACCTCGGCGCCCGGAACGGTGGCGTCAGGCTCGGCGACAACTGGGACATGAACACCGTGAACGAAACGGGCCCGGACGCCGGCCGTTACCTGTTCCATCCCTACGAGACGGGCATGGGCGGCGTGTTCCGCGGTGATCTCACGACGGGGATGGCCGTCTCGATCGTGCCGGAAGGCACGCAGGGCTTCCGCTCGGGCGACGCCTCGCGCTGGACACCCTGGGGCACCTACATCACGGCCGAGGAATCCTGGGGCACGGGCAGCACGCACGGCCGCCTCTTCGAGGTCACGAACCCGCTCGCCGAGCCCGGTTCGGTGAACTTCGTACAGCGGAACATCATCCCGCGCGTCTCCCACGAGGGCCTCACGTTCGACGCCCAGGGCAACCTCTACTTCATCGACGAGGTGAACGGCGGCGCGCTCTACAAGTACACCTCGCAGACGCCGAACACCTCGACGTTCTTCGATGCGGGCCAGACGTTCGTGCTGAAGACCGCGGGCGGCAACAACGAGCGCGCCACGGGCATGGCGGTCTGGGAGCCGATCACGGACACGAGCGGCATCCCGCTCGACTTCACGAATGTCGTGAACGGCGGCGGCACGCTGGCCATCGACGGTCGCGCAGCCGCCGACGCGTTCGGTGCGACGGTCTACAACCGGCCCGAGGATCTCGAGATCCAGACGCTCGCCGACGGCAGCCAGATGCTCTACATGGTCACGACCACGAACGACGAGGTCTATTCGATCAGGCTCACCGACGCGACGAACGCGGTCGTGAACCGCTTCGTGTCGCAGGACACGATCGATCAGGCCACCGGCGCGGCCGTTGGCGGTGTCTTCAACGACCCCGACAACCTCGCGATCGACGCGAACGGCAACATCTACGTCGTCGAGGATCAGCCGGCAGGCGTGGCCGACATCTGGTTCGCGATGGATGCCGACCGCGACGGTGTCGCCGAATCCGTCGGCCGCTGGGCCACGATGTCGACCGAGGGCGCCGAGCCGACGGGCCTGTACTTCGATCCGTTCGACCCGAACGTTGCCTACGTCAACATCCAGCACACGGGCAGCGACATCGATCGCACCATCCTGATCAGCGCCGTTCCCGAACCCGGTACCTACGCGATGATGTGCGCCGGTCTGGGCCTCCTGGGTCTGCTCGCACGACGTCGCCGCGGCTGATCCCCGGCCCGCCCGGACGACATCGGGCAAGCCGCGAGGAAGGCCGCCGCAGGCGGCCTTCCTCGCCGTCACGGGGACGAGAAGACCGGTGCGTCGCGCATGATCCACCTGGATCGTCGGTCGGATCTTCGCTGCAATCTCCCCGTCATGGGGTCGTGCGAAGCTCCTTCGCCCTGCCCCACCCATTCCGGAACCGTTCCGCAGACGCGCATGACCACCCCCGTTCTGAAGGGCGTCGAGCCGCTCTTCTTCACGCCGCTGGTTTCCTTCCAGATCCCCGATTCCGAGGCGCTGAACCGCCGTCTGCTCGAAGAGATCGGCATGCGCCGGGGCACATCCGAGGGGGTTCACGTGAGCAATCAGGGGGGGTGGCACTCGGAACCGGACCTGTTCGAACGTCCGGAGCCGGGCTTTCGCGCGCTGTGCACACACATCCTCGCGGCGCTGGGCAGCGCGACAGCCGCGATCGCGCCCGGGTTCGACATGCGTTCGGCGGCCGTGCATTGCGAAGGATGGGTCAACGTGAACGGCCCCGGCGCGTACAACACGCCCCACGACCATCCGGGGTGGGCATGGTCCGGCACCTATTACGTGCGGGTACCCGCTGACACCACCGGACGCAGCGGGTCATTCGAACTCATCGACTCCCGTACGAACGTGCGCGTCGTGACCGTGGAAGGGGCCAACTGCTTCGCGGGCAAGTACACGGTCCGGCCGCAGGCGGGACTCATGATCATCTTCCCGTCGTACGTGCGCCACTGGGTCTACCCGAACGAATCCCGGGACGAACGCGTGTCCATCGCATTCAACGCCCGCTTTGCGCGTCGCAATCGGTAGGGAAGGAAAGCAAGAGGAAGAAAGGGGCGAGGCGACGCTCCGCTGATCCATTCGGCGCATGAAATGACTTCATGGCGTCAAAAGACTGCATTGACGCGTCGAGATAATCGGATCGGGGCCATGCACCGTCAGCTAGCCACCAGAAGAATATGTTCCCTGTCTTTCTATACACTTTCGGGAGATCTTCCGTGACCAACTTCAAGCTTTCCGCCATCGCACTCGCGATCGCCGCCGTCGCACCGGCACACGCCGCAAGCATCACGGGTCCGAGCAGTTCCCAGGCTCCGTACCTGCAGGCCGTGGCCCCCAACGTCGACATCGGTTCCGTCCTCACGTCGGGCGACCTCGTCGGTTCGTACCGCATGGGCGGCATCCCCGACGGCCTCGGTGCGTTCGACAACGGCAACGGCACGTTCACGCTGCTCATGAATCACGAACTCGGCGACACGCTCGGCGTGACGCGCGCGCACGGCGCCATCGGTTCGTACGTGTCCGAGTGGGTGATCAACAAATCCGACTTCTCCGTCGTGAGCGGACGTGACCTCATCCAGAGCGTCTACACCTGGGACACCGCGACCCAGTCCTCCAGCCTCACGCCCACGGTCGTGTCGTTCAACCGGTTCTGCTCGGCAGACCTGGCCCCCGTCTCCGCGTTCTACAACCCGACCTCGGGTCTCGGCACGCAGTCGCGCATCTTCATGAACGGCGACGAGAGCGGCTCGACCGGCCTTGCGATGGCGCACGTGGCCACCGGCGCCGGCGCGGGCAACAGCTTCGTGCTGGGCAAGTTCAACACGGACACGAACGGTTCCGGCGGAACGGACCACGGCGGCTGGGAGAACCTCCTCGCGAACCCGCTCGCGCAGGACAGGACCGTCGTGATCGGCAACAACGACGGCGGCTCGGGAATCATGAGGAATGCGCTCGCGGTCTACGTCGGCACCAAGACGAACGCCGGCACCGACGCCGACCGCGCGGGTCTCACGAACGGCACGACGAAGTTCGTGAACCTCGACGGCTTTGCCGCCGAGGCCCCGGACGCCGATCGCCACACGGCCATCACGAACGGTACGCGTTTCACGCTCAGCGACTCGGCCTCCACGGTGTTCTCGCGTCCCGAAGACGGCGCCTGGAACCCGAACAACCCGAACGAGTACTACTTCGTGACGACCGACACGCGCGACACGACGGACCTCACGGGCGGTACGAGCAAGGGCGGCACGCGGCTCTGGAGACTCACCTTCGACGACATCACGAACCCTGATGCCGGCGGCAAGATCGACATCCTCATCGACTCGTCCAACATGCCGGGCGGCGTGGGCGTCGACAAGCCGAACATGTTCGACAACATCTCCGCGAACGCGGACGGCACGATCACGTTGCTCGAGGACGTCGGCGGCGCCGATCACAACGGCAAGGTCTGGCAGTTCGACCCGGCCAGCGGTCAGCTCACGATGCTCGCGAAATTCGACCCCGCGCTGTTCGGTGACATCGTGAACGGCTCGTTCGTCGCCGGTACGCACACGAACGACGAGGAAACGTCCGGCGTGATCGACCTCACCAACGTGCTCGGCTTCAACGATGGTGCGTCGTACCGTCTGCTCGTTGCGCAGGACCACTCCGATGCCCAGCACCTGATCGACATCGGCGCCATGGATCCGAACGCGAATCCGGCCGAGATGATCGAGGGTGGCCAGCTCCTGGTCATGCGCATCGCGCCCGTACCCGAGCCCGAGACCTACGCGCTGATGGCCGCCGGCCTCGGCATCGTCGGTGCCGCGGCTGCGCGTCGTCGCAAGCACAAGTAACACGTCTCACGCCATGGCCGGCATGGCTGCCGGCCATGGCAGATGCATGACAAGGGGGAGGTCCGTTCGGCCTCCCCTTTTCCATTCATGGTTCCGCCCGTCTGCCACACCCGCACTCGGCGACGTGCGGCGTCAGGTCTCCTCATGTCACCGCCTTCTCCCCGAGTAAGTCTGCGGAAAGCGCGGCTTCATTCCGGATACATAGTCAAAACCTAGAGTGATCGCGCGGCAGCCACTTGCACGGCTCGAGCGTCGGAAACGGCACACGCGTTGTCGCGAACGGGCATGCCGCATCTTCGCAGAGGTCAACCGATCAGGAGAACCGAATGATCATGAGTGGACAATTCAAGCTTCACCGGTGCGCCATCGCGCTCGCCGCCGTCTGGGGCGTCATGGCGCAGGCGCACGCAACGACGACCCCGATCGAGCACGTCATCGTGGTCGTTGGCGAGAACCACACGTTCGACAACGTGTTCGGCGTCTATCGCCCGCATCGCACGCAGTCGATCATGAACCTGCTTTCAGAGGGCATCGTGAAGGACGACGGCACGCCGGGCCCGCGCTTCCAGGTCGCTGCCCAGCGCCCCGCGACCCAGACGGGCAGCTACTCGATACAGCCAACGACCGGCGCGCCGTATGCCTCGCTCCCGCAGCCCGACACGACGTACGCGACCGGACAGCCCGGAAATTCGCCGGACCCCCGGTTCCCGGCCGACATGCCCAACGGGCCGTTCCAGATCACCCGGTACGTGCCCTACAGCGCGTTCATGGGCGACCCGATGCACCGCTTCTTCCAGATGTGGCAGCAGGTCGACGGCGGCAGGAACGACCTCTTCGCGTGGACTGCGATGACGGCCGGCATCGGCAATCACAACGATGGCTTCGGAACGGGACCCGACGACACCCACCAGGGCGGTGTCGCGATGGGTTTCTACAACATGGAAACGGGTGATGCGCCGCTGTTCAAGGCGATGGCCGACAACTACGCCATCAGCGACAACTATCACCAGGGCGTGATGGGTGGCACGGGCGCCAACTTCCTCATGCTCGTGACGGCCGACGCGGCCTTCTACAACGTGGGTGGCACGGCGACCGTTCCCCTCACCGCCATCAACATGTATGGCGTCACCGCGAGCCAGGTCGAGAACCCGAACCCGCAGGCAGCCGGATCGAACACCAACTGGTACACGGAAGACGGTTACCGGGGCGGCTCGTACGTCAACTGCGCGGACGAGTCCCAGCCTGGCGTGGGCGAGATCGCGAAGTATGTCCGTGCGAACGGCGCCAGGACCAATTGCGCGCCCGGCCACTACTATCTCCTGAACAACTACAACCTCGGCTACAAGGCCGACGGGACACCGGTCGACCTCACGGCGAGCCCGTTCACCCTGCCCCCGCAGCCCGCGAGCCTGCCCACGATCGCAGACGAACTCTCCGACAACGGCGTTTCGTGGAAGTATTACTCGGGGGGGCGCGGCAACGGCACGAACACGAGCGGTGACTATTGCGGGATCTGCGATCCTCTCACGGGGTTCACGTCAATCATGACGGACCCGTCGAAGCGCGCGAACCTCCAGGACGTCAATTCGCTCTATGCGGACATCGCATCGGGCAACCTTCCGTCGGTCTCGTTCGTGCGTCCGCCCGAGATCATGGCCGGGCACCCCGCGAACGCGACGCTCCCGCTCTACGAGAACTTCTCGGCGGACCTCGTGAACATGGTGCACAGCCACCCGGATCTCTGGAAGTCCACCGCGATCATCATCACGACGGACGAAGGCGGCGGCTACTACGATTCGGGCTACGTGCAGCCGGTGGACTTCTTCGGCGACGGCACGCGGATTCCGCTGATCGTCGTCTCACCATACGCGCGCAAGGGCCACGTCGACCACGTCTACAACGATCACGCGTCGGTGCTCAAGTTCATCGAACACAACTGGGGGCTTGGCCCGCTGTCTTCCCGCAGCCGCGACAACCTCCCCAACCCGGTGCAGTGGGGCACGAGCTACAAGCCGCAGAACGCGCCGGCAGTCGGCGATCTCATGACGCTGTTCGACTTCAGCAACTATCGCGACAATGCGCCCGCAATCACGGTCTCGCAGTCCGACGGACGCGACCGTGACGAAGGCGAACGTCGCGAGCACGCCTGGCGTCGTCACCGCTAAGCGGGACGCCGCGTCTTCGTCGAGCGAACGGGCCGCTGCAGCGCGTTCGCTCGACGGAGCGCCGTGTGTGCGCGCACACGACATCCCTGGCCGGCGTCAGGGCTGTGGACGACGGCAGCCCCGACGTCGCGTGCGGCATTCCGGACACACTGTCGCGAGACGTCGTCACGACGAGGCGGACTCCCCTGCTCGCGGGGGCTCGCACAGGTCGACCTCGAGCACCTCGTCGCCGCCGGACGTCCTCGCTGCCGTTTCGGTGGCCGCCCGGATCACCCTGACTCCGACGGTGACGCCCTGCGCAAGCGCGGCATCGCGAACGCGCACGAGATCCGCGTGCTCCGCCTTGACCGCGACGAGCCGCTCGCCCGCCCGGATCTCCTTGATTCCCACCTGCTCTTCCAGGATGACCGCCGGCAGTCGGACACGCAGACGGCGCCGGGTCGACGTGATGTCGAAATGACGGTGCCGGGACTCCAGCACCCGATAACCCCAGACACCGAGATCGAGCCCGAGGATCAGCGCAATGCGCTCCTCGAGCGAGGCGTCGACGTCGACGAGCAGCACGTGCCCGGGGCGCCCCTTCTTCCCGAGGCTCGCAAGGACCTGGAGGTTGCGGGCGCCGGCGGCGTGAAGGCGCTCTGCGACGTCCTGGAGCACTTCGCCGGTGGCATCGTCCACCTGCACGAGCATGAGAATCGTGTCAGCCACGGCAGACGGTGTTCCGGCGACGCGCAGGAGCGCCGTCCATCCGGGCGAAAGAGGTGTGCCGCTGCGGGCGTGCTTCACTCGTCATGGCGCGTGCCGCGCGATGCGTGCCGCCATTCGGGCAGCCGCCTCCGCACGCTGTTTAGCACCGGGAATTCCCGCGCTCACGAACGCGCCCGCGACCGCGGCCTCGGCGGCTTCCTCGGGTGGCGCGACCCCGAGCGCGACCGCCATGGCGGCGGGCACGGTCACGTTCTGGATCACGTTGCCCGCGACCAGGAGTTCTCCGACCGCCGGTGCCGCGAGCGTCACCGCGGGAGCGAGTTCCGCGAGTTCGCCGGTCGACACACGCGGGACGATGTCGTCGACGAAGTGAGGCAGACGGGTGGTGACGCCATCGACCTCCACTTCGACATCGATCGACGGATCGAACGCGAGCCAGCGCCGCGCCATCCTGCTCGTGCGGCGTGCGCCGGCCTCCACGCGCGTGATCCGGATCTCCACCGGCTTTCCGAGCGTTCCGGCATGGCGCACACCGAGCCGCCGTGTGATCGTCTCGAGTCGCTCGCGATCGAGTTCCTCCACGACGTCGCGGACCGACGATCCAGCGGTCAGGCGGTCGTAGGCCAGGGTCGCGCGGTGCATCAGCGCGGACGTCCGACCCGGCTCGGTCGCGGCCAGGAGAACGTCGGTGACGGGCCCCCGGCAGACCTGCATCGCCTTGCGCGCAACGGTGTTCAGCGCGACGACCGTCGTGTCGGGGTCGATCGACGCGGCGAGCCGGTCGGTGATCAGCCGGTCGGCCACCGCGTCCGGGGACACCTCCGGCTGGAGCAGCGCACGGAACGCGACCACGGCCTCGCCGCAGAGATGACCGAGCGGAGGATCCGTGTACCGCGCAAACTCCTCGAAGACCTGCAGGATCTCGTCCAGCGCCATCATGCCGATGACGGTCGGTCCGCCGACGTCCTTCAGGATCAGACCAAGGTCCCCGATGAGGCGGCCGACCGGGTACTCGTCGCCGGAGAGCCGGAAATGGAGCGTCTCGGGCAGCCCCGCCGTGCGCG
The DNA here is from genome assembly GCA_016125475.1 of Betaproteobacteria bacterium. Lineage (GTDB taxonomy): Bacteria > Pseudomonadota > Gammaproteobacteria > Burkholderiales. Next base: position 64,383 of record WGLR01000014.1, read on the forward strand.
CGGCGGACTGACCGGCGACGAAGGCCGTGGTCACCTTGCCGTAAGGGCCGTACGCGTCCGCCACGTCCGCATCCGGATGGATGATCTCGAGGATCGCTGCCGCACCGAAGATCGCGGCCGTGAGACCGGCGGTGGGCATGCCAGCGCCCGCAAGAGCATCGAGCATCGCCTGCGTGCCGATGCGTGCGCCGCGCTCCGCCATCGCGGGGAACACGATGTCCTCGCCGAGCGTGCTGTGGCCGAAGATCGGCCCGCCGCCCACACCCGTCGGGACGTTGCGCCCGGAGACCGGCGAGAGTTCGCCCGCACGCATCGCCTCGTAGATCGCCTGAACCGCCGGAAAGCCCGAGATCTTGTTGTTCTTCTTGCCCGTCGGGATCGAAGCCACACCGCACCGGTCCGCCCCCGCGATCATGCGTGCCGTCGCACCGAGCTTGCGGTTGCCCGCCGGAATGCCGACCTGCGCCTGGGCACCCGCGAGGTAGAGCATCACCGCGCTCAGGAGTGCTGCGTTGGCGGCATCGGCGCCGGCCTGTTTCGCGATGGCGACGGCCTTCGCCAGGAGATCGTCGACGGGCTGACGTACGACGTTCGCGAACTTCACGTTCACGTCCGCGCCGAGAAGTATCTCCCGGGCCAGCGTGTCCGCGATGGCGATGACGGGCATGTTCAGCATGCCGTGCCCGCCCGTGAGTGCCTCGATCCGGTCACTCGTGAGCCAGTCGGCGTTGGCCGTGACACCGGCGATCACGGCCACAATGGCACGCTCGCGGGAAAGGGAGGATGATGGAGGCACGGGACGTTTTCTCCTGACGAACACGAGGATGGGCCGGCATCGACGCCGGGTCGATCGACGGATCGTAGCCGACGTATCCGGGTCGTGCGACCTCTTCTTCCCTCAAGCACGACTGTCCGGGGCCGTAATGCGGGGCGTGCCCATCAACTCCCAGGACCCGACGCCATGCCCATGGATCCGACCTGCCGGTTGCCGTTGCCCTACCAGACACCACCGCGCTGGGTGCTGCGGGCGACCCTTGCCGCCGTCCTGCTCGCCCACACGCCCGCGAACGTGCCCGTGCATCCCCTGACGGTCCTGATGCGCCAGGCGCAGGCCGTCGCCCCGCTGCCGGTCTGGTGGATCGTCGGCACACTGGTCGGCATGCACGCTCCCTGACGCAGTCCCCTCCGTTGCGGGGTCACGCCGGCCTCGCCACATCTTCCGGGATTCTCCTCCGGTCTCATGCCTGCCGCGGCACGCCACCGCCGGACGGATCGATCTGCCGGCACCGAGCGTCGGCCCGCCCTTTCACCGGGTCAAATTCATTAAACTCCGGGGTTTCCGAACCTCCGAGCAGTGGCCCATCGTGAAGCAGACCATCGTTACCCTGGACATGGAAGGGGTGCTCACCCCCGAAATCTGGATCGCCGTCGCCGAGAAGACGGGCATTGCCGATCTCCGTCGCACGACGCGTGACGAACCTGACTACGACAGGCTCATGCGGGGCCGACTCGAGGTGCTGGACCGGCACGGACTCACGCTCTCGGAGATCCAGAGCGTGATCGGGACACTCGCACCGCTTCCCGGTGCCCGCGAGTTCCTCGACGAAATCCGCTCCATCACCCAGCTCGTGATCCTGTCCGACACGTTCGAACAGTTCGCCGCGCCCCTCATGCGCCAGCTCGGAATGCCGACCCTGCTCTGTCACCGGCTCGTCGTGGACAACGACAGGATCGTCGATTACCGGCTGCGCCTGCCGGAACAGAAACGCGAGGCCGTTGCGGCGTTCAAGCGCCTGAACTACCGCGTGATCGCCGCAGGGGATTCGTTCAACGACACGACCATGCTCGCCGAGGCGGACGCCGGCTTCCTGTTCCATGCGCCGGAGAACATCCGCGCGCGGTTCCCGCAGTACCCCGCCGTGGACGAATACGACGAGTTGATGACGCTGATCCGCGAAGCGCTGGAGCCGACGACCAGCGTCGCGTCCGCGTAACGGGGCACGCTCTCGGCCGGTTTCGGACGGGCACCCGGCACGCGGTCCTCCACGGCAACGCAGGCGCGCTCCACGGCCCCGAGAGGGCGTCAGTCGGCCTTGCCCTTGGAACCGACCTTCTGCTCGAAGCGGGCGCGGTCGACGACGGCCCGCTGGTGCGTGCCTTCCCCGATGCGCTCGATGTCATCCTCCGCCCACACCTCGAAATCCAGCATGCGACCGTGGACCTTCACGAGTTTCGCGTAGGCGCGGACACGCATTCCGGGCGGCGTCGCCGCGAGGTGCTGCACGTCCACGCGCGTGCCGACGGTAGTCTGTTCGTCGAGCAGCGCCCGCGAGACGGCTGCCGCGGCGGCGTTTTCCATGAGCGCGATCATCATGGGCGTGGAAAAGACCGGCACGGCCCCGCTCCCGATCGCCGCAGCGAGGTGCTCGGGACCGACCTCGAGTTCGACGGTGGCTTCGAGGCCCGGCATCATGGCGGCTTGACTGTTCACGGCATCTCCTCGGATCGTGGTGGCGCGGCTGGCCGCCGCGCGATGTCAGTCGCGGAGGTTATGCCCGATACCCGGATAACTCAACGAGGGATACCCGCTCCGGCAGCCGCGGCGCGCCGTATCCGCGAGAGGACCATCTCATGTCGGGACGACGAATTCCCGCCGAGTTCTGGCGCGGTGGCACGAGCAAGGGCGTGTTCTTCCTGGAATCCGATCTGCCGTCGGACACCTCGGAGCGAGAAGCCCTGCTGCTGCGGGTCGTCGGCAGCCCCGATCCTTACGGTCGGCAGATGGACGGCATGGGCGGCGGCATTTCGAGCACGAGCAAGGTCGTGATCGTGCGGCCCTCCCGCAGGGCCGGCTGCGACGTGGAATACCGCTTCGGCGCGGTCGCGATCGACCGGCCGGTCATCGACTGGTCGGGAAATTGCGGGAATCTCACCACGGCCGTCGGCCCGTTCGCGATCCGCCACGGACTCGTTCGGGGACCGGACGACGGAACCCGTGTGGTGACGCTCTGGCAGGACAACGTAGGCAAGCGCATCGTCGCGCACGTTCCGATGGCTGACGGCGAACCCCTGGAGTCGGGTGACTTCATGATGGACGGCGTCGCCTTTCCCGGCGCCGAGATCCTGCTCGAGTTCCTGGACCCCGGGGGCGGGGAAAGCGCCCTGCTGCCGACGGGTAACGTGACCGACCGGCTAGCGGTACCGGGTGTCGGCGACATCGACGCCACGCTCGTGAACGCCGGCAATCCGACGGCCTTCGTGGCCGCCGGCGATCTCGGCCTGACCGGGACGGAACTGCCGCCGCAGGTCAACGCCGATGCTTCGCTGCTCGAACGTTGTGAAGCCGTGCGGGCTCAGGCAGCCGTACGCATGGGTCTCGCGCCCGACGCCGCCGCGGCGACACGGGACCGGCCAGCGACTCCGAAGCTGTCTTTCGTGGCCCCCGCCACGGCGTACGTCGCGTCGTCCGGAAGGCAGGTCCGCGATGCGGACATCGACTTCGTCGCGCGCATCCTTTCCATGGGCGCCCTGCACCACGCCTACACGGGCACGGGGGCAGTCGCGATCGCGGTCGCCGCTGCACTGCCGGGATCCGTGGTATCCGCGGTCTGCCGCTCGGGCCCGAGTTCGCGCGCAAGGATCGGCCACGCGTCGGGCACGATGACGGTCGGCGCGGAAATATCGCGCCCGGACGGTACCTGGCAGGTCGTCCGGGCCCTCATGAGCCGCAGCGCCCGATGCCTGATGAGCGGGTCGGTACACCTTCCCGACTGACTGCGACGCATCGGACACGGGCTCCGGAGACCCGGACGAGGGCCCGGACCTCCGGAGAACGGCTGACGACCGACCGTGGGCGGGCCGTCAGGCAGCGGCCTGCCGGGGATGGTCCGTGAATGCCTCGTCGCCGAGGGCGACGTCCAGTGCGTCCTCGACCGTATCGAGGAGGACGAACCGCAGGCGCTCGCGCGCGTCGGCCGGAACGTCCACGAGATCCTTCTCGTTCCGGCGCGGCAGCATGACGGTGTGGATGCCGGCACGCAGTGCCGCGAGCGTCTTTTCCTTGACACCCCCGATCGGAAGCACGAGTCCGCGCAGGGAGATCTCTCCCGTCATCGCGACGTCCGGGCGCACCGACCGGTCCCGGAAGAGCGACACGAGCGCCGTGAACATGGCGACACCCGCACTCGGGCCGTCCTTCGGCGTCGCGCCCGCCGGCACGTGGACGTGGATGTCCCAGCGCTCGAGCGTGTCCTCGAGATGGCCCCTCGCCAGCGTGAGCGCCGCCTGGGCCGACTCCTTCATCACGTCACCGAGCTGACCCGTCAGGATGAGCTTGCCCGTCCCGGGCACCTTCGCGGCCTCGATGAAGAGGATGTCTCCTCCCACCGGCGTCCACGCGAGTCCCGTCGCGACACCGGACGTCGCGGTACGCTGCGCCACCTCGTTCTCGAATCGACGCGGACCGAGTATCGCCTGGAGATCGCCGGCGTTCACCGCGACCCTGTCCGGCCCTTCCTCCGCGATCCTCATCGCGACGTGACGCATCACGTTGCCGATCTCGCGCTCGAGATTGCGGACGCCGGCCTCCCGCGTGTAGTCCGAAATGATCGCCGGCACGACGCCTTCGCCCAGGACGACCTGCTCCGCCACCAGCCCGTTCGCACCGATCTGGCGCGAGACGAGATAGCGGCTCGCGATCTCGAGCTTTTCCTGCTCCGTGTAGCCCGGGAGCTGGATGATCTCCATGCGATCGCGCAGCGGGCCGGGAATGGTGTCGAGCTGATTCGCGGTCGCGATGAAGAGCACGCTCGACAGATCGAAATCGACCCCGAGATAGTTGTCGCGGAATTTCGAGTTCTGCTCCGGATCCAGCACCTCCAGCAGTGCCGACGACGGATCGCCGTGGAAGCCCCCCGCGCCGAGCTTGTCGATCTCGTCCAGCATCAGTACTGCCGCGCGCGAGCCCGCGCGCTTCACGGCGTGAATGACGTTCCCGGGCATCGCGCCGATGTACGTGCGACGGTGGCCACGGATCTCGGCCTCGTCGTGCACGCCCCCGAGCGCGATGCGCTGGAACGGCATCCCCGTCGCGCGCGCGATCGACTGCCCGAGCGACGTCTTGCCCACGCCGGGTGGTCCGACGAAACAGAGAATCGGGCTCTTGCCTTCGGGCTTGAGCTTGCGCACCGCGAGGTGCTCGAGTATCCGTCGCTTGATCTTGTCGAGACCGAAGTGGTCTTCGTCGAGCACGCGACGTGCCTCGGCGATGTCGATCGGCTGCGGGGAATCGAGCGACCACGGAAGCTCGGTCAGCCACTCGAGATAGGTGCGCAGCATCGACGACTCGCCGGAATTCTCGTTCATGCGCTGCAGGCGCTTGAGTTCCTTGCGCGCGTGCTTGAGGGTGTCCTCGGGCATGCCGACTCTTTCGATCGCAGTGCGCAGTTCCTCGATCTCGGCCGTGGAATCATCGTCCTCGCCCAGTTCCTTCTGGATCTGCCGGAGCTGCTCGCGCAGGACGTGCTCGCGCTAACGTTCGTCGAACTCCTTGCGCGTCTTCTCCCCGATCTCGCGGGAAAGGCGCAGGACCTCGACACGTGCGCCGAGAAGGGCGAGCACCTTGTCGAGACGCGTCTTCAGATCGAACGTCTCGAGGATGTCCTGCTTCTCTTCCTTCTTCACGTCGATGAGGTTCGCGACGGTGTCGGCGAGCATGGCGGGCGAGTCCATGCCCTGCACCACGCCCTTGAATTCCTCCGGAACGTTCGGGATGAGGTCGATGGCCTCGATGGCCTGCTCGCGCAGCCGCAGGAAGCGCGCCTCGATCTCCGTGCCCGTTTCGTCCGGATTCTCGACGTATGCCACGCGTGCGACCAGGAACGGCCAGCCCTCCAGGAACTGCAGCACGCGAAAGCGCTTCTGCCCCTGGACGACGAGATGATGCACGCCCTCCGGCGCGGCAATGTGGCGCACGACCCGTCCGGCCGTCCCGACCCAGTGGAGGTCATCGGCGGCCACGTCGGTCTTGGCCGCGTCACGCTGCAACAGGAATCCGACCGGAAGATCGCTCTTCACCGCATGTTCGGCCGCCGACACGGACATTGCCCGGCCGACCGACACCGGCGAGAGGATGCCGGGGAACAGCACGGCATTGCGCATCGGCACGAGTACGAGCGCGTCCTCGGGGATCGGGCGCGCGTCACCGCCACCGGGCTCTCGCAGCCGCTCGGTTTCACCACCGGCCGGCCGATCGCCGGACCAGGTCTCCTGCACTTCGGGAATCATGCTCTCCACCGTCACTCCTTTGGCGGCCAGTCGTTTCATCCGCCTCTCGATGGCACAGGTGAGGGCTTTCCAGAGCTGCTTCAAGACCACCTCCGCGGGAACGCGGCGGGGCGGACGGAATCGTGCACGCGGCGGGTTCCGGACTGTTTCGATGTCTGCATGACGATTCGAGTCGTGACCAGCCACGCGGGTTCGGGGTCCCGACGAAATTCGTCGAAACCCTGCCAACCGGCCGCCGGGGCCGGTCATCCCCTGGGGTGGTGTCGCTCGTGGAGCTGCCTCAGGCGCTCGCGCGCGACGTGCGTGTAGATCTGGGTCGTGGAAACGTCCGCGTGCCCGAGCAGCATCTGTACGACACGCAGGTCGGCCCCGTGGTTCAGCAGGTGCGTCGCGAAGGCGTGCCGGAGCACGTGCGGCGAGATCGGCTTCGCGATGCCGGCAACGGACGCGTGACGTCTGATGAGCGTCCAGAACATCTGGCGCGTCATGGGGCCCGCCCGGCCAGTCACGAACAGCGCATCGCTCACCCGCCCGGCGAGCAGCGCGGGACGGGCGTCACGCAGATAGGCGTCGATCGACTGGATCGCCATCTCCCCGATCGGCACCAGACGCTCCTTGGAACCCTTGCCGATCACGCGCACGACTCCCGCGTCGAGGCTGACCTGGGACAGGGTGAGCGTGACCAGTTCGGACACGCGCAGCCCGGTCGCGTACAGCAACTCGATCATCGCGCGATCCCGCTTGCCGAGCGGCTCGTCGACATCCGGACCGGCGAGGAGCCGCTCGACCTCGTCCTCCGTGAGGCTCTTCGGCAGTGGTCTGGGCAGCCGCGGCGTGTCGATACTGGTGGTGGGGTCTGCGGAGATGCGGCCTTCCCGGACCTGCAGGCGGTAGAAACGCTTCAGCGTCGAAAGCAGCCGGCTGGCCGTGGACGCCTTCGTGCGCGACGCATACCGGAATGCGAGATAGGCAAGCAGGTCCGCGTGACCGGCTTCCAGCAGGGTCGTCCCACGCTGATTCCGCAGCCAGGCGCCGAAGAGCTTCAGATCCCGGCGATAGGCATCCAGGGTGTTGCGCGCGAGCCCGTCCTCGAGCCACAGCGTGTCGCAGAAGGCGTCGACGACCGGATCACCGGCGTCGGTCAGCGCAGCACGCCCTCGTGCGCGAGCAGCCATTTCTTCACCACCATGGGATGACCCGACATGCTGCCCATGAATCCGCCGAGCCCCCCGGTGCCGACGACGCGGTGACAGGGGACGACGGGAGGAACGGGGTTTGCGCCACAGGCCCCGCCGACGGATCGCGCGCTGGTTCCCAGCACGCGGGCCAGTTCCCCGTACGTGAGCGTCGTCCCGACGGGAATGTCGCACAGGGCGTCCCAGACACGCTGCCGGAACGGAGTCCCCACCGGACGCAACGGAAGGTCGAACCGGAAGGTCGGCTCGCGAAGATAGGCGTCGAGCTGCGCGCAGGCTTCCCGGGTCAGCGCGTCGGTCCCGCCGAACACGGGACCGTCGGGCGGAAGATATTCGATGAGCTGGACGAAGCCGTTCGAGACGCGAATACCGAGGCGTCCGAACGGTGCCCGCATGCATGCGTCGTAATCGACTGGCCGTTCCGCTCTCATGCCCCGGATTCTACGTCGGGCCGCGATGCGAACGGGAGTGCCCAGGGCGGCCGCGAGGGCCGAAAAGAAAAAAAGCGACCCCGCAGGGGGTCGCTTTCCTCGAATGCCTTGCCGGAGGACGGGCGATCAGTTCGCCGGCGCCGGAGTCTCCCTGGCCTGGGCTGCGGCAGCGCGAACCTTGCCGCTGTGCCGGCCACCGACCTTCTCCCGGATCCTCGCGGACTTGCCGGAGCGGCTGCGGAGGTAGTAGAGCTTTGCGCGCCGCACGTCGCCGCGCCGCTTCACCTCGATCGAGGCGATGAGCGGGGAGTAGGTCTGGAACGTCCGCTCCACACCCTCACCCGACGAGATCTTGCGCACGATGAAGGAGGAATTGAGACCGCGATTGCGCTTCGCGATCACGACGCCCTCGTACGCCTGCTGCCGTCGCCGCTCGCCCTCGACGACCTTGACGCTCACGACGACCGTATCCCCCGGAGAGAAATCGGGGATGTCCTTGCCGAGCCGTGCGATTTCCTCGGCTTCGAGTTGTGCGATCACGTCCATGGTGCGCTCCTTAACCCTTGCTAGATTCGTGTTCCCGCTGGAATTCTTCCAGCAACGCCCGCTCTCGGGCCGTTAACTCCCGAAGCTCCAGCAGATCCGGGCGACGCAACCACGTACGCCCGAGCGACTGCTTGAGCCGCCATTTGTCGATCTCGGCATGGTTCCCGGACAGCAGAACCGGTGGCACGCGATCGCCGTCCAGCACTTCCGGCCGTGTGTAGTGCGGACAATCCAGCAAGCCCTCGACGAACGAGTCTTCCTGGGCGGAATCCGCATCGCCCAGCACACCGGGCAGGTGTCGGATGACCGCATCGAGCACCACCATCGCAGCCAGTTCTCCACCGGAGAGTACGTAGTCTCCGATCGAGATCTCTTCATCCACCTCGCGCCGGACGAGACGTTCGTCCACGCCTTCGTAGCGACCGCACAGGAGGATGAGGCCATCCTCGGTCACGAGTCGCTCGACCACGTCATGATCCAGTCGCACGCCTTGCGGCGACAGGAACACGACCTTGGGCGACCTTACGCCCGCGCTTCGCTGACGCTGCCTCGCCGCCCCGAGTGCACGCATGAGCGGTTCGGCCATCATCACCATGCCCGGCCCGCCCCCGTAAGGACGATCGTCGACCGTCCGGTACGCGTTCGACGCGAAGTCGCGAGGGTTCCACGCCACGAACGAGTAGGCGTCGATCTTCGCTGCGCGTCCGGTCACGCCCCAGTCGGTGAGAGCCTCGAACATTCGGGGAAACAGCGTGACGACGTCGTACTGTTTCACTCAGTAGTCCAGGCCCCAGTCGACGACTATCCGGCGCGTCTCCCGATCGACGTCGAGCACGTAATGGTCGACGAACGGAATCAGGCGTTCCCGATCGCCACGGACGACGAGAATCTCGTGCGCGCCGTTGTCCATCAGCCCCGTCACCACGCCGAGGTCCGCTCCATCCGGATTCGCGACGGACATCCCTTCCAGGTCTGCCCAGTAGAACTCACCTTCCGCCTCGGGCGGGAGCGCGCTCCTGGGTACGGCCACGTCGCGGTTCCGCAATGCGGCTGCCTGCTCCGGCGTGTCCACGCCCGCGATCCTCGCCACGATCATGCCGTTGCGGACGGATCCTTCCTCGAACACGATCGTCCGCCAGTTCTCCCCGTCCGCCAGCCACCACTCCCGGTGACCGAGGAGCGCGTCCGCCTGTTCGGAGAACGGCTGGATCTTCAACCAGCCACGGACGCCGAAGGGCGCACGAATGCGCCCCATGATCACGAGTCGGTCAGGCGGTTGCGGCGGTCTTCCCAAATTCCTTGACCAGTCGCCGGACCGTGTCCGAAGCCTGCGCGCCCTTGCTCTCCCAGTCCTTCAGACGGGGCAGATCGAGCCGCAGTCTCACGTCGCCTTCGGGCGCGCTCGGGTTGTAAAACCCCAGGCGCTCGATGAACCGACCGTCGCGTCGATTGCGCGAATCCGCAACGACGATGTTGTAGAAGGGCCGCTTCTTTGCGCCGCCCCGCGAAAGCCGAATGACAACCATCGGATCGCCCTCAAGGGTTCTCGAAAAAAGGGCTGGATTCTATCCGGCGGATCGCGGACTTGGCAAGCCGAACCTGCGCACCGCGCGCACTGCCGCGGCGGCGGGCCCCGTCTGCCGTCAGCGAGGCGACGGATCCGGCTGGTTGCGGAACACCGGATCCAGGAAATCGACGAGCACCTTGACGAGCTGGTCCTCTCGCCCCTCGAAGAAGTGCTGGGCGTCCGGGACCATCACCTGCTGCGACCCCGGAATCTTCATGATCTGCTTGCGGCGTTCGTATGCCCCGACCTGCGTGATGGGCCAGTCCCGGCTGCCGAAGACGTCGAGCACCGGGATCTTGATGCGAAACATCTCCTCGAGCCCGTTGATGATGCTGATGAACGCCCACGCCTTCACCGTCGTGTCGTCGGTATTGATCAGGTATTGATTGGCCATCGTGGCGCCGAGACTGTGCGAGACGATGGCTATGTTCTTGAAACCTTTCGCCTTGAGCCAGTCCGCCGCAAGCTGATAACGCTCTGCGGCATCGCCGTAGGTGGGGATGTAGTCGCCGATCTTGGCGCCGCCCCCGAGCACGGGAAGCTGGATCGCGAGCGTCGAGTACCCCTGCTCGGCGAGCTTCACGCGCAAGGCGTGGTAGAGCTCGTAGTCCGGACTCCAGCCCCGGCCGTGCCCGACGATGACGGCGCCGCGCGGGTGATCGGCTTCCGTCCAGATGCCCAGGAACTTGTGCCCGTTCTTCTGCTGGAGCCAGACGGCATCGCCAATCATCAGCCCCGGAAGGATCTGATCGGCCCACCGCTTCTCCCGGTAGTAATCCTGCGCGCCGGCGGTGAGACAGACGAAGCCGAGAAACAGGGCCAGCAGTGCTCGCATGGGATAGACCTCTCGTGTGATCCTGAACAGGAAACCGCGGGCGGTACGCGAACGGACTCCGACCACCCGGGGCGAAGGACGGTTCCGCCCCCGTCCCGACTGGGCAACGCCCGAACGGGCGGGACGATGACTTGAGCGTCCGGGCGGTGGCGCTAGCGGAGCCCCGGCATCATGCCCTTCATGCCGCGCATCATCTTCTGGAGGCCGCCTTTCGACATCATCTTCATCATCTTCTGCATCTGCTCGAACTGGTTCAGGAGACGGTTGACCTCCTGCACGGTCACGCCGGCGCCCGCGGCGACACGGCGCTTCCGGGAGGCCTTCAGGAGTTCGGGCCGGGCACGCTCCCCGGGCGTCATGGAATCGATGATCCCGACCGTACGGTTGATGACCCGGTCGTCCATCTGCCCCCCCGCTCCCTGAGCGGCCCTGGACAGTTCCGCCGGCAGCTTGTCCATCAGGGCGGACACCCCTCCCATCTTGCGCATCTGGAGGAGTTGCGACCTGAAGTCCTCGAGATCGAAGCCCTTTCCGGACTTCACCTTCCTGGCAAGCTTCTCCGCCTCGGCGACATCGATGCCCCGGCGCGCCTCCTCCACGAGCGAGACGACGTCGCCCATGCCCAGGATCCGCGACGCCATGCGGTCGGGATGGAACGGCTCCAGGCCCGTGAGCTTCTCGCCCACGCCCGCGAACTTGATCGGTGCGCCGGTGACGTGCCGCACGGACAGGGCCGCGCCACCCCGGGAGTCGCCGTCCAGCTTCGTGAGCACGACGCCGGTGAGCGGCAGCGCGTCGGCGAACGCCTTCGCCGTATTGACCGCGTCCTGACCCTGCATGGCGTCCACCACGAAGAGCGTCTCCACCGGCCCGACGGCCGCATGAAGCTCGCGGATCTCCTGCATCATCGCCTCGTCGATCGCGAGCCGGCCTGCCGTGTCGACGAGGAGGACGTCGTGATAGTGACGCCGCGCCCAGTCCTGCGCCGCGCGTGCGATCTCCACCGGCTTCTCGCCGGTACTCGACGGAAAGAAGTCGACTCCGACCTGCTGCGCGAGCGTTTCGAGCTGCTGGATCGCCGCGGGACGGTAGACGTCACACGACACCATCAGGACCTTCTTCTTGCCTTCGCGCAGGATCCGCGCGAGCTTGCCGCACGTCGTGGTCTTGCCCGCCCCCTGCAGGCCGGCCATGAGGATGGTCGCGGGCGGCACGGTCGAGAGATTGAGTGCCTCGCTGGCCCCCCCCATCAGGGAGACGAGTTCGTCGTACACCACCCCGACGAGTGCCTGGCCTGGCGTGAGGCTGCCGACCACGTCCTGGCCGAGGGCCTTCTCCCGCACGCGCGAGATGAAATCCCTGACGACGGGCAGGGCGACGTCGGCCTCGAGCAGCGCGACACGCACTTCCCGCAGGGCGTCCTGGATGTTGGCCTCGGTCAGGCGGGCGTGCCCGCGGAGCGTCTTTATGACACCCGAGAGGCGATTGGTGAGTCCGTCTAGCATGGATGAAACCTCGGAGGATGCGGCGCCTTCCGGAGCGTATAATCCCTCCGGCTGTCTCGCCCACGTGCATTCGCACAATGCCCTCGATTCTAGCTTACGGCACCAACGCCATCCTCTACGCCATTCTGGGCGCCGTGCTCGCACGCGGCTTCTGGAGATCCGGTCCGGTCAATCCCGCGGGGTTCCTGTGGGTCAGATTCGCCCTGCTGATTCCACTCGGGCTGCAGGCGTGGCTGCTCTACGAGGGCATGTTCGCGGGTCCCTCCATGTTCATGGGGGTCGGCAACGCGCTCTCGTGCATCGTCTGGGTGGCTCTCGTCATCTACTGGGGGGCCAGTTTCTTCTACCGTCTGGAGGGCATGCAGGCACTCGTCGTCCCGATCGCCGCCGTCGCGGCCTTCATGCCCCTGGCGTTCCCGCCCACGCATCCCGTGCCGAACGCGGAGATGACGTTCTTCCGGATCCATCTCGCGCTCTCGATACTGGCGTACAGCCTCTTCACCATCGCGTCCCTGCACGTCCTCGTGATGGCGGTGCTGGAGCGCAGGCTCCACAGCGGCGCCCTGCCACCGGTGCTGCGCAACCTTCCGCCGCTGCTGGCCATGGAGAAGGTGCTGTTCCAGATCATCGTGACGGGTTTCGTCCTGCTCACGGCTTCCCTCGCGTCCGGAATGTTCTTCGCCGAGGAACTGTTCGGCCGCCCCCTCGCCTTCAACCACAAGACGGTCTTCGCGATCCTGTCGTGGCTCATTTTCGGAGCCCTGCTGGCCGGCCGCCACTTCTGGGGCTGGCGCGGCCGCGTCGCGATGCGCTGGACGCTCGCGGGGTTTCTGGCTCTCGTGCTCGCCTACATAGGCAGCAAGTTCGTGCTGGAGATACTGCTCCGACGATGAAGTCGCCTCGCACCGAACGCCCCGTAGACTGAGCGGACGTGGACGAGATCTCCACCGAATCCCTGGCGCTCGCGCTCCTGGTGCTGCTGATCCTCTCGGGATGCTTCTCGATCGCCGAGACGAGCATGATGGCGCTGAACCGCTATCGGCTCCGGCACCTGGTCAAGACGGGGCACCGCGGGGCCCGGCTCGCCGCGCAGCTGCTGAGCCGCCCCGACCGCCTGCTCGGCGTCGTGCTGCTCGGCAACAACCTCATCAACGCCGCGTCGGCCTCGCTCGTCACGTACCTCGCGTTCCGGTTTTTCGGCGAATCACAGTGGGCCCTCGGCTTCGCGACCGGCTTCGTGACGTTCGCGATCCTGGTCTTCAGCGAGATCACGCCGAAGGTGATCGGAGCGACCTATCCGGAGCGCATCGCATTTCCGGCCGCGTTCGTGCTGACGCCGCTGCTGAAGCTCGCGTACCCGGTCGTCTGGTTCGTGAACCTGTTCGTGACCGCGATCCTGCGGCTGTTCCGGCTGAAGACGGGAGCTGACATGCAGGGGCACAAGCTCACGCTCGAGGAACTGCGCACGCTCGTTCTGGAAGGGGGCAACTTCCTCCCCCAGAAGCACCAGAACATCCTGGTGAACCTGTTCGATCTCGAATCGGGAACCGTGGACGACGTGATGGTGCCGCGCAGCCAGCTCGACGCGATCGACATAGAAACACCCGTGGAGGAACTCCGTCGCCAGGTGGCGACATCCAACCACACGCGCATCCCGGTATACGAACACAGTCTCGAGAACATCATCGGCGTGCTGCACGTGCGCAAGTTCCTGAGCATCAGCGACGACGACGAGCTCTCGCACGAACAGATCCGGCAGATCATGCGGGAGCCCTATTTCGTTCCGATGGGCGTCCCGCTGCTCACGCAGCTCCAGCAGTTCCAGGAAAACCACGAACGCCTCGGGCTCGTCGTCGACGAGTACGGCGAGCTCATGGGGCTGGTCACGCTGGAGGACATCCTCGAGGAGATCATCGGCGAGTTCACGACCCAGTCGCCCCTCGCGACGTCCGGCAGCCATGCCCGGCAGGCGGACGGAAGCCTCATCGTGGAGGGCGGTACCCTGCTCCGGGATCTCAACCGCCGCTTCGGCACCTCTTTCCCCCTGGGCGGTCCAAAGACCCTGAACGGTCTCATCCTCGAGCACTTCGAGGACATCCCGGAACCAGGAACTAGCATGAAACTTGCTGATCAACCTCTCGAAATCGTGCAAATTCAGGATCGGGTAGTAAAGTCCGTTCGCCTTTTGCCGAAAGAGTCGAAATAGAGAACGAGGCCTGCCGCAAGGCGGCTTCGTCACGAGTTTCGTCCATCAAGAGAGCGTGGCAGCAAACCCCCAAAGTAGCCTCTCCGGCCTCGCCCGGGCTCTGGTCCAGAAAGGCGCACTGTCCGAGAAGGACGCGCAGACCATTCAGGACGAGGCCGTCGCGTCCGGAGCGAGCTTCGTCGAGCACCTGATCGCGAGCCGGCAGATGAGCGACCGGGATGTCGCGGAATTCACCGCGCAGACCTTCGGTTTCCCGCTGCTCGACCTGAGCGCCGTCGACCCCGACTACCTGCCGGTCAAGCTGATCGACGACAAGCTCATGGGGACCCGCCGCGTCCTGCCGCTCCTCCAGCGCGGAAACCGCATCTTCGTCGCATTCTCGGACCCGACGAACCGCACGACCTACGACGAGATCAAGTTCCAGACCGGTCTCATGGTCGACCCGATCGTCGTCGAGGACAACAAGCTGGGAACCGTGCTCGCCAAGGTTCTGCAGAACACCGACACGACGCTGTCGAATCTCGTCACGGAAGAGATCGGCGCCGAACTCGCCGAGGCGGTGAGCGAGCCCGAGCCGGACATGACCATCGAGGTGGACGATGCGCCCGTGGTCAAGTACATCCAGAAGATCCTGCTCGACGCGATCAACAGCGGCGCCTCGGACATCCACTTCGAGCCGTACGAGAAGTACTACCGCGTCCGGTACCGGCAGGACGGCGTCCTGTACGAGATCGCCCAGCCCCCTCTGGCCATCAAGGAAAAGATCGCATCGCGCATCAAGGTCATCTCGAAGCTCGACATCTCCGAGAAGCGCGTCCCGCAGGACGGGCGCATGAAGCTGGTCCTGTCGAAGTCGCGCGCGATCGACTTCCGGGTCTCGACGCTGCCGACCCTCTTCGGCGAGAAGATCGTGATGCGTATCCTCGACCCGACCAGCGCGACGCTCGGCATCGAGGCACTCGGTTACGAGCCGGACCAGAAGGCACAGCTGCTGCACGCGATCGAACGCCCCTACGGCATGGTGCTAGTGACCGGTCCGACCGGCTCGGGCAAGACCGTTTCGCTCTACACGTGCCTGAACATGCTCAACAAGCCCGGCATCAACATCTCGACGGCGGAGGACCCCGCGGAGATCAACCTGCCCGGCATCAACCAGGTGAACGTGAACGACAAGGCCGGCCTCACGTTCGCGGCGGCGCTCAAGTCATTCCTGCGTCAGGATCCCGACATCATCATGGTCGGCGAGATCCGGGACATCGAGACATCCGAGATCGCGATCAAGGCGGCGCAGACCGGTCACCTCGTACTGTCCACCCTGCACACGAACGACGCGCCGACCACGCTCACGCGCCTGCTGAACATGGGAATCGCGCCGTTCAACATCGCCTCGAGCGTGATCCTGATCACGGCGCAGCGCCTCGCGCGGCGCCTGTGTTCGCACTGCAGGCAGCCGTCCCAGATCCCGCCGGAGGCCCTGCTGCGTGCAGGCTTCAAGGAGGCCGACCTCGACGGCTCATGGACGCCGTACCACGCCGTCGGGTGTGATGTATGCAAGAATACGGGATACAAGGGTCGGGTGGGGATCTACCAGGTCATGCCGATCAGCGAAGACATCAATCGCATCATCATGAAGAATGGTGATGCCATCGACATCGCCGAGCAGGCGCAGCGCGAAGGCGTGCGTGACCTGCGACAGTCCGGTCTGCTCAAGGTGAAACAGGGTCTCACGTCTCTGGAAGAGATCGAGGCCGTGACCAACGAATAGCATCCGCCAGAAGGAAGCCCAGATGGCCACAGCCACCGCCGCTGCTCGCAAGCAGGAAATCAAGGAATTCAACTACTCCTGGGAAGGACGGGACAAGCAGGGCAAGCTCGTCAAGGGAGACATGCGGGCGACCGGCGAATCCGTCGTGAAGACGACCCTGCGGCGCCAGGGCGTCCAGGTCGTCAAGGTCAAGCGGCAGCGCTCGGGCACCGGCGGCCGGATCACGGAGAAGGACATCACGCTGTTCACGCGCCAGCTCGCGACGATGATGAAGGCGGGCGTCCCCCTGCTGCAGGCGTTCGACATCGTCGGCAAGGGACACGCGAACCCCGCCGTCGCCAAGCTTCTGCTCGACATCAAGATGGAGGTCGAGACCGGCAACAGCCTCACGACGGCATTCCGCAAGTATCCGCTCTACTTCGACGCGCTCTTCTGCAATCTCGTGCAGGCGGGCGAACAGGCCGGCATTCTCGACAGCCTGCTCGACAGGCTGGCGACCTACAAGGAAAAGATCGTCGCGATCAAGGGGAAGATCAAGTCCGCGCTGTTCTACCCGATCTCCATCATCGTCGTCGCGTTCGTGATCACGGCGGTCATCATGATCTTCGTGATACCGGCATTCAAGGAACTGTTCACGAGTTTCGGTGCGGACCTTCCTGCGCCGACCCTGTTCGTGATGACCGTGTCCGACTTCTTCGTGAAGTACTGGTGGCTCATATTCGGCACGATCGGCGGCGGGCTCTGGTTCTTCATGTACACGTGGAAGCGGTCCCGCAAGATGCAGATGATCATGGACCGGCTCTTCCTGCGGCTACCCGTGTTCGGCGACGTCATCCGCAAGGCGACGATCGCGCGGTGGAGCCGGACGCTCTCCACCATGTTCGCGGCCGGCGTGCCGCTCGTGGAAGCCCTGGACTCCGTGGCCGGGGCCGCCGGCAATTACGTCTACTACGAGGCGACACGTCACATCCAGGGCGAGGTCTCGACGGGCACGAGTCTCACGGTCGCGATGCAGAACACCGACGTCTTCCCGAACATGGTGATTCAGATGGTCGCGATCGGCGAGGAGTCCGGTTCGCTGGACGCCATGCTGAGCAAGGTCGCGGACTTCTTCGAGCGCGAAGTGGACGACGCGGTGGATGCCCTCTCCAGCCTGATGGAACCCGCGATCATGGTGGTCCTGGGTACCCTGATCGGAGGGATGGTGATCGCCATGTACCTCCCGATCTTCAAGATGGGCGAGGCGATCTGAAGGTTCGCGGGCAATGTGCCGTTACCTGACGGGCCCCCTTCGGGGCCCGCGCCATTTTCCGGGCCGGTGATCGGCCTGCCCGGGTACGGCCCGCAGTCTCACGGACAACAACGATGATCGAACTGCTTCAGACGTCGCCGCCGTTCGCGGCCATCGCGTTCACGCTTCTCGGCCTGCTCGTCGGCAGCTTCCTCAACGTGGTCGTGCACCGCCTGCCGAAGATGATGGAGCGTGAATGGCAGGCCCAGTGCGCCGAGCTGCGTGGCGAGGACGTGCCCACCTCTCCGACATACAATCTCGTCGTGCCACGTTCGGCATGCCCGAAGTGCGGGCACGCGATCTCCGCACTCGAGAACGTGCCCGTGCTGAGCTGGCTCGTCCTGCGGGGCCGGTGTCGCGGCTGCGGTACGCCGATCTCCGCACGCTACCCGTTCGTCGAAGCGCTGACCGGCATCCTCTCGGGCTACCTCGCATTCCGGTTCGGCCTGTCCTGGCAGCTGCTCGGCGCCCTCGCGTTCACGTGGTCACTGATCGCGCTCGCCTTCATCGACCTCGACACGACGCTGCTGCCCGATGCCATCACGCTTCCCCTGCTCTGGCTCGGCCTGCTCCTCAACCTCCGGGGCACGTTCGCACCGCTCCCGGCTGCCGTCGTGGGCGCGGCCGCGGGCTACCTCGCGCTCTGGAGCGTCTACTGGCTCTTCAAGCTGCTCACGGGCAAGGAAGGCATGGGGTTCGGTGACTTCAAGCTCCTCGCGGCCATCGGTGCGTTTCTCGGCTGGAAGCTCCTGCCGATGGTGATCCTCTTTTCCTCGGCGGTCGGGGCAATCGTGGGCATCGCGCTCATCGTGTTCGCGCGGCACGGGCGGAGCACGCCGATTCCGTTCGGCCCCTACCTTGCCGCGGCCGGCGTGCTCGCGCTGCTCTGGGGGGAGCAGCTCACGCAGCAATGGCTCGCGATGCTCTGATGCGCCGACGCATGCGGACATCCCGCCCCCGCGTGCGACGGACGGCCTGAAGCTCCCATGCCTTACGTCGTGGGACTGACGGGCGGTATCGGAAGCGGCAAGTCCGCGGCGGCCGACCTGTTCGCGCGCCTCGGTGCGGAAGTCGTGGACACGGACGCCATCGCCCACGAGCTCACCTCGGCCGGCGGGCTCGCGATGGCCCGCATCCGGGATCGGTTCGGCGACGACGTGATCGCGCCGGACGGAAGCCTGGACCGCGGGCGAATGCGTGCGCTGGCGTTCTCGGACCCCCGTGCACGCAAGGCACTCGAGGAGATCCTCCACCCCCTCATCCGCAGCATCGCAGACGAACGCGTGCAGGGGTCCCGGGCGCCCTACGTGGTCCTCGTGGTACCCCTGCTCGTGGAATCCGGCGCCTATCGCGAAGCCGCCGACCGGATTGCCGTCGTCGACTGCGACCCGTGCACGCAGGTCGAGCGGACCATGGCTCGCAGCGGGCTCACCCGCGACACCGTCGAGCGAATCATCGCCGCACAGGCCACCCGGCAGGCGCGGCTCGAGATCGCGGACGACGTCATCGACAACGACGGCCCGCTCGACGCGCTCGAGCCGCAGGTCACCGCGCTGCACGCCTGCTATCTCGAACGTGCACGGTCCATTCTTTGATCGTGACATGTTTACTTCAGATGGCTTCTTGGCCGATACTTCGCGCAATTCTTGACATAGGCGCGCTGTGATCAGCTACGAGTTCCCGCTAAACGAACGCGTCAGGACTCTGCTGCGTCTCGAAGATCTCTACGGCAAGCTCGATTTCTTCACGGGCGCGAGCGAGCCTCGGGAGCACCACGCCGCGATCGTCACCTTGTTTGAGGTTCTGGAGATAGCAGGTCGCGCCGACCTGAAATCCGAACTCATGCAAGAGCTCGAGCGACAGCGGCAACATCTCGAGTCGCTGCGGAGCAATCCTGCAATCTCGGCACCGGCACTCGAAGGAGTGCTCGGCGAGATCGATCGTGCGAGCGCGAACCTCTTTGCTGCCTCCGGAAAGACCGGCCAGGAAATCCGCGAGAACGAGTGGCTCATGGCGATACGGCAGCGCTCGGGGATCCCCGGCGGTGTCTGCGAGTTCGATCTTCCGTCGTATCACTACTGGCTCCATCAGGATCCGGCCTTGCGGCGCGCGGACATCGAGCGATGGAGTTCTCCGTTCGCTCCGCTCAAGGAAGGTACGCGCATCGTGCTGAAGCTGCTTCGCGAGAGCGGCAAGACGACGCCGGCAGTCGCGACGCAGGGCGTCTATCAGCAGATGATGGGGGGCCGGGTCGCCCAGATGCTTCGTGTGCGGGTCGGCCCGTCTTTTCCGTGCGTCCCCGAAGTCAGCGCCAACAAGTACGCCCTCAACATTCGCTTCACGCACGCGCAGGGCGCCGAACGGGGTCGCACCTTCGACGGAACCGTCGACTTCGACGTGACCTACTGCAATCTCTGATCGATCGATGAGCCGGGACGGACCGACCGGAGACAAGGGCCGCGGCAGGCGCGTCAAGTGCCCGAACTGCGGATCTCCCGCGCTCTATTCCCCGGAGAATCCCTGGCGTCCGTTCTGTTCGGAACGCTGCAAGCTCGTCGATCTCGGTGCCTGGGCGACCGGGGCGTATCGTATCCCGGTGGAAGAGGAAGACCACGGCTTCGATCCCGACCGGGACGACTGACCCTGCTTCAGGACTCGGTCCAGATGCTCCGGATGGCCGCAATGCCGTGCGCACCGGCTGCCCGGGCGCAGGGAAGATCTTCGACCGACAGACCGCCGATGGCGTAGACGGGGATGGAGCGTTCCCGCGCCAGCCCGGCAAACTTCTCCCAGCCCATGGGTCGCTGTCCCGGATGCGTCGCCGTGGGCTGCACGGGCCCCAGTACCGCATAGTCGAGCCCGAGGGCCTCGGCCCGGGAGAGGTCCCGCGCATCGTGACACGAGGCACCGACGAGGCCGGCTGCCGGCCGTTCGTGCGCGACGGCAAGTGCGGCGGACGTCAGGTGCACGCCCTCGCCCTCTGCCGGCTCCTCCCTCCCGCCGCACGCCGAGTTGACGACCAGTCGGGCGCCGTGCGCGAGCACGCGCTCACATACCTCACGGTGAAAGGACTCGAAGACGGCCGGGGCCATGCCCGGCACTCTCAGCTGGACCAGCCGCAGGGCGCCTGACAGGGCAGCGTCGAGGGCCTCGAGAAAGGGCGCGGAAACGGTGGCGAGCGCAGGGGTGACACCCATCACGAGCGGCAGCGCGAGCGCGCTCAGGATCGGGCCATTCGCCGGCAGTATCGGGGCCACATCCAGATCGGGCAGACGCTGCCACCGGAACTGCTGTCGCTCGAGGCCCCGAAGCTCGCCGTGCCAGCGCGGAACACGAAAGAATCGCAGGCGGACACGACCATGGGGGTACTCGAAGGTCCGGGTCACCCAGGGATACGCGACATCCACCGTGATGCCCAGTTCTTCCCGGAGTTCGCGTCCGAGCGCATTGACGGGGCGTTCGCCGGCCTCGATCTTTCCGCCCGGAAACTCCCACCAGCCTTCGTACACCTTGCCTTCGGGTCGCTGGGCGAGCAGGAAGGCCCCGTCGTCACGCTCGATGACTGCCGCGACCACCTCGATCCAGCCGCCATCCGCGGGCGAATGTGTACTCACCTGGCCTTCTTGGAGCCTCGTGTCGCCGGCAGCAGCGAGCGCCCGGCAAAGTCGCGCGAGAAATGCCACGCGACGCGACCGCTGCGCGACCCTCTCGACAGGGCCCACTGCAGGGCTTCCCGCCGGAATGCGTCGTCATCCTCGATGTCCACGCCGAGCTGGCGAACCCAGTAGCGCGCGATGTCGAGATAGTGATCCTGGTCGAACGGGTAGAACGATACCCAGAGGCCGAACCGCTCGGAGAGCGAGATCTTTTCCTCCACGGTCTCGCCGGGGTGGACTTCCTCGTCGACGTATTTCGTCTCGAGGTTCTCGTGCATGTACTCCGGCATGAGATGGCGCCGGTTCGAGGTTGCATAGACGAGCACGTTGTCGGACGTCGCCGCGATGGATCCGTCGAGGATTGCCTTGAGTGCCTTGTAGCCGGGCTCGTCGGCCTCGAACGAGAGGTCATCACAGAACACCACGAACCGTTCCGGACGAGGGGCCACGAGTTCGACGATCTCGGGCAGGTCCACGAGATCCTGCTTCTCGACCTCGATCAGGCGCAGACCGCGCGATGCGTACTTGTTGAGCACCGCCTTTACGAGGGAAGACTTGCCAGTCCCCCGCGCCCCCGTGAGCAGGACGTTGTTCGCGGGCAGCCCCTCGACGAACTGGCGGGTGTTCGTGTCGATGAGCTTCGCCTGGGAATCCACGCCCTTGAGGTCCCTGAGGGCGATGCGGTGGGGATGCGTGACCGGCACGAGCTGCCCCGCGCTCTGACGACGGCGCCAGCGGAAAGCGACGAAGCGCTTGAACTCCGGCTCGGGCGACCTGCCGGGCAGGAAGGGTTCCAGTCGGTCGAGGAGGCCTTCCGCCCGCTGCAGCAGCGCTTCGAGGCCGACCGCCACGGGCTGCCCGGGGCGGGAATCAGGTCCGGTACTCGGCATTGATCTTCACGTAGTCGTAGGAAAAATCGCACGTCCAGACGGTCGTTGCGGCAACACCCCTTCCGAGGTGGACGTGCACGGTTATCTCGTCGGCACGCATCACCCGGGCACCGTCCTCCTCGCCGTATGCCGCCGCGCGCCCTCCCTGCTCGATCACCTGGACATCACCCAGCCAGAGATTGACACGCCCCACGTCGAGATCGGCGATGCCGGCATTTCCGACGGCCATGAGCAGGCGGCCGAGGTTCGGGTCCGACGCGAAGAACGCCGTCTTCACGAGCGGCGAGTTCGCGATCGATCGCGCGACTCGAAGCGCTTCGCCTTCCTCCCGGGCTCCCTGAACCTCTACCGTGATGAACTTCGTCGCACCCTCGCCATCGCGTGCGATGGACTGCGCGAGCGAGACGGCAACCCTGAGCACGGCGTCGCGCAGTGCGACGTAGGCCTCCGAGTCGATCGCCGAAACCGAGGCCCCGGGCGTCTGC
The DNA here is from genome assembly GCA_016125475.1 of Betaproteobacteria bacterium. GTDB lineage: Bacteria > Pseudomonadota > Gammaproteobacteria > Burkholderiales. Next base: position 87,041 of record WGLR01000014.1, read on the forward strand.
CCCGTCGCAATCAGCACGAACGAGTCGTTCGTCGACGTGTCGCCGTCCACCGTTACGCGGTTGAACGAACCGTCGGCCACCTCCTTCGCGAGATGGCCCAGGATCGCCGGCGCGACATCGGCATCCGTCGCGACGAAGGCAAGCATCGTGGCCATGTCGGGCTGCAGCATGCCCACGCCCTTCGCGATGCCCGTGACCGTCACCTCGCGCCCCCCGACCGAAACCCTGCACGATGCCCCTTTCGACACGGTATCGGTCGTCATGATCGCTTCGGCCGCATCGCCCCACCGGTCGGGGCCGAGCGTCCCGATGCAGGCCGGGAGCGCCTGCTCGATGCGCTCCACCGGAAGATGCTCGAGAATCACGCCGGTCGAGAACGGCAGGACTTCCGCCGGCGCGCAGTCGAGCAGACGCGCGACGGCGTCGCACGTCCGGCGTGCGTTGCGCAGGCCTGCCTCGCCGGTCCCGCAGTTGGCATTGCCCGCATTCACGACGAGCGCGCGGCAGGTCGCCGACGCCGCGAGGTGCGCCCGGCAGATCTGCACCGGGGCCGCAGCGAAACTGTTCTGTGTGAAGACGCCTGCAACGACCGCCCCCGGGGCGAGGCGCATGAGCATGAGATCCCGCCGGTTTGCCTTCCGGATGCCGGCGGCGGCGAAACCGAGTTCGACGCCGGGGACGGCCAGCAGGCTCGCGGGGTCGGGAGCGGAAAGATTGACGGCCATGATGCTGTTTGTCCGGTTGGTCGGCTGATGCGGTCTGGCGGGGCCTCGAGGACTGCCGGGCGAGGCAGCCTCCGGCGGCCCCGGGGTGGTATCAGTTCAGGCGCCCGTGGCAGTGCTTGTACTTCTTGCCGGATCCACACGGACACGGGTCGTTGCGCCCGACCTTCGGAGCGGCGCGTACGGGCTGCGCCTTCTGCTCGTCGCCCGCGTCGTCGTCCGCCAGGGCCTCCTCGAAGTCCGCGTGCTGGTAGCGCACGTTCGAGAGGTGAACGGGTTCCTCGGCCGGAGCGATCTCGGCTTCGGTCCGGATCTGCACCAGCATCAGCACGCGGGTCACTTCGCTGCGGACCGTCTCGAGCAGTACCGAGAAAAGCTCGAAGGCCTCCCGCTTGTATTCCTGCTTGGGATCCTTCTGTGCATAGCCTCGCAGGTGGATCCCCTGGCGCAGGTGGTCCAGCGCGGCGAGGTGTTCCCGCCAGTGCGCGTCGACGCTCTGGAGCATCACGCCGCGCTCGTACTGGTGCCACGCCTCCGGATCGATGACGGAGACCTTTTCCGAATACTTCTGGCCGGCTGCCTCCACGACCTTCTTGCGAATGTCTTCCGAGTCCAGCTGGTCGTCTTCCTTGAGCCACTCCTGGATCGGGAGGACGAGCCCGAGCTCCGCTTCCAGGGTCTTCTCGAGCGACGGGATGTCCCACTGCTCCTCGACACTCTCGGCGGGCACGTACGTCTTCACCAGATCGCTCACGGCCCCGTCACGCAGCGCACCGATCGACTCGGAGACGTCGTCGCTCTCCAGCAGTTCGTTGCGCTGCTGGTAGATGACCTTCCGCTGGTCGTTCGAGACGTCGTCGTACTCGAGCAGCTGCTTCCGGATGTCGAAGTTCCGCGCCTCGACCTTCCGCTGTGCGTTCTCGATCGCGCGCGTCACGAGCGGCGACTCGATCGCCTCGCCTTCCGGCATCTTGAGCTTTTCCATGACCCACTTGACGCGGTCGGCGGCGAAGATCCGGAGCAACTGGTCTTCCAGCGACAGGAAGAAGCGGCTCGACCCCGGATCACCCTGGCGCCCCGCACGCCCCCTCAGCTGGTTGTCCACACGTCGCGACTCGTGACGTTCCGTGCCGATGATGTGGAGTCCGCCGGCCGCGAGGACCTGGTCGTGCAGGGCCTGCCACTGCTCGCGCACACGGGCCACCTCCTTCTGCTTGGTGTCCTCCGGTGCATCGCCCGCGAGAATCCTCGCGATCTCGGGCTCGGGGTTGCCGCCGAGCACGATGTCCGTCCCGCGTCCGGCCATGGTGGTCGCGATCGTGATCATCCTGGGACGTCCCGCCTGGGCGACGATCTCGGCTTCCCGCTCGTGCTGCTTGGCGTTCAGAACCTGGTGCGGCAGCTTGTCCGCATCGAGCAGACCGGACAGCAGCTCGGAATTCTCGATCGACGTCGTGCCGACCAGTACGGGCTGCCCGCGATCGTGGCACTCCCGGATTTCCTTGATCACCGCGTTGAATTTTTCCCGGGCCGTCTGATAGACCTGGTCCATGCGATCCTGACGGACCATGGGTCGATGGGTCGGGATGATGACCGTTTCGAGCCCGTAGATGTGCTGGAACTCGAAAGCCTCGGTGTCGGCCGTGCCCGTCATGCCCGCGAGCTTCTTGTACATCCGGAAGTAGTTCTGGAACGTGATCGACGCAAGTGTCTGGTTCTCGCGCTGGATCGGCACGCCCTCCTTCGCCTCGACGGCCTGATGCAGGCCGTCGGACCACCGGCGCCCGGGCATCAGTCGACCCGTGAATTCGTCGACGATCACGACTTCCCCGTTCTGCACGACGTAATGCGTGTCCCGGTGGTACAGCGCGTGAGCGCGCAGTGCGGCGTAGACGTGGTGCATCAGCTGGATGTTCACCGCGTCGTAGAGACTTCCCCCCTCGGACAGCAGGCCCGCGTCGGTGAGGAGCTGTTCCGCCTTCTCGTGGCCGGATTCCGTCAGGAGCACCTGGTGCGCCTTCTCGTCGACGCTGTAGTCGCCCGGGCCATCCTCCTCGTGCTGGCGCTCGAGGTACGGAACGAGCTTGTTGACCTTGACGTAGAGCTCGTTGTTGTCGTCGGCCTGGCCCGAGATGATCAGCGGCGTGCGCGCCTCGTCGATCAGGATGGAGTCGACCTCGTCGACGATCGCGAAGACGAGCGGGCGCTGCGCGCGCTCGGTGGTGTGGTACACCATGTTGTCGCGCAGGTAGTCGAAGCCGAATTCGTTGTTGGTTCCGTAGGTGATGTCCGCCGCGTAGGCCTTGCGCTTCGCCTCCTGCCGCTCTTCCTGTCCGAGCTCGTGGTAGGGAAGATTCACACCGACCTCGAGACCGAGGAACCGATGGATCTTGCCCATCCAGGACGCGTCGCGGCTCGCGAGGTAGTCGTTCACGGTGACCACGTGGACGCCCTGACCGGCCAGCGCATTGAGGTACGACGGCAGCGTGGCGACGAGCGTCTTGCCCTCGCCCGTTCGCATTTCCGCGATCTTCCCCTGATGCAGCACCATGCCGCCGATCAGCTGCACGTCGAAGTGGCGCATGCCGAGCACGCGTCTGGCCGCTTCGCGCACGGTCGCGAAGGCTTCGGGCAGGATCTGGTCGAGCGTCTCTCCCTTCGCCACGCGGTCCTTGAATGCCTGGGTCTTGGCGCGCAGCTCGTCGTCGCTGAGCTTCTGGAACTCCGGTTCCAGGGCGTTGATGGCGCGCACGGTCTGCGAATACTTCTTCAGCAGGCGATCGTTGCGACTACCGAACACTTTCTTGAGAGCGGTGGCGATCATGGGAGAATTCTGCGGTGGACGCCTACAAAATGCATCGAGGGGTGAGCACCATTGTTCTCACCCCTCGAGCAGGAATACGAAAATGCTCGCCGATGCGGCTCCCGGGACATTCGGGGACTGTTCCGGGCGAGGGCCGAGCGCCGGATTCCGGGACGCCCCGGAGACAGGCACGGTTGATGGCACCCTCGAGCCTGCCGGCACAAAGCCTCTGGCAGACCGGACGCCGGCGAGCGGCCCGCACTCGCGGCAGCGAGATCCCGCGGCTGCCGCGTGCGGCCTTCAACCCGATTCACGCGCCGTTCCAGCAGTCCTCGAGATCGCCCCGGGGCATCTCCGGACCGCCCAAGCGGGGCCGTCATCGATCGCGCGGATATTACCATACGGATTTTCCCGATCCCTCCGGTGAAAGCGGCCGATTTGCACCTGCGGACGGTCGCCTGCCGGTGAACGAGCGGGTACCCTTTTACGACGACAGGACCACCCCGGAGCCGGGACCAGCGGCGCCTCGACGGCGGTCGAAAATGGCATCGGACACGACCGGACTGCTCGCAACGACCTGATCCCGACATGGCTCGCAAATCCGGAAAGACATTGGGTGGATGGCTGGAAACCCTGGGAACGGGCCACGCGGTCGCGCGCCAGGCCCGCCATCTCGCCAGCCTGCAGGCACGGCTGAGTGCGTGCCTGCCGGCACCTCTGCGCGGACAGATATCCGTCGCCGGCGAACGCGGCGGCGACATCCTGCTGGCGGCCGCGAACGGTGCCGCCGGCCATCGCGCGCGCCTGTCCGCCCGATCGATCGCCGCGCAGCTGCGCGAACAGGGTTTCCAGGTGCGCGCGATACGCGTGGTCATCCAGCCGTTCCGCGACGACCCCGCGCCACCGCGTCCGAAGCGCGCCGTTCTCTCCGACGAGGCGCGTCGATCCTGGCTCGAACTCGCGCACAGCCTGCCCGACTCGCCACTCGCCACGGCTGTCGAACGCCTCGTCCGGCACCACGGACGGCCCGACCTCGAACCCGATGCCGCGGGGAATCTCGTCAGACGACGAGGATGAGACGCTCCAGCACGAAGAGGGCCATCACGACGGCAAGCAGCACCACGCTGAACCGGAAGATCTGCCAGGCAAGGCGAAGATAGCGCCGGTCGCGCGTGAGCACGTAGAAGAGAAACGCGCCCCCGATCGCGAGCGCGACCAGGAAGACGACGATGCGGACGATCAGCACGTGGAAGCCTTCAGGTGACTGCGGTGAGCCCGGGACCCCGGGCCGCCGACCGCAGGACGCGACGTCCGCACGGGCGGCATGCCACAGGACACCGCGACCTCACGCCGCGTAGAGTTGCACCCTGGCGAAGGCGGGCGCCTCGGACTCTTCGGCGAAGGATGCATACTCCCAGGCCGACGCGGTTTCCATGAGCCGGCGCAGCAGCGCATTGTTGAGCGCATGTCCGGACTTGTAGGCACTGAAACTGCCGATGATCGGATGCCCCAGGAGATAGAGATCCCCGATGGCATCCAGAACCTTGTGCTTCACGAACTCGTTGTCGTACCGGAGTCCGTCCGCGTTCAGCACACGGAACTCGTCCATCACGATGGCGTTGTCCAGGCTGCCTCCGAGGGCGAGGCCCTGGGCGCGCATGCTCTCCACCTCGTGCATGAAGCCGAAGGTGCGTGCCCGACTCACCTCCTTCACGTAGGAGTTGGCAGCGAAATCGACGACGACACGGTTCCCGGACGCATCGAACGCGGGATGCTTGAAGTCGATCGCGAAATCGAGCCGGAACCCGTCGTAGGGTTCCAGTCGTGCCCATTTGTCCCCGTGACGGACCTCGACCGGTTCCCTGACGCGGATGAAGCGCTTCGCGGCGTTCTGCTCCTCGACACCCGCGGACTGGATCAGGAACACGAAGGGTGCCGCGCTGCCATCCATGATCGGCACTTCCGCCGCAGTGAGGTCCACGAACACGTTGTCGATGCCGAGTCCCGCGAGCGCAGACATGAGGTGCTCGACCGTCGCGACACGCAGGCCGTCCCGCTCCAGACAGGACGAAAGCCGGGTGTCCTTGACCGAATAGGGCCCTGCGGCGATGTCGGCAACCTCGTCGAGGTCAGTGCGCCGAAACACGATCCCGGTGTCGACCGCGGCCGGGCGCAGGGTCATCACCACCTTCTCGCCGGTGTGCAGCCCGACGCCGGTGGCACGAACGATGTTCTTGAGAGTTCTTTGCTTGAGCATGACCGTTCGAGACGCCCTCCTGTTGACTCAGACGCATCGACGAAATTCCAGATGACTGAATAGTTTACCCCGTTACGACCACGGCGGGGAACCGGCGAGGATCCCGGTTCCCCGTCACCGCACGCTCAGTCCGCCTGCTTGCGCAGGAAGGCCGGAATGTCCAGCGGTTCGACCCCCGACTGCTTCATGGCTTCCACGGTGTCGCGGTTGCGACGCCGGATCACCGCCGGTGTGTCCAGTTCCCCGTAGTTGGGTTCTACACCGATGGGCTCGCTGTGGGTCCCGGTCTTGACGACCTGCAGGGGCTTGTTCTGGGGCCGGGGCACCGGCGACCCGAGTCCCGTCGCGACCATCGTGACGCGCAGATCCTCGCCGAGATTCTCGTCGATCACCGTGCCGACGATGACCGTCGCGTCGTCCGCCGTGAAACCCTTGATCGTGTTCATCACCTCGTGAACCTCCTTCATCTTGAGGTTCGTGCTCGCCGTGATGTTCACGAGCACCCCGCGCGCACCGGCGAGGTTCACATCCTCGAGCAGCGGGCTCGCGACGGCCTGTTCGGCCGCCTGGGTCGCGCGGTGGGGACCCGACGCAAGAGCGGACCCCATCATCGCCATGCCCATCTCGGACATGACCGTGCGGACGTCGGCGAAGTCGACGTTCACGAGGCCCGGGCACTTGATGACTTCGGCAATCCCCGCGACGGCGCCGTGCAGCACGCTGTTCGCGGCCCGGAACGCGTCCAGCATCGAGATGTCCTCGCCGAGAACGGCCATCAGCTTGTCGTTCGGGATCACGATCAGCGAGTCCACGTGCCGTCCCAGTTCCTCGAGCCCCTGCTGCGCGATCTTGAGGCGCTTGCCCTCGAACGTGAACGGCTTGGTCACGACCGCGACGGTGAGAATTCCGAGTTCCCGCGCGACTTCCGCGACGATCGGCGCGGCACCGGTGCCCGTGCCGCCGCCCATGCCCGCCGTGAGGAACAGCATGTCCGCGCCTTCGATCAGTTCCACGATCCGCTCGCGGTCCTCGATCGCGGACTGGCGCCCGACGTCGGGATTCGCACCGGCCCCGAGTCCCTTGGTGACACCGGTTCCGAGTTGCAGCAAACGCGGCGAGCGATTGCGCTTCAGTGCCTGCGCGTCAGTGTTCATGCAGATGAACTCGACGCCCTCCACGCCCCGATCGATCATGTGATCGACCGCATTGCCGCCGCAACCACCGACACCTACGACCTTGATGACGGCTTCCTGAGGTTGTGTATCAACGATCTCGAACATGTTTCCCGCCTCCTCTAGCAGTTGAATCCGAACCCGAACGCCGAAAACGGCATGACTGTCTCCCTGCACGCGGTCAGAAATTGACCGCGAACCATTCCTTCATCCTGTTGAACACCTGATGGAGATTTCCATTCGTGAGCTTCGCGATGTCTCTTCGCTTCTGCTGGTCGTGGGCCGTCATCAGCAGACCGATTCCCGTCGAATAGCGAGGGCCCCGCACGACCTCGGCGAGCGGACCGAGGTAATTCGGCACACCGAGCCTCACGGGCATGTGGAAGACCTCTTCGCCCAGTTCGACCATGCCCTGCATCGCGGCACTGCCGCCGGTGATGACGATGCCCGACGAAAGAAGATCCTCGTAGCCGCTGCGCCGCAGCTCCGCCTGCACGAGCGAATAGAGCTCCTCCACGCGTGGCTCGATCACCTCCGCCAGCGTCTGCCGCGAGAGCAGGCGCGACCCGCGCTCGCCCACACCCGGCACCTCCACCATGTCGGAGGGATTCGCGAGCTGGCGCAGCGCGCAGCCGTACTTCCGCTTGATCTCCTCGGCATCCTTCGTGGGCGTGCGCAGCGCCATCGCGATGTCGTTCGTGATCTGGTCACCCGCGATGGGAATCACCGCCGTGTGCCGGATCGCTCCCTGCGTGAAGACCGCGATGTCGCTCGTGCCGCCGCCGATGTCGAGGATCGCGACGCCGAGATCCTTCTCGTCCTCGGAGAGCGTGGCCACGGCTGAAGCGAGCGGCTGGAGGATGAGGTCGCGCACCTCGAGGCCGCAGCGGCGCACGCACTTCAGGATGTTCTGCGCGGCGGACACGGCACCCGTGACGATGTGGACCTTCACCTCCAGGCGCACACCGGCCATGCCGAGGGGTTCGCGGACGTCTTCCTGACCGTCGATCACGAATTCCTGGTTCAGCACGTGAAGGATCTGCTGATCCGTCGGAATGTTGACGGCCTTGGCCGTCTCGATCACGCGGTCGACGTCGATCTGCGAGACCTCGCGATCCTTCACGGCGACCATGCCGTGTGAATTGAAGCTCTTGATGTGGCTGCCCGCGATGCCGGTGTAGACCTCCTTGATCTTGCAGTCGGCCATGAGTTCCGCCTCCTCCAGCGCTCGCTGGATGGCGGTCACCGTGGACTCGATGTTCACGACGACGCCCTTCTTGAGGCCGCGCGAGGGATGACTCCCCATGCCGACGACCTCGAACCCGCCATCGGGCTTGGACTCGGCGACGATCGCCACGATCTTCGAGGTCCCGATGTCCAGGCCCACGAGCAGGTTGCGGCTGTCCTTCGGTTTGTTCATGAGCGCCATGCGCTTGGTTTCGGCGAGATCCATTCCAGCGTCTCCTCGTCACACCCCATCCTGACCGTTTCTCAACCGGACCGCGAAACCGTTCGGGTAACGCAGGTCCACGATTCGTGGCACCTCGTGCATCAGGGCGACACTCGCCCCGTAGGCCGACACGAACTTCTCGACGCGTTCGTCGAGGTGTTCGCGCCCCACCTCCAGCGTCATGCCTTCGTCGAGCACGAGCGTCCACGCGCGCCGGTCCGATACCCGGATCGCGCTGATGTGCTTGTCGAGCGGGCGCAGCTCGTCCCGGAACCGGACGAAGTTGCCGGCAATCTCGTGGACAAGTTCCTTGGGCCCCTCGAATACTGGAAGCTGATCGTCCGAGGCTGCGGTGAACAGCTCGCCGTACGTGTCGACCAGCCCCTCGTCGCCCCAGCGCGCAAGCGCCACGTGCTCGTCCAGCGCGATCTCCAGCCGGTCCGGCCACAGACGTCGCACCTGCACCTTCCTGACCCAGGGCAGCTTCTCGAACGCCGCCCTCGACCGGTCGAGATTGATCGTGAAGAAATTGCCGCGCAGTTCCCGGTGCACGACCGCCTCGATCTGTGCCGGCGTCACGTGCGAGATCGTCCCGACGACGCGGACCTCCCGGACGGGGAAGTAGGGCAGGCGCACGATCGTGAACACGATCGCGTAGAGCGCGATCACGGCCGCGAGGCCGAACAGGAAATTGGCCCAGGCGTTGAGCGCGTCCGGCCTATCCCACATGGGCCATCTCCAGGATGCGCAGCACGAGCTCGTCGAAGTCGATCCCCGCCACCTTCGCGGCCATCGGCACGAGGCTGTGACCGGTCATTCCGGGGGAAGTGTTCATCTCGAGCAGCGACACCGAACCATCGGCGCGACGGATGAGGTCCGCGCGGCCCCAGCCCTCGCAGTCCAGCGCGTCCGACGCGCGCATCACGAGCTCCCGTATCCCGCGCTCCGTGGCCTCGTCCAGACCGCACGGACAGAAATAGCGCGTCTCGTCGCTGAAGTACTTGCTCTGGTAGTCGTAGTTGCCCTGAGGTGCCTCGATGCGGATGAGCGGCAGCGCGTCCTTCCCGAGAAATCCCGCCGTGAGTTCCTCCCCCGCGACGAACTCCTCGGCGAGGATCAGGCGATCGTGCCGCGCGGCCAGCGCGTAGGCCTCCGGCAATTGGGAGGCCCGGGTCACCTTCGTGAGTCCGAGTGTCGACCCTTCCCGGGCCGGCTTCACGATGAGCGGCAGGCCGAGCCGCGTCGCGACACCGTTCCAGTCGCTGCGCTCGGTGAGCACCTCCCACCGAGGTGTCGGGATCCCGCACGCGGACCACACCATCTTCGTGCGCACCTTGTCCATGCAGAGCGCGGATGCCATGACGCCGCTGCCCGTGTAAGGCATGTCCATCAGCTCGAGCGCACCCTGCACCGTTCCGTCCTCGCCGTACCGTCCGTGCAGGGCGATGAAGACGCGATCGAATCCTTCGCGACGCAGATCGAAGATCTCGCGCTCTGCAGGGTCGAACGCGTGTGCGTCCACACCGCTGCCCATGAGCGACGCGAGGACGTTGGTTCCCGAAAGCATGGAGATCTCGCGCTCCGCGGAGCGGCCACCGAACAGCACGGCCACCTTTCCGAATTCACGCACGGTCGACCTCCTCCGCGTCGCCGATCACGCGCACTTCCCTCTCGAGCAACACGCCACGTTCGCGACCGACCGTCTCCTGCACGTACGCGATGAGTGCCTCCACGTCGGCCGCGCGCGCGCCACCTTCGTTCACGATGAAGTTGGCGTGCTTGCCCGAAACCACTGCGCCGCCGATGCGATGCCCCTTCAGACCGCAGGACTCGATGAGACGCGCGGCGTGGTCCCCCGGAGGATTGCGGAACACGGACCCCGCGTTGGGCTGCCCGAGAGGCTGGGACGCGATGCGCCGCGACAGCAGCGCCTTGATGCGCTCGCGGGCCGCCGCGCCATCTCCACGTTCGAAGCGGAACCATGCCGCAGCGAACCACTCTTCGTCCTGACCGGATGACCGCGAGGCGTGGGGTGCGAGCATGCAGTGCCGGTAGGCGATTTCATAGTCGCGCGGGTCGCGCTCGCGCAGCACGCCGCGCCGGTCCATCACGAGCACGCGCGTCACCCACTCCCAGGTCTCGGACCCGTAGCAGCCCGCGTTCATCGCGAGCGCACCGCCGATCGTCCCGGGGATGCCGGCCAGGAACTCCGCACCGTGGTAGTCGTGCACCGACGCGAACCGTGCGACCTTCGGACTCGCGACGCCCGCCTCCGCGTAGAGCGTGCCGTCACCGGCCAGTTCGAGTCGCTGCAGCGCGCCGTGCGTGAAGACGACGGTTCCGCGCAGTCCACCGTCGCGCACCAGCAGATTGCTCCCCAGCCCCACGACGTGCAGCGGCTCGCCGGGCGGCACCCGCGAGAGGAACGCAGCGAGGTCGTCGAGATCCGCGGGAAAGTACGCCCTGTCGGCGGGCCCGCCGACGCGCCAGCTCGTGTGCCGGCTCATGGGCTCGCGCAGCTTCAGGTCGCCGCGGAGCCCGTGCATCATCATGGTCATCTGTTCGGCCATGTCCATCGCCTATCGCCCTCCCGCCTGCGAACGGATCATGGCGGGTACCTGGCCGATCGATCCGGCCCCCATCGTCACCACGACGTCGCCGGGCCTTGCCGTCGCGAGCACGGTCGCGGGCAGTTCCTTCCAGTCGTCCACGAAGATCGGTTCCACGCGGCCGACCACGCGAATGGCGCGCGCGAGGGAGCGACCATCGGCGGCGACGATCGGCTGCTCACCCGCGGCGTAGACCTCGCAGAGAAGCAGCGCATCCACCGTAGACAGCACCTTCACGAAGTCCTCGAAGAGGTCCCGCGTGCGCGTGAAGCGGTGCGGCTGGAACGCGAGCACGAGCCGGCGATCGGGGAAGGCTCCGCGGGCTGCCGCGAGCGTCGCCGCCATCTCCACCGGATGGTGTCCGTAGTCGTCGATCAGCGTGAACGCACCACCGTCGGGCAGAGGGATCTCGCCGTAGGTCTGGAACCGCCTGCCGACACCGCGAAATCCCGCGAGCGCTCCCTGGATCGCGGCATCGGACACGCCGATCTCGAGTGCGACCGCGATCGCGGCAAGGGCGTTCTGCACGTTGTGCAGGCCGGGAAGATTGAGCGTGACGGGCAGTTCGCGCGCGCTCGAGCCGTTCGCGGCGATGCGCACGTCGAAACGCATCGTCGCGTGCTCGGAGCGCACGTTCACGGCGCGGATCTGGGCGTCCTCGCTCAGACCGTAGGTGGTGACGGGCTTCGTGACGATCGGGAGGATCGAGCGGACGTTCGGATCGTCGACGCACAGCATGGCCATGCCGTAGAACGGCAGGTGCTGCAGGAACTCCAGAAAGGCCTGGCGCAGCCGTGCGAAATCGTGACCGTAGGTCTCCATGTGGTCCGCGTCGATGTTCGTGACGACGGCCAGCACCGGCTGGAGGAACAGGAACGACGCATCGGATTCGTCCGCCTCGACGACGATGAATTCGCCCGTGCCGAGCTGGGCGTTGGAACCGGCTGCCTCGAGACGCCCGCCGATCACGAACGTCGGGTCCATCCCGGCTTCCGCGAGGACGCTAGCGACGAGGCTCGTCGTCGTGGTCTTGCCGTGAGTGCCCGCGACGGCGATCCCCTGCTTGAGTCGCATGAGTTCGGCGAGCATCAGCGCCCGCGGCACCACCGGGATGCGCCCGGCCCGTGCCGCGCCCACTTCCGGGTTGTCCGGCCTGACGGCCGTCGAGACCACCACGGCATCCGCGCCGGTCACGTTGGCGGCGTCGTGGCCGACGTGGACGGAAGCTCCGAGATCACGCAGCCGCTGTGTCGCCGGGCTCTCGGCGACGTCCGAACCGCTGACCTGGTAGCCCTGGTTCAGCAGAACTTCCGCGATGCCGCTCATTCCCACGCCGCCGATTCCCACGAAGTGGACGCGCTTGACCTTGTGCTTCATGCCGCGAGCTCCCCGCATACATCGGCCACGCGACGCGCGGCGTCCGGACGCGACAGCGCGCGCGCCCGGGCCGCCATGTCCGCGAGCCTGTCGCGCGTGAAGGCCAGGAGAATCTCCGCCACGCGGTGGGGCGTGAGCTCCCGCTGCTGCACGACTACGGCCGCGCCGGCATTCGAAAGGAACCGCGCGTTCGCACTCTGGTGATCGTCGACGGCGTGCGGATAGGGCACGAGCACCGAGGCGACGCCGGCGGCGGCGAGTTCCGCGACGGTCAGGGCACCGGCACGACAGATCACGCAGTCCGCCTCGCCGAGTGCGGCCGCCATGTCGTCGATGAAGGCGACGCACTCCGCGTCGACGCTCGCGGTCGCGTAGTTCTCGCGCAACGCGTCGATATGGCGGGTACCCGCCTGGTGGCGGACGATCGGTCGCGAGGCATCCGGAACGATCGCGAGCCCTCGGGGAATCACATCGTTCAGCGCCTGCGCGCCGAGACTGCCGCCGACGACGAGCAGGCGCAGGCGCCCCTGCCGCGTACCGTATCGAGCGCGGGGTTCCGGCAGCGCGACGATTTCCGCACGAACCGGATTGCCGCACCATTCGGACTTCGGCAGCACGTCGGGGAAACCGGTCATGCGGCGGTCGGCCACCTGGGCGAGCACCCGGTTCGCGAGGCCGGCGATCGCGTTCTGCTCGTGCAGGACGAGGGGACGTCCGAGGAACGCGGCCATCATTCCCCCGGGGAAGGAGATGTATCCGCCCATGCCGAGCACGACGTCGGGCCGGACGCGCAGGATCACGCGTGCGCACTGCCAGAACGCAACGAGAAGATTCACGGGCAGGAAGAGCGCGCGCGCCAAACCCTTGCCGCGCAGACCGGCGAACCGGACGAACTCGAGCGGATACCCCCGGGTGGGCACGAGCGTCGCTTCCATGCCCTGGCGGGAGCCCAGCCACACGATCCGCCAGCCCCTGGCACGCAGCTCGTCGGCCACGGCGAGCGCGGGCATGATGTGACCGCCGGTACCGCCGGCCATCACGAGCAGGGTCCTCGTGGTGTCCCGCGCGGCGCCCGCGCGGTACCTCGACCTGTCGTCCGCGGCGGTCATACCACCTTCCCCATCATGAGGCACCGGTTCTCGTAGTCCACACGCAGCAGGACCGCGACCGCCGTCAGGTTCGCGACGAGACCGGAGCCTCCGAACGAGAGCAGGGGCAGCGTGAGACCCTTGGTGGGCAGGACACCCATGTTCACGCCCATGTTGATGAGTGCCTGCGCGCCGAGCCAGAGCCCCACCCCCTGTGCGACGAGTGCCCCGTAGTAGCGTTCGAGGCGCGCCGCCTGCCGACCCACCGCGAACGCCCGGATCACGAACCACGCGAAGAGACCGAGAACGGCCGCGACCCCGGCGAGACCGAGTTCCTCGGCGATCACCGCAAGGAGGAAGTCCGTGTGGGCCTCGGGGAGGTAGAACAGCTTCTCGACGCTCGCGCCGAGTCCCACGCCGAACACCTCGCCGCGTCCGAACGCGATCAGCGAGTGCGTGAGCTGATAACCCTTGCCGAGCGGATCGGCCCACGGATCGAGAAATCCCGCGACACGCTCGAGCCGGTACGGGGCCACCCAGATCAGGAAGACGAAACCGATCACGAGGCAGATCGCGAGTCCGGCGAACAGTCGCCAGTTCATCCCGCCGAGGAAGAGCACCCCCATCGCGATGATCGTGATGACCGCGAACGCACCGAAATCCGGCTCGAGGAGCAGCAGCGTGCCCGCGAAGAGCATGACACCGGCCATCGGCAGGAAGCCCTTGCGGAAGCTCCCCATGAAGGCAGCCTTGCGCACCGTGTAATCGGCGGAGTAGAGCACCACGGCGAACTTCGCGAACTCCGAGGGCTGGAAGCCCAGCCCGAAGAATCGCAGCCAGCGCTGGCTGCCGTTGATGACGCGACCGATTCCGGGAAGCAGGACCAGCAGCATCAGGAATGCCGCGAACAGAAACAGGTAGGGAGAGGATTGCTGCCACCAGCGCATCGGCACCTGAAAGGCAGCGATGCCCGCGCAGATCCCGACGACCATGAACGCCGCGTGCCGGATGAGATAGTAGGTCGGCTGGAAGCCCGTGAGTTTCGACGCCTCTGCCGTGGCGATCGAGGCCGAATACACCATCACGAGTCCGATCGCGAGCAGCAGCGCGACCGACCAGAGCAGCGACTCGTCGACGGGGGCCGAGACCCCGGGCCGGCTCATTGTCGCGGCGAACATGCGTGCTTCTCCTTGAGTGCTGCTACCGCGGCGACGAACGCGTTCGCACGGTCTTCGTAGTTGCGGAACATGTCGAAGCTCGCGCACGCGGGCGAGAGCAGGATCGCGTCGCCCGTTTCCGAGAGTTCGAAGGCGCTGCTCACGGCGGCGTCCATGTCCCCGGCACGTTCCACCCGTACCCGGTGCGGAGCGAGTGCGGTCGCGATGCGCTCGCGATCCCGGCCGATGAGCACGACGGCGCGCGCGGAGTGCGCCGCGGCGGACCCGAGAGGCGAGAAATCCTGCCCCTTGCCGTCGCCCCCCGCGATGAGCACGACCTTCGACGGCATGCCCGTCAGCGCGGCGACCGTGGCGCCGACGTTCGTTCCCTTCGAATCGTCGTAGAAACGGCGTCCGTCGATTTCGTCCACGAATGCGACGCGGTGCGGCAGGCCGCGGAATTCGACGAGCGCCTCGACCATGGCCTCTTCGGGTATGTCGATCGCGCGCGCGAGCGCGATGGCGGCGAGCGCGTTGGTCGCGTTGTGCGAGCCCGTCACCTTCAACCTCGCGACGGGCACGATGCGACGCTCGCCTTCCGCGAGCCAGATCTCTTCCCCCCCCGTCATGCCGAAACTGTGACGTGCCGCAGGCGCATCCCGGCCGAAGGACCAGACCGGCTGGTCCGGCCGGGCCATCGCAACCGTCGCCGCGTCGTCGCGGTTGACGATCTGCACGCTCGTGCCGAAAAAGATCCTGGCCTTGGCTTCCGCGTAGGCGGCCATGCTCGGGTAACGATCGAGGTGGTCTTCGGACAAGTTGAGCACCACCGCGGCGTCGGCCCGAAGCCGGCTCGTGGTCTCGAGCTGGAAACTCGACAGCTCGAGCACGACGACGTCCGGCCACGGACGACGTCCGGCCTCGATCGCTTCCAGCGCATCGAGCACGGGAAGTCCGATGTTGCCCGCGACGAGCGTCTCCCGTCCGGCCGAGCGGCAGATCGCACCGACCATCTCCGTGACCGTGCTCTTTCCGTTGGAGCCCGTGATCGCGACGATTCGCGGTCGCTCCCGGCCCGTCGCGGCCGCCAGGGCATCCAGGGCGATCGCGAAGATCTCGACGTCTCCCATGACACGGACACCGCGAGCCAGGGCGCGGGCGACCTCGGGCTCGGACAATGCGACACCCGGACTCACGGCCAGGAGGTCGACGCTCTCGAAATCGGCCGCCCGGAAGGGCCCCGTCGAAACGGGGACGCCGGGCAACGCTGCACGCAGCGAAGCGAGCGCGGGCGGCTCGGCGCGCGAATCGGCTGCGCGGACGGACGCGCCGTGGGCCGACAGCCAGCGCGCCATCGACGCCCCGGTCAGTCCGAGCCCGAGAACGAGTACCTTCATGTCGGCGAATGGCATCATTCTTCAGCGCAGCTTCAGTGTCGAGAGCCCGAAAAGGACCAGCATCATCGTGATGATCCAGAACCGCACGACGACCTGATTCTCCTTCCAGCCCTTGAGTTCGTAGTGGTGGTGCAGCGGCGCCATCCGGAAGATTCGCTTGCCGGTCAGCTTGTACGATCCGACCTGGAGCATCACGGACAGGGTCTCGACCACGAAGACGCCACCCATGATGAACAGGACGATCTCCTGTCTGACGATCACGGCCACGGTGCCGAGTGCCGCGCCGAGCGCGAGAGCGCCGACGTCACCCATGAACACCTCGGCCGGGTAGGCGTTGAACCAGAGGAAGCCGAGACCTGCTCCGGCGAGTGCGGCACAGAACACGGTGAGTTCGCCCGCGCCGGGGATGTGCGGGAACCCGAGATACTTCGAGAACACGGCGTTGCCCGCGACATACGCGAACACGCCCAGCGCGCTCCCGACCATGACCGTCGGCAGGATCGCGAGTCCGTCGAGACCGTCCGTGAGGTTCACGGCGTTCGACGTGCCCACGATCACGAAGTACGAGAGCACGACGAAACCGATCGCACCCATCGGATAGGCGACGAACTTGAAGAACGGCACGATGAATTCGGTCTGCGCGGAAAGGCTCGACACGCTGAGCGCTATCGCGGCCGCCAGGCCGATGACGGACTGCCAGAAGTACTTCCAGCGGGCGGGCAGACCCTTCGGGTTCCGGTAGACCACCTTGCGGTAGTCGTCCACCCAGCCGACGACCCCGAACCCCAGCGTGACCGCGAGGACGATCCAGACGAAACGGTTGGCGAGATCGGCCCACAGGAGCGTCGTCACGCCGATCGCGACGAGGATCAGGGCACCACCCATCGTGGGCGTGCCAGCCTTCGACAGGTGCGTCTGCGGACCGTCGTCCCGCACGGACTGCCCGATCTTGTAGACCGTGAGCTTCCGGATCATCGCGGGTCCGACCACGAAGGAGATCACGAGCGCCGTCATGGTCGCCAGCACGGCACGCAGCGTGAGATAGTTCAGGACGCTGAAGGCGCGGACGTCCTGTGCGAGCCAGTTGGCGAGTGCGAGGAGCATCAGTGCGCCTCCGGGGTCGTGGCGTCACCGCAGAGACGCTCCACGACCCGCTCCATCCGCATGAAACGGGACCCCTTGACGAGAATGGTGGTGCCGTCGTCACACCCGGAAAGTGCGGCGCGTACCAGTTCGGACACGTCGTCGAAGTGCTCCGCGCCGGCGCCGAATGCTTCCACGGCATCACGCGTGGCGTTGCCGAGAGCGAGGAAACGGTCGATGCCTCGCTCCCGTGCGAAGCGACCGATTTCGGCGTGCAGCGCACGCTCGCCCGCCCCCAGCTCGCCCATGTCGCCCATCACGAGGATCCGGCGGCCACCGAACGTCGCGAGCCACGAGATGGCCGCCCTGACGGAGTCGGGGTTGGCGTTGTACGTGTCGTCGATCACCGTGCTGCCGCCAGGCCCGGTCCGGTGCTGCAGCCTGCCCTGAACGCCCGTGTGCCGCCCGAGCCCTTCGGAGATCGTCGCGAGCGGCACGCCGAGCACGAACGCTGCGGCAGCCGCCGCGACCGCGTTGCGTACGTTGTGCAGCCCTGGCACCTGAAGCCGGACGATGACCGCGCCCTCGCTCGTGTTGAGCGTCACGAGGCTTCCATCCGTAGTGAGTTCACAGGTCGCGGTGATGTCCGCTGGCCTGTCGATGCCGAACGTGACCGTCTTCCGGCCACTCGTCACGCCTGCCCAGAACGCGGCATAGTCGTCGTCGGCGTTGAAGAGCCGCACGCCGTCCCGTGGCACGCCCTCGAAGATCTCCGCCTTGGCCTGCGCGATGTTGTCACGCGATCCGAGTTCCCCGATGTGTGCGGTACCCGCGTTGTTCACGAGTGCGACGCCGGGACGTGCCAGGCACGTCAGATAGCGGATCTCGCCGAGGTGGTTCATGCCCATCTCGAGCACTGCGTAACGGTGGAAATCCCGCATCCGCAGGAGCATGAGCGGCAGCCCGATGTCGTTGTTCAGGTTGCCCTGGGTCGCGAGAACCGCAGCCTCTCCCGCGTGGGCGCGCAGGATCGCGGCAAGCATTTCCTTCACGGTCGTCTTGCCGTTGCTGCCGGTGATGCCGACCACGGGGAGCGAAAAGCGCTGCCGCCACCACGCTCCGAGACGGCCGAAAGCGAGCCGCGTGTCGGGGGCGACCAGCAGCGCGGCGTCGCGACGGTTCGTGCAGTCGGGGTCGCTCACGAGCGCAGCCGCGGCACCGGCGTCGAGCGCCGACTCGACGAAACGGTGACCGTCGAAACGCTCGCCGCGCAGCGCCACGAACAGGTCACCGCTCGCAATCCGGCGGCTGTCGGTCGTGACGCCCGTCACGGCGACGTCGGGCCCCGTCCAGCGCAGGCTCAGGGCCTGAGCGGCCTCTGACAGCCTAAACATCGCGCGCCCCCGGATCCGGGGACCGCGCGTCGAGCAGCCTGCGCGCGACCTGAAGGTCGTTGAACGGAAATCGCCTCCCGCCGATGTCCTGATGCGCCTCGTGTCCCTTGCCCGCGATCAGGATCACGTCCGCTTCGCGCGCGACCGACAGGGCCTGCGCGATCGCGCGCTCGCGGTCCAGAATCACCTCGTGGTTGTCGGCGCTGCCCGCGACGATCTGCTCCGCGATCGCGCGAGGATCCTCGCCACGCGGGTTGTCGTTGGTGATGATGGCGAAGTCGGCAAGTCTGGTCGCGATCTCGCCCATGACGGGGCGCTTGCCGGGGTCACGCTCGCCCCCGCAGCCGAAGACGCAGACGAGACGCGCACCGGTGTCGTGGCCGACGAGTTCCCTGAGGGTCTCGAGCACCTTCTCGAGCGCGTCGGGCGTGTGTGCGTAGTCCACGACGACGAGCGGTGCGCCGGGTGTGCGCAGCAGTTCGATCCGTCCAGGGACCGAGGAGACCTGCGAAAGCGCCGCGACCGCGTCGGGAAGCGGCACCTCGGCGGTCATCAGCACGCCCAGCGAACCGAGGAGATTCCCGACATTGAATCCGCCGATCATGCGGCTCGAGAGTGTCGCCTCACCCCACGGAGAAGTCACACGCAGTGCCAGGCCACTCGTCGCCATCTTCACTTCGTGCGCGGCGATGTCACCGCGTCCGATTCCGTACCCGAGGACCCGCGTGCGGTTCCGGTCGACACGCGTGACGAGATCCCTGCCGAAGCGGTCGTCGACGTTGATGATCGCGTTCGCGAGGTCGGGCCACGAGAAGAGCCGTGCCTTGGCCTCGGCATAGGCCTCCATGCTGCCGTGATAATCCAGGTGATCGCGCGTGAGGTTCGTGAAGAGCGCCGTCGCGAACCGGACATCGTCGACACGCCCCTGGTCGAGCGCATGGGACGAGACCTCCATGGCGATCGCGCGCGCACCGAGCGTCCGCAGCCGGCGCAGTTCGCGCTGGAGCGCGACGGGATCCGGCGTCGTGTGCGTGGCTCGCCCGAGTTCCCCCGGAAAACCGTTGCCGAGCGTGCCGACCACCGCGGCCCGCGTTCCGCATCGCCCGAGCGCCTCCGCGATCCAGTGTGTGCACGAGGTCTTGCCGTTCGTGCCCGTGACACCGGCAACCCAGAGCTCCCGTGCCGGATGTCCGTATACGTGCGCGGCAATCGCGCCCGCGAGTTCCCGCAGCCCGGAAACCCCCAAGTTCGGAATCCGTCGCGCGGCGGGCCATTCGCAGCCGTCGGTGTCCCAGATCACCGCGCAGGCGCCGCGGTCGACGGCCTGCCCGATGTAATCCCGTCCGTCGAACCGCCCCCCCGGAAAGGCAAGGAACAGGTCGCCGCTGCCCACGTCACGGCTGTCCTGCGTGACGGAGCGCGGATGGACGCCGAGCGCCGCCAGTCGACCGAGGAGTTCGGCGGACGTCGTCATACCTCCTCCGGTATGGCTTCGGCGTCGCGCTTCACCGGTGCGTGCGTAATCGGTGCGTCCGGCGGCACCGCGAGCGCGCGCAGCGCACCGGTCAGGACGGCCGTTGCAACGGGCGCGGCGACCTGGCCACCGTAATAGCGTCCCGCGCTGGGCTCGTCGATCGCGACGGCCACGATCAGGCGCGGCCGGCTCGCGGGTGCGATGCCGATGAAGGAGGCCATGTAGCGGTCGGGCGAATACACGCCGTTGATGAACTTGTGTGCGGTACCGGTCTTGCCGGCGACGCGATAGCCGTTGATCCGGGCATTCGGCGCCGTACCCCCCGGCTGCGTCACCAGTTCCAGCATCGCCCGGACCGCGAGCGCCGTGGCCTTCGGAATGACGGGTGTGCCGATCGCGGTGTCCTCGCGACGGATCAGCGTGAGCGGCATGAGTTCGCCGTCGTCGCAGAAGATCGTGTAGGCGTGCGCGAGCTGCAGCAGACTCACGGAGATTCCGTGACCGTAGCTCACCGTTGCCTGCTCGATCGGCCGCCACGTGTGCGGATCCCGGAGTCGTCCGCTCGCGGCCCCCGGAAAGTCGATCCTCGGTGTCGTGCCGAAACCCGCCATCGACAGCACCTGCCAGATGTCGTGCGCGGGCATTGAGAGCGCGATTCGCGCGATGCCGACGTTGGACGACTTCTGGATCACCTGGGACACGGTGAGCGTGCCGTTCACGTGCGCGTCGTGAATCGTCCGACCCGACACCGTGAGGTGACCACCTTCGGTGTCGACGAGCGTGTCGGGACGCACCACACCGTGCTCTAGGGCTGCCGCGACGGTGAACGGCTTCAGCGTCGAACCGGGTTCGAAGAGGTCCACGATCGCGCGGTTTCGCGCGCGCTCGGCCCGATACTGGGAGCGGTTGTTGGGATTGAAGGTGGGCAGGTTGGCGAGGGCGAGCACCTCCCCGCTGGTCGCGTCGAGAACCACGATGCTCCCGGCCTTCGCCCGGTTCTCGATGACGGCGCGGCGCAGTTCCCGATAGGCCAGGTACTGCAGCTTGAGATCGATGGAGAGCGCGAGGTCCCTGCCCTGCTGCGGCGCCCGCACGTTCTCGACGTCCTCGATCACACGACCGCGGCGATCCTGGATCACCTTGCGGCTGCCGGGCCTGCCCGCGAGATGGCTCTCGTAGGCGAGTTCGATACCCTCCTTGCCCTTGCCGTCGATGTTCGTGAACCCGATCACCTGCGCGAGGACTTCCGCCGCCGGGTAATAGCGCCGGTGCTCCGGAAGGGACAGCACGCCGGGAACGTCGAGCGCCATCACGCGTGCCGCGAGTTCGGGGGCGATCTGCCGCGCGAGGTACACGAATCCCTTCCTGCCGGCCTCGAGCCGCTTCGCGAGCTCGGCGGGATCGATGTCCAGCAGCTGGGCGAGCCGCGCCTTCTGTTTCGGGGTGATCTCGACGTTCGACGGACTGACGGCGATCGACTCCACGGGCGTGGAAACCGCGAGCGGCTCCCCGTGGCGGTCGGTGATCGTGCCGCGATGCGCGGGAATCTCGAGCACGCGACCGTAGCGAAGTTCGCCCTGCGCCTGGAGTTCGTCGTGCTCCATGCCCTGGAGATACATGGCGCGCACGCCGAGACCCGTGAATCCCAGGAGCATGAAGAGGAGGATGAATCGCATCCGCCAGACCGGCAGCCTGAGCGAGAGATGAGGATGACGGTCCGGGCTCATCGCGTCGCCTCCGGAATTCTCGACGCGGAGACGATCTCCACGCGGCTCGTCGGCGGGACGACCATGTGCAGGTGACTGGTCGCGACGGACTCGATGTGCGCCAGGCGGGAGTGCGTGCTCTGTTCGGCCTGCAACTGCCGCCACTCCTCGTCCAGGGATCGCGCGGCATGCTGCTCGCGTTCCAGTTCGACGAAAAGAACGCGCGCCCGGTGCTGGGAGGTGACGACACCGAGCGCGCAGAGGACGGCAACCAGCAGGAGGAGCATGTTGAGGCGGGTCATGTCTTCTCCGCGACACGGAGAATCGCGCTTCGGGCACGGGGGTTGGCCTGGATCTCCTGCGCGGACGGTCTCGTCGGCTTGCCGACGAGACGCATCGGCGGCGCCGGCAGGTCGGCCGCCCTGACGGGCAGATCGCGAGGCAACCGTGGAGGACGCGAAGCATCCTGCATGAAGTGCTTCACGATCCGGTCCTCCAACGAATGAAAGCTGATCACCACCAGCCGCCCTCCAGTCGCCAGCCGCTCGCACGCAGCGGGCAGCGCTATCTCCAGTTCCGCAAGCTCCTGATTGATGTGAATCCGTAGAGCCTGGAAGGTACGCGTCGCCGGGTCCTGGGATGGCTCACGCGTCCGGACGGCACCTGCCACGATCGTGGCAAGTTCGCGCGTTGTGCGGACAGGGCCTCGGGCCCGAGCCGCAACAATCGCTCTTGCAATCTGTTTAGCAAACCGTTCTTCGCCATAGCGCCAGACGACCTCCCCGATCTCCTTCTCCGAAGCACTCATCAGCCAGTCCGAGACGGGCTCGCCGGACGATGGATCCATCCGCATGTCGAGTGGACCGTCACGTCGGAAACTGAAGCCTCTCTCGGCCCGATCGAGCTGCGGGGACGACACGCCCAGATCCATGAGCACACCGTCCACCTTTCCCACTCCCAGACCGTCGAGCACCTGCGAAAGCGCGCTCAGCCGGCCATGCACACACACGAAACGCGGGTCCGTGATCCCTCTCGCTGCCTCGATCGCGTCGGGATCCCGGTCCAGGGCGATCAGCCGCCCGTGCCCACCCAACCTGTCCAGCAGGAGCCTGCTGTGGCCGCCGCGCCCGAAGGTGCCGTCCACGTACACGCCGTCCGCCTTCACACCGAGCGCGGCAATCGCTTCCGCGCCGAGCACCGGTGCGTGCCCGGGCACGCCGCCGGCCCCGACCACGGCCGTCACAGCGAGAAGGTCTCGAGCCCGGGCGGCAACCCGCCCGATTCCGAATCGAGCCGAGCGATCTGCGCCTCCCACGCCGCGCTGTCCCAGATCTCGAAGTGCGAGCCCTGGCCGGCCATCATCACCTGGCGATCCAGCGACGCGAACTTGCGCAGCGCGGGCGAGATCAGCAGCCGCCCCGCGGTGTCGAGTTCCGCTTCGTCCGCATAACCGAGCAGCATCCGCTTCCAGAGACTCGCCTGCGGATCGAAGCTCGAGAACGCCATCACCCTGGCGCGAATGGGCTCCCACGCCTGGGCCGGATACAGCAGAAGGCAGCGGTGCGGATGTGCCGTTAGTACTAACTTACGGCCGGGACTCGACTGGAGGCCGTCCCGATGCCGCGTCGGGATGGCGAGCCGCCCCTTCGCATCGAGACTGAGTTCCGAAGCCCCCTGAAATACCGGATCCATTCTGCCTTCGCATCCAAAAGCCCAAAAATCCCCACTTTTTCCAACTTTTCCCCACTGTATTGCAAAGAATCGGCAGGGTCAAGGACAAGTTGAGAAGATTTCCAAGGCGGGACAAAGACTTAAGGACAGAACCTCAAAACTGGCTGGAGGTTCTTACAGTTGATCTAAAAATCATGAAGTTGAGGGACAAACCTGAAGCAATTTGTCACAGACGGGGCACGAAGGAGATGATCCTGCGGATCGGGAAAGCGGGTCGCGCGTAGAAGGCGCGCCCGATGCGGGAAGGCGAAGTCAGCCTGTAAGCCGGGTTCTGTACGGAGCGAGACGCTCCGCGGCAGTCATTCCTCTGGGACCGCGGTCGCCCGCGGCCTCTAGCAACCTACCCGGGAGCGGCGCGGGCCGCGCCATTGCCCCCCTATTTGGTCTTGCACCGGATGGGGTTTACCGACCCCGAACGTTGCCGCCGGGGTGGTGCGCTCTTACCGACGACGCGCCTCGCCACGTCGCCCGCGGAACCCAGGGCCCCGCGGCACCATTTCACCCTTGCCGCCCGCGCATTCGAGGAACTGCCCCTCGCGAGGAGGCTCTCGTGGAACCCTTGCGCGGATGGCGGTGTACTTTCTGTTGCACTTTCCGTCGCCTCACGGCGCCCGGCCGTTAGCCGGCATCCTGCCCTGCGGTGCCCGGACTTTCCTCTGCACGGCGGACCGTACAGCGACTGCCCGGCTGACTTCGCCCCCGGATTATCGCCCGCCCGCCACGATCGGGCCAGTCGCCCGGAGCATGATCCGCGATACAGGCAGACGCCCTGCAGACCGGGACGCCCCGCCGTACACGCCCTGCCCCAGCGGCTATACTGCGGCCGGCCGCGCGCCTCCCCGGCGCGCGACGGAAACCGTTCACCGTCACCGGGCGCCCGACGCGGCGCGAGCCGGCGCGAATGGCCGACGCCGCGATCGCGAGGCCGCTTCGAGACACCCTGAACGTCCTCCAGAGGAGAATGAATGGCTCAGGAAACGCAAAGCATGGCCCTGTTCTGCGACTTCGAAAACGTCGCGCTCGGGGTACGCGACGCGAAATACGAGAAGTTCGACATCAAGAAGATTCTCGAGCGCCTGCTGCTGAAGGGCAGCATCGTGGTGAAGAAGGCCTACTGCGACTGGGAACGCTACAAGACGTTCAAGGCCCCGATGCACGAGGCGTCTTTCGAACTCATCGAGATCCCGCACGTGCGCCAGTCGGGCAAGAACTCGGCGGACATCCGCATGGTCGTCGACGCACTGGACCTGTGCTACACCAAGTCCCACGTGGACACGTTCGTGCTGATCACCGGAGACTCCGATTTCTCGCCGCTCGTTTCCAAGCTGCGCGAGAACAACAAGACCGTGATCGGCGTCGGCGTCAAGAAGTCCACTTCGGACCTTCTCATCGCCAATTGCGACGAGTTCATCTACTACGACGACCTCGTGCGCGAAAAACCCAAGAAGCAGACGAACAAGCGCAAGACGAGCACCAAGGCGGGCGCGAAGGCGGAATCGTCCGAGGCGACGGAAGCCACGCCGGAGTCCGCACCGGCTGCCGAGCAGGACACGCACGTCAGGACGGAAGAGGAGAAGAAGCAGGAGGCGCTCGATCTGGTCATGGAGACCGTCGAGGCGCTCGCCACGGAGCGGGGTGCGGAGGAGAAGATCTGGGGTTCCATGGTCAAGCAGGCGCTCAAGCGGCGCCGGCCCGGATTCAACGAGAGTTACTACGGGTTCGGTTCGTTCTCGCGACTGCTCGAGGAGGCCGGAGCCAGGAAGCTCCTCGAACTGGAACACGACGAGAAGTCGGGCGGACTCATCATCAGGAGCTTCAACCCGGACTGGTGAGAACGGCCCCGACGCGGCGGCCGGGTCAGGGCCGGCGCGCGACGCAGGACACCCAGGCCTGCGCCCAGATTCCGAGCGGATCGTCCTGCAGGGCGGACATGGTCTGCGCGTGCTCCGGCATGCCGTCCCGCTCGAACTGATCCGCCATCACCTCGCAGATGGCCGCGAGCGGATCGTAGTTCTCGAAGCGCGCGCTCATCCTCGCATCGACGAAGCCGGCCTCCGTCAGGACCGTCGCCAGCTTGCGCCCGATGCCGGGGTCACCACCGTTCCGGCGCTGCCCGGCGCAGTAAGCGTCGAGCGCGGCCCGGCGCGCCGGCGTGTCGGGGGCGACGATGAATGCCTCCCAGTCCGGTGTCGCGATGCCGATCAGGCCACCGGGACGCAGCACGCGCCGGCACTCGCGCGCCGCTTCGACGGGCCGGGACAGGTGTTCGAAGAGCGCGTGCGAGAACACCGCATCGAACGTTGCGTCCGCGAAGGGCAGGTCGTAGATGCTCGCCTCCCGGAATTCCGCATTGTCGACGCCTTCCTCCTCGGCGCTCCGCCGGGCGAATTCGATCTGGCCGGCATCCCTGTCGATCGCGACGACCCGCCCGGGCGAGATGCGCCTCGCGATCCCCAGCGTGATGCCGCCGGGGCCGCACCCGCAATCGAGCACGGTCATGCCGGACTCGAGGCGCGACGAGAAGAACGCACCGTGCGAGGCAAGCGTCCTGCGCAACAGGAAACGCAGTGCGGCATTGCTGTAGCCGAGCGTGTAACGCTCGGGGACATCGCTTGCTGGCGGCCCTGCCCGCGTCGTCATTCCCGTCACCCGTTCCCGCCAAGATCGCCCAGAACGCCGAGCTGCGACCGCAGTGCGGACTGCAGGAGGTGCACGTCCACACCGGCGGCGAACAGCCGGAACCCCCTGGCCCAGTACTCACGACTCCATGCCTCGCTCGCCGTCATCACCGCGAGCACCTTTCCGTGCCTGTGCGCGGCCTCGACCATCCGCCCGACCGCCGCGACGTACCTCGGATGGTCGAACCTTGCAGGGATGCCGAGAAAGTTCGTGAGATCGAAATGCCCGAGCCAGAGCACGTCCACGCCCGGCACGGCCGCGATCGCGTCGATGTTCTCGATGCCCTCCGCGGTCTCGATGAGGCACATGACGAGCGTCCTGCGGTTGGCGATCCGGATGATCTCCTCGACGTCACCGCCTTCGTAGTCGTCCGCCGCAAAACCGAACGCGGCGCCGCGACGTCCCTCCGGCGGGTAGCGCGTGCAGGAGACAATGTGTTCGGCCTCCTCTGCGGAGCCGACCATCGGCACCATTACCCCCATCACGCCCGCATCCAGTGCACGGGCGATGTGCGTGTAGCCGGAGGACGGCACGCGCGCCATGGGCACGAGCCCGATTCCGCGACACAGCGCGGCCTGCCCCTTGATCTGGTCGAAGGTGGCCGCGTTGTGTTCCATGTCGAGCAGCAGGAACTCCGCGCCGGCAGCCTTCACGATCTGGGGCAGCCCCGGAACCAGGAACTCCCAGCCGAACGTGCCGGCAACGGTTTCTCCACGGAGCAGCCTTTCCTTGACGGGGTTGTCACGCATCTGCATTCCTCCTCGTCACGCGTGGAGCCTGCCGGCCCACGCGGCCTGCGACAGCACCTCGGCATTCACGATGGTGCGCGGCTTTCGCCCCCTCGCGAGATCGACCGCGGCCTGGAACGCTCCCTCGCCGAGCATGCGCATGCACTCGTCCGTGTGGCAGATCGCGTGCGGCGCGACGATCACGTTGTCGAAGGACAGCAGCGGATTGTCGACGGGAGTGGGCTCCTGCTCGAAGACGTCGATGGCGGCACCCGCGATCACGTTGCCGCGCAGCGCGTTGACGAGCGCAGCTTCCTGCACGACGGGGCCGCGCGACGTGTTGATGAAGTACGCGGTGGGCTTCATGAGGGCAAATTCCTTCGCTCCCATCAGTCCCTTCGTCCGGTCGTCGAGCAGACAGTTCACGGACACGAAATCCGCACTGCGCAGAAGCGTTTCCAGATCCGTCATCGTGACGCCGAGATCGTTCACGGCCGACTGGGGAACCGCCGGGTCGCAGCCCAGCAGCTTCAGGTCGAAAGCCCGGGCGAGTCGGAGCACCTCCTTCCCGATGTTGCCCACTCCGATCACGCCGAGCGTGCGGCCCATGAGCCCCATGCCGAGGAAATCCCCCTTCTCCGTCCACCGGCCGTCGCGCACAAGACGATCCTTCAGCACCAGGCGATGCGCGAGTGCGAGCACGTACAGCATGACGGACGCCGCCACGGGGCGCCGCACGCCGTCGGGCGTGATGGTGAGCAGCACGCCGTGGTCGACGCATGCCTGCACGTCGATGTTGTCGTAGCCGACACCGAAACGCGCGACGAGCCTGAGCTTCCGGCCCGTGCCCTCCAGCGTCTGGCGGGTGGCCTTTTCCGACATGAGGCACAGCGCATCGTAGGTGGCCGCGTGCTGCGGCGTGAGCTCGCGGACCTTCTCGGGCAGGAACTCCCACTGCACCGACGGGTGATCCAGCACCTTGAAGGCTTCCTCGCCGAAAATCGTTCCTCCATCCGCCGTGATCACGTCACGCGAGATACCGACGCGGAATCTGTCTGCCATCACGCCACCTCCAGTTCGTTGTGTCCGTCAGGCGCCCGAGGCCTGCCCTGCTGCTCGCTGCGGCCGGATCGCAGGAGCGTAGAGACGACGGCAGGGATCCGCGTCTACGCCTCGCGACCCGAAGGCCGAATCGTCACCGTGGCGAATCGGCGTCGAGCGATGATCGCCTTGCCGTCGATCCCCCTTCGGGATCGACCACTGCCCCGGGCTGCCCGGCTCCTGCGTCGACCGGCACGACACCGTGACCCGACGCAGTCGATCCGCAATCGATTCCGGGGTCGGATCCCCATGCCTGACCATGGGGCCCCTCCTCCGCCCTGCATCGACTCCCTCGCCGGGTGGCTCACATCGCCGCCTCCGCCACCTGCTTCCCACTCGCGCCGGCCTCGAGTCGGCGTCAGGCGATGATCGCCTTGCCGTCGATCCCCCTCCGGGATCGACCACTGCCTCAGGCTGCCCGGCTCCTGCGTCGACCGGGACGACACCGTGACCCGACGCAGTCGATCCGCAATCGATTCCGGGGTCGGATCCCCATGCCTGACCATGGGGCCCCTCCTCCGCCCTGCATCGACTCCCTCGCCGAGTAACTCACATCGCCGCCGTGAACCCTCCGTCGACGGTCAGCACGTGTCCGTTCACGAACGCGGCCTCGTCCGAGGCGAGGAACACGCACGCCGGCCCGAGTTCCTCCGGCTTGCCCCAGCGGCCCGCGGGTGTCCGTCCGCATACCCAGCCGTTGAAATCGCTGTTCTCGACGAGCGCGGTGTTCATCTCGGTCGCGAAGTAGCCCGGCGCGATCGCGTTCACGGTGATCTCGTGCTGCGCGAGTTCGACCGCGAGCTCGCGCGCGAGCGCGTGCACCGCTCCCTTGGACGCGATGTAGGCGGAAATCGTCGGTCGCGCGGCGAAAGCCGTGATCGAGCCCGTGACGATGATACGTCCATGTCGCGCGGGGACCATGAGCCGCGCGGATTCGCGTGCGAGCATCCAGACGGCAGTCAGATTGGTGTCCAGCACGCGCCGGAAATCGGCCGTCTCGAAATCCCGGATCGCCCGACGGTGCTGGATGCCTGCGTTCAGCACGGCGATGTCGAGGCGGCCGTGACGCCGACCGATGTCCGCCACGGCCTTCGCGACGGCCGCCTCGTCGGTCACGTCGAATGGAGCGATCTCGGCCTTCACGCCACGCGCGGCAAGCACGGCCCGCTTGGCCTCGAGCGCACCGGCATCGCGCGCATTCAGCACGACCGTCGCGCCGGCCTGCGCGAGCGAATGAGCCATCGCCCACCCGAGGCCCCGCGATGCGCCGGTCACGAGAGCAATCTTTCCGGTCAGGTCGAACATTTTCCTCCTCCTGGATCACCGTTACGTTCGGGCCGTGCGGCACGCTCCGCCGCCGGGTCTCGTCAGGGCATGTACTGACCGCCGTTCACCTCGAGGATCTGCCCCGTGACATAGCCGCTCAGCTGCGGCGACGCCAGATAGAGGAACGCTCCTGCACATTCGTCGGCCGTGCCGATGCGCTTCATCGGAATCGTCGCCTTGAAGCTCTCCAGCAGCTCCGGCGTCGAGAACCGCTCGTGGAACGGCGTGTGAATCACGCCCGGCGCCACGGCATTCACGCGAATCCCGTCCCCGACGAGTTCCTTCGCGAGGCCGCGGGTCATCGTGCTCACGAAACCTTTCGACCCGGCGTAGAGAACCGCCCCGGTACCCCCTCCGTGGCGCGCCGCAACGGATGTCACGTTGATGATCGCCCCGCCGCCCTGTCGCCGCATGCAGGGGACGGCCGCACCGATGCACGCGAGTGCGGACCGCACGTTCAGGTGCAGGACCTGGTCGAAGAGGTCGTCCGTCACGTCACCGATCGGCACGCGCTGCACGAGCCCCCCGGCGTTGTTGATCAGCACGTCGATCCGGCCGAAGTGCTCCACGGTCCGGGCCACGATGTCGCGGCACGTCTCGCTCACGCACACGTCGCCCTGGATCGCGACCGCCTCGGCACCGGACGACCGGATCGCCGCCACCACGCCTTCGGCCTCGGTCCGGCTGCTGTTGTAGTGCACCGCCACGCGCGCACCGTTCTCGCCGAACGCGCGCGCCGCCGCCGCGCCGATGCCGGTGCTCGCACCCGTGACGAGCACCACCTTGCCTGCCAGATCCTCGATCATGTCACCTCCCGCTCGGGATTGTCGTCCGCGCGATGCGATCGCGCGCTGGTCCCGTGGGATGGTATAACACGCAGGGCGGCGAGCCGAGGGTGCGGCGGCACGGCCGGTTCTCGCCTCGATCGGTGACGCTTCAGCAGACATCCCGTCTGCGCCGGGCGAGCGTCCCGCCGTGGCCGGCACCACTGCCGGTCACGGCAACGAGACCCGAAGAGGGAAGGAATGACTACACAGGCGGACACCACGATCGCGGGATCCGGTCCCGAACGACGTCAGGCCACCATCGTGTTCTGCGATCTGGTCGGATCGACGGAACTGGCCGTGGCACTCGATCCCGAGGACATGCGCAATGTCCTGAAGGCCTTTCGGTCCACCGCAGGTGCTGCGGTGGCGAAGCACGAGGGCGTCATCGCCCAGTATCTCGGTGACGGCATGCTGCTGTTCTTCGGATACCCGCACGCCTACGAGGACGCGCCGGAGCGGGCGGCCCGCGCGGCCCTCGAGATCGTGGAGAGCGTCGCGGGGCTGAAGCCCATGCCCGGCGTCGATCTCCGGATTCGGGTCGGCATCGCCACGGGTCTGGTCGTGATCGGCGACGTGCTCGGCGACGGAGCCGCCCGCGAACAGGCCGTGGCGGGCAGCACGACACACCTCGCCGCGAGGATCCAGAGCCTCGCGCAGCCCGGCCAGGTACTGATCTCCGACAGTACCCGCAGCCTCCTGGGCGATCTCTTCGACTGCGAGGATCTCGGACGGCACGAGATGAAGGGCTTCTCGGAGCCGCAGCGCATGTGGCGGGTGCTCGCCGAACGCTTCACGCTGAGCCGCTTCGGCGCCGTGCGGATGCGACGCGGCCTCTCGCCCCTCGTGGGCCGCGATCCGGAGATGGCTCTCGTGCGCGATCGCTGGTCCCTCGCGACGGCGGGCGCCGGCCAGATGGTCGAGCTGCGCGGCGAAGCCGGCATCGGCAAGTCGCGACTCGCCGAGGCATTCATCGACAGCCTCGCGGACGAACCGCACTGGCTGCTGCGCTACTCCTGCACGCCGCACACGCGCAACACCGCGCTGTTCCCGGTCATCAGCCAGATCGAGTTCGCCGCCGGCTTCGCGCGTGGCGACTCGCCCGCGACCCGCATCGAGAAGCTCGAGAAGCTCGTGACCGAATCCCCCTTCCCGGGCGACAGCAGACAGGCGATGCCGTATCTCGCCACGCTGCTCTCGATTCCGCTCGAGGGGAGCGCCTACGCACCACCGGCCGACACGCCCGAGTGGCTGCGCGAGAAGACGCTCGAGATCCTGCGCGCGTGGCCGCTCGCACTCGCGGCGGACCAGCCCGTCGTGATCCTCCTCGAGGACCTGCACTGGGCGGATCCGACCACGCTCGATCTCATGAACCACATGCTCGTCGCCCTGGGATCCCACCGCGTGCTCCTGCTCGCGACCGCGCGCCCGGATTTCGACGCCCCCTGGCCTGCGAGTCCCGGCACCGTCACCGCGACGCTGGCCCGGCTCGACCGCGACAGCCGCGTGACGATCGTGCAGCACTACACGGGGGGGCACCAGCTGCCCGACGAGGTGCTCGTGCAGATACTGGACAAGAGCGACGGCATCCCGCTGTTCGTGGAGGAAATCACGCACGCGGTCCTCGAGTCCGACATCCTGGAACCGTCGGACGACGGTGCCCTGCAGCTGCGCAGTTCCCCGGGCGCGATGAGCGTGCCGAGTTCGCTGCAGGATCTCCTGATGGCCCGCCTGGACCGGCTGGCACGCGCGAAGGAGGTCGCACAGATCGCTTCGGTCATCGGTCGCGAGTTCTCGCGCGATCTGCTGTCGGAAGTGACGGGCCTCACCGAGGACGAACTCGACGGCGCGATCGCCCGGCTGGACGCCGCCGATCTCCTGCACCCGGTCCAGGAAACCGCCGTCCAGCGCCGGTATCGCTTTCGCCACGCCCTCATCCAGGAAGCGGCCTACGGCTGCCTGCTGCGATCGACGCGCCAGAGCCTGCACCGGAAGATCGCAGCGACACTCGAGGCGCGCTTTCCCGAAACGCTCGACCAGGCACCCGAACTGCTCGCCCATCACTTCACCGAGGCGGGCGACCCGTCGCGAAGCCTGCCTTACTGGAAGCAGGCGGGCCTGCGCGCCGCGAGCCGTGCCGCGAATGCCGAAGCGAGCCGCCACTTCCAGTCGGCGCTCACGCAGCTCGACCAGTTGCCGAACGACATGAGCCGGAGCGGCGCCGAACTCGAACTGCAGGTCCAGCTCGGCCTCGCGCTGTCGGCCTGGCGCGGATACGCGGCACCGGGCGTCGAGACCGCCTATCGGCGCGCGCGCGAGCTGTGCCAGTTGATGGGAGACGTCGCCGAGCTGTTCCCCGTGATCCGGGGCCTCAGCACCTTCTACATCGTGCGTGCGCAGTTCGATTCCGCACACGAACTCGCCCTGCAGTGCGTGCGTCTCGGCGAGGAAACGACCCGTCCCGACTGCCTGATCGAAGGGTACACGGCGCTCGGGTACGTGAGCTTCTACTTCGGCCACATCGAGAAGGCCGTGACGCTCCTCTCGCGTGCGATCGAGATCTACCGGACCGCCGGCGGCGAGACGCTCCACTACCCGTCCGCGCAGGATCCCTGCGTCGCGTCGCTGTGCCTGCTTTCGCACGCGCTGTGTCTGCAGGGCAAGCTCGTGGAAGCCCGGCGCACGGCCGCGGAAGCGCTGGAACTCGTCGAACGCCTCGGACGCCCCTTCGAGACCGCCTACGCACGCGGTTACTGCGCGATGCTCGAAAACCTGCTCGGCAATCCCCAGCTGGCCCTGGACCACGCCCAGCAGTGTCTCGCGATCTCCCAGGAGCGCGGCTTCATGATCTGGCTCGGAGTCGGCACCATCCAGCTCGCGTGCGCAATGACCGCCATGGGCGACGCGGCAGGCGCGTCCGAGATGCTCGAGAATACTTTCGCGGCGTGGGTCGCGGGTGGCGCGGAACTGAGCACACCCTTCTGCAAGGCCTGGATCGCGCGCAACCGTCTCGCACTGGGCCGGATCGACGCCGCGCTCGCGGCCGTGGACGAAGGTCTCGCCGCCTCGCGGGTCTCGGGGGAACGCTACATGGACGCCGACCTCCTCCGAGTACGTGCCGAAATCCTGCACGCCCGCGGTGAAGAGGAAGAGTCTCTCCGCAGCCTCCGGAACGCGCTCGACGTGGCCACGGACCAGGGCGCCTGCCTGTTCGCGCTTTGGGCCGCGACCGAGCTGTTCCGCCACACGGGCGACGGAACGAACCGGAAGCTTCTCGAGGACGCACTCGCGCCGCTGGCAGGTCTCGCGGAGGTCTGCCCGGACGTGGTCGGCGCGTCGGCAGCGCTCGCGCAGGTGGCCGTGACCTGACACGGCCCCGCCGGCGCGGTCAGCCGAACCGATCCACCACGTCGAGATCGAACGCGCCCCGGGCGAGATACCATCCGGCCGAGGGGAGCGTGACTTCCCCTCCGGCCTCCAGTCCGAGGAGTGTCGCGATGTCTATCGTCGCGGTCCGGGTGTCGAGACCCGGCACCTCGCGGGCCCCGAGCGCATCGGCCGCACGCGACAGGACGTCCGCGAAGGCACGATCGACGAACGACCCCACCCGGATCTTCGCTGCGCCGCGCGGCAGGGCCACGTCAAAGCGACGGATCCGGTAGAGCATCTCGACCCACTGGCGGATCGCGGGCCCGGTCGACGGCCAGGGGCAGAATCTTCGCTGGATCATCCGGTACTGCTCGCGACTCACGGCGAGCCATTCCCGCGCGAAATCGCGCCTGAACTCGTGCGCCTCGAAATCGTGCTGCTGCCACGGAAGCAGCCCCCGACGCTTCGATCCCCCGAGGGCGTGAAGCGGCACGGCCCGATCGTCACCAGGCTGGCGCAGATGCTCGCACGCGAACACGGCATGCCGCCCGGCCCGCACCGACAGCGTGTCGATCGCGTCGGCGTCCCGGAGGTTGCCGGGACGGGCGGCGAAACTGCCGAGACGCTTCCACAGCCCGAGAATCTCGCGCCCGGTGATCATGGACGCCCAGTTGTCGACGAACAGGAACGGACAGAAGACCTGCGGGTTCGTCGCCGCATCACTGTCCGACTCGGTTCTGCCGACCAGAAAACGGATCGCGAGCTCGTGCTGGGACGTGAAGTCGTCGGGACTGCGCCACCTGGTGGCGGGAGCGAGGGATCGCAGCTTCCCGTAGTCGATGAGTTCGAATATGACCTGTGACGTGGCGACCACGTAGCGGAAATACTGCCTGGGCTCGCCCAGCCCCGCGTGTGTGTTGAGCAGGGCGTCGACGAGGAACTGAAGCCGGTCGCGGTCGGCCCCGACCACGAATCCCGAGATGCTCACGTCCTCGAAGCGATAGGGCGGCGGCGCCCGCGGGTCGATCCGCGCCTCTATGAACGGCGTCGGGGCCGGCAGCACTCTCGGCGGCGGCGCATCGGCCGGAGCGAGGCTGCAGTTCAGGTCCTCCGCGAGGCCGAACGCGCAGTCTTCGGGAGCGATCGTGGTGTCGACCGCGGGCAGACCGAGATCCGCCACGAGATCGAGATTCCGGTAGCCGGCCCGCGCGGCGATCGTCGCATCCTCCCGACCGGGCGTGCCGGCGACGCGGCCGGACCAGACGAGACGCACCGGGTCACGCAGCAATGCGAGCACCGGTGACGTGGTTTCGCGCACCTGGAGCAGCTGGCTCGTCGCGCGCTGTCCGGCAATGGACGGCGGTCCGGTGCGATTCTCCGACGATCGCCAGGCCAGGAAGAGCACTTCGGTGTCGGGGCGGGGTGCGGGATCACCCGGGGTGAAGACCTCCGTGCGGACCGAGAGCTCCCGCATGCCGTCCCGGCGCGTGCGAAGGTCGATACGCGCGCCCCAGGCGGGATAGCCGAGATCCTCGCGCAGTCCGGTGAGCAGCTCATGGCTCTCCGACACGAACACGTAGGGACAGTAGAGCGCGGGTTCGGCACCGGAGGACGCCCCGGTCACCGGAATGCCGAGAAACACGACGTGGCACTCCGCGCCGTCGTCTCCGCCGGCACCTGCGAGTGTCGCAACGTGTATCCATACCGAGGCATCGGCGACGACCAGGGGGCTGGTGCCATCGTGGGCCGCGTTCAGCGAGCGATCGAGGGTGGTCTGCAGGGTGGCGCCGTCGACACGCACCCTGAAGCTCGCGATCGAGCAGGGCCCGACGGAAAGCGGGGAACGCCCCTCAGCGCGAGCCATGTCTTGCACCGAGTCCCTCGCTGCGGATCGGGCTCACGCGGACGTGGTCGCACTCGGCGAGCGAGGCGTGAAGCTCGTCGTGGAACAGCCCGGCGGGGGTCCGGATCCCGGCCAGACCCGTCCGGGCCGCCGCACCACGCCGTGCTGCGAACTCGGCGAGCAGGACCGCACTCCATGCGGAGAACGCGTAGACGTCGTCCGTTTCGAGACGGGCGCGCCGGCACAGCGCTCCGTACCGGTCCTCCCCTTCCGCCACGACGATCTGCGCGCGCGGCGGCGACGTCCGGACGACTTCGGGAAGCTGCGCGATCCGCCGCTGCAGGAACCGCTTC
This sequence comes from Betaproteobacteria bacterium, assembly GCA_016125475.1. Lineage (GTDB taxonomy): Bacteria > Pseudomonadota > Gammaproteobacteria > Burkholderiales. Next base: position 122,684 of record WGLR01000014.1, read on the forward strand.
ACCGGTGCGGCCTGGGTCAGTGCGGCCGTGGCGGCGGCCCCCTGGAGCCAGACCCTTCGCCAGACGTCCGCCTCGGCGTAGGTTTCCACGTTCGCGACGCCTTCGGACGCGTCGCCCGACGACAGGCCACGCGTCGTCTCGACCGCGCTCAGCAGATCGGGCAGCTGCACGGCGCTGCAGAGCGTCGCAGGGCCGAAGTCCGAGTCCGCGAAGCAGAACTCGCGCTCCCGCTGTCCCGGCGGGATCGCCACGTAGCGTCCTGCGCGGCGGATCGTCACGCGCATCCGCGAGGCTTCGAGCAGGGTCGCGAGACTGCCGCGGGAAAGTTCGCCGGCACTCGACATCGCGATGCGAAGCGTGTGCAGACCTGGCACTTCGCGGGCCAGCCGGGCTGCGAGATAATCCGACGCGGTGACGACGAAACCCGCGCCCGGCATCAGCATCACCCCGAGTTGCGTGGCGTCCACGTTGAAGTCGTCCACCTGCCGGAACGACGCGAACTCGCCCGAGACATCCAGATAGTGGGTACGTGTGCGGAGGCACGCGCGGACCATGCGCACTGCGGTCCCCGCGAACGGTCCGGCCGCGTGGATCACGATTGCCCGTTGCGCGAGCGCCGCGTCCAGCGACGCCGCATCGTCGAGGGAGGCCGCCACCCACGGCAGTCCGAGCGGGTCCGCCAGGGACCGCAGCCGGGTGGCGTCCCGGCCCGCGAGCAGCGGCGGTTCCGCCCAGAGGGGCTCGGCCCCGCGGCGGCGTGCCGCCTGCCATCGCGCGGCCGCGAAACTCGCGATCAGCGCGCCGGTGTGTCCCGTCGCACCGTAAACCACGAGGCCCTGCCGCGTCTCGGCCCGGCGGGTCATCACGACACCCTTTGCAGGACCCACATCACGAGCGCGCGGATGAATTCGCGGTCGGACGAGGCACCGACGGACTCGAAGAGACGCTCGAACTCGTGCAGGGCCGCACCCGCGAGCCCGTGCGCGATCGCCCGCGCGTACTCGATCGATCCCAGCCGTTCCATGAGCCCGCGCAGCCAGGCGATGTCGCGCGCGTCGCGCGATTCGCGCGGGAGCGGCAGGAACCCGTCCATCCTGCGACGCTGTGCGGGCGCCGCCTGACGCCACGCGTGCACGAGCATGAGCGTGCGCTTGCCCTCCCAGAGGTCACCGTTGAGTTCCTTTCCGTAACGCCCGTCCCCCGCGAGATTCAGGATGTCGTCCTGGATCTGGAACGCGGCCCCGAGGAAGAATCCGAACCGGAAGAACGATTCGAGGTCCGCCCGGCCGCGCGTGCCGATCAGGGCCCCCACGCGACACGGATGGATCGTTGCGAGCCAGCAGGTCTTCTTGAGGATCATCGTGAGATAGTCCCCGTCGGTGACGTCCAGCCGATTGTCCCGACGCCAGCCGAGTTCGAGCGCCTGACCCTCGGCGGACTCCCAGGCCATGCGTTCGGTCTCCTCGAGGATGCGGAGCGCGAGTCTCAGGCCGACGCGGTGACCGTTCTCGCGAAGCGGCCGGAAGCTCAGCAGGCTCAGCGTATCGCCCGCGTTCAACGCGAGTGCGAGACCGTGGATCCGGTGCAGGGCGGGACGCCCCCGCCGTTCCTCGCTGCCGTCCTCGATGTCGTCGTGGATCAGCATCGCGTTGTGCAGCAGTTCGATCGCGGCTGCCGACGGCAGGACATCCTCGGGATCCGCACCGAATGCGCAGGCGGTGGCCAGGCACAGGCTCGACCGCATCATCTTGCCGCCGCGCAGCGGATAGTCGGCGAGCAGTTCGTCCAGGTACGGACGCCTCGCGTCGCCGGGCAGATAGCCACGCAGCACCTCGCGAACGCGGCTGCCGTAGCGGTCCAGCGTCGCCTGGACGATGTCCGGCGCATCGTCGAGGCCGGGTTCCGTGATCGCGCCCATGAAACGCCCCGTGAATCAGGAGGCCGCGCGCAGGGAGACTTCGAGGTAGCCGACGGGCTGTGCGTCCGCGAGCACCAGTCCGCGGTACGTCCCCGGCGTGGCTTCCCGACGAACCTTCACGCCGACCTCCCAGACCCCCTCGACCCGTCGGATCGGACCGATTGCTGCCGGAAGCACCTTCGTGTCCTGGCCGTCGCGGCGGATCAGGCCGTCGCAGAGGAGTTCGCCCGACGCCGACGGCTTCCAGAGGGAGAGTGCCCCCGCCGCCGCCAGACGACCACCGGCGACGAATACCCGGCCAGGTTGCACGGCGGGAGACACCGTGCCGGTCACGGCGCCGGTCCACATCCCGAACTGCCTCGAGATCTCGGCGAGAAACGCGCGCACCCGCTCCGGGTCGTTGCCGTCCGCGCCGGCTCCGGCGGAACCGTCACTGCCCGCTCCGGTTCCCTGGCCACCGCCCGCGACTCCCGTCCAGGCCTGCGTCCAGACCTGCGAGTTCTCGGCGAGCGACTGCAGGACGTCGACGAGCATCTCGCCGGCTGTCCGTGCGACCTGGACGCTCTGCGACAGCGCTTCGCCCGTGTCGCCGCGCCCGACCGCGGCCGAAGCCTGTTTCATGCCTTCGGCCGCACGCCTGCTCCTGTTCACCTGCTCCTCGGCGATCCGGTACCCGAGTCGCACGGCACGGACGACGGCGTCCTCCGCCGTTTCCGGATCCGGCGTCACCCCGGGCGCCGGCGCGCCCTCCGCCCGGGCGGCGGTCGACTCGTCGGCCCGGAAGTACCCGGAAGCACCGCGGTCGGCGCTCCGGCGCTCCGGCGTGTGACGCATGCCGCGCAGTGTCGCACCGGTGGTCTTTCTCTTCTTTTCGCCTGCACTCATGGCCGTGCCGTCCCTCAGGGGTGATCGAATCCGACGATGTCCTTCAGCTCCGGGCAGCCCGACAGCGCGTGCGCGGCAAGGCGACCGGACATCACGGCCGCCTCGATGCAGCCGCCGTGGAACCCGCAATCCGTCCAGTCGCCCGCGACGGTCAGGTTCGCGTACGTGTCGTCGAGCGGCGAGATGCGATAGGCGGTGCTGCCGGGGACCGTCAGCACGTAGCGGTCGGACGGATTCAGGCTGACCGTCCAGAACTGGCTGTCGAACGCGCCCGGATCATCCCGCGACCGATCCGGCGCCTCACTGTCGACGAGCACGGACCAGTCGAAACCGGTCGCGTGCGTGCCGCCCCGCCCGGCACGGGGCCAGAGGCCGCCGATGTGGTGCTCGAGGAAGCTCACCGCGTTGGACTTCGCGACGTCGTGACACTTCCGCGTCTCGGCCCGGATCTCGGCGAGCAGGTCGGCCCGCTCACGGCGACCGAGACGCGCGAAATCGAGCTGCCGCACTCTCTCCCAGAGGGGCGTGTCGGCAGGATGCGGGATCTCGGAGCACGCGCCGCAGAAGTACGCGAGCGACTTCGGTTCGGCAGGGCCGCGCGGCCAGTTCTCCGCGGGTATGACGTGCGTCATGTCGGACCAGGTGTCGAAGGGATCCGAGAAACCGGACAGAGTGACCGGCGGATCGTCCCAGCCGAGCGCGGCCATGTCCTTGCGCATCCAGAGCTGGAAGGCCTGGGTGGCGACGGTCTTCACGTGTGTCTGCATGTTTCGCCAGCGTGGCCGTGCGACCAGATCGCCCGCCAGACAGCGTATCGCCCCGAGACCGACCGCGAGCACGACGAGGTGGAAGTCATGACCGGCGCGAAGCACGCGCGGTGGCCCGACCCGGCGACGATCCCAGGGCGATTCGAAATCCTGGTCGCGATCCGTGTCGTCCGCGAGCTGTGCGTAATCCGGACGCGCGGGCCACGCGGGCATCCGGGCGTCGCCCTCGACGCCGGCACACGCGACGTCGACGAGCGGGTGGTAGCTTTCCTGCCCCGGACGCAGTGCAGCCTGCCGCGCAAACGTGAGCGAGGAGACGTACGGGTGGTCGGGATCGCCCGTGTCCAGATCGACCGCGTCGAGACGATGGAAGAACTCGAACTTCACGCCCCGTGCGACGAGCAGTTCGTAGAGCGGCGCGAAGACCACGTCCGCGAGGGACGCGCGCATGCGCCAGAAGAGCGCCCCCCGGTAGGTGTAGAACATGCGCAGCGCGCAGCGCAGTGCCTGCCCGGCCGCGAGCCCCGGCTTGCGGCCGTCGATCTCCGCATCCGCGAAGGCCATGTCGTAGAGGCCGCGCAGGATCGGCGACGCGAGCGAGGCGTGCGACGCCCCGTGCTTCTCCAGCCAGTCGCGCGCATCGAAGTCGTTGATCGCATCGAGGCCGTCCGGATGCGAAACCAGGTCGTCGCGCAGGATGCCGACCACCGATGTCATGACGAGGTCGATGACCTCGGTCTTTCTCCTGAGGCGCGGATCGATCTTCACGACGTCCTCGAGCTGTCGTCGCGTCGCGGCCGCCACCGCATCGATGAACTCGAGCAGGGGATACTCCCGGCCCGGCAGAGCGGAACGCCCCTTCAGCATCGTCTCCAGGATCAGCATCGCCTGCAGGAGTCCCGCTGCCGTGGAGAGCGCGCCCACGCGCACGAGCCTCGCCAGGGCGTCCACGAGCAGGCGCGGCGTGAGCCGCGCGAACGCCTCCTCGCCACGATCGAGCGCCTGGTCGACGGCAGATCGCCGGCCGGACCGGCCATCGCGCGTGTCGCCCGCCAGGGCTCCGAGCGTGCTCAGCATCAGGGTTCGCAGCAGAAGGATGCTGCGCACGAGGTACGCGCTCAGCGAGAACGGGTTCGTCCGTCCAGTGAGCGGATCGCCGGGCAGTCCTTCACCCGGCGGAAACCATGCGGTCCAGGCGTCCCACGTGCCGTCGGCCGCAGGAGAGGCGACGCCGACGTGCGGATCGGGAAAGAACGCGTCGCGCCAGGACTCGAAAAGCGTGGCCGGCGGCACGGGAGAACCCGCGTAACGTCGCTCCGGAACTGGCCGGATCCCGTCCGCGCGCCGGTCCGCGAGCTCCGCGTAACATTCGCGAAGCATGCGGAACGCGTTCTCGTAGAACCCCATCCAGACGTGCAGACCGTGCTCCTCGATCCGGTCGGCACGTGCCGCATTGCGGCCGGACGCCCCTTTACCGCCGAGACGCCAGCCCATCTGGTAAACCGTTATGTCGTAACGACCGGCATGCTCGGGCCGCGAAAGCTCGAACGCGGTGGTCATGCCGGCCACGCCACCTCCGACGATGGCGACCCTGACCCTGGACCGCGACCCTCTCCCCGCAGCCGCGGCCATGTCGTCAGGGCAGCAGGATCGTCGAACCGGTCGTCTTGCGGCTCTCGAGATCCCGGTGCGCCTGCTGCGCGTCCTTCAGCGCATAGGTCTGGTTGATCTCGATCTTCACCTTGCCCGATTTCACGACGTCGAACAGTTCGTTCGCACTTGCGACGAGATCGGCGCGCGAGGCCGTGTAGGTCATGAGCGTCGGGCGCGTGACATAGAGCGACCCCTTCTGGGCCAGCAGTCCGAGATCGAATGCCGGCACCGGCCCGGAGCCGTTGCCGAACACGACGAGCGTCCCGAGCGGCTGCAGGCAGTCCAGCGACCCCATGAACGTGTCCTTGCCGACCGAGTCGTAGACCACCGGCACCTTGGCACCACCCGTGATCTCCTTCACGCGGTCGGTGAAGTTCTCGCGGGTGTAGACGATCGTGTGGTCGTAGCCGTGCGCCTTCGCGAGTTCGGCCTTCTCGTCCGAGCCGACCGTTCCGATGGTCGTCACGCCGAGCGCCTTGAGCCACTGCCCCGCGATGAGCCCGACACCGCCCGCAGCCGCGTGGAACAGGACCGTCTGGCCGGCCTGTACCCGGTACGTCCGGCGGATCAGGTACTGCACGGTCATGCCCTTCAGCATCATCGCGGCTGCCTGCTCGTCCGTGATGCCATCGGGAATCTTCACGAGACGATCAGCCGGGATGATGCGGACTTCCGAATACGCACCGGGCGGCCCGCCCGCGTGGGCCACGCGATCGCCGGGCTTCAGGTAGTCGACACCCGGCCCCACCGCCTCGACGACTCCGGCAGCCTCGAGGCCGATGCCGCTCGGCAGCGAGACGGGATAGAGGCCCGAGCGGTGATAGGTGTCGATGAAGTTGAGGCCGATCGCCTTGTTGCGGATCCTGGCCTGTCCCGCGCCCGGATCGCCGACCTCGACGTCCTCGTACACGAGGGCCTCGGGGCCCCCGGCCTGATGTATGCGAATTGCCTTGCTCATCTCCAATCTCCAGAGTGTTCGTGTTCGGGGAATCCGCTCGCTCGCGGACTCGCGTTCTTCGGCGTGACGTCAGCGGATGAACTGATCGACGTATGCGGCGCCCAGGCCGATGGCCTCGTAGTGTTTCCGGCACATCTCGATCTTGGTGAACACGTCCTCGTAGCCGACGGTCTCGCCCTTCTCGTCCACGTAGATCATCGCGCCGTTCACGTTGAACATCGTGATCATTTCCTCGACGGGTTCGTCGACGATCAGTGTGTGCACCTCACCGGGCGGCTCGTACACGAACCCGCCCTGCTCGGCGACCCAGTCGTGTTCCAGGTACCGCCACTTGCCCTTGATGACGTAGCCGAAGACCGCCATGGGGTGCCGGTGCCGCGAGAGGATGCCGCTCTTGCGCACGCGCAGGAGATTGAACCAGCCTCCGGTGACGGTGTTCAGCATGAGCGGCCGGAACCAGACGTCCGGTGCCTGCGGCACCCAGACGCGCTCGTCCTCGGGAACGGCCAGCGTGACGATTTCCGGCTGCATGCCTGCGGCCGCCAGGGCGGCAGGATTCATTGGTGCATTCATCGAGACTCCTCGTTGTCCGAAAACATCGGGGCGACCGTCCCGGCCAGGAAGGAACCCGGTCGTCGCGGAAAAGGGGCGGCGCACGGCAGAGAGCCCGCCGCGTCATGCATATGGCCGGTACCGGGCCGTCTCGCCGCCATCGCCGATGCTCCGGCGATTCTAACAGCCGTCACTGCCGCCGACGCGCGCGGACGCCGCGCCCGGAACGCAGAACCGTGCGGAGGGGCGGGTGTGCCCGTCAGGCGTGGCGCCGGATGAAGTCGCGAATGCGCGGATAGATGCGTTCGCGGTAGCGCCGGCCGCTGAAGATCCCGTAGTGCCCCACGCCGTCGACGAGGAAGTGTTCCCGCTTCGCGGCTGGAATGTTCGTGCAGAGCCCGTGCGCGGCTTCGGTCTGTCCGACGCCGGAGATGTCGTCGAGTTCACCCTCGATCGTGAAGAGGGCGGTACGCGTGATGTCCTGCGGACGGACCGGTTCGTGCCGCACCTGCCAGGTCCCCAGGGGCAGCGCGTGCTCCTTGAAGACCACCCGGAGGGTTTCCAGGTAGTACTCCGCGGCCATGTCGAGCACCGCGTTGTATTCGTCGTAGAAGCGACGATGGGCGGCCGCACTGTCGCCGTCGCCGACGATCAGGTGATTGAAGAAGTCCCGGTGCGCCTCGACGTGCCGGTCGGCATTCATCATGATGAAGCTGATGTGCTGCAGGAAGCCGGGATAGACGCGCCTGCCGACACCCGGATAGTTCCCGGGGACCCGCTGGATCACGCGGCTCTCGAACCACGAGAGCGGCCGGCCCGTCGCGAAGCTGTTCACGGCCGTGGGACTGCGACGGGTATCGATCGGCCCGCCCATCATGGTCATCGTGAGCGGCGCGATCTTTTCCTTGCGCGACGCCATGAGCGAGACGGCCGCGAGGACCGGCACCGTGGGCTGGCAGACCGAGACGACGTGCACGTCCGGCCCCAGGTACCGTATGAAACCCTCGACGTATTCGACGTAATCGTCGAGATGGAAATGGCCTTCGTGGACCGGCACCATGCGGGCATCGATCCAGTCCGTCACGTACACGTCGTGCTCGGGGAGCATCGTGCGCACGGTGTCGCGCAACAGCGTCGCGTGGTGGCCGGACAGGGGCGCGACCACGAGCACCCTGGGGTCGTTTCGCTTCGTATCCCGCCTGAAGTGCAGCAGATCACAGAACGGCTGGACCACCGCGCGCTCGATCGTGACCGGCACGGTACGTCCGTCGATCACGGTGCCCTCGATGCGCCAGTCGGGCTTCTCGTAACGACGCACGAGACGCATCACCAGTTCGTTGGCGGCGGCGAAGGTCCTGGAGACCGGCGTGTGCGCCCAGGGGCTGTGCGGCTGCGTGAAGAGTGCATGGCTGGCGCCCGCGAAGGCCTCGAAGGGCGCAAGCATGGCGTGCTGCATTTCGTGCAGGGCGTAAAGCATGTTTCCGTGACTCCTATCGCGCGCCTGCCGGACTCCCAGGCTGCGCACGCAACATGTTGTTTTGTTACATAGTGCACTCGCGACTCGGGTCAATTAGATGACGGGGTACGCGCGACGTCAAGCTCGTTGCCCGACAGGAAGCGAATCCCGGGCCCGCTCAGACAGCCCCGATCGGCGGCTCGTCCATGGCAGCAATCTGCTCGCGCAGCTCGAGAATGTGGTCCTGCCAGTACCGCTGGGTGCCGAACCACGGGAAGGCCACCGGAAAGGCCGGATCGTCCCATCGGCGGGCAAGCCAGGCCGCGTAATGCATCATGCGCAGCGTGCGCAGCGCCTCGACGATCAGCAGTTCGGTACGATCGAAGTCGCGGAACGTCTCGTAGCCTTCGAGCACGCATGCGAGTTGCGACTCCCGCGTCTCCCGGTCGCCCGACAGCAGCATCCAGAGATCCTGGACCGCCGGTCCCTGGCACGTGTCGTCGAAGTCGACGAAGTGCGGCCCGTCGTCGGTCCAGAGCACGTTGCCAGGGTGACAGTCACCGTGCAGACGGAGGCGGCGCAGCGGGCCCGCATGTTCGAAAGCCCGATCGACGGCAGCGAGGGCCATCTCGGCGACGCTGCGATAGGCGGGTTCGAGATCCGGCGGCAGCAGCTTCCGGCCGCACAGGAAATCGCGGGACTCGCGTCCCAGTCTCTGCACGGTGAGCGCGTCCCGGTGTTCGTGGCGGGCACGGACACCCACCTGATGAATGCGTGCGATGAAGCGCCCGATCCAGCGCAGCGTCTCGTCGTCGAATTCCGGCGCACGGCCGCCCCGCCGGGGGAAAACGGCGAGCCGGAACCCGCCGGACCTCGCGAGCGTGGCCCCGCCGGACAGAGGAATCGGCGCGACGACCGGGACCTCGTCCGCCACGAGTTCGCCGAGAAAGCCATGTTCCTCGAGGATCTGGGCGTCGCTCCAGCGGTCGGGCCGGTAGAACTTGGCGACGACGAAACCGCCGTCGTCGACCCCCACCTGATACACGCGGTTCTCGTAACTGTTCAACGCCGACAGGCGCCCGTCGCAGCGGATGCCCGCCTCCTCCACCGCGTCGAGGATGCGCTCGGGCGTGAGCGCCGAGAAGGGATGAGCGGAAGCATTCATGATCCCCGGATTGTAGTGTCCCGCCACGCCGGCGGCCGGCACGAAACGCATCCCCGATGGCCGCCGTGCGCGGCATTCCGTCGCGGCGACCGTCTTCGTTGCGGTCGACCCTTGCGCCCGCGACGTTCCACGCAGCGGGAACGGGAGCGGGATCCGGACGGGCACGTGCTACATTCGCCCGAAGAAGCATCCGCGTCGTTCAAACTCGAGAGGGCTGCCATGCGATCCACGCTCCACGCGCTCTGTGCCGCGACCCTTCTGCTGGCGGGTTCCGCCGGTGCGCAGGACGGTCCCGACTGTAACCAGCGCATCGAAATGCGGGACGCCCTGATCGCGTCCGACACGCCGGGGATCTCCCTCTACGTGCGCAACAAGCACGCGGCCTGCGCACGCAAGGGAACGGCCGCCCGCACGCTGCTCTTCGTGCACGGTGCCACGTACCCGTCCGAAACTTCCTTCGATCTCGAACTGGACGGTGAATCCTGGATGGACTTCATCGCCCGGCACGGCTGGGACGTCTGGCTCGTCGACCTGCGCGGTTACGGGCGCAGCACGCGTCCGCCCGAGATGAATGCGCCGGCCGAGGACAATCCCCCCATCGTCACGACCGAGGTGGCAGTACGCGACGTCCGGTCCGCCGTGCGCTACATCCGCACGCAGACGGGTGCGGAGCGGATCGCCCTGCTCGGGTGGTCGTGGGGCACGACGATCATGGGCGCCTATGCGGCGACCTACCCCGAGGACGTGTCCAGGCTCGTGCTCTACGCACCGGTGTGGCTGCGCACGACACCCTCGCCGCTCGCGGGGTCCGGCCCCCTGCCCGCCTACCGCCGCGTGACGCAGGACTCGGCCCGGCAACGCTGGCTGCGCGGCGTGCCGGCGGACAAGGTCGCGACACTGATCCCCGAGGGGTGGTTCGAGGCCTGGGCGAGTGCGACGTGGGCGACCGACCCCGAGGCCGCCGACACGGGACTTCTGCGCGCGCCGAACGGCGTCCTGCAGGACATCCGGGCGTACTGGCTGTCGGACCGGCCGTACTACGATCCCGGGAACATCACGTCACCCACGCTTCTGACCGTTGCCGAATGGGACCAGGACACGCCTCCGTACATGGCGGAAGCGATATTCGGCCGTCTGACGCTGGCACCGTGGAAACGGCTCGTGATGATCGGCGAGGGCACCCACCACGTCATCCTGGAACGCAACCGGAAGCAGCTCTGGCATGAGGTCCAGCTGTTTCTCGACGAGGACCGTCCCACGCGCTAGGCGGGGTCACTCCGTCTCGGGACGATCGCCGTCGCGTTGTCTTCGCGGGATGCGGGCCAGGCCAGGCACGTCAGGTCAGGCGGCTGCGCAGCATGACCAGACCGATTGCACCGAGCAGCGGCCACGCGACGAGCACCCGGACGGCACGCCATGCATCGGCTCGATAGTCCCTCTGTTCCTGCAGCAGCGATTCGCGTTCGAGCGCGGCGCGCGATGCGGCGTCGCAGGCCTTCGGCGCGTCCATCTCGACCGAGTCGGGAATGTCGAGGTTGCGCAGGTCGACCAGGCCCCTGTCGGTCGTCTCGTCGCGCTTCTGCTTGCAGATCGCCGCGGCATCCCGGATGGTCATCTTCACGCGGAAGAGGGGCGTGTCGAGACCGTCGGCAGTGCGTTTGCAGTAGGCCCAGTAGCCGAGGTTTGCGGTGCCGCCGACGATCGCGACCACGAGGAGGAGAACGGGAAGCCAGGAGCCGAACTTGGAGTCTGCCATCAGGGAAGAGAATGCCGTGTTACCGGGCGCGGACGGGTTCTAGCGCCATTCGTGGCAGGGCCCGATGCGAAAACGATGCCTGCGTCGGCATGATCCCCCGTCGGGTACCCGCGCCCCTCGCGATCGCTGCGGAACTGATTGACGCAGCGCGCTATCCTGCGAGAGCGGCGGCCCGATGGCGCGACGAAGGCGTCGCCACCGGCGCGTGCACGCCCGGCGTACGGCCGGACCGGACCCGGAATCGACCGTCGACAACCTTTACAGCCGATCCGGCCGCTCGCCGTCGCGCCCGCCCCGCCGGGAGTTCCCGTGCTTCGCCGGCCCACCATCTGGAGGAATGCCCATGACCGTGACACCCCCACTCCGCCAGGCGCTCGCCGCCGCGCTCGTGCTGGCCGCGTCTCCTGTCGGTGCCGACGACACGGGGTCGAGTGCGCTGACGATCTACGGCAGCGCGTCGGCAGGCGCCGTGCCGGTAGACACGTTCCGTTCCGGAGGCGTCCCCGGCTATCACGTACCGGGCTACGCAGTCGTGCGTCAGGAGCGCACGATCCCGCTCGTGGTCGGCCGCAACGAGGTCCGGTTCACCGACGTGGCGGGCCTCATCGATCCGACGACCGTGTCCTTCCAGTCCCTGACCGACCCCGCAGGCACACGGGTGATCGAACAGGATTTCCGGTTCGACCTGGTATCGACCGACAAGCTGTTGCAGAAATACGTCGACGCCCCGATCACCGTCGAACAGGTGCGCGGCGGGCATGCGGAGAGTTTCGCCGGCACGTTGCTCTCCACGCGGGGCGGCATCGTGCTGCGCCAGTCGGACGGCTCCGTGCGGACGTTCTCCGGAACCGCGTCCGTCACCCTTCCGAGCCTGCCCGGCGGGCTCATCACCCGGCCCACACTCGTCTGGGAGATCCTCGCGCGGAACGCGGGTACGCACCGGACCCGCGTGGCCTATCAGACCAGCGGCATCACGTGGTGGGCCGACTACAACCTCGTCTATTCGGACACGTCGCAGGGGGATTGCCGCGTCGATGCAAACGCGTGGGTGAGCATCCTGAATCAGTCCGGTGCGAGCTATTCCGACGCGCGGATCAAGCTGATCGCGGGCGACGTGCACCGGGCACCGACGGCGGCGCTTCCCTCCGCGAAACTCATGATGCGGGCGAACGAGGCTGCCATGGATGCGACCGCGGGTTTCGCGGAGAAGTCGTTCTTCGAATATCACCTCTACACACTCGGGCGCACCACGACTCTTCCGGACAACTCCACGAAGCAGCTCGAGCTGTTCCCGGCCGTGGCGGGCATCGCGTGCGAGAAGACTCTGGTATACGCGGGACAGAACGGGTCGGGCTACGGCACGACACCCCTCACGACCCGGGAAGCCGGCACACGCAGAAGTGCCCGGGTCGAGACCTTCCTGAGCTTTCGCAACACGGAGGACAACGAACTCGGCGTGCCACTGCCGGCCGGTCGCGTGCGCGTGAGCAAGCGCGACGCCGCGGACGGTTCGCTCGAATTCATCGGCGAGGACCGCATCGATCACACCCCGCGGAACGAGACCGTCACCCTGAACCTGGGTTCTGCGTTCGACGTCGTGGGTGAACGCCGCCAGACGGACTTCGATCTGGACACCGGGAGAAGGACGATGACCGAATCGTTCGAGATCCGCGTCCGCAATCACAAGGAACGGTCCGTCGAGGTGATCGTGCGGGAAAGCCTGTTTCGCTGGGCGAACTGGCGGATCGTGTCGGCTTCGCAGGCCTTCGAGAAAGAGGACGCCCGGACGATCCGTTTCCGGGTCCCGGTGGCCGCCGACGCGGAAGGCGTCGTGCGCTACACGGTCCGGTACGCCTGGTAGCCCCACGACAAACGGCTATCTGGCCAGTTCCTCCTCCACCGGGGCCCTCGCGGTCAGACGCTCCCAGATCCACCCGCCCGGGATGTCCTGGCCCGTGAGGATGTAGCGCAGCACGTTGTCGTTGCCGACCGTGAGCTGCTGTGCGCGTCGGCCGCGCCCGCGGCCGCAGAAGAGCACACGGTCGCCGGGCTGCAGCGCCTCCCGGTCCTCGGGCAGGACCACGAGATCACCGTCGCGCTCGATCGCGAGCGCAATCGCGGGCAGTGGCTCCGCGCGGTCGCGCGGATCGCCGAGCAGCGCCGCCAGCGGCACGTCAACCGTTGCGACCGCGCGCGCGAGAGCCGGCGTCGCCCGTTCGGACACCTCCAGGGCCCAGCTCTCGGGTACGCGGTCGCCCATGATGCCCGCGATGCGCGCGAGGAGTTCGTTCGCCCACGCATTGTCGAAATCCGAAACAGTGTCCAGAAACCGCGCGAGCATCGGTGCCATGAGTGCGGCGAGGCACGCGTGCACGACGACCATCGTGGGCTGGACGACGAGATCCGCGCCCACGGCGTCCACGAGCATGCCGCTGGCGCGCTGGTTCTGCCGGATCACGACGAACAGGTCTGCGTTCATGCGACGTGCCGTCCTGGTGATCGAGAGGTTGTTCACGTCGTCCGCAGTGCCCGCGACGAGTCCCACTGCCTCCGGGATGCCGGCCTGCGTGAGCACGTCCGCTTCCGTGCCGCGTCCGTGCACCGACGCGAGCGGCGTGTCGATCCGGGGATCGACCTCCACGACGGCGACCCGGTTGCCTTCCGTTTCCAGGCCCCGGGCGATCTCGCGACCGAAGCGACCGAAGCCGCAGAGGATCCAGCGGCCCGTGGGCGGGAAGAGCGGCTCCCGGAGCAGTTCGTCCGGTGCGGCGGAAAGCCACTCCCGCAGCAGGAAGTGGCCCGGCCTCCTCACCGCGGTGGCGAGGTGCTGTCCGAAGAGTGCGTACGGGTTGACCACGTGATCGGTCCCGAAGGACGCCATGTTGAAAGCGATGTCCGAGGATTCGCACCGGCACACGACGCGGAGGTCCCGGCGCAGGAGTTTCGCCGTCGCGGCGACGGCCAGGTTGGCCCGGTCGTCGTTCGTGAGTGCGATGATCCCCATGCACTTCGGGTGGTGGAGCCCTGCCTGGACGAGCGTCTCCGGAGACCGCACGTCGGCCTCGAGCGCCGGCACGTCGAAGTGCAGGTCCGCGAGCTCCGTCTCGGCGACGCGCGCCGGATTGACGTCGATCACGACGGTCTGCACGCCACGGTGATCGAACGCATCGACGAGTTCGCTCCCGGTCTCCCCGTAGCCACACACGATGTAGAAGGGTTCACGCAGACGGCGTACCGAGCGCGCGAACGCGCTCGTCCGGAACACCTGCCGGAAGGCCGGGTCCTGCATGAGCTGCAGCAGCTTGCCGATCGCGTAGATCCACGCGATGACCGTCAGGTAGATGCTCGCGATCATCCAGAGGCGCTGCGCGTTCGTGAACGCGTAGGGAACCTCGCCGAACCCGATCGTGGTGGCCGTGTAGCTCAGCACGTAGAACGCGTGGAAGAAGCTCATGCGCCACGGGTGGCCCTCGGCATCGACGCCCGGAATCATCACGAGTCCGAGCATGGCGACCGCGTAGCTCACGATCAGCACGCAAAGCGGCGCCCGCATGCGCCGCAGGACCAGGAACAGGGCGCTGTTCACGGCAGCCTAGCGCCGCAGCTGGGCGGTCTCGATGATAAGCAGGGCGGCGGACACGAGATTCGCGAGGAAGGCGCCGCCCGAAAGCGAGACCACACCCGACACCGTGCTCGGCGTGACCCCCTCCACGGTGGCGTGCTGCGCGTACGCCCAGATGACGGCGCCCGCGATGAGCTGGAGGTCGGCCACGAGACTCGTCGCGAGATGAAGGGCGCCCACCTGCGTGCGGTCGCCGAACTTCAGCACGGTCGCGATGAGGCTCACGACGATGGCCGCATACATCTCGTAGACGTTGTGCTGGACCGGATCCGCCATGTCGCCGATGAAGAACCCGAAATTGAGCGTCATCGCGAGGATGATGAAAAATCCGAAGACAACCTTTTCGAGATTCACGCGCGTCTCCCTGTTTCACGCCGTTCGCGACGCGGGACCCGGAATTGCCCCGGCCGCGGCCACCACGGGATTTTCACACGGGCCGTCCGCGGGGTACACCGGCCTGCACGGCGGGCCGGGTACACTCCCGCCATGACGCCCGCCGACCTCGAACACTTCGACCTGCGCCGCCTCCCCGCCGGGTTCGTCGACGATCCGTACCCGTGGTACCGGCGCCTGCGCGAGGCGTCGCCGGTGCACCGCATGCCGGACGGGACGTGGTTCCTGACCCGCTACGCCGACTGCGAGCGGGTCTACAAGGATCCGGCCGTCTTCAGTTCCGACAAGAAGGTCGAGTTCCTGCCGAAGTTCGGTGACTCGCCGCTCTACGCGCACCATACGACGAGCCTCGTGTTCAACGACCCGCCCCTGCACACGCGCATACGCCGGCTGATCATGGGGGCCCTCACCCCGAAGGCCATCGCCGACATGCAGCCGGGGCTCGTCGCGCGCGTCGGAGAGCTGCTCGACGCGATTGCACTGCGCGGGACCGCCGACATCATCGAGGACTTCGCCTCCGCGATCCCGATCGAGATCATCGGCAACCTGCTGGAGGTGCCGCACGACGAGCGCGGACCGCTGCGAGCCTGGTCTCTCGCGATCCTGGGCGCGCTCGAACCCAGTCTCACGGAGGACCAGCTGGCCGCGGGCAATCGTGCCGTGACCGAATTCGAGGATTATCTGCGGACACTCGTCGCGCGGCGTCGGGCGACGCCGGGCGACGCGGAACGCGACGTGCTCAC
This sequence comes from Betaproteobacteria bacterium, assembly GCA_016125475.1. Classification (GTDB taxonomy): domain Bacteria; phylum Pseudomonadota; class Gammaproteobacteria; order Burkholderiales. The sequence goes on from WGLR01000014.1 coordinate 138,552, forward strand.
CCGCCTCGTCCAGGGCGAGGCCGACGGCGAGAAACTGTCGGAACCGGAACTGCTCCACAACTGCATCTTCCTGCTGAACGCAGGCCACGAGACCACCACGAACCTCATCGGCAACAGCCTCGTCGCACTGTGCGAGTGGCCCGACGAGCGGGCGCGCCTGCTCGCCGACCCGAGCCTCATCCGCTCCGCGGTGGAGGAGTTCCTGCGCTTCGAGAGCTCCAATCAGCTCGGCAACCGGCGGGCGCTCGAGCCGACGGAAGTGGGCGGCGTCCGGCTGCCGGCCGGAGCCCTCGTGACGCTGTGCATCGGCGCGGCGAACCGTGACCCGGCCCAGTTCCCGGATCCCGAACGCCTCGACGTGGCGCGCACGCCGAACCGCCACCTCGCATTCGGGTCGGGGTCGCACCTGTGCGCGGGACACGCGCTCGCGCGGCTGGAAGGACGCGTCGCCATCGGCATGTTCCTGGAGCGGTTTCCGGACTATCGGCTCGCCGACGTGCCCGTCCGGGGTGGCCGTGCGCGGTTCCGGGGCTTCACGAGCGTGCGGGTCGTGACGAACGCGCCCTGAGACGCAGCGGCGTTACCCACTTCATCCCCGGAGTCCCCCGGATGTACGCAATCGCCGGAGAATCACTGGTCGATCTGGTCCGTCAGGACGATGGCGACTACCGGCCCGTGCCCGGTGGCGCACCGTACAACTTCGCACGTGCCCTCGCGCGCCAGGAAGTGCCTGTCGCGTACCTGAACCCTCTGTCGACCGACCTCTTCGGAGACACCCTGCTGTCGGAACTCGAGGCGTCGGGGGCGCGGCATCTCGGCCGGCGCGTGAAGGCCCCCACGTCCCTTGCGCTCCTGGACGCGACCGGGCACGGCGAACCGGCGTACGAGTTCTACCGTCTCGGCGTTGCGGACCGGGATGTCGACGCCGACGATCTGCTCGCGCGCGTCCCTCCGGGCGTCACCGGGTTCCACACGGGCGGACTCGCACTCGTGCCACCGGATGCCGGCACGATGCAGGACGTCGCGACCCGCATGCGCGCGAACGGCGTGGTGTGCAGCGTCGACGTCAACATGCGCCCCGCCGCGGCGGAGGCCGCGGACGTGTCGTTCGATGCCTACCGCGATGCCGTTCTCGCGGTTGCCCGGGAAGCCCACATCGTCAAGGTCAGCGAGGAGGACCTCGTGCACCTCGACCTCACCGGCGACGCGACGGCGGCGGCCACGTCCTTTCTCGCGCGCGGCTCGAAGCTCGTGCTGCTCACCCGTGGCGCGCGGGGGGCCACGCTGATCGCGCCGGGCATCCGGCTCGATCAGCCAGCGTTCGCGATGCCGGTCGTGGACACCATCGGTGCCGGCGACTGCTTTCTCGCGGGTTTCGTCGCGTTCCTGCAACGGGAGGGGTCATTGCACGGGGCAGTCACGGGCCGCACCGGTGCCGGAATCCTCCAGGCCTCCCTGCGTCACGCAAGCGCCTGTGCGGCGCTCGTGCTGGGCGCCCCCGGCTGCCGGCCGCCGACGTGGCACGAAACGGTGCACCTGACGGAAGGACGCACGCCACGCTGATCACCCGCGGGACGACCGGGACGCGGCGTCACTGGGGCATGAGCCAGGTCTCGGGGGGAGGCGAGAGCGGCGCGGGTGGAACCACGCGATCGACGAATTCCACGCGCGCGACGCGACACTCGAGCAACAGCTCGCGAATGCAGTGCTCGATGCGCCCGAGATCGTCGAATGCGCACAGGGGCCAGAGGTGGGAATGCACGTTCAGGGAATCGAACGGCGAGATCAGGTCGATGCGCACCTTCGCGTCCTGCTGCACCGCCACCGTCGCCACGGGATCGCCCGTCTCGGTCCGGATGCGCCGGATCGCATTGCTCGCGAACAGGCTGAACGCGATCTCCTCGCGTGCATGGCGCCCTTCCGCGAGCGCGGCGTACCACGTCATCGGGGCCCGCGGCAGCGCGAGGACCGACAGGCCCGGTGACGCCATCTGGCGCGCGAGCGCCTTGGAGAACGCCATGCCCCAGCGCCCGACCTGGCCCGCCGTTTCGAGGAACGTGGGGGCGTCCGCGCGCGTGACCGAGACGCCGGCCATGAATCGAAGATGAACCTGCTCGTCCGCACTCGCGAGTTCGATGGGCGCGGGCTCCAGCACCGCCACCCCCGCCGCGTCCCCGACGGCCCGGGACAGCGCGTGGAGTGTCGCCGGCGATGCGGCTCGCACGGCGGCCGCGGTTCCGAGGGCATTCGCGAGCGCGAAGTTCTCGACGGGCCCCAAGGCACCGGCATCGCGCATGATCCCGCGCAGCTCGGCCACGTCGGGGACGACGCCAGGCACGCGCGCGGGAGCGGCCCCTGCGGTCACGAAAAGTACCGGAACGAGGAACACGCGCGAAAGGATGGCGGAGGCCCCGGACTCGGTGCCATCGGAACGATTGATCGCTTCGTCGGCGGCTCGCGCCACCTTCAGCGCGAGGCCGTGCGGCGCCTCCAGCACGGCGCTGCGCACGGACTCGCCGTCGCCTGCCTCGAGTGCACGCGACATCAGCTTCACCAGAACGTCGTGGGCGCGCTCTCCCGCACCGGCTTCCTCGAGGGCCGCGACCCGCGCCGCGAACGGGTGGCCGTCCGGAAGGCGACGGTCTGGACGGGGATCGGGAAGGTGCGGCACGACGATGTTCCTCGACTCTCTGGCACCCGCTTTCCGGGGCATCTTCGTTCATGACCGCGTGTCCCCGGGAACGACGACCCGCGTCCTACGATCGGACTATACCGTTCGTGCCCCGATTGCCCAAGCACGCACACCCGCGGCGGCGCGTTGCGTGCTCTGGAACCTAGGTCACCGATCCCGGGAGTCCGGCGCGCGCACCATGCTCACGTTCCCTGACCGGATACGGAGTCCACACATGCAAAGCATCACGCCGGAGGTACTGTTCGCGCTCGCCCAGGAGCAGGCCATCCAGCTCGTCGACGTCCGCTCGAGTGCGGAGTTCGCGCGCGGACATGCGCGGGGCGCGACGAACGTGCCTCTCGAGCAGCTGACCCCGGCAAGGCTGCGCGACTTCGACACGAAGGCGCCGATCTACGTGATCTGCAAGTCCGGCATGCGATCGCTCCTGGGTGTGCGAAGGCTCCACCAGGAAGGCATCGTCACGGCCGTCAACGTCGCGGGAGGCACGGACGCCTGGATGTGGGCAGGCCTGCCGATCGACACGGAACGGTCCGGCTCGGCAACGTGGTGATGCGCGGGCCGCACGCGTAATCCCGCCATCACGCATGCCGGCGTCCGGGGTACCGTCGCCGTTGCGCGCGTCGCACGCCCGAAGCCCGGATTCGACGACAGGGCCGACGGGACGCAGGCACAATCGGTGCACATGAACTTTCTCGCTCACCTCTACCTCTCTCCCCCGACCCCCGATGCGCGTCTCGGCAGCCTGCTCGGCGACTTCGTGAAGGGGCCCGTCGAACGGGCGGGATACAACGCGGAGGTCCGGGAAGCCATCCGGCTGCATCGCCGGATCGACACCTTCACGGACTCGCACCCCGTCGTGTGCCGGGCCAGGGCACGCGTCTCGCCGGCGCGCAGGCGCTGCGCGGGCATCCTCGTCGACGTCTTCTTCGACCACTTCCTCGCCCGTGACTGGGAGCGGCACCACCCGCTTGCACTCGAAGCGTTCGCCGCGGAGGTCTACGCCGGGTTGCTCGCCACCGGTCATCCGCTGCCCGACCGCTTCGCCACGATGGTGTCTCACCTGGTCCGCCAGGACTGGCTGTGCACGTATCGGCACCTGCCGGGCATCGCCCTCACGCTCGACCGGATGAGCCGGCGCGCGTCACGGGCCGCGCCCGCCCTGTTCGGCGCAGCCGAGGAGCTGGCCGAACACTACGACGCCTTCGCCGGCGATTTCACCGAGTACTTCCCCGCGGCGCAGGCCGCACTCACGCCGGAAGGCGGCCGAACGCCGGAGTGATCGTCGGCCTCTCGCCGGCTCAGGAGCCCGCATGCAGCGCGCGCCGGGTGAGCGCGCCGATGCTGAGGCCCTGGCACACGATCGAGAAGATCACGACCGAATAGGTGAGCGTGAGCACGAGGTCGCGTTCGGCGCCGGCCGGCAGCGACAGCGCGAGCGCGACGGAAATGCCGCCTCTCAGACCGCCCCACACGAGCACTTTCCAGGCACCCCGCGGCATCCGGAACACCCGCCGCAGCGCACCGATGGGCAAGCCGACGGACAGCAGACGCGCCAGCAGCGTCACCGCGATGGCCACGACGACCGCGAAGACGATGTTGAAGTCGAACGAGATGAGGATGACCTCCAGCCCGATCAGAACGAACAGCACGGAGTTGAGTATCTCGTCGAGCAGTTCCCAGAACATGTCGAGGTGCTCGCGCGTCGTCTCCGACATCGCGGATGCCCTCCCCTGATTGCCGATCAGCAGTCCCGCGACCACCATCGCGAGAGGCCCGGAGACGTGCAGCCGGGATGCGAGCGCGTAGCCTCCCATGACGGCAGCAAGCGTCAGCAGGATCTCCACCTGGTAGTTGTCGATGCTCTTCAGCATCCGGAACGTCACGAATCCGAGCGCGAGCCCGAAGAGAATCCCGCCTCCGGCCTCCTGGAGTAGCATGCCGACCGCCCGACCCGTCGTCGGTGTCTCACCCAGCGTGACCGTCTCGAGCAGCAGCGTGAACAGCACGACGCCGACGCCATCGTTGAAGAGCGACTCTCCGGCAATGGTGATCTCGAGGTTCCTCGGAGCACCGGCCGACTTCAGGATCCCCATGACGGCGATGGGATCGGTCGGCGAGATGAGCGCGCCGAAGAGCAGGCAGTATCCGAGCGGCAGCGTGATGCCCGCGAACGGCAGCGCGAACCACAGCGCAAAGCTGACGATCATGGTGGACACGACGGTTCCGAACACGGCGAGCACGCCCACCTGCCAGCGGTGATCGCGCAGTTCGTGGATGTCCACGTGGAGCGCGGCTGCGAACAGCAGCAGCGAGAGCATGCCTTGCATGAGGACGTCGGAGAAGTCGATGGAACTGATCAGCGACACCTCGTAATCGTGCAGGCCCTCGATGCCCAGGCGGTCGAGCCCGACCAGTGCGATGGACAGCAGCATGGCGATCACCATCACGCCGATCGTCGTGGGCAGCCGGACGTAGCGGTGGTTCACGTACGCGAACAGGGCGGTCAGCACGAGGCATGCGACGGCAACATTGAACACGGTGCTCGATTCCTTCCCGGGGGGCGTCATGCGGGTGCCCGATTGTCTCAGAATCGTCGCACCGCACCGATCCGCGATGTGGCCGCCAGGATCGGCACGCGACGGACCCGACTAGAATCGCGCCCTCGACCCACCGCACACCGGACACACCATGGCCAGCCGTAAACATGTCTTCGCGATGGGCGGCGCCTTTCTCGCCGACCCCGACAGCAACCTGCGTCTCGAGACGTACTTCAGGGACCTCACCGGTCTCGACAGGCCGAAGGTCCTCTTCGTGCCGACCGCCAGCGGTGACCACGAGGGCTACCAGCTGCGGTTCTTCCAGGCCTTCACGAAGCTCGGCTGCAGGCCGGCCGTGCTGCCATTCTTCAGGCGGACACCCCGCGATCTCGAGGGCTTCGTGCGCGAGCACGATGCCATTGCGGTGGGAGGCGGCAACACGCGGTCCATGCTCGCGATCTGGCGCGACTGGGGGCTCGACACGATTCTCCGGGCGGCGTACGACGACGGCGTGCCCATGGGCGGCTCGAGCGCGGGCTCGATCTGCTGGTTCGACGTCGGCATCACCGACTCGATCGCAGGGCCGCTGACTGCCCTGCCCTGCCTGGGATTCGTGGCAGGGAGCAACTGTCCGCACTACGACAGCGAGAAGGACCGGCGCCCCGCGTATCAGGAACTGATCGCGACCGGTCAGGTCCCCGATGGCCATGCCGCGGACGACGGCGTCGGACTGCACTTCGTCGATGGCGTCTTCCACCAGGCCGTCGCGAATCGCGAGAAGGCGCTTGCCTGGGCCGTCCGTCGCACCGACGCAGGGGTCGACGAGCAGGCCGTGGAACCGGTCCGGCCCGCCTGACACCGCACGCTGCCCGACGCGTTCGCGCGCGTCGGCAGACCCGCTCCGCGGTCAGGATCCTGCGAGCGTGAAGATCACGTTGCACGAGATCGCCACACGCGGTCGCGTGCCGCGATACGCATTCACGTAGTGCAGGAGCCAGCCGGGGAACACCAGCAGCCGCCCGGACGCGGGGCGCGCGAAGAAGGTCTGCCCGACGAAATCGAGTCCCGGAATCGGCCGACCGCCGTGACGCGGATCGACGAGCCCGAGAAGGCCCGAGTCGGGATGCGCCTTCTCGTCCGCGTCTCCGGCGTCCGGGTAGTAGACCGTCGCCCAGTGCACCTCGGCGTGGTCGTGCGGCAGCGTGTAGTCACCATTGCGCATCACCATGGCCCAGGCGTGCGTCCGGTACGCGAGCGGCGGGAGCTTGCGGCCGGCATCGCGGGCGATGAATTCGGACGTCTCGCGCACGCGCGCGACGATGGTGTCGATCAGCGTGCGGTAGCACGGCTCCTGACGCATGTGGAGATCGGTGCCCGAGTGCCAGCCACCGACATTGGAGCGGCGGTCCGACGGCGCGGATTCCGATTCGGAGACCAGACGCTCCGTAAGTTCTCGGTTGATCTCGCCCATTCCGGGCAGTTCGTACATGGAGACGGGGGTGGGAAAAAGCGGAACGTGCTGCATCTGTATTCGTGGCTGGCAGAAACCTGGCGTTGCTGAGGGATGCTTTCCGGCTCGAGGCCACCACCGTGACGATCGAGCGTGTCCGGATGGGGCTTCGGGCAGGAACCCCGGACCGAGCGGGAACGCCGGCGACGAGGATCGCGAACATCCCGGCTCATCCTGGACGGCTGTGTATGCGATACGGTGCGGAAAGCGCGACGGAGGAAGCGACTTCTCGGAACATGCACATGCCGTGGGCATTCGTGTCGTCACGAGCGCCCCGGACGTGTGCATCGAGCGCAATCTCCCGAAGCCGTGGTGTAACCGTCATTTCTTACGTCAGTCTTTCTTCCGGTCGACATCACCGCCACAGGGCCGGGCTCCCGACGTCCGGCAGTCCCGCGCATCGGCCACCGTGCACGCAGGTGCGGTGTACACGACCGCACCCGCTGCCCATCGACGCGGAACGACACACTTGCGCGCGACGTGGCGTCGAGCCACAGAACTGGTGCCCGCGATCGCTGTCACAGCGCCTGCGCGGACGAAGGCGCGCGTCTCGGGAAGAACAATCATGAAGCAAGCTCCTCGGCGTTCCGGTGAGACACCCTGCCCGACGACGCCCGGTACGCGCGATGGCGCGCGGACGTGCCGGACGCCGGCGCCCCTGGTCCGGGCCGTTGCGGCCACCTCGCTCGCGTGCATTGCGCTCACGGCGCCCGTCCACGCCCGGGCGGGCGGTCCGTTCGGCATCGATCACCGCGTCGGTCACGACGTCTCGGGCATCTGGAATCCCGCGGGCTACCGCGGCGTGCTCGCGGCGCTTTCCGTGGGCCAGCTGGGCCTGGCACTCTGGGAGGGCGGCGACACGCGACTCGGCGATACGGCCTGGCGTGGCATCGATTCCGAACTGCTCGGCGCCGTGTCGGCGGAAGGACTCAAGCACCTCTTCTCGCGCGAGCGCCCTGCCGAGACGAACGATCCGAACGGGTTCTTCTCGGGCGGTTCGCATCACAGCTTCCCGAGCGGTGAAGCCGCCGAAGCGGCGTCGCTGGTGACCCCCTACATCCTCGAGTACGGGCAGGACGACCCCGCCATCTATGGCCTCCTGGCCCTGCCACTGTGGGTCGGCACCGGACGCATCAAGGCGCAGGCCCACTGGCAGAGCGACGTGCTCGCCGGCTGGGCACTCGGCGCACTCACGGGCTGGTATGCGCACGACCGGGAAAGTCCGCTCGTGCTCTCCGTTCTGCCGGACGGATTCTTCGTGGGCCTGAAGACGCGGTTCTGAGGGACCCTCCGCGATTCGAAGATTCGCCCTGGTCAACGCTGGAACGGTTCCGCGGCGATGCCGTTCACGAGGCTCCTCCGGCAGGGGATCCGGGCGCGTCATCCGGAATCATGGCGGGCCGGCCGGCATCCTGTTTCCCGGATCGTTCCCGGCGACTGGCTCGGCGACTGCGTGCAGCCGCGCGCCCGGCAGCACCTATGTTGACCTGACCCCTCGATCCTGCGTTACCGGCCTCCCGCCCGAGCCCGGAACGTGACGGACGGACGCCAGGACAGCCGCAATCGCTTCGAGCGCCGCACCTCGACGCACGCCGGGGCTCCGCGCAGCAAGACGGAACCGGACACATCGCGATGAACCAATCCGGTCACCTGCCCTCAGACCACGGAAGACAGGTTCGACGACGGGATCCGCGCCGCTCGGCTTCCCGCACCGGTCACGCGTCCCCGTTTTACCCTCACCGCAGGATCGATCCGGCACCCGTTGCCGTAGCGGCCGGGACAGGAACCTGCGGATCGCGCGTCGGAGCGGCGAGTCGTCTCGCGCGGTGACCGAACAACTGACTGGAGAAGACGATGTCCCATGCCCAGCACGACAAGGAGGCTCCCCGGAGTCGCGACGAGCACGCGCCGGAACGGCAGCAGGACACTGCATCGCTGAATCACGTGGCAGTGGTTGCAACGCTCCACTGCCTGTCTGGATGCGCGATCGGCGAAGTCGCCGGCATGGTGCTCGGCACCATGCTCGCGTGGCACAACATGACGACCGTGGTGGTTTCCATCCTGCTCTCGTTCGTGACGGGCTTTTCCCTCACGATGCTGCCGCTCCTGCGCAACGGGTTCGCCTTCCCGTCGGCCGCGCGCGTCGCATTCGCTTCCGACACCGCGTCGATCACGACCATGGAAATCGTGGACAACCTCCTCATGCTCGTGATTCCGGGAGCGATGACGGCGACCCTCTCCGCGCCCCGCTTCTGGTGGAGTCTGGCACTCTCGCTCGCGCTCGGAGGGGTTGCCGCGTTCCCCGTCAATCGCTGGCTCATCGCGCGCGGCCGGGGGCATGCGCTCGCGCACGGCCATCACTGACGATCGGTTCCGCCCTCGTCCCACGTTTCCGTCGGACGACAGCCAGGCGCCTCGCGTGCGGTGACGCCGGGGGCGAGAAGCGCGAGCAGTTCGTCCCGCCCGCGAAACCGGGTCCGGGTGCCACGGCCGACGTCCTCCACATCACCCACGATTTCCGGCCGTGGCCCTTCGCGCCAGCAGTGGAGTCTCACGACGAAGGTGTTCATGGGGCGTCGGCACGCAGGATCCCGCTCAGGGCTTCGCCCAGTCCCACTCGAGCACGTCCCACATGACGGTCTCGGACACGTTCGTGAGCCTGTAGCGGCCACGCCCCGTGATGCCTTCGTAGGCGCCGGTTCCACCGACGAGCTCGACCTCTCCCGTCCAGCCGTCACCCACCGCGTGACCGACGCACTTCGCGAACAGCCTGCCGTCCGGCATCGTGAAGGTCTTCAGACACTCGCCGTGGCCCGTTCCGTCACCTTTCCAGACCACCTGGTAGCGCGCCTTGTCGAGCCAGGTCTCGCGCCGGTCGTTGAAGACGACGCCATCCATCTCGCCGATCATCACCGCACCGCCGGGGTGGCCCTCGGACGCGTCGATCTTCTGGAACTTCGTGTTGACGAGCACGGCGAGCCCCCTGAACGTTCCGTGCTCTTCGGCCTGCGCGACCGCCGGCGAGACGCCGACCACCACCATGCCGATTCCGATCGCCTTGAAGAGACTGCGGGACAGGATCCGAGTCATCATCGACCTCCATGGAAAGAGTGTTCGCGATGCCGTGCACGTGGCACCGCATGCGCATGGTGCGGCAGGCGTGACTACCGATACGCTACGGATCGGAAAGGTCGGGCACGCGCGGTCAGGTGTCGCGTCAGACGCTCCGACGGGACGACTCGGTGTCGACACCGGCAGCGGCTGACACACTGTCGCGAAGGCGGTTGGCGAGGTGCTCGCTCTGCGCCGACGGGCTCACGTCGAGTACGATGGACAGGGTCTGCCTGAGGCGCCGGAACGCGGCGAGCCCGTCGGCAGCGCGACCCAGTGCAAGGTAGGCACGCATGAGTCCCTGGTGAAACCCCTCCACGAGGTCGTCTGCCTCGATCCCTCTCTGGTACCACGCGATCGCGACGTCCCACTGTCCGCATGCTTCGCAGCGCCTGGCAACCTTTTCCACGAACGCGATGAACCGGCGCGCGTGGCGCGCGCGTGCGGCCGCACTCCACGCGGCTTCCTGGTCGTGCGGCAGCAAGGGACCCCGATAGAGGTCCGCGACTTCGTTCGCCAGCGCATCGAACCTGTCAGGATCGTCGTCGCCCTGCCGGGCCAGGGCGCGCTGGACGCCGTGCTCGAATGCCTGCACGTCGATCCAGCAAACGTCCGGGTTCACCGAGATCGTCTGCTCGGCGACGGTAAGGGCATCGAGCCGTCCGAGGATTCGTCGCAGCCGCACGAGCGCAACGGCGAGCGCCTTCATGCCGGCATCCCCTTCCTCGTCGGGCCAGAGCGCGTCGACGAGACGGGTTCGCGGTATGTCGCTGCCACCGAATGCGACGATCGCCTTCAGGAGCGCAAGCGGCTTCCTCGGGGATTTGCCCTGGAACGCGACGGGCTCTCCGTCGACCTGGATCGCGAATCGCCCGAGCACGTAGATCCGGACCGGCCAGGGCCAGGCCTCCGGTCGCACTGCGGGGACAGGCAGCCGGAACTCCCTCACGAGCGATTGCGCGTAAGCGACCTCGATCCCGTGGAGCAGCGCGTGCGCGACGAGTCTCCCCAGACGACGGGGATGGATGTGGTCGTGAAACCTGTGGCCCCGTCGTCGCGCGAGGGCGAGCGCTTCCCGCAGGTACCCGTACCCTGTCCTGTCGCCCCTGACGAGCAGGATTCCGTCTGCTTCGATGAGTGCCGCACTCGTCACGAAGTAGTCGAGACAGGTGCCCGCCGTGATCTCGCGCAGTTCCGAAAGCGCGGCCGTCATCTCGTCCACCAGTCCGCATTCGGCGGCGGCCTCGGCGGCAATGGCCAGCGCCCTCGCCTGCATGTAGACCATGCCCGTCGCACGTCCCTCCGGAACCGCCTTCAGTGCCCACTCAAGCGCCTCGCGCGTATTGCCGAAGGCGAGTGCATGATCGGCGGTGGCACAGGACACGGCCCACGTGTCGGTGCTTCTTCCCCGCCACGCGAGCTCCCTGATCCGCTGCAGACACCGATCGGCCTCGGCGACGAGATTCGTGGCCGTGGCGAGTGCGAGCCGGTAGTGGAGGAACACGACCATTGGTCGGTCGGCCGCGGCGAGGCCGTGCTCGCGCGCCAGTTCCTCGGCGCGGTCGAGTGCCGCGAATCCCTGCTCGTACGCGGCGCACATGTAGCAGAAGTAGCCGATGCGCGCACACCACCAGTAGTGATGGACGGGGGCGACGTCGCCCGACGTCAGGACCGCGTCCATGAGTGCGATGACGCGCCGGCCCGTGTCGGTCTTCATGCCGAGCGTGCAGTGCGTGAGCAGATAGGTTGCCGCCACCAGGCGCGCGTTCCTGTCCAGATCGGAATCGAGCATCGCGAGGGATCGCGCGACGAACTCGGGAAGCATCGGGTGGCCCGGCTGCGCATACGTCATCGCGAGCACCAGGGTCGAGCAGGTGCGCAGGGACGCCGCCGCGTCGCCGAACGGCTCCGGATCATCCAGACATTCCTCGATGGCCGCGATCCACACGGGAAGGTCTCCGAAGCCCCCCCAGCCCCGGTAATGCGCCTCGATCACGCCACACGCCGCGAGCAGCGCTCCCCGACGGTCGCCCCCCGCGTTCAGCCGGCGGTAGGCTTCCTCGAGCCGGCCTTTCGCACGGCCCGGATCCTCGGGCACCAGAGACATCCCGACCCAGTATTCGACCCACGGGCTGGCATACGCCGTGTCCGCGGGCATGGCTCCGACCCATTCCCGGAGCGTCCCGCCACGGCCCTGGGCCACGAGCGCTTGCGCCTGCTCCAGAACCAGACGTGTGATGGCGGACCAGTCTCCCGCCGACTCGTAGAGACGAAACGCGTCGTCCGTGAATCCTTCCGACTCGAGGATGGCGCCCGCCCGCGTCCTGAGGGTATCGAGCGCGCCGGGTTCCATCGTGTCCCGTGCCCGCGCCTTCAGGAATGTCTCGAAGAGCGCGTGATACGTGTAGCAGGGAATGACGTCGGGCGTCCGGTGCGTGAACAGATGGCGCCTGCACAGGTCGTCGAGAATGGTCCCCGCGTCGGCTTCGCCCGTCAGCGCCTCCGCCCCACGGATCGTCACGCGCGGAAGATGTGCCGTCAGCATGAGGAACTGTCGGATCCGTTCGGGTGCCCGCTCGAAGATCTGGCTCGCGAAGTACTCGAAGGTGACCTCCGGGCCCGCGAGCGCGAACTCGGCGCGCCCGGTCCCCGACGCGCCGACGTCCTCGATCATGAGCGTAAGGCCGGCGGCCCAGCCGTCCGTAGCCCGGCGCAGTGCTTCGATGTCGCCATCGCCGGCCCGCCCCCGTGCGGCGAGCACCGAGCGGATCTCCTCGTCCGTGAAACGAAGGTGCTCCCATCCCGTCAGGGCGATCCGACGGTGCGCGCGGTGACGCGCCAGGGCGGCCGGCGGCATCTGTCTGCCTGTCATGACCAGCATCGCGTGATCGGGCATTTCCTCGAGCGCTATCGCCAGCACCTCGTGAAACGCCGCTTCGCCGGGCACCTCGTGACAGTTGTCCAGGACCAGGGTCCCCCGGTCCGGCATGAGCAGCCAGAAGTCCCGGAAGTAGCGACGCGAGAACCCCAGCACGTCGTGTGCGTATTCCGCCGTCAGCAGCGGCAGCCTGCGACGCCCCGCCGGATCGAGCTGGGTCGCCGCCGTGGTGAGGTAGTAGAAGAAGGTCGGAAGATCGCGGTCCACGGCATCGACGTGGAACCAGATGCCCGGCCGGCCCCGCGCGTCGAGCCAGGACGAGACCAGCGTCGTCTTGCCGGCGCCGGGCGGACCCGTCACGAACGCGGCGCCCTGTGCGGCGCCTGCATCGAGTCGTTCGAAGAGGCGTTCCCGCGGCACGGCATCGTGCATCCGCGGACGGGTCAGCTTTGCGATTCTCGGCCGCCTGCGCTCCATGTCTCCCCACCCCGCCTGTGATCGTCGTCACCTCATGGTCGGAGCATTATCCTCCGCGAAGCGCTACGGATTCACTACCGATCAGGGCGGGTCGGGACATGGCCGCCCCTCGGTGTGTGCATCGCGTCACCCGGACAAAGTGCCGGTGCGGAGGTGTCGCGTCAGGGCAGCATGACGGCATGCGGAGTGCGACGGAGAGCAGAGGCCGGGAACCCGCGGGCGTGGCATCCGGGCGTGATACATTCGGCCCCGTTCCTGCCGACCCTGATTTCCCTGGCATGGCACGTGCATGTCCTGTGGCTCGACTCCCGCTCGCGAATGGTCGGGCCAGCCGGCCGATACCATCGGTGTGCGGCAGGACGGTTCGCCGTGGCCTGCTCAGCGCACGTCCGCCGGCCGAGTCCGGCCGGGAGTCGGATTCGCCCGTCGGCGATCGCGCGACGCCCGTGCCCCGGACCGGGGAAGCCGTCACCGCACTGATGCCATGGAGATGTCACTGCCAACCGAGCCGTGCGCACCCGCGCGCCATGCCGGACGTGCCACGCGCCCGTTCCGTTCGATCCCGATGTGCCGCGCCGGTAACGGAATGTTTCGGCCCGTCGCGCCGGCGGACGATGCCCGCGGGCATGCATCCATGAGACCACCTGTTCCGTTCGTGCGCCGATGATCACGAGTCTCATCCGATCCGCGCTGAAGCAGCGACTGGTCGTGCTGGTCGCCGCGCTCGCGCTCATGGGGTTCGGCATCTCCGCGATGATGTCGCTGTCGATCGACGCGTTTCCGGACGTGACGAACGTCCAGGTCCAGGTCGCCGCCGAAGCACCCGGCCGTTCGCCCGAAGAGGTCGAACGGTTCGTGACGGTGCCGCTCGAGATCGCGATGACGGGCCTGCCGGGCCTCGTCGAAATGCGGTCGGTGAACCGTAATGCGCTGTCCCAGATCGTGCTGGTGTTCACGGACGACACCGACGTGTACTTCGCGCGTCAGCTCGTGCTCGAGCGGTTCATCGAGGCCGCGTCCCAACTCCCCCGGGACGTCACGCCGGTGCTCGGCCCCGTCTCCACGGGTCTCGGCGAGGTCTACCAGTACACGCTCGACCGGCCGGACGACGGAACCCGTGCACTGAGCGTCGCGGAGCTCACCTACCGTCGGACCATCCAGGACTGGGTCGTGCGGCCCCTGCTGCGCGGCATTCCGGGCGTGGCGGAGATCAACTCCATCGGCGGCCACGAGCGTCAGTACGAGGTCCTCCCGAACCCCGACCGCCTGCGGCACTACGGGCTCACCGTGAAGGACGTCTACACCGCCGTCGCGCTCAACAACGCGAACAGCGGTGGCGGAAAGCTGCCGCGCTATGCGGAGCAGTACCTGATCCGCGGCGTGGGCATGATCAGCGACCTCAAGGACATCGAGGACATCGTCCTGAAGGAGAGCGCGGGCACCCCCGTGTTCGTGCGCGACGTCGCGAAGGTCCGCATCGGGACGGCCGTGCGTTACGGCGCGGTGATCAAGAACGGGTACACCGAGTCGGTCGGCGGGATCGCGATGATGATCCGGGGCGGCAACGCGAAGCAGGTCGTGAGCCGCGTCAAGAAGCGGGTCGCGCAGATCAACGCGCAGCACATGCTGCCGGGCAACCTCCGGATCGTCCCCTACTACGACCGGTCCGGGCTCGTCGATGCCGCGGTCCACACGGTCACCAAGGTCCTCGTCGAGGGCATCGTGCTCGTGGTCATCGTGCTGTTCCTGTATCTGGGGGACATGCGGTCCAGCCTGATCGTCGTGGCGACCCTCGTGATCACGCCGCTCGTGACCTTCATGGTCATGAACCGCTACGGGCTGTCCGCGAACCTCATGTCGCTCGGCGGGCTCGCGATCGCGATCGGCATCATGGTCGACGGCTCGGTCGTCGTGGTCGAGAACACGTTCCGGCACCTGAGCGAGTCGCACGCGTCCGGCAAGGATCGCGTGAAGATCGTGCTCGGTGCCGCGAGCGAGGTGGGCACGCCCGTGCTCTTCGGCGTGGGCATCATCTGCCTGGTGTTCCTGCCGCTCATGACGCTGACGGGCATCGAGGGCAAGATGTTCGCACCCCTCGCCTACACGATCGCGATCGCGCTGTTCGTGTCGCTGATCGTGTCGCTGACGCTTTCCCCCGTGCTCTGCTCATACTTCCTGAAGGGAGGATCCGAGAAGGACACGCTCATCATCGCCGCCATGAAGCGCCCGTACATGCGCGTGCTGGAGGCGTCGGTGCGCAACCCGACGAAGGTGATCCTCGGCGCGTGCGCCCTGCTCGTGGCGAGCATCCTGCTCACGCCGTTCCTCGGCACGTCCTTCATTCCGGAAATGAAGGAGGGCAGCATCGTCCCCGGCATCAATCGGGTGCCCAACATGTCGCTCGAGGAGTCCGTGCACTTCGAGATGAACGCGATGAAGCTCGTTCGGGAGGTGCCCGGCGTCTCGATGGTCGTGTCCCAGCTCGGCCGCAGCAAGAGTCCGACGGACTCCCAGCCGGAGAACGAGTCCACGCCGATCGCGACCATACTGCCCCGGGATCAGCTGCCGCCGGGGTGGGACCAGTCGAACGTGATGGATGCGATCCGCGACAAGCTGAAGGACCTGCCGGGTGTGCAGATCGTGATGGCCCAGCCCATCTCCGACCGGGTCGACGAGATGGTCACGGGTGTGCGTTCCGACATCGCGATCAAGCTCTTCGGCGACGAACTCGACGAACTCAAGACACTCGCCGACCAGATCATCCGCGTGCTGAACACGATCCGCGGCGCGGCGGACATTCGCGTGGAGCGCCTGAGCGGCCAGCAGTACCTCACGATCTCCATTCGACGCCGCGCCATCGCGCGTCACGGCATCAACGTCGCGGACATCAACGACGTCATCGAGTCCGCGATCGGCGGGCGCACGAGCACCGAGATCTACGAGGGCGAGCGGCGCTTTCCCGCCGTGGTCCGGTTCCCGGAAAACTTCCGCTCGAGCCCGGAGGCCATCGGGAACATCACGCTCCGGTCGCCCAACGGGGCACTCGTGCCGCTGCACAACCTCGCGGACATCCGCGTCGTCGACGGGCCCGCGCAGATCAGCCGCGAGTCGGCCAAACGCCGCGTCGTGATCGGCGCGAACGTCCGGGGGCGCGACCTCGGAGGCTTCGTGTCCGAACTCAAGGAGGCCATCGCCGAACGCGTGCAGATGCCGGACGGCTACTACGTCACGTGGGGAGGGCAGTTCGAGAACCTCGAGCGCGCGATGAACCGCCTCATGATCATCATCCCGCTCACGATCGCGGCCATCTTCTTCCTGCTGTTCCTGCTGTTCAATTCGCTGCGCTTCGCGGCGCTGATCACCCTCGTGCTGCCGTTCGCGTCGATCGGCGGAATCTTCTCGCTCTACCTCACGGGCGAATACGTGTCCGTGCCGGCCTCGGTGGGTTTCATCACGCTCTGGGGAATCGCGGTGCTGAACGGTGTCGTGCTGGTGTCCTACATCCGGAGTCTGCGCGAGGAAGGGCTCGATCTGCACGAAGCGATCACGGAAGGCTGCAGGCAGCGCTTCCGGCCCGTCATGATGACCGCCACCGTGGCGATGCTGGGTCTCGTGCCGTTCCTGTTCGCGACGGGGCCGGGGTCGGAGGTGCAGCGCCCGCTCGCGATCGTCGTGATCGGCGGGCTCATCTCCTCCACGCTGCTCACGCTGGTCGTGTTGCCGAGTCTCTACCGCTGGTTCGAGAAGCGGCCTGCCGGCCGCTGAGCGCGGGCCGCCCCGTCGTGCCGAACCGGGGACGACCGGTGCCGCGCTCGCCTCGCCCCCTCACGTTGCGTCCCGCTGCGTACGGGTCTACCCTTCGGGGGCGTCGTTCGCCCCGCCTTCGCGTGGTCGCGATCGGCCCCGAGACCTCGCCGCGACCCGGAATCCGGGTTCATGCGGCAACGCAGCGTCGGTGGTTCCTCCGATGGAGGCACGATGAGGGCACGCAGGAGTTCCGGAGGATGTTGGGGCGTCGATGCCCGCAGTGGCGTCTCCCGGGACCATTGCGCCGCCACACGGACGGCGTCCCCGTACCGTGACCTTCGTCGCGATACCGTGGCAGACGGTTCGCCGCGGAGCCTCGACGTGCCCGCGGTGACCACCCCCGGCCCGGACTGCCCGGCCCTGCCGCCCCCGAACGGGGGCGGTTTCGTTTCGTGGCCGGCCGGCGCGTTCCCGCTGCGTCAACGAAACCCGCCCGCGACACATTTTCGGGACTCGCCCACCGCGATGGCGACCGCGTCGCCGCCGCACGTGATGACACCGGAGCACAGACTCCGGACAGGACGGTGGTCCGAAGCCGGGAAGAGTCCGCGCAGGCAGTCACACGAATCGGGAGGACAAGATGGCGCAGTATGAAACGGACGCAATCCGGACCGTGGCCCTCGTGGGTCACGGCGCCTCGGGGAAGACGACGCTGACCGAAGCGCTTCTTCACCAGTCGGGGGCGATCGCGAGTCGCGGCAGCGTCGAACGCGGTTCCTCCGTGAGCGACTTCGACTCCCTCGAGAAGAACCACCACCATTCGCTGCGCACGTCGATCGTGCACCTCGACCACGCGGACACGCGCGTGCATCTGCTCGACACGCCGGGATTCCCCGACTTCATCGGTCAGGCCATGGGTGCGCTCGACGCCGTCGAGACGGCCGCGATCGTCGTGAGCGCGCAGTCGGGCATCGAACTCGTCACACGGCAGATGATGGAATGGACGGCGCACCGGAGACTCTGCCGCGTACTGGTGGTGAACAAGATCGACGCGGAGAACGTGAATCTGCCCGCACTGCTCGACGACATCCGGACGACTTTCGGCCGGGAATGCCTCCCGATCAACCTTCCCGCGGAAGGCGGCCAGCGCGTGGTGGACTGCTTCTTCAATCCTGCCGGCGACTCCGACTTCTCTTCCGTGGCGGACGCCCACCGCGAGATCGTGGACCAGGTGGTCGAGGTCGACGAGGAACTCATGTCCCTGTACCTCAAGAAGGGCGAGGTCGAACCGGAACAGCTCCACGCACCCTTCGAGAAGGCGCTGCGCGAGGGGCATCTCGTCCCCGTGTGTTTCGTGTCGGCCCGAACGGGCGCCGGCGTCCCGGAGCTGCTCGACATCTTCCAGAGGCTGCTGCCGAATCCGGCGGAAGGCAATCCGCCGCTGTTCGTGAAGGGGGAAGGCGAGAATGCCGTCGCGTTCCGTTCGGAACCCGATGCATCGAAGCACGTGCTCGCGCACGTGTTCAAGGTCGTGGTGGATCCCTTCGTCGGCAAGCTCGGGATCTTCCGCGTGCACCAGGGCACGATCACCAAGGATACGCAGCTGTTCGTCGGTGACGGACGCAAGCCCTTCAAGGTCGGCCATCTCCTCAGTCTGCAGGGAAAGGATCACGTGGAGGTGGAGCGCTGCATTCCGGGCGACATCGGCGCCGTCGCGAAGGTCGACGAAGTCGAATTCGACTGCGTGCTGCACGACTCGCACGACGAGGACCACATCCACATGGAACCGCTCGAGTTCCCCATGCCGATGCACGGGCTCGCGATCGAGCCGACCCGGCGCGGGGACGAGCAGCGGCTGTCCGAGGTGCTGAGCAAGCTCGCCGCCGAGGACCCGACCCTGAAGGTGGAGCACGACGCGACGCTCAACGAGACGGTGATCCGCGGTCTCGGCGAGCTCCATCTGCGGGGCGTGCTCGAACGCATGTCGCAGCAGTACAAGGTCGATGTCGTCACGCGGCCGCCCCGCGTACCGTACCGCGAGACCATCACGGCGCCGGCGGAAGGCCATCACCGGCACAAGAAGCAGACCGGCGGGGCCGGCCAGTTCGGAGAGGTTTTCCTGCGTGTCGAACCGCTACCGCGCGGGACGGGTTTCGAATTCGTCGACGAGGTGAAGGGAGGCGTCATCCCCGGACAGTTCATTCCTGCCGTTCGCAAGGGCGTGGAGCAGGTTCTCTCGGGCGGCCCGCTCGCGGGGTGTCCGATGCACGACGTACGCGTCACGGTCTACGACGGCAAGCACCACCCCGTGGATTCGAAGGAGGTCGCGTTCATGGCGGCGGGGCGCAAGGCGTTCCTGGACGCAGTCGGCAAGGCGCGGCCGATCCTGCTGGAACCCGTGGTGTCGATCGAGATCACGTGCCCGGAAGCCAACATGGGCGACATCACGGCCGACCTCGCGGCGCGACGGGGTCAGGTCACGGGTACGCGCGGGCTGCAGCCCGGCAACATCGCCGTGCTGGGGTCCGTCCCGCTCGGCGAGATCGAGGGCTACAGCTCCCGGCTCAAGGCCATCACGGGCGGGCACGGTTCGTACACCATTGCGATGAGTCACTACGACGTGGCGCCGCCACCCGTGCAGCAGCAGATGGTCGCGGAGCACGGCAGGCACCGCGTGGAAGACGACGACTGACGCCCTGAGAGGGGCCTCAGGCCATCAGGACGCCGCGGTCTGAAGCACCCACTCCCAGACCTCACCGTCGTCCTTGTCGTAGCCGCGTCCGGTGAGGTGGAAGCCGAGCTTCGTGAGGACTGCGGTGGATGCATTCTCCTCGGCGCGCGTATGCGCGACGAGCCGGATGCCGGGATGTGCGTTGAACGCGATCTCCATGAGGGCCGACGCCATAGATGTCGCGTGGCCGTGCCTCTCGAAGTCCGGAAAGGTGTAGTACGCGATCTCGACGCGATTGTCCTTCGGGGGTGCCTTGAACGCGCACGTGCCCACGCATTCGCCGGCGACGAACCCCAGATAGCCAATCCAGGGCGGCACGTATCCCACGGCGGCATAGAGTTCCGCCGATGCGGCGCCCGCCTCGGTCGCGAGACGCGGCAGCGGCAGCACGGCGTCGGACACGATCTTGCCATCGCGACCGATCGGCACGAGCTGCATGCGGTTCTCCGCCGTCGGCGACGGAACGACGGTGGGCGGCAGGACGATCTGCCGGTCCGGGTCGGCGAGATCCGTGAACCCGACGAGATCCCATTCGCCCTTGTGCCGATAGAGGCGCTTGTGGAGGCGGGGATAGTCCGTCACGTCGAACTCGAGCCGCTGGCCGACGACCAGGCACACGAGCGGCTCCGAGCCTTCGTTGATGAGTTCGTGCCCGGGCCCGCCTGCCACGAAACCGAGAAAGTCCCCGGGGCCGATCAGGATCGTCCGATCGCCGACGATGGCCGTCCCCCGCCCGGAGAGCACGTAGATGCACTCTTCCTCGAAGTGATGCACGTGATACTCGGTCGACCGGTTGCCCGGATCGATCGATATCCAGTGGAAGCCGAGGTTCCGGAGACCGACGACATCGCCGAGGGACTTGTCGAGCCTGATGGCCGTGGGGTTCAGGGAATCCACGGTTTGCGTGGGTTCCATCTTCTGGATATCCGATGCCGACAAGTACATGATTTCTGCGATCCGCTCAGACACACGAGGGCCCCGGGCCAACGCCGGGGCGGCCATGGGCCGCGCGCGCCTGGCCCATGAACGTGTGGAACCGTACCACGACCCGCCGTCCGTCGAACAGCATCGTCCTGCAAAATTCCCCGGCCCGCCCCGCGCGACGCACAAGGCCCTCGCGGGCGCGGGGGTTCTCGGGCCGGACAGACGGATGGCAACGGCATGTCCGGCGGACGTCGACACGCGGCGGGCAGGGAAACTCGTCCTAAAGTTCCGGGCGAAGGTGCCGTACACACTTCCTGTGCATTGCCGGCTCGTGGCCGGCGCAACGTGGCCGGAACGGCGTCGACGGATGCCGACTCGATGCCGAAGAGAGAAACAGGGAGAGGTGAGTCATGGTGGAGCGAGTGTTTTACCCGCGTGAGCGACTCTGGGCGCGTGCCGGTGTCGATTTCAGACGGCTCACCGCCCCCAGTGAACCGGCTGCCCGACACTCAGGCCGAGGCGCACTGCCGCGTGCGCACCAGGGATGGCGACCTCTGCTAGCCCGAGGCTGTTGACGTACCAGAACGCCTGATCGGGGGGCGCATCCCCGAACACGCGTGCGTGCGGGATGCGGCATCCGCCCGCGACCAGTTGCCGGGACGTGTCCCCGTCCGCGGCGCGCAGGCCCGTGAACACGTTGCCGTAGTGGTCGACGTAGATCACTTCCGCGAGGTCACCCCCGTCGATCGACACCTCCGGCGCGTCCACGCGCTGCAGCATCCCTTCCGGAACCTTTGCCCGCGCGAGCGCGGCCGCCACCGGGGCGAAGACGTCCCGGCCGTGAAACGAGACCGAGACGCCGTCCTCCGGGGGCACGATGCGCCAGGCCTCGCGCGCAGTGCCTCGCTCCCACACCACCCCCAGAAGCCCGTTGTCCGGTGCGACGAAGTACCGGTCGTCGATCCTCGCGACCACGCCGCGCCGGGCCGTGCCCACGCCCGGGTCCACCACCGCGAACACGACATCGCCCGCCGGGATTCGCGGAGCGAGGGCCGCGAGCAGATGCGCGGATGCCCGCACGTCGAACGCGGGTGCCTCGTTGAGGAGGCCGATCACCCGGACGCCGGGCGCCTCGCTCGCGATCCGCCTCTCCACCTGGCCGACGTAGAGGTCGGACGCGCCGAAGTCCGTGAACAGCAGGACCGCCATCGCCCGGACGCTCAGCCTCGGCCGCGGTACGGCGCGACGCCCTGATCCGGAATCCACACGCCGGCGGGCACCTTGCCGGTCTGCCAGAAGACGTCGATCGGCATGCCGCCACGCGGATACCAGTAGCCACCGATGCGCAGCCAGCGCGGGGCGAGCAGTGCCACGAGGCGCTTGCCGATGCCCACCGTGCAATCCTCGTGGAATGCGCCGTGGTTGCGGTAAGCCCCGAGGTACAGCTTGAGCGACTTGCTCTCGACCAGCCAGCGCTTCGGAACGTAGTCGATCACGAGGTGCGCGAAGTCGGGCTGGGCGGTGATCGGACACAGGGACGTGAACTCCGGCACGGTGAAACGCGCCACGTAGGGCGTGTCCGGGTGCGGATTCGGAACGCGCTCGAGTTCCGCCGCGTCCGGCGTGGCGGGAAGGGGCGTCGTGCGCCCGAGCTGCTTCAGCTGCGGCTTGCGGGTCGTTCTGGTGGTACGGGATGACATGCGGGACGTCGCGTGCGAGGCGCACTCACGAGTGTGTTGACGATGGTGCGACATGATACGCAGGCCGCGCCCGATCCCAAACGACACGGGTGCCGGCGCGAGTCCCGTTGCGCACCCCGTCGTCCGTGCGGGACGCGGCGCACCGGGAAACGCGGGTTGCGACCGGCTTCACGGACAGATAACATGTGAACACTTGTTCATCTGTTCAGAGAAATGGTTTCGCTTCCCAACGAAGGTCACGTCGCGGAGCTCGCCGACCTCTTCAGGCTGCTCGGGGATTCGACGCGGCTGCGGATCGTGCTCGCATGCCTGGACGCGCCGGTGGCGGTCGGCGACATCGCCGTCGGTCTCCAGCTGAGCAACTCCCTCGTGAGCCACCACCTGCGGCTGCTGCGCGCGGCCCGGATCGTGAAGGCCGAGCGCCAGGGGAAGCAGGTCTTCTATGCCGCGGCAGACCAGCACATCTCGCGCGTGCTCGCCGACATGCTCGAGCACATCGCCGAACCTCACCCGAGACCCGACTGATGGGCCATCACCACGACCACGCTCACGACCACGCGCACGGCGGGCACGCTCACCATCTGCCCGCTTCCGGAGACCACGGCCGCGCGTTCGCCATCGCGATCGCGCTGAACACGGCGTTCGTCGTGGCAGAGTTCGCGTACGGGTTCGTCGCGAACTCGACGGCCCTCATGGCCGACGCGGGCCACAATCTCTCCGACGTGCTCGGACTGGGTCTCGCGTGGGGAGCCGCCCTCCTCGGCAATCACCCCCCCAGCAGGCGGTTCACCTACGGCTACCGCGGTACCTCGATCCTCGCGGCGCTCGCGAACGCGATGTTCCTGCTCGTCGCGTGCGGCGCGATCGCCTGGGAGGCCGCGCACCGTTTTCTCGCGCCACCGGCCGTCGCGGGGACCACGGTCATGGTGGTCGCGGGCATCGGCATCGTCGTGAACGGGCTGTCGGCCTGGCTCTTCATGCGCGGCAGCCACGAGGACCTCAACATCCGGGGAGCCTATCTCCACATGGCGGCCGATGCCGCGGTGTCGCTCGGCGTCGTGATCGCGGGGGGCGCGATGATGCTCACGGGCTGGTACTGGCTCGACCCGGCCCTCAGTCTGGTAATCGTCGCCGTCATCGTCGCCGGGACGTGGGGCCTGCTCCGCGAAGCCACGCGACTCGCACTGAACGCCGTGCCCGCCCACATCGAAGTGTCCGAGGTCGAGGCGTTCCTGCTCGATCGCCCCGGCGTGACCGATGTCCACGACCTGCACATATGGGCCATGAGCACGACCGAGAGCGCGCTCACCGTGCACCTCGTCATGCCCGACGGCCACCCGGGCGACGACTTCATGGATGGCGTCATGCATGCCCTGAGGGAGCGCTTCTCCGTCCACCACAGCACCCTGCAGGTCGAACTCGGTACGACCCGGCACGCGTGTGCGCTGGAGCCCGCCACGGAGCATTCCACGGCCGGGTGATTCCGCCTGTCCCGCCGCTCGCATCTCGAGGTTCCGATGCGAGGATGGTGCGGACGCGGCTGGGGCGACATGGTCGGGATGGGCTGGCTGCAGTTCGCGCAGGCCGAGGCGCACCACGCGCGGGAGGCGTTCGACCAGACCGAACCGCTCGGCGAACGAGCCATCGCGATGACGGAGTTCGTGGGCGGCATCGCGATGGTGTTCGAGAACGCGCCTCACTGGATGTTCAACCGCGTCCTCGGTTTCGGTCTGTCGCGACCGGTGACCGACGCGGACGTGGAAGCACTGGTCGCCCTGTACGGCAACAAGTCTCTCGATTTCGCGATATGCCTCGCGCCCCATGCACGGCCGACGGACGTCGGGACGCGGCTGCTCGCCCGGGGCTTCGAACGCATCAACGTCCGGGCCAGGATGGTGAGAGGCGCGGAACCCTGTCCCGCCCACTCGGGGGAGCCTCTCGTCCGGAGAGTCGGAGCGGAGGACGCACCGCTCTTCGCGGCGGTCGCGATGGCCGGCTTCGGAGCGCCTGCCGCCTGGGAGCCCGTGTTCCGCGCCGCGGTCTCGGGCACCGGGAATCACGCCTTCGTGGCCTTCGCTGCCGGGACACCCGTCGGTGTCGCCATTCCGAGCGTGCACGAAGGCGTGGGACACCTCAACACGGCCTGCACGCTGCCACCGCATCGCCGGCAGGGTGTTCACGCTGCGCTCATGACGCACAGGATTCGCGAGGGACTCGCGCTCGGATGCCGCGCGTTCATCACGGAAACCGGTCTCCTTCCCGGCACCGGGAACCATTCGTACCAAAACATGTTGCGCTGCGGATTCCGGCTGGCCTGCGAGCGCCCCGACTACTTCCATCGTCACGGGCGCCCGTCGCAACCGTCCTGAAGAGCGGCACCGGCGCACCGCTGTTCGCCCTCGAGCACCCCTTGTCCGTGATCGTTGTCCGGCAAGGCTGCCGCAGTGCAGCAGCCCGGGACCGCCCCGTCCGGAACGCGGTTCGCATCACCTGCGAAGCGGCGCCGACGCATCACCGCCCGCGCCCGCTCGCACCCCGCGATCGGGCGATGCTCGTGCCAGCCATCGAACTCCGACAATGAGCACACGATTCGAGTTCAATACGCGCCCGCTTGCGAAAAAAGTGTGCGCGACGAAGAAATCAGCAGCGACTGTTGTGTCAACTGCGAATTCCGATCAGCGTTACGTAAGTCAACAGAAAGACGTTTGCGGGACCGTGCGAAGGCTTGTTCGACCAATCCCATCAAAGGAAGGAGGAGAGAGCCATGGCTCAAGTCGACCGACGGACGGTGCTGAAGGCGGGGGCGGCACTTGCCGGATCCGCGCTTGCGACGCCCGCAATTCTCACTTACGGGCGCGGCGAAAGCCCCGTCAAGCTCGGCATGGTCGACCCGCTGACCGGCGTCTATGCAGCCGTCGCGCTCAGCGAGGTAGCCGGGGCAAAGGTCGCCGTCGAGGACATCAACAAGAAGGGCGGCATTCTCGGCCGTGAGGTCGAGCTGCTCGTCGAGGATTCCGCGAACAACGTCGGCACGGGTGTGCAGAAGGCGCGCAAGCTCATCGACCGCGACCGGGTCAACTGCGTGATCGGAGACGTGAATTCGGCGATCGCGCTCGCGATGGCGGGGGTGACGTCCGAGAAGGGCGTACTGCACATCGTGTCGGGGGGGCACACCGACGCGGTCACCGGCAAGGACTGCCACTGGAACGTCTTCCGCGTCTGCAACACCACGACCATGGACGTGAACGGCATCGCCGACACCGTGATCGAAAAGCTCGGGAAGAAGTGGTACTTCCTCACACCCGACTACGCGTACGGACACTCCGTGCAGGACGCCTTCATTCGCAAGCTGAAGGCCGCAGGCGGCGAATACGCAGGCGACCTCGTCCCGCTCGGCACGGCCGATTACTCGGCCCACCTCATCAAGGCCAAGGCCTACAATCCCGACGTGCTCATCAACGTTATGGGGGGTGGGGACCAGGTGAACAGCCTCAAGCAGTTCGTCGGTTTTGGCCTCAACCATCAGATGGCCGTGAGCGGAACGCTGTTCGAACTGGAAAGCCTTCGGGCAGTCCCGCCCGAGGCGCTCATCGGCTGGTGGACCATGGAGTGGTGGTGGGATCAGCCCGACAATCCCCACGTCAAGGTGTTCGTGGACAAGATGAGGAAGGCGACCGGTCACACGCCGTCGGCGCGCAACTGGTTCGGATACACCTCCGTATGGACGTTCGCGCTCGTTGCCAATCACGCGAAGTCGCTCGAGGGCGTGAAGCTCGCGCACGCGCTCGAGGGCTTCAAGCTCCCGCCCGAGGTCGCCCTGCAGCCCGGTACGCCCTATTATCGTCCAGGCGATCACGAGCTCATGAGCACCATGTTCGCGGGCGAGGCGCACCCGGCCAAGGGCAATCCGGACAACATGTTCACCGTCCACAGCCTGGTCCCGGGCGAGAAGGCGGCGGGTCCCGTCGCCGAAACCGGCTGCACCATCCACTGGAGCTGAGGCGCCCGGGCCACACCCGTCTCGGACATGCGTTCATGATCAGGACGGGACCGTGCATTCGACGGTCCCGTTCCATATTGTGTGACGACCGTCCGGCGCATCCCCGTCCGCTTCCAACGATAACGCAGGACCTCACCTTCAGACCCGGCCCATGACCGACCTCATCCTGTACAACGTCTCCAACGGACTCATCATCGGTGCGTTCTACGTACTGATGGCCCTGGGGCTTTCCCTGATCCTCAACCTGAGCGGCGTGATCAACTTCGCGCACGGTGGCTTCCTCGCGCTCGGCGGATATTTCGCCTACACGCTCGCGCCGTATATCGGCTTCTGGGGGGCACTTCTCGTCTCGCCGCTGCTCGTCGCGCTGCTCGGCCTCATCCTCGAGCGGACGATGATCCACCGGCTCTACGGACGTGACCCGCTCTACAGCCTGTTGCTCACCTTCGGCCTGGCGTTCATCTTCGAGGACGTCACGCGTGCGGTCTGGGGTGCGACGGGCCTGCCGTTCACGGTGCCCGATTTCCTCACGAAACCCTTGAGTTCGCAGTTCTTCTTCGTCACGGGCTATCGCCTGTTCATGATCGCCGTGGTCGCGATCGCGGTCGGCGGACTGTTCCTGTTCCTGCGCTTCTCCCGACTCGGCGTGCGGATTCGTGCGGGGACCTTCGACCTCGACACGGTGTCGACCCTGGGCGTGAACGTGAAGATGCTGCGCAGCTTCAACTTCGCGCTCGGCATCTTCCTGGCCGGGCTGGCAGGCGTACTCGCCGGCGGACAGCTCAGCCTCGAGCCGACGATGGGCGCGAACCTGCTCATGCCGAGTTTCGTCGCGATCATCGTCGGTGGAGTGGGCAGTCTTCCGGGCACCCTGCTTGGCGGGCTCCTGATAGGCGTGGCTGCCGGTCTCACGGCGGTGTTCTGGCCGGCCGCGAGCGATGCGGTCATCTACGTGATGATGGCCGTGGTCCTGCTGCTTCGTCCGCGCGGACTGCTCGGCGAGGAGGGGCTGCTCACATGACTCCCACGATCGATCGTTCAAAATATGTCACGCTGGGCGTCATCTGGCTGCTTCTGCTCACGATGCCCTACTGGCTGCCGATGGTGGGCGGCTACATGGCACTCGGCACCCGCGTGGTGATCATGGGGCTCGCGGCCATGTCGCTCAACTTCCTGCTCGGCTTCACGGGTGTCCTCTCGTTCGGTCACGCCGCGTTCTTCGGACTGGGCGCCTACGGCACCGGCCTTGCCCTCAAGTACTTCACGCACAGCACGCCACTCGCGCTCGTGCTCGGAGTGCTCCTTGGAGGTATCGCGGGTGCAGTGCTAGGGGCCCTCATCGTGCGTCGCCGTGGCGTGTACTTCGCGATGGTGACCATCGCATTCGGGCAGGTGTTCTACTTCATCGCGTTCCGCTGGAACAGCCTGACCGGAGGAGATGACGGACTGCGCGGCTTCGAACGTCAGCCCATCGATTTCGGCGTGTGGCAAGCGGACATCCTGCACAGGCCGATACTGTTCTACTACTTCGTGCTCCTGCTCTTCGCGATCGGGACGGGTGCGATGGGGTTCCTGCTGCGATCACCGTTCGGACGCACGCTGCTCGCGATTCGCGAGAACGAACGGCGTGCCCGGTTCCTGGGCGTTCCCATCGAGCAGCACATCTGGCTCTCGTTCTCGCTGTCGTGCTTCTTCGTGGCCCTCGCGGGCGGCATGTACGCCCTGCTCAACAACTTCGCCGATCCGACGATGCTGAACTACACGCAGTCCGGGGAGATCGTGATCATGATCGTGCTCGGCGGGATCCGATCGTTTTGGGGACCCCTCATCGGTGCCGCAATCTTCGTGGTCCTGCAGGACTATCTCTCCAGCCTCACGACGAACTGGATGTCGTTTCTCGGCACGATCTTCGTGCTGATGGTCCTGTTCTTCCCGCGCGGTGTCCTCGGCCTCAACTGGACGGAGATGTTCCGCTCGGTCTTGGGTCGTTCGCGCCAGACGCGTCCGCAGGAAGGAGGAAACCTGTCGTGAACATGCTCGAGGTACAGAACGTCACGAAGGCATTCGGGAGCCTGGTCGCAGTCAGCGACGTCACGCTCCACGTCGCCCCCGGCGAGATGCGCGCCGTCATCGGGCCGAACGGAGCAGGCAAGACCACCTTCTTCAATCTGATCAGCGGATTCTTCCCTCCGACCTCGGGGCGCATCGTGTTCGACGGGAAGGACGTCACGACCGAGCCGGCCTACCGGCGTGTCGCGACGGGGATGGCACGCACGTTCCAGATCACCGAGATCTTTCCGGAGCTGACCGTTCGCGAGAACGTGAACATCGCCGCCGAGGTCGCATTGGGATACCGGCTGAAGCCCTGGCTCTCCGCCCAGCAGGCGGCCGGCGTGAAGGCACGCGTCGACGAGGTCATGGAACTCACCGGTCTCGAGAGCAAGGCGAGACGCCTCGTCGGCGAACTCTCGCATGGAGACCAGCGCGTGGCCGAGATCGCGATGTCGCTCGCCCTGAGTCCGCGGCTGCTGCTGCTCGACGAACCGACCGCGGGCATGGGCGAGCAGGAAACCGAGGAGATCACCCAGCTCGTGCGACGCCTGCACAAGGAGAACAACTACTCGATCGTCCTGATCGAGCACGACATGCAGATCGTCTTCCATCTCGCGGACCGGATCACCGTGCTCGACCAGGGCCACCTGCTCGCGGAAGGGACGCCGGAGGAGATCGCGAACAACGAAGCGGTGCAAGCCGCCTACCTGGGAAAGACGGAATGAACACGCTCGAGAGCGAAGGCCTGCACACCTACTACGGCAAGAGCCACATCCTGCACTCCGTGAGCCTTGCCGTGGAGGAGGGCAAGATCACGACCATCCTGGGCCGCAACGGCGCCGGGAAGACGACCACGTTGCGCAGCCTCATGGGGCTCACGCCGCCGCGCAGCGGCAAGGTCACGATCCTCGGCCAGCAGACGACGCACTGGCCTCCCTTCCGGATCGCGGGGCTGGGCGTGGGTTACGTGCCCGAGGGACGGAAGATCTTCCCCAATCTCACCGTCGACGAGAACCTGCTCGTGCCCGTGTCGCGAGGGGGGCCGTGGACGCCCGCGAGAATCTACGAGCTGTTTCCCCGGCTGCTCGAGCGCAAGCAGAACCTCGGGAGGCAGCTCTCGGGCGGCGAACAGGAGATGCTCTCGATCTCCCGGGCGCTGCTGATCAATCCCAGGCTCCTGATCCTCGACGAACCCTCCCAGGGGCTCGCCCCGCTGATCGTGCGGGAGGTCTTCCGCATCGTCGCGCGAATGCGTGAAGAGGGCATATCGGTGCTCCTCGTCGAGCAGAACGCAAGGATGAGCCTCGAGATCTCGGACAACGCCTACGTCCTGGACGACGGCAAGGTCGTCTACAGCGGCGCCGCGGAGGAACTGCGCCGCGACCAGGATCTCGTCGATCGCCTGACGGGCGCGCACGCCGAATAGCCGCACCACCCCTCGGAAAGGGGTCAGGCTTGCGGTATTGCGTTGTTCATCGGCCGTCCGGAACGACGTTCCGGACCGGTCCGGCACCCCGCCTCGCCGGATCGTGCAGCAGGGCTTCCCGCCAGACGCGGCCTCATCGGTGCGGATGGCCGGGCGCTTCCACTGCGCGGATCACGCACGGGCATCGAGCCGCTGCGTAAGACGTGCGAAAGGCTCTCCGGTCCACGATGAGGGCCACCGACGCCCGCTCGCCGGGGGCGCCCCTCACCGGCGGCGTCCGCGACCGAACGATCCGGGTGCCGGGTGGTCACTGGATTCGATGGGGCGCACCGGGCGCGATGTCCTCGCGCATTGCCCCGCAACTTCTGCATGAACGTTATGCTGCGCTCTTCCTCGCCGTGCACTGCCCTCGCCGTCCCCCGACCCGGTACCGCGTACCGACCGACGCACGCAGAGGACGCATCGGCGTGACGGCAGCCGGTGCGTGCCCGGTCATGCCGGCATCCGGTACCCTCTCCATGGCGGGCGCCTCCGTCCCGCAACAAGAACCAACAACGACTCGACACGCCTTGCCAGCCATCGGCGGTGATGTACCTCGCCCACGCGAGCGTTCCCGCCGGACCCAGAAGAGAGAACATGACACCTACCGACATCACGGCCTCGGGCACACCCGACACCGAATTTCCGGACGTCGCGGCCTCGGTGCCCGACTACCTCGTCGAAACCTACTGGTGGGCGTACGTCCACCCCTGGGCCGTACGCTTCTTCGAGCGGGAATGGCTCGTCAACCTGATCCTGCTGGGCAACTACGCACGCCTGCGCGACGCGGCTCTCGAAGAGATCGCGGCGATTCAGCCTGAACGCGCGGCACAGCTCGGGTGCGTGTATGGCGATCTCTCGCTCCGTGTGAGCGAGACCCTTCCCGATCACGGAATGCTGGATGTCGTCGACGTCCTGCCGATCCAGCTTCGCAACCTGCAGGCCAAGCTCCCGCCTCGCGCGCGTGTACGCCTGTGCCTGCGGAATTCGGCCGCGCTGCAGTGTCCCGACGCGCACTATGACGCCGTTCTCCTGTTCTTCCTCCTGCACGAGCAGCCGGAGGCTGTCCGGAGACGGACGCTCTCCGAAGCACTGCGGGTCGTGAGACCGGGCGGCAGCATCGTCGTCGTCGACTATCACCGTCCGGAGAGCCGCATGCCGCTCGCCGGCGCCATGCGACGGATGCTGGCCAGACTCGAACCGTTCGCACTGGATCTCTGGCGTGACGAACTGCCGGACTACCTGCCCCCGGACGCGCCGTTGTCGTCCGTGCGCAAGCAGACGTATTTCGGTGGCCTGTACCAGAAGCTCGTCCTGACCCGCGAGACGACGACCGCCCGGGCACGCGAGACGCCGAACACTCGCGCGCGCGACAGTGCCTGATCCCATGCGCGGACCCGGACGCGTGGACCGGTCCCTGTTCGGACGGGTCGCGTTCCTGCTGTGTCTCGCGCTGCTTCCCGCGATTGCCGGCGCCGCGGAAGGGTTCGACGTCACCGCCGCGCGCGCAGGCCGCGCGGTGCACATCGACGCGCGCGCCACGATCCGTGCACCGTACGCGCTGATCTGGGAGACGCTCACGGACTACGATCACCTGTCGGATTTCATCCCCGGCCTGGATTCGAGCCGTGTGTTGCGACGCGAGGGCAACGCCGCGATCGTGGCCCAGAAGGGCAGCGCGAGGTTCCTGTTCTTCCGGATGCCGATCGAGGTCGTCGTCGAGTCCGTCGAACGCCCCCCTCACGACATCGGCATCCGCGTGCTCGAGGGTGATCTCCGGCAGCTCGATGGCGGTTATCGACTCGAGCGCATCGACGCATCCGGCGACGCGTTCATCCTGCGATGGTCGGGAACCATCGAACCGTCCCTCTCGCTCCCGTTCTTCGTCAGCGTCCCGCTGCTGCGTTCGAACATCTCGGCACAGTTCCTCGGCATGGTCCGCGAAATCGAACGCCGGGCCGCCGAGCTCGCCGCCTCCAATCCAGTCAGACCAGAGTCGTGATGAACATTCCTGCCAAGAAAACGCTGCCCCGCCTGTCCGTGGCCGGCACCCTGTGCGTCGCGGTGATTCTCCTCGCGTCCGGCTGTGCCACGGTCAAGAGCCCGCTGCGCGAATCGCTGAACTCTCCCGTGCCCGAGGTCCAGGCGTGCGCATCGTGGTACAAGGCCCTCGACCACGCAGTCGACGACGCGAAGGTCCGGGACGCCGAGGATTTCCGGATTCCCGGTTTTCCCTATCTCAGGACCGACCGCTTCCTGGCATCCTTCCGGACCACGGCCGCGGACAACTCCGCGACGTTCGATGCCTGGGTGACGCATCTGGAGGCGCTCGACACCACGGCGCGCCGGTACGAGATCGCGAACCTTCCTCCCGCCGCCTTTCCGATACGGGACGTGCCCGACCCACGCGCCGCGCTGGTGCGAACGCAGACGTGCGCCGCCCGGCTGGCACGGACCGATCTCGATTCACCCGACCGGCGCGCCCTGCTCGTGGCGCGCGCCGTCGTGCCGGACGCCTATTCCTCGTGGAAGCGCGTGGTCGGGCTCTACGCACTCACGCGCTACCCGTTCATGAAAGGTGTCGAGGGCTGGCACGAGCAGGCGCGCGAGATGTTCCGTGACGCCCGCGCGGGCACGCGCACCAGCGCCCCCCTGATCCGGCATCACGCCGTCGGGCCCTCCGTCACCCCCGACCGGATCGCGTCGATCTTTTCCGGACTCCAGGTCGATGCGCTGGGCATCCCGAAGCTCGATGCAGCGGAACGCGAGACGCTTCTGGACGCGTACGCACCCGTCTACGACATCGAGACGGGCGGACCGTACGATCGCTTCGGCACGCTGGTGTGGCAGGGACACGAAGCCCCGGACGTGGACGTCGACCGGCCCGTCGTGTACCGCCGGCTCGCGTTCACGCAGTTCCACGGCAGATCCCTGATCCAGCTCGTCTACACCGTCTGGTTCTCCGAGCGACCGAAGTCGCACGCGATCGACCTGCTGGCCGGCAGGCTCGACGGCGTCGTGTTCCGCGTGACGCTCGGCCCGGACGGCCTGCCGCTCGTCTACGACACGATCCACCCCTGCGGCTGCTATCACATGTTCTTCCCGACGGATCGCGTGACACCGCTCCCCCCGCCCGAAAGCGGCATGGAGTGGGCCTTCATCCCCGTCACGCTGCCGGCGATCGGTGCCGCACAGCCCGTCGTGGTCCGGATAGCGAGCAGGACCCACTACGTCGTCGACGTGCACACGCTCGACGGGCCTGACGCAGGCGCCCCCTACCGCTTTGCGGCCGCCAACGAACTGCGCGCGATGCCGCTCGGCGACGACCGCACGCGCAGTGCCTTCGGTCCGGACGGCATCGTGCCCGGCACGAATCGCATGGAGCACCTGCTCTTCTGGCCGATGGGCATCGACGACTCGGGGGCGATGCGTCAATGGGGCAATCACGCGACGGCGTTCATCGGGCGACGCCACTTCGAGGACGCGGACCTGATCGAGAAGCGCTTCGCCCTGCGGTAGCGGCAGAGGGCCGACGCCCTCTTTCGCATCCGTCGCCGGCGTTGCCGCGACCTGGCGGACAAGTGGTGTAATTGCGGACTCTTCAGCTCACGCGAGTACACCCATGCGCACCGCCGGCACCCTGATCGTCGACACGCTCGTCGCAAACGGGGTTTCCCGCGTCTTCTGCGTCCCGGGCGAGAGTTACCTGGGCCTCCTGGACGCTCTGCATGGGCGATCGGATATCGACACGGTCGTTTCCCGACACGAATCGGGGGCAGGGTTCATGGCGCTGGCCGACGCGCGGCTCACGGGCGTGCCTGGCGTCGCGCTCGTCAGTCGCGGACCGGGCGCCAGCAATGCCGCCATCGCGGTGCACACCGCCCAGCAGGACGGCGTGCCCTTCGTCCTCATCGTCGGCCAGGTGTCGGCGTCCGACGTACGTCGCGATGCCTTCCAGGAGATCGACTACGCGCGCATGTACGGCGGCATCGCGAAGTGGACGGCGGAGGTCACCGACGTCGCCCGGCTCCCCGAGACGCTTCTGCGCGCATTTCGCGTCGCGACCCAGGGCGTCCCCGGACCGGTCGTGCTCGCGATCCCGGAAGACGTCTTCCCGCGGACGACCGACGCCGAACCGCCGTCACCCCAGGCGACCGTGCGTGCCGCACCGGACGCGCGGGACGTCGCGACCTGTCGCGAATGGCTCGACGGTGCGCGTCGACCCGTACTGCTGGCAGGCAGCGGACTGGACCGTCCGGGCGGTCGCGACGCGCTGCGCGCGTTCGCCGAACGCTGGGCGCTGCCCGTGCTGGTCTCGTTCCGGCGGCACGACCTGTTCCCGAACCGCCACGACCTCTATGCGGGTGACCTGGGACTCGCGATTCCCGCGACTCAGATGGAGATGCTCCGCACGTCGGATCTGCTGATCGCCGCGGGTGCGCGGCTCAGCGACATCACGACCCAGGGCTATGCGTTTCCGCGACTCGTGCGGCCCGAGATGAAACTGGTACACGTCCATTCGGACCCCTCGGTCATCGGCACGCACTTCAGTGCCGACCTCGCGATCGCGGCCGATCCGCGCACGTTCTTCGACGCCGTTGGATCGCCCGCGGAGGTGCACCTGCCCCGCGAGCGCACGGACTGGATCGAACGGGTGCGCGCGGAGCGGCGACGCATCGCCGCGGTACGTCCCGCCGAAGTGTCCGACGGCGTCCCGTTCGAGCGTGTCGTCGACGCGGTGGGCAGGCACCTGACGGACGACGCGATCGTGACCGTCGACGCG
>WGLR01000045.1 GCA_016125475.1 Betaproteobacteria bacterium
TCGCGTGCAATCGAAACACGCGTATGCTAGCCTGCGAACATTCAATGCGCAACCGTAGAAAATAAAATATCAAGTGGCGTGATTATGAGGGCTCGTGCATGAACGACACCGCCGGTTCACAAGTGCAGTCGCTGCTGGCTGAGATCGAGATGATCGCGCTGGAAGCCGGTCGGAAGATCATGGAAATCTACGCAACGGATTTCGATGTCTCTGACAAATCGGATAAATCCCCTGTTACCCTCGCGGATACGGCTGCCGACGCGCTCATCGTCGAGCGCCTTCGCGCGCTCACGCCCGACATCCGGATCGTGTCCGAGGAATCCGTCCAGGCGGGCGAGCAGCCCGATCCGTCCCGTCCGTTCTGGCTCGTGGATCCTCTGGATGGCACTAAAGAATTTATCAACCGCAACGGTGAGTTCACCGTGAACATTGCGCTCGTTGAACAGCGACAGCCCGCCCTGGGCGTTGTGTTCGCCCCGGCGATCGATCGTCTGTTCGCGGGGGCGGCAGGCCTCGGTGCGCAGGTGCAGGACACCGACGGGCGCCGCGACATTCATGCGCGCGTTCCGCCTGTCGAGGGGCTGACGGTGGTCGCGAGCCGGTCCCACGGTGATGCGGCAGCGCTCGATGCCTTTCTGGCGGGGCGCAAGGTCGCGGACCTTCGCAATGCCGGCTCGTCGCTGAAGCTGTGTCTCGTCGCTGCGGGCGAGGCAGACGTCTACCCGCGACTCGGTCGGACCATGGAGTGGGACATCGCGGCCGGTCATGCCGTGCTGCGTGCCGCGGGTGGGCGTGTCACGCGCCTCGACGGCGGCGTCTTCGAGTACGGCAAGCCCGACTTCGAGAATCCCCATTTCGTGGCCTGGGGTGCGGGCTGAACCTGCCGCTGCGTGGTGTTGACATGACCCTTGCATCTTTCCGTGCGTCGCGCCTGTGCCGGGCATCGGTGATCAGCCCATGGTGACGGAGTTCATCGACTGGCGATACAGCATCGCCGGCGCATTCACGGGGTTCACCGTCGGACTCACGGGCGTGGGCGGCGGTGCGCTCATGACGCCGATCCTGCTGCTGGTCTTCCGTCTGAATCCCGTGACGGCAGTCGCGACCGATCTCTGGTTTGCCGCGCTCACGAAGCTCATTGCGGCGCGCGTGCACCAGCAGTCTCACGAGGTCGACTGGCAGGTGCTCAGGCGCCTGTGGTGGGGCAGCATTCCGGTCTCTCTCGTCGTGGTCGCGGCCATCTACTTCGGTACGCATACACAGAAGGTGGAATGGCTCACGCGCGCGATCGGCCTGGCGGTGGGTGTCGCGGCCATCGGGATGTTCCTCGCACCGAAGCTCTCTGCGTTCGCCCGCGCCCGGCGGATCGGGGCGCCTGCGCGGTTCAAGGCGGTGCAGCCGCACCTCACGGTCGTGGCGGGTGGCGTGCTCGGACTGCTCGTCGCGCTTACGTCGGTCGGGGCGGGCGCGCTCGGAAGCGTGATGCTGCTGATGCTCTATCCGCTGCGAATGACGCCACATCGCCTCGTGGGGACGGACATCGTGCACGCCATTCCGCTCGCGGCGGTGGCAGGCACCGGCTATCTGTTCGCGGGTCTCGTGGACTTCCATCTTCTCGCGAGCCTGCTGGCGGGCTCGGTGCCTGCGGCGTGGCTGGGTGCAATGGCCGCCCGGAAGACTCACCCGAAGTGGCTTCGCATCCTTCTCGGCAGCATCCTCGTCGCGACCTCGGTGAAACTCGTCGCCGGGTAACGTCCGCGAATCTCCGGTCCGACCGGGTGCGCCGCGTCGGGCGATGGGTGATCTCGCCTGGCACACGCCTTGCGGCCGGAGTGACCCGTCTCGTCTCAAACCACCCGAAACATTGATGAACCCCATCGACCTCATCGCCGGTGCCCGTCCCAACTTCATGAAGATTGCGCCCATCGTGCGGGCCATGCAGCGCCAGGAC
Source organism: Betaproteobacteria bacterium (assembly GCA_016125475.1). GTDB lineage: Bacteria > Pseudomonadota > Gammaproteobacteria > Burkholderiales. The sequence goes on from WGLR01000045.1 coordinate 1,952, forward strand.
GTTCCGTTCCGCATCGTGCACACGGGCCAGCACTACGACCGGGACATGAACGAGGTCTTCTTCGAGGAGCTCGGCATCCCGCAGCCGGACCTCTTCATGGGGGCGGGCGGCGGCTCGCACGCCGAGCAGACGGCGCGGATCATGACGGCCTACGAGAAGTGCGTTGCCGAGAATCGTCCCTCGATGACGCTGGTGGTGGGGGACGTCAATTCCACGCTCGCGTGTGCCATTGTCGCCAAGAAGGCCCATCTGCCGGTCGCGCACGTCGAAGCGGGGCTGCGCAGCGGGGATCTGACCATGCCGGAGGAGATCAACCGCCTCGTGACGGATTCCATCTCGGATCTCTTCTTCGCGACCGAACCCAGCGGCGTCGACCACCTGCTGCGCGAGGGCAAGGCGCGCGAGTCCGTGCACTACGTCGGCCACGTCATGGTCGACAACCTGCTGTATCAGGTGGAAAAGCTCAGGCGTGCGGACACGGCTCGCCTCGAAGGGGCAGACCTCAAGGCCCGCTATCCGCGCTATGGCGCCGTGACGATGCACCGCCCCTCGAACGTCGACGACCCTGCCGTTTTCGCGGGCATCGTGGGCGCGCTGCGCGAGATCTCGGAACAGGTGCCGCTCATCTTTCCGGTGCATCCGCGCACACGCGGCAATCTCGAGAAGTTCGGGCTCGATCTCGGGCCGAACGTGATCCTCACGAAGCCTCTTTCCTACATGGCCTTCCTGAACCTCTGGCGCAACGCCGCGGTCGTGCTCACGGACAGCGGGGGGCTCCAGGAGGAGACCACGGCTCTGGGCGTTCCGTGCATCACGATGCGCGAGAACACGGAGCGCCCGGTGACCGTCGAGGAAGGCACGAACGTGCTCGCGGGCACCGACCCGCAGGCGATCCTCGCCGAGGCGAAGCGTGCCCTTTCGGCTGGTGGCAAGAAGGGTCGAGTACCGAACCTGTGGGACGGGCAGGCAGCGGAGCGGATCGTGGAGATCCTGCTCGGCTATCTGCAGGGCCGCTGAGGCGCTGGTTTCGCGACATTCCGGACGGGGTGCGTTTCGGTCACAATCGGGCCGTTCAAGCACCTGGCGCCTTGGCGGAGTCGTCCCGGTCTCGAATGCCGGCGGGATTGCCGTCCTCTTCCGAGATCGGGCGTCGGATCGATCGGGGCGAAGACATCTCGGCGCCTTTCATCGTTGCAGGGCGATCAGCACCGGAAGTGACCATGACCAAGAACGCACTCATCACCGGCATCACCGGCCAGGACGGCGCCTATCTGGCGGAGTTCCTTCTGGCCAAAGGCTATACGGTGCACGGCATCAAGCGGCGCACGTCGCTGTTCAACACCGACCGGATCGATCACCTCTATCAGGGCCCGCAGGAACGCAACCGCCGCTTCATCCTGCACTACGGGGACATGACGGATTCCTCGAGTCTCGTCCGGATCATCCAGCAGGTGCAGCCCGACGAGATCTACAACCTTGCGGCGCAGAGCCACGTTGCGGTGTCGTTCGAGGAGCCCGAATACACCGCGAATGCCGATGGCGTGGGCGTGCTGCGGCTGCTCGAGGCCATCCGCATTCTCGGGCTGGAACGGCGCACGCGCTTCTATCAGGCGTCGACGTCGGAACTGTACGGTCTCGTCCAGGAAACGCCCCAGAAGGAGACGACGCCGTTCTACCCTCGCAGCCCCTACGCCGTCGCGAAGATGTACGGGTACTGGATCACGGTGAACTACCGCGAGGCCTACGGCATGTACGCGTGCAACGGGATCCTGTTCAATCACGAATCCCCGATCCGGGGAGAGACGTTCGTCACCCGCAAGATCACGCGCGCGCTCGCGCGGATCAAGCTCGGGCTTCAGGACTGTCTGTATCTCGGGAACATGGACTCGCTCCGGGACTGGGGGCACGCGCGGGACTACGTCGAGGCGATGTGGCTCATCCTCCAGCAGGACCGGGCGGAGGATTACGTCGTGGCCACCGGGCAACAGCAGAGTGTCCGCTCATTCGTTGACGTCGCGGCGAAGGAACTCGGGATCCAGATCGAATGGCGTGGCTCCGGGGTGGACGAGAAGGGCTACGACGCCTCGGGCAACGTCGTGGTGGCCGTGGATCCGCGGTACTTCCGGCCGGCCGAGGTGGAGACCCTGCTGGGCGATCCGACGAAGGCGCGGACGAAGCTCGGGTGGACGCCGCGCGTGAGTTTCGAGGAACTCGTGGCGGAGATGGTGCGCGAGGATCTCAAGGCTGCGGAACGGGACGAGCTCGTGAAGCGGCACGGGTATTCAGCGTACGACTATCACGAGTAGTGGTTGTCCCCCTCCATTCTTCCTCGAAATGCCGGGGAGGGAGGAGCATCGCCCCCACCCTGGCCCTCCCCCCCAGGGGGGGGAGGGAATGGCGTTGATGCAGTACATGCTCCTCCCCACGCGAAGCGGGGGGAGGTTGGGAGGGGGGAAGATCTCGGGGGATGCCTCTCCCTTCGAGATGCGCAAACAGGTCGGGCGAGGGGCGAATCCGAACGAACACCATGAAACCAGACTCCAGAATATTCGTTGCAGGCCATCGCGGCCTCGTGGGCTCCGCACTCGTGCGACGGTTCCAGGACGCCGGCTATCGCAACCTGCTGCTGCGCACCCACTCCGAACTCGATCTCGAGGATCAGGCCGCCGTCGAGACGTTCTTCGCGCGGGAGAAGCCGGAGTACGTCGTGCTCGCTGCGGCGAAGGTGGGGGGCATCCTCGCGAACAACACCTATCCCGCGCAGTTCATCCATCGCAATCTCGCGATCCAGAACAACGTGATTCACGCCTCGTACCGGCACGGCGTGGACCGGCTGCTCTTCCTCGGTTCATCCTGCATCTATCCGCGCGACTGTCCGCAGCCGATGAAGGAGGAGCACCTGCTCACCGGACCGCTCGAACCCACCAACCGGCCCTACGCGATCGCGAAGATCGCCGGCATCGAGATGTGCTGGTCGTACAACCGCGAGTACGCCACCCGCTACCTGGCCGTCATGCCCACGAACCTGTATGGGCCCAACGACAACTACGACCTGCAGAACTCGCACGTGCTGCCCGCGCTCATCCGGAAGATGCTCGAGGCGAAGGAACGCGGCGACGACGAGGTCGTGGTCTGGGGCACCGGATCCCCGAAGCGGGAGTTCCTCTACAGCGACGACATGGCGGATGCCTGCGTGATGCTGCTCACGCTGCCGGACAATCGCTACGACGAACTGCTCGCGAAGTACCAGCCGCCGCTCATCAACGTGGGCTGCGAGCAGGAGGTGACCATTCGCGAACTGGCCGAGACCGCACAGCGGGTGGTCGGTTTCACGGGTCGGCTGCGCTTCGATACGTCCAAGCCGGATGGCACGCCCCGCAAGCTCATGGACTCGAGCCGGATGTTCGAACTCGGCTGGCGGCCGAAAGTGCGGCTGGAGGATGGCATCCATCGTGCTCTGGAGGATTTCCAGACGAAACGGCAGTCGGTGTCCTGGGAGACCTGACATGACCGCGCGGGAAGACACTGAATTGTGGGACTGTCACGAAATCACGGCAAAATCCGTGACCTTGATGATTTCGTCCCCGGTTCAGGGTCCGGCCTGCCTTAGAGTAGCCCCTGCCAACGAGACAACTAAATGACAGTATTGGTCACCGGCGGCGCCGGTTTCATCGGTTCCAACTTCGTGCTCGACTGGCTCGCGCAGTCGGACGAGCTGGTCGTGAACGTAGACAAGCTCACTTACGCCGGCAATCTCGGCAATCTCGCGTCGCTCAAGGGCGACGCCCGCCACATCGTGGTGCAGGGGGACATCGGTGACCAGGCAGCCGTGGAGCGGCTGCTTGCCGAGCACCGGCCCCGCGCCGTGATCAATTTCGCGGCGGAGAGCCACGTCGACCGGTCGATCCACGGTGCCGGGGACTTCATCCAGACCAACGTGGTCGGCACGTTTCACCTGTTGCAGGCGGTGCTCGGCTACTGGCGCGACACCCTGCAGCGGGATCAAGAATTCCGCTTCCTCCACGTCTCGACGGACGAGGTGTACGGCTCGCTCGGCGCCGATGACCCCGCATTCAGCGAGACCACGCAGTACGCGCCGAACAGCCCCTATTCGGCCTCGAAGGCCGCGTCCGACCATCTCGTGCGCGCGTGGCACCACACGTACGGCCTGCCGGTGCTCACGACCAACTGCTCCAACAACTACGGCCCCCTGCAGTTCCCCGAGAAGCTCATTCCGCTCATGATCAGCAATGCGCTGGAGGGCAAGGCGCTGCCGGTGTACGGGGACGGCCGGAATGTCCGGGACTGGCTCTACGTCACCGACCACTGCTCGGCGATCCGGACCGTGCTCGAGCGAGGCAGGGTCGGCGAGGTCTACAACGTGGGCGGCAACAGCGAGAAGCAGAACATCGAGGTCGTGAAGACGCTCTGCGCGATCCTCGACGAACTGGTCCCGGCGGGCCGGCCGCACGAGAAGCTCGTCACCTACGTGACGGATCGGCCCGGTCACGACCGCCGCTATGCGATCGACGCGACGAAGATCGAGCGGGAACTGGGCTGGACGCCATCCGTGGCGTTCGCGGATGGCATCCGCAAGACGGTCCGGTGGTATCTCGACAACGCCGAGTGGGTGCGCGAGGTGAAGTCGGGCGAATACCGCAAGTGGCTGGATCTGAACTATCAGGGGAGAGGGTAGGCGTCCGGCCCCCTCCCTGACCCTCCTCCGCGAGCGTGGGCGGGAATGTACGGCGTCGGTGCGAAGTTGCGCGCCTCCCCTCGCGAGGCGGGGGGAGGTTGGGAGGGGGGAAACCATCGTTCCCCGCACTGAACGCACCTTCCCTCACGGAGCGGTGGAGGCCGGCGGATGAATCGGACTGACACACTGACAGGAACACCATGACGTCGAAACAGCGCAGGGGCATCATTCTCGCGGGCGGTTCGGGCACGAGGCTGTATCCCTCGACACAGGTCGTGTCGAAGCAGCTCCTCCCCGTCTACGACAAGCCGATGATCTATTACCCGCTCACCACGCTGATGCTCGCGGGCATCCGGGACATCCTGATCATCTCGACACCGCAGGACACGCCGCGCTTCGCCGATCTGCTCGGCGACGGCGCGCGGTGGGGGCTGTCCCTGTCCTATGCCGTTCAGCCGGTCCCGGAAGGGCTCGCGCAGGCGTTCATCATCGGGGAAAAATTCATCGATGGCGCACCGTCTGCCCTCGTGCTGGGCGACAACATCTTCTACGGACACGATCTCGTCTCGTCGCTGCGCATCGCCGCGGACCGCGAACGGGGCGCCACCGTGTTCGCGTATCCGGTGACGGATCCCGAGCGCTACGGGGTGGTGGAGTTCGACGCGCAGGGCAGGGCCGTCAGCATCGAGGAGAAGCCCGCGAAGCCCAAGTCCCGCTATGCCGTGACGGGGCTCTACTTCTACGACGACCGCGTGGTCGACGTCGCGAAGAACCTCGCGCCGTCCGCGCGCGGGGAACTCGAGATCACGGACGTGAACCGGCGCTACCTGGCGTGGGGCGACCTGTCGGTCGTCACCATGGGGCGCGGCTACGCGTGGCTGGATACCGGGACGCACGAGTCTCTCGTGGACGCGGCGCTGTTCGTGCAGACGGTCGAAAAGCGGCAGGGGCTCAAGATCGCGTGTCCCGAGGAGATCGCGTACCGGATGGGGTACATCGATGCGGGCCAGCTCGAGGTGCTCGCGAAGCCGCTGGAGAAGTCGGGGTACGGGCAGTATCTGATGCAGGTGTTGCGGGACAGGGTGTTCTGACGCGCCTCCATCCTGACCCTCCGCCGGCACGCAAGTGCGGGGATGGTGCTGCCCCGACGGTGCACGCTGACCTCCTCCCCCTGCGAAGCGGGGGGCGGGAGGGGGGAGAACCTCCCAATCACTCTGGACGGACAGTAGATGCAGATCATCGACAGCGCACTGAACGGCGTCACGCTCCTCGAACCGAAGGTGTTCGGCGACGCGCGCGGATTCTTCTTCGAGAGCTTCAACCTGCGCGTCTTTCGCGAACTGACCGGCGCTTCGCACGACTTCGTGCAAGACAACCACTCGCGCTCCGCGAGGAACGTGCTGCGCGGGCTTCACTATCAGATCCGTCAGCCGCAGGGCAAGCTCGTGCGCGTGGTCGTGGGCAGCGTGTTCGATGTCGCGGTGGATCTTCGCCGCAGTTCGCCCACGTTCGGACAGTGGTTCGGTACGGAACTGTCGGCGGACAACAAGCGCATGCTCTGGATCCCGCCGGGTTTCGCACACGGCTTCGTCGTGACGAGCGACGTCGCGGAGTTTCTCTACAAGACGACCGACTACTGGGCACCCGAGCACGAACGCAGCCTGCTCTGGAACGACCCGGCACTGGGCATCGCCTGGCCGGTCGCGGGTGAACCCACGCTGTCCGGGAAAGACAAGGCCGGCGTGCCGCTGGCCGAATGCGAGACCTACGAATGAAACTGCTCATCATCGGTGCGAACGGTCAGGTCGGATACGAACTGCGGAACAGTCTCGTGCCGCTCGGAGAGGTGACCGCGGTCGACTACCCGGAACTCGACATCGCGAACCCGGATGCACTGCGCCGGTACATCCGGGATCATGCGCCCGACGTGCTGGTCAATGCCGCCGCGTACACCGCGGTGGACAAGGCCGAGACGGACGAGCCCACTGCGCTGGCCGTGAACGGTACGGCGCCGGGCGTGATGGCCGAGGAGATGGCGCGTGTGAACGGGCTCATCGTGCACTACTCGACGGACTACGTTTTCGATGGGAGCAAGACTGGAGCCTGGACGGAGGAGGACACCCCGGCTCCGCTCGGCGCGTACGGACGCACGAAGCTCGCGGGAGAGCGCGCCGTGCAGGCGGCCGGCGGCGCCCACTTCATCTTCCGGACTGCGTGGGTGTACGGCCGTCGTGGCGGCAACTTCATGCTCACGATGCTGCGGCTCATGCGCGAGCGCGACGAACTGCGCATCGTCGCGGACCAGCACGGGACACCGACGTGGTGCCGTGTGCTCGCGGAAGTCCCGGCGAGGATCATTTCGGCGTGCTGGGCGGATCCGTCACGGCGCGAGCAGACGCGTGCGGAGAAGTGCGGTCTCTACCACCTCACGAACGGCGGCGCGACGACCTGGCACGAGTACGCGGTGGCGATTCGCGACCTGGCACCGGAGCTCGCCGACAGGCGTGACGTGAAGGTGCAGCCGATCCGGACGGAGGAGTATCCGGTGCCCGCGAAGCGGCCGGCGAATTCGGTGCTCGACAACACGAAGCTCGAGCGGGTGTTCGGGATTCGCAACGCGCACTGGCGGGAGGCGCTGGTGGCTTGTCTGGGAGAGCCCCCACCCTGACCGGCGGTTCAGCGTTGTCCGCGTGCGCGGTGCGCACCCTACGGACCTGCCCCCCACCCCGACCCTCCCACGCAAGTGCGTACGGTGCGCAAGGCGCACCGGGCGATGCCTCATCTCTCGCGGAAAGTCTGGTGGGGAACAACGCGTTGCGTTGTCCGCGTGGGGCGCGCCCACCCTATCGGCCTGCCCCCACCCCGACCCTCCCACGCAAGTGAGTAGGGTGCGCAAGGCGCACCGGGCGATGCCTCATCTCTCGCGGAAAGTCTGGTGGGGAACAACGCGTTGCGTTGTCCGCGTGCGCGGTGCGCACCCTACGGACCTGCCCCCCACCCCGACCCTCCCACGCATGTGCGTAGGGTGCGCAAGGCGCACCGGGCGATGCCTTATCTCTCGCGGAAAGTACGGGCCTTTTGAAGCGGAGCGAGGCCGGGAGGGGCGGCGATCACCTCACCCCGCATACCCCTGCGGGTTCCCGCTCTGCCACTTCCAGACGTCCCGGCACATCACGTCGATGTCGCGGGTCGCCTGCCAGCCGATGGTCTTCGCCGCGAGCGACGGGTCCGCGTACACGCTCGCGACGTCGCCGGGACGGCGTGCCGCGATCCGGTACGGCACCTTTCGTCCGGACGCTGTCTCGAACGCGTGCACCATCTCGAGCACGCTGTACCCCCGCCCCGTGCCCAGGTTCACCGTCAGCAGGCCGGACGCTTCCGGGCGCTGCAGCGCCTTCACGTGGCCGTCCGCGAGGTCGGTCACGTGGATGTAGTCCCGCACGCCCGTTCCGTCCGGCGTGGGGTAGTCGTCCCCGAAGACCTGCAGGTATTCCCGGCGGCCGACCGCGACCTGCGCGACGTAGGGAACCAGATTGTTCGGGGTGCCCTGCGGGTCCTCCCCGATCAGTCCGCTCTCGTGGGCACCGACCGGATTGAAGTACCGGAGCAGGGTGATCTTCCAGCTCGCGTTCGACACCGCGACGTCACGGAGGATCTGCTCGCACATCGCCTTGGTCTGACCGTAGGGATTGGTCGGATGGATGGGGGCGTCTTCCGTGATCGGCACCGTCGCGGGGTCACCGTAGACGGTCGCCGAGGAACTGAACACGACGTGCCGCGCACCGATGCGGTCGAGCACGCGCACGAGCGTGGTGAGGCTCGTCAGGTTGTTCTCGTAGTAGTCGACGGGTTTCGCCACCGACTCGCCCACGGCCTTGAACGCGGCGAAGTGGATCGCCGCGTCGATCCGGTGCTTGCGGGCGACTTCCTCCAGCGCGGCGGCATCCTGCACGCGCTGCCGATAGAACGGGATCCGGCTGCCGGTGATCGTCTCCATGCGACCGATCACGGCGGCATGGCTGTTGGACAGGTCGTCGACCACGACGACGTCGTGGCCGGCCGCGAGCAGTTCGATGCAGGTGTGCGAGCCGATGTAGCCGGCACCGCCACTGACCAGGACTTTCATGCGGAATCCTCGGGATGAGTGCGATTCGGGGCGGTTCGTTCGTGGCCGGACGGCCTGACGGAGCGTGCAGTACCCGTCCCGCGCGGAGACCCGTCGAGCGAACCTGGAATACCGGGGCCCATGCACACACCGGGCCATCCGCCCGCGTGGTCAGAAGGCCAGGGTGCCTCCGGCGAGCCTTTCCCGGACGCTCGCGAGGTCATCCTGATACTTGAGCAGCACGCCCAGGGAATCCCCGATGTCCGTCGCGCCGGCTCCCTCGAGCTGCAGCGCGACGAGCGCTCGAGCCCAGTCGAGCGTCTCCGCGACGCCGGGCGGCTTGAAGAGGTCGATCGCGCGCAGCGACTGCACGAAGGCGACGAGCCGTTCGGTCAGTGCGGCCTGCGCCTCGGGCACCTTACGGCGCACGATCGCGAGTTCGCGCTCGAGCGACGGATAGTCGACCCAGTGATACAGACACCGGCGTTTCACGGCATCGTGGATCTCGCGCGTGCGGTTCGACGTGATCACGACGATGGGCGGAGAGGGTGCCCGGACGGTGCCGAGTTCCGGGATCGTGACCTGGAAGTCGGACAGCACCTCGAGCAGATAGGCCTCGAACGGTTCGTCGGCGCGATCGAGCTCGTCGATGAGCAGCACGGGCATGCCGCCCGCCGCGGGCTCGAGTGCGTGCAGCAGCGGGCGCCGGATCAGGAAGGCCTCGGAGAAGATGTCACGCGCGATGGCCTCGCGGTCGGACACGCCTCCGGCCTCGAGCAGCCGGATCTCGATCATCTGGCGCGCGTAGTTCCATTCGTACACGGCCGCGGCCGTGTCCAGACCCTCGTAGCACTGCAGACGCACGAGCGGGCGCCCGAGCGTCTGCGCGAGCACCTTCGCGATCTCGGTCTTGCCCACGCCGGCCTCGCCCTCGAGGAACAGCGGGCGACCGAGCTTCAGCGCGAGAAAGACGGCGGTGGAGAGCGCACGCTCCGCGACGTAGTCCGCGGAGGCGAGCAGCGACGTGGTGGCGTCGATGGTGTCGGGCAGGGCGATCTGGGGCACGGGGCGGCGGCGTGTCGGGTGGCTCGGAACGGACAGGCGGCACGCGCCTGGCGTGCCGCTTCAAGGACTGGGACAGTGGCGAGTGCCCTGCCTGCCGACTGCGCCCGAAAGGTGCCGGGCGCAGTCGGCGTGGCGGGCGGTTACTTGCCGAGCGCCTGGGTGACGGCGCGCTTCGCCATCACGCCGACGAGGTGCGCGCGGTACGCCGCGCTCGCGTGCATGTCGGTGTTGAGATCGTCGGCGGGCACCGTGACTTTCGCTAGGCTTTCGGGCGAGAAGGACGACTTCAGCGCGGCTTCCATGTCGGGCACGCGGAACACGCTCGGACCCGCACCCGTCACCGCCACGCGCACGCCGCTGCCGGACTCGCTCACGAAGACGCCGACGAGCGCGTATCGGGAAGCGGGGTTCGGGAACTTCGCGTAGCCCGCACGCTTCGGGATCGGGAACGAGATCGCGGTGATCAGCTCGCCGGGCTGGAGCGCCGTTTCGTACATGCCCGTGAAGAAGTCGTCCGCGGGGATCCTGCGGTCGCGCGTGACCACCGTCGCGCCGAGGCCGAGCAGGGCGGCCGGATAGTCCGCAGCGGGATCGTTGTTGGCGACCGAACCGCCGATCGTTCCCATGTTGCGGACCATGCGGTCGCCGATGTCGCTTGCGAGGTGCGCGAGGGCGGGAATCGCCTTCGCGACGTCCTTCGAGGCGGCGACCTCGTTGTGGGTGGTCATGGCGCCGACGACGAGGTTGCCACCGTCCACGCGGATGCCGCGCAGCTCGGCGATGCCGCCGAGATCCACGATGTCCGACGGTGCCGCGAGCCGGAGCTTCATGGCGGCGAGCAGTGTCTGGCCGCCCGCGAGGAACCTGCCGTCGTCCGCGCCGGAGAGCTGGCTGGTGGCTTCATCCACCGATTTGGCGCGGTGATACTCGAATTCGTACATGTGTGCCTCTCCTCAGCCCATGGCCTTCGCGCCGGCTTCGATGGCGCTCACGATGTTGTGGTAGCCCGTGCACCGGCACAGGTTGCCGTCGAGTTCCTCGCGGATCTGGTCGCGCGTGGGATGCGGGTTGCGATTGAGGAGATCGAGCGCGCTCATCACCATGCCGGGCGTGCAGAAGCCGCACTGCAGTCCGTGGTGGTCACGGAATGCGGCCTGCATCGGGTGCAGCGAGCCGTCCGCGGGCGTGATCCCCTCGATGGTCACGACCTCGCCGCCCTGTGCCTGGAGCGCGAGCACGTTGCAGGACTTCACGGCCTTGCCGTTGAGATGCACCGTGCACGCGCCGCACTGGGCCGTGTCGCACCCCTGGTGCGCACCGGTGAGCCGGAGTTCTTCACGAAGGAGATCGAGCAGCAGCATGCGGGGCTCGATCTGCGCCGAGGCCGCCTTGCCGTTGACTTGCAGCGAAAGTTTCACGGGCATGGAATCGCTCCTGGGTATGCCACGAAAGAATGCCCGCAAGCATACCGCCAATGGCGCCGCATTTCGACCATGGGGCATGCCCGCGAGGCGAACGGGAGGCACAGGAGCGCCGGTCACGACGGTGCCGGGTCTCGTCGCGGGCAAGGCAGGTCCGGACGGCTGACGCGGAAGGCGTGACCGTGCGTTCTCGTTGTCTCGATGGTGTGGGCAAGGCAGGGGCGGAATAGTTCACGGGTCGGGTGCGCGGGTGCCGTCGTCATGTGTCTGTCACCCGATCTAACGTCTGTCGCTGCCCTCGAATCCGATTGCCGCACGACCGTCAGCATCCTGCGATCCGGTGAACTATCCGGGATCGCCCGGACAGTTCACCAGACCGGCCCCGCCCGGGACTGGCCCGTCCGAAGGTTGCGAGACTTTCTGACATTACGCACGGATGCCGTGTTCGACGTCGGGCCTTCGCAGGCGCTGACGCCCGTGCGACGTCGCCTTCGCGCTCTCGCTTCGCGCCGATAGTCCCCGCTATCGGTCTTGTCGCGCGACCGTGAATTCGATCGCCGCACGGCCGTCAGCATCCTGCGATCCGGTGAACTATCCGGGCTAGAATGCTGTCTTGACGAGCGCCCGCGCGGCGCATGCAAACCGACAGGAGCGATCATGGCGAAGTTCGGAATCGGACAGGCAATCACGAGACGAGAAGACCAACGCTTGCTAACGGGTGCCGGCACGTATGTCGACGACGTCGCGCTGCCGAACCAGACGCACGCCGCCTTCGTGCGCTCGCCGCACGCGCGTGCACGCATCGTGTCGATCGACGCCACCAACGCGCTGCAGCTGCCGGGTGTCGTCGCGGTGCTCACCGGTGCGGATCTTCAGGCCGACGGCATCGGCTCGATGCCGATCAACCCGGGGCTCAAGAACGGTGCGGGCAAGGACATGTCTGCACCGCCCTATTTCCCGCTCGCGACGGACGAGGCGCGCTACGTCGGACAGGCCGTCGCCGTGGTCATCGCCGAGACGCGTGACCAGGCCGAGGACGCCGCGGAGCAGGTGATCGTCGAATTCGAGGAACTGCCCGCGATCACGACCATCGAGGCCGCAGCGGCCGACGGTGCGGTGCAGCTCTGGGCCGACGCGCCCGGCAACATCGCGGCGCAGACGCAGTTCGGTGATGCCAAGGCCTGCGACGCCGCGTTCGCGGGCGCGGCACACGTCGCGAAGGTCGCGTTCATGAACCAGCGGCTCGTGCCCGTGAGCATGGAACCGCGCGGCACGGTCGCCGAGTTCGACACCGCCAGCGGCCGTTACACGATGCGCACGAGCTGCCAGAACCCTGCCGGGCTGCAGAAGACGCTCGCGGAAGGGATCCTGAAGGTCCCCGCGGAGAAGGTTCGCGTGGTGGTCGGTGACGTCGGGGGCGGCTTCGGCATGAAGACCCAGCTCTATCCGGAGGACGCCGTGTGCGCCTACGCGGCGAAGAAGGTCGGGCGTCCGGTTCACTGGCGCGCGTCGCGGTCCGAGGAATTTCTCGCGGGCAATCACGGGCGTGACCAGTACGACGAGGCCGAACTCGCACTCGACAAGGACGGGAAGATCCTCGGCCTGCGCGTGAGGATCGTCGGCAACATCGGCGCGTACGGCAGCGGCCCGGGCGCGGTGATCGTCGTCGCCGTCGGCCCGAAGGTCATCACGGGCGTGTATCACATCCCCGCGCTCGACCTCCGCGCGAAGGCGCTGCTCACGAACACCAACCTCGTCGGCGCGTATCGCGGGGCGGGTCGCCCCGAGGCCATCTACCTGATCGAGCGCCTGATGGACCAGGCCGCGGCCGACCTGAAGATGGACCCCGCCGAGCTGCGCCGGCGCAACCTCATCCAGCCGGCCGCCATGCCCTACAAGACGCTCATGGGCGAGAAGTTCGACAGCGGCAACTTCCCGCACATGCTGGACCGCATCCTCGAACTCGCCGACTGGAAGGGCTACGAGAAGCGCCGCGGCGAGTCGAAGGCGAAGGGCAAGCTGCGCGGCCGTGCGATCTCGACCTTCCTGGAGTGGACCGGCGTCGTGCACGAGGAAGCCGTGCGCATGGAGGTCGCCGCCGACGGCAAGGTGCGCGTGTACACCGCGATGCAGGCGATGGGTCAGGGCATCGAGACGAGCTACGTGCAGATCATCTCCGAGACGCTCGACATCGATCCCGACCGCGTCGAGATCGTGCAGGGCGACAGCGACGTGGCCCAGGGCATCGGCAGCATGGGCAGCCGGTCGCTCTATATCGGGGGCTCCGCGATGATGACCGCGTCGAAGGAGACGATCGAGAAGGGGCGCTCGCTCGCGGGTGATGCCCTCGAGGCGTCTTCGTCGGACATCGAGTACAAGGACGGCAAGTTCACCGTGGCCGGCACCGACGTCGGCATCGACCTGTTCGATCTCGCGGGCCGTCAGCCCGGCAAGCGCATCTCGATCGACACGCTGCAGAAGGTGGACGGGCCATCGTGGCCGAACAGCTGCCACGTGTGCGAGGTCGAGATCGATCCGGAAACGGGCGTCGTCGAGATCGTGAAGTACACGACGCTGGACGACGTGGGGCGCGTGATCAATCCGCTGATCGTGGCGGGCCAGGTCCACGGCGGCATCGCGCAGGCCGTGGGTCAGGCGATGCTCGAGAACACGCGTTACGATCCCGAGAGCGGGCAGCTGCTGACGGGCTCGCTGCAGGACTACGCGGTGCCGCGTGCGGACGATCTGCCCGACTTCGCGCAGTACTGTGACGAGTCGACGCCGTGCAAGATCAATCCTCTCGGCGCGAAGGGTGTCGGCGAACTCGGCACGGTCGGCGGCACGCCGACCGTCGTGAACGCGATCGTCGACGCGCTGCGGCCGATGGGCATCCAGAACCTCGAGATGCCGGTCACGCCGGAACGCGTCTGGCAGGCGCTGCGGACCGCGAAGGCCGCCTGACGCCGGCTCCGGCGGAGGCGGCGATGCGGGAGCTTGCAGACGCGCGGTCCCGTGTTCCGGTCCGCCACACGGAGGCCACGTGACCGATGTCCGGCCGCCGGCCCCTCGGGCCGGATCGCGAGACGTGCCGGGTGGCCGGGGCGTAGGCGCCCGTCTGCCCCGGAAGGAAGACAACCGCTTCCTGCGCGGCAAGGGCCAGTACGTCGCGAACATCCGCGTGCCGGGCATGATGGAGGTCGCGTTCGTGCGCTCGCCCGTGGCGCACGCGCGGGTGCGCGGCATCGTGAAGCCTGCCGGCATGGAAGGCCGCGTGTTCACGATGGCCGATCTCGCGGGCGTCCGCCCGATCGTCTCGGACTCCGGACTGCCCGGGTTCCGTTCCTCGGCACAGTATCCCCTCGCCCGGAACAAGGTACGCCACGTCGGCGAGGCCGTCGCGATGTGCGTCGCGCGCACGCGGGCGGAGGCCGAGGATCTCGCCGAGCAGGTCGAACTCGATCTCGAACCCCTTCCCGTGGTCGCGGACATGCTGCAGGCGCTCGAGCCCGGTGCCGCGCGCGTGCACGACCACTGGGACTGCAACGTCTTTCTCGACACCCTCGTCGACGACGACCTCGCGGCGGTGCGTGCGAACGCGGTGATCACCGTGAAGCGCACCCTGCGCACGGCGCGCCAGTGCATGGCACCGCTCGAGGGGCGTGCAGTGCTCGCGTGCCCCGATGCACGCCTGGACCAGCTCACCGTGTACACCGCGTCGCAGCTGCCGCACGTGATCCGCACGGGTCTCTCGGAATGTCTCGGCATCGATCAGGGGCGCCTGCGCGTGATCGCGCCGGATGTCGGCGGCGGCTTCGGCTACAAGGCCATCCTGCTGCCGGAAGAACTCTGCGTCGCGTGGCTCGCGATGCGGCTCGATGCGCCCGTGCGCTGGATCGAGGACCGCTTCGAGCACCTCTCCACGAACGCGAACTGTCGCGAGCATGCCTACGAGATCACGGGCTACGCGGACGCTGCCGGTCACCTGCTCGCGATCGACTGCGATGCCGTCGTCGATTCGGGTGCCTATTCGATGTACCCCTTCACGGCCTGTCTCGAGGCGGCGCAGATCGGCTCGATCCTGCCGGGACCCTACAAGATGCAGCGGTACCGGTGTCACACCCGTTCCGCTGCCACCAACAAGTCGCCGATCGTGCCCTACCGCGGTGTCGCGCGGCCGGGCGTGTGCCTCGCGATCGAACTCGTGATGGACGGCATCGCACGCGAAGCCGGTCTCGAGCCACACGAGGTGCGGCTGCGCAAACTCGTGCGCCCGGACGAGATGCCGTACGTGAACATCACCGACAAGCACTTCGATTCCGGCGACTATCCTGAATGCCTGCGCCGGGCCGTCGACGCGCTCGACATCCCGAAATGGCGCACGCGCCAGGCGGCCGGCGAACCGGACGGTCGACGCGTGGGCGTCGGACTCGCGATCTACTGCGAGCAGGCCGCTCACGGGACCTCGGTCTACGCCGCGTGGGGCATTCCGATGGTGCCGGGCCACGAACAGTGTCTCGCGCGCTTCGCACCGGACGGCACGCTCGAGCTGCGCGTGGGCGCCCACTCGCACGGACAGGGACTGGAGACGACGCTCGCGCAGGTCGCGAACGAGGTGCTCGGAATCGACCCGGCAAGGGTGCGCGTGGTGCTGGGCGACACCGCGATGACGCCGTATTCGACGGGCACCTGGGGTTCGCGCTCGATGGTGATGTCGGGGGGCGCGGCCGCCTCGGCCTGCGAGGTGATCGCCGGTCGCGTGCGCGCGATCGCGTCGCACCTGCTCGAAGCGGCGCCTGCGGACATCGAACTCGAGGACGACGTCGTGCGAATCGTCGGCACGGACCGCGAGATGCCGCTCGCGGAGATCGCGCGCGTCTGGTACCGCGAGCCTCAGCGACTGCCCCCGGACGTCGATCCGGCGGGGCTCGAGACGACGATGGGCTACAAGCCGGCGGCCGACACCGGCACGTTCAGCTACGCGTGTCACGCGTGCGCGGTGGCGGTGGACACGGAACTCGGGAGCGTCGAGATCCTCGACTACGTGGTCGTCGAGGACGGCGGCACGCTCGTGAACCCGCTGATCGTGGACGGCCAGATCTGCGGCGGTGCCGCGCAGGGAATCGGGACTGCGCTGTACGAGGAGATGCCGTTCAGCGACGAGGCCCAGCCGCTGGCGTCGACGCTCGCCGATTATTCGCTGCCCGGCGCCACCGAGATCCCGGCGATCCGCATCGCGCACATGGAGACACCGTCACCGCTCTCGACCTTCGGCCAGAAGGGGATCGGCGAGGGTGGGGCCGTCGCGCCACCGGCCGCCATCCTCAACGCCGTGAACGACGCGCTCGCGCCGCTGGGCGCACTCGTCGCCGAGTGTCCGGTCACGCCGGATCGCGTGCTCGACGCGCTGCGCCGCGCCGGGGAGTCGCGCGCGTGAAGGCGCCCGCATTCGCGTACGAGAAGCCGGATTCACTCGACGCCGCGCTGCGCCTGCTCGCGGATGCCGGCGAGGACGCGAAGCCGATCGCGGGCGGGCAGTCGCTCGGTCCGCTGCTCAATTTCCGGCTGACGCGTCCATCGCTTCTCGTGGACGTACGGGGGCTCGTCGAGATGAGTGCCGTCGGGGACTCGCACGATCACCTGACCCTGGGTGCCGGCACGACCCACGCGGCCATCGAGGACGGCCGCGTGCCGGACCCCGCGAACGGCATGCTCCGGCACGTCGCGCACGGCATCGCCTATCGCGCGATCCGCAATCGCGGCACGCTGGGCGGCAGCCTTGCGCACGCCGATCCCGCCGCCGACTGGCTGTCCGTGATGACGGTGCTCGACGCCGAGGTGCTCACCGCGACCGCGGCAGGTCCGGGGGTGCACGCGGCGGCGCATTTCGCGCAGGGGCCGCTCGCGACCGTGCTGGAGCCGGGAGAACTCGTCGTCGCGATCCGCATTCCGAAGCTGTCGACGCGTGCCAGGTGGAGCTACTTCAAGGTGAACCGGAAGCCGGGGGAATTCGCGCACGCGATCGCCGCGGTCGTGCACGATCCGGAACGGGACGTCTGTCGCGCGGTCGTGGGCGCCACGGGCGACGCGCCGTACCTCATCGAGGACGCGCGGCCGCTGCTGCGCGGCTTCGACCCGCGGTGGGCGGCGGACCACGTCTCTGCGGCAGGCCTCGACGCCGGCTCGCACGCGCATCGCGTGCACGTCGCGGCACTCCGGCGAGCCGGAGCGCAGATCGGGGGCGTGCAGTGATGGCCGGGAAGACCACGCTCACGATCGGCATCGAGGTGAACGGCGAGCAGGTCACGCACGCCGTGGAGCCACGCACGAGCCTCGCGGATTTCCTGCGCGACACGCTGGGGCTGACGGGCACGAATCTCGGCTGCGAGCACGGCGTCTGCGGTGCCTGCACGGTCGAGATCGACGGCGCACCCGCACGCTCGTGCATCACGCTCGCGGTCGCGTGCGACGGCGCCAGCGTGCGGACCACCGAGGGCCTCGCGGACGACCCCGTCGCCGAGGAACTGCGCGCGGCGTTCAAGGCGCATCACGCGCTGCAGTGCGGCTACTGCACGTCGGGCATGCTGGTTACGGCGCGTGACATCGTGATGCGCCTGCCGGAGGCCGACGAGGCGCGCGTCCGCGTCGAACTCGCCGGGAATCTGTGCCGGTGCACGGGGTACATGGGCGTGGTGAACGCGATCGTCGCGGTGCTCGCGGCGCGGTCCCCTCACCCTCGGCAAGATCCGTAGGGTGATTCAGGGCCACGCGGATCGCGTACATGGACCGTGCCGGTAATTGTTGTCCGCCGGTGCGCTGTGCGCACCCTACGTCGGTGCGTGTGCGAGAGAGTCCGTAGGAAGGGCAGGGCCCGCGCGGATTGCGCACATGGGGCGAAGCCGGCAACCCGGTGCGCGGTGCATACCCGGCCTCGGTGTGTGCGAGAGAGTCCGTGGGGTGGGCAGGGCCCACGCGGATTGCGCACATGGCGCGAGGCCGGCAAGTCGGTGCGCGGTGCACACCCCACGTCGGTGCGTGCGAGAGAGTCCGTAGGATGGGCAGGGCCCACGCGGATCGCGCACATGGCGCGAAGCCGGCAACCCGGTGCGCGGTGCACACCCGGCGTCGGTGTGTGTGCGAGAGAGTCCGTAGGGTGCGCACCGCGCACGCGGACAACGCACATGGCGCGAAGCCGGCAAGCCGGTGCGCCGTGCATACCCGGCTTCGGTGCGTGCGAGAGAGGTGGGTGGGCACGGCCCACGGGGATCGCATGCGTGGCGCGGCGCGCGCCCCACCGTCCGTGCGTGGCCGCGAGTGCGGCACGCGTCTGCCCTATGCCTCCAGTCGCTGCCGCACCTCCTGTGCGATCGCCAGGCTCGCCGTGAGTCCGGGCGACTCGATGCCGAACAGGTTCACGAGGCCGCGTATGCCGTGCGCTTCCGGACCGTCGATCCGGAAGTCCGCCGGTGTCTCGCCCTTCGCGGAGATCTTCGGACGGATGCCCGTGTAGCCCGGCTGCAGTGCGCCGTCCTTCAGGTTCGGGTAGTACCGCCTGATCGCTTCGCAGAACAGCGGTTCCCGCGCGAGATCGAAGCTGTAATCCACGCTGTCGACCCACTCGATGTCCGGCCCGAAGCGGACCTGCCCACCCAGATCGATCGTGACGTGCACGCCGAGCCACGAGCCGTGGCCGACCGGATAGATCAGCCGGCTGAATGGCGGCTTGCCGCTCAGCGTGAAGTAGTGGGCCTTCGCGTAGTACTGACCCGGAATGGTGGACTCCGGCACGCCCGCGATCGAACGCGCGACCTGCGGTGCGAAGAGTCCCGCGCTGTTCACGACGGTGTTGCAGAGGATCTGCATGGGTTCGTCGCCGCCCACGTCGAGCAGGATGCCGTCGTCCGTCACCTCGCCCCGCCGGACGGGACTCCTGAACACGGCCATCGCACCCGCGTTCTCGGCGTCACCGAGATAGCTCAGCATCAGCGCGTGGCTGTCGACGATGCCTGTCGACGGTGACATCACGGCGGCCACCGCGACCACCTCGGGCTCGAGTTCCCGGACTTCCGCGACGTCCATCTCGCGCAGGTCGTGCACACCTGCCGCCGCCGCAGTGGGGATGTAGCTGCGAACCGCGTCGACCTCTTCTGCGCGTGACGCGACGATGATCTTGCCGCAGTTCGCGTGCGGCACGCCGTGGTCCCGGCAGTAGTCGTAGAGCAGATGCTTGCCCGCCACGCACAGGCGCGCCTTCAGCGAACCCTTGGGGTAGTAGATGCCGGCGTGGATCACTTCGGAGTTGCGGGAACTCGTGTGTTCGCCGATGCCCGATTCGGACTCGAGCACCAGGACTTCCCGTCCCGCGAGCGCGAGTTCCCGGGCCACGGCGAGGCCCACGACGCCCGCACCGATGACCGCGCAGTCGATTCGTTCGGTCATTTCAGGTCAGGTCGTGGGAAGGCAACAGGCAATAGGCGATGGGTGATGGGCGATGGGTGATGGGCGATGAGTGTTAGGCGATCCGTGAGGCGAGTCGTCCGCATTTTCCCTGGTCCTGCGAGGTATTTCTTCCTGGATTCTTTTCTTCTCGTGACTGCCGGGGGGGGGCGGGCGTGCAGCCCGCACCCGTGTGGGTCACATGAGTCGTTTCGCGGCGCTCATCGCGGCGTCCATGTCGGGCAGTGCCGTGATCTCCGGCACGACCTGCATGTAGCGCACGACGTTGTTCTTGTCCGTGACGATGACCGCGCGCGCGAGGAGGCCGAGCGGCTTGATGAGGAGGCCATTCCGCTCGCCGAACTCGCGGTCCTTGTAGTCGGAGACGAACGTCACGTTGCCGATCTTCGCTTCCTTCGAGAATCGCTTCTGCGCAAAGGGAAGATCCATGCTCACCGTGAGCATCTGGACGTCACTGCCGGCGAGTTTCTGCCCGTCCTCGGAAAGCTCGTGTGTCTGCTTGTCGCAGACCGGCGTGTCGATCGACGGCACGACGCTGATGATGCGTACCTTGCCCGTCGGGACACCGAGATTGACGGGCTTGAGATCGACGCCCGTCACCATCGCGTCAGGCAGTTTTTCGCCGATCGAGATGGGTTGCCCGGCGAGCGCCAGCGGCTGGCCTTTCATGTCGACGCTGTGGCCGGCGCCTGGCATGGCCGTGCCCTTCGCGACCGGAAGGTCGGCCTGCACGGCATTCGTTCCGGGTGAGGCACACGCGGCGAGCAGGGCCGCGCACGAGAACGCTATGATCGTTCGTACCATGATGATTCTCCTCTGTCGGACTTCAGGGATGTCGGCGCGTGTCCGGCCGACACCTGATTCTAGTCCTCATTCACCGCAAAGCCCCCATCGTTCTGGGACAGGGCCGCGCCTCGGGAGTGCCGCATGACCGTCGATGCGCGTCTGGCGCCCGGCCATCCGGCGTTCGCGTTTCTCGAATTCGGGCTCGACGTCCCCGCGCTCGCACGAATCGCCGACATCGCCGGACTCCAGGCGCTGCTGCGTGGCACGCCCCGTCCGGTCGTGAACGAACGCGGCGCACCCCTCCAACTGGTCGGGCCCGCAGGTCCCGTCGGTGCCGCAGACTATGAACGCCGGGTGTACGAGCGCGCGGAACTCGTCGTTCGTCCGGACACCTGGCACGACCGCTTCAACGTCCTGGCGTGGCGGGTCTTTCCGCGGGCCAAGGCAGCGCTGAACGCGCGTCACGCGTCGGACCTCGCGGTGTCCGGAGACGTGACGAGACGTTCGCGCCTGCGCGATGCGCTCACGCTGTTCGACGAGGACGGCATGATCGTTGCGGTGTCCGACGCGAGCATCGAGGCCAGGATCCGCGCATTCGAGTGGCGCACGGTCTTCTGGGACGAGCGCGTGCGCCTCGCGACGGGGGCCGCGTTCGTGCCGTTCGGCCACGCGCTCATGGAAAAGCTCCTCGACCCGTTCGTCGGGCTCACCGCGAAGGCGATCTTCGTGCGCGTTCCCGCGAATTTCGGCGCCTGGCAGTGGTCGCAGAGGCAGGATTGCCTTGACGCCTCGGCTGCGCGCATCATCGGGGCACTGGCGACGCCGAGGGATCTCGCACCCCTGCCGGTTCTCGGGATCCCGGGCTGGTGGCCGGACACCGACCGGCGCGAGTTCTACGACGACAGCAGCTATTTCCGGCCCGGGCGGCGCGGCGACCAGCGTCGCGCTTCCGGGTGAACAGAGACGACGAATGCCCGCGGCCAGGCGGTTCACGCGCCGGAGCCCGGGCTCGCAATACAGAGCAGCGAGATCATGGCCAACAACGTCTTCAACGATATCCTCGGCACCATCGGCGACACGCCGCTCGTGCGCCTGAACCGGATCACGCGGGACATTCCCGCGACCGTCTACGCGAAGGTCGAGACCTTCAATCCGGGCCACAGCATCAAGGATCGCATGGCCCTCAAGATGATCGAGGACGCCGAGCGTGACGGTCTGCTGAAGCCGGGCGGCACGATCATAGAGGGCACCAGCGGCAACACCGGCATGGGCCTCGCGATCGCCGCGATCGTGAAGGGCTACAAGTGCATCTTCACGACGACGGACAAGCAGTCGATGGAGAAGGTGCACGCCCTGCGCGCGTTCGGCGCGGAGGTCATCGTGTGTCCCACGGATGTCGACCCCGAGGATCCGCGCTCGTACTACTCCGTGTCGTCGCGTCTCGTGCGCGAGACCCCGAACGCCTGGAAGGCGAACCAGTACGACAACCTCAGCAATTCGCAGGCGCACTACGAGTCGACCGGTCCCGAACTCTGGGAGCAGACCGGCGGGCGCATCGACCACCTCGTGGTCGGCGTCGGGACCGGCGGCACCGCGTGCGGCACCGGCCGGTACCTGAAGGAGAAGAATCCCGCCGTGAAGATCTGGGGGATCGACACCTACGGGTCGATCTTCAAGAAGTACAAGGACACCGGCGTCTTCGACAAGAACGAGATCTATCCGTACGTGACCGAAGGCATCGGCGAGGACTTCCTGCCGCAGAACGTGGACTTCTCGATCATCGACCACTTCGAGAAGGTGACCGATCGCGACGCCGCGATCTACACGCGCGAGATCGTGCGCCAGGAAGGCATCTGGGTGGGCAACTCCGCCGGGGCCGCGATAGCGGGGCTCCTGCAGCTGAAGGACCGCTTCCGGGAAGGCGAGACCGTCGTCGTGATCTTCCACGACCACGGCACGCGTTACGTGGGCAAGATGTTCAATCCGGACTGGATGCGGATGATGGGATACGAGCCCGTCGAAGGCACGACGGCCCGCGACCTCGTGCGCAACAAGCGGGTGGCGGCGCTCGTGTCCCTCGACGAGCACGAGCCCGTGTCCGAGGCCATCCGGATCATGAGCGAGCACGACTTCTCGCAGATCCCCATCACGCAGGACGGACGCATCGTGGGGTCACTCAGCGAAGGACACGTCTACGCGTGCATGGTGAAGGATCCCAAGATCCGTCACGAGCCCGTCAGGACGATCCTGCAGAAGGTGTTCCGGTTCGTCGACATCGACACACCCGTGGAACTGCTCGCGTCGATGATCACGCCGGAGCACCCGGCGGTGCTCGTGAAGGACTTCAAGGCGGACGACAGGACATACCTGCTGAGCGGGTACGACATCTTGCGGGCGCTGTAGCGCTCCCCGCCCGACCACCCCCGCGTGCGGAGAAGGCTGGGGGTGGAAGGCAGGCCCGTCGGGTGGACACGGCCCACGCGGAGAATGCAACGCGCGGTTCCCGCAAGCCCACCGCGAGGAGTGGAACGTCGCCCGGTGCGCCCTGCGCACCCTACGCAACGAACCGCCGGCTGCGTGCACAAGGTTGCTCCCCACGCTCTCGCGGCCGAGGGTTGCGGGCAGGTCCGTAGGATGGGCACGGCCCACGCGGACAACGCAACGCGTTGTTCCCCATCAGACCCACCGCGAGGAATGGGACCTCGCCCGGTGCGCCCTGCGCACCCTACGCAACGAACCGCCGGCTGCGTGCACAAGGCTGCTCCCCACGCTCTCGCGACCGAGGGTTGCGGGCAGGTCCGTAGATACCGTTATGGAAATCAAGTGAGATGTCGGGTGAGATCGAAGGGTCGCCCGGACTTGAGGATCGCGTGAGCTATGGCGACGAGCTTGCGCATCAGGGCAACGATGATGACCTTGGGCGGTTTGCCAGCGGCCTTCAGACGCTGCACGAACGGGGCGAATGCGGCACAGCGGCTGTAGGCCACGACGGCCGGCATGTACAGCGCGTGACGCAGA